>CAWKMO010000017.1:0-912475 GCA_963850755.1 Ilumatobacteraceae bacterium | reverse complement strand
CTGCCGATGCGCTCGAGGCGGCCGCCGGGGACGCGCGTGCGGGCGCTCGGCGTGCTCTCGGCCCGCCATCCCGTTGCGTCGCTCCCGCCGTGGAACAGCGTGGCGCGCCGGTGTACGGGCTCGTCTCGATCGAAGACCGCGAGGGCCTGCGGGCGACCGTCGACGCCTATCTCGCCGCGCCGACGGCCGACAGCCGGATCGATGTCTTCCGCGGTCGGCGTCGGGATCACCATGGCGTCGGTGCTGCAGTTCGAGCGGCCGGCCGAGCAACAGATCGACGATCGCCTGGCGGCGTGGTTCACCGACGTGCTCGGGGGCGCCACCCAGGGCCCTTAGCGCGAAGGACGGACCACGGGCCGTTCGAGATCGAACAGCCGAGCCGCTTCGGACGCGCCCGTGCCGTCGATCGCGTCGGCGATGTACTCGGCGGCGAGGGCGCTGTAGGTGATGCCGTTGCCACCGAAGCCGAGCGCGAACTGGCACCGCGGGTACCGCGAGTGCGAACCGATGTAGGCGAGCCCGTCGGGCGTCTCGGCGAACGTGCCGCTCCACGCGAACGCGACCTCGACCGGTTCCAGATCGGGCAGTCGCTTCGGGATCGCCGCCGGCGAGCGCGCGCGACTTGGACGGCAACGCCCGCCGGCGTCGCAACGGGTCGCGATAGTTCTCGTCCCTGCCGCCGATCAGCAGTCGCGAGTCGTCGGTCGTGCGGCCGTAGAGATACGGGTCGTCGAAGTCCCAGAACAGCAGCCCGTCGGGAAACTGCCGAGTCGAGTGATGTCGATCGGTTCGGTCACGAAGCGCGAACGAGCTGTGCAGGCTGAACGGGAGCTTCGGGAGCAGCTCCGACACTTCGTATCCGGTCGCCATCACCACGTGCCGAGCGGTGACCGTGCCCCCGCCGGTGGTGACCCGAGCCCGACGGGCGGAGAACTCGAAGCCGACTGACCTCGGTTCGTTCGAACACCCGCCCGCCCCGCTCGGCGGACCGTCTCGAGGGCGTGGAAGCGCGAGCGCGTACGGGTCGACGGATGCCCCGAGCGCCGACTCGATCGCCGCCCGTCCCGTCAAGCCCCATCGCTCGCGCAGCGTCGCTCGGTCGAGCCATTGCACGTCGAACCCGGCCGCCGCGACGGGCGTCGCACTCGTCTCGCAAGCGTCGGGATGTCGCGCCGTGCGGATCGCCATGAACACGCTCGGAGATCGGCGGAACCCGCAGTTCTCGGCCGACCGCCTGGGTGGCTCGCTCGACGAGCTCGATCCCGCGGCCGCACTCGGTGTACGCCGGCGCCGCACGCTCGACACCGAGCGCCGCGGTGAGATCGATCAGCAGCTCGTCGATCTCGTACTGCAGCATCGCCGTGCTCGCCGACGTGCTCCCACCGCCGATGTCACGACGATCGACCACCACCACGTCGAGCCCGCGCTTCGTCAGCTCGAGCGCGATCAACGCGCCGGTGATGCCGGCTCCGACCACGCACACGTCGCAGCGAACATCCGCGGTCAGTCGCGGGTGGACACCGAGGATGCCGTCGCGCCGTGGCCAGAACGGGGTGCCATCGTGCAGATCCATGATCGAGCTCCCGTCGGTCGCCCCTGGGAGCGTGTACCAGGTCAAACTTGTGTGCTCGGCACTGCACGCTATGCCAGGAGGCAGCATGAACGACGATCTGTATGGCGCTTACACCGGGCTGTCGCTCGATCGACCAGAGGACGGCGTGCTCCGCATCACGCTCGATGCGCCCGGCCTGAACGCCGTGACACCGGACGTCCACCGACAGCTGGCCGACATCTGGCTCACGATCGATCGCGATCCGACCGTGCGCGTCGCCGTGTTGCGGGGCGCCAACGAGGTGTTCTCCGCCGGCGGCAGCTTCGACCTGATCGAGGGTGTGATGAACGACGACGCCACACGGTTGCGGGTGATCCGCGAGGCGCGTGATCTCGTCTTCAACGTCATCAACTGCTCGAAGCCGGTGGTGTCGGCGATCCGTGGTCCAGCGGTCGGCGCCGGCCTGGTCGCCGGCCTGCTCGCCGACATCTCGGTGGTCGGACGCTCGGCTCGGATCATCGACGGCCACACCAGGTTGGGCGTCGCCGCCGGCGACCACGCCGCGATCTGCTGGCCGTTGCTGTGCGGCATGGCCAAGGCCAAGTACTACCTGCTGACGTGCGACACGCTGTCCGGCGAGGAAGCCGAGCGGATCGGCCTGGTCTCGATCTGCGTCGACGACAGCGAGGTCGAGCAGCGCGCGCTGCAGGTCGCCGTCCAGCTCGCCGGTGGCGCACAACAAGCGATCCGATGGACGAAGCACACGCTCAACCACTGGTACCGGGCGCAGTCGGCCGTGTTCGACGCCAGCCTCGCCTACGAATTCCTCGGGTTCACGCTCGCCGACGCCGGCGAGGGGCGTGCCAGCCTGATGGAGAAGCGGCCAGCCGACTTCGCAGGCCCGACCAGCGAATGACGGCGCTCGCTGACGCGGGCGATGTCGCCACCGCGGGTAGGTTGCGAATCGTGCTGTTGGCAGAGGAGCTGGCTCTGATCGCAATCGACCCCGAGACCGGACGGCACAAGCTCGGCACCCGGGACGGCCTCAAGGCCTGTCTCGCGGCGCTGTTGCTCGCCGAGGTAGCGATCGAGGGCGACGACGTCGACGGTCGGGCGCCGACGTTGACGGCCGCCGCAGAGGTGCTGGCCGAGAAGCGCGGCAAGGTCAAGTCGGCGCTGTCGCACATGAGCCGCGGGCTCGATCAGCGACTCGGCGTCGGCACCTGGGACGCCGTCCTCGGCGGGCTCGTCGCCGCCGGGGCGGTCGCATCCGACGAAGGAGGTATCCGCCGCCGGTACACGGTGCTCGACGTGGCGACTCGTGACTCGATCGTGGAACGCCTGCGTGCCGCGGCAGCGAGCGACGAGCCGATGCCGGCGCGGACGGCGGTGCTGCTGTCGATGACCGGCCCGGCTCAACTGTTGGAGCTCGTCAGTCCCGATCGCAGCACCCGCAAGCACGCCCGCAAGCGGATCGACGGCGCGCTCGACAGCACGTCGCTCGAAGCGCTCGGCACCTCGGTACGCAAGGTCCTCTCCGACGCGGCCGCGGGTGCTGCCGTTGCCGCGAGCGTGGCCGCCCTCGGCGCCGCCAGCAGCTGACACCACCAATGCATCGGGCTGCCCAACTGACAGCGTTGTGGACGCTGGCATTCGGTTCGGTCGTCGTCCCGGCCGTCGTCCCGGCCGACGTGGCAGGCGCCGACACGGTGCACGAGATCAACTTCACGATCGGTGGCGCAGGACCGCTCGGCAGCGTCAGCTTCATCGGCGACTCGGTCGGCATCGGTGCCGGTCGCTTCTCGCCGACGTTGCCGGACCATCTGATCGCACGCGGTTGGGGGCCGGTTCGGTTCCACGCCGTCGACGGCAAGCGCACCGGGCTACCGCCGGGCTGGCCCGACCACTTCAACGCCGTGCCCATGATCGACGAGTGGCAGGCCGCAGGCTGGGACTCCGACACCTGGATCATCAATCTCGGCGCCAACGACAGCGGCTATTGCAGTGCCGACGTGGCCTGCGCCAAGCAGGCGATCATGCTCGTCGTCGACGCCATCGGCCCGGGACACCGCATCTGGTGGCCGAAGATCACGCGGCTGTACACCCACCTCCATCAGGCGAACGCGTGGAACGCCGCCCTCGATCAGGTCGATGCCGAACGCGACGACTTCTGGACGTGGGACTGGCCGGCCGAGATGCGCGCCCACCCCGACGTCTACGGCAGTTGGGACAACACCCATCTCTACCCGGACGGCTACCGCCAACGCAGCGCTGTGATGGCACAGGCCTTCACCGACTCGGTCGCCACCGCCAGGCGCGTCGGCGGCGACGTCGCCGCTTCCCCCGCCGACCGGCTCGCCGTCGGCGATGCTCGCCGTCGACCCGGTCCGTCTGCTCGACACGCGAGTGATGTCGCCGGGCCGGCTGGCCGCCGGAGGCGTGGCGACGATCGACCTGCCGGACGAGGTTCCCGACACCACGACCGCGGTGGCCGTCAACCTCGCCGCCGTCGATCCCGCCCGCGCCGGCTTCCTGACGGCGTTCGCCTGCGGCACCGCTCCCCCGCCGACCTCGAACGTCAACTTCACGAACCGCACGCGTGGCGCGGGCGCGGTCGTCGCCGTCTCGGATGCTTCCACGATCTGCGTCACCAGCTCCGCAGCCACCGACGTGATCGTCGATCTGCAGGCTGCGTTCGTTCCACCGGCGACATCGGGAGCATTGACGCTGACGCCCTCCAGCCCGCCGGCACGCCTGCTCGACACCCGTCAAACCGGGCGGGCCGCGCTGCTGACCGTGCCGGTCCCCGCCGGGTCCGACGTCGTCGCTGTCAACCTCACCGTCACCGGGCGCCGAACTCCCGGGCTACGTCAGCGCCTTCCCGTGCGGCGGCGAACCGCCCGTGGTGTCCAACGTCAACGTGCTCCAGGGGGACACCAACGCCAGCGCCGGCTTCGTGCGCGTCGGTGTCGACGACACGATCTGCGTCCTGACATCGACACCGGCCGACGTGATCATCGACCTCACCGGCACGCTGCGTGCCGGGGCAGGCCTGCGCTATGTGCCCGTCGAGCCGCGGCGCATGCTCGACACCCGAACGGCCGTGGGTGGATGGTCTCCCGTGCACGGTGCCGGCCAGACCCTCGACATCGGGGTCGCCGCCGGATCGGTCGGTGCCGTGAGCGGCACGCTCACGCTCGTCGGCCCGGGCGGACCGTCGTTCCTCTCGGTGGCACCGTGCGGATCGACTCCGTCGACGTCGAGCGTCAACGCCGCCGCGGGCGATGTCGTCGCCAACGCCGTCACGGTGGCCGCCGCGTCAGGACGGATCTGCATCACCGCCCGCAGCGCCGGACACACGTTGTTCGACGTCACCGGGTGGTGGCTGCCCGGCTGACCAGGTCGGCACCGAGGCTCAGCGCAGGCGTCGCGCCAACGCCGGATCCGGCTCGCCGGCGAGACCCGGATGCAGGATCGACGCCATCACCTCGACCCCCTCGACGACCCGCGGTCCGGGGCGCACCACCACGGCGTCGGCGTCGATCGCCCACACCTCGGCATCGGGCGGGAGCGCCCGCTCGGCGACGACCTCCTCCGCGAGTCGGGCGGCGCCGTCGAGTCGGAAGCCGCACGGCGACACGATCACCACGTCGGCCCGGGCTTCACCGATCGTCGACCACTCGACACCCTCCGAGTTGGCCCCGGGCCGGCCGAGCACGCAGCGACCGCCGGCGGCCTCGACCATGTCGGGGACCCAATGGCCGGCAGTGAAGGCCGGATCCGTCCACTCCAGCACCAGCACCGACCGGGGCGACGCCCCACGCACGGCAGCTGCCACGTGATCGAGGCGGCGTCGCAGATCGGCGACGATCAGGCGGGCGGCGTCGGCGGTGCCGGTCGCCTCGCCGGTGCTCACGATCGACGCCAGCACCTCGTCGAGCGACATCGGGTCGAGCGTCAGCACATCAGCCGTGCAGGCCAGGTACTCCAGCGCCTCGTCGACCTCCGACAGGTCGACGGCGCACACCGCGCACAGATCCTGGGTGACGACGAGATCGGGGTCGAGGTCCTCGAAAGCACCCCGGTCGAGCCGGTACAGGTCTTCGCCGGCCTGCATCCGCTGCTTGACCACGGCGTCGATCTCCGCCGGTGTCAGCCCGGGTGGCAGCGCCGATGTCGACACGATCCGTCGCGTGCGGGCCTCCGGCGGGAAGTCGCACTCGAACGTGACGCCGACGACGTCGTCGCCGAGACCGAGCTCGAACAGGATCTCGGTGGCCGACGGCAACAGGGAGACGATCCGCACTCGACCAGCGTACGCACGACCCGTCGAGCCGGCTGCGCTGTCAGGCCGACCGCTCGCTCGGGAGGTCGACCGTCACGAGGTCGCGTGGGTGTGGTGGCTCCCACGTCAACGAGCGCGGCGCCAGGTTGCTCGTGATCGCCGACACCATCAGCTCGGCGAGCTCGGCGGCATCGCTCACCCGCACCGGGGTGGCGGCCACACAGTGGTCACCTTCCCAGTGCGAGAACACCAGGAGTCGACGCTGAGCGTGCCACGTGACGCGGAGGAACTGATCAGCCCCCAAAGCCTGCGGCACGAGCACCCTGCGGCGCTCGCCATCCCCGATGGCGCCCATTCGATCAACTTCATCGATCGCGACCGACATGTCAATGACAGACCTGCCCGAAAACTTCGACAGCGGCCTGCGCACGAGGCGCAGACCGCTGTCGGGTCTGTCATCCGGTAGCAGTGAGACGTCAGACGTTGGTGACCGTCACCGCCCGTGTGACGACATGGGTGTCACCCCATCCGTCGGTGGCTGTGAGGGTCACGGTGTAGGTGCCAGGTGCCGTGAACGTCCTCGACGGGCTGGTCGAGGTGCTCGTCGTGGTGTTGCCCGGGTCGCCGAAGTTCCACAGAACGGTGACCGTGTCGCCGATGTTGGGATCGGCGGTTCCGGCCGACGAGAAGTTGCACACGAGCAGCTGCACGACGGCGGGTTGAGCACCGGCGACCGGCGGCACGTTGCCGGTCGGCTCGATGATCGTGACCGTCTGCGACGGCGTCGCCGTGAGGTTCCACTCGTCACGCACCGTCAGTGTGACGCGTGAACGCGCCGGGTCGGTTGTACGTCCTGCTCGGGACCGGGCCGGTGCCCGAGCCCTGGCCGCTGCCGAAGTTCCACGAGTACGTCAGCGTCGTGGCGTTCTCGTCGGTCGACGAACGGCCGTCGAAGCCGCAGACGTTCTGGTTGCAGCTGTACGTGAAGTTCGCCACCGGCGGGTTGTTCGCCGGCTGACGTCACCGTGACGTGCGCTCGACCGGCGGGTTGGTGGTGAACCCGTGCTGGTCGACGCCGCGCACCCGAACCGTGTACGTGCCCGGCCGGGATCACCGGCGTCGTGTACGAGTAGTTCGAGCCAGGCGAGCCGGGGCTGTTCAGGAACGCCGTGCGCCAGCTCGCGTTGGTGCTGGTGAACGTGCCTGACGAGCTCATGTACTGCCCGAGCGCGTTGACGATCGCCACCTGCGACCGCGGCCATCTGCTGGTCGTCCTCGACCCGGCCGCGTGACCGGGATCCTGGCGATCGGCGAAGGTCGCGCCGCTCGGCCGGCGCGAACAGGGTCTCGGTGAACACCGGCGGCAGGTCACCCGGGTAGATCTCGTACGCGAGCGTCGCCCCGCGTGGTCGACGTGTCCTGCTGACCGACGGTGTCGTAGCCGTACGCCGTCACGGCCCAGTCGCCCTGTGTCGGCAGGTCCGACGACAGCGTCCACGTGGTGCTGGTCGCCGTTCGGATTCGCCAGGACGGCTGGAGTCTCGGCGTACGCCGCCGACACGTGCCGTTGGCCTGCAGGTAGCGGCTGGTGTCGCGGTCCTGGATGGCGACCTCGACCGCGGCGACACCGATGTCGTCGGTCGCCGTTCCGGTCAGGTTGAGATGCAGCACCTGCGCACCGGGATCGTGCCGGTCGCGTCGAGCATCGCGTTCGGCGGGTTGTCTCCCGGCGACCTGGGCGTTGATCGTCAACCGACCCTGGTTGGTCGACGACGTCGACAGCGTCAGGTCGTCCGTGGCCCGCACCGAGAAGGTGTAGCTGACCCGGGGTCGAGGTTGAACGGCGTGGTCCACGACCAGTTGAGTGTGGTCCCGTTGACGTTGATGCGGCGAGATCCGGTACCAACCGGACGTGGTTGTCGACGCCCACGTGCCGTCCGCAGGCCAGCGTCTGCCGCGTGGTGTTGTTGCGGAGCTGGATCTCCACGTTGTCGAGGTTCTCGTCGTCCGTGGCGGTGCCCGTGAACGTCATCGGGCTACCCGGCGTGACGACGTGAGCGGGAACGCCGTCGTCGGCGGGGTCATGGCGACGGGTGCCGTGATGGTGACGGTCGGCGCGATAGCGGTGGCGCTGACCAGCCAGTCGCGGGTGCCGCTCACGCAGGTCGGACTGTCCGGTCGTGTCGACGGCGAGTCGCCTCGATGCCGTCCACTCGCCTTCGTACGGGCACTGTGACCTCGTAGCGACCAGGTGGTGCTGATGGCGTCAACCACGTCCGGGCTCGATGCGTGAACGTGTTGTAGTCGAGCCGACGCGTGCCGTTGTCCTGGAGGTACAGGTTCCGGCGTCCGGATCGAGATGTTGATCGGCGCGACGCCGATGTCGTCGGTCGCCGTGCCGGCCACGTTGAACGTGGTCGTCGGCACGAGTTGCCCGACGGGACCGTGATGCTGGCGCGTCGGTGCCTCGTCCGCGACGCTGAACGTCTCGAACTTCTTGCCGGCCTTGGACGCGATCATTCGTGCCGTTGGTGGCGTAGGTCTTGGCCGCAGCCAGATCCGGCGGTTGCCGGAGATCGTCACCGGCAGGGACCAGTGGTCGCGGTCGCGCCGGGCGAGGCGAGGTTGACGTTGATCGTGTTCGCTGCCACCCCACGTCGTGAGGTTGTCCTGCAGGTACTGGCCGGACTCGCGGTCCTGGATCTCGAGCTGGACCCGGTTGACGCCGCTGGTGGCGCGCGCCGTTCCGTCGATGGTGAACTCGACGCCGGTCTCCTCGATGCGACCCTCGATCGGGTTGGTGATCGTGGTCTCGTTGGCGCCTGGGGCCGGGATGCTGGCGAAGTCGTAGAACGCGATGCGGCCGACGTTCTAGCCGCCCTGGGTCGTTGCGTCGCCGCCGGTGACCACGCCGCGAGGCGTGACGAGCATGGCCTTGTTGCCCTCGAACGAGTTCGAGCTCGGGCTCCACTCGAGCGCCTTGCCGTCGACCGGGTCGATCACACCGATGTGGTCGCGGATGACGACGTCGTCGCCGAGGCCGTAGCCCGAGAGGCCCTGGCCACGTGCCGTAGCCCGACGTTGTCCAGGCCCGGCCACGGATCCTTGGCGGTCGGCGACTCCATCCAGGTGAAGTGGCCGCCGAGGTAGACGCCGACCTCGGTGATCGCCACCGAGTAGACGCTGTCGAACAGCACGGGAGACCCACAGCGGGTCTGGACGTCCTCGCCGCCCTCGATCGGGAACGCGACCGCGGTGTCGTTGATCGGCGGGCGGTCGCCGCCGGAACCGCTGGTGACGACGAAGTACTGGCCGTTGGGGGCGACTGCTCCGCCGTAGGCACGCTGGATGTCGCCGACGAACCGGAGGTTGTCCTCCCACAGCTGGGTGCGCCACGGCGAGCAGCACGTGTTGGTCAGGGTGTTGATGAGGCCGACGCCGTAGCGGTCCTGGCCGGCGATCTGGCGGCCGGTGTGGACGACGATCAGCTTGACTGAGTCGGGTGTCAGCAGCAGCTCCTGCACGTTGAGCAGAGCCGTTCGGCGCCGATGCCGCCGGTGATGTTGTTGACCGGTGCCACGAGTTGCCGGTCGTGCGACCACGAGGGCACCGGTGGTGGCGTTCACCGCGGCCAGGCCGCGGTGGACGGTGCTGTTGATGCGGGTGAACTTGCCACCGAGGTAGACGGTGGTGTTGGTCGCCTCGAGCTCGGTGTCCGGCAGCGTTGCCGGTGCGCGGTGAAGCCAGCGACCGTCGGCGCCGTTGGTCGGGTTGAGCGAGGCGAACTTGCGCTTGGCGACGCCGTTGACGGTGTTGAAGCGAGCCGACGACGAACAGACTTCGTGCCGTCGGGCTGGCCTCGACTCTCGCACACCGCCGTCGAACGTGGGCCGGAAGGCGGTGTCGACGAGCCCGGTGGTCAGGTTGAACGCAGCAGGTAGCGCTGGGTGTAGACGTCGTGGTGTTGCTCGTGGCGTTGTTGCGCATCGAGGTGAAGCCGCCGGCGATGAAGACGCGGTTGCCGATGTACTCGAGGTCGCAGATCTCACCGGTCGTGATGCGCGGGTAGTCGGTGCGAGGGATCTCGGGCGCATCGCGGTGTGACCCGCCGGCCGGAGCGGTGGCGGTGATCGCCTGCGTCTCGGTGTCGGTGCCGCCGGCGCTGTTGGTGACCGTCAACACGACGTTGTACGTGCCGTTGGCGGCGTAGGTCTTGGCGGCCGGCGTGGCGCCGGTGGCCGTGGTGCCGTCGCCGTAGTTCCAGCTGTAGCCCGTGATCGTGGTGCCGGCCGGCGTGGTGGAGCGTACTGCCGTTGAACGTGCACGTGCGCTGGACGCACGAGGTGGTGAACGCCGCGACCGGCACGGTCGCAGCGGCCGTGACGGTGATCGCCCGCGTCTCGGTGTCGGTGGCCCCGGCGCTGTTGGTGACCGTCAGCACCACGTTGTAGGTGCCGTTGGCGGCGTAGGTCTTGGCAGCAGGCGTGGCGCCGGTGGCCGTGGTGCCGTCGCCGTAGTTCCAGCTGTAGTTCGTGATGGTGGTGCCGGCGGGCGTCGTGGACGAGCTGCCGTTGAATGTGCAGGTGCGCTGCGTGCACGGCGACGTGAAGGCCGCCACCGGCTGCGGGGTGCTGACCGTCGACGGCATGACGATCGTCCAGGCGATGCCCTTGGCACCGGCGATCGACGAGTTGGCGGTGACGGCCGAGGCGGTGCCGGCGTCGAGCATCCGATCGGCGGCGGCAACGGTGATCCGTCCCGAACCAGAGCCGACCGACGTGCTGCGCGAGGTGACCGTGCCCGGCAGGGTCCAGCCGCTGTTCTCCGACGTCTTGTCGGACCAGTAGTTGATGACCGCCGTGTCGGCACCGGCGACCGCCGCCGAGGGTGCCGCGAGGGCGGTGGTGGAGGTGTCCTTGAGCGACGACGTGACCGATGTCGGCGACGATGCTCCGGTGTAGGCGAGCAAGGTGCGGGCGACCTTGACCGACGCGCCGAGCGTCGAGGTCACCGTCGATCCGGCAGTGCCGGCAACGGCGGCGCGGGTGAACACCCACGACCTCATGTCGGGGCTGCCGTCCTCGGCGGTGCCACGCAATGTCCACCCCGCCGGGGTGGTGGCGGTGGTCGCCGAGTTGGCGGTGATGATCAGGATCAGCTGATCGCCGCTCTGGACCGAGGCGGGCACCGTGATCGCGGCCGCCGCCGTCGTGGTGTTCGCCGTCGCCGCCGCCCGGAAGACCGGATCGACAGCGAGCGCTGTTTGGGGTGCGACCGTCCATACGAAGAACGACACAACCATGGACAAGACAACTGCCAACGCAGACTTCCGCAACATCTGGTGGATCTCCCGCTCGTTTCAACTAGCCGCCGGTGTAACGGCTGCACTCTACGTGACATCTTTCGGAAATGTCGACTGAAAATTCATGCTCTTGACCAGTATCGAACACCTGCGTACGGGGCATACACGGCCAGTGAGAGCACCACCACTGTGGGTGCTCGTACTCTCAAGGGACCGGCAATTCGCGGTGTGCTCGTGCGCCGACCGCGGCCACCTGACCACGCGACTCCGACCGGCGTTGTGCGCGAACATGTCGGGATGAGCAACTCATCGCCCGCACCATCCCGGCGCACCGTGAACGACATGGTCCGCGAGGCGAAGTCGCGGATCGAGGAGCTGTCGGTCGACCAGCTCGGGTCCGAGATCGAGGCCGGCGGCGTCGACGCTGATCGACATCCGCGACCCCCGTGAGCTGTGGGAACGGGGCGCCATCCCGGGCGCGCGGTCGATGCCGCGAGGCATGCTCGAGTTCTGGTTCGACCCCGAATCCAAGTACTACCGAGGCGGGCTCGACTTCGGTGAGCGCTACGTCGTCTACTGCGCCGGCGGCGGCCGCTCGGCGCTCGCCGCCGACCTGCTGCAGGACCTCGGCTACACCAACGTCGCCCACCTCACCGTGGGCTTCAACGGCTGGAAGGAGGCCGGCGGGGCGGTCGAGCAGGTCCGCCCGACCCGAAATACCTCCCAGCTGAGCGCGGCGGCATCACCTGCGCCGAGCGTGTCAACATGGCCGATGAGCGAGCTCGTCGAGCGCTTCCGGGCCGGGGATCCGGATGCCGTCCGCACGCTGTACAGCGAGTACGGCGGAGCGGTGTTCACGGTCGCGCGGTCGATCGTGCACGACCGCGGAGCTGGCTGCCGACGTGGTGCAGCAGACGTTCGTCAAGGCCTGGCGGGCGGCGTCCTCGTTCGACGATCGGCGCGAGCTCGCGCCCGTGGCTGTACTCGATCGCCCGCCACACGGCGATCGACGCCCTCCGGTCCGAGAAGCGGCCCACCCGAGGTGGGCATCAACCTGAGGTCGAGGTCGAGGTCGAGGGCGAGTCGATGGAACGCACGTGGGAGCGATTCGAGGTGCGGCGCGCGATCGATGCCCTTCCGCCCGACGAGCGCGAAGTGGTCCGGCGGTCACATCTGCTCGGAGAGACCCACGATCAGATCGCCACCCAACTGGGCATCCCGGTCGGAACCGTGAAGTCGCGATCCGGCCGCGCCCACAAACGACTGGCGGTGGCGCTGGCACACCTCGATATCGGTGAAATCGCCGCGAACCAAGCGCCGCCGCCGAACGTACTGATCGACGAGGAACCACGATGAGCGACGAGTTGTCACCGGCGATCGCCAGCGCTCTGTCCCACCCCGAGGTGTGGGACAGCCCACCCGCCGCGCTCGAGGACGCAATCGTCGCCGCGATCGCGGCCGAGCCCGTGCCGATCGAGTCGGCCCGACGGCGCACGATCAGAGGTTCGCTGCCGCCGTGGCTCACCGCGGCGGCGGTGATCGCGGTGATCGCAGTCGGCGCCGCGGTCGTGGCTCGGATCGCCGAGGACGACACCGGATCGGCGGCGTCGTCCGAGGCGACATTGACCGGCACCGACCTGGCGCCCGGCGCCTCGGCGGTCGTGCGGTTCGAGCCGACACCTGCCGGACTCAAGATCCTGCTCGACGCCGACGGCCTCGCCGGTGCCCAACCCGACGAGATGTACGAAGCCTGGATCAGCGACGGCGAGATCCGGGTCAGCGCCGGCACGTTCCACCTGCGCGGCGGCGATGCTGCGATCGAGTTGTGGACCGGCACCGACGACACTCGGTTCCACATCATGACGGTCACCGCCGAGCCGATCGACGGGGTCGCCGACTCGTCCGGCCGGGTCGTGCTGCAGGGCGAGTTCCAGCTCCCCGACGACGACTGACGAGTTCAGTAGTTCGTCGACGCGCCGCCGGTGGCCGACGTCGATTCGCCGGCGGCGGCGAGCAGGGCGTCGAGCAACCCGCTGGCCCCGAACCGGAACGTCGACGGCGACACCCAGCCGGTTCCCATGATCGACTCGGCGAGGGCGATGTAGCGCTCGGCCTCGTCGGCGGTGCTGATGCCACCGGACGGCTTGAGCCCGACCTGGCGGTCGCCGGCGGCGATCACCGAGAGCATGGTCTCGGCGGCGGGCAACGACGCCGACACCGGGCTCTTGCCGGTGGAGGTCTTGATGAAGTCGGCGCCGTGATCGATCGCGAACTGGGCTGCCCGGGCAACCGTGTCGAGATCGGGCAGCTCTCCGGTCTCGAGGATCACCTTCATCACGCGCCTGTCCGTCGGTGATCGACCGAACGCGGTCGAGCACCTCGGCCGGGCGATCGAGCCGGCCGGTCGCGAACTGGCGATACGGCAACACGGTGTCGATCTCGTCGGCGCCGTCGGCCAGCGCCTCCCGCGTGACGAGACCGACGGCGAACGGCCGCTCGTCGCCGCTCGGGAAGTTGACGACCGTCGCCACGCGCACATCCGTGTCGGACAGCGCCCGCGACGACTGCGCCACGAAGTCGGGCCACACGCACACTGCCGCCGTCCCGTAGCGGCGCGCCCGATCGCACAACGCGTCGATCGCGGCAGGAGTGCAGTCGTCCGAGAGATCGGTGAGATCGACGAGCGAGATCGCGAATCGTGCGAGTTCGGCATCCATGGACGACCTCCAGCTTCGCACGGCCGAGAGCACGCCGTGTCACGGCCATCGTACTCCGGTCGCGATGCAGGGCTACCCCGCCGACTTCGGCCAGACTGGGCAACGCGATGCCGACTTCGATCAACACCATGCGCCGCGAGCGGGCGACGATCGAGGACGTCGCCGCGTCGGCCGGCGTGTCGGTGGCCACCGTCAGCCGCGCCCTGCGCGGTCTCCCCAACGTCGCCAACCACACACGCGAGCGGATCGAGCGGATCGCCACCGAGATGGACTACCGCGCCGATCCGGCGGCGTCACGCCTCGCCGCCGGACGCTCACGGGCGATCGCCGTCGCCGTGCCGATGCTCAACGGTTGGTACTTCTCGCACGTCGTCGCCGGGGTCGAGGCGGTGTTCGCCGAGGCCGGGTACGACACGATCGTGGTCGGGCTCGGCGCCTTCGGCGAAGGTCGCGGCGTGCTCGAGGCGGCCGGCCCGATCCACCGCCGTGTCGACGGCCTGATCTGCGTCGAGATCCCGCTCACCGATGACGAGTTGCAGCGCCTGCGCAGCGAGCGCATGGCGATCGTGTACGTCGGGCCCGACGGCCCCGGTGTGGCGTCGATCGGCATCGACGATGTCGAGGTCGGCCGCATGGCGACGCGCCATCTGATCGGGCTCGGCCACACGCCGGATCGGGGTGATCAACGGCCAGCCCGAGGAAGGGTTCGTCGTGCCCAACCGTCGCCTGCAGGGTTTCGAGCAGGCGATGCGTGAGGCCGGCATCACGCCCGATCCGACGTTGTACGCGCCCGGCTACTTCGCCATCGACGGCGGGTACGACGCCCTCAACACGCTCTTCAACCGCCCCGATCCGCCGACCGGGGTGTTCGCCTTCTCCGACGAGATGGCGATGGGCGCCTTGTGGGCGGCACGCGAGCGTGGGATCTCCGTCCCCCGTGACCTGTCGATCGTCGGCGTCGACGACCACGACGGCTCACCCGTGGTCGGGCTCACCACCGTGCATCAGGACGTCGCCGAACACGGCGCGCGAGCGGCGCGAACGGTGATCGATCTGCTGACCGCGGTGAGGTCGAGCTCGAGCGTCAGCAACGCGGTGATCCGGCTCGTCGAGCGTTTCACCACGGGCCCGCCCCGCAGCTGACGGCGGGCGGCCTCAGTCCCAGATGGCGAGCCGCGTCTCGGGATCGAAGAAGTGCAGGTTCTCGGTGGACACGGCGATCTCGGCCGTGTCGCCGACCTTGACCCGTGACCGCGGGTGGAAGCGGCCGACGGCGTTGGCGGTGGTGCCGGCCTCCTCCACCGCGTCGGGGTCGCCGGAGTCGACGCGTGAGGCGTCGAGCCGGAAGTGGACCATGATCTCGGAGCCGAGCGCTTCGAGCAACGACACCTCGGCGCGCAACACCGACCCGGGACGCACGTCACCTGCCAGCGCGGCATCCTCGAAGTCTTCGGGCCGAACGCCCACCACGACGCGCTTGCCGTCGTAACCCCGCAAGCCCGGCCGCGCCGCCAGCGACTCGGGCGCGAGCGCCAACGACTGGCTGCCGATCTGGATCGAGCCGGCATCGCCGCTGAACGAGAGCTTGCCGTCGTAGAGGTTCATCGACGGCGAACCGATGAAGGCCGCGACGAACACGTTGGCGGGCCTGTCGTAGAGGTTCTGCGGCGTGTCGACCTGCTGCAGGTATCCGTCCTTGATGACCGCCACCCGGTCGCCCATCGTCATCGCCTCGACCTGGTCGTGGGTGACGTAGAACGTGGTGACGCCGAGCTCGCGCTGGAGGCCGGCGATCTCGGCCCGCATCTGCACGCGCAGCTTGGCGTCGAGGTTCGACAACGGCTCGTCCATCAGGAACGCCGCCGGCTGGCGCACGATCGCGCGTCCCATCGCCACGCGCTGACGCTGACCACCCGAGAGCTGTCCCGGCTTGCGATCGAGGTAGGTGGTGAGCTCCAGCGTCTCGGCCGCCTTGCGCACGCGCTTGTCGATCTCCTCCTTCGGAACCTTCGCCAGCTTGAGTGCGAAGCCGATGTTGTCGTACACCGTCATGTGCGGATACGAGCGCGTAGTTCTGGAACACCATGGCGATGTCGCGGTCTTTGGGCTCGACGTCGTTGACGACCTTCTCGCCGATGCGCATCTGCCCGCCCGTGATCGTCTCGAGGCCGGCGATCATTCGCAACGCCGTCGACTTGCCGCACCCTGACGGCCCGACCAGCACCAGGAACTCGCCGTCGGCGATGTCGAGGCTGAGGTCGTGAATGGCGTGGTAGCCGTTGTCGTACACCTTGTTGACGTTGTCGAGTGCCACCGTTGCCATCTGCTACGAACCCCCTCATGAGCGATTTCACGCGCACTCTAGACGACGGCCCACACGACGCGCCACGGCCGCCGATAGGGTCGAACGGCCATGAATCAGGTCAAGAACCGCCTCCAGGCGCTGGGCTTGCTCGACCGCAGCTTCGGCGGCGCCACCGACGAAGAGCTCGACGCCGCCGTCGCCGCACTCGACGACGACCACCGCGACGCACTGGTGGAACTGGCCGGCGCCGATGCCGACGCCGCCGCGATCCGCGAGGCGATCGCCCACGGGCGACTCGACGGCACGCTCGAAGGCGTCGCCCTCGTGCTCACCGATGCATGTCTCGCCGACTGCATCGAGCAGCTCGGCGACCATGCCGAGAACCCCACCTCCGACCAGCTGCGCGAGGTGCTCCCGGGCCTCGCCGAACGTCACGGTGTGGCGATCACCCGCATCATGCTGGCATCGACGGTCGTCGGCGAGGCGCCCGCGTCGGTCGATCATCCGCGACCTGCTCAAGCACGACGACCTGGTCAAGCTGCCGCCTGTCGAGCCGCGTCCGCTGAGCCCGATGGTGCAGGTGCCGGAGATCGACGACGCCGAGCGCGAGGCGATCAAGGCCAAGCGCAAGGAGATGAAGGAGCGCAAGCAGGCCGCCGCCCGCGCCAGCCGCGAGCAGGCCGCCCGCGCCCGCCACCGCGCCTGAGCACGATGATCCGAATCGTCTCGGCCGCCGTCAAGCATCCCGACCTGACGCTCGCCGAGTTCCGGCGGTACTGGGCCGAGCATCACGGACCACTGTGCGCCCGTGTGTCCGCCCTGCGGCGGTACGTCCAGCAGCCGACGCTCGACGAGGCGTACGGCGACGAGCCTGCGCCGACCTACGACGGCGCCTCGATGTTCTGGTTCGACGATGTCGACTCGGTCGTCGTGCCACCGGAAGATCCGCACGAGGTCGCGCTGCGCGACGCGGTGATCGTCGACGATGCCAGCCGTCTTCGACCGCGCCACGAGTTGGCCGACCGATCATCGCAAGGCGAGCGTGGTCGGCACCGAGAGGGTCGTGCTCGACGGCACGACGACGACCGAGATGGTCAAGGTGATCTTCGTCTCCGCCCGGCGGCCTGGCCTCACACTCCAGGAATTCTCCGAGCGATGGGCGGGCCGCGCACGGGGCGCTGATTGCAGAGCTTCCGGGGATCCGGCGCTACGTGCAGACCCACGCCCTGCCCACGTCGTACAGCCTGACCGGCATCCTCGCCCCGACGCACGACGGGTGCTCGGAACTGTGGTTCGACGACTACGGGTCATGGAAATCTGCACTTGCCTCGCGAGCATGGTCGGCGGTCGTCGAGTCGGGCGAGACGTTGTTCGCACGACCGGCCGCGTACATGATCGGACGCGAGCACATCCAGAAGGACTGGAGCTGAGGCTCCCAGTTGCCCGGCGATCACGCGTGGGCGTGGTCGTCGAAGAAATCGAGGATGCGTCTCGGTGGCCGGGAACGTCCGGCCTGCCTGGGAGTTCCCCGGCTGCTTCCTGCGCGACCGAACCACCTGGCCACGGGTGCAGGCCCGTCGACGACGCTCAGCAGCACGACGTCGGCGGCACAACCGTCGTACCGCCTCGCCTCCACGCCGTTCGCGACCCCTTCGTGACGGGTGGGTCGAGGCACCCGGCGTGCTTCGCCCAACTGTCGATCGACTCTGTGGCGCTCGGCTTGTTGACGGTGCCGTGGTACTTGGTCAACGGGTCGGCCGTCCCCAGGATCTCGATCACCGCCGGCTGCACTTCGGCGTGGGCACGACGATTTCGGGACGGCGGCCACGACTGCCACCGCCGCGAACTCGTACGGCGCGCCGCACGCCAGCATCGCCGCCATCATCCCGCCGTTCGCGTGGCCGGCGGCATAGATCCGCGATCCATCGATGCACATCGTCGTCTGCAGCTCGGCGACGAGGCCGTGGGCGAAGGCGAAGTCGTCGGGACGGCTCGCCGCGCCGCGGATGTTCCACGACGGCGGAGTGGTGGTCGAATCGGGCGACACGACGATGTATCCGCGCTGCGTTGCCCTGCTTGCCCATCAGGGTGTACGTGCTCGTGCAACGCACCGGTGCTGGAATGCTCGTGGAAGTTCAGTATCAGCGGCGCTGCACGGGTGCCGTCGTAGCCGCTGGGCACCGCCAACTCGTACGTGCGCTGTTGGCCGTCCGCTCCGACGTACACCCTGGCGCCGGACGCGGCGTCGGCGAGCCCGACACAGTCGGGCGGCAGGGTCGTGGTCGGCACCGGTGTGGTCGACGGGAGCGTCGTCGGTGACCGTGAGGTGGGCGAGGGCGTGGTCGGCGCCGCAGTCGCCGGCTTGGTGGTGGTCGGCGCCGGCCGGCCGGGGTCCGGCCGTCGTCGTGACCGCCGGACGTGCCCGGCGGCGCCGACAGCGCGTCGGATGTGGGCGTGGGCGTGGCGACGGTGGGAGGCTCGCCGCCCGCCTGGCGGTGCTCGGCCGTGTTCGACTCGACGTTGTGCCGGGCGTGCTGGCGCCGGAGGGTTCGACCTCGGTCGCTGGAGAAGGCGCAGGCACTGGCGCTCAGCATCAGCGCGCCGAGCCGCACCATCGAGCCGCTGCCGCGCGTCGTGACCTGATGCCGCTGAGCCTGCGCCGGTGGACGCGCGGGGTCCCGTGTTCGGGGTCGGGATCGTGGTCGAGGCGTGCCAAGGCTCAGCTGCGGGACGCTGCGCCTGCTTCCGGATGGTCGCCGTGTCGAGCGATCGCGGCGAGTCGCCGCATGGTCTCGAGCGTTGGCGGCCTTTCGCAGTCGCGTCCAGCGGGCGCGGACCTCGAGCTCGTGCTCGAGCAGCCACGCCTTGACGCCGAGCCCGCCGGCGAACCCGGTGAGGTGGCCGTTGGAGCCGACCACCCGGTGGCACGGCACGACGATCGGGATCGGGTTCTTGCCGTTGGCGGCGCCGACCGCCCGCGACTTGTTCTTGTCGCCGAGCCGGCGCGCCTGCTCGCCGTAGCTGATCGTCTCGCCGAACGGGATCGATGCGCAGCGCCGTCCAGGCCTGCTGCTGGAACTCGGTGCCGATCGGCGCCAGCGGCAGGTCGAACTCGGTGCGCTCGCCGGCGAAGTACTCGTCGAGCTGGCGCGCCGCGTCGTCGAGCACGGCGTGCTCGCCGCGCTCGACATCGACGACTCGTCGACCGGCAGCTTGGCGTCGACCGGGTTGTGGGCCTCGGGGTCGCGGTCGTCGGACTCGGTGTCCCAGCGGATGGCCACGACGGCGTCGTCGGTGGCGACGATCGTGAGCTCGCCGATCGGCGATGCGCATCGTCGATCCGCGGACGAGTGCGGATCTGGGTCGTGGTGTTCATCGGCGCTCCTTCACAGTGTTGCCCAGAGATGGTGCATCGCATACGTCCGCCACGGCCGCCAGCGCTCGGCAGCATCGGCGGTCGAGATCGAGGGCAGTCGAGCGCGTGGCGCACGCCGAGATCGGTGTCGAGGAACACGTCGGGGTCGCCGAGTCCGCGCATCACGACGTAGTCGGCGGTCCACGGGCCGATGCCGCGGACGGCGACGCAGTTGCTCGACGAGCGCCGCCCGGTCGACGCCTTGGTCGAGATCGATCTGCGCCGTCGACGACGAGCTGTCCGACACGTCGCAGCGTGTCGGCGCGGGCGACGGGCATCGGGAGATCGGACGTCGACGCCTCGGCCAGCCGGTCCATCGACGGGAACAGACGTGGGTCAGCCGGTCGTCGCTCAACGTCAGCGGTTCGCCGATCGACTGCGCGATGCGCCCGAGCACGGTGCGCGCGCCGGCCACCGACACCTGCTGGCCGACGATCGCCCGCACCAGCGTCTCGGCGGCGTCGACCGACCCGGCGACGCGCAGTCCCGGCGTGCGCTCGACCAGCGGCGCAGGTCGGGATCGGCCGCCGAGCGCCTCGTCGATCGACGTCGGGTCGGCGTCGAGGTCGAGCAGACGCCGGACGCGGCCGACGGCCGGCGCCAGGTCGCGCCAGTCGGCGAGCCGGAACGTGCGCCGCGATGTGGTCGTCGGCGGCGCGCAGCTCGACCGTGCCGTGCCCGTGCGGCAGCTCGAGCGGCACGCGCGTACGTCGTCGCCGTCCCAGCGCTCGACGCCCGGCACGGCTCGGTGCGCCGAGGAACGCCGAGCAGCTGCCGTGCCGGCGAACGGCGCGGCGGGCGGCGAGCCGCACGGAGACCGTTCCGGCGTCGACTCGACGAGCCGCCGTGCGCGTCGCGCTGGCGCAGCTCGCTCGGGGCGACGGCGTACACCTCGCGAACGGTGTCGTTGAACTGGCGCACGCTGCCGAAGCCCGGCGGCGAAGGCGATGTCGGTCATCGCCGAGCTCGGTCGTCTCGATCAACGTGCGCGCGGTCTGGGCGCGCTGCGCCCGGGCGAGCGCCAGCGGGCCGGCGCCGAGCTCGTCGGTGAGCATCCGGTTGAGGTGCCGCACGCTGTAGCCGAGGCGGCGCGAGAGCCCGGTCACGCCCTCGCGATCGACGACGCCGTCGGCGATCAGGCGCATCGCCCGGCCGACGAGGTCGCCGCGCACGTCCCACTCCGGCGACCCGGGCGAGGCGTCGGGCCGGCATCGCTTGCACGCCCGGAAGCCGCGCTGCTGGGCGGCCGCCGCCGAGCGGTAGAAGTCGACGTTGCGTGCGCTTCGGCGTGACCGCCGGGCAGCTCGGCCGGCAGTAGATGCCGGTCGTGCGCACGGCGACGTAGAACCAGCCGTCGAACCGGGCATCGCGGCTCTGGGCGGCCCGGTAGCAACGGTCGGGATCGAGCATCAGCGAATCGAGACACGACCATCATGCCCGCCGCTCGACGCGGACCGATCTCAGCGGAAATCGGACATCGCCGGACCCCGTCCGATTTCCGCTAGTCGGTGCGGGCCGCAGCGGCCCGTGTGGCGAGGATCTGGTTGACGAGCTTGCCGTCGGCCTGGCCCTTGCTGGCCTTCATCACGTGGCCGACGATCGCACCCAGCGCCTTGCCGCTCGCCGGCGCAGATACTTCGCCCACGCGTCGGGTTGGGCGCGCGATCGCCTCGTCGACGATCGCCTCCAGGGCGCTCGTGTCCATCGCCTCGAAGCCGAGCTCGGCGGCGATCGCCGCCGCGTCGCCGCCGCCTCGCTCGATCAGCATCGCCAGCACCGTCTTGGCCTGGGTGGCGGTGAGCTCGCCGTCGACCTCGAGCGCGGTGAGCGCGGCGACGTCGGCGCGCCGGCAGGGCCGGGCGTGGCCCGAGCTCGGCGAAGGCCTCCTTGAGGTGCACGACCGCCCGCGCCGGCGTCGCCGCCGGCGGCGACGACGGCGAGCGCGTAGTCGTCCTGGCCGCGCTCGACGATCGACGCGACCGCCTCGCTGGTCGGCGCGATGCCGGCCGCAGCGGCGAGCCGTTGACGGCGCACGGCGGGCAGCATCGGCAAGCCGCGCCCGCACCTCGTCGATCCACTCCGCCGACGGGTCGACCGGCACGAGGTCGGGCTCGAGGAAGTACCGGTAGTCGTCGGCGTCCTCCTTGTCGCGCAGCGTGTGGGTGCGGCCGTCGCCTTCGTCCCAGTGACGAGTCTGCTGGCGGACCCGCTCGCCGTGCTCGAGCATCTGGATCTGACGCTTCGCCTCGTACTCGATGGCGCGACCGATCGAGCGGACCGAGTTGACGTTCTTGATCTCGCATCGGGTGCCGAGCGGCTCGCCGGGCTTGCGGACGCTGACGTTGGCGTCGACGCGCATCGAGCCCTCCTCCATCTTGGCGTCGGAGGCGCCGATCGCGAGCAGGATCGCCCGCAGCTCGGTGACGTACGCCCGCGCCTGCTCGGGCGAGCGGATGTCGGGCCGGCTGACGATCTCGACGAGCGGCACGCCGGCCCGGTTGAGGTCGATCAGCGAGTAGTCGGCGCCGTGCACACGGCCGTCGCCGCCGGCGTGGATCGACTTGCCGGCGTCTTCCTCCATGTGGGCCCGCTCGATGCCGACCCGGCTGCCGTCGGGCAGGTCGAGCCAGCCGTCGACGTTGAGCGGCTGGTCGTACTGGCTGATCTGATACGCCTTCGGCATGTCGGGATAGAAGTAGTTCTTGCGGGCGAAGGCGCACGGCCGCACCGTGCAGTTGAGCGCCAGGCCGATCCGCATCGCCAGCTCGACGGCGTGGCGGTTGAGCACCGGCAGCGCACCGGGCAGCCCGAGCGTGACCGGATCGATGTTGGTGTTCGGCTCGTCGCCGAACCGGTTGGGCGATCGCCGAGAACAACTTCGTGCGGGTCGCCAGCTCGACGTGGACCTCGAGCCCGACGACCATCTCGTAGCCGTCGTGGGTCCACTTGCTCGGGCTCGCCTGCGGCTCGCCTTCCGTGCTCGCCTGCCGCCGCTTCGCTTCGGCGCTCACCCGCCTGGCTCATCGGACGGGCTCACCCGCTCATCGCCGTTGGCTCACTGACCGGCTGGCGCGTTCCAGCTCGGCGGCGACTTGCAGCATCACCGGTTCGCCGAGCGCGGGGGCGATCACCTGCACGCCGACCGGCAGGTCGTCGGCGCCGGTGCCGAACGGGACGCTCATCGCCGGGTCGCCGGTGAGATCGGCCGGGATCGTGTACGTGTCGCACAGGTACATCGCCAGCGGATCGGCGGTCTTCGAGCCGAACGGGAAGGCGACGCTCGGCGAGGTCGGGCGTGATCAGCACATCGACCTGCTCGTAGGCCTTGGCGAAGTCGTTGGCCATCAGCCGCCGGATCCGCAGCGCCTTGCCGTAGTAGGCGTCGTAGTAGCCGGCCGACAGGGCGTACGTGCCGAGCAGGATCCGGCGCCTGACCTCGTCGCCGAACCCGGCGGTGCGGGTGGCCGCGTACATCGCGTTGGTGTCGGGCGCCTCGACCCGCAGGCCGTAGCGCACGCCGTCGTAGCGGGCCAGGTTCGACGACGCCTCGGCGGGGGCGATGATGTAGTAGGCGGTGAGGCCGTACGTGAACGCCGGCACCTCGACGTCGACGATCGTCGCGCCCGCCTGCCGCGAGCGCGTCGAACGCCTGCTCGGTGCGCTCGACGACGTCGGGGTCGGCGCCCTCGGGGAGATCGACGATGCGGCCGATCGCGCAGGCCGTCGACGCCGCGGTCGAGCACGGCCGAGTAGTCGGGCAGCGGCTCCGGGATCGACGTCGAGTCGAGCGGATCGTGACCGCACACGACCTGCAGGGCGCGAGCGGCGTCGGCCACGGTGTGCGTGAACGGCCCGATCTGGTCGAGGCTGCTGGCGAACGCGACCAGCCCGTAGCGGCTGACCCGTCCGTAGGTGGGCTTGATCCCGACCACGCCGCACAGCGCCGCCGGCTGCCGGATCGACCCGCCGGTGTCGGAGCCGAACGCCAGCGCCGCGAACCCGGCGGCGACCGCCGCCGCCGATCCGCCGCGACGACCCGCCGGGCACGCGGCTGGTGTCGAGCGGGTTGCGGGTCGGACCGAACGCCGAGTTCTCGGTGCTCGAGCCCATCGCGAACTCGTCGAGGTTGGTCTTGCCGACCAGGATCGCCCCGGCCTGCTGCGAGCCTGGTGACGATCGTGGCGTCGTACGGCGGCTTCCATCCGGCGAGGATCTTCGACGAGCACGTGGTGGGGACGCCCCGCGTGCACATGTTGTCCTTGAGCGCCACCGGCACGCCGGCCAGCGGGCCCGGATCGTCGCCGGCGGCGACCGCGGCATCGATCGCCGCCGCCCGCTCGCGGGCGGCATCGGCGGTGACGAGGTTGAAGGCGTGGATCTCGGCCTCGCGCGCGGCGATCGCGGCGAGATGCTGCTCGATCACGTCGACTCGCCTGCAGCGCACCGGACCGAACGCCGATCGGCGATGTCGGAGGCCGTGTCGAACGCCGACGTCACCCCTCGCCACCGATCACGGGCGGCACCCGGAAGCGTCCGTCCTCCACCTGCGGGGCGGCGGCGAGCACCTCGTCACGGTCGAGGCAGGGCTGTTCGACGTCGTCACGCATCACGTTGACCAGCGGGTACGGCTGGGTCATCGGCTCGACGTCGGACAGGTCGAGGGCGTCGATCTCGGCGAAGTGGTCGAGCATGTCGCCGAGCTGAGCGGTCGCCGCCTCGAGCTCGTCGGGCGTGAGGTCGAGCCGGGCGAGGCGGGCGACCTTGGCGACCACGTCGCTGGTGAGGCGATCAGACACGACTTGCGAGGCTAGTGGTGATCGTCCGGACCGACGACTTCGGTATTCCGTGCCGCTGCTCAGTCGCCGGCGGAGCGGGCGCCCAGTCCGATCAGCCACTCGACCACGTCGTCGGCCCCACTCCGACGGGCGGCTCGAGCGGAGTCGTCGCATCCCAGCTCGACACCCAGTCGTGATCGGCTCCGCGTTCGAGCAGATACTCGGCGGTCGCCCGCTGGCCACCGTGGCAGGCGCCCCAGAACGCGCCGGTCACGTCGTCGGCGGTCGGCGGCGGCTCGGCGTCGAACAACGGAGCGATGCGATCGAGCAGCCCGAGCGTGGCCGATTCGAACATGTTCGACCGGGCACCACGCTCGATCAGCCGCCGGGCGGCGGTCCACTGCCCGAACGCGGTGGCGTCCGACAGCGGGGTGCCACCGGCGATCACCGCACCGGTCGCTTCGATGTCGGCCCCGGCGTCGAGCAGGACGTCGATCACGTCGGCATCGTCGCTGCTCGCCGCCCAGTGCAGCGCCGTCTCGGTGTGCGGGCCGGCGAACCGGGCGTCGACATCGGCGCCGGCGTCGATCAGCAGTTGCACGACCGCCGGGTTGTTGGGGAAGTGGCCCGGCCAGTCGGTCGCGGCATGGAGCAACGTGCGCGACATGCCGTCGGGGTAGTCGCCGATCCGCGCCGTGACGAGCGCCGGGTGCTCGGCGATCAGCGTCGCCAGTGCCTCCGAACGCGCCGGCCTGGACCAGCCGCGTGGCTTCGATCGCCAGCGGATCGTCGGCAGCGAGCACGTACACACGACCATTGTCGTCCAAACCGGACGGGTTCAGCGGGTCGCCAACGCCGGTCGCGGCGACGGCCCGACGTACCGCGCCGACGGGCGGATCAGCTTGGCCGCCGCCGCCTGTTCCAGGGCGTGGGCGCACCAGCCGACCGTCCGGCTGACGGCGAACGTCGGCGTGAACATCGTCCGCGGCAGGCCGACGGTCGCCATGATCACGCCGGCGTAGAACTCGACGTTGCTCGGCAGCGGGCGATCGGGCTTGAGCTCGGCCAGCGTCGTCAGGATCTCGGCCTCGATCGCCATCGCCCGCTCGACCAGCTCGCCACCGAGCTCACCGGCCACCTGTCGCAGCAACGACGAGCGCGGGTCGGGCGCGCGGTACACGGCGTGCCCGAACCCCATGATCCGCCGCCCGGCGACGACCTCGTTGCGGACCCAGTCGGCGGCCCGCTCGGGCGATCCGATGGCGTCGAGAGCGTCGAGGGCGCGGCTCGGCGCTCCTCCGTGCAGCGGACCGGCCAGCGCGCCGATCGCGGCACACACGACATCGACGATGCTGGCGCCGGTCGACGCCACCACCCGGCCCGTGAAGGTCGACGCGTTGAAGCCGTGGTCGATCGGTCAGGATCAGGTACTGCTCGAGCGCACGCGCATGGGCCTCGCGAGCGGGATCTGTCCCGTCACCGCGTGGAGGTAGGCCGCGGCGTGCCCGAGCGATGGTTCCGGCTGCACGCCCGGCAGTCCCCGATGCCCGCCGGTGCAGCCGCGCCGAGCACGGCCGGCACCATCGCCGCCAACCGGCGCGCGTCCTCGACCCGCCGTCCGGGCGTCGACATCGAGCATCGGGCCGGCACCGATCGCGGCCGCCGATGCCGACAGCACGGTGCGCAGCTGCGCCAGAGGGGCGTCGCCGGAGGTGCGGGCGACGACGTCGACCAGCTCGTCGAGCACACCGGGCACGGCGCGCAGCGCCGCGACATCGACGCGGAACCGATCACGCTCCGACGCACTCGGGAGCTCACCGCGCTCGAACAGGTACCAGACGTCCTCGAAGGTCGCCAGTCGCGCCAACTCCGTGGCGTCGTATTGGCGGTAGTGGTAGAAGCCTTCGTCGCCGTGGACGTCACCGATCTCGGTGTCGGTCACCGCCACGTTGTGCAATCCGGCCGGTACGTCGATCAGGTCTTCCATGCCATCGAGTGTCCGCTCCCGCGACCGTTCAAATCAACATTGATCGAATCAACGTTGACGAATACACGTGGACTCGCGACCATGCATCCATGACGACGTATGTCAGCGCCGGCGAGGCGGCCCGCATGCTCGGTGTCACGAAGCCGACGCTGTACGCGTACGTGAGTCGCGGCGTCGTCGGCCGCACGACCGCCGTCGACGGACGGACATCGCTGTATCCCCGCGACGAGATCGAGCGACTGGCGGGTCGAACCCGTGCTCGTCGCGAGCGTCGCGAGCCACGATCGATGTCGAGATCAGTTCCGGCGATCACCGACCTCCAGGACGAAGGCGTCACGTACAGAGGTCACGCCGCCGATGCGCTCGCCCGCACGCACTCCTTCGAGCAGGTCGCCGAGTTGCTCTGGACCGGGACACTCGGTCGCCGACGGGTGCCGGTGGCCGGTCGACCGCGCCGCGCTGGCGCGCTGCCGGAGCGTCGCCGATGCCGCCGGCGCCCACGATCCGGTGGTGCGCCTGGCGCTGGCGGCGACCACGCTGTCCGACGCACGGACGAGCGACGGAGACGCCGCCGCCGCCGCCCGCCGCCTGCTCGCCATCGCTCCGAGCGCTGCTCGGCGGTCCGGTCTCCGGCGACATCGCCACGCGGCTGGCTGCTGCCTGGCAGCGACGGCCGTCGGCCGACCTCGTCACCGCCGTGTCACGCGCGTTGGTGCTGCTCGCCGACCACGAGTTGGCCACGAGCACGCTCGCCGTGCGCGTCGCCTGCTCGGTCCGCGCCGATCCCTACGCGTCGATCGCCGCCGGGCTCAACGTCGTCGGCGGCACCGTTGCACGGGTCGGCGAGCACGGCCGCCGCCGATCTGTTCGACGACGCCGTCGAGCACGGTGCCGCGCGGGCGGTCGATCGCGTGCTCTCCAGTCGACAGCGCCTCCCCGGATTCGGACATTCCGTCTATCGCAATGGCGATCCGCGCCTCGCTCCTCTGCTCGACTCGGTCCGCGCCCTGCCCGACCCGAACGGGCGCTACCGCGTCGTCGACGAGGTGCTGGTGGAGGCCGGCCGCCGGCTGGGCCAGCACCCGAACATCGACCTCGGGCTCGGCGCCATGGTGTTCATCGGTGGCCTGCCACGCGATGCGTCCCTCTTCGCGGTCGCCCGCATCGCCGGTTGGGCGGCGCACTACGACGAGGAGCTCACCGAGCGCCCGGTGCGGTACCGCGGGGTCAGTACCCGTCGCTAGAGCGTCGGCGTCGACGGGTCGACGTGGATCGACGGGATCGTCGGTCTCGATCACGGCATCGGCGTCGCGGACGTGCTCGACCGGCGCGCTCGATGCGTCGACCGTCGCCGGCAGCTCGTCCCACTTCTTGCCCCACGTGGCGAGCAGATAGATGGTGCCGCCGGCGATCGCCGCCAGCGAGACCCACTGGTTCCAGCGCAGCCCGGCGACCTCGTGGGAGGGATCGATCCGCAGACCCTCGATCCAGAACCGGCCGATCCCGTAACCGATCAGGTAGACGCCCATCAGGCGGCCGGCGGCGAGCTGGAACCGGCGCTGCACCCACAGCAGGAACCCGCACAGGGCGAAGTTCCACAGCGACTCGTACAGGAACGCCGGGTGGAAGGTGGTGCCGGACGGGTAGCCGGCGGGCAGGTGCTCGTCGTCGATCTCGAGCGCCCACGGGAGGTCGGTCGGCTTGCCGAACAGCTCCTGGTTGAACCAGTTGCCCCACCGCCCGATCGCCTGGGCGAGCGCGATCGCCGGCGCCCCGAACGTGAGCACCACCGCCGCCCGGATGCCGCGTCGCTTGGCCTGCCAGGCCCCGACGACGATCCCGGCCAGCAACCCGCCGGGAATGCCGAGCCCGCCCTCCCAGATCTTCGGGATCGAGCCGAGGTCGTCGGAGAAGCGCGACCAGTCGGTGACCACGTGGTAGAGGCGGGCGCCGATGATGCCGGCGACGACCGCCCACATGCCGATCGAGCTGGCGTCGTCGCGCGGTGCCGAGCCCGGACTGCTCGAGCTGCCGTCCGAGCAACCACACGCCGGCGATCACGCCGAGCGCGATCATCAATCCGTACAGCCGAAGGTCGAGCGGCCCGATCGAGATCGCGCTCCTGGACGGGCTCGGGATCGAACCGATGATCGTGGCGACGATGGTCACGATCGGCACGGCGGCGACGAACGCCAACGACTCGGCGACGATCAGGTCGCGGTCGTAGTCGCGGGTGGCGACGTGGAAGCTGCGCTCGAGCCAGGTGTGCTGCGACCGGCCCGCCGTACGTCGCCGCGAGGTGCTCGCTGTCGGCCGGGTCGACGACGTGGTCGTTGCCGCGACGTGAACAGTCGCAGCGGCATCGTCAGCTCGGCGAACCGGTCGGTGATCGGCGCCACGCCGTCGAGCAGCAACGACTTGCAGCGGTGCCAGCGGCGTGCCGGCGTAGGCGATGTCGGACGAATCGGGATCGGCGATGTCGGACCCTTCGCCGGGCACGATCGTCGATCCCGTCGTCGAGGAAGTCGTCGATCATCGCCATCGTCTCGGCGTCGCGGACCTGTGTGAGCGGGTTGATGCACACGATCGCCGGCGATGTCGGGATGCGTCGAGCGCAGACCACAGCACCAGCGTGGCGCCCATGCTCTGACCGATCACGACGACGCGTTCGACGCGCTCGGCGAGGCGCGCGTCGGGCGAACGCCACGGCCTCGGACCACGCCGCCCAGTCGGTGGCGAGCATGTCGTCGACGGTGGTGCCGTGGCCGGGCAGGCGTGGCAGCTCGACGTCGTGACCGGCGGCCGCCATCGCTCGGCGATCCGCGCGGACGAAGCAGGGGTGCCGGTGAAGCCGTGCACCACGAGCGCACCGACCGACGAGCCGGCGACGTGCGACCACGGCTTCGCAACCCGTCGATCACCGCACGTCGACTCACTCGTCGACGCGGTGTCTGACCTGGCGTTCATCGGCGTGGTTTCTACCAGGCATCGGGCTTGACCCAGCGGTCAAGCTGCGACTGAACTGTGACGGCGTGACCGCCGCCACCGAGAACCTCGACGACGCCGCCGACAACTCACCGAACAGGGTCGCGAACGCAAGCAGCAACTGGTCGACGTCGCCGTCGAGCTGTTCTCCGACCGCGGCTACCACGCCACCCGCATCCGCGACATCTGCGACCGGGCCGGGGTCGCCAAAGGCCTCTTCTACTGGTACTTCCCGACCAAGCTCGACCTGTTCGCCGAGCTCGTCCGCACGATGCGCCTGAGCCTTCGCCGGGCCCAGGCCGACGCCATGGACGCCGATGCCGACGCCACTCACCCGGATCCGCCAGGGCACCGCGGCCAGCGTGCTGTTCATGGCCGAGCACGAGTCCTACTTCGACCTCGTCGACGTCGAGCGTCGCGATCCGGCGATCGCCGACACGCTTCGCGACGGCAGCGAGGTCTACCTCGACGACGTGATCGCGCTCGTCCGCGAGGCGCAGCGGGCGGGCCGGATTGCCGACGCCGATCCGGCACCTGCTGGCGTTGGGCGTGCTCGGCGCCGTGTCGTCGTTCGACCAGCGCCTGGCGGGCGGCCGGATCGACATGTCCGCCCGACGAGCTCGCCGACGTTCGTCGCCGACTGGGTCGCGCGCGCGCTCTCGTAGCTGTTGATCTCGGTTACTTGATCTCGTCGGCCAGCTCGGGGTCGCGGGCCGACGATCACGGCGACGAAGGCGTCGACGATGTCGGGATCGAACTGGCCGCCTCGGCCCGATGTGACGAACCGCGCCGCCTCGACCGCGCGACCACGCCCGCTTGTACGGGCCGCTTGCTGCACAGTGCGTCGTACACGTCGGCGACGCGCGACGATCCGGCCGGCGACTGGCGATCGACGTGCGCGCGATGCCGAGCGGGTAGCCACTGCCGTCCCACCACTCGTGATGGGACTGGGCGATCTCGGCAGCCATCTGGAACATCGGCGCCGAGTTGCCGGCCAGGATCCGATGGCCCATGCTCGTGTGGGCCTTCATCATCTCGTACTCCTCGACCGTCAGCGGGCCGGTCTTGCGGAGCACCGAGTCGGGCACGGCGACCTTGCCGACGTCGTGGAGTCGGGCCGCCAGGCGGAGCTGCTCGCACCACTCGGGCGAGTGGCCGAGGGCGTGGCGCGATCTCGGCCGCCAGGTCGCCGACGCGGTTGGTGTGCTCACCGGTCTCGGCATCGCGGAACTCGGTGAGGATCGCGAGTTGCTCGAACGCCTCGAGTTGGTGCGAGGCGGCGGTCGCCGATCCGGCGTGCACGCGGTCGTCGCTGGCCACCATCACTTCGAGTTCCTGCGTGCGGAGCCGGAAGATCTCGGCCTGCTGGCGGGCGGTCGCCGTGTCGTGGGCCACCTGCAGCGTGCGCAGCCGCAGGTCGGCGGCGTGGGTGAACATCTTGCGGTACTGGGCGTCGTGGCGCTCGCGTCGACTCGAGCGCCTCCTCGAAGCGGCCGCTGCGCTTGAACGCCGTGGCCAGCAGGTCGTTGATCTCGAGCTCGTACTCGCGCGACTCGGTGCGCTCCGACATGTCGAGCGCCGCCTGCAGCACGGCGATCGCGTCGTCGAGCGCACCGCTGCGCAGAGGCGACCCGGCCCTCGGCGACCATCACGCCGAGTTGCGCCGAGTAGCTCGGCTCGGTGCCGATCCGCCGACGCGTCGGCGAGCACGCGGCGCGCCTCGGCGAAGCACTCGGCGGCCTTCTGCCGGTCGGCCAGACCCATGTACGCCTCGGCCAGGTCGGCGAGCAGGTTGGTGACGATCGACGGGTTGTGGTCGCGGGCGATCTCGACCGCCCGCCGACCCATCGACACCGCCGGCAGATATTCCGATCGCGACGACCGGATGCGGGCGATGTTGCCGAGGATCAGGGCCACCATCTGCATCCGTCCGAACGGCTCGGACGCCGCCAGCGCCTGTTCGTAGGTGACGACCGCCCGGTCGTTGTCGCCCATCGAGTGATAGATCGCGGCGATCGTGTTGAGGATGTTGCCGGCATCGACGTCGTCGCCGGTCGAGTGGTACACGTCGAGCGCGCGCAGGCAGTGGTCGAGCGCTTCGGAGAAGTTGGACGCCTGATAGTGGACGATGCCGAGCAGGTGCACCGACCAGCGAGAGCACGAGCTTGGCGCCGCACTGCTCGGCGATCTCGCTCGGCTTCCATCGCCAGCCCGAACGCCGCCTCCGGGTCGCCGCCGAAGTGGGCGATGCTCGCCAGACGGTAGAGCGCCTCGGCCTCGCCGACCTTGTCGCCGTCGGCGCGGGCCGTCGACCCGTGCCTGCAGGGCATGTTGCCTGGCGACGGCCGGGTTCGTGTCCTGCTCGTCGGCGGCGCGTCTGCAGCAGCTCACGCACCGCTGGGGACGCGCACGGCTCGGCGGAGGCCACGGCATTCGAATCCACGACCTTTTGTCGGCATCGTCGAGACGGGTACTTGAAGTGTTCTTGACGGCGTGCGCAGACTGTGGCCGTTCCGCCCACTCAGGGCGCGAGAACGATGTCATGGCTGCGTATCCTCCCAACGATGTCAGAGTCCGGTCGGCAGCGATCGCCGGCATGTCGAACGGTCGGCGCTCACCGCGTTACTCCCGGTGGTCGTGCTCGTGCCGTTCTGGCTGCTCGCGATGGTGGTCGCTGTGGCTCCCGGTGCCTGTTCGTGGCCGGCGCTCCCGTTCTGGATCGTCCCTGTCGTCTGGCTGGCGCTCGGCAGCGTTGTTGTTCGTCCCGCGGATCCAGGTCGCCCTGCTCGGGCGCTTGCTGGGGACGCGCCCGCCCAGCGACGACGAGCTGGCGGTGATCGCCCCGATCTGGCGCGACCTGGCCGCCAAGGCCAACCTGCCCCAGTACCGCTACGCAGTGCGCGTGCATCGATTCCGACGAGCTCAACGCCTTCGCCTGCGGCGGGCACCTGGTCGTCGTCACGTCGTTCGCGATCGAGGAGCTGACGCACGCGCGAGCTGTCGGGCGTGCTCGCCCACGAGCTGAGCCACCACCTCGGCCTCCACACGGCGGCGCTGACGCTCGGGCACTGGCTGTCACTGCCGGTGCTGCTGCTGGCCCGGATCGGGTTCTTCCTCCAGAACGTCGCCCGGGCCGCCACCGACGCCTTCGTGTCGCACTCGGCGGCACTGACCGCGCTCGGCCGGCTGCTGGCGGGATTGCTGACGGCGGTGTCGTGGGTGTTCCTGGCGGCGCTCTACGCGTCGGACGCGATGGCCAACGCCGTCGGCCAGGGCGCCGAGTTCGAAGCCGACCGCCGCGCCGTGCGGATGGGATACGGCAAGCCGCTCGCCGATGCCTTGCGCGAGGTGATCAGGCTCGGCGGCGGGGTGCGGCCCGTCGGGTGGCGAGCCCGGCTCGCCGCGTCGCCATCCCCCGGCCCGCACTCGCGTCGCCCGCATCGAAGCGATGCTGCGCCATCCCTCTCGATAGGGCCTCGGTCGCCGCCAGCGGCTCGGGTCGACGCTCTCAGGCGGTGGCGATGTCGGCGACCGTCGCGTCGAGCACGCTGATCAGGTCGCCCGGGGCGATGCCGAGGTCGAGGCCGCGCTTGCCGCCGCTGACGTAGACGACGTCGAACACCGTGGCGATCTCGTCGAGCACCGTGGGCAACCGCTTCTTCTGACCGAACGGGCTGATGCCGCCGCGCACGTAACCCGTGATCCGCTCGGCGACCGCCGGGTCGCACATGTCGACGCGCTTGGCGCCGAGCGCCTTCCCCATCGACTTGAGCGAGAGCTTGCCGCTGACCGGCACGATCGCCACCGCTTGGCGTCCGTCGGCGGTGACGAGCAGCGTCTTGAACACCTGATCGGGATCGAGCCCGAGCTTGTCGCTGGCTTCCATGCCGAAGTCGCGCGACGACCCGTCGTGTTCGTACTCGTGCACGGTGTAGGCGATCCCCGCAGCGTCCAGTTCGCGCACGGCCGGCGTCATCCCCACCAGTATGTTCACCACGTGCGCATCACGGCCGACCCGTCCACCGACCCGATGGACTACGAGTTCCACCACCAGACCCGGGTGCGCTTCGCCGAGACCGACGCGATGGGCATCGTGCACCACAGTCGCTACCTCCCGATCATGGAAGAGGCGCGGGTCGCCTATCTGCGCCACATCGGGCACCCGTACCAGTCGATTCGCGACGAAGGCCTCGACATGGCGGTGCTCGAGGTGTCGCTGCAGTACCGGCAGCCGATGCGGTTCGACGAAGTCGTCGACGTCCACGTCGCGCTGTCGAAGGTCGATCGGGCGACGTTCCAGATGGCCTACGTGCTCGCCGTCGAGGGTGACGTGCGGGCGACTGCCGTCACCGCTCACGGATGCATCACCTCCGACGGGCGACCGACCCGCCTGCCCGCATGGCTGCGGCAGCTCGACCGCAGCCGGGTCGCGGCCGAGCCGATCGTGATCGGCAACGACCGGCTGCGTGTCGAGATCGCTCCGGACGACGGTGGCCGCCTCGTCCAGATCACCGCCGACGGCGTCGACCTGCTGATCGGTCGCGGTGAGGGTCCCGATCCGGGATCGGTGTTCGCGTGGGGCTCGTACCCGATGGTGCCGTGGGCGGGCCGCATCAGACGCGGTCGCTTCTCGTTCGACGGTGCCGAGCACTCGCTGCCGATCAATTTCGGCGACCATGCGATCCACGGCGTCGGCTACGCAGCCCGCTGGACCGTCACTCGCCGGGCGTCCGACGCAGTGGAGCTCGAGCTGACACTCCCCAGCGACGGGACGTGGCCATTCGGCGGCGTGGCACGCCAGGTGATCAGCATCGACGGTCCGTCGCTGCGCTGCGAACTGTCCGTCGCCGCCGCCTCACGGGCGATGCCCGCCGCGCTCGGGTGGCACCCGTGGTTCCGCAAGCCCGATCGAATCGCCTTCACACCGCAGGCGATGTACAGGCGCGACGACGACTACATCGCCGTCGACGAGCTCGTCGACGTGCCACCCGGACCGTGGGACGACTGCTTCGTCAACACCGAGCCGGTCGAGATCACGATCGGCGGCGTCGACGTGAAGCTGACGTCGAACTGCGACGACTGGGTCGTGTTCGACATGCCGGAGCACGCCACCTGCATCGAGCCCCAGACCGCCCCGCCCGACGCCTTCACGCTGCGGCCCCAACCGGCTCGAGCCCGGCCAGTCGCTCTCGGCCTGGTACGCGTTCGACCTGCTCAGCTGACCGATTTCGGCCTGCGTGACCGACGTCGCAGGCGGTTGAGCCGGTCGTTACCAGACGGTAACACTGCCTGGTTAGCCTGTCCTGATGCCCGAACCGAGGATGCTCGATCCCGGTGCGCCCCTGTCCCTGGCCTACCTGACGTACCGCGGCAAGCCGCACGTGGGCGGCCAAGGCATCTACACCCGCCATCTCACCAAGGCGCTCGTCGATCTCGGCCACTCGGTCGAGGTGTTCGGCGGCCAGCCGTACCCGGTGCTCGACGAACGGATCAAGCTCACCAAGCTCCCGAGCCTCGACCTGTTCAACGACGAGTACCCAGGGCGCTTCCCCGCCTACTGGGAGTTCAAGACCCGCTACGACCTGCTCGAGGTCGCCCAGTTCTCGACCGGCGTGTTCCCCGAGCCGCTCGCGTTCAGCGCCCGCGTCAACCATCACCTGCAGCAGCGACTCGGCGAGTTCGACCTCGTGCACGACAACCAGTGCCTCGGCTACGGGATCGCCAAGCTCGAGCAGAAGATCCCGTTGATCGTCACCCTCCACCACCCGATCACCGCGCGACCGGATGCTCGAGATGGAGGCCGCGCCCAACGGCTTCAAGCGCTGGTCGATCGGACGCTGGTACAGCTTCGTCAAGATGCAGGGCAAGGTCGCATCGCAGATGCCGCGGGTCGTCGTGGTCAGCGAGAACTCGATCCAGGACATCCACACCGACATGGGGGTCGAGCTCGACCGCATGCGGCTCGTGCCGGTGGGCGTCGACCCCGATCTGTTCAAGCCGGTCCCCGGCGTCGCCCGGGTTCCCGGTCGCTTGATCACCACCGCGTCGGCAGACGTCGCCTTGAAGGGGCTGGCGTTCCTGATCGAGGCGATCGCCAAGCTGCGCGCCGACGGGCACGACATCACGCTGACGGTGATCGGGCGGGCGAAGCCGGGCAAGTCGCTGCAACTGATCGACCAGTTCGGGTTGGCACCCCACATCACGTTCGTGTCGGGCGTGTCCGACGAGCGCATCGTCGAGCTGTACAGCGAGGCGGAGTTGGCGGTGGTGCCGAGCCTCTACGAGGGTTTCAGCCTGCCGGCGATCGAGGCGATGTGCTCGGGCACCCCGCTCGTCGCCACCGACGGGGGCGCCCTCCCCGAGGTCACGGGCACCGACGGCGAGACCGTGTTCCGCTGCCGCAAGGGCGATGCCGACCATCTCGCCGCCACCATCCGGCAGGCGATCGCCAATCCCGACCTGCGCGCCGCAGTCGGCGCCGCCGGTCGTCAGCGTGTGCTCGACCGCTGGACATGGCGACGCTGCGCAGAGCTCACGGTCGAGCAGTACCGCGAGGTGCTGGCGATGCCCCAGAACATCACCAAGCTGCGTCGCAACGGGCGGATCTGATGCTGACGATCCGATTCGAACGACTCGGGCTGCGCCCTGGCGACCGCGTGCTCGACGTCGGGTCCGGCTTCGGCCGCCACGTCTACGAGTGCGCCCGCCGCCAGGCGCGCGTGGTCGCCCTCGACTACGCCGCCGACGAGGTCGTGCAGACCCGGGACACCCTGGCGGCGATGGTCGAGGCCGGTGAGATCCCGCCCGAGCGGCTGATCGGTGTCCTGCGCGGCGATGGGCGACGGCTCCCGTTCGCCGACGACACGTTCGATGCCGTCATCACCTCCGAGGTGCTCGAGCACATTCAGGACGATGTGACCGCGATCGACGAGATGGTGCGCGTGCTGCGCCCCGGTGGTCGCTTCGCGGCCACCGTGCCGGCCCAGTTGCCCGAGACCATCAACTGGAAGCTCAGCGACGAGTACCACGCTCCGAAGAGCGAGGGTGGCCACGTCCGGATCTACTCACGCACCGAGCTGAGCGCCAAGCTGCGCGCCGCCGGGCTCACCGTCGACGGCTATCACCGGGCGCACGCCCTGCACTCGCCCTACTGGTGGCTGCGGTGCGCGGTCGGTCCACACAACGAGACACATCCGGCGGTCGTCAAGTACCGGAAGTTCCTCGAGTGGGAGATCGTGTCGCAGCCACGCAGCACACGCCTCGCCGAGAAGGCGCTGGCACCGCTGCTCGGGAAGAGCTGCGTGCACTACGCCACCAAGCCCGCCGGTGTGCTCGACGGTCGACATGAGCGAGCGCAGCGAGCGATGATGACGGCGCCGAAGGCTCACGGGTGCACCAACTCGTCGGCCTCGTCAACGAGCTCACGATGGTGCACCCGTGAGCTCGATCCCCGACCTACCGGGCGTGCTGTCGGCGGACGAGGTCGTCGGCTCGGCCGAGCACCTCGCCTCGCTCCAGACCGCGAGCGGCATGATCCCCTGGTTCCACGGCGCCCACTGCGATCCGTGGAACCACGTCGAGTCGGCGATGGCGCTCGACGTCGCCGGCTTCCACGCCGAGGCCGAGCACGCCTACGAGTGGATGGCCGACATCCAGCGACCCGACGGCAGCTGGCACAACTACTACGTCGCCGACGGCGACCGCGACGACACCGTCGAGGACGCCAAGCTCGACACGAACGTGTGCGCCTACGTGGCCACCGGCGTGTGGCACCACTGGCGCTGCACCGGCGATCGCGGCTTCGTCGACAACATGTGGCCCACCGTCGAGCGCGCCCTCGACTGGGTGCTGTCGCTCCGGCGGTCCGACGGCCTCGTGCTGTGGGCGGTCGAGCCCGACGACCAGCCGTGGGACTACGCCCTGCTCACCGGCACCTCGTCGATCCAGCACGCGTTGCGGTGCGCGGCCGCGGTCGGTTGCGCCACCGGGTCCCCCCGGCCCGACTGGGTCGAGGCCGCCGACGTGATGTGCTCCGTGGTCGCATGCGCCCCCAACGCCTTCGAGCCGAAGGAACGGTGGGCGATGGACTGGTACTACCCGGTGCTCACCGGCGCGATCGGCGGCGTCGACGCCAAGATCCGCCTCGGCGACGGCTGGCCGGTGTTCGCGATGGAGCGGCTCGGCATCCGGTGCGTGTCGGATGAACCGTGGGTCACCGCCTCCGAGACCGCCGAGGCGGCCATCGCACATGCCGCGATCGGCGACTTCGCCACTGCCAAGGACCTGCTCCGGTGGACACGCGGTCACCGTCGCCCCGACGGCTCGTACGTCACCGGGCTCGTGCACCCGAATCGAATCGTGTTCCCGGCCGACGAGTGCACGTCGTACACGGCGGCAGCCGTGATCCTGGCCGCCGATGCGATCACCGGTGCGTCAGCCGCCAGCGACCTGTTCGTGCCGCCCTCGATCCGCGCCCTCGCCGGCTGACGCGTCGCCTGTTCCGGCAACCGGGTCGACCGTAGACTCGCCGTTCGTGTCACGACTGATGCGATCGAAGCCGGCGCGCACGGTGTTGTCCGTCTGGTCGTGGTTCGTGCTCGGCGCTGCCGTGTTCGTGATCGTTCCGATCGTCGGCCTGATCCGGCTCGTCACGTGGCGCGACCCAGGGCGCTACCGCGCCGGCTACATGTTCCGTCAGATCGCGGTCGTCCACCAGAAGCTCAACCCCGTCTGGAAGTTCACGGTGACGGGCACGATCCCGAGCGATCCACGCCGCCCGTACGTGGTGGTGGCCAACCATGAGAGCTTCGCCGACATCCTGCTCATCTCCCACCTTCCGTTCGAGATGAAGTGGATGAGCAAGAGCGAGTTCTTCAAGATCCCGTTCGTCGGTTGGGGCATGCAGATGGCGGGCGACATCCGGCTCGATCGCGGCGACAAGAAGGCCGGTGCACAGGCGTTGATCGAGTGCCGCGATCGGCTCTCCAAGCGTGTGTCGGTGATGATCTTCCCCGAGGGCACGCGTTCGATGACCGGTGAGCTGCAGGAGTTCAAGGACGGCGCGTTCCGCGTCGCCATCCAGGCGGGAGCACCGATCCTCCCGCTGGCCGTGCTCGGCACCCGGGAGGCGTTGATCAAGCACGACTGGCGATTCGGTTACAGCGACGCCGAGGTGCGCGTGCTCGACCCGATCGAGACCGCCGGGCTCGACAAGCACGACGTGCCGGCGTTGCGCGAGCGGACGAAGGCGGCGATCGCCGCCGCCCTCGAGTCGATGCGCGCCGAACGCGGCACATCGACGTAGCGGTCAGGCGCGACGAGTGAGCACGCGCAGCGAGCCGGTCACCGACGCCAGCTCGAAGCGTCCGCTGTCGATCGCCGGGCGGTAGATCTGCTCGTACGGGGGGCGGCCACCGTCGGCGGGATCGGGGAACACGTCGTGGATCGCCAACGCGCCACCAACCGCCACGTGCGGGCTCCAACCGACGTAGTCGTCATGCGCCGGCTGCACGCCGTGACCTCCGTCGATGAAGAGCAGAGCCAGCGGTGTCGACCAATGCCGGGCCACGACCGGTGATCGACCGACGACGGCGACCACGTCGGCTTCCAGCCCGGCGGCTCGAACCGCGGTGCGGAAATACGGCAACGTGTCGATCACGCCCGCCGCCGGATCGACCAGCTCAGGATCGTGATGCTCCCATCCGGCCTGGTTCTCCTCCGAGCCGCGGTGGTGGTCGACGGCGAACAGGATCGTTCCCGATCGGCGGGCGGCGTCGCCGAGCCAGATCGTCGAGCGCCCGCAGTACGAGCCGACCTCGACGAACGGCGCGCCGGGCACGGCGGCGGCGGCCGACATTGCCGCGGCGTGCAAGCCGTCACCCTCGTCGGCAGGCATGAAGCCCTTGGTCGACAGCGCCAGCCTGCGCAGCCTCGGGTCGAGCGACATCGGGCCATGCTACGGAGAGGTGACAGCGGGAACCGCGGTGACACTCCCGGCGTCCAAGGCCCATGCGTGCGAACCATCGATCTCTCCTGGCTCTGATGCTGTCGATCGGCGTCGTCGGCACGGCGTGCACCGCCGAGGACGCCGGCGGGGTCGACGTCACCCCCACCTCCGCCGCGGGCGGCGACGCCGACCAGGTCGATGTCGAGCGTCGAGCAACCGCTCGGCAACGGCGGCGGTGGTCGCGGGCGGCAGTTCTTGCGACTGGCGCCGTTCGCCGACTGCTCGGCCTATCTCGACCACGTCAAGTGGCAGGCCCACGAGCGTGTCGGTCCGTACGGCCTCGATCCGACCGGCTACCCGTGGCCGTTGATGGCCGCCTCCCGACTCGTCGAGGACGCGAGCTTCGACATGGCGGCGGCGACCGAGGCCCCGGCCGCCACGATGGCAGCAGCCGCGACCGAGGCAACGGGGGCACTCACGGATCCGTCGCCGGCATCCGCCGAGGCGACGAGCCGAGCTGGTGGCGACGATTCTGGTTCGGCGACCGACTCGTCGGTGTCCGGCACCAACACCCAGGAAGAGGGTGTCGACGAGCCCGACATCATCAAGGCCGATGGCAACCGGATCATCACGATCTCGGAGAACGTCCTCACCTATGTCGACATCACCAGTGGATCGCCGGTGGTCGCCGGCCAGCTCACGATCCCGGAGGGCTGGGGCCACCAGTTGTTCCTCAACGGCGATCGGGCGGTGCTGCTCACCAACTCGGGCGCGTGGGGCGGGCCGATGCCGGTCGACGTCGCCGTCCCGTCCACCATCGCCCCCGTCGATGCCGAGGCCGGGTTCGCACCGGAGAGCGATGCCGCTCTGACGGGATGCCGATGACGAACCTGCCGTCGGCGACGATCATCGAGGTCGACCTCTCACAGCCGTCGGCACTGCGGATCGCGACGACACTGCGAATCGAGGGTCAGTACCTGAACGCGCGTGCGATCGGCGACCGCTTGCTGCTCGCCGTATCGAGCGGACCGCAGTGGATGCCATGGCTCTACCCGCAGAACATCGCCGGTGAGGAGGCCGCGATCGCGGCCAACCGGAACCTGATCGACAACTCGGTGCTCGCCGACTGGGTCCCGCAGTACGAGCTGACGTCGAACGGGGCGGCGGTCAGCGGCGACCTGCTCGATTGCGCCCAGCTCCAGCACCCCGCCGACTTCTCCGGATTCGACGTGATCTCGGTGCTCGGGATCGACCTCGCCGCCGGCCTCGCCGACGGGTTCCAGCGCGCCGATGCGAGCGGCGTGCTCGCCGCGGGGCAAACGGTGTACGCCTCGCTCGACCGGTTCTACGTCGCCACCACTCGCTGGCTCGCCGCCGACGCCAGTGTCGCCGACGACATGATCGCCTGGGCCGACGACTACGAGACCGACTTGCACGCCTTCGCCATCGCCGCCGACACCCCGGTCCAGTACCTCGCCTCCGGATCCGTGCCGGGCACCCTGCTCAACTCGTTCTCGCTCGACGAGCACCAGGGGTACCTGCGGGTGCTCACCACCGACGGCACACCGTGGGACCAGTCGAACCTGAGCGAGACACGACTCACCGTGCTGGAGGAACAGGGTGACCTGCTGGCTCCGGTCGGCGAGGTGGGAGGGCTCGGCCGCGGCGAGGCGCTCTACTCGGCCCGCCTGATCGGCGACCGCGGCTACGCCGTCACGTTCCGCCAGGTCGATCCCTTCTACGTGCTCGACCTGAGCGATCCGATGGCACCGCGTGTCACCGGTGAGCTCAAGATCCCCGGGTTCTCGACCTACCTCCATCCGGTCGCCGAGCACCGGGTGTTGGGTGTCGGGCGGGCGGCCACCGAGGAAGGGATGGTCACGGGCCTCAAGCTGAGCCTGTTCGACACCGCCGACCCTGCCGATCCGGTCGAGATCTCGACGTGGACGCTCGACAACGCCCAATCGGCGGCCGAGTACGACCACCACGCGTTCCAGATGATCGGTTCGACGGCGATCCTGCCTGTCCAGTCGTACGCCGACGGCTTCAACGGGGCGATCGTGTTCGACATCGGCGACTCCATCACCGAGGTCGGCAGGCTCTCGCACCAAGCGCCCGAAGACCAGCCGACCAGCGAGTGCCGCGAGCTCGTCGAGGGCGACGTGGCGGACACCAGCCCGGTCTACTGGCTGTCGGTCGACACCTACACACGTGCCCAGTTGTGCGGCAACGGTCAAGCGAGCGGCTTCGGTGACTGGTACTGCGACGTGGTGCCGATCGACGACGTGGCGGTCTGGTTCGGGGTGCCCGAGAACGCCGCCGGCGACACCGCGGCCGAACTGCGCGGTGTTTTCGGTGACGGTCTGGAGCGGCTGGAGATGTGCTACCCGGTCGACAACGGGTACGCCGACGCCATCCAGCGCAGCGTCGTGATCGACTCGACGCTCTGGACGATGAGCACGCGCTCGTTGCAGGCCAACGACCTCGCCACACTCGAGCTGATCGGCGCCGTCGCACTTAGGACATGAGCGGATAGGTCGCTCCGCTCCTTTTCATTCCGCTCATGTCCTCCGTATTTGATGGTCGGCTCGCTCGCCTACTCGCTCGCCTCCTTCGCTGACGGGACAGGTCGACGTCACGGTCGACGGCGCCGGCCCGACGCGGCGTGGCAGCATGGCACGATGTCCGACGCCTTGAAGGACCTGATCGCGTTGCTCGATCTGGAGCCGATCGAGGTCAACCTGTTCAGAGGGGTGTCACCCGACGAGGACCGCCAACGGGTGTTCGGCGGGCAGGTGGCCGGTCAGGCACTGGTCGCCGCCTCACGAACGGTCGACGAGCCCGAACGGTTGGTGCACTCGTTGCATGCGTACTTCCTACGACCCGGCGACCCGAAGGTTCCGATCGTGTACGAGGTCGACCGCATTCGCGACGGCAAGAGCTTCAGCACGCGACGGGTCGTGGCGATCCAGCACGGGCGACCGATCTTCAACCTCCAGGCCAGCTTCCACGACCCCGAGCCCGGGCTCGATCACGCCATCGAAGCCCCGCCGGACGTGCCGCGACCCGGAGTCGCTTCCCGACCATCAGCAGCGGATGGAGCCCCACCGTGAACGGTTCGGTGCCTGGTACGACATGCCGCGCCCGATCGACATGCGGTACGTGCCCCCCGACCCGTTGCTCGAGCCCGGCGTCAAGTCCGACCGGCAGCTGGTGTGGATGCGGGCCGACGGCGAGCTCCCGGACGATCCGGTGCTGCACGCCTGCATCGTCACCTACTTCAGCGACCTGACCCTGCTCGACACCGCCCTTCGGCCGTTCGGCCTGTCGGGGTTCACCGACGACCTGATGATGGCCAGCCTCGACCATGCCATGTGGTTTCACCGCCGATTTCGGGCAGATGAGTGGTTGTTGTACGAACAGCGCGCCATCTCGAGCTCGTCGGCACGCGGTTTCGCAGGCGGGTCGATCTTCACCGCCGGGGGCGATCTCGTCGTGAATGTGGTGCAGGAAGGCCTGATTCGGGTCAAGCGATGAAGCGCGCTCTGGTTGCCTGCCTCGCCCTGACGGTCGTGGCCACCGCCTGCAGCGACGACCCGGAGCAGGACAGCGGCGCCGAGTCGGCGAACGGTTCGGCGAGCACGGTCGTCACCACCACGCCGTCGGGGTCAGCCGCGTCCGCGCCACCGACGTCGTCTGCCTCGCCGCCGTCGACGTCGGACGCCGCACCATCGGGGTCGACGCTGCCGGCAACCCAGCCGGGTGCGGCGACCACCGCTCCGCCGGCGCCGCCACCGGAACCGGTGGTCGGGGATCCGGTCGTCGCCTCCGAGTTGGTGGCAACGCTGGAGCAACCGGTCGGGCTCGCGGTCCGGCCCGGCGATCCGGCGTCGTACGTGGTCGAGCAGGACGGTCGCGTCGTGAAGCTCACCCTGGTGGATGGCGCCGATGCTGCGACGTCGGTCGTGGCCGACGTGACCGACCGCACCAGCGCCGACGGCGAGCGCGGCCTGCTCGGGCTGGCCTTCGCCGCCGACGGCGCTCGCGCCTGGCTCAACTACACCGACAACGACGGGGACACGGTCGTCGCCGAGTACCCCGTGGCCGCCGACGGAGCGTTCGACGTCGCCGCCGAACGGGTCCTGATCACGGTCGACCAGCCCTATCCGAACCACAACGGCGGCGACCTGGCGGTCGGGCCCGACGGCATGCTCTACGTCGCGCTCGGCGATGGTGGGTCGGGCGGTGATCCCGAGCGGCGCGCCAGCGATCCGACCAACCTGCTCGGCAAGCTGTTGCGCATCGACCCGAACCCCTCAGGCGACCGGGCCTACGGCATCCCCGCCGACAACCCGTTCGCCACCGGTCAGATGGGCGACCTCGCCGGCGCGCCCGAGGTCTGGTCGTGGGGCCTCAGGAATCCATGGCGGATCGGCTTCGACGCCGTCAACGGCAACCTGTGGATCGCCGACGTCGGGCAGAACGCAATCGAGGAGATCAACCTGGTCGGCCCCACCGCCGAGCACCCCGCCGGTTGGGGTGTCGACTTCGGGTGGAGCGCCTTCGAAGGCAACGACCGGTACAACGACGACGTTGCCGATCCGGGCAACACCGTCTTCCCGGTGTGGACCTACACCCACGCCGAGGGCTGCTCGGTGTCGGGGGGCGCGGTGTACCGCGGCACGGCGATCGCCGAGTTGGCGCCGGCCTTCGTGTACGGCGACTACTGCGCAGGTCGGGTCTGGGCCTTCGACGCCGGCGGAGGGCGCAACCTCGTCCTGCTCGACGGCTTGCAGGAGATCTCGGCCGTCCGCACCGGAGCCGACGGTGAGCTGTACGTGCTCGAGCGTTCCGGCGGGGTGCACCGCCTGGTGCAGGGCTAGCGCCTCAGGCGACGCGTTCGAACACCACTTCGGCGGTCTCGACGTCGACGCTGACCAGCTTCACCCTGATCTCGTCGCCGGGGTCGATGTGATGGGCGCGCACGCGTCCGAGCACCGCCGGATCGGCGATCTGGAACTCGACGCCCCATTCGCCCTCGTCGATCACGACCGCCGGGAACGTGTGTCCCTGCCGGCCCGACAGCACGACCGCTTCGGCGAGGTCGAGCGCCAGTCGCTCGGCCCGATTGGCGCGCTGTTCGCCGCGCGACATCGCCTTCGGCAGGGTCTCGAAGGCGCCCTGGACGGCGTCGTCGACGGTGCGACCGTCGGCAACCGCGATCGCGGCTTCGATCACGTACCGATCCTGGAGACGGCGCAGCGGCGCCGTGGCCTGGGCGTAGGTCGCGGCGACCGCCGAGTGCCACGGCCGCCGGTCGTCTCGATAGGCCTCGTAACTCGCACCTCCCGAGGCCCGCCGAACCGCGAGCAGGAACGCCGACGTGCGCGGGTCGTCTCTCGGCAATTGGCGCACGTACTCGTCGAGCGACATGTGCCGCGGCCAGTCGAGCCCGAACGCCTGGGCCGAGTGCCTGACGCGACGCAAGCGGTGCTCGTCGGCCTCGGCCATCACCCGGAACAGTCCGGTGCCGGCTGCGTAGAGCTGCTCTGCGACGGCGAGGTTGGTCGCCAGCGACAGGGCCGCGTTCTGCTCCTCGGAGGGCAGCCGCGGCCGGAACCGCAAGGTGTACTCGCCGTCGGGACTGCGTTCGATGCGCTGCTCGGGAAACTCGACGCGGGTCGCCGCGCGCCGGCGCTCCCCGGCATCGATCCGGCGATGCAGCTCGGCGAAGCCCTCCGGGAGATCGGCCTCGGACACGGTGTCGTAGGCGAGCTTGCCGCGGCTGCGCACGATCGCCCGCTCGACGCCGTCGAGCCGGGTCGTGCCATCGCTCGACACGCGAACGGTGAACACCACGGCCGGGCGATCCACATCGGGCAGCAGGCTCGCGGCACCCTCCGAGAGGGCCGTCGGGTACAACGTCGAACGGCGGTCGGGGAGGTAGATCGTGACACCGCGCTGGAACGCCTCGACGTCGAGCGCGTCACCCGGGCGCACGAACCAGCCGACGTCGGCGATCGCGTAGTGGAGCACGATGTCGTCGCCGGCGACCTCGATCGCGAACGCCTGATCGAGGTCGATCGACGTCGCCGGGTCGAGCGTGACGAAGCGTCGATCGGTGCGATCGCGGTGCTCGTTGCCGAGCGGCCGTTGCGCAGCCGCATCGGCAGCGGCCTGAACGTGCGGGGGGAACTCGCCCGGAACCGAGGTCGACTGGCGAATCCGGTCGAGACCCGCGGACATCGCTGCCGCCGCCTCGACGTCGACGCGCATGGTCAGCGACGGACTCCCATGAACATTCCCTTGAGCGCGTCGTAGTGCTCGATCACGTGGCCGGCGCCGAGCACGACCGCCTCGAGCGGCACGTTCGACATGCGGACCGGCACCTTGGTCTCGCGCTCGATCCGTTGCGCCAGCCCCCGCAACAGGCCGCCGCCGCCGACGAGGTACATGCCGCGCACGAGGAAGTCCTGCGAGAGCTCGGGCGGCGCTTTGGCGAGGCACCGGATCACCGATGCCACGATCGACGACACGACGTCCTCGATCGCGTAGCGGATCTCCTCGGGCGTGAGGATCACGGTCTTGGGCAGGCCGGTCATCAGGTCGCGGCCGCGCACCTCGGCCTGCGATTCCTGCGGCGTGGGATCGGCCGACCCGATCGCCATCTTGATCTCCTCGGCGGTGCGCTCGCCGATCGCGATCCCGTGCTCGCGACGCACGTAGTTCTGGATTGCGGCGTCGATGTCGAACGAGCCGACGCGCACGGCTTCGAGGGCGACGATCCCGCCGAGGCTGATGACTGCCGTCTCGCTGGTGCCGCCGCCGATGTCGATCACCATGTTGCCGACCGGTTCGTCGATCGGGAGGTCGGCCCCGATCGCCGCCGCCATCGGCTGCTCGATCAGGTTGGCATCAGCGGCGCCCGCCCGGCGGGCGGCGTCGGTGACCGCCCGACGCTCGACCTCGGTGATCGCCGAGGGCACGCAGATCACGACCTTCGGCCGGGTGAACCGGCTGACCCCGACACGCTGCAGGAGCAGTCGGATCATGCGCTCGGTGATCTCGAAGTCGGTGATCGCGCCGCCGCGCAGTGGGCGCACGGCGACGATGTAGCCCGGGGTGCGCCCGATCATCTGCCACGCTTCGCGTCCCGTCGCCAGCACTTCGCCGGTCTGGCGATTGAGGGCGATGACGGATGGCTCGTTGAGGACGATGCCACGGCCCTTCATGTAGACCAGGGTGTTGGCGGTCCCGAGATCGATCGCCAGGTCACGTGCCACGCGTACCGTCCTCGTCGTCGAATGGCGCGTCGTCGAATGGCTCGTCGTCGGACGGCTCGTCGTCGGTCGCTTCGTCGGTGGGCGTCTGACCGGCGGCCGTCTGCACCTGATCGACGACGTTGCGCCGGGCTTCGGGACCGAGGGCGTCGATGTGACGGCGGAACGAGTCGACGCTGCTGCTGGCCGACCGGTTGCGGAGCACCACGATGACGACACCCGCCACGACAGCGGCGATCAACAGGACGACGACCAACGTCACGTCAACGAACCTCGCGACCGAGGCTGACGACCTCGGTCGCGTCGATCAGATGCTGGGCGTTGGTGCCCCATTCGGAACCCTCGGCCCACACCTCGCGCTTCCATACGGGAACCGACACCTTGAGGGCGTCGATCGCGTAGCGGGCGGCGGCGAATGCCTCGTCGCGATGCGGTGCCGACACCGCCGCGACCACCGAGCTCTCGCCCAGTTCGAGCGTGCCCACCCGGTGGACCAGGACGATCCGACCTGAGTGCGGCCACCGCTGGCGAGCCTCGGCGACGATCTCGGTCAGCTTGGGGACGACCATCTCGTCGTATGCCTCGTACTCCAAGCGCTGCACGTCAGAGCGCCCATCGGCGTGGTCGCGGACCGTGCCACTGAACAGAACGACGGCCCCACAGTCGGGCCTCACGCACCACTCGTACATCGCGCCGATCGGCAACGGTGCGTCGGTGAGACCGAGCCAGTCATCACCTTGAACGGGAGCGCGCACACGGGCATCGTAGCCGTGCGTTCGAGCGCGCGACGCCCGCAATGCTGGCCGGATCGTTACGATCTCGCTTTCGTGGGCTCCCCACCGATCCCGCCGCACGAGCGGACCTGGCGACACCCGTCCGAAGTGGCGGCAGCGGAATGGCACGCGATCCGACACACCGAGCCTCAGCGTTCGACGCGTGCGTTCGCGATCGCGACCGGAACGATGGGATTGGTGGCCGTGGCGATGCTGGTCTTCACCGTCACCCCACGTCGTCAAGAGCCGCCGATCGCGATCAGTGCCACCACGTCACCGATCGCGGTGGCCGACCGGGGACGTGTCGGTGGCGCGGCCGCCGTTCGAGCGGTGCCCGACGCACTCGCCACGCCGATCGGTGACGGCCACCGGGCCGTGATGACGATGTCGGGGGTGGCCGCCACGTCGGGAACCGAGCTCGACGTCCAGCTCACCAACGGGCCGGTGGTCACAGCCGTGGTCGACACCACCCGAGCCGGGCTCGTGATCGTGTCGATCACGAGCAACTCCAACGGGCACACGGTCGCCGCCGCCCAACCCGGACCCGACGAGATCGTCACCGTGCTCGCCGACCCGCCTGTCACGATCGCCTTCTCGGCGATCACCACGATCGATGCCGAAGAGGGCACTCCTGTCTTCGATCACGACGGACAGCTGATCGGGTTGTGTTCGCAGCACCAGGCCGACGGCGACGACTCGATCGCGCTGGTCGACGTCACAGACGATCAGACGATCGACGCCCGGCCCGTCGTCGCCACCACCGTCGCCCCGTGACGGCGGCGACCACGAGGGCGACCACGATCGCCGCGATCATCGCCCCCAACGTGATCTCCTGACGGCGCTTCGGCGTCACCATCGTCCACCACTTGCCCTCGGTGCCTTCGACGTAGGCCTGTTCGTTGGACACCGTCGGCGCCCAACCCTCGGCCCGCAACTTGTCGTTGGCGACTGCCCACGGGTGACGCGTGTAGGGCCGCAGCCCGGGCGGGATCGGACCGCGTTGGAACCGCCACCGCAACGAGCCGACCAGATCGGCGATCGGGTCCGGCAGTGGCAGACGGAAGCGCCGGCCGCTGAGGGCACGCACCCGGTCGCCAGGGATGCTGCCATCGGGGGCGACGTTGTAGACGCCATCGAGGCGGCGTTCGACGGCCAGCGCGACCGCCGAGGCGACGTCGTCGTGGTGCACGAACTGGGCACCGGGATCGGCTTCGCCGAATCGGTGACCGAGTCCGGCGGTGAGCGCCCGCGCCAGCGACGACGTGCCGTCGGCGGCGAGTGGGATCGCGGGCCGCAGCACCGCAGCGCGCCGTCCTGGACGGGTCGCCCGCCACTCCTCGACGAGCGCTTCGGCCGATGCCAGCTGGCGGGCGTAGACGAACGTCGGGTCGGGCCGCAGCACCGCTTCCTCCGTGAGCGGGATCGGGTTGTTGGCGATCGCCCCGTACACCATCGCCGACGACACGACGACCAGCGTCCCGGCTCCGAGCACGTCGGCGTCGGCGAGCAGCTCGGCGGCGCCTTCCGTGACGCTCTCGCCGCGGCGGCCGAGCAGGTCGTGGTCGGCCAGTCCGACGTCGACGATCGTGTCGCAACGGCCGCTGGCGATGTCGGCGGGTGCATCGCCGGAGGCGACGACGACATCGACCGAGTCGAGTTGGCGCAGGCGATCGGCGACGCACCACCCGAGACCACCGCGAACGCCGCGCACGTAGACCCGGCGCGAACTGCCGGGGATCGGAGGTGCTACCACGCCGGCGACCTTACCGGTGGGAGTGGGGCACCCTGGCTCGTAGCATCGACGCATGGCCGACGATTCCGGTCCTCCCGAGGGCGACGACGACGGCGCCCTCAACCCGTTCTCGGCGTTCCCGATGTTCGGCGACATCGCCAAGGCGTTGCAGGGGCAGGGCCCGCTCAACTGGGACGCAGCACGGCAGTTCGCCATGCTCGGGGCCACCGAGGGGGCCACCGAGGCCAACGTCGACCCGCAGGTCCGCATCGCCTACGCCGATCTGGCGCGCATCGCCGGCATGCACGTCAACGACGTGACCGGGTCCGACACCGTCTTCCCCGAGGCGCGCATCGTCACCCGCGGGCAATGGACGAACGAGACGCTCGACGCCTACCGACCGTTGTTCACCGATCTCGCCACCTCGCTCGGGCAGCCACTCGCTGAAGACGATGGCGACCCGGCGGCGCCCACCGACCCGTTCGTACAGATGCTGTCCGGGCTCGGTCGCATGATGGGCCCGGCGATGATGGGCATGGCCGTCGGTTCGATGGTCGGGTCGTTGGCGAAGCGTGTCTTCGGCCTCCACGACCTTCCGATCCCGCGCAGCAAGCAGGAGGTCGTGCTGGTCGGCCAGACGATCGATCGCTTCGCCGCCGATTGGGAGATCCCCGTCGACGAGATGCGCCTGTGGGTCCTGTCGCACGAGCTCTCGGGCTTCCAGATCTTCTCGATCACGCACCTCCGCGAGGCGCTCGCCGACCTCGTGCGCCAACACGTCGGTGGCTTCCGTCCCGACCCGAACGCGATCGCCGAGAAGCTCGGATCGTTCGATCCGTTCTCCGGGGACGAGAGCGACGACCCGACCCAGGCGCTGCAGCGCGTGTTCGGCGATCCCGAGGTGTTGCTGGGCGCCGTCCGCTCGCCCGAGCAGATCGCTCTCCAGCCGCGCCTCGACGCAGCGGTGGCGGCGGTGGTCGGGTACACCGACTGGGTCGTCGACGCCGTCGCCGTCCGAGTCGTCGGCGGTGAGGCGCTCCGGATCGCCGAGGCGGTCCGGCGCCAGCGCGCCGGCACCAGCTCCGAGGACGTGTTCGTCGAGCGCCTGCTCGGCATCCGCCTCGGCGACGACCAGGTGATGCGCGGCAAGGGCTTCGTGCAAGGTGTCGTCGACCGGGTCGGCGAACCGGGCCTCACCCGGCTGCTGGCGCTCCCCGACTCGATGCCGACCTCCAGCGAGATCGACGCGCCCGGGCTCTGGATCGCCCGCGTCAGCGGCGAGTGACCCGGCGCATCGCGTTGTCGGTGCGGATCCCGGTGATGTAGCTCACGAGTGCCGCCAGGCAGACGGCACCGACCATGAGGTAACCCACCCTGCCGGGCATCGGCACGAGCACGGGCAACACAGCGGCGACCACCCAACCGAACTGGAACTGCGTCTCGAAGCGTGCGAACGCCTGGCCGCGGTTGGCCTCCGGGCCGTCGCGCTGCACGATGCTCTCGAACGACAGCCGGCACGTCGCCGCCGCGAAGCCCACCACGAAGGCGACGGCGATCCCCGCCCGATCACCGCCGGCGACGGCCGCGATGAAGCCTGCCGCGGCCGGCAACCCGAGGGCGACGGTGATCATCCGCTCCTCGTGCAACGTGCCGCGCAGCGTCGGAGCCAGTGCGTTGCCGGCCATCGTGCCGAGCGACGAGAGCAGGATCGCCGCCCCCAACAGCAGGTTGCCACCGTCTTCCTGTTCTCGGAACTGGAACGCGAGCAGGAACAGCATGAATCCGGACGCCGACCGCAGGATCAGCATCGCCGCCCATGCCAGTTGCAGGCTGGGGGTGAGCATCTCGCGACTGGCGGCCGATGGCCGGTCGGGTCGCACGGCGAGCTCGCGCGGGAGCCGCAGCGAGGCGACGAACGCCGTCGCGAACAGGAGCGCGCTGTAGGCGAGCGTGGCGGAGCTGCCGATCGTCACCTGCAACGCGGCCGCCGGCATCACCGCCACGACACCGGCGATGCCGGCGATCAGGCCGAGCTTCGAGTTGGCCTCGACCAACTCGCGTTCGTTGCGGACGACGGCCGGGACGAGCGCCGACTTCGAGATCGCATACGTCTTCTGGAGCACGAGCGCCACGAAGACGAGCGGGAGCAGCACGGCGTCGCCCGGGAACCGGATCATCAGCAGCTGCACGATGATGCGCGCGACGGCCACCGCCTGGATCACGAACCGCCGGCCGCCGCGGACGCGGTCGATCGCCGGGCCGATCAGTGGCGCCACGACGAGGAACGGCGTGAAGCTCACGAGCAGGAACGCGAGCACCTTGCTGCGCGCTCCGCTGGGGTCGACGTCGAAGAAGAACGAGTCGGCGAGGGCGACCACCATCGCCGCCTCGCCACCCATCATCGCCGCGTGGGTGATCGCCAGCTGCTGGAACTTCGATCGCGATCCCGCAGCCACGAGTGGATGGTAGACCGGCCCTGATCTGGTGGATCAGGAGCCGGGAGACGTCACCGCCCGCTCGTACTTGTACCCGAGACCACGGATCGTGACGATCCGGGTCGGCGACGACGGGTCGGGCTCGATCTTCGCCCGCAGCCGTTTGATGTGGACATCGAGGGTCTTCGTGTCGCCCACGTAGTCGCTGCCCCAGACGCGGTCGATCAGCACCTCGCGGGTCAGCACCCTGCCGGCGTTCGCCAGCAGCAGCTGGAGCACCTCGAACTCCTTGAGCGGGACGGTGACCTCCTCGCCGCGCACGGTCAGCCGATGCTCGTCGGGATCGAGCGTGACGTCGCCGACCCGCAGCGTCGATGTGTTCGAGCGTTCGATCTCTCCGGTCGTGTCGCCACCGGCGCGGCGCAGCAGCGCTCGGATGCGGGCGACCAGCTCGCGGATCCGGTACGGCTTGGTGACGTAGTCGTCGGCGCCCACCTCGAGGCCGACCACCGTGTCGATCTCGCTCGACTTGGCGGTCACCATGATGATCGGCACCGAGCTCTGGGACCGGATGTGACGGCAGACGTCGATGCCCGAGACGCGCGGCAGCATCACGTCGAGCAGGACGAGATCGGGCTTCACCTGGGCGAAGCGCTCGATCGCCTCCATCCCGTCGGTCGCGACCTCGACACGAAATCCTTCGCGCGTCAACCCGATCTGGAGCGCCTCGACGAAGCTCGCTTCGTCCTCGACCACGAACACCGTTGGCTGGCTCACGCGACTCCTTCGGACGTATCGGCAGGTCGGGCCTGTGGCAACCTGCTCGCTGTCGATCGGCAGCCGGAGGACGAACGTGCTGCCCTCGCCTTCGACCGAGCTGACGACCACCTCGCCGCCATGATTGGTGGCGACGTGACGAACGATCGACAGCCCGAGCCCTGTGCCGCCGGTCGTGCGGCTGCGCGCCCGGTCGACGCGGTAGAAGCGCTCGAACACGCGGTCGAGGTCGCGCTGCGGGATGCCGACTCCCTGGTCGACGACGCTGACCTCGACCCAACCGTCGCTCGACCGCGCCCGCACCTGGACCGACGATCCGGCCTCGCTGTACTTGACGGCGTTCTCCACGAGGTTGCCGACAGCAGAGACGAGCTGGCGCCGATCGCCGGTGACGACGAGTTGTTCAGCCTGTGTGGCGGGCCCGTCGACAGGTGCCAGCGTCGAGATCGTGATCTCGAGCTGAGCGGCCAGCTCGCTGGCGCGTTCCACGCCGCCATGGATGACGTCGGAGATCTTCACGGGCTCGACGGATCGTTCGCTGCCGACCTCGATCCGTGACAGCTCCATCAGGTCGTCGATGGTGTTGCTGGCGCGATCGCTCTCGGCGAGCATGCGGGCGACGACCCTGCCGATCGTGTCGAGATCGGTCTCGTCGACGAGCGTCTCGGCCAGCACCGACAGTGCCCCGACCGGTGTCTTCAACTCGTGCGAGATGTTGGCGACGAAGTCGGTCCGGCTCTGCTCGACTCGGCGCCGCTCCGAGATGTCCTCGACGAAGGCCACACTCGCCACCGTCGGGCAGCGGCTTGGCCGAGATGTCGAACACCATCTTGGGCGGACCGTAGAACTCGATCGTCTGCTCGCTGACCGTCCCGTTGCGACCGAGCGTGAGGTGTCGTTCGATCGCCTCGTCGATCAGCACCCCGCTGTGCGTTCCGGTCAGGCGGCGGGCAGCGTCGTTGCGGTAGTCGACCTTTCCGGCGCCGTCGGCGACCACGATCCCGGTCGGATGGTCCTCGAGCAGGTCGGCCAGTCGGCCCTCGTCGCTCGCCACGTCGCTCGCGACGACGGTTCGGCATGGTCGCCACGGCTCGATCGTCCGAGTGCCCAGCCGGCTGCGCACGCTGCGACACCGGCCAGCGCGAGCAGCAACAGGGTCATCCGGCTCCCGCGTCGTGCGCCGGCGACCGTGGCGGCTCGACCTCACGCGAGCCGGGTGCCGCTTCGTGTTCCGGCAGCACCCCGGTGGCGATGTACCGGATCCGGTGGCCGATGTTCACGGCGTGGTCGCCGAGCCGCTCGTAGAAGCGGGCGACGACGGCCAGCTGCACAGCGACCTGGAGGTCGATCGTGCCCGCCGCGTGGCTCTCGAGAATCTGCGAGATGAACTGACGGTGCATGTCGTCGAGCAGGCCGTCCATGTCGGGGAGTGCGGCCGACCTGACCCCGTCGACGGCCACGTACGCCTCGACGCTCTCCTTGTACTCCTGCTGTGCCTGATCGCTCATCTTCTGGATCAGCCCACGCAGTTTCGGATCGAGGTCGTGCCCATAGATCCGGCGCGCCGCCTTGCAGATGTTGCAGCACAGGTCGGCCGAGCGCTCGATCTCGGGCGCCAGCTTGAGCACCGACGCGATCTGCCGCAGGTCGCGTGCGACGGGTGCCTGGAGCGCGAGCAGCATGATCGCCTTCTCCTCCAGGTTGGTCGCTCGGACGTCGATGTCGCTGTCGTTGCGCAGCACGTACTCGGCGCCCTCGAGATCCTGCTGCAGAAGGATGTCGGTGACGCGCGGGATCAGCTCGACGACGTAGGCACCGAGCCGCGCGACCTCGTTGCGCAGCTCCTCGAGCTCACTGTGGAAGTCGGGCCGGAGGTCGCTCACCGGCGCCTCGTCGACCTGCGGGACGGCGCGGTCGCTCATCAGCCGAACCGCCCCGTCACGTAGAGCTCGGTGCGCTCGTCGTCGGGGTTCGAGAACACCTTGCTCGTCGGGTTGAACTCGACCAGCACGCCGGTGCGGCGGTCGCTCTCGTCGTTGACCTCGGTCGTGAAGAACGCCGTGCGGTCGCTGACACGCGCGGCTTGCTGCATGTTGTGGGTGACGATGATGATCGTGTACTCGGACACGATCTCCTTCATCAGCTCCTCGATCCGGGCGGTCGCGATCGGGTCGAGCGCCGAGCACGGCTCGTCCATCAGGATCACGTCGGGCTCGACGGCGACGCAACGCGCGATGCACAGCCGCTGCTGCTGGCCGCCCGACAGTCCGAGTGCCGAGGCCTTGAGGCGATCCTTGACCTCGTCCCACAGCGCTGCCCGCCGCAGCGAGCGCTCGATGATGTCGTCGAGGTCGGACTTGGACTTGATCCCGTTCAGCCGCGGCCCGAAGGCGAGGTTGTCGTAGATCGACTTCGGGAACGGGTTCGGCTTCTGGAACACCATCCCGACGCGACGCCTGACCTCGACCGGGTCGACGTTGCTGCCGTACAGATCGACGCCGTGATAGAGGATCGTGCCCTCCACGCGGGCGGACTCGATCAGGTCGTTCATCCTGTCGAAGCACCGCAGCACGGTCGACTTGCCGCATCCCGAGGGACCGATGAAGGCGGTGATCTCCTTCTCGCGGATGTCGATGTCGACCTCGCGCACGGCGCGGAAGTCGCCGTAGTAGACGGCGAGGTCGCGCACCTCGAAGACGACCGGCTCCGGAACCGCGAGCGGCCCTCCTCCACCGGCGACAATGCCGAAATGTCGATGTTCGGGCGATCCATCGTCGTCTCCAGAGCTCTCGGGTTCGTGTTCATACAGTTCACCACTTCCGTTCGTACCGGTTGCGCAGCCAGATCGCGAAACCGTTCATGATGAGCACCAGGGTCAGCAACACCAGCGATGCCGCAGCCGTGAGGGCGCGGAAGTCCTCACCCGGCTGACGGGCGTACGAGAAGATGACCACGGGAAGCGCCGTGAACGGTCCCCTCAGCTGCTCGAGGTAGTTCTGGTCGCCGGTGCGGAGCAGGCCGGTGGCCGCTCCGACGAGCAGGATCGGAGCCGCTTCTCCGGCGGCGCGGGCGAGCGACAGCATCGTGCCGGTGAGGATGCCCGGCGCTGCCGACGGCAAGACGTGGCTCCGCACCGTCTCCCACTGCGTCGCCCCGACCCCGAATGCCCCCTCGCGGATGCTCCGCGGGACGGCACGCAGCGCTTCCGAAGTGGTGATGACCACGATCGGCAGCACGAGTGCTGACAGCGCCAATCCGCCGGCGAACACCGTCGCACCGCCGGTGACACCGTCGAGCGACTTGACGAAGATCGCCAGCCCGAGGATCCCGTACACGATCGACGGGACGCCGGCGAGGTTGCGCACGTTGATCCGTGTCAGACGGGCGAAGCGCGAGCGGCCGGCGTACTCCTCGAGATACACGGCACACGCCACGCCGAGCGGGAACGCCACCACGACGACGATGATCGAGAGCATGATCGTGCCGCGGATCGCCTGGCCGATCCCGCCCGCCTCCGCGCTCTGCGAGTTGAGCGTGCCAGTGAGGAAGTCGCGCGGGTGGCTGGTCCACACCGGCCAGCTGCGCTGGATCAGATCCAGGATCAGCACCAGCAGCACCAGCAGCGTGATCCCGAGCGAGGCGAGCAACAGGAACTCGACGATCTTGCTGCGGACGTCGACCTTGCGTCGCGTCAGCATGCGCGTCATGTCGGCCGCAGTGCCGCCTCCGACGCTGGCAGGTGTGCTCAGCGCCATCAGTACTCCTCACGCACACGGCGCACGAGCAGGTCGCTGACGAGGTTGAGCAGGAAGGTCATGAAGAACAACAGCAAGCCGATGAAGTAGAGGCTCTGGAACGCCAGGTTGGCGCCGGCCACCTGGTCGCTGCCGAAGCCGAGCGCCGCCATGGCAGCCGTCATCGTCTGTCCCGGATGCGAGCGGATCCCAGCTGCGGAGCCCTCCGCCGACTGCGCCCGCAGCGATCGCCACCACCATCGTCTCGCCGATCGCGCGTGAGATGCCGAGGATGATCGCCGCCACGATCCCGGAGATCGCAGCCGGGAACACGACGCGGAACGTCGATTGCAACCGATGGGCGCCGAGCCCGTACGAAGCCTCGCGCAGCGCCATCGGAACCGCCCGTAACGCATCCTCGGCGACCGAGGCGATGATCGGGATCGTCAGGATCCCGACGCCGATCCCTGCGGCGGCCAGCGTGAACGCCTTGTCGGCTCCGCTGAACACGCGGGTCACGAATTCGGGGTTGATGGTGGCGATGGCGAAGTAGCCGAGCACCACGCTCGGGATGCCGGCCAGCATCTCGACCATCGGCTTGACGATGTTGCGCACTCGCGGACGGTGCGTACTCGGCGAGATAGACGGCAACGCCCAGCCCGAGCGGGATCGCCACGAGCATCGCGATCCCCGTGACGAGCAGCGTGCCGATCACGAGCGTGCCGACGTCGAACAGCCCTCGTCGCGGGAACCAGCCGATGTCGCTCAGCCGCGCCAGCCCACCCTCCTCGTCGGCGAGCTTGGAGACGAAGTCCCAGGCGTCGACGACGAGCGTGAGGATGATCAGCACGGTGACGAGAAACGTCGCCCCCGCACCGGCGCGGAACATCCAGCGGGCGGCGGTGTCCTTGCGGCGCCGCCGCGGGTTGGTCGTGAGATCGAGCTGGGTCGTCATGATCGATTCGACGTGTATGATCGGGAGCGGGATGACCGTTCATCGGCGGTCACCCCGCTCGCCGTCCACGGGGGACTCGTCAGCCCTGCTGGATTCCGGTGGTGCGGGCTGCCCACGTCGCCTGGGTCGCGGCCAGGTCCTCGGGCGCCAGCGGAACGTACGGCACCTGCCCGTCGCCCGAGCCGAGCATCGTGGTGATGGCGTCGTTCACGTAGTAGTCGACGAACGCCGCCAGCGCCGGGTTCTCGGCCGCGTTGGCGGCGTTGACGTAGATGTAGAGGTCACGCGCGATCGGGTACTCGCCGCTGGCGATCGTCTCGGGCGTCGGCTCGACGCAACCGCCGCCGCCGTCTACCTGGAGCGGCTTGACGACGTCGAGGTTCTCCTCGACGAAAGCGAAGCCGACCCAGCCGAGCGACGTCGGGTTGGCGGCGACGCCCTCGATGATCACGTTGTCGTTGGGGCTGGCCGTGTAGTCGACGCGGACGTTGGCGTCCTCCACGCCGAGCGCGTCGCCGACCTCGGCGATCACGATCTCGACGAAGCTGTCGAACGTGCCCGACTCCTCACCGGGGGCGGTGACGGTGAGTTCGGCATCGGGGTATGGCGTGTGCACGGCGCCGAGCTCGGTTGCGGTGGCGGCGAACTCGTCGGCGTTGGCCGACGCATCGGCCCAGTTGTTGATCCCGACGGCGTCGGGACCGAGCAAGGCGTACAGGTCGACGAACGAGAGGCACTCGATGGCGGTGTCCTCGGCGGAGGTGATGACCGACAGCCCGTCGATGCCGACCTTGAGCTCGACGAACTCGATCCCGGCGTCGGCGCAGGTTGCCTGCTCCTCTTCGTTGATCGGCCGCGAGGCATCGGAGATGTCGGTCTCACCGGCGCAGAACTTGGCGAAGCCGTCGCCCGTACCGGGACCCTCGACCGTGATCGCCACGCCCGACGCCATGTCGGCGAAGGCGTCGCCGGCGGCGATCGAGATCGGTTCGACCGTCGACGAGCCCGAGACGAAGATCTCGCCGCTCAAGGACGAGAGATCGGTCGTGGCCTCGCCAGGGCGCCGGTGCCGGCGGGGCGTCGTCGCCGCAGGGGCGTCCGTGGCGCCAGGAGCGTCGGTCGCGGCCGGGCTTCGGTGGCGTCCGAGGCAGCGGGCGCTTCGGTGGCGTCCGATTCGTCGTCGTCGCCACCACAGGCGGCGAGGGCAAGTGCTGCGATCGCGGCGGTGGCGACGATGCGCTTCGTAGAGATCTTCACTCTGGGTAGCTCCAATCAGGTTCACGATGTGGCGAAGCACGACTGCTTCGGCGGCGAACGCTACGGAGCGCAGGTGAACGGGCTCACCGGCGCGGGTGAACGACAGTTGAACTGTTGACGCACACCGCTCGAGCGTGACCAGGGGTTGTTCACCTCGTGTTCACCTGAACGCAGCATCGGCGTCGACTTCGTGCGCGATCGCACGACCAGGCGAACAACCGGGGTCGGCGATCAGCGCCGCGACTGCTGCTGGCGTTCGACGGTCCAGCGGTACATCAGCTCTTGTGCATCGGGCTCGTAGCGGTCGCGCGGACCGCAACGCGCCCAACTGTCGTCGGGCTGCAGCTCCCATCGCACGATGTCGTCGGCGAAGTCGAATTCGAGCACCTGATCGAGCCATTCACGGTGCTTCGGGTGGTCGATCGGCACGAGCACCTCGACCCGACGATCGAGGTTGCGCGGCATCAGGTCGGCCGACCCGATCAGGTACATGGGACCGTCGGCGTCGCCGTCGGACCCGAACTCACCGTGCCCGAAGCGGTAGATCCGGCTGTGCTCGAGGTAGCGACCGAGGATGCTCCGCACCTGGATGTTGTCGGACGAGGCCCGGAACGCCGGCCCGCATCGTGCAGATCCCGCGGACGGCGCAGTCGATGCGCACGCCGGCGGCGCTGGCGGCGTACAGCGACTCGATGATCACGGGGTCGGCGATCGAGTTGCACTTGAGCGTGATCCGACCCTCGCTCCCGAACGAGGTCTCGTGCTCGATCAGGTCGATCAACTGGCTCTTGAGATCGCGCGGCGCGACGAGCAGGGTGCGGTACTCGTCGCTGCGGCTGAACCCGGTGAGGTGGTTGAACAGCTGTGCGGCGTCGGCCCCGATGTCGTTGTCGCAGGTGAGGAAGCCGAGATCTTCGTACAGCCGAGCCGTCTTCGAGTTGTAGTTGCCGGTGCCGATGTGGCAGTAGCGCCGCAGCTGATCGCCGTCGTCGCGCACGACCAGCACGACCTTGGAGTGCGTCTTGAGGCCGACCATGCCGTACACCACGTGCACGCCGGCGCGCTCGAGCTGGCGTGCCCACTGGACGTTGGTCGCCTCGTCGAACCGGGCCTTGAGCTCGACCAGCACGGCGACCTGCTTGCCGCTCTCGGACGCCGTGATCAGGCTGCGCGCGATCGGGCTGTCGCCGCCGGCGCGATACAGCGTCATCTTGATCGACTGCACACGTCGATCGGTGGCCGCCTGCTCGAGCAGGTACTCGACGCTGCTCGAGAAGCTCTCGTAGGGATGATGGACCAGCAGCGCCCGGTCGCGGATGACCGAGAAGATCGAACGACCGCTCTCCTCGGCCTGGAGCAGGCGCCCGGCCGTGACGGGTGGCCAGGCACGGTCCTTCAGGTCGGGGCGGTCGACGTCGTGCAGCTGCATGAGACAGCTGAGATCGATCAGGGCCCGGTGGCGTGACACGTTGCGGATGTCGAGCTCGAGCTCGCGGATGAGCAGATCGAGCAGCTCGTCGCCGATGTTGTCGGCGACCTCGAGGCGGATCGCCTTGTTGAACCGGCGCCGGCGGAGCTCGAGCTCGACCGCCTCGAGCAGGTCGTCGGCTTCGTCCTCCTCGAGCGTGAGGTCGGCGTTGCGGGTGACCCGGAACATCGCCCACTCCTCGACGATCATGCCGACGAAGAGGGTGTGGAGGTGGGCTGCGATCACGTCCTCGGCGGGCACGAAGCGGCCGTCGCCGAGCGACAACAACCGCGGGAACACGTCGGGGATCTTGAGCCGCACGAACCGGCGCTCGGCGGTGTCGGGGTCGGCGACGTGGGCGGCGATGCTGAGCGCCAAGTTGGAGATGTACGGGAAGGGGTGGCCGGGGTCGACCGCGAGCGGGGTGAGGACCGGGAAGATGCGCTCCTCGTAGTAGGCGCGCAGCGTGGCCCGGTCGCCGGCGGCGAGCTCGTCCCACGACACGACGCAGATCCCCTCGGCCGCCAACGCCGGCCGGAGCTGGTCGAGGTAGATCGACTCCTGCCGGTCGATCAGGTCGTGGACGACCGACGAGATCTCGCTCAGCTGCTGCAACGGGGTGCGCCCGTCCCACGTGGCCTCGTCGATCCCGGCTGCGATCTGATCGCGCAGGGCGGCGACACGGACCTGGAAGAACTCGTCGAGGTTGGTCGAGACGATGGCGCAGAACTTGGCCCGCTCGAGCAGCGGGATGCCCGGCTCCTCGGCCAGCCCGAGCACGCGGCAGTTGAATTCGAGCCAGCTCAGCTCGCGGTTGACCTGGCGATGCTGGACCGGTGGTGCCTCGAGCTCGTTCATCGCCCCGTCTGCCCGGCGCCCACCTGCCCTACGTCACTCTTCGCCGTCGGGGAGGCCGAGCTCCCATTCGAGCGAGATGTATTCGCGCTCGGCGTCGCGGTTGATGCGCTCCTTGTTGCGACGGAACTGGGGATCGTCGCGCGGCAGCAGCACCAGGCGGGCCAGCGCACGCGCCCTGAACTCGTCGAGAACCTTGTGGTCGCCCCAGTCGCCGTAGACCTCCCAGTGCGGGCGAGACCGACCCGAGATACACGATCCGGGCGTGCGCTCGCGGCGCAACTTCTTCGACGACGTCCGACATGGCCGCCACTCTACCGGCTGCCGCGGCTCCGTGGGCTCGATGGCGCATGACGAAACGATGGACTTTTGTTTACAGTTCCATTACGCTTTCCGCTCAAGCGGGAACCAAGACGGTGTGCCGGACGTACTAACCAATACCCCTCTTCACATAACAACGAACCGGCAATGCATACACCGGAAAGGTTCGGGAAACTGTTGACACACCACCGTTCGAAACACGGACGACACTGACAGCGATGGCTCACACGGGATCACGACCACGATCCCCTGCACCAGGAGGCGACGACATGAGCATCAGCGCCAATACCGGATTCGACACCACTGGCCGACCCTGACTCCACGACGGGTTGGATGGCGCTCGGTCTGTGCCGCATGTACTCGCCGGCAACGTTCTTCCCCAGCGACGGGGTCGGCGTCGACAAGGCCCGCAAGATCTGCGCTTCGTGCCCGGTCAAGTCGGACGTGCCTCGAGCACGCCCTCGATCACCGCATCGAGCACGGGGTGTGGGGCGGCTGCAGCGAACGCGAACGACGCCGGATCCTCAAGCGCCGGCGCGACGACCGCAGCCTCGTAGCGGCAGTCGCCGCAACCGACCTCAGCTCGCAGTCGCGTCAGTTCGTCGTCGGCGTGTCGGACGGCGGCGCCGGCTGGCTGGCCGGCTTCTCGTCGTCCTTCATGCCGTCGGCAAGCCCGTCCTTGAATTCCTTCTGGGCCTTACCGAGGTTCTTGGCCAGCTTCGGCAGCTGCGAACCGCCGAACACGAGCAGCACGATCACGAGGACGATGATCAGTCTCGCCGGATCCAAAACTTCCCATGCGCCGCGAGCCTAACTGTCAGGCGCCGACAATGCTGCGCGCAGCCTGCGCCCGCTGGCGCCGGATCCGGCGCCGCTCACGCTCGCTGAGCCCGCCCCAGATGCCGAACTTCTCGCCGTTCTGGAGGGCGAACTCGAGGCACTGCTCGCGCACCACGCAACCGCGGCAGACCTCCTTGGCCTCACGCGTGGAGGCGCCCCGCTCGGGGAAGAACAGATCGGGGTCGACGCCCAGACAGTTCGCATCGTCCTGCCAGTTCTCGGCCAGAACGGCTGGCTGCGTGGTGTCGTCTTGCATGTGTGGGACCCCCTGCCTTGGTGCCCGATGGACGGTGCGGAACGTGATCGTACAGCCGTGTAACTACATCGGTGTGATTCTCGCATACCATAAGCATTCCCGCAAGGGCGCATTTCGCGAGGGCGTGAACAGGGTCGTCGCGGTCGGTCGGCGACCGGGCGCGCATGCTCAGCTGGCGCGGCGGCGGGTCAGCCGCCGGCGGTGCTCGAGGAAGTCGACGAGCACGTAGTCGCCGAGCGCCTCGTTCGTGGTGTAGAACGCGCGGCCACGGTTGATCTTCGTCATCGTCTCGATGAACGCCGTGAGGGCGCTCGTGGCGTCGAGCACGAAGGTGTTGATGCGGATTCCCTCGCGTGTGCAGCGCACCACCTCGCGCAACGTCGCCTCGACCGTCTCGCGCACCGGCGGGTAGTTGAAGTACACGTCGCCGCCGGGCGTGATGTGGGCGGTCGGCTCGCCGTCGGTGATCATCAGGATCTGCTTGTTCCCGGTCTGCTTGGCCAGCATCTGGCGGGCGAGCGTGAAGCCGTGGTGCATGTTGGTGCCGTAGACGAAGTCCCACGACACCTCGGGGAGTTGGGCGGCGGTGATGATCCGGGCGGTCTCGCTGAAGCCGACCAGGCCGAGGTAGTCGCGCGGGAACTGTGACGAGATCAGGTGGTGCAACGCCATCGCCACCTTCTTGGCCGGCAGGAAGTTGTCGCGCATCGGCATCGACATCGACAGGTCGAGCATCAACACGGTGCTCGACCGGGTCAGGTGCTCGGTGCGTTCGATCTCGAAGTCGTCGGGCTGCAGCCTGCACCGGCGTGCCGCCTCCCTGACGCCGGATCGCGTTGCGGATCGTGCGGTGCAGGTCGAGTTGGAACGGATCGCCGAACTCGTACGGCTTGGTTTGGTAGGCGCGCTCGTGGCCGAGACCTTCGCGGTGCTGCTGGTGCTGACCGACGCGCTCCTTGGTGAGCTCGGAGAACAGGTCGCGCAGGGCGTTGGAGCCGATCGCCCGCAGCCCGCGCGGCGTGAGCTCGAGCCGGCCCTCGCGATTCTCGATCAGCCCCGCTTCCTCGAGCATCTTGGTGAGCTGGCTGAGCCGCTCGAGCGAGCGGGCGGCGTCGTCGCCGAGCAGATCGCGGACACGATCCATGTCGGCCTCCGCCAGCGCCGCCGGGGTTGGTGGCGCTCTGCAGCAGGTGCTCGAGCTGGTCGAGGTCGCCGAGCTCCTGCATCGCCTGCATCGCCTGGCCGAAGCCCATCGGATCCTGGCCGTCGAAGTCGTACGACTGGCCCCAGTTCATCTCCGGGAACATCCCCTGCAGGTTCGACCCGAGCTGATCGAGCTGCCACCGCAGGTCCATGTCGTCGAGCAGCTGGTCGGCGAGCTGCTTGCAGCTGCGCCCGCTGCTCGGGCGACATCGAGTTGAGCATCGCCTGCATCGCCGCCATGCGCCGGGCGATCTGCTCGAGCAGCTCGTCGAGGTTCTGCGGGTTCTCGGGGAAGAAGTCGCCGAACTCCTGCATGAATTGCTCGAAGCCGGGATCCTCACCACGTTGGCGGCGCTCGAGCATCTCGTTGAGCGCCGGCCAGCATGTCCTTCATGCGCTGCATGTCGCTGCGGCGACATGCCCTCGCATGCCCTGCGACATCTGGTCGACGACCTGCTGCATCAGCTGCTGGCGCAGCCGTTCCATCAGCTGCTCGAAGCGTTGCCGGGCCTCGCCCGACTCGAAGTCGTAGGCGCTCAACTCGCGCACCTTGCCGGCCAGGTCGTCGGGCATCAGGTCGAGCTGCATCTGCCGGTCGGCGGCGGTGTCGCGGGCGGTCTGCATCCGGCGTTCGTCGCCGCTCGTCTCGGCGTCGCGGACGGCGTTGTCGATGGCGTGGCGCTCCTCGTCGACGATGTCGTCGAGCTCGCGGTTGATCTCGTCGTACACCCCGCCGAGGTCGTGCCGGTCGAGCCGCTGCTGGCGCTCCTCGCGCAGGCGGGCGAGCAGGTCGCGCAGCCCCTGCATGCGCTCGCCGTCGGGCCCGCGCATGCCGTCCTGGAGCATCCGCCGCAGGGCGGCGTTGACGTCGCCGTGGTAGAGCAGCTCGTCGGTCAGCTGGTCGAACAGCTGGTCGGCGTCGAGGTCGAACCCGCGCTGCGTTCCGTCCCACCTGGAGTACGAGAAGCGGGCCGCCATGCACCCAACGTAACGCGATGACGAACCGCGTGCTCCGTCACCGACCCACGTATCCTGGGGCCGGATGCGGGTGCCGCGGACGTTCGCCTTCCTCGACCTGTCGGGGTTCACGAACTACACCGCCGCGTACGGCGACGACGCCGCCGGCCGCATCCTCAGCACGTTCCGCACGCTGGTCCGCGAGGTCGCGTCCGAGCGTGGCGCGCGGGTCGCCAAATGGCTCGGCGACGGATGCATGATCGTCGCCATCGAGCAGCAGGCGGCGATCGAGTTCGTGATGGATCTCGAACGGCGGGCATCGAGCGTGTGCGCCCCGCTCACGCTCCGAGCCGGCATCGCCACCGGCCACGCGTTGTTGTTCGAGGGCGACGACTACATCGGGTCGGCGGTCAACATGGCTGCCCGCCTCTGCGACTACGCCACGAACTTCGACGTGCTGATCCCGACGATGCACCTCGAGCGGCTGCCGGACGGCGTGACCGCCGAGCCGTACGGCGAGATCGAGTTGCGCGGCTTCCCCGGCACGATCGACGTCGTGCGGCTCGACGGCGCCCCCACCGAGGTGCGCCACGACACCGGCGAGCTCTGGACCCGCAACCCGTTCGCCTGAGTGGCTGGAGTGACGCTCAGCGCTTGCTGCGGTAGGTGGCGTGGGTGCCCGATGCGTCCTTGTTGAGGCGCTTCGACAGATGCAGCCCTTCCAGCACGAACTCGGCCGCGGCGGCGATCGCCGCCGGTGACGAGTCGTCGGGCGTGAGCTGGCCGACCGGCTGCCGCAGGGCCGGGACCTGCTCGACGACGGCGGCCAGTTGGTCGCTGCCGAGGTCCTCGCCGGTGTGCACGACGAGACCCTCCTCGAAGGCGTCGACGATCGGCGTCGTGTTGGACGGGTCGACGCGCTCCTTGAAGACCGTCAGCACGGCGCCTTTCACGAGGTTCTCGAAGATCGCGCCCTCGCGACCGTCGTCGAGGGCCTCGATCTCGATCTTGCCGATCGAGCTCGCGGCCAAGGCTTCGAGGTCGTCGACGCGGGCGACGATCGCCCGCTCCCCCGCCCGCAGACCGCGCCGCAGCGCGTTGGCGGCGAGCGCTTCGTAGTTCGACACGCTCAAGCGCACGCTGACGCCGCTGCGCTGGTTGACGTGCGCGTTGTCTCGGGCGAGATGGCTGATCGTCGCCACGACCAGACCGAGGTAGTCGGGGACGGTGACCGCCACCGTCTCGCCGACCGACAACGGGCGCGCCTCTTGGCGCATGATCTCGTACTCGATGTCGACGTCGAGTGGGTAGTGGGTGCGGATCTGCGAACCGAAGCGATCCTTCAGCGGCGTGATGATGCGACCGCGATTGGTGTAGTCCTCGGGGTTGGCCGACGCCACGAGCATCACGTCGAGCGGCAGGCGGATCTTGTAGCCGCGGATCTGGACATCGCGCTCCTCGAGCACGTTGAGCATGCCGACCTGGATCCGCTCGGCGAGGTCGGGCAGCTCGTTGATGGCGAAGATGCCGCGGTTGGTGCGCGGCACGAGCCCGTAGTGCAGGGTGAGCTCATCGGACAGGTAGCGACCTTCGGCGACCTTGATCGGGTCGACCTCGCCGATCAGATCGGCGATCGAGGTGTCGGGGGTCGCCAGCTTCTCGCCGTAGCGATGATCGCGGTGCACCCATTCGACCGGGGTGTCGTCGCCGAGATCGGCGATCAGGTCGCGAGCGTGACGCGACACCGGGTGGAACGGATCGTCGTTGATCTCGCTCCCGGCGACGATCGGCATCCATTCGTCGAGCAGTCCGGTGAGCGACCGGATCATGCGTGTCTTGGCCTGTCCGCGCTCGCCGAGGAAGATCACGTCGTGCCCGGCGAGCAAGGCGTTCTCGAGCTGCGGCATCACGGTGTGGTCGTACCCGAGCACACCCGCGAACAAGGGCTCACCAGTGCGGATGCGCTCGACGGCGTTGGCCCGGATCTCCTCCTTGACCGGGCGGGACTTCCATCCCGAAGCTCGCAGTTCTCCGATCGTGGTCGCGCGCTCAGCCATGAACCGAACCTATCCCGAGCACCACCCGGAACGTGGCGCGAGCCTGCGAGCCGCGTACCCGGGCACCGGTACGCTCCGGTCGTGGAGCTCAACGGGGGGTGGCGCGTGGCGCCGGCAGACGACGATCTGCGGCGCGACGCGATCGGACTCGACGTCGACGACTCGACGTGGACCGAGCTCACGGTGCCCGGACACTGGCGCAACCATCCCGAGTTCGCCGACAGCGACGGCCCGTTGCTGCATCGCCGGCGCTTCGCGTTGGACGAACCGCCGGAGGATCGCCGGCGCTGGTTGACCCTCGACGGCGTCTTCTACCAGGCCGACGTCTGGCTCGACGGCGCCTATCTCGGCGACCCGGAGGGTTACTTCTTCCCCCACACGTTCGACATCACGGCGTTGTCGCGCATCGGCGACGAGCACGTCGTGGCGATCGAGGTCGCCTGCCCTCCGCAACGCAGTCACCGCGGCCGGCGCACCATCACCGGGGTCTTCCAGCACTGGGACGCGATCGACCTCGACTGGAACCCCGGAGGCCTGTGGCGCCCGGTGCACGTGTTCGACACCGGGCCGGTGCGGGTCGACCGCTTCCGCGTGCTCTGCCGCGACGCCGACGAGTCACGCGCCCACGTGTTGCTGTCGGCGCGGCTCGACAGCGACGGCCCACGCGCCGTCACCCTGCGCACCACGGTCGACGGCGAGGTCGTGTTCGAGCACGAGCGCCGGCTCGCCGCCGGCCTCAACGAGGTCAACTGGAACCTCGACATCGGCGATCCGCTGCTGTGGTGGCCGCGCACGCTCGGCGATCAGCCGCTGACGACGATCGGCGTCGAGGTCCTGGTCGACGGTGAGCCCAGCGATCGGCGCCATCGCCGCACGGGGCTGCGGGTCGTCGCCTGGAACGACTGGACCTGCTCGGTCAACGGCGAGCGCCTGTTCATCAAGGGCGCCAACCTGCTCCCGACCCGCGTCGCGCTCGGCGATGTGACACCGGCGATCGCGAGGCGCGACATCGAGCTCGCGATCGACGCCGGGCTCGACGCCCTGCGGGTCCACGGTCACATCGCCCACCGCGCCACGTACGACGCCGCCGACGAGCTGGGGGTGTTGCTGCTCCAGGATTTCCCGCTCCACTGGGGGTACGCCCGATCGGTGCGCGGCCAGGCGGTGTCCCAGGCCCGGGCCGCGGTCGACGTGCTCGGCCACCACCCCTCGATCGTCCAGTGGAACGCGCACAACGACCCGGCGGCCGTGGCGATCGGGATCGAAGGCGACACGACGGCGTCCCGCCTGCGCTACATCGCCGGCCAGCAATTGCCGTCGTGGAACAAGACCGTGCTCGATCGATGGGTCAAGCGCGCCATCGAGCGCGCCGACCCGACGCGCCTCGTCGTGCCCCATTCGGGCGTGCTGCCGCACTTCCCGATGCTCGACGGCACCGACAGCCACTTGTACTTCGGGTGGTACCACGGCGATGTGCGCGACATCCAACGCCTCGCCGCGGCCGTGCCTCGGGTCGTGCGATTCGTGTCGGAGTTCGGTGCCCAGTCGATCCCCGACACCGCCGACTTCATCGACACGTCGGCCTGGCCCGACCTCGACTGGGAGCACCTCGCCAGGCACCACGGCCTGCAGAAGTGGACCTTCGACGAGCGCGTCCCACCTGCCGAGTTCGCCACCTTCGACGAGTGGCGGCACGCCACGCAGACCTACCAGGCCGAGTTGATCCGGCACCACATCGAAGTGCTCCGCCGGCTCAAGTACCGGCCGGCCGGCGGGTTCTGCGTGTTCGCCTTCAACGACCCGGCGCCCGTCGTGTCGTGGAGCGTGCTCGACCACGCCCGCGTGCCGAAGCCGGCGTTCGAGTCGCTCCGGCGCGCCTGCGCGCCGGTGATCGTGGTGGCCGATCGTCCCCCCTCGATCGTGACCGCCGGAGAGCCCTTGTCACTCGACGTGCACGCGATCAACGACCTGCACGTCCCTGTCGACCCGGCGGTCGTCGACGTCGTCGCCAAGTGGGCGGGCGGTGAACGTCGCTGGCGGTTCGGTGGAGCGGTGGGCGCCGACGAGTGCGTCAAGGTCGGCAACGTCGAGTTCGACGTTCCCGACACGCTCGGCGTGCTGACCCTCGATCTGACGCTGACCGCCGGCGAGGTGCGGGCGGCCAACCACTACGCCATGGTCGTGACCGTCGTGCCCGAGGGATTGACCCCTCGCCGGGTTGGGTAGCTTCCGCCCGGAGGTGCATCGGAATGAGCCTGGAATGGGAACAAGTCGTGGTCGACGCGCACGATCCGCACGCACTCGCGGCATGGTGGCGGGACGCCCTCGGCTGGGTGATCGTCGACGAGGACGAGGACGAGGTCGAGATCCGGCCCGCCGAGGATCGGATGCCCGGGATCCTGTTCGGTGCCTGTGGCGACGAGAAGACCACGAAGAACCGGCTCCACCTCGACTTCCGCCCCGACGATCGGGACGCCGAGGTCCGGCGCCTGATCGATCTGGGAGCGCGCCGAGTCGACATCGGGCAGGGCGATCAGACCGTGGGTCGTCCTCGCCGATCCGGAAGGCAACGAGTTCTGCGTTCTGAGCTCGCGGCTCCGTTCTTGACCGACCCTTAACCGAGCGCCTCGTGTTGCCGATAGGTGCACGTGGCATCCGTGCAGTACCGATCGATGATGGGCAGCTCCGATGCGATCATCTGGCACATCGAAGAGGACCCCCATCTGCGGTCGACCGTGATGGTGGTCTGGGAGCTCGACGCCGAGCCCTCCCCCGAACGCATGGCCGAGAGCCTCGATCGCATGGTCTCGGCGATCCCCCGGCTGCGCCAGCGCGTCGAGCCGTGCCAGCCGCGTCCGCGGTGGGTCGACGTCGACTCGGTCGATCTCGGCCGGCACTACGTCGAACGCGACCATCAGCGGTCGTGGTCACATCTCCGACGTCCACGAGTTCGCCGAGCAGTGGGTGCGCGAGCCGTTCGATCGCGCCCAACCGCAGTGGGGGCTGGCCCTCGTCCGCGGGCTCGCCGGTGGGCGGGCAGCGATCGTGATCAAGGTCCATCACGCGATCGCCGACGGTGTCGGGTTCGTGCTGATGCTGGCGGCGTTCACCGATCTCGAGCCCAACCCCGAGCGGCGGATCGAGGCTGAACCGGCGACGGAACCGCCTGCCGATCGGCCCGCCTTCAACCCCGTCCAGCGCATGCTGTTCAAGCTCAGGCACGCCGCCAGGTCGTGGGTCGCGTCACCGATCGAATCGACCCGCCGGACCGTCGCCACGCTGTGGTCCGCGGCTGCGTCTCGTCTGGCCGAGCCGGACCCCGCTCAGCCCGCGGATGACCGACCGCTCGAACCGTCTGTTCCTCGACACTCGGACGATCCCGTTCCGCCCGTTCCGGGCCGCAGGTCGCGAGGCGGGCGGCACGCTCAACGATGCCTTCGTGACGGTCGTGGTCGATGCCCTCGCCCGCTACCACACCGCCTTCACCCGCAACCCGATGCCGCTCCGGCGCGTCCGCGTCCACATGCCCGTCGACGTGCGCTCGGGGCGTACCGCCAACGTGGCCGGCAACGAGTTCGTGCCGGCCCGCGTCACGCTCGTCGGTACCCAGCGGCACCGCCTCGCAACGGCTGGGTGTGATCCAGACCCAGCTCCTCGAGCTGCAGCAGGAACCGGCGCTCTGCCACATCAACGCCGTCGCCGCGTCGGTGCTCAAGCTCGGGCAAGAAGCCCACGCAATGGGTGCTCGGCGGGATGATGAAGGGGGTCGACGTGCTCGCCTCCAACGTGCCGGGCCCGAACTTCCCGCTCTACGTGGCGGGGGTCAAGGTCGACCGGTTCCACGCCTTCGGGCCGCCCGCCGGCGCGGCGCTCAACATCACGCTCTTCAGCTACGACGGAAGCATCAACCTCGGGATCACCACCGACGAGGCGGCCGTCACCGATCGTGAGCTGTTCCTGCGATGCCTCGACGAAGCGATCGAATCGATGCTCGCGCTGGCCGAGACGCCGGCCGCGCTCACCGCCTGAACGTGCCGATCATCCGCCTGCGAGTCGGGTCGAGCTCGAGCTCGATCACGGCGCGGACATCGACGCCGGTGAGGATCCGCACCGGTTGCCGACCGTGCCAAGGCGTCTTCGTGGTCGCTGACCTGCTTGGCCGGCAACGTCTTGCCGCGGCAGAAGCTGTGCCCGCAGTCGACGCGGATCGGATGCTCGACCCACGTGTAGTGCTGGGGTGCGATCAGGTAGCTGATCGCCGACGAGTCGTGGACGTGGATGCCGTCGAGCCGAGCCGCTGGGCGTAGAAGTCGGCGTAGTACGGCACGATCGCCGACAGGTGGCGCGCCTCGGGCGAGTCGATCTCGCCGATTCGACGCAGGTCGTCGGTGGTCATCAGCGTCTGCTCGGTGACGTCGAGGCCGGCCATGACGATCGGGCACTCGGCCCCGAAGACGATGTCGGCCGCCTCGGGGTCGTTGAGGATGTTCGCCTCGCCCGCTGGGGATGCGTTCCCGCCGACGAACGCGGCGCCTCCCATCAGCACGATCTCGGCGACCTGCTGGGTGAGCCTCGGCTCGATCAGCATCGCCAGCGCGACGTTGGTGAGCGGGCCGAGCGGGACCAGCGTGATCTCACCTGGCGACGACATGACCGTGTCGATGATGAAGTGGGCCGCGTCCGCCGCGACCGGCGCCGTGGCCGGCGGCGGAAGGTCGACCCCGCCCTGGCCATCGGGGCCGTGCACGAACGCGGCCGGACCGCGGTAGTCCATCGCCAGCGGCTTCACGGCGCCTGCCGCGACGGGGATGTCGGTGCGCTCGGCGATCTCCAACAGGCTGAGCGCGTTGCGGGTCGTCACCTCGGTGTGGGCGTTGCCGAACACCGTGGTGAGTCCCACCACCTCGAGCTCGGGCGACTCGAGGGCGTAGAAGATCGCCATCGCGTCGTCGATGCCGGGATCGGTGTCGATCAGGATCTTGCGCGGTCGGGGGTCCGTCACGCACGCAGAACGTAGTCGTCCTCGACCGAGCCGCTCGCGGAGATCAGGCAGCGTGCAGTTTGCGCGGCGTGATCACGATCGCCTCGGAGAACGCTGCGGCGAACTGCTCGACGGTCCCGAAGATCGCTCCGATCCGTTCCGTGTACTTGGCCACGTACTCCGGGACTTGATCAGCCGGCGGTTGGCCATGCCGCCCGGACGGCCGTGCCCTCGATGCGGATCACGTCGCGGCCGATGTCGGTGACATCGAGACCGAGGGCGACGTTCGGGTTGGCATCGATGTTGCGCAGCTTGGCCTTGCCCGGCTGGCTGTAGACCAGGATGCTGTCGTCCTCGCGGAGCAGGAACCACACCGGAACCGTGTCGGGACGCCCCGTCGGGCTCACCGTGCTGAGCCACGCCATCAGGTTGGTGTGCAGTCGCGTGTCGACACGAGCACGACGTTCTTCCGGCAGGTCAGCAGTCAGTCCCATCGGTCACCCCAACTCGACTGACCGCGCCCGTATTCCGACGTCGATCACCCATGCTCGACTGATCGCCCCATATCGGGCAATCTGCGCTACCCGACGGTCCAGACTCGCTTCTGCGCAGCACCCGATGTCTGCGCACTGCGTACGGCCGATTGAGTGTGGTCACTTGTTGGGGCCGATCAGGTTGTCAGCCCTGTTGTCGGCTCCAACTCTGGAAGTGACACGCGCAGGACTCCTGAGTACGGCGAGAGGTGGGGGGTTTCGTACAGCACGACGGGAGGCGTCTCGCCGTCCACTCGTAGTTCGAGGACTGATTGCACCTCGAGATTGTTCGCGGACGCCCAGCGCCGTAAAGCAGTTTCGTGCTGTCTGGTGACCATATGACGTAGAAGGGCCACCACATCAGGGTGCTGCCATCGGGTGTGCTGGTCTCGGGTGGGAATCACGACCTGGGTCCCCGCAGGGTCCAGCGGATCGATCTCGCCGACAGTGACCACGACAACCTCGTGCTCCTCTGGGCCGGCAGGCTTGGTTGTGCGGCGTGTAGTCACACACGCTGCTGGTACGCGATGTGGTTTCCGTCGGGGACCAGACCGGTCCGAGCCCGTGCATTTGTCCGAAGTCCGGCGTAATGATCCCGCGGTCGACGAGACGAACTGTGTTGTCACCGGTTCGTTGGACATCCATCAGCGTAACTCCGAACGCCCCCGCATGGCCGCCTTGGACGGCGATGCGTTGGCCGTCGGGTGACACTGCCAGGTAGGCCAAACGTGCGCGTCCCGAGGCCCGTCCCGTCGTTGGGCGTCGACCAGTCGAGTGTACGCGTCTCGTCGGTTGCGATCGAGTACACCTTGATGGCGCCGTCGCTGGCGATGTAGAGCTCTGCGGCATCGGTGCCCACTCGATATCGCTCACCCGTGAGACGTCGGGCAGCTGACGGATGTCGCCGGTCTCGGTGTCGGCCAGCCAGACCTCGTCGACCCGTGAGGGATGAATGTGATGCTGTATTTCCTGCCCCGAACGCTAGCCAACGCCCGTCGGTCGACCAGATCGGGCATGGTGGCCGATACGTGCCGTCGGCGGTTCCCACCTCATCGGCGTCGAGGGCGATCGTGGTCGTTGCCGATACAGCGCCGTCCGTAGATCGGCGATGACGATGTCCGCGTCCTGGAAGTCGCCGAGGCCGCCCGATAAGCCTGCCCGTACGCGAGGCCGCTGGCGTCGGGTGAGAATGCCGGACACACCTGGCTCACGGCATCACCGTCGGATCCTGCGAGACGACGCGCAGGCGATCCTTGCCCGACGAGGTAGATGTCGCTGTCTGGATAGCCGTCGGTGACTGCCACCCAACCGTTCGATCTCGTCGTCGACGCCTGGCGTCTGCGATCGTGGTGGCGGGTGGTGTGATCGTCGTCACGACAGTGGGTGGTGTGATCGTCGTCACGACAGCGGACTTGTGCGAGCGTCGCTCGACGACCACGACCGCGGCGACCACGACGAGCAGCACGGCGGCGGCCGCGAGCATCCAACGATGCCGCGACTCTGCCGTCCTCATTCGGTTGGGCTCGTCGTCGAGAGTGGTCAGGTCCGCCTCGATGCGCACGACCGGCGCCGGATCAAGCAGCGCGAACTGAACCCGCGACCATGTGTCCGGGACCGGCACGTCGTCGAGCACCTTGAATCGGTCCGCCACCACGGGGTCGAAATCGTCACGCATGCTCGGCCTCCGTGATCGTGTTGCGCAGCGCGGCGTGCGCCCGGTTGAGTTGCACCCGGACCGTGCCCGCGCTCGTTCCGAGCAACTCACCGATTTCCGATGACGTGTACTCGCCGACGTACCGCAACGCCACACACGCCCGCTGTTGCGCCGACAAGTCAGCCCAACAAACCCAAGAACTCGGCAACCGAACCAGACGACGCCACCCAACCATCCACCGCGCCGAGATCAGTCACGCTCGACCTCGACGCCAACAAACCCGAGGCGATCCGAAACGCACTCCGCCACACCCACGCCTCGACATCATCGACAGCGTCGCCCCGCCGCAGAACTTGGGCGAAGGCCTCGGCCTCGGCATCACTCGCCAACTCGGCGTCGCCCGTGAACGCCAACAACGAGCGCCACAGACGAGGGATGCACGGCGCGATACACCGCCTCCACCCGATCCTGACCCCCCACATCGCCCATCATCACCTCTACAGGGCGTCCACAGAACGAATTCGTTAACACCGGTTCATACATTTCTTCGCAGATGTCCCCGCCGTCAGCGACGACACCTCAAACGAGGCCACCTAGCTAGCGCCGAACTGCCGATCTGCGTTGTGGACAGACCGCACCAGATCGGCACCAGCTGGCGATGCCTCGACTTGGGAGCATCTGCCGCGAAATGCTTGCGGCTCGTGTAAACGGATCCGGTCCGTTGGGGCCCTGTACGGGTGATGATGGGCGCTGTGGGGGATCAGGATCGGGTGGAGGCGGTGTTCCGCTCCGTGCACCAGCGCCTGTGGCGCTCGCTGTTGTTGTTCACGGGTGACGCCGAGTTGGCGAGCGACGCCGTGGCCGAGGCCTTCGCCCAGGTGCTGCGGCGGGGCGCCGCCGTCGACGATGTCGAGGCGTGGGTGTGGCGGAGTGCGTTTCGTATCGCTGGGGGCCTTGCGGCGGCGCGGTCGGGTTCGACCGTCTCGGACTGGTTGACGGTTCGACGCCGCTGACCGGTTCGCTCTCCGAGTTCCTCGGCCTCCTGGGCGATTTGTCCCCGCAGCAGCGGGCGTGTGTTGCGCTGCGCTACGTCGGCGGGTACACGTCGCCTGAGATCGGCGAGCTGCTGGGGACCAGTGCGGGCACGGTGCGGGTGCATCTGCATCGTGCCCATGCCGCTCTGCGCCAGACGATCACGGAGGCTGAGCATGCCTGACGATTTCGACTCAGTGGTGGCGGATCGATGCAGGGAGGTCGACGACGTGCCCGTCCCGGCGGACATGTGGTCGCGGGTTCAGTACGAGCTGCTCGAACCCACCCGGATGCAGTTCACCGAACACGAAGCATCCACGATCGACCTCGAGACTCCGAACCCGACCACGGGACTCAGACTGCGGCGTCGTTGGATGCTCGCCGCCGCCGCCGTGCTGGTCGTCGTGGTCGCTGCGGTTGTGCTTGTCGAGCGCGACCCGCAGGAGCCGGCCGTGGTGACGACGAACACACCACCCGACACCACCACGGAGGCCGTGGTGACGACGAGAACACCGCCCGACACCATCACCACGGCGGTCGAGTCGTCCTTTGACACGGCGATCGAGTCTGCCGGTCTGTTGATCAGCCCGTCGGCCGAGGAAATCGCGCTGGCGAGCAACACGAACCTCTATCAGCCCGACAGCGCTTCGACGCAGGTCTCGGCCGCCGACCAGTTCGTCTCGTTGCGAATGTGTCGAACGGATTCCCCCTGCAGTACGGGCTGGGCGTACGAGACCGGATCCGTCGACGGCGGCGAGGTGCACCACGGCTTGTTGGGAGAGGCGGACGAACCAGCGGTGTATGTGCTCGATGATCGCTTCTTCGTCGTGATGGAGGTCTCACCCGATGCGCAGCCGGCGCCGACCACCTGGCTGATCGACTCGCTGTCGGGCCGGAATGCCGAGCTGACGTGGCGCGACGAGCCCACGACGCTGAGCACTCGTGAGCAGGCATTGGTCGTTTCGGACGGACCGTCGTCGCTGGCCCGATGGGTCCGTAAGTGGGCGCCGCCGGTGGGTCCGGAGCCCGAGGAGGGCGACCCTCTTTGCTGCTCAGAGCTGTTCCTCCCGCGAGTCGTCGACGCTCGTGACGGCACGATTCGGCCGTTGGCCGTGCCCGACACCGCGTCAGCCGATTTTCCGGTCCGACACCACGGACGGGACCGGATCTGGATCGGGACGACGCCCGGCGGCAACGATCTCGGACTTGCTTACAGCGACGACGGCGGTGCGACATGGACCGACGTCGCACTCCCGGCACAGCTGCTTGGGATCGGCGACGGGCTTGCGAATGCCGCCGAGATGGAGAGGATGCGCTTCTACGGCGACCTGCTCCTGTCGGTCGCGGCTGATGGTGATCGCATCGCCGTAACCGACACCTGGAATTACGACGATCGAGACGTCTACATCTCGGGCGACTCGGGCCTGAACTGGTCGACTGTGACCCTCGAGAGATCCTCGCCAATCAACGGCGCAAATCTGTACGTTCTCGCCGACCAGCGGTTGCTGCTCGGTGCGATCCGACGAGGACCAAGCGAGACATCTACTCGTGTCCACCGGCTCGGACTGGACCACGCTAAAGGAGAATCCGCAAGCCACCCTGAGCGACCATGCAGCAAGTTCGTCGAGGTCAACCGAGACGGAATCGTCACCATGTACTACCCAGTCGCAGTTTCTCCAGACGGCATGCCGGTGGCACGGCGATCGCCTCCCTTCCGCCACCATTTCAGTACCGACCTGACGACCTGGCGGATCACCCCAATTCTCGATGATCCTTCAGACTGACTCCCGCCGACTCCGTCGGATGCCCGTTGTCGAGGACGGCCGGTAGCGCAGAACTGCCGATCTGTGCTGGACCTGACGGCGGCGAGCGGTCGATGCCCGGCCGAGTTCGTGTGGCCTGGAGGGTGGGGTGTCTATGGATCGGGTGTCACACCCCTATGGGCATGATGTCGGCATGTCGGCGGTGACGTTCGAGGGGTTGCGGGAGGAGATCTCGGGGCTCGATGTCGAGTCGCGGTTGCGGCGGTTGCGTGAGAACGAGGCGCGGGCACGCTTCGACGAGGCCGAGCGGGCGGTGTTGCTGGCCGGGCTCGAGGCCGACGGCTCACACAAGGCCGATGGGCACGCCTCGATGTACGGGCTGCTGCGATCGGCGTTGGGGTGGTCCGATGGCGAGTGCCGCACCCACATGCAGATCGCCCGCCTCGTCGACGCCTACGCCGACGCCGGCGAGGCGTTGTTCGAGGCGTGGGCGTCGGTCGCCAACATCGCCTCGATCGCCCGGGCGTTCGCCAACCCGCGCTGTGGCGAGGCGATCGACTCGGTGATCGGCAACATGCTGACCGAGGCGGGGCGGCTCGAGCACGCCGACTTCCGGCGGATCCCGGAACGCTGGCAGTTGTTGCACGACCCCGGCACACGCACGGAGCACGCCGACGCCCACGAGCGCCGCGGCGCACACTTCGGGATCGCCGGGCCGAAGGGCAGCTTCGCCGTGGAGTGGGGTGCGCTCGACGCCGCTCGCAATCGCGAGGTCTACGACAAGTTCTGCGAAGCCGAGTTCGAGGCCGACTGGGCCTGGACCGTCGAGCAGTTCGGCGACCAGGCCTGCCCGGCGTTGATGCCGCGCACCGCCGCCCAACGCGCGGCCGATGCCGTGACCGCCATCTTCCAGAAGGCCGCGGCCGCGCCGCCGGGCTCGAAGCAGCCCAAGTCGGTCGGTGTCGTCCACGTCGATTGGCACACCTACCAGGGCTGGATGATCGAGGCCGGGTTGTTCCCGGAACGCTGCAGCGCCGATCCGTTCGACGACCCGGCACCGCTCGTGTCGCGGATGCGCTGTGAGACCGGTGACGGCGTGCTGGTCGACCCCGACCACGTGATGCGGGTGCTGCTCGAGGGCTACGTGCGGTTCGTGATCCACAACGACCACGGGATCCCGATCCACTGGGGCCGCCAGCGGCGCCTCTTCGACAGGCGCCGCCAAGGACGCGGTGATGTCGCTCTCGGCCCGATGTACCCACCCCGGATGCACGATCCGGGGCAACCGCAACCAAGCCGATCACATCACCCCCTGGTCAGCCGGCGGCGAGACACGACCCGACAACGGCACCCCCCGATGCCCCCGACACAACCGGTTCCGCAACCACGGCTACACGGTCCACCGCGACCACAGCGGCCACTGGCACACGTACCGACCCGACGGCACCGAAATCCGCTGAACGCGCTCGGCGCGGCGCTGTCAGCGGGCCGGCGCGCAGACGTCGGCGGGGAGGCCGGCGATCAGTCGTTGCAGTGCCGACTCGGGGTCGAGCGGCAGCGGTACCCGGACGACGCCGGCGCGGGCCAGTTCACGCGCGTCGCGGGCGGCCAGCAGCAGTTCCAGCGCAGTCTCAGGGTCGGTGGGAACCTTGGGATTTCGCTCTTCGCCCAACAAGGTTTCGAACCGTACTACTGCCCCGCGCCTCAGGTTCGACTGAGCGACTTGCGGTTCTTGAACTTGGACTTTGAAGTAGTCGGCGTGCATGAGGGCGATCACGTCGATCGAGATCTCCTTCGGGCAGGCCGCTTCGCACTCGCCATGGTTGGTGCACGACCCGAAGTAGCCGTCCATCGTCTCGACCATCGCCTCGGCCCTGCTGAAGCGCTCGGCCTGACCTTGTGGCAGCAGGTTGAGGTGGGCGATCTTGGCGCCGGTGAACAGGTTGGCGGCGCCGTTGGGGCAGGCCGCCACGCACGCTCCGCAGCCGATGCACTCGGCGGCGTCCATCGAAGCGTCGGCGACCGGCTTCGGGATCGGGATCAGGTTGGCGTCGGGCGCACCACCGGTCTCGGCGGTGATGAACCCACCCGCCTCGACGATGCGGTCGAACGCCGAGCGATCGACCATCAGATCGCGGAGGATCGGGAACGCCGCTGCACGCCACGGCTCGATCGTGATCGTGTCGCCGCTCTCGAACTTGCGCATGTGCAGCTGGCAGGTGGCCGTGCCGCGCTGCGGGCCGTGCGCCTGGCCGTCGATCATCAGCGAACAGGTGCCGCAGATGCCCTCGCGGCAATCGTGGTCGAACACGATCGCCTCCTTGCCATCGGCGATCAGGCGCTCGTTGAGCAGGTCGAGCATCTCGAGGAACGACGCCTCGTCGCTGATCTGATCGACGGCGTAGGTCTCGAAGCGGCCGCGGTCGGCAGGCCCTGATCTGGCGCCACACCTTGAGCGTCAGGTTGGTGAGATGCCGGCTCACTTGTAGCTCCTCGTCTGGAAGTGCACGACCTCGTACTCGAGCTCTTCCTGATGGCGCACGGGCTTCATCGGTTCGCCGGTCCATTCCCAGGCGGCGACGTGGGCGAAGTTGTCGTCGTCACGCCTGGCCTCGCCGTCCTCCTCCTGGAACTCGGCACGGAAGTGGCCGCCGCACGACTCGCGCCGCTCGAGCGCGTCACGGCACATCAGCATCCCGAGCTCGAAGAAGTCGTCGACGCGGCCGGCCTTCTCGAGCGTCTGGTTGACGCTCTCGCCGTCGCCGGTGACCCTGAGATCGGACTTGAACTCGTCGTGCAACGCCGGCAGCTCGGACAAGGCCTTCTCGAGCCCCTCCTCCGTGCGCTCCATGCCGCAGTAGTCCCAGATGATCTTGCCGAGCTCGCGGTGGAAGTAGTCGGGCGAGCGCGTGCCGCCGATCGACAGGTACCGGCGGAAGCGATCGGCGGCGGCCGCCTCGGCCTGCTTGAAGGCGGCGTGGTCGGTGCCGGGGATCGGCTTGTTGAGCCAGTTCGCCAGGAAGTTGGAGATCGTGTACGGCAGCACGAAGTAACCGTCGGCCAGGCCCTGCATCAGCGCCGAGGCTCCGAGCCGGTTGGCACCGTGATCGGAGAAGTTGGCCTCACCGGCGCAGTACAGGCCGGGGATCGTGGTCATCAGCTCGTAGTCGACCCACAGCCCGCCCATCGTGTAGTGCGACGCCGGATAGATCCGCATCGGGACGTCGTACGGGTTCTCGCCGGTGATCCGCTCGTACATGTCGAACAAGTTGCCGTAGCGCTCCTTGACCACATCGGCGCCGAGCCGGGAGATCGCATCGGAGAAGTCGAGGTACACCCCGTTCTTCAACGGGCCGACGCCGCGCCCGGAGTCGACGGCACGCTTGGCGGCCCGCGAGGCGATGTCGCGCGGCGCCAGGTTGCCGAAGCTCGGGTAGATCCGCTCGAGGTAGTAGTCGCGCTCGGCCTCGGGGATCAGGTCGGGGCTGCGCGTGTCGTCGGGGTTCTGCGGCACCCAGACGCGCCCGTCGTTGCGCAGCGACTCGGACATCAAGGTCAGCTTGGACTGGAAGTCCTCGGCCTGCGGGATGCACGTGGGATGGATCTGCGTGTAGCACGGGTTGGCGAACGCCGCCCCCTGCCGGTGGGCACGCCACGCGGCGGTGACGTTGCACTGCATCGCGTTGGTCGACAGGAAGAAGGCGTTGCCGTATCCGCCGGTGGCGAGCACGACGGCGTGACCGGCGTGCGAGGAGATCTCGCCCGTGACGAGGTCGCGGCACACGATGCCGGCGCAACGCCCGTCGACGACGACGACGTCGACCAGCTCCATCCGGTTGAACAGGCGCACGCCGCCCAGCCCGACCTGACGGGCGAGCTGTTGGTAGGCGCCGAGCAACAGTTGCTGACCGGTCTGGCCGCGGGCGTAGAACGTGCGGCTGACCTGAGCGCCGCCGAAGCTGCGGTTGTCGAGCAGTCCGCCGTACTCGCGCGCGAACGGCACGCCCTGGGCGACCATCTGGTCGATGATGTTGACCGACACCTGGGCGAGCCGGTACACGTTGGCTTCGCGGGCGCGGAAGTCGCCGCCTTTGATCGTGTCGTAGAAGAGCCGGAAGATCGAGTCGCCGTCGCCCTTGTAGTTCTTGGCGGCGTTGATGCCGCCTTGGGCGGCGATCGAGTGGGCGCGCCGCGGCGAGTCGTGGAACGTGAAGGCGTCGACCTGGTAGCCGAGCTCGGCCAGCGTGGCCGCCGCCGACGCCCCGGCCAGCCCCGTGCCGACCACGATCACCTTGAACTTGCGCTTGTTGGCCGGATTGACGAGCTTCTCGTGGGCCTTGAAGCTCGTCCCACTTGTCGGCCAGCGCGCCGTCGGGAACCTTTGAGTCGAGCGTGATCATTCGTCGACCTCCTCGACGGTGACGGCGTCGGGGTTGTACTCGATCACGCCGGCGAGGGCCATGATCGGGAACGAGCAGTTGCCGACGACGATCGCCGTGGCGATGCCGGTGGCGAGGTGGCGCCGCCACTTGTTGAAGCGCGGGTTGTTCCACCCCATCGACTGGAACAGGCTCCACGTCCCGTGGAAGAGGTGGATGCCGAGGGCGATGTTGGCGACGATGTAGAGGATCGCCACGGGCACCCGGCTGAGGCTGGCGTCGAGGTTGCGGTAGACGGCGCCGCGCTCGAAGTCGGGGTTGAACCATCCCCACGTGAAGTCGGCGAGATGGAAGAAGAGGAACAGCAGGACGATGATGCCGGTCCAGCGCATCGTGCGGCTGGCGAAGTTGGCGATCTGGTAGTCGCGTGCCGACTGGTACCCGACCGGACGCGCCCGCCGGTTGAGCACGGTCAGCGAGTAGGCGGCGTGGAGGTGCAGGATCAGTGCGCCGATCAGCACGAGCCGCATGATCCACAGGAAGTAGGTGCGGGGCAGGATCGGGACGAACAGCTCGCGCAGGTACTCGCCGTAGACGTCGATGTCGTACTCGCCGTCGACGACGCCCAAGTAGACCTTGAGGTTGCCGATCATGTGGGTGATCACGAAGCCGATCCCGATGATGCCGGTGATCGCCATCACGTACTTCTTGCCGACCGCGGTCGAATAGAAATCGAGCAGGAACGGCTTGCGCTTGCCGCCTCGCTTGACGGCCGTGCCCGACACCGGGCGGCCCTTCTCGGCCTCCGGCGTGATCGTCTGACCCATACCTCGGACGCTACTCCCCGATGTGCGCGAGGCGAAGATCCAACGTGGCCCTGATCTGGGATAACGCGACGCCATCGCCGAAACCGATCGACGCCAGCGGCTACTCCGAGACGAAATCGATCAGGCGCTCGACGGCGCCGACGAGCTCGGGCTCGAGGTCGGCGTAGGTGGTGACACGGTTGCGGAGCGTCGGCCAGAATCCGTCGAACGGCACACCGAGCGCGGCGCACATCCCTTGCTTCCACGGCTGCCCGCGCGGGACGTCGGGCCAGCGTTCGAGTCCGAGCACGCGCGGCCGGATCCCGGCCCACACGTCGACGAACGGGTGGCCCGTGATCAGCACCGAGGGCTGGTCGACGGCGGACGCCAGCCGGCTCTCCTTCGAGCCCGTCGACGAGGTGGTCGAGCAGGACCCCGAGCCGGCGCTCGGCACCGGGCCGGAACTCGTTGACGGTTGCCACGAGGTCGTCGGCGCCGTGCATCGGTTCGACCACGATGCCCAGTTCGCGGAGGTCGTCGCCCCAGATGTGCTCGATCAACTCGGCATCGTGCTGGCCCTCCACCCAGATCCGGCTCGCCCGGGCGGTTCGCGGCGCGGCGTCTCCGGCGATCGAGCCGGAGTTCGTGAATCGGGTCGACGTCGCCGACGGATGCCGCGCAGGAACGGCGAGGGTCACCGGCTTGCCCTCGAACAGGAAGCCACCGGGCTTCCAGGTGAAGTGCCGCAGATGCTGCTTGCGGTCGCGCAGCGTCAGCGCTTCGTGGTTCCAGCGGACGACGTCTCCGACGAATCCACTGGCACGATCCTCGACCACGAGCCCGATCGACACCTCGATCGTGGGGTAGCGCGGCGCCGACCGCCGCGCCTCGACCTCGTCGAGGATGTCACGGTCGTAGCCCATGCCTGCCATGCCGGCTTCGAGTGTGGCACGGGAACAAACCGCAGTTGGTGGACGTCGAAGGTCCATGGGGAGACACAACACATCACGCACACGCCGGCTGGCGACGGCCGGCCCGATCATGCTGGCGCTGGCACTCACCGCTTGCGGGGGTGACGACGACGACTCGGCGGGGGAAGCAACGGCCGCCTCGGCCCAACTCGAAGCTCCGGCGGGGACGATGGTTGCCGCTGACGACTTCGCCGGAACGCAGGAGGACACCAGCGCAGCAGGCCAGGTCGCGGAAGGCGACGACGGGGACCTGGGCGCGATCGACTTCGGTGCCGTCGGGCGCGACGTGATCGTCGAGATGCACGTCCTGATGAGCAGCGACGACATCGCCCGCTCCGTTGCGTCGATCAGCGCCAACGCCGCATCGCTGGGCGGCGGCATCGCCTCGTCGGACGTGAACTACGGATCGGGAACGTCGTCGGAGACCGGCAACGGAGGGCACGCCGTGCTCGTCGTGAAGGTTCCGCCTGACAGCATCGACCGACTGCTGGAAGGGCTCGACACCACGGGCACGGTGCAATCGATCAACCAGAGCGCTCAGGACGTCACCGACCAACTGGTGGATCTGGAGGTGCGGATCTCGAATGCTCGCACGAGCGTGGCCAACGTCCGCGGGTTCATGGACAGCACGACGAACCTGACCGAGTTGGTGACCCTCGAAGCAGAGTTGACGCGTCGCCAGACCGAGCTCGAGCAGCTCGAGGCTCAGCAGCGCAACCTCGACGAGCGGGTGGCGCTGTCGTCGGTGACGGTCGAGATCCTGCCGACCGCGGCGATTCCGATCGACGAGTCCGACGACGGCATCGTCGACGCCTTCGCATCCGGGTGGGACGCCTTCGTCGCCGTGCTGTTCGGGATCGTGTTCGTGCTGGCCGTGCTGGCTCCGTTCCTCGTGGTCGGCCTGCTGATCACGGCCGTGGTGCTGTTCGTCATGGCTCGCCGTCGTCCCGACCGGCGCAGCGCCGATGGCGACGACGAGCTCACGGACGATCGCGATCGCGAGAACGCCAGCCCTGTGGGGTGACCACCCAGTCGCTGAGGGCGCCGTCCGGAAACAGGAACGGCGCCCTCAGCCCGGTGTGGGCGATGACATGCTCGAGCTCGACCGGCGGCATGCCCTTCGCTTCACGCCAGCGGCGCCAGCGGCGGGCGGGCACTTCGGTGAGCTCGGTGGGGGTGCGTCCCATCACATCGATGCGACCGTGCACGACGCCGGTCTGGACGAACCCGTCGACCAGCTCGTCGGGCGCCTCGACGGCGTACCACTCGAGATCCATCGCCGTCGGGGTGGGTCTGCCGTAGGCCCGGTCGAGCGCCGCCGACGGCTCGTCGAGGGCGACGAAGTAGGCCTCGTTGCCGATCGACCACTGCTCGAGCGGGGCCACGCAATGATGCTCGGCCCACATCTCCGGCGCCTTGACGACGAACGGATCGGCTCGCACCGCCACGTCCCATTCGGCGAGATGGAGCAACGGCTGGCCGGCCTGCACCAACGCCGACCAGTACCACGCTCGGGCGCCGGTGAGCCGGTGACCGGAGATCGAGGCCGAGCGACGCGTCCGGCGTCCACGCCGTGAACACCCACTCGTCGGTGCTCGCCTCGTCGTGGGGCAGCTCGTCGGTGGGTGCGACGGCCATGTTCCGGCAGACTAGGTGGACCATGGACGACACGGCGACCGTGCGCTACCTCAGCCTGGCTGGATCCGCGAGCTCACCCGCGAGGTGGCCGAGAGCGAGTCGATCGCCGAGCTCGCCCAGGATCACGAGATCGGCGTGACGCAGGTCGTCGTCGGCGGTCCCGAGGGCGACGTCACCTATCACCTCCAGGTCGGCGACGGTGAGGCGCGCTTCGGCACCGGGCCGGCCGACCCCGAGCACGTCCGCATGGAGCAGGACTGGACGACAGCCGTCGCCGTTGCGACCGGCGAGCTCAACGCTCAGGAGGCCTTCGTCACCGGACGCATCAGGTTCACGGGCGATCAGCAGGTTCTGATCGACTCCCAGCCGGTGTTCGCCGCCCTCGACAACGTGTTCTCGACCGTTCGCGAGCGAACGCTCTACGAATGAGCTGATCGGTCACCGCATGCCCGAGCTGCCCGAGGTCCAAGCCCATGCCGAACGCTTGGCCGACGATTTCACGGGACGCGTCCTGGTGCGCTTCCGGCCGCTCACGTTCACGGCGCTCAAGACGGCGATCCCGTCTCCCGACGAGGCCTACGGCGAGTCGCTCGTCGGCGTCGGTCGGCGGGGCAAGTACATCCTGCTCGACTTCGAGTCGGTGCAGTTCGCCGTGCATCTCATGCAGGGCGGCCGGCTGCTCGTCGACGCCAAGCAGTCCGACAAGCCGCGTGGCGGGTCAGGCCCGGTTCGTGTTCGACGATGGGCCGGCGCTGCTGCTCACCGAGGCGGGCACCGAGCGCCGGGCGGGCGTGTGGGCGTACCGGGCGGGCGAGGCACTGTCGTCACCACCGCTCAGCGGGCTCGGTCCCGAGGCCAACCAGTTGACGCCTGCCGAGATGTTGGCGCTGTTCGAGTCGAAGAACCAGCGCCTGCACGGGTTCCTGCGCGACCAGCACGCGGTCGCCGGGCTCGGCCGGCGGCTCGCCAACGAGATCTGCCACCGGGCACGTCTCAGCCCGTTCGCGATGACCGGCAAGCTCGGCGCTCGACGGCGCCACGCGCGGTCGTCGACGCGATCCGCCGAATGCGTCGACGAGGGCCTCGCCTACGAGCGCACGCGGGACGACATGAGCGCCTCGAAAGACCGCCCGGGTGGCGTCCACGGCCGCACCGGCGAGGCATGCCCGGTGTGTGGCGACGTCGTCCGCGCCGTCGAGTACTCGGGCTACACCGTCAACTACTGCGCGACCTGCCAGACCGGGGGCAAGGTGCTGGCCGACAACACCACGAGCAAGTTCCTCAAGTAGCCGCGGCGTCGGTTCTACGATGCACGTCGGCGTGCGCATCGGCATCCTCACCCGCGAGTACCCGCCCGACGTGTACGGGGGTGCCGGCGTGCACGTCGACTTCCTCGTTCGCGAGCTCGTCAAGCTGGCCGACGTCGAGGTGCACTGCATGGGCGAGCCGCGGCCGGGCGCGATCGCCCACTCCGAGCACGACCCGATGCTCGCCGGCGCCAACGCCGCGCTGCGCACGTTGGCGGCCGATCTGGCGATCGCCGACCAGACCGGCAACTGCGACATCGTCCACTCGCACACGTGGTACGCCAACATGGGCGGGCACTGGGCCAAGCTGCTGCACGACATCCCGCACGTCGTCACCTCGCACTCGCTCGAGCCGCAACGCCCGTGGAAGGCCGAGCAGTTGGGCGGCGGCTACCGCATCTCGTCGTGGGCCGAGCGCACCGCGTACGAAGCGGCCGACGCCGTGATCGCCGTCAGCCACGGATCGCGACGCGACGTGATGGCGTCGTACCCCGACGCTCGACGAATCAAGGGTGCACGTCGTCCACAACGGGATCGACACCGACTTCTACCGACCCGACCCGGCCACCGATGTGCTCGACCGGCTCGGCGTCGACCGGTCGCGCCCGTCGGTCGTGTTCGTCGGGCGGATCACACGCCAGAAGGGTGTGCCACACCTGCTTCGGGCGGCGCTGCAGTTCGACGAATCGGCACAGCTCGTGCTGCTGGCCGGCGCCGCCGACACACCCGAGCTGGCAGCCGAGACCGACGCTGCCGTTGCCACGTTGCGCGCCAACGTCGCGATGCCGTGTTCCTCGTGTCCGAGATGCTGCCGCGCGAGCAGGTGCGTCAGGTGCTCACCCACGGCACGGTGTTCGTCTGCCCTTCGGTGTACGAACCGCTCGGGATCGTCAACCTCGAGGCGATGGCGTGCGAGACGGCGGTCGTGGCGAGCGACGTCGGCGGCATCCCGGAGGTCGTCGTCGACGGCGAGACCGGGCTGCTCGTGCACTACCAGGCCGACGACACGACCGCGTTCGAAGCCGACCTGGCGGCCGCCGTCAACGAGCTGCTCCGCGATCCGGCCAGGGCAGCGGCGATGGGCGCCGCCGGCCGCCAACGAGCGGTCGACCGAGTTCGGCTGGGATGCCGCTGCCCGGCAAGACGATGGCGATCTACGAGTCGGTGCTCTGACACCATCACTGCCGGTCGCCGGTTCGGTCTCCTAGCGTTTTGAGAATGCCGCAGGAACTGAACCGTGTCCGCACCAGATGGGCCGCCATCGGTGCCGCGATCGCCGTCTCGCTCGGCGCCGGTGGGATCGGGATCACGCACGCAACGCTCACCGGCGGTGAGCGCACCAGCTTCGTGCCGATCACGCCGTGCCGGTTGGCCGACACCCGACCCGGTGACGACAACGTCGGCGACCGAGCCACCCCGATCGGCGCCGGGCAATCGATCACACTCGAAGTCCACGGCGCCCACGGCGAATGCAACCTGGCCGCCGGCGCCACCGGTGTCTCGCTCAACGTCACCGCCCTCAACGCCACCCAACCGAATCGCTACCTCCGGCCTCTACCCCACCGGCGGTGGACTGCCGACCGCCTCGGCACCTCAACCCGGCGCCCGGGCAACCCCCGACCCCCAACGCCGTCGAGGTCGACGTCAACTCGCTCGGACAGTTCAACGTCTTCAACGGCTTCGGCACCGTCGACGTGATCATCGACGTCGTCGGCTACTACGAAGACCACAACCACGACGACCGCTACTACACCGAAGCCGAAGTCGATGCCGCGCTCGCTGCCAAGGCCAACGCCGCAACCACCTACACCAGGGCCGAGATCGACGCCCAGCGCAGTGGTGAGTTCACGTGCGCCGCCGTCGACTTCTTTCCCTGCCAACGACGGTGAGACGTACTTCACCGGAACCGGCCTGCGCTACTCCAGCTCGACCACCCAGCTGAGTTGTGGGGCTCACCTACCTGTCGGGGTGCGGATCACCGGGCTGCGGGCCGCGTTCTCGGACACCACTGCAGCCTTCAACGGCTTCTGCCAGATCGTGTACTACCCGCCGACACAGAACACCGAGTTCCAGGTCTTCTCGACGGCGTCGACAACCGGTGCGACCGGCCTCCAGGTCGTCAACTCCGGGGCCGGAGCTGCCGTCACGGTGACCTCCGGCTTCAGCTACGCCGTGCGGTGCACGATGCCGGCGATGGCCAGCACCTTGGCGATCCGCGCCGGCGACCGTGCTCTACAGCTTCCCCTGAGCTCGTCGGTTACCGACGCGATGGCTACGTCGACCGCGCCGTAGCCTGATCTGACTATGGCGAACATCCCCGAGCGGCCGACGTTGGACGGCATCGAGGCGCGCTGGGCCGACCAGTGGGCCGCCGATGGCATCTACCGATTCGACCGTTCGGCCGTACGCGACGAGGTGTTCGCGATCGACACGCCGCCGCCCACGGTGTCGGGCTCGCTGCACGTCGGGCACGTGTTCAGCTACACCCACACCGACACCATCGCCCGCTTCCAACGGATGCGCGGCAAGCAGCGTCTTCTACCCGATGGGATGGGACGACAACGGGCTGCCCACCGAACGTCGCGTCCAGAACTACTTCGGCGTGCGCTGCGACCCCAGCCAGCCCTACGTCGACGGACTTCGAACCGCCGTTCCGCGGCGACCCTCCCAAGGACCACCAGCCGATTCCGATCTCGCGGCCCAACTTCCTCGAGCTGTGCGACGAGTTGGTCGCGATCGACGAGCAGATCTTCGAAGGACCTGTTCCGGCGGCTCGGACTGAGCGTCGACTGGTCGTTGCTGTACGCCACGATCGACGCCCGCAGCCGGCGCGTCAGCCAGCGCGCCTTCCTGCGCAACCTCGCCCGGGGCGAGGCGTACAGCCAGGAGGCGCCGACGATGTGGGACGTCGACTTCCAGACCGCCGTCGCCCAGGCCGAGATGGAGGACCGCGAGCGACCGGGCGCCTACCACCAGATCGCCTTCCATCGGACCGACGGGCAGGGCGACGTCGTGATCGACACCACCCGCCCCGAGCTGCTCGCGGCGTGCGTGGCGCTCGTCGCCCATCCCGACGACCCGCGCTACCAGCCGTTGTTCGGCACGACGGTCACGCACCCCGCTGTACGGGGTCGACGTCCCGATCGTCGCCCACGAGCTGGCGCAACCCGACAAGGGCACCGGCATCGCCATGATCTGCACGTTCGGTGACGTCACCGATGTGATCTGGTGGCGCGAGCTCGATCTGCCCACTCGCGCGATCGTCGGTCGCAACGGCCGCGATCGTCGCCGAGCCACCCGACGGCGTCGACCCGCAGGCCTTCGCCACGATCGCCGGCCAGACCGTCAAGCAGGCGCAGCGCATCGGTGGTCGAGCAGCTGCAGGCGTCCGGCGAGATGCTCGGCGAGGCCCGCCCGATCCAGCACCCGGTCAAGTTCTACGAGAGGGGCGAGCGACCGCTCGAGATCGTCGCCAGCCGCCAGTGGTACATCCGCAACGGCGGGCGCTCCAAGCAACTGCAGCAGGCGCTGATCGCACGCGGGCCGCGAGATGACGTGGCATCCCGCCCACATGCGCCACCGCTACGAGAACTGGATCGAGGGCCTCAACGGCGACTGGCTGGTCAGCCGGCAGCGCTTCTTCGGCGTCCCGATCCCGGTGTGGTACCCGCTCGATGCCGACGGTGAGCCCGACCACGACCGACCGCTGCTGCCCGATGAAGACCGGCTCCCGATCGATCCGTCGACCGATGTGCCCGACGGCTACACCGCCGAGCAGCGCAACCAGCCGAACGGGTTCGTCGGCGACTCCGACGTGTTCGACACCTGGGCCACCTCGTCGCTCACGCCGCAGATCGCCGGGCAGTGGGAGGAACGACGCCCGACCTGTTCGCAGCGCGTGTTCCCGATGGACATGCGCCCCCAGGCGCACGACATCATCCGCACGTGGCTGTTCGCGACCGTCGTGCGCAGCCACTACGAGCACGACGCCGCGCCGTGGACGCAACTGCGCGCTGTCGGGTTGGATCCTCGACCCCGACCGCAAGAAGATGTCGAAGTCGAAGGGCAACGTGGTCACCCCGATCGACCTGTTCGACACGCTACGGCACCGACGCCGTCCGCTACTGGTCGGCGTCGGCGCGACCCGGCACCGACACCGCCTTCAGCGAAGACCAGATGAAGGTCGGCCGCAAGCTCGCCAACAAGCTGCTCAACGTCAGCAAGTTCGTGCTCGGCATCGGCGACGCCACCGGCGACGCCCTGCCCACCGATCCGGTCGACCTGTCGATGCTCGCCAAGCTCGACGACGTGATCGCCGAGGCCACGGCGGCGTTCGAGGGGTTCGACTACGCCCGCGCCCTCGAGCGCACCGAGTCGTTCTTCTGGTGGTTCTGCGACGACTACGTCGAGCTCGTCAAGGGCCGCGGCTACGGCTCGCGCGGCGACGAGGCGGCGACGTCGGCCCGATCGGCGCTGCGGCATCGCGCTCGAGCACGCTGCAGCGGCTGTTCGCGCCGTTCCTGCCGTTCGCCGCCGAGGAGACGTGGAGCTGGTGGCAGGCCGGCAGCGTCCACCTCCAGCCATGGCCGGCAACCGGTCGCGGCCGGCGGCGACCCCGACCTGATCGACGCCGCGCTCGACGTGCTCGGGCTGCGTGCGCCGCACGAAGACCGAGGCCAAGGTCAGCCAGCGGGCCGAGGTCGCCACGCTGGTCGTCACCTTGCCGGACGCGCTCCACGCATCGTTCGACGGCCGGCAGCCGCCGACCTGCTCGAGGCCGGTTCGATCCGCGCCGTCGAGGTCAACGCCGGCGACCACGTCGACTGCGAGGTCGACTTGGCCGACTTACCGTGATTGGCAGCGTCGACTAGCATGCCCCCGATGCGCACGAAGTTGGGACGTGTTGCAGCGCTGTCGGTGCTGGCTGTGGTCGGCGCGTTCGCGTCGCGCGACCGCCGTCGGTGCGGGCGCCCCGCCCGAGAGCACGACCACGACGGTCAGCACGACCACCACCACATCGCCCCCGCCGCTCGTCGTCGACACGCCCGGTGTGACACCCCAGCCGCGGCACGGCCCTGCAGGTCACCGAGACCGTGCCGCCCCCGCCCACCACCACGACCACCACGCTCCCGCCGGGAGCGCTGCCGGCCAACTCCGGCGACGGGCCGCCGGGTCGTGTACTCCAAGCCGCTGCAGCGGGTGTGGACCGTCGAGGCCGACGGCACCGTGTCGAAGACCCACCTCGTGTCGGGACGGCTCACGTGGAACCAGCCGCTCCCGGGCACCTACAGCGTGTTCTCGCGTTCGAGCTACACGTGCAACATCAAGAACCCGGCGATCTGCTGGCGCTACATGGTGCGCTTCACGAAGGGACCCGACGGCGACAACATCGGCTTCCACGAGATCCCCAAGAAGAACGGCGTGCCGGTGCAGACCGAGGCGCAACTCGGCCAGCCGTTGTCGGGCGGCTGCATCCGTCAGGCGACTCCTGACGCCATCTACATCTGGAACTGGGCGCCGGTCGGCACCAAGGTCGTCGTCCTCGGCTGACCTGGTCACCGCCCGGAAGGTCGCCGAGACCGCCGATACGCTGGCTGGTTCCGATGACTCCGCCCGCCACGCCCGAACGTCGCAAGCAACGCCGCACCTGGCCCCAGCGACTCACGCTGGTCGTCGTCGCCGTCGCCGCCTTCGCCTGCTTCGCCGCCGCCGGCGCGATCGCCGCCGGGCAGTGGGTGCTCTCGCAACGCAATCTCGCGCCGCTTGGCCGAGACCACCTCCGAGCGCTCCGGTGCCAGCGACCCCGACGTGGTCGCTCCCCGATCCCGACCACCGGGGCCGACGACGGTGATGCCGCGGAACCGACGCTGCCCGCGCCCACCCGTCACCGAGCCGCCATTGGTGCTGGCCGAGCCCGAGGCCGCCAACTTCCTCGTCGTCGGTGCCGACAACGGCGACTGCGGCGACGACCCGCTGATCGAGGATCGCAGCGATCTCGGCGAGCGCAGCGACACGATCATGGTGTGGCGGGCCAACCCGGAGACCAACCAGCTCGCCGTGCTGTCGTTCCCACGCGACCTGTACGTCGAGTTTCCCGAGCGGCCGCAAGAACCGCATCAACGCCGCCTACGAGCGCGACGATCCGTCGCAGCTCCAGGAGGTGCATCAACTTCAACTTCGGGATCCAGATCGACCACTACATCCAGATCGACTTCTGCGCCTTCCGCCGTCTGGTGAACGCCGTCGGCGGGATCGAGATCCCGTTCGAGTTCCCGGCTCGCGACACGTCCGACCGACGGCGAACCCGCCGCTGTTCCTGATCGAGCAGACCGGGTGCGTCAACCTCGACGGCGACACGGCGCTGGCCTACGTGCGCAGCCGTCACTACCAGTACGAGGATCCGCCCGGCAGCGGGAACTGGGTGTCCGACCCCACGTCCGACTTCGGCCGCATCACACGCCAGCAGGACTTCCTGCGACGCGTGCTCGTCGAAGGTGATCGACGAAGGGCTGTACGACCCCGACGTGGCGCAGGCCCTGATCACCACCAACCGCGAGTACCTCGTCACCGATCCCGATCTCACGGTGCGCCGCATGCTCGAGTTCGGCAACGCCCTCAAGAACTTCGATCCGGCCGCGGTCACGACCTACCGCATCGACTCGACGTCGCACACCACGTCCGACGGCGCGACAGGTCGAGATCCCCGCAGATCAAGAGCGACAACATGCAGGCGATCCTCGCCATCTTCCGCGGCGAGGCGACCCTCGCCAGCGCCCCTGAGCAGGAGTTCGACGTCACGACCACCACGGTCGCCCGGCGAGCGCCCGAGCACCAGCCGACGACGACCGCCGACACCGGCGACGACGACCGGCGAGGACACCGACGAGGCGCCCGACCACCACGCTGCCCGAGGTCGCCGCCGAGGAGAACGCGGTCGGGGTCGCCCCCGACCGGTCCGACATCTGCGACTGACGAGCTGCCGGCCCGAAAGGCATTTGACGGCACCGCCGGGTATCGTGTCGCCGCTCGTCCAGTGGGTCCGAAGCCACGCGAGCCGCGGAGCGATCCCGCGACCCGTCGACCCGGCAATGGCGCCGGGCCCCCAAGCAGGAGACACAGTGAACGCATCAATCCTTCTTGCCGAAGGTGGATGGCAGGACGTTCGAGCTCGGTTCCGCCGAGTGGACGGTCCTGATCCTCTCGGCAGCGTCCGCATTGCTCGCCATCGGCGTCGGCTTCTACCTCGCCCGAGTCGGTGATGGCCGCCGATCAGGGCACGCCCAAGATGCAGGAGATCGCACGTGCCATCCAGGAAGGCGCGTCGGCCTACCTCAAGCGTCAGTTCCGCACGATCGGCTACATCATCATCCCGGTGGCGGCGGTCGTGTTCTTCACGTCGACCGAGATCGTCCGCCCCGACGGAGCGGTGGCGTTGTCGTTCGGCGCCTCCGGCGCAGCCCGCACGGTCGCCTTCCTGCTGGGCTGCCTCGCCTCCGGCTTCACCGGCTACATCGGCATGACGCTGGCGACCCGCGGCAACGTGCGCACGGCGGCCGCCGCCAAGAACGGCTGATGGCCGACGCCCTCGACGGTCGCCTTCCGCACCGGCGGCGTGGCCGGCATGTTCACGGTCGGCCTCGGCCTGCTCGGCGCGACCGTGATCATCATGCTCGCCCAGAACACCTCGTCGGTGATCCTCGATCGGGTTCGGGTTCGGCGGCTCGCTGCTGGCGCTGTTCCTGCGCGTCGGCGGCGGCATCTTCACCAAGGCCGCCGACGTCGGCGCCGACCTGGTCGGCAAGGTCGAGGCCGGCATCCCCGAGGACGACCCACGCAACCCGGCCACGATCGCCGACAACGTCGGCGACAACGTCGGCGACTGCGCCGGCATGGCGGCCGACCTGTTCGAGAGCTACGAGGTCACGCTCGTCGCCTCGATCATCCTCGGCGTCACCGCCTTCAACTCGATCGGCATGAACCCGGCGCTCGGCCTGATCTTCCCGCTCGCCGCCCGCGCGATCGGCGTCGTCGCCTCGATCGTCGGCATCTTCTTCGTGCAAGGCCAAGCCGGGCGAGACCAACGCCCTCAAGCCGATCAACCGCGGCTTCCTGGTGGCCGGTGTGCTCACGCTGGTCGGCACCCTGATCGTCGCCCTGACGTACGTCGGCAACGACAAGGCCAACGCCGGCTGGAAGTGCTTCGCCGCCGTCGCGATCGGGCTCGTGCTCGCCCAGGGCGTCAGCCGCCTCACCGAGTACTACACCGCCACCCACCACGCGCCGGTCCAGGAGATCGCCGAGTCGGCCGAGACCGGCCCCGCCACGGTCGTGCTGTCGGGCACCGCGTTCGGGCCTCGAGTCGTCGGTCTACGCCGTGATCGCGATCGCCATCGCGATCGGCGTGGCGCTCGCGCATCGGCGACGGCAACCTGCAGTTCTCGCTCTACCTCGTCGCCCTGTGCGGCATGGGCATGCTCGCCACCACCGGCGTGATCGTCTCCGAGGACACGTTCGGCCCGGTCAGCGACAACGCCGCCGGCATCGCCGAGATGTCGGGCGAGTTCCACGGCGAGCCCGAGCGGATCATGGTCAGCCTCGACGCCGTCGGCAACACCACCAAGGCCGTCACCAAGGGCTTCGCCATCGGCTCGGCCGTGATCGCCGCCGTCGCCCTGTTCGCCAGCTTCATCGAGACCGCCGGCAAGGAGTCCTCGCCGGTCGACGCTCGAGAACCTCGAGACGACGGCCGTGGCATCTTCGACGCGCCCGAGCTCGCAGATCAACGTCGCCGAACCGAAGATCTTCATCGGCCTGCTGATCGGTGGCGCCGTGCCGTTCCTGTTCTCGGCGCTCGCCATCCGCGCCGTCGGCCGCACCGCCGGCGTCGTCGTGCAGGAAGTCCGCAACCAGTTCGCCGACGGCAAGATCATGAGCGGCGAGAAGCAGCCCGACTACGGCCCGGTGATCGACATCTGCACCGCGGCGTCGCTGCGTGAGCTCGCCACTCCGGCACTGCTCGCCGTGCTGACGCCCGTCGTGATCGGCTTCGGCATCGACTGGAGGGCGCTCGGTGCCTTCTTGGCGGCCGTGATCCTCGTCGGTCAGCTGATGGCCAACTACCTCAGCAACGCCGGTGGCGCCTGGGACAACGCCAAGAAGTACATCGAGGACGGTCACCACGGCGGCAAGGGCAGCGAGGCCCACAAGGCAGCGGTGATCGGCGACACCGTCGGCGACCCGTTCAAGGACACCGCCGGCCCGGCGCTCAACCCGCTGATCAAGGTGATGAACCTGGTGTCGTTGCTGGTGCTCCCGGCGATCATCACGCTCCAGGACAACGACGGCGCCCGATTCACGATCGCCGGTGTCGCACTGGTGATCCTGATCGGCGCGGTCGTCTTCTCGAGCCGCAACCGTCGAGCATCGCCGGCGACGCCGTCAGCCGACGGTGCCGTCAACGTCTGACGGGTCGATCCCTGCCGTGATCGTGTCGATGCTCGCCCTCCTGCCAGGCTGGCTCGATCCCCAGACGATCATCGAGCACGGCGGGCTGTGGCTCGTCGCCGCGATCATGTTCGCCGAGTCGGGGCTGCTGTTCGGGTTCTTCCTGCCCGGCGACAGCCTGCTCTTCATCACCGGCTTCCTGGCCTCGAAGCCGGAGGGGCTGCCGCACATCGACCAGCCGCTGCCGTTCGTGCTGCTGGTGCTGTTCCTCGCCGCCGTGCTCGGCGATCAGGTCGGCTACCTCTTCGGCCGCGGGGTCGGACCGAGCCCTGTTCCACCGGCCCAAGTCGCGGCTGTTCAACCCGGCCAACGTCGACAAGGCGCACGCCTTCCTCGAGAAGCCACGGCCCGAAGACGATCGTGCTCGCCCGCTTCGTGCCGATCGTGCGCACGTTCGCTCCGATCGTGGCCGGCGTGGCGCGAGATGAAGTACCGCACGTTCCTCGATCTACAACGTGGTCGGCGCCATGCTGTGGGCGGTCGGCGTCACGACGCTCGGCTACTACCTCGGCCAGGTCGACGTGGTCCGCGAGAACGTCGAGATCGCGGCGCTCGCTGATCGTGGCGGTCTCGTTGATCCCATCGCGTATCGAGTTCGTCAAGCATCGCCGCCACGCCGCCGACGAGGTCAACGACACGCCGACCGAGCAGGGCGTCTGAGCGCTAGCGAACCACCTGGTACGGCACCGAGACGACGGCGACGTTCTCGCGGAACAGCAGCGGCGCCCTTGAGGAACAGGGCGGCCTGGTTGTGGAGGAGGTGCTCCCACCAGCGGTGGACGACGAACTCGGGGATCACGACCGTGATCCGGTCGTCGTCCCATCGCTGCTCGACCTGCTCGACGTAGCGCAGCACGGTGCCGCGCAGGTTGCGGTACGGGTCGACGACGACGTCGAGCTCGACGTCCGGCTCGAACTCCGCCCAGCGCTCGGCGAACGCCTCGCCGTCCTCCTCGGTCTCGCAGATGTGGACCGCCAGCAGGTGGTCGGGATTGCAGCGACTTGGCGAACTCGACACCGGCGATCGTGCCGCGATGCACGCCGCCGACGAGCACGACCATCGTGTTCGTGCGTGCGCTGCGGGTGGACGTCGTCGTCGATCCGCAGCGCCTGCGCCGAGCCGGGCGTAGTGGCGCTTGATCGATCGGAACAGCAGCACCAGCAGCGGGATCACGACCGCCGGGATCCACGCGCCCTGCGTGAACTTCGAGATCACCACGACGGCGGCGATCACGCCGGTCGTGACGGCGCCGACGGCGTTGATCGCCAGCTTCCACTTCCACCCGTCCTCGCGCAGCCGGTGGTGGTGGCGCACCATGCCGGCCTGCGACAGCGTGAAGCCGGTGAACACGCCGAAGGCGTAGAGCGGGATCAGCTTCGAGACGTTGCCGTCGAAGGCGACGATCAGCACCGACGCCACCAGCGACAGGAACACGATCCCGTTCGAGTACACGAGCCGATCGCCGCGGTTGGCGAACTGGCGCGGGATGAAGCCGTCGCGCCCGATGATCGACGCCAGCCGCGGGAAGTCGGCGTAGGCCGTGTTGGCGGCCAGGATCAGGATCGCGAACGTGGCGATCTGCGTGATCCAGAACAGCACGCCCGTGCCGCCGTAGATGTGCTGCGCCATCAGCGCGATGCCGGTCGGGTCGAGCTCGCCGCGGTACGGCTTGAGGTGGGAGGCGATGATCGAGATGCCGAGGAACGTACGTCCCGAGGATCGCCGCCCATCACGGCGATCGTGATCGCCGCGTTGCGCGACTCCGGCTTGCGGAACGCCGGCACGCCGTTCGACACCGCCTCGACGCCCGACAGCGCCACGGCGCCCGACGAGAACGCCCGCAGCAGCATCAGGATCGACAGCGCCTGCGGTGCCCTCGCTCAACTCGAGCGCCTCCGGCGACAGCTCGCCGTTGGCCACCATGCGCCTCGACGTCGATCGGGCCGAGGTCCTGGACGAAGATCCGGTACAGCCCGACGACGATCGAGCAGGATCAGCATCACGATGTAGATGTAGGTCGGCGGGGCGAACAGCGACCCCGACTCCTTGAGCCCGCGCAGGTTGGCGAGCATCATCAGCAGGATCATCGCGAGGCAGATCTCGACGCGGTAGGCCGACCACGACGGGACCGCCGACGTGATCGCCAGCACGCCGGCGGCGATCGACACGGCGACCGTGAGGATGTAGTCGACCAGCAACGAGGCCCCGGCGACCAGCGCCGGCATCGTGCCGAGGTTCTCCTTCGAGACGATGTACGAGCCGCCGCCGCTCGGGTAGGCGTAGATCGTCTGGCGGTAGCTGAGCACGACGATCGTCAGCAGCACGCACACGACGACCGCGAGCGGCGTCAGGTACTGCCACGCGGCGGCGCCGATCGCCGCCTGGCCGAGCAGCACGAGCAGGATCTCGTCGGTGGCGTAGGCGGTCGACGAGATCGCGTCGGAGGCGAACACCGGCAGCGCGATCCGCTTCGGGAGCCGCTGGTGCTCCTCCTCGTGGGTCGCCGAGCGGGCGACCGACCAGGATCCGTTTGACGGACATGTGCAGCCTGTTTGCGTCACGCAGGCGAGCGAACCAGCGCCGGTCGCCGCGATGCGTGCGTGCCTTAACGGCTTCTTAGCGAGGTCTGACTGTACGGTCGACTGGCGCATCGCGCCGTACGCCGCGACTGCGGCGTCGTACTGCTGCCCGACCGGGCTCAGCCGTCGTCGCCAGCTGATCAGCGCCGGCGTCGCCGTCGTGGTGCTCGCGCTGCTGACGGCGATCCTCGGTCGCCGACGCGACGACGTCAGCCTGACGATCGTCTTCCTGCTCTACCTGGCCGCGGTCGTGGCGCTGTCGGCGGCCGGCGGGCCGCTGGTCGGCATGTCGGTGGCGATCGTCGCCTTCCTGCTCGTCAACTTCTTCTTCACGGAACCGCTGCACACGCTCGACGTGTCCGACCCGGAGCGGCTCGCCGAGCTGATCATCTTCCTGGCCGTGTCGGCGCACGGTGGCGACGCTCGTCGACACCGCCAGCCGGCGACGCGACGTGATCGAGGTGCGCACCGCCGAGGCCGAGCAACTGGCCGCCGCCAACGACCTCCGCACGGCGCTGCTGCGGGCCGTCTCGCACGACCTGCGCACACCGCTCACCACCGCCAAGCTGGCGACGTCGAGCCTGCTCGCGTCCGACGTCACGCTCGACGAGACGCAGCGCCGCGAGCTGGTGCGTGCTCGCCGACCGCGAGATCGACCGGCTGGTGCTGATCGTCGAGAACCTGCTCGACGCCGGCCGGCTGCAGGCCGGCGTGCTCGACGTCGACCTCGGCGACACCGAGCTGGCGTGCGCTCGTCGACCAGGTCGATCACGCTGCGTGCCCGAACGACGAGCGCCGACGCGTCGACAACCAGGTCGACGCCGACGCGCCGCTGGTGCACGCCGATCGGGCCCTGCTCGAACGGGTCGTCGCCAACCTCGTCACCAACGCGCTCACCGCCGACACCGACCACGTCGATCGTGGTCGCCGCCGAGCGCCGGCGACGACGGTCGGATCGGCGCTCGACGTGATCGACCACGGTCCCGGCCTGTCCGACGACCAGCGCGAGGCGGCGTTCCGCCCGTTCCACCGCTTCGAGGACCGCGGGTCGAGCTCCGGGATCGGACTCGGGCTGCCGATCTGCGCCGGGTTCTGCGAGGCGATGGGCGCCGAGCTCGACCTTGACGACGACGCCCGGCGGCGGGCTCACGGCGCGCGTCGTGCTGGACGGTGGCGTCGATGACCCATGTGCTCGTGGTCGAGGACGATCCGGCGCTGCGCCGTTCGCTGACGCTCAACCTGACCGCGCGCGGCTACACGGTCGACGACACCGGCAACGGCGAGGACGCGCTGCGGCTCGCCGGGCGCCGCCTGCCCGACGTGATGTTCGTCGACCTCGGGCTGCCGGCATGTCGGGGCTCGAGGTCATCAAGGGCGTGCGCGCCTGGGCCGACATCCCGATCATCGTGCTCTCGGCACGCGGCGCCGAGCGCGACAAGGTCGAGGCGCTCGACGCCGGCGCCACCGACTACGTCACCAAGCCGTTCGGGATCGAGGAGCTGATGGCGCGACTGCGCGCCGCCGAGCGGATCCGTGCCGCGCAACGACCCGACGACGGCCCGACCGTGACCCCCGACTTCACGATCGACTACGACGCCCACCGGGTGCTGCGGCCCGACGGCGAGCGAGATCCACCTGACCCCGATCGAGTGGGCGCTGCTCGCCCACCTCGCCCAACGCCCGGGCCGGCTCGTGACGCACACGCGAGCTGCTGCGTGCGGTGTGGGGCCCGGAGTACGCTCGACGAGACCAACTACCTCCGCGTCCACATCACCCACCTGCGCAAGAAGATCGAGCCCGACCCGTCGAACCCGACCTACGTGATCACCGAGCCCGGGGTCGGCTACCGGTTCAACGCCACCGTGACCGGCGCCGCGGCCGGTGCTGTCGCGCACCACGAGGTGGGTCGGCAGCACGATCTGCTCGGCTCGATCGTCGGCGCCCTTGCCGGCGGCGATCGCCTCGGTCAGCGTCGACGCCGCGCATCGAGCCCTTGCCGACGATGTCCTGATGGACGGTGGTGAGCGGCGGGTCGGTCGTGCTCGCGAACCGGGCGTCGTCGAAGCCGACCACCGAGAGCTCGGCTGGGATCGTCGATGCCCAGCTCGCCGGGCCGCCGCGCAGCACGCCCGACGGCGAGCGTGTCGGAGTAGCACAGGATCGCGGTGGGCCGCTCGGTCGGGCGGCAGGTCGAGCAGCGTCTCGGCGGCGTCGAACCCGCGCCTCGCGTCCGTGCGGCGGCGTTGATCGACGATCGGGGTGATGCCGCTCGCCGCGAGGGCGTCGAGCCATCCCCGCATGCGGTTGCGCGTGCGAGTACTTGCCGTGCTCGACCTCGATCGCCGGCGGCGACGCCGATCGGATCATCGCGCGCTGGACACGATCGCGACCCGGCGGTGCCCGAGATCGACGACGTGCTGCGCGGCGGCGCGCGCCCCACCGCGCTCGTCGATGTTGATGCACGTCACGTCGTCGACCGGCTCCTGATCGACGAACACCATCGGCAGCTTGCGGCGCCGCAGCCATTCGACCGACGTCGAGTCGAGTCGGAGCACGAGAACACGATCGCCCCGTCGATCGGCACGTCGCGGGCGGGGATCGAAGTCGTCGCGGCTGGCCGTCGTGAGCAGCGTGAGCGCCAGCCCGGTCGGCGCCAGCTCGCTCGTGATCGACGCCATCAGGTCGGTCGCGAGCTGATCGGTGAAGGCGTACTCGAGCGAGTCGGTGAGCATCACGCCCGACCGCACCGGTGCGCCCACGCGCCAGCGCCCGACCCGATGGGTCGGGGCCGGCGTAGCCGAGCTCGTCGGCCGCGGCGAGGATCTTCTGGCGCAGCTCGTCGGACAGCTGGTCGGGCCGCGAGAACGCGTTCGACACCGTCATCCGGCTCACGCCGACCCGGTCGGCGACCGTCTGCAGCGTCACGCGCGCACCACGTCACGAGTATGCCCGACCGTTGCCACTGGCAGGCGGGACCGGCACTGGTGGCCGGCGTCCACCGGCCGGGTGGCGGGGGCACCGCCGCACCCGCCAGCCGGGCGACGCGACCGAGAGCCGAGCCGGCGGGGCTGCTTGACGGGCAGCACCGGGGCGTCGGGCAGTGCGCTGAAGGCGGTCAGCCCGTCGAGCGAGCGAACGGCCTGGTGGGTGAGTGACGTGTGAAGTCCATGACTGGGTCTCCATTGCTGTGTGTTCTGTAGCGGTAAAGGTTCTTCTATATCGGTACAGTACGCCTTCGCTCTGTACCGGTCAAGTCGGTTTCTGCCAGTCGTGTCGCTCGTCACATCCGTCACGAGCCGCGGCGACGTCCGGAGTGATCGCGATCGGGCACAAAGGTCGCGCTAAGACCGGCCACCGCGCCGCGCGGCCGGGCGTATACCGAGAGCATGAGCACGCATCGAGTTCGCACACCGGCTCCAACTGGCCGCCAACTTCCTCGGCCCGCCGGCGGCGATCGGCGTGGCATGGCTGATGACGCTCGGCGGCGACGACGACGACGGCGGGCTGACGCTCGCCAACGCGGCGCTGGTGATGGCGGTGCTGACCGTGCCGTCGCCCTCGTCGACTGGCTGGCCGGGGTCACGACGTCGGTCGCCGCGGCGCTGGCGCTGAACTACTTCCACACCGAGCCGTTCCACACCCTGCGCGTCACCGACTCGCGCGACGTGCTGGAGCATCGTGCTGCTGCTGCTGCTCGGCCTGGCCGTCAGCGCCGCCACGGCCTTCCGGGTCCGCCGCGACGTGCACCAGATCCGCGCCGGTGACGCCGTCGCCGCCGGGCAGCGAGCTGACGGCGACGGTCGGCGACGACCGACCGGCGGCCAGGTCTGGTCGGCGGCGATCGCCACACCGGCCAACGATCTCGGGCTGGTGCTGGCCCGCGTCGAGCGGTCGGCGCCGCCGGAGCTCCCGACGATCGGCCGGCCGGCGCGGCCGCACAGTCGACCGATGCCGACCTGGTGCTGCCCCCGTACGGCGCCGCCCTGCGGCTCGAGCGGCGTCACGCCGAGGGTCGCTGGCTGGTGCTCACCCCACGCGACGGGCTGGGCCCGCTCACGCTCGACCGCCGGGCGGTGATGGCGTTCGCCTCCACCGTCGAGCTGGCGCTCGACGCCGACCGGACGTAGCCGGCGCGGACGCTGCGTCGTGAAGAAGATCCTCGTCGTCGACGACGAGCGCCAGATCCGGCGGGCGCTCGGGCTCAACCTGACGCGCCCGCGACTACCAGGTCGTCTTCGCCGACACCGGCGAGGCGGCGATGCAGTCGGCGGCCACCGAGCATCCCGACCTCGTGCTGCTCGATCTCGGACTGCCCGGTCTCGAGCGGGATCGGCGTGATCGAGGCGCTGCGCGGCTGGAGCAACGTGCCGATCATCGTGCTCACCGCTCGCGACGACGAGCACTCGAAGGTGATCGCCCTCGACGCCGGCGCCGACGACTACATCACCAAGCCGTTCGGCATGGCGGAGTTGCTGGCCCGCATCCGCGCCGCCCTGCGGCGCGGTGCCGAGGCCGGCTCCGAGCGCGCCGAGGTCACGACCGCTGGCTGCGACTCGACCTCGCCGGCCATCGCGCGTTCGTCGGCGAGGACCACGATCACGAGGTCCACCTGACGGGAACCGAATGGCAGATCGTCGAGTACCTCGTCCGCAACGAGGGCCGGCTGATCACGCATCGCCAGCTGATCACCGCCGTGTGGGGGCCGACCTACTCGCCCAATCCCAACCTGCTGCGGGTCCACATGACCAACATCCGCCGCAAGCTCGAGCAGCATCCCGGCGCCCCGACGCACTTCATCACCGACAGCGGCGTCGGCTACCGATTCGAGAACGACGCCGGTCGCCGGCCGCGACGCCGCGCCGGTCGGCTCAGGCCGGCGGCGCAGCCGGCAGCGTGATCGTCACCGTCAGGCCACCGCCGGGCGTGTCGTCGAGCGAGAACGTGCCGTGCATCGCCTCGACGAAACCCTGGGCGATCGACAGGCCGAGCCCGACGCCGTCGGCGCGAGTGGTCGTCGAGGCGCTGGAACGGCTGCACGACCTTCGTCCGATCGGCGGCGGCCACGCCCGGTCCGCGGTCGATGACGCGGATGTGGAACTGGTCGTCGACGCGGCCGGCGTCGATCGTGACCGGCGTGCCCGTCGGGCGCGTGCCGGAGCGCGTTGCGCACGACGTTGTCGAGGCTGCGTTCGAGCAGCGCCGCGTCGGCGAGCACGACGCCGTCGTCGGGCACCGGCCTGATCGTCGATCGCGTCCGGCGGCGGCGTCGACGACTCGCAGCACCGCCGCGATCACGCGTGTCGAGCGAGCGTCGGCCGCGAGGTCGACGGCGAGCGCCCCGATCTGCAGCCGGCTGGCGTCGAGCAGGTTGCCGACGAGCCGGTTGAGCCGGTCGGTCTCCTCCTCGATCGTGGCGTGCGCCTCGTCGAGCTGCTCCGGCTTCCAGTCGACGCTCGGGTCGCGCAGGCCCGAGATCATCGCCTTGATCGACGCCAGCGGCGTGCGCAGGTCGTGCGAGACGGCGCGCAGCAGCGCCGTGCGGACGGCGTCGATGTCGGCCAGCTTGTCGGCCTCGGCCGACTCCTCGGCCAGCCGGCGCTTGTCGATCGCCACCGCCAGCTGGTCGGCGAGCACGCTCGAGCAGCTGATGGTCGTCGTTCGAGAGCTCGCCGCCGAAGACCTCGAGCTCGGGCCGGCCGAGCGTCGGACGGCGACGTGTGGAGCGGGATCGCCGAGCGACGGTGTCGCCGGTGGTGTCGCCGGCGGCGGCGATCGGACCGTCGTCGGCGCCGGCGATCGTCGTGATCCGCACGCCGACGAGACCGAACGTCGTCCGCACCTGGTCGAGCAGCTGCGGGCACCGGGTCGGGATCGGCGGCCAGGCTGGTCGCCGCGCGGGCCAGCGCCTCCGCCTCGAGCCGCGCGCGCTGGGCTTCGAGCGACCGCCGCGAGGCGGTCGACGACCAGCGACCCGACGGTGACCGCCACGCCGACGAACACGGCGAGCGCGATCACGTTCTCGAACTCGGCGATCGTGAGCGTGTTGTAGGGCGGGACGAAGAACCAGTTGACGAGCAGCGAGGCGACGACCGCCGCGACGGCGCCGACGAGCGTGCCGCCGATCGGCGGCGATCGCCAGCACGAGCGTCGAGCACGAGCAGCAGCACGGTCGAGAGCGCCGATGTCGTCGCGGAGCGGCAGCGTCAGCGGCGATCAGCGCCGGCAGGCCGAGCGAGCGTCGAGCACCCAGGCGACGACGCGGCGACGTCGGCGCCGACGCGACGTCGCGACCGCGACCGACGACGCGCTGCGGCGCCGGTCCGTCGTCGGCCGCGTCTCGTCGTGGATCACGTGGACGTCGATGTCGCCGGCCAGGCGTGATGACGCGTGCCGACGAACGAGCCGCGCACGAGCTCGCTGCCAGCGGCTGCGGCGGCTGGCGCCGAGCACCAGCTGCGTCGCCTTCTCGCGCCGGGCGAACGCGACCAGCGCCTCGGCCGCGTCGTGGCCGACGACCTCGTGGACCGTGCCGCCGAGCTCGGTCGACCAGCTTGCGCTGCGCCGTCGAGCGTCGTCGGTCGGCTCGCGTGCCGAGACCGTCGTCGACGGCGACGTGGACGCCGATCAGCTCGCCGCCGACGCGGCCGGCCATCCGGCTGGCCCGCCGGATCAGCGCTTCGCCACCGGGCCGGCCGGTGATGCCGACGACGACACGCTCGCGGGTCTCCCAGGTGTCGGCGATGCCGTGCGTCGTCGAGGTAGCCGTGCAGGCGCTCCTCGACCCGGTCGGCGACCCACAGCAGCGCCAGCTCGCGCAGCGCGCCGAGGTTGCCGGGCCGGAAGTAGTTGGCCAGCGCGGCGTCGATCCGTTCGGCCGGGTAGATGTTGCCGTGGGCCAGCCGGCGCCGGATCGCCTCGGGCGTCATGTCGACCAGCTCGAGCTGATCGGCGCGGCGGACGATGTCGTCGGGCACCGTCTCGCGTTGCGTGATCCCGGTGATCCTGCGAGATCACGTCGTTGAGCGACTCGAGATGCTGGATGTTGAGCGTGGCGATCACGTCGATGCCGGCGTCGAGCAGCTCCTCGACGTCCTGCCAGCGCTTCTCGTTGCGCGACCCGGGAGCGTTGGTGTGGGCGTACTCGTCGACCAGCACGACCGTCGGGCGCCGCGCGCAGGACGGCGTCGACGTCCATCTCCTTCAGCACCGTGCCGCGGTACTCGACGTCCTCGCAGCGGCACGACCTCGAGGTCGCCGATCTGCTCGGCGGTCTGGATCGCGCCCGTGGGTCTCGACGACGCCGATCACGACGTCGGTGCCGCGGTCCTGGCGGCGGACGCCCTCGCCGAGCATCTTGTACGTCTTGCCGACGCCCGGCGACGCCCCGAGGTAGATCCGCAGCGTGCCGCGCGCCATCGCGTCAGTCTCCATCGATCGCACGCTCGAGTCGGTCACGAGCGCGAGGTCGTCGAGCGCGAGGTTGAGCTCGACGACGTTGACGCCGGGCTCGCCGAGCACCCCGAGGTCGCGGCCGTCGGTGTACGTCGTCGACCAGTCGCCAGCACGTGCGTCGAGCGTCGAGCCCGCGGGCCGCGGCGACCCGCGGCGCCTGGAGGCGGGCGTTGGCGACCGAGATGTGCGGGTCGAGCCCGGAGCCCGATGCGGTGACCGCGTCGACGGGCACGGGCGCGTCGGCGGCGAGCCCGTTCGCCTGCGCGGTAGGCGACGGCGCGCTCCTCGACCGCGGCGAGCAGGTCGGGGTTGGTCGGGCCGAGGTTCGAGCCGGAGCTGGCCGACCCGTCGTAGCCGTCGCCGGCGGCCGACGGCCGCGGGTGGAAGTACTTCGGGTCGGTGAACGTCTGGCCGATCAGCTCGCTGCCGACGACCTCGCCGTCGCGTTCGATCAGCGAGCCGTCGGCCTTGTCGTCGAACGCGACCTGTCCGATCGCGGTGGCTGACCAGCGGGTAGACGACGCCGCAGATCACGGTGAAGACGACGAACGGCGAGCAAGGCCGGACGCAGTTGGCGGATGAAGGTGCACGCATTCAGTTGACTCCCAGAGCGGTGACGATGAGGTCGATGAGCTTGATGCCGACGAACGGGGCGATGACGCCGCCGAGGCCGTAGACCAGCAGGTTGCGGCGCAGCACCGCCGACGGCCGCCTCGGCCCGGAACTTGACGCCTCGCAGCGCCAGCGGCACGAGGGCGACGATGATCAGCGCGTTGAAGATGACCGCCGACAGGATCGCCGAGCGCGGGCTGTGACAGGTTCATCACGTTGAGCGAGTCGAGCGCCGGCAGCACGCCGGAGAACATCGCCGGGATGATCGCGAAGTACTTGGCGACGTCGTTGGCGATCGAGAACGTCGTCAGCGAACCGCGGGTGATCAGCAGCTGCTTGCCGACCTCGACGATCTCGATCAGCTTCGTCGGGTTGCTGTCGAGGTCGACCATGTTGCCGGCCTCCTTGGCGGCCTGCGTGCCGGTGTTCATCGCCACGCCGACGTCGGCCTGGGCCAGCGCCGGGGCGTCGTTGGTGCCGTCACCGGTCATCGCCACGAGGTTGCCGCCGCGCCTGCTCGCGCTTGATCAGCGCCATCTTGTCCTCGGGCGTCGCCTCGGCGAGGAAGTCGTCGACGCCGGCCTCGGCGGCGATCGCCGCCGCGGTGAGCGGGTTGTCGCCGGTGATCATCACCGTGCGGATGCCCATCGGGCGCAGGTGGTCGAAGCGCTCGCGCATGCCCGGCTTGACGGTGTCCTTCAGACGGATCACGCCGAGCACGCGCCACTGCGTCGTCGCCGGCCGGCCGGTCGATCACGACCAGCGGCGTCGCGCCGTCGCGCGACACCCGCTCGACGATCGGCAGCAGCTCGAGCGGGAACGTGGCCGCCCTCGGCCTCGACGAAGCGGCGCACCGAGTCGGCGGCGCCCTTGCGGACCATGCGGCCCGACGGTCAGGTCCATGCCCGACATGCGGGTCTGGGCGGTGAACGGCACGAGCACGGCGCCGGGATCGTCGATCGGCGACGAGCGCGAAGCGCTCGATCGCGAGGTCGACGATCGAGCGTCCCTCCGGCGTCTCGTCGGCGAGCGACGACACCAGCGCGGCCTCGGCGACCTCGCGCTCGTCGACACCGTGCACCGGGATGAACTCGGCCGCCTGCCGCGAGCCGAACGTGATCGTGCCGGTCTTGTCGAGCAGCAGCGTGGTCACGTCGCCGGCGGCCTCGACGGCGCGACCCGACATCGCCAGCACGTTGCGCTGCACCAGCCGGTCCATGCCGGCGATGCCGATCGCCGACAGCAGCCCGCCGATCGTGGTCGGGATCAGGCACACGAGCAGGGCGACGAGCACGATGATGCTCTGCTCGGCGCCCGAGTAGATCGCGAACGGCTGCAGCGTGACGACCGCCAGCAGGAACACGATCGTCAGCCCGGCGAGCAGGATCGACAGCGCGATCTCGTTCGGGGTCTTCTGCCGGTTGGCGCCTTCGACGAGCGCGATCATCCGGTCGAGGAACGTCTCGCCCGGGCCGGGCCGTGATGCGCACGACGATCTCGTCGCTGAGCACCCGGGTGCCGCCGGTGACCGCCGAGCGGTCGCCGCCGGACTCGCGGATCACCGGTGCCGACTCGCCGGTGATCGCCGACTCGTCGACGGTGGCGATGCCCTCGACGATCTCGCCGTCGCCGGGGATCACCTCGCCGGCGCGTCACGACGCACAGGTCGCCGAGCTCGCAGCTGCGACGACGACTTCTCGATCGATCGTGCCGTCGGCAGCCGCGACTCGGGCGGTGGTGTCGGCGCGGGTCTTGCGCAGCGTGTCGGCCTGCGCCTTGCCGCGGCCCTCGGCCATCGCCTCGGCGAAGTTGGCGAACAGCACGGTGAACCACAGCCACGCCGCGACGAGGCCGGCGAACACGTTCTGCTGCGCTGTCGCTGTCGCCGAAGTCGCGGATGAACAGGATCGTGGTCAGCACCGACCCGACCTCGACGATGAACATCACCGGGTTGCGCATCATCGTGCGCGGGTTGAGCTTCTTGAACGCGTCGACCGATGCCGTCGACGACGATCGCCGGATCGAAGATCGACTTCGTCGCCGGCTGCCTTGGTGCGCACCTTCGGCGGGCGCTGCGCTGGATCGGGAGTGAGCGTGGCAGTCATGATCGTCTCGGTCCTCACAGTCGACAGGTGTTCGAGGATCGGGCCCAGCGCCAGCGCCGGGAAGAACGTCAGGCCGGCGACGATGACGATCACGCCGGCGACCAGCACGCCGAACAGCGGCGTGTGCGTCGGCATCGTGCCGCTCGTGGCCGGCACCTTCGGCTTGCGCGGCCAGCGAGCCGCCGATGGCGAGCGCCGGGATGATCGTGAAGAACCGGCCCATCAGCATCGAGATGCCCTGGGTGGTCGTGTACCACTGGGTGCCGGTGCCCTGGTAGGCGAACGCCGAGCCGTTGTTGTTGCCGGTCGAGGCGTAGTTGTAGAGCACCTCCGACAGGCCGTGCGCGCCCGGCTTGGTACGTGGCCGCGCTCGTCGATCAGCACCGACGCCGCGGCGAAGGTGAGCACCGCGAACGGCATCGCCAGGATGTACAGCGTCACCAGCTTCATCTCGGACGCCTGGATCTTCTTGCCGAGGTACTCCGGCGTTCGCCCGACCATCAGCCCGGCGATGAACACCGCCAGCAGGGCGTTGATCAGCATGCCCATCAGGCCGACGCCGACGCCGCCCGGCGAGATCTCGCCGAGCATCATGTGCGTCATCGGCGCCGCACCGCCGAGCGGCGTGAACGAGTCGTGCATGCAGTTCACGGCGCCGGTCGACGTGCCGGTGGTGGCGCCGGCGAACAGGCCGCACGCGGCGGCGCCGAAGCGCACCTCCTTGCCCTCCATGTTGCCGCCCGACTGCGTCGTCGAGATCGACTGGTCGACGCCGAGCGCGGTCAGCAGCGGGTTGCCGTTCTGCTCGGCGAACATCGCGAACGCCGCTGAACACGACGAGGATGCCCGACCATCACGGCGAGCAGCACCCGTGCCTGGCGCTTGTCCTTGACCAGCCTGCCGAACGCGACGACGAGCGACAGCGGGATCAGCAGGAGCGCGTAGATCTCGAGGATGTTGGTGAACCCGTTCGGGTTCTCGAACGGATGCGCCGAGTTGGCGTTGTACGGGCCGCCGCCGTTGGTGCCGAGCTCCTTGATCGCCTCCTGCGAGGCGAACGGACCGCCGGGGATGTGCTGCTCGGTGATCTCGCGTCGTCTGGTCGATCGGTGGTCGCGACCGTGTCGCCGCGGAGGTTCTGGATCGACGCCCTGCGACATCAGGACCACCGTCGAACACCAGCGCGAGCGGCAGCAGGATGCGCACGATGGTGCGGGTGAGGTCGACCCAGAAGTTGCCGAGGTTGCGGGTGCCGCGTGCGGGTGATGCCGCGGATCAGGCCGATCACCACCGCCATGCCGGCCGCGGCCGACACGAAGTTCTGCACGGTGAACCCGATCATCTGGGTGAGGTGGCTCATCGCCTGCTCGCCGGAGAACCACTGCCAGTTGGTGTTGGTGACGAAGCTGACCGCGGCGTTGAACGACCCCATCGGCGACGACGCTCGACGCGGTCGGTCGGGTTGAACGGCAGCGAGCCCTGCAGCCGCTGCAGCGCGTACAGCGAACAGGAACGACATCGACGCTGAACGCGATCAGGCTGATCGTGTAGACGTTCCAGCGCTGCTCGCGCTTGGCGTCGACGCCGCACAGCGCGGTAGATGACCCGCTCGATCGGGCCGAAGAACCGGTCGCCGGGCGCCGAGCCGTCGTCGCGCGCGCCGTACACGGTCGGCCATGTACCGGCCGAGCAGCGGCACCGTCACGCCCAGCGCGACGACGAGGACGAGCGCCTGGACGATCGCCTGCCAACTCATCAGAAGCGCTCCGGGAAGATCAGGACGAGCGACGAGGTAGACGACGGCGAGGCCGGCGAGGATCAGCGCCGACCCAGTTGTCGTAGCCGGCGTCGGCGATCATGCCGCCACCTCGTCGATCTCGACGAACGCCTCGGCGTCGTCACCGGATCGAACCGGAGCGACCTCGTCCGGCCCGATGATCCGGTCGCACCACCGCACGTACAGCACGCAGATCGCGAAGAACGCGAGCGCGATCGCGACGAAGACGATGTCAGCCATGTGGGTCCTCCTGTGTGCTCACAGAAGGCGGTGTACTCCCAGGTCAGGGCGCTAGGAGCGTTCTTGGCGCTTTCTTAGCGTCGACCTGCCCGACATTCACGCCGTGCCGCGCGAACGGCGCTCGTCAATCGAACAGGATCACGCCGCGGATGTTCTCGCCGTTGCGCATCGCTTCGTAGCCCTCGTTGACCTCGTCGAGCGTGTAGGTGCGCGTGACGAGATCGTCGAGGTTGTACTGACCCTGGGTGTAGAGCTCCATGATCCGCGGGATGTCGCTTGCGGATGTTGGCGGAGCCGAACAGCGAGCCGATGATGCGCTTCTCGAACAGGGTCAGCATCGCCGCCGGGATCTGGATCGACTGCTCGCTCGTCGGGTGGATGTTGGTGACGACGATGCGGGACCGCTTCGATCCGAGCCAGAACGCCTTGCCGAGCTCGGCGCCGTCGCCGACGCCCATCGTCATGATGACGACGTCGAACCCGCGGCCCCACGTCGAGTCGCCGATCTGCTCGAGCGCCTCGTCGATCGAGCTGTAGGTGTGGGTGGCCCCGAAGCGCTTGGCCATGTCGCGCTTGAACTCGACCGGGTCGATGGCGACGATCGCCCTGGCGCCGGCCATCCGCGCGCCCTGCAGGGCGTTGGCGCCGATGCCGCCGATGCCGACCACGGCGACGTACTCGCCGGGCTGGACGTCGCCGGCGTAGACCGCCGAGCCCCAACCGGTGACGACGCCGCAGCCGAGCAGGCAGGCCTTGTCGAGCGGCCAGCCCTTGTCGATCTTGACGCAGCTCGACTCGTGCACGACGGTGTGCTCGGCGAACGTGCCGAGCAGGCACATCAGGCCGAGGTCCTGACCGTCGAGCGTGTGGTGGCGGGCCGTGCCGTCGCCGATCTGCCTGCCGGTGGCGAAGGCGGCGGCGTTGTCGCACACGTTGGAGTGCCCGGTCACGCACATCTGGCAGCGCCCGCAGGCGGGGACGAACCCGAACACGACGTGGTCGCCCGGCTCGAGCCAGTTGACGCCCTCACCGACCTCGACCACGACGCCGGCGCCCTCGTGGCCACCGACCAGCGGCATCGGAGCCGTGGCACCCGCCAGGTCACCGGTGACGAGGTGCTCGTCGCTGTGGCACATGCCCGACGCCTTGAGCTCGACCAGCACCTCCCCCGCCTTCGGCGGCGTCGAGCTCGATCTCCTCCACGCTCCACGGCGCATGGAGCTCATGCAATACCGCTGCTCGTGTTCTCATGTCGCGTCCCCTTCGTGCTCGAACAGGTAGGTGAAACGGACTGTAGCCACCATCCTGTTGACGTGCAGTCCCCGGACGAGTTGATCGAGTCCCTGCGAGCGATGACCACCGACGCGCTCCACAACGTGGCCGAGGCGGTGCGTCAGGTGCAGATCGAACGGGCGATCGCCGCCGGTGACACCGACGCCGTCATCGCTCGCGCCTTCGAGGTCGGTTTCGGCCGGGACGGCCTGGGCGTGATGCCGTGGATCGAGGGTGACGTGGTCGTGTGCCCGGGTGGTCTGGTGTCGAAGTCGCGCACGAGCCACCGCTGCCGGTTCGTCAGCGTCGACGACGTGTGGGTGTGGGATTCCGGGCTGCTGATGCGTGAGGACAAGCGCTCGTCACCGGGTGTCGACGACGGGTTCCGGGCGATCGCCCTCGTGCCCGTGATCGACGGCACCGGGATCGATGTCGTCATCCGGCCGCGCCCGCTCCGGCGGTCACGCCGTCGAGCACGTCGTGTCGTACGAGGTCCGCGCCGGCGAGCTGGTCGAGGTCAGCCAGCGCGACGTGGCCGCCAAGAACATGCGGTGACCGCTCGCATCGATGGTCGGGCTCGCCGATCGGCTCGCCCTCAGCGCGGCAGGACTGCGACCTGGATGTACTGGCCGGCGGGAATGTGTTCGGCGATGAATGCGCGAACGGTCTCCGGGGTGACGTCGCCGAGCGCGCTGTACTGGTCGATGTAGTCCTGCATCTCGCGGTCCGGCCAGATCGCGTCGTTGAGCATCTCCTCGATGAACGAGTCGTTGTTGACGAAGCCGTAGGCCTCCTCGACCTGGGCGTAGGCGCCGCTGAACTCGCGCTCGGTCGGGCCGTTGGCGGCGAGGTCGGCGAGCTCGGCGACCACCAGGTCGCCGACCGACTCGACGCGTTCCGGGGATCCGGTGACCTGCACGTAGGTCTCCATCGCCAGGTCGGGGTCGGAGTTGACGTAGGAGAACGCGTTGGGTGAGTACGACTCGCCGAGCTGCTCGCGGATCACATCGGTCAGCCGGGTCGAGATCACCTCGGTGACCACGTCGTTGTTGGCCCGCACCTGGCCGTCGACCGTGTCGAGCGGGAGTGGTGAACAACAGCGTCAGCGAGGACGAGTCGCCGGTGCCGGCCTGGACGGTCGGCGCGCACGACGCCTGCCGGCGGCGGGTCCTCGACGTCGACCCACTGCTCCACCGTGCCGTCGCCGGGCAGCGTGCCGATGTAGCGACTCGACGAGATCGACCAGCTCGTCGATGTCGATGTCGCCGGCGAACACGAACACCCAGTCGCCGGCGTCGCCGTAGCGGTCACGCCACACACGCTCGACGCCCTCGAGATCGAGCGTGGCGAACTGCTCGGGTGTCGGCAGCGCGGCGTACCGCAGCTCGCCGCGGATAGCGGTTGTCGAGCAGGGCGTCGTAGCCGGCGATGTCGGGATCGGAGGCCGGGTCGGCGACGATCGGGCCCTCCGAGCCGCTGGAGCTGGTTGAGCGCCACGGCGTCGAATCGGGGCTGGGTCATGTACAGGTGCACGAGCTGGAACAGCGTCTCGAGATCGGAGCTGGCGGCACCGCCGGCCGAACGTGTCGATGTAGGGCGTGATCTGGGCCCCGACGCCGACATCGCGGTCGGCCAGCAGCTGCTCGAGCTCGGTCTGGTTGAACTCGCCGACCCCGCTGCTGGTCACGATCTCGGCCGCGTACAGAGCGTCGACGACGTCGTCGTCGGCGACCAGCGACGAGCCCCCTGGGCTGGCCGCCTGGAAGCCGACCTGACCTTCGACGATGTCGTTCGAGGTGACGAGCACTCGGGCGCCGTTGGGGAACACGATCTCGATCGGATCGAAGAACGGATCGTCGAGGTCGAGCAGCTCGTCGCGTGACACCGGCGCGACCGGCTCGGGCGCCACCATCAGTTCGTCGGGCAGCTCACGCCCGCCGTCGCGCGGCGACAGTTCGCGCTCGCCGGTGGCGGCGATCATCGCCAACACCTCGGCTTCGCTCGGCATCGCCGCCGCCTCCTGCTCGGGTGTCGAGATGATGACGTGCGGCGCGGTGTGCTGCCAGCGGGCCCGGAACCGCAGGTCGAGTGCCTCGGGTGTGATCGCCTCGATCGTGGCGGTGGCGATCTCGTACAGATCGTCGGCGTCGGGGAAGGGCGTGCCGGTGAGGAAGTTGCCGACGTACTGGTCGGCGTAGTCGACGTCCTGGGTGGTGTTGCGTCCGTCGTACAACGAGTCGAACTCGGCCTGGGCCGCCGCCTTGGCGACGTCGGTCTCCGCTTCGGAGAAGCCGAAGCGGTCGGCTCGCTCGTACTCGTCGAGCAACGCCTGCAGCGTGGCGTCGACACGGTCGGCGGTCGGTGATCGCGTAGAGCGCCGGTGCGTCGAGCGAGCTGACGAACGAGTTGGTGCCGGTGGTGATGTCGTCGAAGGCGGCGTCGCCGGCGGAGACGTCCTGATCGAGGCGCCGGATCAGCGCCGAGTAGATCATCGAGTCGAGGATGCTGGCGCGCAAGGCCGCCGTGCCGTCGCCCTCGATGGCGGGAATCGGCAGGTCGACCTCGACGTCGACGGTCGTCTGATCGGGATCGCTGTGGAGCGCGAAGTCGGGCTCGGTCTCGATCGCGAACGTCGTGTCGGGGCGGGCCGGCATCGCCTCGGTCGCGCGGCACCGCCGAGCCGAAGCGTTGCTCGATGTCGGCGACGATGGCGTCGACGTCGATGTCGCCGACCACGACGACGGCGGCGTTGTCGGGCCGGTACCAGTCGTCGTAGAACTGCCTGCAGCTCGTCGACCGGCACGCTGGCGATCGAGTCGTCGCTGCCGATCGGGTCGCGGCCCTCGTACGGCGTGCCGGCGAGGTACATGCCCTGGGCGACCTCGAACAGGCGACCCGTCGACGTCCTGCGTGCTGGTGCGCCATTCGTCGATGACGACCCCGCGCTCGGCCTCGACCTGGGCGGGTCGAAGGTGGCGTGTGACAGCCATTGATCGAGCACCGTCATGCCGGTCGTCGAGCGACTCGTCGTCGTTCGGCACCTCGAGCTCGTACACCGTCTCGTCGAACGAGGTGTAGGCGTTGATGTCGGCCCCGAACGCCGCACCGAAGCTGCGCAGCACGTCGATCAGCTCGTTCTCGGGGAACTGCTCGGTGCCGTTGAACAGCATGTGCTCGACGAAGTGGGCGACGCCGGTGCTGGGTCCGGTCTCGTCGACCGAGCCGGCGTCGATCGCCAGCCGCAGCGAGGCCTTGGCGCCGGGACGGTCGTTGTGGCGCACGTAGTACCGCAGCCCGTTGTCGAGCGTGCCGGTGCGGACGACGTCGTCGTTGGGGATCGGCTCGTCGGCAGGGTCGAGCAGCCCGGGCAGGGCGACCTCCTCGGTCGCTTCGGACGCTCGTCGATGCGGGGATCGAATCGTCGGTTTCGGTCGACTCGGCGGCGGTGCCCGACGTCGGACGAGCCGGTGGGGACGGCAGTGTCCTCGCTGACGTCCTCGTCAGGCGTGCAAGCGGCGAGGGCGAGCAGACCCGCGATCAGAGAAGGCGCCCGTCGTCCGCTGCACCGGCGCACTCTACGACCCGGCTCGGGCGACTCCGCTCAGGTGGCGCACTCGCTGGCGCCGATCTCGGCCACGTACGGGCCGGTCTCGCCGAAGTCGATGTAGAAGTCGGGGTTGTCCTCGAACGCCGGGAAGGCGTCGAGCTCCTTGAGCGAGCTGCCGATCGCCCCGGCACCGCCGGAGCGGTCGAGCCAGCCCCGGAACGTCTCGCCCGCCTGGCGCTCGGCGGCGAAGCGGCGGATCACCCGCACCGCGCCTTCGGCGGCGTTCTTGGCCGGCAGTCGCAGCGCCTTCTCGCCGAAGTAGATCTGCTCCTCGCCGACGTAGCCGCCGAGCAGCATCTGGTAGCCGGGCGCAGAACGCCCGTTGGCGCGGCGCTCGGCGCCGAAGAAGCCGATGTCGGATGCGTGGTGCTGCCCGCACGAGTTGGTGCAGCCCGAGATGTTGATCCGCACGCCGCCGACCTCGGCCAGGCCCTCCTCCTCGAGCGGTCGCCGATCGCCTTGGCGAGCCCACGGCTCTGGGTGACGGCCAGGTTGCAGGTGTCGGCACCGGGGCAGGCGACGACGTCACGCGAGAGCTCGGCGCCGGGCTGGGCCATGCCGATCGCCTCGAGCCGCTCGAACAGGGCCGGCAGCTGCTCGTCGGTGAGGTCGCGGAACACCACGTTCTGACGGTTGGTGAGGCGCACGCTGGCGCCGAGGTCGCGCTGGATCGCCGCCAGCTGGCGGAACTGATCGGCGGTGATGTCGCCGAGCGAGGCCCAGGCGTAGGCCGACACCGTGCCGTTGGCGACGCCGCGCACGACGTTGGCCTGGTGCCAGCGGACGTAGGGCGAGAGGCCGCCGATGCTGACCGGCGTCACCTGCCCGGCACCGTGGCCGACCGGCGTCACCGGGCCGTCGGTGGTGACGCCCGCCGGCGCGTCGCCGTGCTCGGCGACTTCGGGCGGGATGCCGCCCGGCCACGACGACGAGGCCGGCAGCAGGTGGCGGACCTTGAGGATCCGGCGTTGCACCTCGTCGAAGCCGAGCGTGTCGATCAGCCACTTGAGGCGGGCCCGCAGCTTGTTGTCGCGGTTGCCGGCCTGGTCGAACACCCGCAGGATCGCCTCGATCGTCGGCAGCAGGTCTTCGCGCGACGTGAACTCCTCGAGCGCCAGCGCCGGGTGCGGGGTGGCGCCGAGCCCACCGGCGATGTAGACGCGGAAGCCGCGCTCGATCTCGCCGTTGGGCAAGCGTGCGGGTGACGGCGACGACGCCGGCGTCGTTGAACATCGCCTGGCCGCAGTCGGTGGAGCAGCCGGAGAAGTTGATCTTGAACTTGCGCGGCAGGCGCTGACCGAGCGGGTTGCGCACGAAGTGCTGGAACGCCGCCTCGGCCCACTGCGTGATGTCGAGCACCTCTTGCGGGCAGGCACCGGCGAGGTGGCAACCCTGGATGTTGCGCACGGTGTCGCCGCACGCCTCGCGGCTGGTGAGCCCGACCGACGCCAGGTGCTCCATCAGGTCGGGGATGTCGGCGAGTTGGACGAAGTGGAACTGGATGTTCTGGCGGGTGGTGATGTGGCCCCAGCCGCGGCTGTAGCGCTCGGCGATGTAGCCCATCATCTCGAGCTGCTCGGGCGTCATCGAGCCGTACGGCAGCTTGACCCGCACCATCTGGTTGGTGCCGCCCTGACGCTGGCCGTAGATGCCGTTGTTGAGGCGGAACACGCGGAACACGTCCTCGGGCATCTCACCCGACTGGTAGCTGGCGAGCTGCTCGCGGAACTTGGCGATGTCGGCCACCTGGCCGGGATCCCACTCGTCACGCGGCAACACCTCGATCTCGCGTGGCGCGGCGACGGTGCGGTCGATGATGGGTTCGGCCTTGGATTCGATGAGTGTCATGACGGCTCTCCAGCTGCGAGGGCGGCGAGTGACACCGCAGCGGTGACATCGAGGGCGGCGACTTCGCCGATCACGATCGTGGACGGATTGATCACCGGCATCTCACCGAGGAGCGCCAGCGTCGTGCGATCGATCAATTGGTCGGGGCAGGTGGCCGACGTGATGACGGCGACCGGCATGTCGGGCCGCATGCCACCGGCGATCAGGCGCTCGGACACGGAGCGGGCGCGGGCCGCGCCCATGAGCACGACGAGGGTCGTGCCCGAGCGGGCGAGGGCGTCCCAGTCGAGCCGCGTCCGCTCCTCGTGCCGGTGCGCCGGATCCTGGTGGGCGGTGACGATCGTGACGCCGCTGGCGACGCCGCGCATCGTGACGGGAATCCCGGCGGCTGCCGGCGCGGCGATGCTCGACGAGACGCCGGGCACGACCTCGACCGCGATGCCATGGGCGCCCAGCACCTCGGCCTCTTCGCCGCCGCGGCCGAACACGAACGGGTCGCCGCCCTTGAGGCGCACGACGGTGTCGCCGAGGCGGCCGCGGTCGACGAGGATCCGGTTGATCTCGGCCTGGCTGTTGCAGGGCGACCCGGGCGTCTTGCCGACGTCGATCAGCTCCGCCCACGGCGCCGCCGAGGCGAGGATCCGGTGGTCGATCAAGCGGTCGTGGACGATCACGTCGGCCCGCGCCAGCAGCGATGCCGCCCGCAACGTGAGCAGGTCGGGATCGCCCGGACCGGCGCCGACGAGGTACACGGTCACGAGGCGGACCCTTCCAGCCCGAGCGACACCCGCACACGGGCGCGCGCCTCGTCGACCTCGCCGGCATCGACCAGGTCGATCAGCTCGTCGTCGATCGCATGGCTCCCAGCCGGCCAGCTCGGTGGTGCCGTGCGCCTCGCGGACCTCGTCGCGCACCTCGCTGAGCACCTCGAGCAGGCGGGCATGGGTGTCGGTGAAGGTCTGCTCGAGCCGCCGCCGCACCCAGCTGGCGAAGGCCGGGCTGCGGCCGTTGGTCGACACCGCCAGCTGCAGGTCGCCGCGACGGACGACCGCCGGGAGGATGAACGAGCAGTTGGCGGGGTCGTCGGCCGAGTTGACGAACACGTTGGCGGCGTCGCCATCGCGGGCGACCTGGCGGTTGACCGCCGGGTCGTCGGTGGCGGTGATCGCCAGCCGGTACGAGGCGACCTCGCCGCGCCGGTACGGGCGCTGGTGCCAGCGCACGTCGGGATCCTCGGCGATCTCGGCCACCGCATCGGGCGCGACGACCGTGACCGCGGCCCCGGCACGGAGCAACCCGGCGACCTTGCGGGCCGCGACCTGGCCGCCACCCACGACGAGCACACGCCGCCCCCACAGGTCGAGGTTGACCGGGTACGGCGCTTCGAACGCGGCGCTCACAGGTGCAATCCGCACTCGGTCTTGTCGGTGCCGGCCCAGCGCCCGGCGCGTCCGTCGGTGGACGGCTCGGTGCACGGCCAGCAGCCGATCGAGGCGTAGCCGTCGAGCTGCAGCGTGTTGACGAGCACGTCGTGCTCGACGACGTAGCGCTGATACTCGGCGTCGCTCATGTCGGCCATCGGGTTGACCTTGACCAGGCCGCGCTTGTCGACCGACACGATCGGAGCGTCGGCCCGGCCGGCGTCGTCGGCGCGACGCAGTCCGCTGAGCCAGGCGTCGGCGTGCCCGACGAGGTAGCGCTCGAGCGGTTCGACCTTGCGGGCGTCGCAGCACGCCTTCGTCCCCGACGGCCCACACGTCGGCGGCGTCGGGTCGCGGGCGCAGCACGGTGAGGTTGAGCGAGTAGCGCTCCATCGCCCGGCGCACCGTGTTGAGCGTCTCGGCGAAGTGGAACCCGGTGTCGAGGAACACGACCTCGATGTCGGGATCGACGCGGGTGGCGATGTCGATCAAGGTGGTGTCGGCGAAGCTGGCGGTGAGCACGAGGCGCGTGCCGAACGTGTCGAGCGCCCAACCGACGATCTCGGCCGGGGTCGCACCGTCGAGCGCCCGGTTGGCAGCCGCCACCTCGGACGCGCCGAGCACCGTGCGCCGGCGGAGGGCGACCGGTGTCTCGGCGGCGAGCGTGGGTGGCGAATCGAGGAGAGGGGTGCTCATTCGGGTAAAATCCGATCAGTTCACTCTGGTTTCAGGTGACGTTATCGACCTTCGGGGCGACCTACAAGAGATATCCGATCAAATTTGTCAGGATTTGGCTTCCCGAGGCACCCGTGATGCGACGCTCGATCGACGACCACCCGGCCGACCCGGCCGATGTACCGCCCGGGCTCGACGGCGAGCTCGCCGCCGTGTCGTGGGCGGTCGCCATCAGCGACGACTACGACGACGCCGAGCCGCGGGTCGTGCTCACCGTCGAGGAGGTCGGCCGGGCCGGTGAAGGCCTGGTCACGCACCTCTCCCCCGACATCGCCCGGCGCCTCCGGGTCGCCATCCGCGACGCCCTCCGCGAGATCGGCGAGCCCACCGGCGACTGAGCGTCAGGCGAGCTCGCGCAACCGGCGTTCCAGGAACCTGTGCTCGGTGTCGTTGGTGGTCAGCGCCAGCGCTCGGCGGTACGCCGCCTCGGCGTCGGCCGTGCGACCGGCGCGCCGCAGCAGGTCGGCACGCGTGGAATGGAAGGGCTGGTAGTGGTCGAGCGGCAGGCCGTCGAGTGCCGCCAGCCCGACGTCGGGGCCGTCCAACTCGGCGAGCGCGACGGCACGGTTCATGGCGACCACCGGTGATGGTGAGACCACCATCAGCTGGTCGTAGAGCTGGACGATCTGGCGCCAGTCGGTGTCGGCGGCGACAGCCGCATCGGTGTGCACGGCGTTGATCGCGGCCTGGATCTGGTACGGGCCCGGCTGATTGCGACGCAGCAAGGCGCGCACCAAGGTGTGGCCCTCGTCGATCAGGCTGCGGTCCCAGAGCGAGCGGTCCTGGTCGCCCAACGGCACCAGCTCACCGCCGGCGATGCGGGCCGGCCGGCGGGCGACGGTGAGCAGCATCAGTGCCAGCAGGCCCACCGCCTCCGGCTCGTCGGGCATCAGGCCGACGAGGATCCTGCCGAGCCTGATCGCCTCGAGGCACAGGTCGTCGCGCACGAACTCGTCGCCGGCGGTGGCGATGTAGCCCTCGTTGAAGACGAGGTACAGCACCGCCAACACGGCAGAGACGCGGTCGGGGAGCTCCGCCGCGGCGGGAACGCGGTAGGGGATGTTGTTGGCCGAGATCTTGCGCTTGGCGCGGGTGATCCGCTGGCGCATCGTCGCCTCCGGCACGAGATAGGCGCGGGCGATCTCGGAGGCGTGCAGGCCTCCCAGCAATCGCAACGTGAGCGCCACCTGTGCGTCGCTGGCGAGCGCGGGGTGACAGCACGTGAACATCAGCCGCAGCCGGTCGTCGCCGATCGGCTCGTCCACGAAGTGGGTGTCGGTGTCGGTGGTCATGGTGGCGCGTTGCTCACGATGGGCGCGTGTGGACTCGCGCCGCAGTCGATCGAGGGCGCGGTTGCGAGCGGTGACGGTGATCCAGGCACCCGGGTTGGGCGGGGTGCCGGTCTCGGGCCAGCGTTGCGTGGCGACCACGAACGCCTCCTGGACCGCCTCCTCGGCGAGATCGATGTCGCCGAGGAGGCGGACCAGGCCGGCCACGACCCGCCCGTACTCCTCGCGGAAGACACGCCCGATCGCTTCGTCCGGCGCTGGGGCCATCAGGCCCCGGGCTCGTCCTGGAACGGCCGCACCTCGACCGGGCCGCGGCATGCGACCGTCGCCTTGCGGGCCCATGCGAGGGCGGCGTCGAGGTCCTCGGCGTTGATGATCCAGAAGCCGCCGATGTGCTCCTTCGACTCGAGGTACGGGCCGTCGGTGATGACGACCTCCCCGGATTGGCCGTTGACGACGGTCGCCGTGTCGGCGGGCTCCAGCCCACCGCCGAAGACCCAGGCGCCCTGCTCCCTCATCTCGGCGTTGACACGGTCGACGTCGGCGAAGAGCGTCTCGATGTCGTCGGGCATCTCGTCGTCGGCGGATCCGTGGACTGACAACAGGTACTGCTTCATGGCTTCTCTCCTTGTGCTCGTGCGGGCGGCACCGTTACCTACCCGACACTGACACAACGATCGACATCACCCGGATGCGACAGCCCACCGCGAATTTCTCGCGGGTGTCGAGCTCACGCCTTCCAAGACGGGTCGCGACCGGTGGCGGCGATCAGCTTGGTCTCGACGCTGGCGTCGTCGTCGACCGTGACCGCCGGCTTGTAGTGGCCGCTGGCGACGAGCATGTCGCCCATCGCCAGCATGCCGTCCAGCATCCGCGCTGACATCTCGCGATCGATCGAGGCGTCGACACCGGCGGCTCGCGCCAGGTCCCATGTGTGGACGACGATGTCGGCGGTGACGAACTGCTCGATGGCGGCGGCCACCGTGTGACGGCCGACAGGTTCGATGTCGATCTCGGCGGCGGCGATCGCCGGGTCGTCGAGCTTGGCCTGCAGGTCGTCGCGCAGGGCCTCCCACGCACCGGCCGGGTCGTCGTCGACGGAGATCGACGTCGGGAGCTCGATCCCCGCCCGGGCGAAGAAGCTCGGCACCCACTCGACGAGGTGGCGCACGACGTCGCGGGCGACCCACCCCTCGCACGGGGCCGGGTTCGACCAGGCGCCGTCGGGCACGGATTCGACGACCTCGCTGAAGCGGCCGGCGACTCGACGGAAGCGCTCCGCCTCCGAGTCGAACACGACCAGCAGGTCGTCGAGCCGGTTGAAGGTGTCCTGCATGCCGCCCTCCATGCCCGAGTTGATGTGGCCGTCGCGGAACTCCTGCGACTGATGCCTCACCAGCGTCTGCAACGTGGTGACCCCGTCGGTCTCGGTGAGCGTCATCGTGTTGACCGACTCGGCGTCGGGGAACCCTTCGAAGACCTCGGTCGAGGTGATGCTGTTCGGTGCGTCGATCTCGCGGTACACACCGTGCCACCCGAGCTCGGTGCCGTCTTCCATGCGTGAGACGTAGCGCCACGCCCCGCCGACCCGGAGGTCGATGTCGGCCGACACCAGTGGGGACCACTCGGGTCCCCACCAACGCAGCACGTGTTCGGGGCGGGTGAGCGCTTCCCACACCAGTGACGCCGGTGCGTCGAACTGGCGCGTGATCAGGATCTCGGTATCGGTGGGCAGTGTGACCACGGCGGAGCCGTAGCGGTTGGTCATGACGTTGCCTTGTGTTGTTCGATGTTGGTCGGTTGTCGGTCCGGTGTTCTGGAGTTCGGGTGAGGTAGTCGTCGAGGCGGTCGTAGCGGGCGTTGATCAGTTGCTCGTAGGTCGCCAGCCAGCGCTGCACAGGAGCCAGCGCCGGCGCCTCGAGCCGGTACATCCGGTGACGGCCGGCCGAGCGGACTCTCACCAGCCCGACCTCGGCCAGCACCTTGAGGTGCTTGGACACCTGGGGCTGTGCGAGCTCGAGCCGCTCGACGAGCTGATTGACCGACGCTTCGCCGTCGATCAGCGCATCGAGGATGTCGCGGCGGCGCGCCTCGGCGACTGCGTTGAAGACATCGGTCGTCGTCGCGGCGCGGGCCATGTCACGATTATATATTCCGATATCGGAATATGTCAAGTGAGCACTGAGGCCGCTCTCCATCCGACACGAACGCCAGCTCCTGCACCGCACGCGTCATCGCCACGTACAGCAGGCGCGCCCCGCGTGTCGTGCCGTCGAGGATCTGGTGCGGGTTGACGACGACCACGCCGTCGAACTCGAGGCCCTTGACCGACTCGGGCCCGAACAGCGGCACGTCGTCGTGACCCAACTCGTGGACGTGATCGACGGCGATCAGGCCGCGTGCGGCGAGCGCCTCGGTGATCGAGCGCGTGCAGCTCCGGCGGAGCGACGACGCCGGTCAACCGGTGGCGATGCTTGACGGCGCCGACGACCTCGGCCGTGGCGGCGGCGACTTCGGACGGAGCGGCGGCGTGCCACGCCGGCGGCTCTCCCTCGGCGCGCACCGAGCGGCTGGCGACGGCGTCGACGCCGGTCAACGGCAGCAACCGGTTGGCGATGTCGAGGATCGGCTCGGGCACGCGGTATCCGATCGTCAGGTCGGCCACCGATCCGGACGCGCCGAGGTGGGCGAACACGTCGGACCAGCGCTCCTGCCCGGCCGGCGTGGTCGACTGGGCGACGTCGCCGACCATGGTGATCGAGCCTGCCGGCGAGCGGCGACCGATCACGCGCAGGGCCACGGCCGAATGATCCTGCGCCTCGTCGACGACGACGTGGCCGTAGGTGAACGGTGTGCCGTTCAGCAGCGTGTTGGCCTCGTCGACGAGGAACTGGTCGGCGGCGGTCCATCTCCTGCGCCGGCCGGAGACACCGGGCAGCATCCGATCGACGAGCTTGACCGGGCGCTGGGTGGGCCAACAGCTGTTGATCACGGTCTTCAACGGCCCCGCCGACGACCAGAAGTCGTCGCCACCGCAACGCCGTCGCAGCTCCTGTTGGGCGAGCACGCGCAAGCGCTCGCGGCGTTGGTTGATCGGGACGACGCCCGACTTGGCGGTGTCGATCCACTCGGCGATCAGGCCCGGCCTCGAACGTGTGGGTGCGAGCGCCGATCGGCACGCGCACGGCATCGTCCGGCGGACGAATCGCGTCGAGCGCCAGCCGCTCGAGGTCGACCAGGCGCTCGGCCGAACCCTTCCACCGGGCCGTCTCGGGGTCGTCGACACCGGTGACGTCGATCTTCGGGATGCACAGGTCGAGGGCCGTGCACTGCCGCACGCTGCGCTCGCCGAGCGAGGGGAGCACGTTGGCGATGTAGTCGAGGAAGGCCCGGTTCGGGCCGACGACCAGCACACCGTCGCGTGCCAGACGGCGACGGTGCTCGAACAGGAGGTAGGCGGCACGGTGGAGGGCGACGGCGGTCTTGCCGGTGCCGGGCCCGCCCTGCACGATCAGCGCCTGGTCGATCGGTGCCCGGATCACGATGTCCTGCTCGGCCTGGATCGTGGCGACGATCTCGCGCATCGCGCCCGAGCGCGCCGCCCCGATCTCGGCCAGCACGGGGTCGGGGATGCCTGCCGCCACTGCGCCACCTGATCGCGGGCCGCGTCGGGATCGTCGAGACGCTCGTCGAGGTAGGCCGTCATCTCGCCCTCGGCGAACGTGAACCGCCGGCGGAACACGACCCCCAACGAGTCGACCGCGGTGGCGCGGTAGAAGGAGCCGAGATCGGTGCCCGCCAGTCGACCACCACCGGATCGTGTTCGTCGTTCTCGATGTGGCGGCGCCCGATGTACCACTGCTCGATCGAGCGCCGGTCAGGTGACGGCTCGTCGATCCGCCCGAAGAACTCGCCGGCGCCCGGTGACCGGAGCGAGTCGAGCGCCTCCCACACCGTCATCTCGACGTATTCGGCGGTCACCTCGTCGGCCGCCGATTGCGGATCGACACGCTCGAGGCGCTCGATCATCCGATCGCGACACGCCCGCGAGAACGCCAACCGGGCGCGCTCGGCGTCGAGCTCCGGGAAACGGTCGTCGATCACCTGCGCCATAGGGGTCGTCGAGCCTACCGTCGGTCACCGTGGGCGGCAGTCGCGGAGCCGATGTCACGCGACCGCGTCGAAATTTGCTTTACTTTTCGTGTGTCCGGCGGCGCAGTCTTCGCTCCCCCACGGTGATGCCGTTGCGCATCGCCGGTTTGGTGAAGTGGTTCGACGACACGTTGGCGATCGACGGGCTCACACTCGACGTCCCGGCACGTTCGTGCTTCGGGCTCGTGGGTCCCAACGGCAGCGGGAAATCGACCACGCTGCGGTCGGTGATCGGCCTCGTGCGACCCGACGCCGGTGTGATCGAAGTGTGCGGGCACGACATCGCGTCCGACGTGCGTGCGGCGCGACGCACGATGGGCGTCGTGCTCGACCCGTTGCAGCTGTTCGAACGGCTCACCGCCCGCGAGTTCCTGGCGACCATGGGCGAGCTGCGCGAGATGGAGCCCGATGTCGCCAGCGCCCGCACCGACGAGTTGCTGCACACGTTGCAGCTCGCTGACGATGCCGATCGGCAGATCGCCGGGTACAGCCATGGCATGCGCAAGAAGACGGCACTCGCCGCAGCCGTGCTGCACCGGCCGCGCCTGCTGCTGCTCGACGAGCCGTTCGAGGGCGTCGACCCGCTCTCGGCGCGCACGATGCGGGCGATGCTCGATCGCTTCCGCGCCGGTGGCGGCACCGTCGTGCTGTCGAGCCACGTGATGGATCTCGTCGAACGCCTCTGCGACCACGTCGCTGTGATCCATCGCGGACGGGTGGTTGCCAGCGGGCCCACCGAGCAGCTCCGCAACGGCCGGCGGCTCGAAGACGCCTTCGTCGACGTGGTCGGGGCATCCGAGTCCGACCCCGACGCCCTCGCCTGGCTGGGTTGAGCGTGATGCGCCCCCTGGTGCACGCCTTCGTCCGCCTGCGATGGCGGCTGCTGCGGGGCGCCATCCGCCACGGCGGGGCGGAACAGGTCGGGGCCGTCGCCTCGCTGCTCGCATCGGCCATGGTCGGCATCGGAGTCGGCGCGGCCGTGCTGGTCGGTGGACGCACGAGCGAGCACTCCGCCGACCTCTCGGTCATCTTCTGCACGGTGGTGGTGATCGCCGTGATGGGCTTCGGGGTCGTCGCCGGCATCGCCCAGCCGATCGATCCGCGCGTGCTGGCACCGGAACCGTTGACGGCCGCGCGAACGGGGCGTCGGCCTGCTGGCGGCGTCGGCGTTCGGGCCACCCGGGCTGGCGGGCATGTTGATCGCGATCGGCTTGGCGGTCGGCATGACACCGACGCTGGCGGCGCTGCCGATCACGTTGCTCGCGGCACTCTCGTGGTTGCTCTCGCTGCTGCTCGTGGCGCGCACGGCCACGAACCTGCTGGCCCTCGTCCACAGCAAGTTCCCGCGGCTCGGTCAGATCACGGCCGGATTGTTCGGTCTGCTCTTCTACGGCGCCATCCAATTCGTCCCTGCGCTCCTGGGCCGGCTCGACCCCGAGGACCGGGGCGAGGCGGCGAGTTGGTTCTCGATCACACCACCCGGGCAGATCGGCCGCGGCGCTCGGTGACGCCAGCGACGCGCCAGGGATGGCGCTGATCCACCTCGTGCTCGGCTCGTGGTGGCTGCCGTTCCTCTGGATCGCGTTCATGTCGTCGGCCACCCGGTTGGCCACGAGCACGCGGCGTGCCGGAGGACTCGACACCGGCGACGCGGAACGCACGACGTTCGGTCGCTTGGCGCGCAAGGCGTGCGGCTCGGGCGTCGTCGGTGCGATCGCCTGGCGCAGCCTGCTCACACGGTTCCGCACGCCGCGCAGCGCGCTCGAGACGTTCACCGGCGCCGGCGTCGGGCTCGCCGCCGTGCTCGTGCCGACGCTCACCCGCGACGCCGTCGGCAGTGGCGCCGTGCTCGTCGGCGGGGCGATCCAACTGGCCGTGCTGTTCATGGCCGGCAACAGCCTCGGTTCGGACGGTCCCCCGGTGACGCACGAGTTGCTGGCCGGAGCCGAGCTCTCGGACCTGGTGTACGGCAAGGCCCGCAGCATCGCCATCGTCGCCTCGCCACTGGCCCTGATCGGACCGCTGCTGGCGGCCGGCCTCACGGGCGAGTGGCGCTACTTCGTGGCCGGGCTGGGCGTCGGCGTCGGGGCGCTGTTCGCCGGAACGGGCGCGGCCATCGTGCAATCGGCCCTGGTGCCGATCGCGGTGCCCGAGTCGGACAACCCGTTCGCCAGCGGCGAGTCGGGCAAGGGCATGCTGGCGGCGTTGCTGCTGTGCCTGGTGCTCGCCGGCCTGGCGCTCGCCACGCTCCCGGTGGCGCTGGCGCTGATCTGGGCCACCGACCGCAGCAGCACCTCGTTGGTCACCATATACGGCCTGCTCACGGTGTCCGCCGGGTGGCTCGTGCTGCGGGTCGGGGTGCGGATCGCCACCGCCCGGCTGGGCGGGCACGAGCCGGAATTCGTCGCCGCCGTCACCCCGGCGCGTTGACGCCCACGACGCCCGGCGCGAGCTACGGTACGCACGGTGGGAATCGTGATCGCGATCGTGGTCGTGCTCGTCGTGGTGGCGGTCGTGGCGTGGGCGCTGTGGCGCCGATCCGCGCAAGCAGGTGCCCGTCGCCGTCGAGCCGGCGCGGCCCTCACGCGTCACCGATCCCACTCCGATGCGCGGCCTCGAAGGCGCCCTCGACCAGGTCACCGACCGATCCGGGAAGAACATGCGCGAGAAGATCGAGGGCGGGACGGCGATCGACGATCTGCGGGTGCCCAACGACACCGGCCCGATCCTGCGGCGCGCCCTCGACAACGTCGAGCACGCCAAGCCCGACGAGCCGGCGAACGCTCCCCCGGCCGCCGACTCCGGCGGGGGGTAGGCTGCGCGCCATGGATCATGAGCAGACGACCGATCATGAGCAGACGACCGCGGCCGAGACGCTCGACGGCGACGAGATGGTCGAGCTCGTCGAAGAACTGTTGATCGAAGAGATCTCGATCGACGGCATGTGCGGCGTCTACTGATCGCGGCTCCCTGATGTCCGCTGTCGATGCGCCGCACGCCGCGCTCGTCGACCGCGCACTCGAGCTGCACCCGCGGGTCGCGCTGCGACCCGAGCCGTTCGGCGCCCTCGCCTACCACTACGACACGCGCCGGCTGCTGTTCCTCAAGCACCCCGACGTCGTGCGTCTGGTCGAATCGCTGCCGGCGCATCCCACGCTCGCCGACGCGCTCGACGCCTGCGGCATCGCCGATCGATACAGACCGGCCTACGTACGCGCGCGTCGCTTCGCTGATCGACTCGGAGATCGTCCGTGACCGCCGCTCACTGATCAGCTGAAGCGCGGGCTCGACGCCCCGATCTGCCTCACGTGGGAGCTCACGTACGCCTGCAACCTCGAGTGCGTCCACTGCCTGTCGTCGTCGGGCCGTCGCGATCCGCGCGAGCTCACCACCGACGAGGCCAAGCGTGTGATCGACGAGCTGCGCGCGTTGCAGGTGTTCTACATCAACATCGGCGGCGGCGAGCCGACGATCCGGCGCGACTTCTTCGACGTCGTCGACTACTCGGTCGCCAGTGGCGTCGGTGTCAAGTTCTCGACCAACGGCACGTTCATCGACGCCGCCAAGGCACGGCGGCTGGCGGCGACCGCCGTACCTCGACATCCAGATCAGCCTCGACGGCACCGACGCCACCACCAACGACGCCATCCGCGGGGTCGGTTCCTACGCCACGCGCTCGACGGGCGATGGACCACCTCGCCCAGGCGGGCTTCGGGCCCTTCAAGATCTCTGTGGTCGTCACGCGCCACAACGTCGACCAGCTCGACGACTTCAAGCAGCTCGCCGACTCGTACGGCGCGCAGCTGCGGATCACCCGCCTCCGGCCGTCGGGGCGCGGCGCCGACACGTGGCACGACGCTGCACCCCACCAACGACCAGCAGCGCCAGATCTACCGCTGGCTGCTCGCGCGTGGCGACGAGGTGCTCACCGGCGACTCGTTCTTCCATCTCAACGCCCTCGGCGAGGCGCTGCCCGGACTCAACCTGTGCGGTGCCGGGCGGGTCGTCTGCCTGATCGACCCGGTCGGCGACGTCTACGCCTGCCCGTTCGTGATCCACGACGAGTTCAGAGCCGGCAACGTCCGCGACGCGGGCGGCTTCGCACACGTGTGGAAGCACAGCGACCTGTTCCGATCGCTCCGCGAACCCCAGTCGGCAGGAGCGTGCGCATCGTGCGGGTCGTACGACGCCTGTCAGGGCGGCTGCATGGCCGCCAAGTTCTTCACCGGCCTCCCGCTCGACGGTCCCGACCCCGAATGCGTCAGCGGCCACGGTGAGCTGGCGTTGGCCGGTGTCGCCGCCGGGGCGGTGCCGCGATCGAGCGTCGACCACTCCAAGGCCGGTCGGTCATCACGGGTCACGTCGTCACCGGTCACGTTCGTTCGGCGGTGACGGCATGTGGGTCCTGCTGATACCGGTCGCCTACCTGCTCGGTACGTTCCCGAGCGCGTCGTTGATCGCCCGCGCCAACGGCATCGACATTCGCAGCGTCGGCTCCGGCAACCCCGGCGCATCGAACGTCACGCGTTCCCTGGGATGGCGCAAGGGCGTCTGGGTCTTCGTGCTCGACGCGGCGAAGGGCGCGCTCGCCGCCGGCATCGGTCTCGCCGCCGGCGGACGACCGGGCGGATACGTGCTGGGCGCGGCGGCGATCATCGGCCACGTGTTCCCGCTCTGGACCCGCTTCCGCGGCGGCAAGGGGGTCGCCACCGGTGGAGGGGTGCTCGCCGTGCTGGCACCGATCACGTTCGTGTCGCTGGTCGTGATCTGGTTCGTCCTGATCAAGACCACGCACAAGGCGTCGGTCGCATCGATCGTGGCGGTGTCGCTGGTGCCGGTCGGCATCGCCATCGAGCAACGATCGTGGTGGGAGGTCGTGGCGGTCATCGTCCTGGGCGGACTGGTGATGGCCCGCCACCTGGGAAACATCAAGCGCCTGCTCGGCCGGCACGAGCACGCGCTCAGCAACTGATCCGAACGCGACGAAACAGGGGGCACCATGTCAACGAGCCTGTCAACGAGCCTGTCAACGACCTTCGAGGCACCCGGCCCCGGCCGCTGGGAGCTCGATCGCTCCCACTTTCCGGGCGGTACGACGCCGATCTGCCAATGGCTGATGGCCGAGTCGATGGAGGCGGGGATGGAGCGCGTCATGGAGGAGCAGGGCGTCCCGGCGCGGACGCTTCGCGCCCGCTTCGTGAACGGCTACATGTACACCCGGTTGGTCCCCCTGATCGGCGGCGACAAGCAACCCAAGAAGCTGCCGCCGGCCGTCGTGCTGCGGGTGGCGACGCGTGTTCATCCCGCGTTCCGGGCGCGCACGCGGACAGCGCGTCGCACGATCGACGAGCGCCCCTGGAACGAGGTCGTCGCCCGCTGGCACGCCGAGATGCGGCCGCAACTCGCAGCACGCAATCAGGCGTTCCAGTTGGAGTTCCCCGCCGACCTCGACGACGCCCAGCTCGCCGACCACATCGGACGATTGCTCGACCACTGCCGCGAGACGTGCGAGCTGCACTTCTGGCTGCACGGCCACGACCTCGGCCCGATCGCCCGCTATCTGTACGCCTGCACCCAGTGGGGCATCGAGCCGACAGCCGCGCTCGATGCCCTCGTCGGTGCCTCGCCCTCGACGTTCGCGCCCGCTCGAGCAGCTGGCGGCCCTGCGCGCCGAGATCGAGTCGCACGGCGTCGACGTGACGTCGTTGACGACGCTCGACGAGGTTCGTTCGGTGTCGCCGGAGTCGGCACGCATGCTCGGTGAGTACCTTGCCGAGCGGGGCGACATGCTCGTCACCGGGTACGACCTCACCTCGCTCACCTTGCGCGAGCTCCCCGGGCTCGTGCTGGCGGCGGTGCGCTCCGCGGCGGCGCCCAAGTCACCCGACTACGCCGAGGTGGTGACCGCCTTGCGCGCCCGCATCCCAACCGGCGATCTGTCGCGGTTCGACATGCTGCTCGCCGATGCCCGGGGCGTGATGGACATGCGCGACGACAACGGCCCGGTGACCTACGAGCTGCCGGCCGGGCTACTGCGGCGAGCACTGCTCGAGGTCGGCCGGCGACTCGCCGCCGGCGGTCGCCTGCAGGACGCCGAGCACGCCCTCGACCTCGAGCCCGACCGAGGCTCGCGACCCGTTCGGCGCGGTGCTGGCATCGCCGGACGAGATCGCCGGCCGCGCCGAGCGGCGCAGCTCCGGAGCCGCCGGGTCGCCGCCCGAGGCGCTCGGCCCGGTCGAGCCGCAGCCCCCGATCGACGTGCTGCCCGACGTGCTCGCCGAGATGGTCACGTCGGTCGAGACCGCGCTCGCCCACCTGGCGATGGCCACCGACACCGGAGCGCACCAGCCCGCCGCCGATCCGCTGATGGGCGTCGGGATCGGATCGAACGCCCACCGCGGCACGGCGCGCACGGCCGACTCCCCCGACGAGGCGATCAACAAGCTCGAGCCCGGCGACGTGCTTGGTGGTGCGCGCCACGTCACCCGCCTTCAACGCCGTGCTGGCGATCGCCGGTGCAGTGGTGACGACGCACGGCGGAGCACTGTCGCACGCCGCCGTGCTGGCGAGAGAGCTCGGCATCCCCGCCGTCGTCGGCGCGCCCGGCGCGCTCGGCATCCCCGACGGTGCCACCGTCGACGTCGACCCCGTGCTCGGCACGGTCACCGTGGTCGACGATGCGACCTAGCCCAACTCGTCGACGAGCGGTGTGAGGTCGACGGCGTCGACATTCGGCAGGTGGATGTCGACGGCGTCGTGGAGCAGGTGTTGCCAGAACTCGTAGCGGAAGAAGTGCCGCCCTTCGCGAACGACGTAGTTGAGCAGGAAGAAGCGGTACGCCTCCTTGAGGAACAGCACCTCCTCGGGCGTCAACGGGTACTCGGCGTGGTAGGCGCGGAGAAATCTGCGGAACCGCGGCTCGAGCAGCGTGTGCGCGCCGTACGTGAAGCTCGTGCGGTCACCGGTGCGCGACGAGACACGCGACAGGAAGTAGAAGTCGAGCAGGCGCGACTCGATGCGGAACCAGTCGTAGTCCCAGCGGCTGAAGAGACGGAACTGCGAGCGGTCGTCGCGATCGAACTCGACCGAGAAGTTGCCGAGATTCCAGTCGATCAGCACCGGCATCTTCGGCCACGCGTCGTATCCCGACTCGTGGACCGACATCAAGAAGCGGTGCGTGTGGCGGCGGACGAGATCGATCCGACTGCGATCGAGCGCGAACTGCTGGGCGGCGTTGCGGGCACCGGTCTGCTCGAACAGGTTGACGGCGTCGGACTTGGCGGTCTTGGAGGGCGGCGGGATCTGTGGTGCGATCGCCGCGCACGCCTTGTGGAACCGCGCCAGCTCGGTCGCCAGCTGGGCGACCTGGGCATCGGTGAGGATCCGCGGCAGCCGCTCACGGGCCTCGATCTCCTCGTAGAAGATCGCCCACATCTCGCCGTCGTACCAGATGTACGGCTTGCCGTCGCGCGTGTAGGCGTCGGCGAGGAATCGCCCGTAGGGCCCGCCGTCGAGCAGTCGGTTGGCGAGATGCAGGCGCTCGTGATCCTCGGCGAACAGGAAGAACGAGCCGTAGTTCGACGACTTGACGATCACCCCCGTGGCATCCTCGAGCTCGAGCCGGTACACCCGGTTGGTCGACACCATCGCGCTCAGCTCGTCGATCCTGACGATCGCCCGCGGATCGCCGTAGTCGCGCCACGCTGCGGCCACGACTGCACGATGTCGGGCGTCAGTCGCGTCCACGCCCCGAGCCTGCCACAGCCGGCTGTCTAGTCTCGCTCCCCATGGAGATGCAGTGGGCAACGGTGTGGGAGTCGGTGGCGGGCGTGATCCCCGACTCGCCGGCGGTCACCAACGGCGACACGACGCGCACGTGGGCCGAGTACGAGCAGCGGGCGGCGAGGATCGCCGCCGGCCTGGTCGCCACCGGGCTCGAGCCGGGTGCCAGGGTCGCGCTCTGCCTCTACAACGGCAACGAGTACCTCGAGGCGCAGTTCGCGACGTTCAAGATGCGCGGCGTGCCGATCAACGTCAACTACCGCTATCTCGACGACGAGCTGTGGTACCTGCTCGACAACGCCGACGCCGAAGCCCTCTTCTTCCACGCCTCGCTCGCCGACCGGATCGCACGTGTCATCGACCGACTCCCGAAGCTGCGGTTGCTGGTCGAGGTCGACGACACCGGCACCGGCGATCTGCTCGGCGGTCGCGCGGTGGCGTACGACTCGTTCGTCGACGCTCACGAACCGATGCCACCGATCGCCCGCGACGAATCCGACCTGTACATGCTCTACACCGGCGGCACCACGGGCATGCCGAAGGGCGTCATGTACGAGATCGGCGACATCACCGGCTTCTTCGCCCGGCTCGGCTTTCCCGTGATCGGCCTGGCACCGCCCGCGACCGCCGACGAGATCGCGCCGGCGGTGGCCGAGCTCGCCCAGCGCGGCGGCACGTCGGTGAGCGTCACCGGTGCACCGCTGATGCACGGCACGGGCCTGTGGCTCGGCGCACTGATGCACCACACAGGCGGCGGCCATGTGGTCACGCTCACGAACCGCAGCCTCGACGCCGACGAGTTGCTCGACGCCATCCAGCGTCATCGTTGCACGCACAACACGATCGTCGGAGACGCCTTCTCGAAGCCGATCATCCGTGCCATCGATGCCGCCGCCGAGCGCGGCCGGCCATACGACATGTCGTCGCTGAAGGTGATGGTCTCGTCGGGCGTGATGTGGACGACGGAGGTCAAGCAGGCGCTGCTCGACCGGATGCCGCACGTGGTGCTGCACGACGCGATGGGATCGACCGAGGGCTCGATCGGCAACCAGGTGACGATGCGGGGGGTCGCCACCGAGACCGCCAAGTTCACTCCCAACACCACCACCAAGGTGTTCGACGAGCTCGACCGCGAGGTCACACCCGGTTCCGGAGAGATCGGTCGCGTCGCCGGCTCGGCGCTCGTCCCGATCGGCTACTTCAAGGATCCGGACAAGACGGCCAAGACGTTCCGCGTGATCGACGGTGTGCGCTACACCTTCCCCGGCGACATGGCTCAGGTCGCCGCCGACGGGACGCTGATCCTGCTCGGTCGCGGCAGCAACGTGATCAACTCCGGGGGCGAGAAGATCTTCCCGGAAGAGGTCGAGGAGGCGGTCAAGCGCGTCGACGGCGTCGTCGACTGCCTCGTGGTCGGAGTCGACGACGACACGTTCGGTCAAGCGGTCACGGCGGTCGCCTCGCTGGCCGCAGGTGCCGACGTCAGCGAGACCGATGTGATCGCCGCCGTCAAGTCGCAGATCGCCGGATTCAAGGCGCCCAAGCGGGTGGTGTTCGTCGAGCAGATCCCGCGTGCCCCCAACGGCAAGGCCGACTACAAGTCGGCCAAGGAGCTGGCTTCTCAGATCTCGACGTGAGTGCCGACCTCGAACACCTGGTCGGCCGGGAGCTTGAAGAAGCGTGAGGCGTTGGCGGCGCCGCGGTTGAGGAGCACGAACAGCTCCTCACGCCAGGGATGCATGCCGGGCGCCTTGCCGGCGGCGACCGACTCGCGTCCGAGGAAGTAGGTCGCCTTGTCGGCGGCCTCCTCGAGCCCGGGGATCTGCGACAGGGCGAGCGGGATGTCGGGATCCTCCATGAAGCCGTAGTCGAACCGCACCTGCCGGATCCCGTCGCCGAGGTCGGTGATCGTCGCCCGCGCCGCTTCGTCGACGCGCGGCACGTCCTGGGTGTGCACCGACACGAGCAGCACCTGGTCGTGCAGCACCCGGTTGTGGCGCAGGTTCGAGAGCAGCGCCGGCGGCGCCGCGCCCTCGTCCTTGAAGAGGTAGACGGCGACGCCGGGCACGCGTGCGACGTGGGCTTCGATCGCCTCGTCGGCGACCTCCTGCATCGGCCGCTGGCCGCGGCGGATGCGCTCCGCCACCAGCTGGCGGCCCTTGCGCCACGTGGTCATCTGGATCACCAGCCCGAACCCGACCAGCAGCGGGAACCAACCGCCGTGCGGGATCTTGGGGACGTTGGCGGCGAGGAACGCCAGATCGACGATGAAGAACGGCAAGAGGATGATCAGCGCCTTGAGCGCCGACCATCGCCAGCTGTCGCGGACGAACCGGTAGAAGATCATCGTCGTGATCAGCATCGTCGTGGTGACGGCGATGCCGTAGGCGGCCGCCAGGTTGCTCGACGTCCGGAAGGCGATCACGAGCCCGACGCAGCCGACCATCAACAACCAGTTGACGAGCGGCACGTAGACCTGGCCGATGTGACGTTCGGACGTGTGCAGGATCGCCAGGCGCGGCAGGTAGTCGAGCTGCACCGCCTGCACGGTGAGCGAGAACGCCCCGGAGATCAGGGCCTGCGAGGCGATCACCGTCGCCATCGTGGCGAGGATCGCCAGCGGCGTGATCGCCCAGTCCGGAGCCATGTCGTAGAACGGCTTGCGGTCGCCGATCTCGCCGTGCCACTGAGCGAGCAGCGCCGCCTGACCGAAGTAGTTGAGCAACAAGCCGGGAAGCACCAGGCCGTACCAGGCCGAGCTGGATCGGCTTGCGCCCGAAGTGACCCATGTCGGCGTACAGCGCCTCGCCTCCGGTGACGACGAGGAAGATCGAGCCGAGGGCGATGAAGCCCTTCCACGGCTCGGCGACGAACAGGTCGACGGCGTACTTCGGGATTGACCGCCTTGAGCACCTCGGGGTGGCGGCTGATCTGGCGCAGGCCGAGCAGCCCGATCACGGTGAACCACAGGATCATGATCGGGCCGAACACCTTGGCGATGCCGGCCGTGCCGCGCTGCTGGACGGCGAACAGGGCGATCAGGATCACGACCGAGATCGGGATCACCCAGTCGGCGAACGCCGGCGTCGCCACCTCGAAGCCCTCGACCGCCGACAGCACCGAGATCGCCGGCGTGATCAACCCGTCGCCGTACAGCAACGCCGTGCCGAACACGCCGAGCGTGACCACGGCAGCCGCGACCTTCGGTGACGGTCTGACCCTCGGGCGGGATGACGAGCGAGGTGAGCGCCAGGATGCCGCCCTCGCCGTGGTTGTCGGCCCGCATCACGAGCAGCAGGTACTTGAGACAGATCACGATGATCAGCGACCAGAAGGCGATCGATGCCACGCCGTAGGCGCTGGTCTGGTTGATCTCGAGCTCGGTGTGGTGGAACGACTCGCGGATCGAGTAGAGCGGGCTGGTACCGATGTCGCCGAACACGATGCCCAGTGCACCGAAGGCGAGAGCCGCCATTCCGCCGGCGCCGCGATGGTCCTCGCTCACAGGAGCGACACGCTAACGCCGACGGCCCGTCTCCGTACCCATACCGTCGCCGGGTTGCTGCTCAGAGCGGGCGGAACCTGCGCAGGCGCAGCGAGTTGGACACCACGAACACGCTCGAGCACGCCATCGCCGCGCCGGCGATCACCGGCGACAGCCGGCCCGACATGGCGAGCGGGATCGCCGCCACGTTGTAGGCGAAGGCCCAGAACAGGTTGACCTTGATCGTCGCCAGCGTGCGCCGCGAGAGCCTGATGGCGTCGGCGGCGGAGACGAGATCGTCCCGCAGCAGGGTGAGGTCGCTGGCCTCGATCGCCACGTCGGTGCCGCTCGCCATCGCGATCCCGAGATCGGCCTGTGCCAGAGCGGCGGCGTCGTTGACGCCGTCGCCCACCATCGCCACCGTCCGGCCCTGCTCCTGGAGGCTGCGCACGACGTCGACCTTGTCGGCCGGCATGACCTCGGCCCGGACGTGCTCGATGCCGACCTGTTCGGCGACCGAGCGCGCCGTGTCGGCATTGTCACCGGTGAGCAGCACCGGCTCGAGCCCGAGCCGGCGGAACTGAGCGACCGCCGCCGCGCTGGTCGGCTTGACCCCGTCGGCGACCGTCAGATGGGCGAGCACCTGACCCGACCGGCGGAGCTCGACGACCGTGTGACCGCCGGTCTCGTCGACCCGCGCGGTGGGGCGGCCGATCTCGTACTGCACGCCCTCGACAGTGCCGGTCGCGCCCGAGCCCGGGCAGGCTGGTGAAGTCGTCGACTGCGGGGAGCGTGCCGGCCTCGGCTCGGGCGGCACCGGCGATGGCGCGCGCGATCGGATGCTCACTGGCGGCTTCGAGGGCGCCGGCGATCCTCAGCACCTCGGATCGCCCGACGTCCGCGAGCGGATCGATGGCGACGAGCGACATCTGCCCGGTGGTGACGGTGCCGGTCTTGTCGAGCACGATCGTGTCGACCTGGCGGGTGGATTCGAGCACCTCGGGCCCCTTGATGAGCAGCCCCAGCTGAGCACCGCGCCCGGTGCCGACGAGCAGTGCCGTGGGTGTGGCCAGGCCCAGCGCGCACGGGCAGGCGATGATCAGCACGGCGACGGCGGCGCTGAACGAGCGCTCCGCGTCACCGGTGCGGACCCACCAGACGAGCAGCGTGAGCAACGCCAGCCCGATCACGATCGGCACGAACACGGCCGAGATCCGGTCGGCAAGGCGCTGCACGGGAGCCTTGCCCGACTGCGCGTCGTCGACGAGGCGGGCGATCTGGGCGAGCTGCGTGTCGGCACCGACACGCGTGGCACGCACGATCAGCCGGCCTTGGGCGTTGACGGTGGCACCGATCACGTCGTCGCCGGGACCGACCTCGACCGGAAGGCTCTCGCCGGTGACCAGCGATCGATCGACGGCCGAGCTGCCGTCGACCACGACGCCGTCGGTCGCCACCTTCTCGCCGGGGCGGACGACGAAGCGATCGCCAACGGCGAGCTCGGCGATCGGCAGGCGACGCTCGACGCCGTCGTCGCCGATCACCGCCACGTCCTTGGCACCGAGGTCGAGCAACGCCCTGATCGCGTCGCCGGCGCGGCGCTTGGCGCGGGCCTCGAAGTAGCGACCGGCGAGGATGAAGGCGACGACCGTCGACGCCACCTCCAAGTAGATGTGCGGCGCATCGTCCCCGTCGCCGGCGCCCGACATCTCCATCGACATCGTGCTGCCGATGTCGCCGGCTGAGGTGAACAGCAGCGCCCACAGCGACCATCCGTAGGCGGCGATCACTCCGACCGAGATCAGCGTGTCCATCGTCGCCTGACGATGTCGCAGGTTGAGCAGCATCGCCCGATGGAACGGCCACGCCGCCCACGTCGCCACCGGCGTGGCGAGCACGAGCGCGACCCACTGCCAGCCCCGGAACTGGAAGGCCGGGACCATCGACAGCAACAGCACCGGGAGCCCGAGCGCGACCGCCACGACCAGCCGCCGGCGCAGCATCGTCAGCCGGTCGTCGTCGTGCGCATCGGGCTGTGGCAGCCGAGCGCCGTAGCCGACCGATTCGATCGTGCCGATCACGTCACCCGCCGTGAGACCGGACAGCGCCGACGCGCACACGCGCCTTCTCGGTGGCGTAGTTGACCGACGCCGTCACACCGTCGAGCGTGTTCAGCGTGCGCTCGATGCGCGCCGCGCACGAGGCGCAGGTCATCCCCGTGACGTCGAGGTCGATCACGTCGACGGCATCGGACCGGGTCGCTCAGGCGATGTCGTGGCACGGCTTCATCGATCGCTCATGACTTGACCAGGCGCTCGATCGCCCGGCTCGCCTCGGTGATGATCCGTTCCGACTCGGCCTGGTCGTCGGACTGGACGGCGTTGGTGACGCAATGACGGAGGTGGTCGTCGAGCAGTTGCACGGCGACGCTCTGCAGTGCCTTGGTGGCCGCCGAGACCTGCGTCAGCACGTCGATGCAGTAGGTGTCGTCGTCGACCATCCGCTGCAGGCCGCGGATCTGGCCCTCGATCCGCTTCAGCCGGGCGAGCACCGCCGCCTTGTCGTCGTGATAGCCGGGAGCGACAGGATCAACCATGCCTCATACCCTACCGGGGTATGGCATGAAGCGACAACGTGGCCTCAGCCCGGGCGGCCGACGGCGGTGACCTTGCTCCAGTTGACGCCCGAGACCTTGACGTGGTCGCCGCTGTTGGGGGCGTGGACGAGCTGGCCGCCACCGAGGTAGATCCCGACGTGGCTGATCGGCGAGTAGTAGAAGATCAGGTCGCCCGGCTGCGGCGTTGGCGGCCGGCACGTGCGGTGTGGCCGCCGCCTGAGCCCGCGAGTTGCGGGGCAGGTAGACACCGGCCTGACCCCAGGCGTAGTGCGTGAGCCCCGAGCAGTCGAACGAGACACCAGGGTTCGAGGTGGCGTACTGGTAGGCCACGCCGAGCTGGCCCGAGGGCGGCGTTGATCGCCGTCCCGGCCAGTCCCGACACGGGCACGTCGTAGGTACCGCCACCGCCGGAGTCGCCGCCGCCGGTGTCGCCACCGCCGCCGGAGTCACCACCGCCGGTGTCGCCACCACCGCCCGCATCGGCGTCGCCGCCGCCTCCGCCGCCGCCGGTGTCCGTTCCGCCGCCGCCACCGCCGCCGCCGGAGTCGGTGTCGCCGCCGCCCGAGCCCTGCTGCGCCTGGCGTTGCAGTGCGGCCAGCGCCTCGGCGTCGCGACGTGCCTCCTCCTCGGCGATCAGCTCACCGAGCCGGGCCTCGGCCTGCGGCACGGCGATCGATGTACTCGGCGGTGAGCTGCTCGACCTGCTCCTGCTTGGCGGCGATCTCCTCGGCCAGCTGCGGCGGCGCGCTCGCGCTTCTGCTCGAGGTCGGCGCGCTCCTCGTCGAGCTCGCGGATCAGCTCGTCGAGGTCGTCGGTGGTGCCGGTGCCGACGTTGAGGGCGACCCGGCTGTACTGATCGCGGCGCAGGCCGGCGCTGTACGACGAGGCGTCGGAGAACAGCGGCCCGAGCACGTCGGCGCCGGCGCCGGTGAAGGTGCGCACGGCGACCTCGGCGAGATCGCCACGGAGCTGGTTGAGCTCGGCCTCCTTGGCGGCGACCCTGGTCCTCGGCCTCGCCGATCTCGATCTCGAGCTGGCTCTTCGTCGTCGACGGCGACGGCGTAGTCCTCGGCGAGGATGTCGGCCTGCTCGTGCAGCCGGTCGAGCTCGTCGACGATCCGCTCGACCTCGGCGCGCTGGCCCTCGACGGTTGCGCTCGCCACGCGGGCGTCGATCATCGGGGCGGCGACCACGATCGTGGACACCAGCACGAGGGCGCGGCTGAGTCGATGCGATCGCGTGGCCATAGGTCAGCCCGGAAGTGTAGCCAGTGTTACGAACACGTTGCGATTCGGGCAGCCGATGTCACACTGAGTCCGATCGCCTACTCCCACTCGATCGTGCCGGGGGGCTTGGACGTGATGTCGTAGGCGACGCGGTTGATGCCCGGGCACCTCGCTGATGATCCGCTGCGACATCTTCTCGAGCAGGTCGTACGGCAGCCGTGCCCAGTCGGCCGTCATCGCATCGTCGCTGGTCACGGCACGGATGATGATCGGATGCCCGTAGGTGCGCTCGTCGCCCATCACGCCCACCGACCGGATGTCGGGGAGCACGGCGAACGCCTGCCAGATCTCGCGCTCGAGCCCGGCCCAGGCGATCTCCTCGCGCACGATGGCGTCGGCCTCCTGCAGCGTCGCCACCTTGTCGGGCGTGACCTCGCCGATGATCCGCACCCCGAGCCCGGGCCCCGGGAACGGCTGCCGCCACACGATCTCGTCGGGCAGCCCGAGCTCGCTGCCGAGCGCCCGCACCTCGTCCTTGAACAGGTCGCGCAGCGGCTCGACCAGCTCGAGCGTCATGTCGTCGGGCAGCCCGCCGACGTTGTGGTGGCTCTTGATCACGTCGGCGGTGCCGTCGGCGCCGCCGCTCTCGATCAGGTCGGGGTAGAGCGTGCCCTGCACCAGGAACTTGGCCTCGGTCAGCCCGCCCGTGTACTCCTCGAAGATCCGGATGAACAGCTCGCCGATCGCCTTGCGCTTGGCTTCCGGCTCGGTGACGCCGGCGAGCCGCTCGAAGAAGCGCTCGCCGGCATCGACGTGGATCAGCTCGATCCCCATGTTGCGCCGGAACGTCTCGACGACCTGCGCGCTCTCGCCCTTGCGCATCAGCCCGGTGTCGACGTAGACGCACGTCAGCTGGTGGCCGACGGCACGTTGCACGAGCGCCGCCGCCACCGACGAGTCGACCCCGCCCGACAGCGCGCACAGCACGCGCTCACCGCCGACCTGGTGCCGGATCGCGGCGACCTGCTCGTCGATCACCGACGCCATCCGCCACGTCGGCGCGCAGCCGGCGAGGTCGTGCAGGAACGTGCGCAGCACCGCCATGCCGTGCGGCGAGTGCACGACCTCGGGATGGAACTGCACCCCCCAGATGCGCCGGTCGTCGTTCTCGAGCACGGCCACCGGCGCGTCCGGCGTGCTGGCCGTGGCGCGGAAGCCGGCCGGTGCCTCGGTGATGGCGTCGAAGTGGCTCATCCACACGTCGTGCTCGGCGGGGATGTCGGCGTGCAGCAGCGACGAGTCGGCGGTGCGGCGTGAGGTGGGCGCGGCCGTACTCGCCGCGCATGCCGCGGCCGACCGTGCCGCCGAGCTGCTGGGCGATCAGCTGGGCGCCGTAACAGATGCCGAAGATCGGCACGCCCGAGCTCGTAGACGTCGGGATCGAGGCGCGGGGCGCCGTCGACGTGAACGCTCTTGGGTCCGCCCGACAGGATGATCGCGGCCGGTCGCCTGGCCGGCCATCTCGGCGGCCGACAGCCGGTGCGGCACGATCTCGGAGTAGACGTCGAGCTCGCGCACCCGGCGGGCGATCAGCTGGGCGTACTGCGCCCCGAAGTCGACGACGAGCACGGTCGGGCGGGCGGGCGGGCCGGGCGGTCGGGCGGGTCGGCTTCGGCGGGGTGTTGCTGCAAGTCTCCGATGGTAGACAGGCCGGTGGCCGTGCGTGTCTTTCTGGTGAGCGTGCTGCTCACGTTCGGGGTGTCGGGCCACGCCAGCGCCGCGCGCCAGCGTCGCCGCGACGCCGACCGTCGTCGCCAGCACGAGCGACGATCAACGAGTTCATCCCCGTCGACCGCCCGATCGGCGACTGCATCAGCGCCGCGCCCAAGCCCGGCTGCGGCAGCGAAGCCCGCGGTGGCTGGCATCAGGGACTGGTGATGATCGCCCTCGTGCTGGCCCTCGTCTTCGTCGGCTGGCGGATCGTCGTCGGCGTCCGCCGGGTGCCGACGTGAGCTTCGCCGTCTCGGCCGACGCCTACGACCGGTTCATGGGCAGGTACTCGGCCCGATTGGCGCCGGTGTTCGCCGACTTCGCCGACGTCGTGGCCGGGCAGCAGGTGCTCGACGTGGGGTGTGGCCGGGCGCGTTGACCGGAGCGCTCGTCGAGCGGGTCGGATCGTCGTTCGTCACCGCCGTCGACCCGTCCACCACGTTCGTCGAGGCGATTCGGGTGCGACACGGCGACGTGACCGTGCATCAGGCACCGGCCGAGCGGCTCCCGTTCGACGACGACTCCTTCGACCGGGCGCTGGCCCAGCTGGTGGTGCACTTCATGACCGATCCCGTGGACCGGCCTGGGCGAGATGTGCCGCGTCACCCGGCCAAGCGGGTTGGTCGCCGCGTGTGTGTGGGATCACGCCGGCGGAAGCGGGCCGCTGAACGTGTTCTGGGAAGCGGTCCGCGCCACCGATCCCGACCGCCGAAGGGGAAGCCACGCTGCCCGGAACCCGGCGGGGACATCTCGGCGAGCTGCTCACGGAGGTCGGACTCGACCAGGTCGACGAAACGGCGCTGTCCGTGCATGTCGAGCACCCGACCTTCGACGACTGGTGGGAGCCGTTCACGCTCGGCGTCGGGCCCGCCGGCGCGTACGTCGCCGGGCTCGACCGCGACGGCCTGGTCTCGCTCCGCGAGCATTGTCGTTCGTTGCTGCCGGCACCGCCGTTCGAGGTGGTGGCCGTGGCGTGGGCCGGGCGCGGCACCGTCAGATCGTGAACGGCGGCTCGATCAGCGCCGTGGCGATCGTTCCCGATTTGGGCTTCACATAGGACGCTTCGTCCGACGCCGGTTGCCGGTCGATCTCCCAGTCGTGACACGCCTGCTCGATGCCGATCGCGTACACCGTGACGCCGTGCTCCGAGATGTGGAGCCGCAGGAAGTTCTTGTAGCCCTCGTACCGCGAGGCCGAGAAGGCCTCGTTGGCGTGACGACCGAAGCCCAGGAGAGCGACCACGAGGTAGGCGCCGAACACCAGCGAGCCGAGTGCGCCACCGAGCAGGAACACGAGCACACAGACTCCGGCGATGAACCAGAACCCGTCGAAGCCGGCGGCGTCGACGATCGCGATCGACAGCCACGCCACGCAGCCGTGGGCGAGCACCTGGGCGGCGGTGTGGGCAGCGCCGGCGACGATGCGCTGCGCCATGCCCGACCAGCGCGATGCCGACTTCGGGACCTTGTAGAACGCCGCCAGCAGGAAGAACAGGGTCAACACGAGCACGACCGAGAGCGACCCGCGGAAGTGGCCCGGTGAGCAGGTCCCAGTAGTTCCAGTCGGGGGCGACGTCGTCGATCGACCCCTCGTCCGGACGCAAGCCCGCCGAGTTGGCGGCGAACAGCAACAGGTTGAGCACAGCCGGGACGAGCAGGAACGTCGGGTTGCGCCATCCGACGCCGAATGCGCCGATCGACAATCGGCGTGACCGGGCGCGAGCGGGGAACGTCGGCTCGACCAGATCGAATCGCTCGAGCGCGTCGGGCGGGTCGTCCTCGCCCAGCACCGACTTCGGCACGTCGACGTGCTCGCTCAACCGGTGGGTCGCCGACAGGAACGCCCCGCCGCCGCCGGACGTCAGCTTGGCCCGCTGATGGCCCTCGTCGTCGAGGTTCGAGTAGTGGGCGTAGTGGTGCTTGTCACCCGAGATCATCAGCACCGTGTCGACGCCTTTGGCGACGAGCTGGCGTTCGACGAACTCGAGATTGCGGTAGGCGTCGGGATCGTCGACGTCGGTCCAGCTCGGCTTGGCGGAGCAGAGGATCAACCGGTCACCCGACTCCATGAACCGGGCGGCCTTCTGGAAGTAGTCGATCTGGGCGGCGTCGACGTACGCGTCGTTCTGGATGTCGATCCCCCACAGCCAGTGCCGGTGCGGCAGCCCGACCGCGAAGTAGCTGCGGTGCTGGCTCGTCTGTCGCCCGCCGATCCAACGCTTCTGGCCGAACACCCGCATGAACCCGGTCAAGCCGTCGTACCAGTCGTGGTTGCCGGGGATCGCGAGCATGCACGGGTGCTCGGTGGACGTCCACGGCAACGCCGCCTTGTACGGGCCGATGAAGCGGCTCTCGTACTCCGTCGGCGAGCCGACCGGATACACCTCGTCGCCCCCGAGGATCAGATAGGCCCCGCGTGGCAGATCGCGGTCGGCGCCATCCGGCCGCAGGGTCGCCTGCGAGGCGCACCACGCCACGGTGTAGGTGGGATCGAACCCGTCACCGGTGTCGGCGATCACGTCGACCCAGATCTCGTCGTCCTTCATGCGATCGGTGAACACCCAATCGCCGAGCGAGTGCTGCAGCTCACGCTTGTCGAGATAGTCGCCGAACGCGGCCGAGAGCACGACCTTGATGCCTGCCCGTGCCAAGACGCGAAGGTGCGAACCACTGCACCGGACGACGCTGCTCGAAGCCGAGCTCGGCTTCGGACTGCCGGGCGTGTACGTCGGATCGGATCGGGTAACTAGACCGCGTCAGGGAAGTCGCCCTTGGCGATGATGTACCACACGGTCGCGGCCCACATGATGGTGACGGTGATCCAGCGGATGTTGTTCAGCATCATCCACTTCTTCAGCAGGGGCACCAGCGTCTGTGTGTCGGGCACGCCGGCTTTTATCTTGCGGTTCACGGGGATGATGTGGATCCAACCGACGTAGGTGCTGACCACGATCCCGGCGAACGCGATCAGTGTCGCGACGAAGGTCTGACCGTCGCCCCATTCGCTGATCACCATCACGATTCCCGAGAAGAACATGATCGGCACGACGATCAGGAAGAAGCGGGTCGCCGCCGATGTGGGGATGATGAAGTGGTCCTGCACATTGTCGACGGTCATCTTCGACCAACTGGGATAGAAGAAGAACCGTAACGACCACATCACACCGCAATAGATCGTGGCGCCGAACAGGAAGTAGACCACATTGATGGTCAACAGCGTTTCGCGCATGGACTGACCTCCTCGGTGCAGGTCAGCGTAGCTCTCCGCTCCATTCGCGATTCCGCAATTTGATGCGGTCGCATACCGGACGGCCTCACGAGAGCCGTTCCGGCAGCAACTACAGTTCGTCGATGCTCGGTCGGTCGTGGCTGAGCATTCGACACCCGTGATGGGTCCGGAGGTGACGATCGTGCTCTTCATGGGCGACTTCGACGACGACGACTTCGATGTGGTGGTCATCGGATCGGGCTTCGGTGGGTCGGTTGCGGCGTACGAGTTGGCGTCTCGAGGCGTTCGCGTGTGTCTGCTCGAACGCGGCAAGGCGTTTCCGCCCGGCTCGTTCGCACGGACACCGTCGGAGATGGCGCACAACCTGTGGGACCCGAGCGAGGGCCTGCACGGCATGTTCAACGTGTGGTCGTTCAAGGGGATCGACGCGCTCACGGCGAGTGGGCTGGGAGGCGGATCGCTGATCTACGCCAACGTCATGCTGCGCAAGGACCCGAGCTGGTTCGTGCAGCACCATCCCTATCGCAAGAACGTCACCGAGCGGTGGCCGATCTCGTACGACGACCTCGAACCCCACTACACCGCCGTCGAGAAGTTCCTCGACGTGCAGACGTTCCCCGACGGCGCTGACATCCCGAAGGCGGCCGCGCTGCGAGACGCGGCGCGCCGACATCGGAATGGCCGACGCGTTCCACAAGGCACCTCTGGCGGTCCGATTCGTCGGTCCGGGTGGCACCTTCAACCCGGGCGAACCGCTGGAGAGCAACGAGTACCCGAACATCTTCGGCGACCGCGGGCAGGCACGGCGGACGTGCCGCTCTGCGGCGAGTGCGACGTCGGTTGCAACGACGGGGCGAAGAACACGCTCGATCACACCTACGTGTCGGCGGCCGCCCACCGCGGTGCCGTGATCTCGATCCGCTCGGAGGTGACCGCGCTGCGCCGTGGGAGTCGCGGCTTCGAGGTCGAGTTCGTCGTGCACCGTCCCGAACGGGAAGGACACAAGACCGACACCGGCAACCTTGCCGCCGCGTGTGCTGCGGGCGCGCCGTGTCGTCCTCGCCGCGGGCGCGATCGGTTCCACCTATCTCCTCCTTCGCAACCGGGCGTCGCTCGGACTCGCGACACCCGCGCTCGGCACACGCTTCTGCGGGAACGGCGATCTGCTCGGATTCATCCTCAAGTCCGAGCGCGATGGCGAGCCGTTTCCGCTCGAAGGATCGAAGGGCCCCGTCATCTCGTCGTACATCCGCTGGCCGGACAACGTCGACACGAACTCGCCGGAGGATTTCGGGATGTATCTCGAGGACGCCGGCTTCCCGGCGTTCATGCAGTGGTTGGTCGAGGCGACGCAGTTGAGTGCGACCGCCAAACGCACCGCGATCTTCACCTACGCCCGCATCAAGGAACGCTTCACCGGTCAGCGCAAGGCGCTCCTCTCGGGCGAGCTCTCGCGGCTGCTCGGTGAGGGTGTGCTGTCCAGATCGTCGCTGCCGCTGCTGGCGATGGGCCGCGATGTCCCCGACGGACGGCTGTACCTGAACGACGGGAACTCAAAATGGATGGACAGCACGTGGACGACGAAGACATCGTTGCGGTACTTCGATCACGTGCAGGCCCAGATGAGAAAGGTCAGCGATGCGCTTCGCGGACACATGGAAGTGAACCCGCACTACCTCCTCAACCGGGTGATCACGGTCCACTCGCTGGGCGGTTGCCCGATGGGCGACGACCCGGATCAGGGGGTGGTCGACAAGTTCGGCCAGGTGCACGGGGTGCCCGGCCTCTATGTCGCCGATGGTGCGGTGATGCCGGGACCCGTTGGTGCCAACCCGTCGCTGACGATCGCCGCCTTCGCCCGCTGGATGTGCGAGGCGATGCATGTCGAGAGGCGGTCCCGGCATGAAGCAGCCGGCAACCGTTCGCTTCACCGAGGAGATGCACGGCGCACTCGGCTTCGGTGCTGCCACCCATCGGGAGGGGTGGGAGCAGGGCGTCGCGTCCACCTGCCCGTTCATGTTCCACCTCACGATCTCGGTCGCCGATCTCGACCGGTTCGCGGATGATCCCGATCACACCGCGCCGGCGATCGGATGGGTCAGATGTCCGCCCCTGTCCGACACCAACATGCCGGTCGAACACGGTGAGTTCAACCTCTTCGCACCCGGGTTCGCCGACGGCAGGTTGACGATGCGCTACCGCCTCTGGTTCCGTGACGGTGCCGGCAACCCGCTGACGATGAACGGCTTCAAGGACGTCGGCGACGACCCCGGCCTCGACGTGTGGAAGGACACGACATCGCTCTTCGTCAACCTGCTGACCGGCCATGTGGAAGAAGCAGCCGCGAGCGACCGACGGCCGGCCGGTCCCGGACGATCCGGCGCTGATCCGGGCGCGCGGGATCCTCGTCATCCGGACCCGTGATTTCGCTCGCCAGCTCACCACCTTCCGCGGCACCGCCGGAGGCGTCACGCGGTTCGGTGGGATGTTCATGACCGCGTTGTGGCGCACCTACCGCGGTCGCGACAGCTAGCCAGGATCTGGAGGAACCGTGACGACGACACAGCACCGACATCATTCCGGTGACCGCTGACGATGGCACGGTGCTCAACCTTCACCATGTGACCGGTGAGCGACCGGCGACGCGCGGTCCGGTCGTGCTCGTGCACGGCGCCGGCGTGCGCGCCAACATCTTCCGGCCGCCGGGACAGACGACGTTGGTCGACATGCTCGTCGACGACGGATGGGATGTCTGGCTCGAGAACTGGCGCGCCAGCATCGACCTCGCGCCGAGCCCGTGGACGCTCGATGAAGCGGCCGTCTACGACCACCCGGCCCTGATCCGCACCGTCGCCGCCGAGACCGGCGCCGACGACGGTGAAGGCCGTCGTCCACTGCCAGGGCTCGACCAGCTTCGCCATGTCGGCGGCCGCCGGCTTGCTGCCGGAGGTGACGACCATCGTGTCCAACGCGGTCTCGCTGCACCCGCGGATACCCGGCATCTCGAACGCCAAGATCCAGACCTTCACGCCGGCCGTCGGGAAGCTCACGTCGTATCTCAGCCCGCGATGGGGGTTGGACGCGCCGAATCTGCTCGCCAAGACCGTGGTGGCCGTCGTGCGACTCACCCATCACGAGTGCGACAACATCGTCTGCCGGATTGGTCAGCTTCACCTACGGCGTCGGCTACCCCTGCCTGTGGTCGCACGAGAACCTGTCGGATGCCACGCACGACTGGATCGAGGGCGAGTTCGCGGACGTCCCGATCGCGTTCTTCACGACAGATGGCCGAGAGCGTCCGGCGCGGGCACATGGTGAGTGTCGGAGATCTCCCGCAGCTGCCGCGCTCGTTCGCGTCCGGGCCACCCCAGAACCGACGCCAGGTTCGTGCTCTTCGCCGGACGCGACAACAAGTGCTTCCTTCCGGAGAGCCAGGAAGCGACGTTCGAGTTCCTCGATGGTCACCGGCGCGGGTACCACGCGCTGCACGTCGTGCCCAACTACGGCCACCTCGATCCGTTCCTCGGCGAGCGGGCCCACATCGATGTCTTCCCCCAGATACTCCAGGAGCTGTCGGCATGAGTGTCCCCAAGCGTTTGAACCAACAAGCCGGGCGCCACGCGCGGGTCGACGGGATCCCGTTCGCGACTGCCGGTGAACTCCGAGGACTCACCGGCGTTGATGGCCGGCTTCAGCTGCGATGGCGATGCCGCGCAAGCGCTCCTGCCCGGCAATGAACTGCATGCACTCCGGCTGCCCAACGGCCGTGGGATGTTCATCGTCACGGTCATCGACTATCGAACGACCGACATCGGGCGATATGTGGAGTACAGCATCGCGCTCGCGTGCACGCGGGGTGCCAAACGCCGCAGCCTGATCGGCTCGGTCGTGCGCATGAAGAAGGCCGGCACGGGGCAGTACGTCTGGGATCTCCCCGTCAGCTCGCTGATCTCGGTGAAGGGCGGCAAGGGCATCTGGGGGATGCCCAAGCATCAGGCGAATCTCGACTTCCGCGTCGACGACCACTCGATGTCGAGCCAGTACGACCTCGACGGCAAGCTCTGCATGCGGATCACCGTCAACCGGCCGCACGGGCCCAAGATCCCGCTCAAGAACGTCGGTGCCGTGAACTGGTGCCAGTTCCGCGGAATGCTGATGAAGTCGTCGATCTACTTCAACGATCGCGCCGAGGTGGCGGTCGGGCCGTTTGCGAAGGCCAAGCTGCTGCTCGGCGATCATCCCCGGATGGATCCCTTGCGAACCCTCGACCTGTCGAGCAAGGCGTTCTTCACCGCCTGCCTCCCGCATTCGCACGGCGTGCTCGACGACCACTTCGAATCGTGGTTCATCACCTCGCCGAGCGCGGTCGAGCCCGGTGATCCATGGGGTGGCGACGACCTGGGTTCCGTGTTCGGCCTCCCCAACAGCACGGAGTGGCTCGATCCGCCGTCCGCGTCCGGACGTCTCGCCGCAGAACGTGCAAGCGGGTGGAGCCATGACCGAGCGTGTCGGCAGTCGGCCCGGATTCGGAGCTCGCACCGGAGGCGGATGCACTGCACAAGGCTGCGATCGCGATCGGTGGGGCGACGGCCGTGTCCGGGCTCGGTCTGATCGTGGCGCCCCGGCAGGTGCTGTGCATCCTCGGCGCCGGCAGGGCCGAACCGGCACCCTTCCTGTTCCGGATCATCGGCATGTTCATGACGGTGTCAGGAGGTCTGCTCGTCGACGGAGCCCGCGCCCGTCCCGCTGCCGGCACACGTGCCGGGCGGGTGGCGTTGCGCTGGGCGATGGTGGCCAAGATCGGTGCCGCGATCGCGGTGTCGTGCGGCGTTCGCTCGAAGCGATTCGGCAAGCAGGGCCTGGCCCTGGCCGCCTTCGACGCCTCCGCCGCTGTGCTCATCGGGGCCGTCCTGCTCACGGACGCGTAGCTCCGGTGCCCGACGAATCGCGGCGTGCGCTCGTGCTGGCGGGCGGCGGAATTCGCGTGGCGTGGCAGGCCGGTGTCGTGCAGGCCCTCGACGAGGCCGGCCTCGAGTTCGCCCACGGCGACGGAACGTCGGGTGGGATCTTCACCCTCGGGATGCTGATGTCGGGAGTTCGCCCGAGCGAGCTCGGGCGGCGTTGGAGGACGCTGCCGGTACGGCGCTTCATCTCGTTCCTCCCGCTTCGCAGCTACGCTCCGATTCCCGACGAACTGGTCGGCGTTCGGGGGGCCGAAGGGCATCCGTACCGGCGTGCTTCCGCATCTGGGGGTCGATGTGGCCGCGATCCGCGAGCACGCGGGCATGACCGGAACGTTCAACGTCGCCGACTTCGACAGCAAGATCTGCGTTGCGATCCCTCACGACGAGATCGATCTCGACCGGATGATCGCCGGCGTGTCGTTGCCGATCTTCCTCCCGGCGGTGGAGAGCCAAGGTCGAACGTGGACCGATGCCGTGTGGATCAAGGACGCCAACCTGCTCGAGGCCGTACGCCGCGGGTGCACCGAGCTGTGGCTGATCTGGTGCATCGGCAACACGCCGCTGTGGGGAAAGGGTCCGCTCGAGCAGTACGTGCACATGATCGAGTTGTCCGCCAACGGTGCGCTGTTCGCCGAGCTCGCCGAGATCGCCGACATCAACGCCCGTCGAGCGAACGGTGAGCAGGTGCTGGGGAGCTCCGCACCGATCGTGCTGCACGTCGTCAAGCCCGATCTGCCGCTGCCCTTGGATCCGGATTTCGTCTCCGGCCGCATCAGTGCCGAAGCGCTCGTCGCGATGGGGTACCGCGACGCCTGGCGCTACCTCGGCACGCGATCGGCTGCCGGCGTGCCGCTCGACGTCACGGCGACGCAGATGGGCGTTGCCCCACTCGGTTGCCGGATCAGCCTGCGGGTTCGGGGATCGATCTCCGGCGGCCGGCGACGATTCGTCGCATCCACCATCATCGAGGTGTCCGACCTACGCGCATTCGTCGCCGATCCCGCCACGGGCGTCGAGGTCGTCGGCGGCATCGAGAGCGCGGAATGGGGGTACCGACCCTTCGTGGGCGGCTCGGCGACCGTGACCGCGGTCGACGACGGCCGGTTGGTCGAGCTGGAAGCGACGATCCGCGTCGATGACGAGAACGTGAGGTTCGTGATGTCCACGACCCTGCCCAACGGTGCCGGGTCGAGGTCGTGCTGGCGGGCGATGCGGAGCTGGTCGATCACCGTCTTCGCCGCCGACGGTGGGGGTTCCGGTACGGCGTACCTGATCGCGCCTCGACTGCGCTCCGCGCCCTCTACATGTTCGAACCGTCAGGCGCCCACACGCTGTCGGATCGCCTGCGCGCGGTGCGGATGATGGCGCGATTCGTTCGATCGGTCAGGCCACCGCCACGCGCGATCAGGTCGGCGATGATCCGCGCCGTCGCGCCCCACACCGTCTCGTCCTCGAGCTCGAAGAAGTGCAGCATCCGGTCGAGCGGCGGCTCGCCCCAGTGCTCCGTGCGGTAGTTGCCGTCTCGGGTGAAGTCCGCGAGCGGAACCCAGAACACCCGCTCGACCTCGCCCGTCTGGGCGCGCAGCTCGAGCCGATCGTCGACGGTGGCCACCTTGGGCACGATGTAACTGCGGCTGACGGCGGTGTTGAGGTGGTCGAGCTCGCCGTGCACCGTCGACCAGCGAGGGGTCGAGACCGACCTCCTCGTGCGCCTCGCGAAGAGCGGTGTCGAGGGCGGTCTCACCGGGGTCCATCCGGCCACCGGGAAAGCTCACCTCGCCCCGGTGGTTGCGCATCTCCCACGACCGCCGCGTGAGCAGCACCTCGGGGCCCGACCCGACATCGGTGAGCAGCCACCAGCACCGCTGAATGGAGCGCGTCCTCGAAGTCGGGCAGCAGCGGCCGCGAGACGTTCGGAACCGCTGCCGAGCACCTGCGCCAGACTCGGTGATGCGCCGACCGGCCACGGCGCGGCGGGTCCCAGCGACCACACCGGCGGACGCGGGATGACCTGCTGGCCGCGCCCGACCGGCATCGCCGGAACCTGGAGCGCCTCGTCTCGCGCGTCGTCAGGCATCCGGAGCGGGAGCGGTGGGCGACCAGCCGGATGCGATCAATTCGTTGAGCACCTCGGGCAGGCCGGCCGTCTTGAGGTTGGCGAGCACCTTGCCGGGCTGCTGCTCACCGCGCTCGAACTCCTCCCACGCCGCCAGCAGCTTGGTCAGGTCGGGGGCAGGGCGATCGAACGACATGGCGCCAGCCTACGAAGCACTTCGCCGCTTGCAAACGTCCCAGAAATCTGTATTGTTCGGGAAATGTCGGACATTGCGCCTCGCCGCTCGCCGCGACCTCGACTACGAGCTCGCCGACCAGGTCGCACGCCGACACCCCGGCGCGCATGAAGGCGCTCGGCGACCCGCTCCGGTGGACGATCCTCGACCTCGTGCTCGAGCGGGCGATGACCGTCACCGAGCTCGCCGAACGGCTGCGCCGCCCCAAGGGCAGCGTCGCCCACCACGTCAAGGTCCTGCTCGACGCAGGGCTGCTGCAGATCGTGCGCACCCAGAAGGTGCGGGCGATCGACGAGCGCTACTACGGACGCGTCGGCGCGCACGATCGTGCTCGAGCACGCACCCGGGCGAGATCCCGTTCCTGAACGACGTGATCGGCGAGATCGACCTCGCCCGACCCGAGTCGCGAGGTCGACCGACCGGGTTCACGTACCGCCACGCCCGGATCCCGCGCGAGCGGGCCGACGAGTACGTCGCCCGGCTCGTACGCGCTGACGCTCGAGTTCATCGACGAGCCACGCGGCGGCGATGTCGAGTACGGCCTCTACGTCGGCCTGTTCCCCACCATCCGCCAGGTCGCCCCGGCACGGCGACGAGGAGGTCACGGCGTGACGCGTCGCCGACGAGACCGCACGTGCGCCCGACACGCCCCGACCAAGCTCGGCGCCAGCTACCACAAGCTGTTCTGGGCGAGCGTCGTCTCCAACCTCGGCGACGGCGTGTCGACGATCGCCTACCCGTGGCTCGCATCGGCGGTCACCCGCAATCCGTTGCTGGTGGCCCTCGTGCTCGTCGCCCAACGACTGCCCTGGCTCGTGTTCACGCTGCCGGCGGGCGTGATCACCGACCGGGTCGACCGGCGCAGGGCGATGGTCGCGATGGATGTGCTGCGCGCCGGCGCTGACGCTGATCGTGGCCTTCGCCGTGCTCGGCAAGCAGGGCTCGCTGCCCGGACCGGACGATGTCGACTCGCGTGGTCGGCACGCAGACCGGGCTGTACCTGCTGGTGCTGGTCGCGACGCTTGCTGCTCGGCATGGCCGAGGTGCTCCGCGACAACTCGGCGCAGACGATCATGCCCGACCTCGTCCACTCCAGACCAGCTCGAGAAGGCCAACGGCCGGCTGTGGAGCATCGAGGCGATCGCCAACACGTTCCTCGGCCCGCCGCTCGGCTCGCTGCTGCTGCTCGGCGCGTTCGCGCTGCCGTTCTTCGTCGACGCCGGATCGTTCTTCGTCGCCGCTGCGCTGGTGGCGTTGATCCCCGGCGTGTTCCGCGCCGAGCGCGCCGCGGACGCCCCGGCGCAGTCGTTCAAGACAGAGCTCAGCGAGGGTGTCCGCTGGCTGATGGGTCACCCGCTGCTGCGCCCGATGGCGATCATCCTCGGCCTGATGAACGCCGCCTCGGCGGCGAGCCTGGCGACGTTCGTGCTCTTCTCGCAGGAGGTGCTCGAGATCGGGCCGTTCCTGTTCAGCGTGCTCACGTTCGGGCGGTGCGATCGGAGCCTTGATCGGTGGCAACATCGCCTCGGTCGTGTCCAAGCGCTTCGGCAGCGGGACCTGTCTGGCGGTGGTGCTCGCTGTCCTGGCGGTGGGCTCGGCGCGTGATCGGGCTCGTGGCCTCCTGGCCGATCGTGATGCTCGTGTTCACGATCGTGTCGATGGTCGGGATCCTGTGGAACGTGATCACCGTCAGCCTGCGCCAGACGATCATCCCGCCCCACCTGCTCGGCCGGGTCAACAGCGTCTACCGGTTCTTCGCCTGGGGCATGATGCCGATCGGTGCCGCGCTCGGCGGTGTGACCGTGGCGATCGTCGTCGACCTTCGCCGACCGCGAGTGGGCGCTGCGGGCGACCTGGCTGCTCGACGCGGCGATCCACGTCGGGCTGTTCGTGTTCGGGCGCGCCAAGCTCACCACCGAGAAGATCGAAGCGGCCCGGGCCGCCGGCATCGCTTCGGCGGCGGCTGTGCCAGGCTGATGGAGTGGACGGCATCCATGACCTCGGCGGTCTCGACGGCTTCGGTCCGGTCGACGTCGAGCCCGACGAGCCGGCGTTCCACCACGACTGGGAGCGCCGCACCTTTCGGTTCACGGCTGCCGCGGGACGCGCAGCCGACTATCCCGGCGGCGCGTTCCGTCACAGCATCGAACGGATGGATCCCGCCCACTACCTCGCCTCGTCGTACTACGAGCACTGGCTGACCGGGGTCACCACCTTGCTGGTCGAGGCCGGGATCACGTCCGCGCGACGAGCTCGACCGCCGCGCCGGCGGACACTTCCCGCTTTCGCGACCCGACCGCGGCGCTCCCACCAGCGGCCGCGACCGGACCGAGCCGGCCTTCGCCGTCGGCGCCGCCGTGCGCGTCCGCGAGTGGCATCCGCCCGGGCACACACGGGCACCCCGCTACGTGCAGGGCAAGCGCGGCGTGATCGTCAGGTACGACGGCAATCACAACGTCCCGGACGTCGAAGCGCACAGCGAGCTGAGGGTCGTCGAGCCCACCTACTCGGTGCGCTTCACCGCACGCGAGCTGTGGGGTGACGGTGGCAGCGACGGCGTCGTCGTCCACGTCGACCTCTGGGAGCGATACCTCGAGGCCGCCTCGTGAGCGACCCACGACACCATCACGATCATCACCACCCGCGCCGCTGGCGCCGGTCGAGGCCCGGGTGGCGGCGATCGAGTCGGTGCTGATCGAGCAGGGCCTGTTCGACGCCGACGCGCTCGACGAGATCGTCGCCCACTACGAGCACAACCTCGGTCCGATGAACGGTGCCAAGGTCGTCGCCCGGGCCTGGGTCGACCCGGCCTACAAGGCAGCGCCTGCTGACCGACGGCACGCCGGCGATCGCCGAGCTCGGGTTCGGCGGCGCCGAGGGCGATCACATGGTGGTCGTCGAGAACACACCCGAGGTGCACAACCTGGTGGTGTGCACGCTCTGCTCGTGCTATCCGTGGCCCGTGCTCGGCCTGCCGCCGCGGTGGTACAAGGCGCCCGCCTATCGCGCCCGAGCCGTCCGCGAGCCGCGGGCGCTCTTGGCCGAGATGGGCACACCGATCGACGACGACGTCGAGATCAGAGTGTGGGACTCGAGCGCCGAGGTGCGTTACCTCGTGCTGCCGGAACGCCCGGCCGGCACCGAGGGGCTCGGCGAGGACGAGCTGGCCGCGATCGTCACGCGCGACGCGATGATCGGCGTGGCCCGGCTGTGACCGCCGAGCTGCCCGACGAGGTGGCGTTGATGGACGGCCCGAGCCGCGCTCCCCGCGACAACGGTGAGTTGGTGTTCGCTGCGCCGTGGGAGGGGCGCGCCGTGGCGATCGCGGTGGCATCCGTCGAACGACTCGGATTGCCGTGGGACGAGTTCCGCCTGCGATTGATCGACGCCATCGGCGAGGTGCCCGATCGCCCGTACTACGAGAGCTGGGCGGCCGCCCTCGAAGCGCTGTTGATCGAGCATCGATGTGGCCACGACGAGCGCGCTCGACGCCGCCACTCCCGCGGTCAGGCCTGCTCCGAGCGCTTCCTGATCGCCTCTTTGGCGGCGGCGTACCCGCTGCCCGCCAGCCGCCCGGCCGATCGCCCGATCTGCTCGCCGGTCGGGCCGGCGTTGGCCTTGCGACGCTCCTTGCGGGCCGCCCGTTCGGCCCAGTCGGTGTAGAACCAGAGGAAACCGAGCGGGAGCAACGTGACGAGCATCATCGCCCGGCCGGTCGTGCTGACCTCGATCCACGGCTGGAGTGCGGCGAAGGCGATCAGCGCCATCAACCCGATGTCGAACCAGCGGTGCAGGCTGCGCCCGACCCACCGGAAGGCGCCCAGCGGACCGCGCGCGATGGCGGCGTTGAAGATCACGAGTGTGCCGACGACACACGGCACGACCGGTTCCGGATCCTGCAGCCCCTGCGACACGAGGGCGATGCCGATCAGGTATTCGGCGAACTGGTGGATCCAGAACGGCCGCATCGCGCGCTCACCCATGCCAGCAAGCTAGCCCTCGGACGCGACAACGGCCCGGAGCACGAGGGCTCCGGGCCGTTGCGATGAACCTGATCGGTTCCTCGTCAGAGGAACGTCACATCATGCCGCCCATGCCGCCCATGCCGTCCATGCCGCCACCCATCGGGGCGCCTGCCGGCTCGGGCTTGTCGGCGATCAGGCACTCGGTGGTGATCACCAGGGCGGCGATCGACGCCGCGTTCTGGAGCGCCGCACGGGTGACCTTGGCGGGGTCGATGATGCCGGCCTTGACGAGGTCGACGATCTCGCCTGTGGCGGCGTTGAGGCCGTTGGTGCCGGTCTCGGCCTCGATCGCACGCACCATCACGTTGCCCTCGAGGCCGGCGTTCTCGGCGATGTTGCGGGCCGGCGCCGCGAGCGACTCCCACACCAGCTTGGCGCCGGTCTGCTCGTCGCCCTCGAGCGAGTCGACGACCGTCTGGACGGCGGTGCGGGCACGGATCAGAGCGGTGCCGCCACCGGCGACCACGCCCTCCTCGATCGCCGCACGAACCGACGACACGGCGTCCTCGATGCGGTGCTTCTTCTCCTTGAGCTCGACCTCGGTGGCGGCGCCGACCTTGATGACGGCAACGCCGCCGGCCAGCTTGGCGAGGCGCTCCTGGAGCTTCTCGCGGTCCCAGTCGGAGTCGGTGTTCTCGATCTCGGCCTTGAGCTGGGCGATGCGGCCCTTCACGTCGTCCTCGGTGCCGCCAGCCGTCGACGATGGTCGTGTTGTCCTTGGTGATGATGACGCGCTTGGCCTGGCCGAGCAGGTCGAGCGTGGTGTTCTCGAGCTTGAGCCCGACGTCCTCGCTGATGACCTGGGCGCCGGTGAGCACGGCCATGTCCTGCAGCATCGCCTTGCGACGGTCGCCGAAGCCGGGGGCCTTGACGGCGGCGGCCTGGAACGTGCCGCGGATCTTGTTGACGACGAGCGTGGCGAGCGCCTCGCCCTCGAGGTCCTCGGCGATGATGACCAGCGGCTTGCCGGTCTTCATGACGCGCCTCGAGCACGGGGAGCAGCGACTGGACGGTCGAGATCTTGCCCTGGTTGAGCAGGATGTAGGCGTCCTCGAGCACCGCCTCCTGGCGGTCGGGATCGGTGACGAAGTACGGCGACAGGTAGCCCTTGTCGAACTGCATGCCTTCGGTGAACTCGAGCTCGGTGCCGAACGTGTTCGACTCCTCGACCGTGACGACGCCGTCCTTGCCGACCTTGTCGATCGCCTCGGCGATGACCTCGCCGATCGAGCTGTCGGCGGCCGAGATGGTGGCCACGTTGGCGATGTCGGTCTTGTCGTCGACGTCCTTGGCCTGGGCCTGGATCGACTCGACGGCAGCGGCGACGGCCTTCTCGATGCCCTTCTTGACGGCCATCGGGTTGGCGCCGGCGGCGACGTTCTTCATGCCGATCTTCACCATCGCCTGGGCGAGCACGGTGGCGGTGGTGGTGCCGTCGCCGGCGATGTCGTCGGTCTTGGTGGCGACTTCCTTGACGAGCTGGGCGCCCATGTTCTCGAACGGGTCGTCGAGCTCGATCTCCTTGGCGATCGAGACGCCGTCGTTGGTGATCGTGGGAGCGCCGAACTTCTTGTCGAGGACGACGTTGCGGCCCTTCGGGCCGAGCGTGACGCGAACCGCGTCGGCGAGCTTGTTGACGCCGGCTTCGAGCGAACGTCGAGCCTGGTCGTCGAATTTCAGGAGCTTTGCCATGTGGGATTCTCAGCTTTCGACGATTGCGAGGACGTCACGGGCGTTGAGCACGAGCAGGTCGTCGCCGCCGACGGTGACCTCGGTGCCGCCGTACTTCGAGTAGAGCACGGTGTCGCCGACCTTGATGTCGAGCGGGATCAGCTCACCGCTCGTGTCGGAGCGCTTGCCGGGGCCCACGGCCAGGACGGAGCCCTGCTGCGGCTTCTCCTTGGCGGTGTCGGGGATGACGAGGCCGGACGCGGTCTGGGTCTCGGCCTCGTTCGGCTTGACGACGATGCGGTCATCGAGCGGCTTCAGGTTCATGGGTGCATGCCTCCGTTGGCGTGTCACTGACTGGGTGAGCGGGTGGAACTGACCAGGATCGAGCGTTAGCACTCGAACCGAGCGAGTGCCAATGGTAGTGGATCCCCGCTCGCGTTAGCAACCGGGGGCCGAGAGTGCTAACGGCCGCGCGGCCACGACGCCCGCACGCCCGCAGCACAGCGACCGTCTCGGCGCAGCGGCAGCCCGATCACGTTGGTGGGGCTGCCGTCGATGCGCTCGACCAGTGCCCCGGCCGCTCCCTGGATGCCGTACGCCCCCGCCTTGTCGCGGTGCTCGCCGGTCGACAGGTACCACTCGATCGTCGCCGCGGTCGAGCTCGGCGAACGTGACGTCGGTGGTGACCGTGCACGTCATGCAGGCCGGAGATCCTCCAGCCGACGACCGCGGTGTGCACCTGGTGGGTGCGGCCGGACATCAGCCGCAGCATCCGCCGGGCGTCGTCGTCGTCGAGCGGCTTGGCCAGGATCTCGCCGTCGACGTCGACGGTGGTGTCGGCGGCCAGCACGGCGATCTCGCCGGCGGCGCCCGATCCCGAGCTTGCCCACGACCGCCATCGCCTTGTCGTGGGCGACCCGTGCGACGTAGTCGACCGGGTTCTCGCCCGGCCGCTCGGTCTCGTCGACGTCGGCCGGCACGATCGTGAAGTCGAGCCCGAGCCCGCGCAACAGCTCCTGGCGGCGAGGCGACGACGAGGCGAGCACGAGCGAGACGGTCATCTCAGCCGGCATCGACACAGCTCGTGCACCAGCGATGGGTGATCGGCCGTCGTCCGATGCGTGCGAGCACCACGACAGACGCCTGAGCGTCGGAACAGGTTCCGACAATCCGGCGTCAGCCGCCGGACAAAGCCATGACGTCGTTGTCGTCGGGGACGACCAGCTCGTCGCGGTCGTCGAGGAAGTCCTCGGGGAGCGACACCTTGATCGGACCGTTGGTGTGGCCGCGCTTGATGCGCTCGCCACCCTCGACCATCTCGAGCGCCGGATCGAGCTCGCCGAGGATCGACTCGAGCTCGGTCAGCGAGGAGACCTGCGACAGGCGCAGCCGCACCTCCGGGCCGACCGGGTAGCCCGACATGTACCAGGCCGTGTGCTTGCGGAAGTCGCGCATCGCCAGCGGCTCGCCACCGTGACCATCGAAGTGATCGACCAGCAGGTCGGCGTGTCGGCGCACGGCGTCGATCACGACGCCGAGCGGGCGCGGCGCCGGTGCGACACCGCCGTTGAGGACGGTGACCAGATCACCGAACAACCACGGGCGACCGAGGCAACCGCGACCGACCACCACGCCGTCGCAGCCGGTGGCCCGCATCATGGCGGCCGCGTCGGAGGCCTCCCAGATGTCGCCGTTGCCGAGCACCGGGATCGAGTCGACCGCCTGCTTGAGCTCGCCGATCGCGTCCCATCGCGCGTCGCCGGCGTAGTGCTGCTCGACGGTGCGGGCGTGGAGGGCGATCCAGGCGACGCCTTCGTCGGCGCAGATCAGGCCGGTGTCGATGTCGGTGCGCAGGTCGTCCCACAAGCCCATCCGGAACTTGGCCGTGACCGGCACGCCGTACGGCTGAGCCGCGGCCACCGCCGCCCGCACGACGGCTCGCAGCAGCCGCGGCTTGGCGGGCACCGCGGCACCTCCGCCACGTCGCGTCACCTTGGCCGCCGGGCAGCCGAAGTTGAGATCGATGTGGTCGACGCGCCCCTCGTCGCACACGAGATGCACGGCCCGACCGAGCATGTCGGGATCGCTGCCGTAGATCTGCAGGCTGCGCGGCCGCTCGTCGGGGCCGAAGGTCATCATCCGCAGCGTCTTGTCGTTGCGATACACGACGGCCGAGGCCATGACCATCTCGTTGACGTAGACCAGGTCGGGCGCGTGCTCACGACACATCGCCCGGAAGGCGGCGTTGGTGACGCCCGCCATCGGCGCCAGCACGACCGGCGCCGCCGGCGTGAAGGACCCGATCCGCAACGGCAACATGGCGCTACACGGTACCGCCGGTCACGCGGGCATGATCCGGAACACGGGGTGGTCGGCGGCGATCCGTGCCAGGTCGTCGTCGGAGGAGTCGGCGCCGACGCCGGCGAAGAACGCTCCGACCTCCCAGGCCCATTGCTCGAGATAGGCGCGGAGCACGATCGGCTTGGCGCTGTCGTCGAGCTCGACCGCCGTGAACGGTTGCGAGCGACGGCCGCGGCGCAGCTCGCCACCGCCGGCGACACGGAGGTTGCGGACCCACTGCGTCTCGCCGCGCGGCGCCACCAGGAACTGCTCGCCGTCGAGCGTCAGCGGATTGACGGGAACGGTCCGCCATTCACCGGTCGACCGCCCGCGCACGCTGAGGACGCGGGCGCCCTTGAGCGGGAGCCCGAGCGTGACCAGCCCGCTGATGATCGGGTTGACGATCCACCGCGTCGGCCGTCCTGGCACGACATACCGGCTGGTGGCGGGAGTGGTGGTGGCGGGTGTGCTGGGGGCGATGGTGGGGTTGCATGCGAGTCATCCTTGTCGGTCTGTGAGCAGTGCTCTCGTTTGTGATCATTGAACCGCATCGGCACCGAGGAATCAAGAGCAGTGCTCACAATTCGGACGTGTGATGCGTCACACTGTCGGGATGGCAACCCATCTCACCGCCCGCGCCAGGGCCCGCGCCGAGATCACGGCCGAGATCCTCGACGAAGCCCGCCGTCAGCTGGCCGTGGAGGGAGCGGCCGGGCTGTCGTTGCGTTCGATCGCCCGCCAGCTGGGCATGGTGTCGTCGGCGATCTACCGCTACGTCGACAGTCGTGACGAGCTGCTCACGCGACTGATCGTCGAGGCCTACGAGTCGCTCGGCAGTCGCTGCCGAGTCCGCCGCCGCGGCCAGTGCCGGGCGACCCGATGCCGAACGCTGGGTCGACACGGCGGTGGCGATCCGCGCCTGGGCCCTCGCCCGGCCACACGAGTACATGCTGCTCTACGGGTCACCGGTGCCGGGTTACGCCGCACCCGACGACACGGTGGCCCCGGGCACGCGGGTGACGCTGGCGCTGCTCTCGATCGTCCGCGACGCCGCCGGCGCTGGTCGACTGACGACTCCCCGATCACCGTCGAGGTCGACCCTCGGCTGGGCGACGATCTCGATCGCTCACCAGACTCGTCGAGCTTCCCGTCTCCCCCGCCACCGCGGTGGCCGTGCTGGCGGCATGGACACAGCTGTTCGGACTCCTGACGTTCGAGCTCACCAGCCAGACGCGGGGTGTCGTCGACGATCACGAGGCGCTGTTCACGACGACTGCCCGGCTCGGCGCGGCCACGATCGGGCTGGCGGCCGGCTGACCCCGAGCTGGCGTCAGTCGACGAGCAGCGGCAGACGCAGATTGGGGGCCGCGCCCAGGTCGAGCGGGCTGGCGCCGTCACTGCCGAGCCGGTACCAGCCGGCGGCGGCGATCATCGCCGCGTTGTCGGTGCACATCGCCCGGCTGGGCAGGAAGCCACGCACCCCGTCGGCGGCACAGGCGCCGAGCAGCTCCTCGCGCAGGAGCGAGTTCGCCGCCACGCCACCGCCGAGCACGATCCCCTTCGCTCCCACACGCTTGGCGGCACGGCGCGTCTTGGTGACGAGCACGTCGACGACCGCCATCTGGAAGGCGGCGGCGATGTCGGCCGACGACACGTCGGGATGCTTGCGCACGTAGTTCACGACGGCGGTCTTGAGGCCGCTGAAACTGAAGTCGAGATTGTCGGGATCGTCGCTCATCGCCCGCGGGAAGCGGACGAAGTCGGGGTCGCCGTTGAGGGCCGCGGCATCGACCGCCGGGCCACCCGGATAGCCGAGCTCGAGGAAGCGGGCGACCTTGTCGAACGCCTCGCCGGCGGCGTCGTCGATCGTCTGGCCGAGCATCCGGTAGCGGCCGTGACCCTCCATCTCGATCAGCATCGTGTGCCCACCCGACACCAGCAGCACGACGAGCGGGAACTCCAGCGTCGGATCCTCGAGGAACGCCGAGTAGAGGTGCGCCTCGAGATGGTTGACGCCCACGAACGGCACGTCCCATGCCAGCGCCAGCGCCTTGGCGGCCGAGACACCCACCAGCAGCGCGCCGATCAGCCCCGGCCCGTAGGTGCAGGCCACGGCGTCGATCCGCTGCTCGTCGATCCCGGCTTCCACGATCGCCCGGGCGATCACCGGGTTGAGGGCATCGAGATGGGCGCGGCTGGCGATCTCGGGGACGACCCCACCGAAGTCGGCGTGGATCTCGATCTGGCTCGACACGACGCTGGAGATCACGTCGTTGCCACCCATCACGAGCGCCGCCGCGGTCTCGTCACAGCTGGTCTCGATCCCGAGCACCGAGCGTCGTTGTTGGCGTCGACCGTCACCGCTCACCTCCACCCGACTCGCGCTGCTCGAGGGCGCGCACACGGTCGGCGTACTCGGGCAGCTGGATGTCGTGACACCACATCACGATCGCATCGTCGGCGTTCTCGTAGTAGCGCTTGCGGAGACCGGCCGGCACGAATCCGAACATGCGGTACAGCTCCTGGGCGGCGACGTTCGAGGCCCGCACCTCGAGCGTCCAGGCGATGCACCCGCGCTCGATCGCCGTCCACGCCAGCGACGCCATCAACTGAGTGCCGATGCCGGATCGTCTCCATTCGGGGGCGACGACGATGTTGGTGACGTGGGCCTGATCGCCGTTGGGATCGGTGACGAACCACAGCCCGGCGTAACCGGCCAACCGGTGCGGACGGCCGCGCTCGCGAGCGATGATGTAGTGACGGCTCCGCGAGGCGACCTGCTGGAGCTCGCTCTCGAACACCGACGCGCGACCACGGCTTGGGATAGGCCGCTTGTTCGATCGGCATCACCTCGCGCAGATGACGTCGTTGCATCGGCTCGATCGTCGCCGGTCTCGGCTCGCCGTCGTCGGACCGGCTCAGCAGCCGCGACAGCACGCTCATGGCCGGGCCTCGCGAACGGTCCAGTTGATCTGGGCGTCGGGAGCGCGCAGGTAGACCGGCTCGATCTCGTTCGGCCGCACCCATTCCTCGCGCAGCGCCCGGGCGTGCGCCAACTGCACCAACGTGCCCACCGAGGGATGGATCGGCCCGGCGATCTCGCACCGGTAGCCCTCGGTGATCTCGTCGCGGTGGTTCTCGGCGCCGTCGCCGACGCACAGCACGTCCTGGCTCCGCGCCAGCAGGTCGCCCACGAGCTCGTCGACCGGGCCGACCGTGGGTGGGCTGACCTGTTGCACACCCCCCGGCACCGGCCGGTACACCGCCCAGAACACCTCGTTCTTGCGGGCGTCGACGACGGGCACGACGACGCGGTCGGCGTGCCGGCACGGGAACGCCAGCAGGTCGAGCGACGTGATGCCGATCATCGGGACCCGCAGCGCCTGGGCGAGCGCCTTGCCGGCGGCGAGGCCGACGCGCATGCCGGTGAACAACCCCGGGCCGACGTCGACGGCGATGCAACTGATCTCACTGAGATCGATATCGGACTGGCGGCACACGAACTCGATCGCCGGCGTCAGCGTCTCGGCGTGACGGCGGCGGCGGGCGACCTCGAACGTGGCGATCACGCCTTCGTGGCCGCCGATCGCGACGCCGACCTGTTCCGTGGCCGTCTCGATCCCCAGGATCAACATGCCCGGCTCAGCATCGGTAGCGCTCCACGGCGCGGGCGAGCCGGTCCCAGCGCCCGGCCCACGCCGATCCGACCGCCCGGATCTCGATCTCCCGGGTACCCGGATCGGCGAACTCGTCGTCGGAGCCATCGGCGGCGTCCGGCGCCTCGTCGACGTCGGCGTCGGGCTCGACGTGGATCAATCGCACTTCGAGATGGTCACCGAGCGACGAGGCGGCGACGTCGCCCCACTCGATCAGCACGATCCCGTTGAACGCCGCCAGCTCGTGCAGGGCGAGGTCGTCGACGTCGGCCGTGCGGTCGAGTCGGTAGATGTCGGCGTGGTGCAACGTCAGACGGCTGGAGACGGGATAGCTGTGGACGAGCGTGAACGTCGGCGACGTGATCGGGTCGGTCACTCCCAAGCGCCCGTCCGAAACCCTGGGCGAAGGCGGTCTTGCCGGCCCCCATCTCGCCGGCCAGCACGATCACGTCACCGGCCCGCGCCACTCCCGCCAGTCCCGCCGCGACGGCATCCGTCCCGGCCAGGTCGTCGACTCGAAGCAACATGACAGGGCACGATGCTACGAGGAACCAGAGGTCGCCGAACGCACGACCCGCGGCACGCGGGGACCGATCCCGCACACGATCTCGTAGCCGATCGTTCCCAGCCGTTCGGCCCAGTGCTCGGCGCGGACGACATGGTCACCTTGGCGGCCGATCAGCACGACCTCGTCGCCGACCGCGACCGTGTCGCTCCCGTCGACGCCACCGACGTCGACCATCAGTTGATCCATCGTGACGACGCCGACGATGGGGCACCGCCGGCCGCCGATCAGCACGTCCGCGCCGGCCGTGTCGTCGAGCGTGCCGAGCCGTCTCGGTACACCGTCGGCGTACCCGATCGGGACCGTGGCGACCGTCGTGTCGTGGTCGAAGCGATGGCGCGCTCCGTACGAAACCCGGCTGCCCGCGGCGACCCGCTTCACGAAGGCGACCCGCGCCCGCAGGCTCATCACCGGTCGCAGGCCGGCGACCAGATGATCGACCCCGGGACCCGGCGAGATCCCGTAGATCGCGATCCCGGCCCGCACCATGTCGAACCGACTCCGCGGAACGGCCAGGGCCGCCGCCGAGTTGGCGGCGTGCACGCTGGGAAGGTCGATCCCCGCCGATGCGACCTGCGAGAGCACGGCGTCGAACGCGGTCAGCTGCTCGTCGGTCATCGGCGAGCCGATCTCGTCGGCGCAGGCGAGGTGGGTGTAGGCGCCGGCCAGCCGTAGCCCCGGCAACGACCGCACGCGTGCTGCGAGCTCGACCGCCCGCGCCGGATCGGCTCCGACACGCTGCATCCCGGTGTCGACCTTCAGGTGCACGTCGCACGGCGACGTCGCCCGCCGGGCGAGGTGGGCGGCGGCGAGCGCCTCGGCGTACGACTCGGTGTACACCGTCGCCGTGAGCTCGGCTGCGACCATGTCGGCGATCTGGTCGCGGGGCTGCTCGCTGAGCACGAGGATCGGCGCACGGATGCCGGCCTCGCGGAGCTCGAAACCTTCCTGGGCGAGCGCCACACACAACCCGGCGGCGCCGGATCGGAGCGCCTGCGAGGCGACGGTGGGCGCGCCGTGCCCGTAACCGTCGGCCTTCACGACCGCCCACAGTTGCGCCGGGGCGACGGTGTCGGCGATCGTCCGCACGTTGTGATCGAGTGCGCCGAGATCGATCTCCGCCCACGCCCACCGCCCGACCCTCACGCCGAACCGCCGATCGGGTAGAGCGCCCGGAGGTCGGCGACCGGACCCTCGACGTCAGGGTCGGGACACGGGTCGGACGCTTCGGCCGCGGGCGTGACCGGGAGCGGGCAGGCCCGGCTCTCGAGGAACGCCATCTTGCGACTGAGGTAGTCGGACGCCGCCCAGGCGCCGATCGAACGGAAGTGGACACCGTCGGCGGCGAACCACGACGCGATCCCGGCCGAGTACCGGCCCCAGTCGGCGAGCACGACCTCGGGGTAGCTGCCGGTCGACAGCTGGTCCCGGATCACTGCGTTGCGCTCGGCGAATCCCCCGGTCGGCGTGCGCAGCGTCCACCAGACGATCCGGCTGTAGCCGAGCTCACGTGCTCGCCCGACCACCATCCGGAACGACTCGGCGGTGACCGAGGCAACGTCGTTGTACCCGACGGCCACGACCAGGGCATCGAAGTTCGGGCCGTGTTCGCCGACCGCTTCGTACGCCGTGAGGGGCGGTCGTCCACCGCTGCCCGGGCACGACGGGAGGAACAGCCGCCGGCAGGCGGCGAGATCGAGCGTCGGCTCGAATCCGAGCAGCGCCGACTGTGCGCTCGGCACCCAGTTGAGTGCGGCGAGCGCCGAGTCGCCGATCACCAGCGCCCGCGTGGGGTCGGGCGGATCGATCCTCACGGCGACGGCCTGTGGTGCGTCGACAGGACGATCGATCGGGCCCATGGCGTAACCGACGCCGCAGGCGACCCCCGTCACCAGCACAGCGACACCGAGCGCGACGTGGAATCGCGTCATCGGTCGACCGAGTCGAGGACGTGCGGGATCGCCGCGATCAGGTCGCCGGCGACGAGTCCGAGCGGAGCCAGTGCGGCACCGCACCGGGCGTGCAGCCACGCACCGGCGGCCGCAGCCTCGGCAGCCGGCACCTGCATCGCCAGCAGTGCGCCGATGATGCCGGCGAGCACGTCGCCGGTGCCGGCGGTGGCGAGCCGTTGATCGCCATCGACGACGAGGTGGACCCGGCCACCGGGCGAGGCGACGATCGTCGTCGGACCCTTGAGCAGCACGGTCGCCCCCGAGGCTTCCGCCAACTCGAGTGCGGCGCCGATCGGGTCGCGTCCAGGGGATGATCCGGTCAGTCGCGTGAACTCCCCCTCGTGCGGTGTGAGCACCGTGGCTGCAGTACGTGCCATCAGTCGCGCCGTGCCGCCGGCTTCGGCATCGGCGAACGCGAACAGGGCGTCACCGTCGACGACGACCGGGACGGTGCAGTCGCCGACCGTCCGTACGGTCGCATCGACGGTCGCCGGGTGTCGACCGAGACCCGGGCCGATCACCAGTGCTCCGAAGCGCTCGATGTCGTCGAGCACGGCGCCGCTCCAGTCGACGTGGGCGAGCTGCCGGGTCACCACCTCGGCCGGCAAGCGCGCCCCGAGCGATGACTCGTCGGTTCCGGGTGACGAGGCGACCACCATTCCCGCACCGGTTCGCTGGGCAGCGGCGGCGGCGAGCGCGGCAGCACCCGTCATGCCAGGACTGCCGGCCACGAGGCGCACGGCGTGCTGCCACTTGTGCGCCCGCCGATCGCGGCGGGGCAGCCATTCGGCCACGTCGACGCTGCTCGACGATCCCGATCCGGGCCGAGCCGACGTCGAGGCCGATGTCGACGACGACGAGATCGCCGATCACGTCGGGACCGTCGCCGAGCAGGTGACCGGGCTTGGCGGCTGCGAAGGTCACCGTGCGATCGGCACGCAGGACGGCGGCAGGCGCTTCGCCGGTGTCGGCGTCGAGCCCGGTCGGCACGTCGACGGCGAGCACTCGGGCGGCGCCGATGTCGGGAGCCGTCCACGCCCCGTGGAAGCCGGTTCCGAAGGCGGCGTCGATCACGAGATCGACATCGGGAAGCGCCGCGGGCACCTGGCGCGCGTCGTAGACGCGCGACCGACACGCCCCGCTCGCTGCAGGTGCTCGGCGGCGACGCGGCCGTCGGCTCCGTTGTTGCCGGGCCCGGCGAGCACGGCCACGGTGCGACCGTAGGCACCGCCCAGCATGTCGAGCGCCGACGCGGGCCACGGCGGCACCGGCACGCTCGATCAGCACCTCGACCGGTTCCGCCGCGCCGGCGTCGATGGCACGCATCGCTGCCGGGGTGACGACGGGGATCACGAGCTACTCGGCGACCACGTAGGCGACCGCGACCAGGTCGGAATGGGTCAGGCTCAGGTGCCAGCGTTGGACGCCGGCACCGAGCGCCAGTTCGGCCGCCTTGCCGGCGAACACGCAGCGACGGTGCTCCCGACTCGGCACGCTCGACCCACACGTCGTGGAATCCGAAGGCACCCAGTCCGAGCCCGAGCGACTTCATCACCGCCTCGCGCGCGGCGAAGCGCGCCGCCAACGACGGGACGGGATCGGCCTTGGGCGCCACGTACGCCAACTCGATCGGCGTGAACAGGCGCTCCCGCATCGACGGGGTGCGCGCCAGCGATCGGCGAAATCGTTCGATCTCGACGACGTCGACACCGATGCCGATCATCGACGTACCAGCCGTCCGGGTCAGCTCCGCCATAGGTCGGCGGTATCGGAGATCGGCTCGATCAAGCGCGTCGGCGACGGGTAGCTCGGCGAGCTTGGCCTCGTCGAACTCGCCCTCGGTCTCACTCACCCAGTCGACCAGGCGGGCATAGCGATTGTCGTAGCCCTGGAGCACGCTGCGCATCGTGGCGGCGTCGAGCCGGTCGTGCAACCGCACGTGCAGCAGCGTGATGCCGGTGCACGTTCCCGGCCTTGACCTCGGGAACGAAGATCACGGTGCGCTGATCGCGCCGGCCGCGCGCCACGAGCACCTCGCGCGACTCGGCGACACGGTGCTTGGTACCGACCAGACCGGGAGTCGCTGTCGACCCGCGACTGCAGGTCGCGTGAGATGCCCGACGCGATCGACGATCGTGATCGTGTCGTCATCGATGCGCGTAGCGGGTGTAGCCGGTGACCTCGGCCACCGCCGGGTCGAGATCGGCGAGCACCTTGAGCGTGCGGTAGCTGAGCACGTCGCGCCCGGCACCGGCCTGCAGCGTCGCCTGGACGAGCATCCGATCGACGACGCCCTCGTCGCTGCGGGAGATGCCGACCGTGACCGTCTTGGCCTGATGCTTGATGGCGTCGACCGGCCGGGTGAGCTCCTCGATCGCCCGCGTCAGGGCCAGTCACCAGCTCGTCGACGAGCGCCGCCGGTGTGCCGACCCTGCCCGACGAGCGCGGCGTACTGCTCGACCGGGTTGGGCGACATGAGGTCGCGCAGCAGCCCGACCAGCCGCACCGCGGTCGACGCTTCGAGGTGTCCGTCATAGACGTGGTCGCGGATGCCGTCGGAGAAGCGCTGGGCGTGCGAGCGGGATCTCGGCCCTGAGGGCGGCCACCACGGCGTCGCCGTCGCGCTCGTCGGCGACGGCCTGCTCGATCGCCTCGCGGGCCTCGCGCAGGGGCCGCGCCGAGGCGTCGATCGCCAGTGCCGCCTCGTATCCGAACAGGTGCCCGACCATCGCCGACAGCACGAACCCGAGCGCGGGGTCGACGGCCGGCACCGTGATCGTGGCGGCCGAGCTGTAACGCACCTCGCCCTCGTCGGCGATCACGATCGGGGTCGCCTTGTGGGCCCTGAAGATCGCCGTCTCCTTGGCGACGTCGTCGGCGGTGCTCCCGCGCAACCCGGCAGCGCACACGAGGATCAGCGGCTCGGACGACAGGTCGATGTGCTTCTTGTCCTCGGTGGCGTCGGCGGCGATCGACTTGTAGCAGAGCTCGCTGAGCTTGATCCGGACCTCCTCGGCGGCGACGCGATTGGGCCCGTTGCCGACCACCGCCCAGTAGCGCTTGGAGGGAGCGAACCGGCGGGCGGCATCGGCGATCTCGTCGCGCTTGGCGTAGCACGCGTTCCATCGCCTCGGGCAGATCGCGCAGGCTCGCCAGCAGGTCGGCGCGGCGCCCGGTCGGAGCCGACTCCGGCCGCTTCGGTGATCGCACACGCCAGCAACGCCCCGGCCGCGACCTGGGCGTAGAACGCCTTGGTGGAGGCGACGCTCATCTCGATGTCGCGACCGTCGGACGTGTAGAGCACACCGTCGGCCTTGTCGACGAGATCGCTGCCACGGCGGTTGACGATGCCGATCACCGCCGCCCCGCGGGCACGCAACAGGTCGACCGTGCGATTGGTGTCGGTGGTGGTACCGCTCTGGCTGACGGCGATGGCGAGTGTGTCGCGCATGTCGAGACGGAGCTGGAACCCCGACAGCTCGGTGGCGAGCACGGCGTCGACGTCGAGGGCGCCGTCGCTCAGCTCGTCGATCAGGGCGGCCGCGCTCTGGCCGGCGATCGCCGCCGTGCCCTGGCCGATCACGCGGATGCGGGAGATCGTGCCGGACGCCAGGCGGGCGGCGATGTCGGGTGTCAGCGCCCGCTCGCCCACCACGGCGCGGAGCATGCCGTCGCGTTCGACGATCTTGCCGCGCAGCGTCTTGCGCATCGACCGTGGCGACTCGGTGATCTCCTTCAGCAGGAAATGCGGGGAGTCGCCGCGATCGATGTCGCGGGTGGTGACGGTCGCGGTGGCGATCTCGTCGGCGCGACACGGGCAGCTCGCCGCCGTCGTAGCCGAGTCGCCGGATGCCGCGCCAGCTCACCGGCATGGTCGGCGTCGAGCACCACGATCTCTCCACCGCGCTCGCCGTCGAGTCGCAGGTAGCGCATCGTCTCCTCGACGACTCCGTACGGCTCGCTGGCGACGATGAAGCAGTCGTCGGCGAGGCCGACGTACAAACCCTGCCCACTGCCGCTCAGCGCGAGCAGCATCGTGCCGGGGTGGACGAGCTCATGGCGCCGATCGCGACCGAGCCGTCGAACGCCGCCACCGTGCGGCGGAACGACTCGACCTCGTCGTGACCGTCGGCGATGTGCCGGCTCACGAGAGCCGGGATGACCTTGGCGTCGGTGGTGATGTGATGGTGGATCCGCAGCTGGTGCTCGACGCGCAGGTCGGCATGGTTGTCGACGTCGCCGTTGAGTGCCGCCACCAGATACGGCGTGGGCGCCGCCCGGACGACCTCGAGCTCGTCGCTGTTGATCGGGTGGGCGTTCGGCTCGGAGATGATGCCGACGCTCGCCCAACGGGTGTGCCCGAGCACGCTCGTGCGGGCCGACGCCGACGCCACCGCGCGGCGCAGCAACTGATCGCCGGCAACGCCGGCGCGCAAGGCGCGGGTGTTGTCGCCGAGCTCACCGATCTCGGCCGCCGCCTTGTAGACGAACGACAGCACGTCGCCGACGACACGCACGGAACCGGACTGGAACGTCGGATCCTGCGAACGCTGTCGGACGAGCGCCTGCAGCGTCGGGCTCGGCGAGGTCGAGCCCGTGCTCGTGCACGAACACGTGGATGCCCGCCGAGTCGCGGCCGCGCACCTCGAGCCGATCGAGCGCCGAGAGCGCCTGCTGGATCGCCAGATAGGCGGCCAGCGCGCCCTCACTCGCATCACGACCGGCGAGCAGCAACACCTCACGCGCCGTGCGCAGCCGATCGTGACGCACCGCCCACAGCGCGTCGCGCAAGGCGATCGACTCGACGCCGCGCTGTTCGAGCTCGTCGATCGGAAGGTCGGCGACCTCGAGCCGGAGATCGAGGTCGGCCACGAAGGCGTCGAGCTGATCGAGGCGTCCGATGATGGCTTCGACGCAGCTGACGGCGGTCGACCAGAGCCATCAGGCCGGGCAGGCCCTTGAGCAGTGCGTCGACCTCGTTGACGGCGGCCGTCGCCGCCGGCACGTCGTCGACGGCGGCGATCGCCCGGTCGAGCAGTTCGACGATCTCGGTCTCGGTCGGCACCGGCCGCTCGGGACGCCGACTGATGACACCGATGATGCCGCACATGGGCCATCAGGTTACCGACGCCGAGCCGCCACGATCGGGCAGCCGGTGCGGTACGGATCAGAGACTGAGCTCGGGATGGGCCAGCACGCGAGCCGGCAAGCGCGTCGGCAGTCGATCGCGCCTGCTCGGCCGTCGGCGCTTCGACCATCACCCTGATCAACGGTTCGGTCCCGCTGGGGCGGACGAGCATCCGCCCCGTCTCACCGAGCGATGCGTTGGCGGCGGCGATGTCGTCGGCGATCAGCTCGGCGACATCGGGCCGGCGCACGCCGACCCTCGACGTTGACGAGCACCTGCGGGCAGCTGTGTCATCGCCGCCTCGGCGAGTTGCGAGAGTTGCTTGCCCGAGCGTTGCACGATGTCGAGCAGGGTCAAGGCGGTCAGCATGCCGTCACCGGTCGTCGCCTGATCGGGGAAGATCACATGCCCCGACTGCTCGCCGCCGAGCGAGTAGCCGCCGGCGGTCAACGCCTCGAGCACGTAGCGGTCGCCCACCGCGGTCTCGACCACGTCGATGCCGGCGTCGCGCATCGCCAGGTGGAATCCGAGATTGGTCATGACCGTGACGACGACCGTGTCGTCGCGCAGCGCACCGCGGTCGCGCATGTCGCCGGCACAGATCGCGATCACGTGGTCGCCGTCGACCACGTCACCGCGCTCGTCGACGGCGATCAGCCGGTCGGCGTCGCCGTCGAGGGCGATGCCGGCGTGGGCACGTTCGGCCGTGACCACCGAGCGCAGGCCGGCGGGGTCGGTGGCGCCGCATCCGTCGTTGATGTTGCGACCGTCGGGCGTGGCGTTGATGACCACGACGTGAGCACCGGTGCGCCCGAACACGTCGGCGACGACGTGCGAGGCCGCCCCGTTGGCAGCATCGACGACGATCCGGAGGCCACGCAGGTCGCGTCCCTCGAGCGCCGACAACAGGTGATCGATGTAGGCCGACGGATCGCGCCGGCCGTGGACCGCACCAGGTTCGCCCGTCGGCGGTGCGAGGGCGCCGATCTCGCGCTCGATGCGCGCTCTCGACCTCGTCGGGCAGCTTGGTGCCGCCGATCGCGAACAGCTTGATGCCGTTGTCCTCGTACAGGTTGTGCGACGCCGACACGACCGCGCCCATCGCGCCCAGCCGGGCGGCCTCGAAGGCGACCGCCGGGGTGGGGGCCACACCGAGCCGGATCACTTCGACGCCCTCGGACGACAACCCGGCGACGAAGGCCGCCTCGAGCATCGGGGTCGAGAGCCGGCTGTCGCCGCCGACCACGGCCGTAGAAGCACGAAGGACCCTGGCCGCCGCGCGACCAAGGTCCAGTGCGAAGGAAGCGGTCAGTTCGGTGTTCGCTCGACCCCGAACCCCGTCGGTGCCGAAGCGCACGCTCGATCCGCCCTGTTCCGTGCGATCAGCGCTTGGTGAACTGCTTCGCCTTGCGGGCCTTGACGAGGCCGTACTTCTTGCTCTCCTTCTTCCGCGGGTCGCGGGTGAGGAGGCCGGCCTTCTTGAGCACTGCCCGCTTGTCGGGATCGAGCTCGACCAGCGAGCGGGCGATCGCCATGCGCAGCGCACCGGCCTGCCCGGTGACACCGCCACCATGGATCGAGGCCTCGACGTCGTAGGCCTCGACGGCCTCGGCGACGCGCAACGGCTCGGACACGACCATCCGCTGGGCGGCGGTCGGGAAGTAGATCTCGAACGGACGGCCGTTGATCGTGACCTGACCGGTGCCCTGGCGCAGCCGGGCGCGGGCGACGGCTTCCTTGCGGCGGCCGGTGGTCTGGGTGAGCGGCTTGGTTGCCATGTCTCGTGAGTTCCTCGTTCTCGATCAGCGAATCGTCAGCGGCTTGGGGGCCTGGGCGGTGTGCGGGTGGTCGGCACCGGCGTACACCTTGAGCTTGGAGATCTGTGCCCGGCCGAGCGGACCCTTCGGCAGCATGCCCTTGATCGTGTGACGCACGGCGTCGGCCGGCTTGCGATCGAGGAACTCGCCGTACGACTCGGACGTGAGACCACCCGGGTAGCCGGAGTGGCGATAGACGCGCTTGGTGGCCATCTTGTTGCGGCTCATGATGACCTTGTCGGCGTTGATGATGACGACGTGGTCACCGGTGTCGATGTGCGGCGCGAAGATCGGCTTGTGCTTCCCGCGCAGCACGCGGGCGACCTCGGTGGCGAGGCGACCGAGGATCATGCCCTCGGCGTCGACGACGTGCCACTCACGTTGGATCTCGCTGGCTTTCGGGGTGTAGGTCTTCATCGATCTCTTGACTTTCATCGATCTCTTGACGAGCGGTGCCGGCACGAGCGCCGGCGCAGCCGAACACAGCAGGCTGCCAAATGAACCGGGTAATGATACGGGCTGATCAGGGCTGACGGCAACGTGCGCCGGTCCGCCCATTCGAGCAGGATCCAGCCCGCCGAGCGCCAGGACCAGCGGATCCGTGGCGCTGCGGAACCTCCCCTGCTCGCCGAGCTCGAACACGATGCCTGCGAATGCCGTCCAGGCCACCGCAGCCGAGGCGATGCCGAGCACGATCAGCCGGCGGATGTCACGGTCGTCATGGCGTGCGTTCTGCGTCGGTGGATCCGGATCGACGCACCCGCCGATACGTGCGCAACGTCTCCACCAGGAGTGCCGCGGTGCAGATCGTCAATGTGATCGAGAGCGGGTTCTCGTGGACCCACAGCCCGTGTGCGCTCCAACTCGCGGGCAGGCCGGGATGCGGCACCCCCAGCAGGAGCAACCGGGTGATCGCGGTCTCGGCGGTCCACAACGGCGAATGCTCGCTCTCCGTCACCGGCAGCACCTCGAACCAGTTGTTCACGGCCCACGCGCGTGCCCGCAACCACGCCCCGGGCTCGGCCCGGATGAGCGCCCGCCCGTCGGCCCCGGCCTGGTCGTACACCTCGAGGTAGCACACGTAATTGAAGTTGACCGCGCGAGTGGCGTCGTCGTCCTCACGCATGTCGCTCGGGATCGCCCGGTACGGCTCGGCGAGCACCTGATGATCGTCGGCCTCGGGCGTGCAGGCAGGGACGAACGGGGCGTAGTCGGTGTAGGTCTGGAAATGCCCGGCGACGGCGACGCCGCTGACCCGACCGGCGTCGGCGAGCTCGGCGACCCGGTCGGGTCGATCGCCGGCTCGACCGATCGCAGCAGGTTCATGCCGCCCCAGCTCGACATCGTCGGCCGATCGAAGACGAGCTCGTTCTTGACCAGCCAGCCACCCACGACGACGACGGGGATGATCGCCGCGATCGCGAGCCGGCGCCGATCGACGCGACCGCGCCACGCCCAGATCAGCAGACCGCAGATCACGACCAACCAGATCGGGTGGTACAGGGCGCGGGTCATGACCAGCGCCGTCGCCACACCGATCGCGGCCAACAACGATCCGGTGGCGCCGAGCGCATCCGACGAGACCGCCCACACCAGCACGGCCAGCATCGTGGTCACGGCGAGGTCGTAGCGCGGCTCGAAGGCGTTCGCCATCACCTGCGAGTTCATCGTCGCCACGACCGTGAGCAGCACCGCCGACCGGTTCGACGCGCCCAGGTTCCTGCAGCGTCGAGGCGACTGCGGCGGCGAGCGTCACGCCCAGCACCAGCGAGATCGCGCGGTGGCTCGTGACCTGCCCCAACGGGCTCCAGGCGGCGACCATGCCCACCAGCAGGTTCCAGCCAGGGGGTTGGATGTGGAGGTTCCACACGCTCCCGAACGGGTCGTCGCGCAACGAGTCGACCGGCAGGAACTGCCATCCGGCGTAGAGCACGCGGATCGAGTAGGGCTGGCCGGTCGCCGACAGGACGATCCAGTTGGCTGCCCAGAGCACGCCCGACAGGAACGGGGCCTGACCCAGCACACCGAGTGCTCGGCGCCGGGGCGCCGTCTCGACTGCGGTCAAGTGGGGCTGTCCCATCGGGCGCCGTCGTAGCCGACCTCCCACAGCACGAGGCCGTTCGGCGGCGCGACCTGACCGGCGACGTTGCGGTCGCCGGCGCGGAGGATGGCGTTGACGTCGGCCGGGGTCAGGCGGTGGAGACCGACGTCGACCAGCGTGCCCGTGATCGAACGCACCATCTGGTGGCAGAACGCCGAGCCCGTGATCTCGAGCCTCAGCATCGGCGAGTCGTCGAGGCGCTCCCACGTGACCGCGTGCACGATGCGCACCATGCTCGGCGGCGGCTGATCGTCGGCGACCTTCGGCTTGCGGCAGAACGACGAGAAGTCGTGCTCACCGATCAGCGGGCTGCACCGCCCCCTGCATCAGCGGCACATCGAGCGGATGCGACACGTGCCAGCTGACGGCGGCGAGCAAGGGGTTCGGCGCCGGGTCGTTCCACACGTGGTAGCGGTAACACCGCCACGTCGCCGAGAACCGGGCATCGAACTCGGGCTCGGTCCACTCTGCTGACCGGATGGAGATCGCCGGCGAGCACAGCTTGTTGATTCGCCGCGCGAGGTCACCGAGGTCGAGGTCGTCGGGGAGGTCGCACGACACGACCTGTCCCCAGGCATGGACCCCGGCATCGGTGCGACCGGCACCGACCAGATCCACCGGCTGGCGCACGACCGTGGACGATCGCCTCGCGTCAGGTCACCGAGCACCGTTCGGACGCCGTGTTCGGCGCGAAGCCGTGGAAGTCAGCGCCGTGATACGGCAACCGTCGCAGACGAGACCCGCGCGCACGCGGACCATTCTGGTACGTGCTGGCGTCAGACCAGTTCGATGCGGGCCATCTGGGCGTTGTCGCCGTCGCGGGTGCCCAGCTTCAAGATGCGGGTGTAGCCGCCGTTGCGCTCGGTGTAGCGGGGGGCGACGTCGTTGACCAGCTTGTGGGTCATCTCGCGGTCGCCGAGGTAGCCCTGGATCTGGCGGATGCGGTGGACGCGCATCGGGCCGTCCTGGGCCTTCTTGGCCTTGGTGATCAGCTTCTCGGCGATCGGGCGCAGGGCCTTGGCCTTGGCCTCGGTGGTGGTGATCGCCCTCGGCGGCGAACAGCGACGCGGCCAGGTTGGCCATCATCAGACGCTGGTGGGCGGAGCTCGCCGCCGAAGTTGCGGGAGCGGCGTGGGGTTGCAGGCATCTCAGTGTTCTTTCAGCGTTCGTTTCGGCGTCTGGTCGGACGATCAGCCGCGCAGCGACAGGCCGCGCTCGTCGAGCTTCTCCTTGACCTCGTCCAGGCTCTTCTGGCCGAAGTTGGTGATGTTCAGCAGGTCGTCCTCGGTCTTGGTGAGCAGCTCACCGATCGTGTTGACCTGGGCCCGCTTGAGGCAGTTGCGAGGACGCTCGGACAGATCGAGGTCTTCGATCGGGAGGTCGAGATCGGGCGAGCTGGTGGCGGCGTCGATCATCTCGCCGAGCTCGAGGCCCTTGGGCTCCTCGCTCATCGAGGCGACCAGGTCGACCAGCGAGCGCAGCGTGGCGCCGGCCGAGGCGAGCGCTTCGGCGGGCGTGATCGAACCGTCGGTCTCGATCTCGATGATCAGGTTGTCGTAGTTGGTCGACTGCTCGACGCGGGTGGGCTCGACGTCGAAGCTGACGCGGCGCACCGGGCTGAAGATCGCATCGATCGGCATCACGCCGATGACCCGCGTCTCGGACTCGCGCTGGCTGCGAGGCGTAGCCACGACCCTGCTCGACGGTCAGGTCGATCGCCAGGCGGGCCTTGCCGTTGAGCGTGGCGATGTGGAGGTCCTTGTTGAGGATCTCGACGTCGGCCGGGCACTCGATGTCGCCGGCGGTGACGGCGGCCGGGCCACGCACGTCGAGGCGCAGGTTGACCGCCTCGTCGGCGACCGAGGTGAGCACGATGTCTTTGATGTTGAAGATGATGTCGGTGACGTCCTCGGCGACGCCGTTGATGGTGTCGAACTCGTGGAGGGCGTCGTCGAAACGGACGGTCGTGATCGCTGCGCCGGGGATCGACGACAGCAGCGTGCGACGCAGCGAGTTGCCGAGCGTGTGGCCGAAGCCGGGCTCGAGCGGACCGATCGCGAACCGCTGCTGGTTGTTGTTCTCCTCGCCGATGGCTTCGACGGTGGGGCGCTGCATGACGAGCATGTTGCTGCCGGGCCTTTCTGAAACTGAACGTTCGTGTGCGGTGAGTGAGGTGGTGGGACGGGAGGCGGTTACGGCGACGTTACTTCGAGTAGAACTCGACGATGAGCGACTCGCGGACCGGAACGTCGATGTGCTCACGCTGCGGGCAGGTCACGAACCGTGACCTGCTTGCCGCCGTCGCCGCTCTCGAGCCAGCCGACGATCGAGCGGTCGAGCATGTCGATGTTGTGCTGGATGACGATCATGTTGGCGGCCTTCGGCGACAGCGACACGACGTCGCCCTTGCGAACGCGAGCCGACGGGATGTCGAGGCGCTTGCCGTTGACGAGGATCAGGCCGTGGTTGACGAACTGACGGGCCTGCGGGCGGGTCGAGGCCCAACCGGCGCGGTAGACGATGTTGTCGAGCCGGGTCTCGAGCATGATCAGCAGGTTGAGACCGGTGTTGCCCTGGTGCCGCAAGCGCCTCTTCGTAGGTCTTGCGGAACTGCCGCTCGAGCACGCCGTAGATGTACTTGGCCTTCTGCTTCTCCTGCAGCTGGGCGAGGTACTCGCTGCCGGCGTTGCGGCGGCGGGTGCGGCCGTGGGCGCCGGGCGGGAAGGGGCGACGGTCGAGGGCCTTGCGGCCCTTCTCGTTCTCGAAGATGTTGGTGGACAGGCGGCGCGAGAGGCGCACCTTGGGTCCGGTGTAACGAGCCATGACTCAGCCCCTCCGACGCTTGGGGACGGTGCAGCCGTTGTGGGGCACCGGCGTGACGTCCTTGATCGACGTGACCTCGATGCCGGTGTTCTGGATCGAGCGCACGGCGGTGTCGCGGCCCGAACCCGGGCCCTTGACGTGCACTTCGACGCGGCGCAGACCGTGCTCGATGGCGGCGGTGGCGGCACGCTCGGCGGCCTGCTGGGCGGCGTACGGGGTGCTCTTGCGGCTGCCCTTGAAGCCGACCGCACCCGACGACGCCCACGAGATCACGTTGCCCGGGGTGTCGGTGATCGTGACGATCGTGTTGTTGAACGAGCTCTTGATGTGCACGACACCCGTCGAGATGTTCTTGCGGTCGCGCTTGCGGGGGCGGCGAGCCGCCCGGCTTTGCGCTTCGCCATAGCCATTACTTCCTCACAGCCTTCTTCTTGTTGGCAACGGTGCGCTTGCGGCCCTTGCGGGTGCGAGCGTTGGTGTGGGTGCGCTGGCCGCGGACCGGCAGGCCCTTGCGGTGACGGACGCCCTGCAGGCACCCGATCTCGATCTTGCGCTTGATGTCGTTCTGCACGTCGCGGCGCAGGTCACCTTCGATCGTCAGGTTCTGGTCGACGTAGGCACGGATCTTGTTGACCTCGTCCTCGGTGAGCTGACGAGACCTTGGTGTTGGGGTCGAGTCCGAGGCTCGGCGCATCCGCTGCGCGGTCGTCTTGCCCGATGCCAAAGATGTAGGTGAGCGAGATCTCCAACCGCTTCTCGCGGGGGATGTCGACGCCGGCGATACGTGCCATGGGTTCGTTGCCTCCTTTGCTCTCTCAGCCCTGGCGCTGCTTGTGGCGCGGGTTCTCACAGATGACTTGGACGCGACCGTGCCGGCGGATCACGCGGCACTTCTCGCACATCTTCTTGACGCTCGGTCGAACCTTCACGACTGCTCTCTCACTTGTATCGATACGTGATGCGACCTCGGGTGAGGTCGTACGGGGTGAGCTCTACCTGGACCTTGTCGCCGGGCAGGATGCGGATGTAGTGCATACGCATCTTGCCTGAGATGTGGGCCAACACTTTGTGGCCATTCTCCAGCTCCACGCGGAACATCGCGTTCGGCAGCGACTCGACGATCGTGCCTTCGAGCACGATGGCGTCTTCCTTCGGCTTCGGCAGAATGACTCTCCTCGGTTGAGCAGGGCATTGACCCTGCTCAGCGGATGATTCGGACGGACGGACCGAGCACAGACCGGCTGGCAATGCTATCGGAACGTTCGCGAACGCCACATGGCGTGATGCGCCACTTTTCGGCGACGTTGTGCTAGTGGCAGCGTTACCGACGCTGGTCAGCGGCGTGCGTCGACGGCGTCGGTGAGGCGCTTGAACACGTGGTCGGGATGGCCCACACCGTTGACGACGGCGAGCGCGCCCATGCCGGCTGTAGTGCTCGATCAGCGGCGACGTCTGCGTCTCGTACAGGTCGAGCCGGCGGTTGACCGCGTCGGGCGTGTCGTCGGCGCGCTGCTGCACGTCGCCGCCGCACACGTCGCAGATCCACGGCCTGCGCTCGTCGGCGACGCCGGCGGTGTAGTTCGTGCCGCAGTCGCGGCACACCCGGCGCGACGAGAGGCGCTCGAGCACGATCTCGCGCGGCACGTCGAGGTCGATCACGACGTGGATCGGCTTGTCGGCGGTGATGCGGTGCGAGCGCCTCGGCCTGCGCGACGGTGCGCGGGAACCCGTCGAGGATGTAGCCACGCGTGTCGGCGTCGGGCTTGCGCAAGCGCTCGTCGACGAGGCCGATCATCACCTCGTCGCCGACGAGGCCGCCGTCGTCCATGATCTGCTTGGCCATCAGGCCGAGCTCGGAGCCCTCACGGGCGGCGGCGCGCAGCATGTCGCCGGTGGAGATGTGGGGCACGACGTAGTGGCGCGACAAGCGCACGCACTGCGTGCCCTTGCCGGCGCCCTGCCGACCGAGGATGATGAGCCGCGCTCCGGGGATCACCGGCGCGCCCGATTACTTCAGGAAACCCTCGTAGTTGCGCAGCATCAGCTGGCTGTCGATCTGGCGCATCAGCTCGAGGGCGACACCCACCGAGATCAGCACGCTGGTGCCGGCGAACGGGAACGTGCTCGACGTCGGCCGCCCACAGCATGATGTACGGGAGGATCGCGATGATGGCGATGAACACCGCGCCCGGGCAGCGTGATCCGGTTGACCGCCTTGGCCAGGTAGGCCTCGGTCTGCGGGCCGGGACGCACGCCGGGGATGAACCCGCCCTGGCGGCGGATCTGGTCGGCCTGGCGCACCGGATCGAAGGCGATCGAGTTGTAGAAGTAGGCGAAGGCGATGATCAGCACCGCGAACATCGTGATGTACACGACGTTCTGGCTGTTGAGGATGTACTGGTCGACGTACTCCTGAGATCGCGGCGAGCCGTCCCACCAGCTGTCGCCGGTGGGCGTTGCCCGAGGAAGCTGGCCATGATCGCCGGCAGCAACAGGATCGAGCTGGCGAAGATGATCGGGATCACGCCCGACTGGTTGACCTTCAACGGGATGTAGGTGTTCTGGCCGCCCATCATCCGGCGGCCGACCACACGTTTGGCGAACTGCACCGGGATTCGTCGTTGGCCGAGTTCGACGAACACGACGGCGACGATGATGCCCAACGTGAGGAGCGATCATGGCGACGAACCAGAACTCCTTGTTGACCTGCCAGATCGAGTAGAAGCCGCTGGGCATGCCGGCCACGACCGAGGCGAAGATGATCATCGACATGCCGTTGCCGATGCCGCGCTGGCTGATCAGCTCGCCCATCCACATCAGCACGGCGGTGCCGGCCGACGAGGGTGGGGATGATCAGGTAGCCGCGCGGCCAGATGCCGTCGGGCAGCAGCGGCACCGAGGGCGCCTGCACCGCCGAGTAGAACGCGCCGCCGCCACCGGTGCCGAACAGGAACACCAGCACCGTCGCCTGCAGCGTGGCCAGCGCGATCGTGACGTAGCGGGTGTACTGCGTGATCTTGCGCTGGCCGACGGCGCCCTGCTGCTGGAGCTCTTCCAGCTTGGGGATCACGACGCCGAGCACCTGCATGATGATGCTGGCCGTGATGTACGGCATGATGCCCGAGCGCGAAGATCGAGAACGACTCGAAGGCGCCGCCCGAGAACAGGTTGAACAGGCCGAGCGCGCCGCCCTGGGCGCCTTCCTCGAGCTGATCGATCGCCAGCGGGTCGACGCCGGGAACACGGATCGCGGCACCGACCCGGTACAAGCGCGACGATCATGAAGGTGAAGAAGATCTTGTTGCGAAGATCCTGGACCTTGAAGATGTTCTTGATGTTCGACAGCACTGGCGAGAATCCTCGACGCTCGTGGGGCGGCGCGCAGGCTAGCCGCCGATCGACGATCGGGCCGGCAGCGCTAGCGCGGAGAGGCGAGCTGCCGGCCGCTCGGACCGGATCAGCGGTTGGTGAACTGGTTGCCCTTGGCGGCCGGACGACCGGCCTTGCCCTCGGCCTTGAACGGCAGCTGGATCAGCGTGACCGATGCCACCGGCAGCCGGTGATCGCCGCCTCGGCCGCCTTCGACACGGCGTGGGCGTGGACGTCGACCTTGGCCGTGATCTCGCCGCGGGCGAGCACCTTGACGAACGCGTCCGCTGCGGACGATGCCGTGGGCGACGCAGCACCTCGGGGTCGATCTTCGACTCGCCCAGCTCGCTGATCGTGTCGAGGTTGACCGCCGCGTACTCGACGCGGAACGGGTTGGTGAACCCCTTCAACTTCGGCACGCGCTGCTTGAGTGGCATCTGGCCACCTTCGAAGCCGCGGGCCACCGTGTTGCGACCGCGCGAGTGCTGGCCCTTGGTGCCACGGCCGGCGGTCTTGCCGCCCTTGCCGCCGATGCCGCGGCCGACGCGCTTGGGCGTTCTTGGTCGAGCCTGGGGCCGGTGAGAGATCGTGGACGTGCATGGTCACTCGACTTCCCTTCGTGATGATTCGTCGGTCACGTCGACCGAGGTGCGGGACGCGGCGCAGCATGCCTCGGATCTCGGGACGGTCGGGAAGCGTGTTGGTCTTGCCGATCCGGCCGAGGCCGAGGGCGCGCAGCGTGCCGCGCGTCTTGGGCTTGGCGTGGGCACCCGACTTGATCTGGGTGACGGTGAGTCATCTTCTCGCTCATGACGCTCGACTCACTCGTGTGCCGGCTCCGGCGGCGAGTTGCTTCTGCCGCTCGTTGTAGGCCCGCAGCATGCCCTTCGGCACGAACGAGTCGGCCGGGAGGCCGCGCCGCTTGGCGACCTCGTCGGGACGCTGCAGCGCCTTGAGGCCGGCGATCGTGGCGCGGGCGACGTTGATGTGGTTGGCCGAGCCGAGCGACTTGCAGAGCACGTCGTGGACGCCGGCCTCTTCGAGGATGATGCGGGCGGCACCGCCGGCGATCACGCCGGTACCGGGTGCGGCCGGCTTCATCAGCACGCGGCCACCACCGGTCTCGCCGGTGACCGGGTGGGTGATCGTCGAACCGGCGAGCGGCACCTCGAACAGGTTGCGCTTGGCCTCTTCGGTGCCCTTCTGGATCGCCAGCGGCACTTCCTTGGCCTTGCCGTAGCCGAGCCCGACCCGGCCGTTGCCGTCGCCGACGACGACGAGCGCCGTGAAGGCGAAGCGGCGGCCGCCCTTGACGACCTTGGCGACGCGGTTGATCGTGATCACCCGCGACTCGCGCAGGCCACCCTCGTTGTCGTTGTCGCGGCTGTCGTTGCCGGTTGTCGTTGCGGTTGTCGTTGCTGGTATGCCATCAGAACTCCAGACCTGCGTTGCGGGCGGCTTCGGCGATCGCGGCGACCCGACCGTGGTAGGCGAACCCACCGCGGTCGAACACGACCGTGGTGACGCCGGCGGCCTTGGCGCGCTCGGCGACCAGTTGCGCCGACGCGCGTCGGCGGCGGCGACGCTGCCGCCGCTGCCGGCGGCGCGCTGATCGGTCTCGGTGGTCGAGGCGGCGGCGAGCGTGCGGCCGGCTGTCGTCGTCGATCACCTGGACCGAGATGTGCTTGTTCGAGCGGTACACGGCGAGACGCGGACGGGCGGCGGTGCCGTGCACCTTCTTGCGCACCCGCCGGTGGCGACGGATGCGACCCTGACGACGAGCCTTGGCGATGTCACTCATGACGATTCCTCGCTCACTTCTTGCCGGCCTTGCCGGCCTTGCGCAGGATGCGCTCGCCGGCGTACCTGACGCCCTTGCCCTTGTAGGGCTCGGGCTTGCGGATGCTGCGGATGTTGGCGGCGACCTGGCCGACGACTTCCTTGTCGATGCCGTTGACGACGATCTGGGTCGGCACCGGCACCTCGAACGTGATGCCCGTCCGGGGCCTGCACGTTGACCGGGTGGCTGAAGCCGAGGTTGAGGCGCAGGGCGTTGGGGCCCTGGGCCTCGGCGCGGTAGCCGACGCCGACGATCTCGAGGTTCTTCTTGAAGCCGTCGGTGACGCCGACGACCATGTTGTTGACGAGGCTGCGGGTGAGCCCGTGCTGGGCACGGTTGTGAGCGCTCGTCGTTCGGGCGGGTGCAGGTGAGCACGCCGCCGTCGATCGACACCTCGATCTCGCCGGGGATCTCGCGGCTGAGGGTGCCCTTCGGGCCCTTGACCGTGATCGTGCGGTCGGCGACCGACACGTCGACCCCGGACGGGAGCGTGACGGGAGACTTACCGATTCGGGACATGACGGTCGGTCTCCTTCGCGTCACCAGACGTAGCAGAGGACTTCGCCGCCGACGTTGCGCTTGCGCGCCTCGCGGTCGGTCATCAGCCCGTGGCTGGTGGACAGGACGGCAACCCCGAGGCCGCCGAGCACGCGCGGCACGGAGTCGGCCTTGCGGTACACCCGCAGGCCAGGGGTCGAGACTCGACGCAGGCCCGAGATCGTGCGATCGCGGTCGTCGGAGTACTTCATCTGGATGGTCAGCACGTCGCCGGGGCCCTTGGTCGACGGGGCGACCTCGAAACCCGCTGATGTAGCCCTCGGACTCGAGGACCTTGGCGAGCGCCACCTTCTGCTTCGACGAGGGCATGCGCACCTCGTCGTGCATCGCCGTGTTCGCGTTGCGAATACGGGTCAGCATGTCGGCGATGGGATCAGTCAGCATCGTTGTGTCCTCCTCACCAGCTCGACTTCGTCAGACCGGGGATCTCGCCGGCGTGGGCGAGCTCGCGCAGGCAGACACGGCACAGGCCGAACTTGCGGAACACCGAGCGGGCGCGGCCGCAGCGGCGGCACCGCGTGTAGCCGCGGACCTTGTACTTCGGCTTGCCGGCCGCCTTGTTGATCAGTGCTTTCTTGGCCATGTTCTTCTCTCGCCTACTCGGTCACTTCTTCTTGGCGCCGGACTTGACCGGACCACGCTGATGGCGGCTGCGCTTGCGCTGCGGGCACGACGTCTGCTTCGGCGCCCTTCTTGAACGGGAACCCGAACGCATCGAGCAGCGCCTTGCCGGCCTCGTTGGTGCGTCGCGGTGGTGACGATCGTGATGTCCATGCCGCGCTGGGTGTCGATCCGTGTCGACGTTGATCTCGGGGAACACGGTCTGGTCGTTGAGACCGAACGTGTAGTTGCCCCGGCCGTCCCACGACTGGGCGGGCAGGCCGCGGAAGTCGCGGATACGTGGGATCGCGACCGACAACAGGCGGTCGAAGAACTCCCACATGCGGTCGCCGCGGAGGGTGACCTTGGTGCCGATCGCCTGGCCCTCACGGAGCTTGAAGCCGGCGATCGAGGTGCTGGCCCGGGTGACGATCGGCTTCTGTCCGGCGATCACGGTGAGGTCGTCGACGGCCTTCTCCAGCAGCGACGGCTGCTGGGTGGCGCGGCCGACGCCCATGTTGATGACGATCTTGTCGAGCTTCGGGATCTGCATCTCGTTGTTGATGCCGAGGTCCTTGGCGAGCTGCGCCTTGATCGTGTTGTTGTACCGGGCCTTGAGCCGCGGCTGGGTTGCGGTGGCGCTCATCAGACTTCCTCACCACTCGGACGTGCGATGCGGACCTTCTCGCCCTTCTTGTCGACCGAGTAGCCGAGCCGGACGGTCTTGCCCTTGTGCACGTACATCACGTTGGACGCGTCGATCGGCATGTCCTTGTCGATGATCCCGGCCTGCTCGTTGGCACGGCGGGCACGCTGATGCTTGGCGGCGGTGTTGACGCCGGTGACGATCACCTTGTTGTCGCTTGGGGATGACGCGTTCGATGACGCCTTCCTTGCCCTTGTCCTTGCCCGTGATCACACGGACGGTGTCACCCTTACGGAGCTTCATCTCAGATCACCTCCGGTGCGAGCGAGACGATGCGCATGAACTTGCGGTCGCGCAGCTCACGGCCGACTGGGCCGAAGATGCGGGTGCCGCGAGGTGTGAGGTCGTCCTTGATGAGGACGGCGGCGTTCTCGTCGAAGCGGATGTAGCTGCCGTCGGGACGGCGCTTCTCCTTCTTGACGCGAACGACGACGCACTTGACGACGTCGCCCTTCTTGACGGCGGCGCCGGGGATGGCGTCTTTGACGGAGGCGATGAAGATGTCGCCGATCGAGGCGTAGCGGCGGCGCGTGCCGCCGAGCACCTTGATGCACAGCACCTCGCGGGCGCCGCTGTTGTCGGCGACCCGAAGTCGGGATTCCTGCTGGATCATCGAGTCACCTCGCCCGCTCCAGGACTTCGACCAAGCGCCAGCGCTTGTTCTTGCTGAGCGGACGGGTCTCCATCACGCGGACCTTGTCGCCGACGCCGGCGTCGTTGGCCTCGTCGTGGGCGTACAGCTTCTTGTGCGCAGGACGAACTTGTTGTACTTGGCGTGGCGGACGCGCTCGGTGACGGTGACGGTGATCGTCTTGTCCATCGACGGCCGACGTGACGACGCCCTCGCGCACCTTGCGGGCACGCGCTGCGGGCTTCGGTCGTTGCGGTTTCGGTTGCGTTCGCTCATGTCGGACTCAGCTCATGGCTCTCGGCTCTCCGACTCGGCGGCAGCGATCTCGCGCTGACGGATGAGGGTGTTGATCCGGGCGATCTGGCGCCGGACCTTCTTGATCTCGGCGGTGTTCTCGAGCTGGCCGGTGGCGTTGCGGAAGCGCAGGTTGAGCGCCTCGTGCTTGGTGGCCCGCAGTTCGTCGACGAGTTCGGCGAGGTTCATGTCGGCGAGCTTGTCGGTGGTGTTGGTCGTGCCATCTCGGATCCTCCTCAGATCGGCTCGTCGCGCGTGATGACGCGGCCTTGATCGGCAGCTTCTGGATCGCCTTCTCGAGGGCGGACTTGGCGAGCTCCTCGTTGGGGAACGACAGCTCGAACAGCACCCGGCCCGGGACGCACGACGGCGACCCAGAACTCGGGGTTGCCCTTGCCGGAACCCATGCGGGTCTCGGCCGGCTTCTTGGTGACGGGCTTGTCGGGGAAGACGTTGATCCAGACCTTGCCACCGCGCTTGATCGAGCGGGTCATGGCGATACGGGCGGCCTCGATCTGGCGGGCGGTCAGCCAGCCCGGCTCGAGCGCCTGGATGCCGTACTCGCCGAAGCTGCAGCTCGGCGCCACCCTTGGTCATTCCCTTGGTACGGCCACGGTGGTGCTTGCGATGTGCGACCTTGCGGGGCATCAACATGATGTGCTCCTAGCTCTCCCGCTCAGTCGTCGCCGCGGAAGTGCGGCGTCTCGTGACCCTGACGGGTCTGGCGGGCAATCGTCTCTTCTTCGTCGAGCAACTTCTCGAGCTCGGGATCGGCGTCCTTCAACAGCGGTGCGCCTCGGCCGCTCGACCGCAGCAGCCTGCGGGCGACCGGCCGACGACACGACCCGGCGCTGGCCGGCCTCGGTCGACTGGCCGGACGTCTCGCCGACGGCCATCGCCGCTTCGCGGGCGATCTTGTCGTCGCTCTGCGCCTTGTACGGGAGGATGTCGCCGCGGTACAGCCACACCTTGACGCCGACCCGGCCGTTGGCGGTCTTGGCCTCACGGAAGCCGTAGTCGATGTCGGCGCGCAGCGTGTGCAACGGCACGCGGCCTTCGCGGTACCACTCGGTGCGGCTCATCTCGGCGCCGCCGAGGCGGCCCGAGCACTGGACCTTGATGCCGAGCGCACCGGCGCGCTGGGCGTTCTGCACGGCGCGCTTCATGGCACGCCGGAAGGCGATGCGGCCGGCGAGCTGGTCGGCGACGCCCTGCGCGACGAGCGCGGCGTCGAGCTCGGGGGTCTTGATCTCGACGATGTTGAGCTGGATCTTCGGATTGCCGGTGATCGTCGGTGATCATCGTGCGCAGCTCGTCGGCCTGGGCGCCACGACGACCGATCACGATGCCCGGGCGGGCGGTGTGGACGTCGACGCGGACCTTGTCGCGGGTGCGCTCGATCTCGATCCGGCTGATCGCCGCCGACTCGAGCTTGCCCATGATCGCCTGGCGGATCTTCCAGTCCTCGGTGAGGTACTTCTGGTACTCGCGCTCGCTGAACCAGCGGCTCTTCCAGTCGGTGCTCACACCGAGGCGGAAGCCGTACGGGTTGATCTTCTGACCCATCAGTTGTCTCTCCTCGTCGGCCTTGCTGCGGCGCCGGGCTTGCTGAAGCCAGCGGCCTCGGCGTTGGCTCTCGGTGTCGAACCACACCTCGGCCTTGGTGACCTTGTAGTAGCGGCTGTCGGGCGTGTGGTAGAGCATCGAGTCGGCGTTGCCCTTGATCGGGTGCGTGTCGGGGCCGTTGCCGTCGGCGTCGGGCAGCACCGAGCCGGCCCACTCGCCGGCGGCGAACTCGCCGTCGGCGACGTCGTCGGCTGCATCGTCCTCGGCGGCGTCGTCCTCGGCGCATCCGTCGTCGGCGCTCGTCGTCGATCGGCTCACCTTCGGCGGCGTCGCATCGAGCGTCGCACCGGCGATCGCCTCGACGTCGACGGTCTCGACCGTCGTCGTCCTCGATCGTCGGCTCGTCGTCGAGCTCGGTCGTCGGCGGTCGGTCGCCCGGCGCTCGACTGCCGGCCTTGGCGGCCTGGGCGCGCGTGCGGCTGCGCTCGACGCGGGCACGACGGCTGGCGGCGGCGCTGGCGCTGGCGCCCTCGGCGCGGGCCTGGACGACTGCGAGTCGCTCGCTCGCTCATGCGGGCGACGACGACGGTGATGTGGCAGCGTGCGCTTGCGGATGCGGGTGCCGCGGCCACGGGCCCGGGCGGCGAAGCGCTTGCAGCGTCGGGCCTTCGTCGGCGAAGCAGGCGAGCACGAACAGCTCGTCGGCGTCGCCGATGTACGAGCCGGTGTTGTCGGGGTTGGTGGCGTTGGCGACGGCGCTGGCGAGCACCTTGCGGATGTCGTGTGGCGATGCCACGCTCGGTGAACTGCAACACCTCGTCGGCGCGACGGACGTCGAGGCCACGGATCAGGTCGAGCACCGACGCGGGCCTTGTAGGCCGACGACGCGCACGTACTTGGCGGTCGCCTTCGTGCCGTGCCGCGCACCACTGGCGAGCGTGGCGACGGTGGCGCCTTCGTTGAGCTTGGGACCACGCATCAGCGCCGCGCTCCCTTTTCCTGCCCGGCGTGGAACTTGAACGTCCGGGTCGGGCTGAACTCACCGAGCTTGTGACCGACCATCGACTCGGTGACGTACACCGGGACGTGCTTGCGGCCGTCGTGGACGGCGATCGTGTGGCCGACCATGTCGGGGATGATGGTGGAGCGGCGCGACCAGGTCTTGATGACCTTGCGCTCGCCGGCGGCGTTCTGGGCGTCGACCTTCTTGAGCAGATGCTCGTCGACGAACGGGCCCTTTTTGAGACTGCGAGACATACGTGTTCTCCCTTTCGCCTTACCGGCGACCCTTGCCGGTACGGCGGCGACGGACGATGAGCTTGGAGCTGGCCTTCTTCTTGCGGCGGGTGCGGCGCTCGGGCTTGCCCCACGGCGAGACGGCGGGGCGACCGCCGGAGGTGCGACCCTCGCCACCACCGAGCGGGTGGTCGACCGGGTTCATGGCGACACCGCGGGTCTGGGGCTTGACGCCCTTCCAGCGGTTGCGGCCGGCCTTGCCGATCTTGACCAGCTCGTGCTCGCTGTTGCCGACCTCGCCGACCGTGGCCCGGCAGTCGATCGGCACGCGGCGCATCTCGGTCGACGGCATGCGCAGCGTGGCGTAGTCGCCGTCCTTGGCGACGAGCTGCACGGCGATGCCGGCCGAACGGCCGATCTTGCCGCCCTGGCCGGGGCGCAGCTCGACGTTGTGGATCGTGGTACCGACCGGGATGTAGCGCAGCGGCAGGGCGTTGCCGGGCTTGATGTCGGCGCCGTGGCCGCGACTCGACGACGTCGCCGACGTTGAGGCCCTTGGGGGCGAGGATGTAGGCCTTCTCGCCGTCGGCGTAGTGCAGCAGGGCGATCCGGCAGGTGCGGTTGGGGTCGTACTCGATGGCGGCGACCTTGGCGGTCACGCCGTCCTTGGTGCGCTTGAAGTCGACGATGCGGTAGCGCTGCTTGTGACCGCCGCCGATGTGGCGCGACGTCTTGCGGCCGTAGGCGTTGCGGCCACCGGTCTTCGACTTCTTGGCGAGCAGCGACTTCTCGGGCGTCGGTCTTCGTGACCTCGGAGAAGTCGGACGACGTCTGGAAGCGACGGCCGGCGCTGGTGGGTTTGCGGGAACGAATCGCCATGACAGATCCGTCTCAGTTCTCGAACAGCGGGATCTCGCCCGCTGCCAGCGTGACGATGGCGCGCTTCGAGTCGGGCTTCGACCCGATGCGGTTGGTGCCGCGCGTGCGGGTCGCCTTGCCCTTGCGGTTGAGCGTGTTGACCTTGAGCACCTCGACGCCCCAGATCGCCTCGATGGCGTCGCGGATCTCGGGCTTGCTGGCGCTCGAGTGCACCTTGAACGTGTAGACGCCGGTCTCCATCAGCTCGTAGCTCTTCTCGGAGACGACCGGCGCCAGGATGATGTCGCGGGGATCCTTCATGCTTCGATCTGCTCCTTCGTCGTCGGCTGACGCCTCGTCCTCACGCCGCTCCGCCTCGTCGCTGGCGCTTCCCTCGGCGGTTTCGGACCTCGTCGGCTGGCCGTCGTTCGACGCGTCGTCGGAGCTGCTTCCGCGACTGTGGCGGCGTGCGTTGAAGGTGGGGAGCGACGTCTTGGGTGAAGACGATCCAGTCGTTGCACAGCACGTCGTAGGCGTTGAGCTCGGCGGGGGCGATCAGCTGCACCTCGGGGAGGTTGCGGAAGCTCAGCGCGGCGGCGGCATCGTCGCGACCGACGACCACCAGCACCCGGCCGTCGATGCCGAGCCCGGCGAGCGCCTTGGTGGCGGCCTTGGTGCTGGGCGTGTCCCAGCCCCACGAGTCGACGACGACGACCTTGCCCTCGTTGGCCCGGTCGGACAGGGCCGAGCGCAGGGCGAGCGAGATCATCTTCTTGGGGGTCTTCTGGTCGTACTTGCGCGGCTTCGGGCCGAGGGCGACGCCACCACCGCTGTAACTGCGGCGAGCGGGTCGAGCCCTGGCGGGCGTTGCCGGTGCCCTTCTGGCGGAACGGCTTGGCGCCGCCACCGCGCACCTCGGCGCGGGTCTTGGTGCTCTGGGTGCCGGCGCGGCGGGCGGCGAGCTGGGCGGTGACGACCTGGTGCATGACCGGGACGTTGGGCTGGATGCCGAACGTGGCGTCGTCGAGGTCGATCTTGCCGGCGTCTCTTGCCGGCGACGTTCTTGAGGGTGATCTGCGCCATCGCGATCACGCTCCCTTCGCGGCTCGTGGACTTGACGGCGTTGCGGACCGAGATCACGCCACCGTTGGGGCCGGGCACCGATCCACGGATCGAGCAGCACGTTGCGCTCGACGTCGGACTCGACGACCTCGAGGTTGAGCGTCGTGACCTGCTCGTGGCCCATCTGGCCGGACATCTTCAGGCCCTTGAACACGCGGCCCGGGAACGAGCACGACCCGATCGAGCCGGGCGCACGGTGGTGCTTGTGGTTGCCGTGGCTGGCGCCCTGGCCCTTGAAGTTGTGACGCTTCATGGTGCCGGCGAAGCCCTTGCCACGGCTGATGCCGGTGACGTCGACCCGCGTGCCCGCGGGCAGCGACTCGACCGTGATCTCCTGGCCGACCTCGAACCCGTCGATCGTCGTCGAGCCGCAGCTCGACCAGCCGCACGCCGGGCTGCACGCCGGCCTTGGCGTAGTGGCCGGCGGCGGGCTTGTTGAGCTTCTTCGCGTCGCGGTGACCCTGGGTCACCTGGAGCGCGGTGTATCCGTCGCGTTCGGTCGTCTTGATCTGGACGACGCGCATGGGCTCGACACGGAGGACCGTGACGGGGATGACCTTGTCGTCCACCCACTTCTGCGTCATCCCGACCTTCTCGCCGAGAATCACTGTCTGTGCCATTTCGGCCGTTCCTTGTCTTGATCCGGGGCTGGGCCCCGAAGGCTGTTGATCGAGCCCCGGAGGGCTATCCACCTCACGAACGCCGTTGCCGGTGTTCGTTCCTCACGCAAATGCTCCGCCGTTCGTGCGAACGTTGCGGAGCACTCGGTCAGGTTGTCGCCGTGCGGTCCCTACCGGTCGCTGCCGAAGGCTCGCACGGACATCGATTGCGAATATCTTCCGTGCCCGAAGGGTCCTCCGGGCACGGCTTGGAAATGCTATCGGGGCCTGTGCGCAGCCACAACACGGGCACGGCCCTGGCTGTCCGCCGGTCCAATCGCGCAAGAACGTCATGGAGTCGGGGTTGCGCCACCATCTCCGGCGATGACAGTGTTTCGCTCGCCTGGGGGCGCTGGGGCCTATCCGGGCCGAAAGGTGTGACCATGGACGAGGCGCGCAGCAGCGACGTCATCGTGTTGCAGGGGATCCGCAAGGAGTTCGGCGACTTCGTCGCGGTCGAGGAGGCCAACTTCTCGATCGCGCGGGGCGAGTTCTTCTCCCTGCTCGGGCCCTCCGGCTGCGGCAAGACGACCCTGCTCAAGATGATCGCCGGGTTCGAGCAGCCGACGCGGGGTCAGGTGCTGCTGGAAGGGGTCGACGTGTCGAACGTGGCGCCCCACGAACGCAACGTCAACACGGTGTTCCAGCAGTACGCCCTGTTCCCCCACATGTCGGTGCTCGACAACGTCGCATTCGGCCTGCGCGCCAAGAAGGTGCCCGACGCCGAGGCCGTGAGCAGGGCGAAGGAGATGCTCGACATCGTCAAGCTCGGCGAGTTCTCACGCCGCCGGCCCAACCAGCTGTCCGGCGGGCAGCAGCAGCGGGTCGCGCTGGCGCGGGCGCTGGTCAACATGCCGAGCGCGCTCCTGCTCGACGAGCCGCTGGCGGCGCTCGACCTCAAGCTCCGCGAGGCGATGCAGCTCGAGCTCAAGCGGATCCAGCGCGAGGTCGGGATCACGTTCATCTTCGTCACCCACGACCAGCACGAGGCGCTCACCATGAGCGACCGGATCGCCGTCATGAGCAAAGGCCGGGTCGAGCAGATCGGAACGCCGGAGGAGATCTACGGCGCGCCGGCGAGCGTGTTCGTCGCCGGCTTCATCGGGTCGGCCAACCTGCTGCCGGGCGCCGTCGCCGACGCAGGCCCGTCGCCGGTCGTGCAGCTCGACAGCGGCAGCCGGATCGCCGTCGAGTCGGTCGGCGGCTGCAACGCCGGCGACCCGGTGACCGTCATGATCCGGCCCGAGCGGCTCAACCCGGGAACGGAGGCGGTCGAGGGCCGCAGCCTCACCGGCACGGTCAACGACGCCATCTTCGAGGGCTCCACGATCCGCCTGATCGTCCACCTCGCCGATCGCACCGAGCTGATGGCCACCGCCGACCCCGACGACGACATGCCCGACCCCGAGCGGGGCGCCCCGATCACGCTTGACCTGGGCGCCCGATGCCCCGTACGTGCTGGCCGGTCGATCCGCGATCATCGGCGCCACCACGACCGACGTCGACGAGGTGCAGGCCGCGCTCGACGGCCGCGCCGCCAGTGCCGATGCCGGCGACGCGTCGGGCAGCAAGTTCGGTCGTCGGGCCCTGATCGTGGGCGGCTCGGTCGCCGCCGCCGCTGTGGTGGTCGCCGGCGTGCTCAAGGTCACCGGCGACGGCGGGGGCGAGAACGTCGAGGCCGGCGACGGGGGCGGGGGCGGATCCGGGGGTGGCACGATCGGCACCGGGACGTCGCAGGTGCGGATCCTCAACTGGCAGGCCTACATCGATCCCACCGAGGACGGCGCCGTCGGAACGGTCGATCGTTTCCAGGACGCCACCGGGATCACCGTCGAGTACAGCGAGGACCTCAACGACAACAACGAGTTCTACGCCCGCGAGATCGAGCCCTACCTCGGCACCGGCACGCCGACCAACTGGGACATCGTCTGCCCCACCAACTGGATGGCGGCCCGGATGAAGTCGCTCGGCTGGGCCGAGCCACTGCCGCTCGACCGGATCCCCAACCGGGTCAACCTCGAGGAGCGGTTCCTCAACCAGGCGTGGGACTACGGCGCCGTCTACAGCCTGCCGTGGCAGGCCGGGCATCACCGGCATCGCCTACAACCCCGAGCTGACCGGCCGCGAACTGCGCAGCATCATGGACCTGTTCGACCCCGAGTTCTCGGGGCGGGTGGCGATGCTCACCGAGATGCGCGACTCGCTCGGGCTGACGATGCTCGGGCTCGGGTTCGACCCCAAGGTCGTCGACGAGGACGGCGCCAACCAGGCACTCGACCGGATCGAGCAGGCCAACAACGAGGGCCAGTTCCGGGCGTTCACCGGCAACGAGTACCTGCGCAGCCTCGAGAGCGGCGACTTCGTGGCGTGTGTGGCGTGGTCCGGCGACGTCGTCCAGCTGCAGTACGACCGGCCCGACATCCAGTTCGTGATTCCCGAGGAGGGCGGCATGAGCTGGTACGACACGATGGTCATCCCCAAGTTCGCCCCCAACGGCTACGCCGCCGCCGACTGGATGAACTTCGTCTACGACCCGGTGCAGGCCGCCCAGCTCACCTACTGGGTGCAGTACGTGACGCCGGTCAAGGGCGTCCGCGACGAGCTCGTCAACATGGGCGGCGACGCCGCGGCTCTGGCCGACAGCCCGATCCTGTTCCCGAGCGCCGAGGACGCCGCCCGGCTGAACACGTTCGCCGACCTGCCTCAAGAGGTCGATGCCCAGCTCAACGACCGATTCCTCCGGATCATCGGAGGCTGACGATGGCCAGGGACGCCGCCGCCGACACCGACCGCAGCCTGCGCGCCGGACGGAGGATCCCCTACCTCCTGATCATTCCCGGGATCGCCTTCCTGTTCGTCTTCTTCATCATCCCGCTGATCACGCTGTTCAAGATCTCGCTCTCGACCAAGCCCGATCCGTTGCTCCCCGAGTACGAGTTCACCTGGGAGTGGGACAACTTCAGCCTGGCGTTCACACGCTTCGGTGAGCACCTGATTCGGGCCTTCGTGTACGCCGGGATCGCCACCGTGCTGTGCGCCTTGATCGCCTACCCGATCGCCTACTTCATCGCCTTCAAGGCCGGCCGTTACCGCAACATCCTGCTCGGGCTGGTCATGATCCCGTTCTTCACCAGCTTCCTGCTGCGCACGATCGCCTGGCAGACGCTGCTGGCCGACAGCGGGATCGTGATGGACGTGCTCAGGACGCTCAGCCTCGACCAGGTGCTGGAGTGGCTCGGCGTCATCGAGGACGGCAAGTTGCTGCAGACGCAGGCAGCCGTGATCGGCGGGCTCACCTACAACTTCCTCCCGTTCATGCTGCTCCCGATCTACGTCAGCCTGGAGAAGATCGACGTGCGACTGATCGACGCCGCGGCCGACCTGTACTCGCCCTTCTCGCGGACGTTCCGGAAGGTGATCTTCCCGCTCTCCCTGCCGGGCGTCTTCGCCGGCACGTTGCTGTGCTTCATCCCCGCCACCGGCGACTTCATCAACGCCGAGCTGCTCGGGAGTCCCGAGTCGAAGAAGGTGATCGGCAACGCCGTGCGCACCCAGTTCCTCAACCAGAACGACTACCCCGCGGCGGCCGCGATCAGCTTCGTGCTGATGGCGATCATCACCGCCCTCGTCGTCATCTACGCCAAGTTCCTGGGGACGGAGGACCTGGCATGAGCGGCGGGCAGGAGGAGGCGGCCACTCGGGACCTGGCTGCTGTACGTCGCCACGGCGTTCGGGTTCGTCTACCTGTTCATCCCGATCATCACGATCGCCGTGTTCACGTTCAACGAGCCGGCCGGCAAGTTCAACACCACGTGGCAGAAGTTCACCTGGGACAACTGGGCCAACGCCTTCGACAGCAGTGACTACATCGATGCCTTCAAGGAGAGCATCAAGGTCGCGACCATCGCCTGCACGTTGGCAACGATCGTCGGAGGCCTGCTGGCGCTCGCCATCAGCCGCTACCGCATGCGCGGCGGGGCGGCGATCAACATGCTGCTGATCCTCCCGCTCACCACGCCGGAGATCGTGATGGGCGCCTCGCTGTTCACGCTGTTCTTCAACCAGAGCGTCGATCGCGGGTTCGGCACGATCGTCATCGCCCACACCCTGTTCTGCGTGTCGTTCGTGGCGCTCACCGTGAAGGCCCGCATGCGCGGGCTCGACTGGTCGCTCGAGGACGCCGCCGCCGACCTCGGATCACCACCACTGCGCACGTTCGTGAAGATCACGTTCCCGATGATCGTCCCGGGCATCGTCGCCGCCTTCATGTTGTCGATCGCTCTGTCGATCGACGACTACATCATCACGTCGTTCGTGGCCGGCAACGTGTCGACCTTCCCCGCGAGGTGTTCGACTCGTCGCGTGTCGAGATCGTCCCCCAGGTGCACGTGATCGCCACGATGATGATGCTGGCGGCGATCCTCATCATCGTCGCCTCGACGGTCGCCGGATTCCGCAAGGAATCCAAGATCAAGTAGCGCTCACATCCGGTCGAACTCGGTCAGGCCTTCCTCCACGGCAGCCAGCATCGCCGCCGCGCTCGGCGCTTGGTCGCCGCGTGGGCACCGGCGTCGAGCGCGGCGGCCTGGGTCGCCGTCTCGTGCGCAGCGCCGAGTACCTCACCGGCGTCGACCACACGATCGAGGAAGCCGGCACCGACTGCCGATGGCGGATCGAACGTCTCGCTCAACAGCACCGCCCGGTCGAACGCCGGCGGTGACAGCCGCCAGCGCAGGATCGCCAGCGCCGAATGCGGCATCGTGAGCCCGATCGCGACCTCGTTGGCGACGATCCTGAACGGCCCGCCGGCGCCGACGCGGTGATCGGTCGAGAGCAACAGGAACGCCCCCATCGCCACGGCGTGACCGGTGCAGGCGGCGATCACCGGCCGCGGGAACGACAGCACTCGGTGGGCCAGCGCGAACCCGCCGCGCAGCATGCCGACCGCCTCGTCGCCGCCGGCCTGGAGCACCTTGAGGTCGAAGCCACCCGAGAACACACCCGGGCGGCCGGCCAGGATCACGACCGCCGCATCCGACTCCGCCCGATCGAGCGCGGCGCCGATCGCCGCTTGCATCGCCGGTGACAGGGCGTTGGCCTTGCCGTCGTCGAGCGTGATCGTGGCGACCGTGCCGTCGAAGCTGTACGAGACCGGTTCGGGCATCGGGCCGACGGTAGTCAGTACGGCGAGTCGACGTCGCCCATCTCGACGTAGACGCTCTTCCACTGGCTGTAGTGGTCGAGCGCGGCGTGACCGTTCTCGCGCCCGATGCCCGATCGCTTGTAGCCGCCGAACGGCATCGCGATCGGCGTCAGGTTGTAGGTGTTGATCCAGCACGTCCCGGCTTCGAGGGCGGCGATCACGCGGTGGGCGCGCTGGATGTCGCGGGTGAACACCCCCGCCGCCAGCCCGAACTGGGTGGCGTTGGCGCGCTCGACCACCTCCGTCCTCGTCGTCGAACGCGAGCACGCACATCACCGGCCCGAAGATCTCCTCGGCGGCGATCCGCATCTCGTCGGTGACGTCGACGAACACGGTCGGCTGCACGAACAACCCGTCCGGGCAGCCGGGCACGTCGGCCGGCTCCACCGCCGGTGACGCACCGTGCCCCCTCCGGCGTGCCGACCGCCATGTAGTCGAGCACGCGGCGCGAACTGTGCGTTCGCTCACGAGCGGCCCCATCTGGGTCGTCTCGTCGAGCGGATCGCCGAGCATGATCTGCTCGGTGCGAGCGACCAGGCGCTGCGACGAACTCGTCGACGCACCGGATCGCTGCACGAACACCCGCGTCCCGTTCGAGCACACCTGACCGGTCGAGTAGAAGTTGCCGAGCATCGCCCCCGACACGGCGTTGTCGAGGTCGGCGTCGTCGAACACGATCAACGGCGACTTGCCGCCGAGCTCGAGCGTCACGTGCTTGAGACCGGCCGGCGGCGGCGCCGGCCACGCGCTCGCCGGTCGCCACCGATCCGGTGACCGACACCTTGGCGACCGCCGGGTGCCCGACCAGCGCCGCGCCCACGTCGCCCGCACCCTGCACGACGTTGAACGCGCCGTCGGGCAGACCCGCCTCGGTCAGGATCTCCGCCAGCTTCAGGGCGCTGAGCGGCGTCACCTCCGACGGCTTGAAGATCATCGCGTTGCCGGCAGCGAGCGCCGGAGCCGCCTTCCAGCAGGCGATCTGGATCGGGTAGTTCCAGGCGCCGATCCCGACGCAGATGCCGAGCGGCTCGCGGCGTGTGTAGGCGAACGACGACGCCGAGGTCGATGTACTGGCCGGTGTCGCTGGCGATCAGGCCGGCGAAGTACTCGAGGCAGTCGGCGCCGGAGGCGGCGTCGGCGACGAGCGTCTCCTGGAGCGGCTTGCCGGTGTCGAGCGACTCGAGCACCGACAGCTCATGGTTGCGCTCGCGGATGATCTCGGCGGCGCGCCGCAGCACCCGCCCGCGTTCGGCCGGCGGCGTGCGCCGCCCAGCAGCCTGCGAACCCTGCCCGGGCGGCGCCGATCGCCTGCTCGATCACGCCGCGTCGGCAGCCCGCAGCCGGGCGATCACCGACCGGTCGGCGGGATGGATGCTCTCGAACTCGGGACCGTCACCGTCGACGAACTCGCCGTCGACGAAGTGGCTCCCGAGCGGCTGTGCACGCATCGCCGTCGATCGTCGCACGACGTCGCGAGCCGGCGGTGATGCCGGCGCGCAGCCGGTGGCGATCGCGCCACCGACTCGCGTGCGTGACGGACTCAGCTGGCCTGGATCTTGATCTCGATGTCGACGCCGGCCGGCAGCTCGATGCGCTGCAGGCTGTCGATCGTCTTGGCGTTGGGGTTGACGATGTCGATCAGCCGCTTGTGGACGCGCATCTCGAAGTGCTCGCGCGAGTCCTTGTCGATGTGCGGTCCGCGGATGACCGTGTAGCGGTGCTTGTCGGTCGGCAGCGGGATCGGCCCGCGGACGGTGGCGTCGGTGCGGTTGACCGTCTCGACGATCTTGCGCGTCGACTGGTCGATGATCTCGTGATCGAACGCCTTGAGGCGGATGCGAATGCTCTGTGCCATGTCTGTGCTCCGTTCGGTCACTTGAGGATCTTGGTGACGCGGCCGGCGCCCACGGTACGGCCACCCTCACGGATCGCGAACCGCAACCCCTCATCCATCGCGATCGGCTTACCCAACTCGACCGTGATCGTCACGTTGTCACCAGGCATCACCATCTCCGTCCCCGACGGCAACTCGATCGTCCCCGTCACATCAGTCGTCCGGAAGAAGAACTGCGGACGATAGTTATTGAAGAACGGCTTATGACGGCCACCCTCCTCCTTCGTCAACACATACACCTGACCCTCGAAATTCGTGTGCGGCGTAATCGAACCCGGCTTACACAACACCTGACCCACGCTCCACATCATCCTTCCCCGTCCCACGCAACAACGCACCGATGTTGTCACCCGCCTGACCCTGATCCAACAACTTGCGGAACATCTCCACACCCGTACACACCGTCTTCTGCGTCGTCCGCAACCCGACGATCTCCACCTCATCACCAGTGTGCACCACACCCTGCTCGACCTTGCCGGTCACCACCGTCCCACGACCCGTGATCGTGAACACATCCTCGATCGGCATCAAGAACGGCTTATCCAACTCACGCACCGGCTCCGGAATGAACGTATCACACGCATCCATCAACTCCATCACCTTGGCCTGCCACTCCGCATCACCCTCCAACGCCTTCAACGCCGACACCGCGATCACCGGCGCATCATCACCCGGGAACTCGTACTCGTTCAACAACTCCCGAATCTCCAACTCCACCAACTCCAACAACTCGGCATCATCGACCATGTCCGCCTTGTTCAACGCCACCACGATCGACGGCACACCCACCTGACGCGCCAACAACACATGCTCACGCGTCTGCGGCATCGGACCATCCGTCGCCGCCACCACCAAAATCGCCCCATCCACCTGAGCCGCACCCAGTGATCATGTTCTTGATGTAATCCGCATGACCCGGCATATCCACATGCGCATAATGCCGATTCGCCGTCTCATACTCGATATGAGCAATCGAAATCGTAATCCCACGCGCCTTCTCCTCCGGCGCCTTGTCAATCTGATCAAACGGCGTATACGACGCCAACCCACGATCCGCCAACGTCTTCGAAATCGCCGCCGTCAACGTCGTCTTCCCATGATCAATATGACCCATCGTCCCGATATTCACATGCGGCTTCGTCCGCTCAAACTTCGCCTTACTCATTGCTGCTCTCCTCGACGTTTCTGTGTTGTTCGGTGTCTGATCGTGGATTGGTGCTGAACTGCAGGCGGCGATCACTCGCCGCGGACCCGCTTGACGATCTCGGACGAGATCGTCGTCGGGCACTTCCTGGTACACGGCGAACTGCATCGTGTAGGTGGCGCGGCCCTGGGTGCGCGAGCGGAGGTCGGTCGAGTAGCCGAACATCTCCGACAGCGGCACCTGGGCCCGGATCTGCTGCACGTTGCCGTTGGCCTCCATGCCCTCGATCCGGCCGCGGCGGCTGTTGAGGTCGCCGATCACGTCGCCCATGTAGTCCTCGGGCGTGACGACCTCGACCGCCATGATCGGCTCGAGCAGCACGGGGCCGGCCTTGGCGGCGGCTTCCTTGAAGCCCATCTGGCCGGCGATCTTGAACGCCATCTCCGACGAGTCGACGTCGTGGTACTGGCCGTCGACGAGCGACGACCTTGACGTCGACCATGCCGTAGCCGGCGAGCACGCCGGACTCGAGCGCCGGACTGGATGCCCTGGTTGGTCGGGTTGATGTACTCGCGCGGGATGCGTGCCGCCGCGAGATGGCGTCGACGAACTCGTAGCCCTTGCCCGGGTTGGGCTCGACCGTGAGCTTGATCGACGGCGAACTGGCCGGAGCCGCCCGACTGCTTGATGTGGCGGTACTCGACCGACTCGACCTTCTTGGTGACGGTCTCGCGGTAGGCGACCTGCGGCTTGCCGACGGTGGCCTCGACGTTGAACTCGCGCACCATGCGGTCGACGAGCACCTCGAGGTGCAGCTCGCCCATGCCGGAGATGATCGTCTGGCCGGTCTCCTCGTCGGTGCGCACGCGGAACGTCGGGTCCTCGTCGGACAGCGACTTGAGCGCCTTGCCGAGCTTGTCCTGGTCGGACTTGGTCTTGGGCTCGATGGCGACGTGGATCACCGGCTCGGGGAACTCCATCCGCTCGAGGATCACGAGGTGGTCGCGGTCGCACAGCGTGTCGCCGGTGGTGACCTCCTTGAAGCCGAGCCCGGCGACGATGTCGCCGGCCATCGCCACGTCGAGGTCTTCGCGCTGGTTGGCGTGCATCAGCAGGATGCGGCCGAGCCGCTCGCGCCGCTCCTTGGTGGAGTTGTAGACCTCTTCGCCCTTGCTGATCTCGCCCGAGTAGACCCGGAAGTAGGTGAGCTTGCCGAACGGGTCGGCGACGATCTTGAACGCCAGCGCCGCGAAGCTCGTCGTCGTTCGGGCCGCGGTAGACGTCCTCGTCGCCGCGCAGGTTGGTGCCGTGGGCGGGCGGGATGTCGAGCGGCGACGGCAGGAAGTCGATGACGGCGTCGAGCATCGGCTGGACGCCCTTGTTCTTGAACGCCGAGCCGCACAGGATCGGCACGAAGTCGTTGTCCGATCGTGCCCTTGCGGATCGCGCGCCTTGATCTCGGCCTCGGTGAGCTCCTCACCGCCGAGGTACTTCTCCATCAGGTGCTCGTCCTCGGTGGCGATCGTCTCGAGCAGGTGCTCGCGGTACTCGGCCGCCTGGTCGGCCATGTGGGCGGGGATCTCGACCTCGTCCCACTTGGCGCCGAGCTCCTCGTCGTGCCAGATCAGGGCCTTGATCTTGCGACGAGGTCGATGAGACCGATGAACGGCTCGTTCGACTCGGGGCCGCCGCTGCCGATCGGGCAGCTGCACGACGAGCGGCGTTGGCCTGCAGGCGCGATCTTGCACCATGTCGACGGTGCGGTAGAAGTTGGCGCCGATCCGGTCCATCTTGTTGACGAAGCAGAAGCGCGGCACGCCGTACTTGTTGGCCTGGCGCCACACGGTCTCGGTCTGGGGCTCGACACCGGCGACCGAGTCGAACACGGTGACGGCGCCGTCGAGCACACGCAGCGAGCGCTCGACCTCGATCGTGAAGTCGACGTGGCCCGGGCGTGTCGATGATGTTGATGCGGTGGTCGTTCCAGATGCAGGTGGTGGCCGCCGACGTGATCGTGATGCCGCGCTCTTGCTCCTGGACCATGTGGTCCATGGTCGCGGCGCCGTCGTGGACCTCGCCGATCTTGTAGCTCTTCCCGGTGTAGTAGAGGATGCGCTCGGTGGTGGTGGTCTTGCCGGCATCGATGTGGGCCATGATGCCGATGTTGCGGGTGCGCTCGAGGGGGAACTCACGCTTGGCCATCGTCAGATCACTTCCGTCTTCTCGGTTCGAACTCTCAAGGGGCAGGCTCGGCTCGCGATGACCGGGCCACAAACACGATCGGCCAGTGTACCGGGCCGAGCACGCCACGTCAAACCTGGTCGAGACGTACGTGTCAGACACTCGCGGTGTCGGACGACCGCGGCGCGGCAGGCCGCGTTATCTGACCGGTGATGTACTCGGCGAGGGCGTGGTTCTCGTGCTCGAGCTCGGACAGCCGGGCCTTGACGACGTCGCCGATCGACACGATGCCGGCCAGGTGACCGCGCTCGTCGACCACCGGGAGGTGGCGGATCCGGCGTTCGGTCATGAGCGCCATCAGGCGGTCGACGCCGTCGCCGGCCGAGCAGGTGACGACGTCGGTCGACATCACCGAGCCGACGCTGCCGTCGAGCGCCGCCGGGCCGCTGCCGGCGGCCGCCCGCACGATGTCGCGTTCGGAGATGATGCCCTCGATCGCCCGGCCGTCGCCGGAGACCACGAGCGCGCCGATGCGGCGTTCGGTCAGCTGATCGCATCGCCTCGCGCAGCGTCGCCGTCTGCGTGATCGTGGCCACCACCGGGCCCTTGCCCCCGATGATCGACTGCACGTTCATGATTCACCCCTCCTCGTTCGGTCCACCCCGGCGCGCACACTAGTGCACGCTCGCGAATCCTCGCTAGGGGCCGAACAGCACGTCCGCGCCGGCGCGGACGGGCCGTCGTCGAGGGCGACGGCTGCCGAGTCGGCTGCGGTTACCAGCGGTAGTGGGCGTAGGCCTTGTTCGACTCGGCCATCTTCTGCATGTCGTCGCGCTTCTTCATCGAGGCGCCGAGACCGTTGGCGGCGTCCATCAGCTCGTTGGCGAGGCAGTCGGCCATCGTCTTCTCGCGACGGGCACGGCTGAAGTCGACGATCCAGCGGATCGCCAGCGTGGTCGGCCGGCGAGGACGGACCTCGACGGGAACCTGGTAGGTGGCGCCACCGACGCGGCGGCTGCGCACCTCGAGCGGCGGCTTGACGTTGTCGACCGCACGCTTGACGGTGTCGAGCGGATCGTCGCCGGTCTTCTTGGCGATGGTCTCCATCGCGTCGTACACGATCTTCTCGGCGATGCTGCGCTTGCCGTGCAGCATGACCTTGTTGATCAGCTGGGTGACGAGCACCGACCGGTGGATCGGATCGGCGACGAGCTCGCGACGCGGTGCGGGACCCTTACGAGGCATGACTCACTTGTCCTTCTTGGCGCCGTAACGGCTACGCGCCTGCTTGCGGTTCTTGACGCCGGCCGAGTCGAGCGCGCCGCGGATGATCTTGTAACGGACGCCGGGCAGGTCGCGGACACGACCGCCGCGGACGAGCACGATCGAGTGCTCCTGGAGGTTGTGGCCCTCGCCGGGGATGTAGGCGGTGACCTCGACGCCGCTCGACAGGCGCACACGGGCGACCTTGCGGAGCGCCGAGTTGGGCTTCTTCGGGGTGGTGGTGTACACCGCGGGTGCAGACGCCTCGACGCTGGGGCGAACCCTTCAGCGCCGGGGTCTTGGTCTTGCTGAACTTCGAGCTCCGACCCTGACGGACGAGCTGCTGAATGGTGGGCACGCGGGAAACCTCTTCGTTGACGTCTGGGTGCCTGCGGATCAGCAGGCACCTCGACACAGGACCCTGCAATGTTATGGGTCGTTGCGGCCGGCGCTAACAACCCAGTGACCAGTGTCCGGTGCAGGTGTGCGCGATCCGGGCCAGCCCGGATCGCTCACACCCGACTTCGCTCTCGTACGAGCCGTGCAGGTTGGCGAGGAACGCGGCCGGATCGTCCTCGGCATCGCTCGAGTAGTACGTCATCGGCTCGTAGTCGGGGGCGTCGATGCCGAACTCGCGGTACTTCATCATCCCCGTGCCGGCCGGGATCAGCTTGCCGATGATGATGTTCTCCTTGAGCCCGATCAGGCTGTCGGACTTGCCGTCGATCGCCGCCTCGGTGAGCACCCGGGTGGTCTCCTGGAACGATGCCGCCGACAGCCACGACTCGGTGGCCAGCGAGGCCTTGGTGATGCCCATGATCTCGGGACGTCCCTCGGCCGGGCGCTTGCTCTCCTCGACCATCTGGCGGTTGGTGTCGCGGAAGCGCTTGGCGTCGACCCGCTCGCCGGGCAGGAACTCGGTGTCGCCCGGCTCCTGGACGCCGACGCGGCGGGTCATCTGACGCACGATCAGCTCGATGTGCTTGTCGTGGATCGACACGCCCTGGTCGCGGTAGACCTTCTGGACCTCGTCGACGAGGTACACCTGCGTCTCGCGGATGCCCTTGATCTCCATCAGCTCCTTCGGATCGAAGGGACCGTCGGTGATCGGGTCGCCGGCCTTGACCTCCTGGCCGTCCGTCGACGATCGGGCGGGCGCCGAGCGGGAGCACGACCTCGTGCTCCTCGCCCTGGTCGTCGACGACCGAGACCGGGATGCCCTTGCCCTCGTCCTCGCCGAGGCGCAGCACGCCGGTGGCCCGGGCGAGGCGGGCCGCGCCCTTGGGCGTACGGGCCTCGAACAGCTCGACCACGCGGGGCAGACCACCGGCGATGTCCTTGCCGGCCACACCACCGGTGTGGAACGTACGCATCGTCAGCTGGGTGCCGGGCTCGCCGATCGACTGGGCGGCGATCACGCCGACCGCCTCGCCGAGCTCGATCGACTTGCCGGTCGCCAGCGAACGCCCGTAGCACAGGGCGCAGACGCCGAGCTCGGCGTCGCAGGTGAGCACGGAGCGGACGCGCACCTGGTCGATCGCCGGGTCGTCGCGGAGCACGACCAGCTCCTCGTCGCCGACCACGGTGTTGCGCGCCAGCGATCGTGCCGTCGCGACAGCGTGACGTCGTTGAGCAGCGCCCGACCGAACAGCTTGGTCTCGAGGTAGGTGCGCTGGTTGGCGGTGTCGGCGCTGGATGTTGGCGATCCGGATGCCGAGCGTGGTGCCGCAGTCCTCCTCGCGGATGATCAGCTCCTGGGCGACGTCGACGAGACGGCGGGTCAGGTAGCCCGAGTCGGCGGTACGCAGCGCCGTGTCGACCAGGCCCTTGCGGGCGCCGGGCGTGGCGATGAAGTACTCGAGCGTCTCGAGACCCTCGCGGAAGTTCGACTTGATCGGGCGCGGGATCATGTCGCCACGCGGGTTGGCGACGAGGCCGCGCATGCCGGCGATCTGGCGCATCTGGGTCATGTTGCCGCGGGCACCCGAGCCGACCATCATGTCGATCGGGTTGAAGCGCTGCGACTTGAACTCGACCTCCATCGCGTCCTGGACGTCCTTGGTGGCGTCGGTCCAGATGCGCACCTCCTGCTGGCGGCGCTCACCGTCGGTGATGATGCCGCGCCGGAACTGGTTCTCGACCTTCTCGGCCTGCTCCTCGTAGCCGTCGAGCAGCGCGCGCTTGGCCTTCGGCGTGCGCACGTCGTCGATCGACACCGTGAGCCCCGACTGCGTCGCGTACCGGTAGCACAGGTTCTTGATCCGGTCGAGGGCGGCGGCGACCTCGGCGGTCGGGTAGTTGTCGGACAGGCGCTCGACGATCACGCCCATCTCGCGCTTCTTGATCGTGGCGAGCGACGTGGCCGAAGCGCTCGGCGTAGTCGGCCGGCAACGCCTCCTCGAACAGCGCCCGACCGACCGTGGTCATGTGCGCGTTCGGCCCGCGGCGGGCGCAGGTTGATCGTGGCGTGCAGCTCGAGCGCGCCCTCGTCGTAGGCGCGGATCGCCTCCCACAGGTGGCGGAACACGCGGCCCTCGCCCTTGGCGCCGTCGACCTGCTCGGTGAGGTAGTACCCGCCGATGATGAGGTCCTGGCTGGGCGTCACGATCGGACGACCCGACGCCGGCGACAGGATGTTGTTGGCGCTCAGCATGAGCACCCGGGCCTCGGCCTGGGCCTCGGCCGACAACGGCACGTGGATGGCCATCTGGTCGCCGTCGAAGTCGGCGTTGAACGCGGTGCACACGAGCGGGTGGATCTGGAGCGCCTTGCCCTCGACCAGCACCGGCTCGAAGGCCTGGATGCCGAGGCGGTGCAGCGTGGGCGCCCGGTTGAGCAGCACCGGGTGCTCCTTGATCACGTCGTCGAGCACGTCCCACACCTGCGGGCGGCGACGCTCGACCATGCGCTTGGCGGTCTTGATGTTCTGCGCCAGCTCGAGGTCGACGAGGCGCTTCATGACGAACGGCTTGAACAGCTCGAGCGCCATCAGCTTGGGCAGGCCGCACTGGTGGAGCTTGAGCGTCGGGCCGGCGACGATGACCGAACGACCGGAGTAGTCGACGCGCTTGCCGAGCAGGTTCTGACGGAACCGGCCCTGCTTGCCCTTCAACATGTCGGACAGCGACTTGAGCGGACGGTTGCCGGGCCCGGTGACCGGACGGCCGCGGCGGCCGTTGTCGAACAACGCGTCGACGGCCTCCTGCAGCATGCGCTTCTCGTTGTTGACGATGATCTCGGGGGCGCCGAGGTCGAGCAGCCGCTTCAGACCGGTTGTTGCGGTTGATCACGCGGCGGTAGAGGTCGTTGAGGTCGGACGTGGCGAAGCGGCCACCGTCGAGCTGCACCATCGGGCGCAGTTCGGGCGGGATCACCGGCACGACGTCGAGGATCATCGCCTTGGGGTCGTTGATCCGGCGGCCGTGCTCGTCGCGACGGTTGAACGAGGCGACGATCTTGAGGCGCTTGATCGCCTTCTGGCGACGCTGCGCCGAGAGCGCCTTGCGGGTCGACTCGGGGCCGGGCTCGATCGCCTCGCGGAGCTTGATCTCCTCCTCGTCGAAGTCGATCCGGTCGATCAGCTGCTTGATCGCGTCGGCGCCGGTGCCACCCTCGAAGTAGTCGCCGTACTTGTCGCGCAGCTCGCGCCACAGCATCTCGTCCTCGATGATCTTGCGCGAGTGCAGGCTCTTGAACTCGTCCCACGCCCGCTCGATCAGCTCGAGCTCCATGTTGTAGCGCTCGCGCAGCGACTCGATCTCCTTGTCGGCGTCGCGACGGAGCTTCTTGGTGTCGGTGCCCTCGGACTCGGCCGCCTCGGCCTCCGACTCGAGCTCCTTGAAGCGGCGGTCGACGGCGAGCTCGAGCTCCTTGCGGATCTCGTCGCGCTCGGCCAGGTACTCGGCCTCGAGGCTGGTCAGATCCTCGTGGCGCTTGTCCTCGTCGACCCAGGTGACCAGGTTGGCGGCGAAGTAGATGACCTTCTCGAGCTGCTTGGCCTTGAGCTCTTCCTTGGGCTCGATGCCGGCCAGCAGGTAGGCCAGCCACGACCGCGTGCCGCGCAGGTACCAGATGTGGACGACGGGCGCCGACAGCTCGATGTGGCCCATGCGGTCGCGACGGACCTTGGAACGCGTCACCTCGACGCCGCAGCGCTCGCAGATGATGCCCTTGAAGCGCACCCGCTTGTACTTGCCGCAGTAGCACTCCCAGTCGCGGGTCGGTCCGAAGATCTTCTCGCAGAACAGGCCGTCCTTCTCGGGACGCAGCGTGCGGTAGTTGATGGTCTCCGGCTTCTTGACCTCGCCGTGCGACCACAGTCGGATGTCGTCTGCGGTGGCCAGCCCGATCTTGAGCTGGTCGAACATGTTGACGTCGAGCATGTCGTTCTCCGTGTGTTCCTGTGTCAGTCGTGTGGTTGCTCGTCGGATCAGCGGGAAGCCCGCTGGCGGTCGTCGTCGTCGGAGCCGCGCTCCGGACGGGAGATGTCGATGCCGAGCTCCTCGGCGGCGCGGAAGACCTCGTCGTCGAGGTCGCGCATCTCGATCTCGCGGCCGTCGTCGCCGAGCACCTCGACGTTGATGCAGAGTGCCTGCATCTCCTTCATCAGCACCTTGAAGCTCTCGGGCACACCCGGCTCGGGGATGTTGTCGCCCTTGACGATCGCCTCGTAGACCTTGACCCGCCCGAGCACGTCGTCGGACTTGATCGTCAGCAGCTCCTGCAGGCAGTAGGCGGAGCCGTAGGCCTCGAGTGCCCACACCTCCATCTCGCCGAAGCGCTGGCCACCGAACTGGGCCTTACCGCCGAGCGGCTGCTGGGTGATCATCGAGTACGGGCCGGTGGAGCGGGCGTGGATCTTGTCGTCGACCAGGTGGGCCAGCTTCAGGATGTACATGTAGCCGACGGTGATCTGGTTGTCGTACGTCTCGCCGGTGCGGCCGTTGTACAACGTGAGCTTGCCGTTGGTGCCGATCAGGCGCTCGCCATTGGCACCCTCGGCATTGAGCTCCTCGAAGATCTGCTGGATCGTCGGGTGCTTGCCGGCCTTCTCGACCTCGTCCCACTTGGCGCCGTCGAACACCGGGCGTGGCGATGTAGGTCGCCGGTTCGGTGGTCGGCCGCGTCTTGCGCTCGGTGCCGCGGACCGGCGCGTCGCCGACGCGGTTGCCCGACTTCGGGTCGGTCCATCCCCAGCGGGCGCCGTAGCCGAGGTGCGCTTCGAGCACCTGGCCGACGTTCATCCGGCTCGGCACGCCGAGCGGGTTGAGGATGACGTCGACCGGAGTGCCGTCGGACGTGTACGGCATGTCCTCGATCGGCAGGATCTTGGAGATCACGCCCTTGTTGCCGTGGCGCCCGGCGAGCTTGTCGCCGACCGAGATCTTGCGCTTCTGGGCGACGTAGACGCGCACCAGCTGGTTGACGCCCGGCGGCAGCTCGTCGCCGTCGTCGCGGTTGAACACCTTGACGTCGATGACCTTGCCCGACTCGCCGTGGGGCACCTTGAGGCTGGTGTCGCGGACCTCGCGGGCCTTCTCACCGAAGATCGCCCGCAGCAGTCGCTCCTCGGGCGTGAGCTCGGTCTCGCCCTTGGGGGTGACCTTGCCGACCAGCACGTCGCCAGGACCGACCTCGGCGCCGACGCGGACGATGCCGCGGTCGTCGAGGTCGGCGAGGATGTCGTCGCTCAGGTTGGGGATGTCACGCGTGATCTCTTCCGGGCCGAGCTTGGTGTCGCGGGCATCGACCTCGTGCTCGTGGATGTGGATCGACGTCAACACGTCGTCCTTCACGAGACGCTCGCTGAGGATGATCGCGTCCTCGAAGTTGTAGCCCTCCCAGGGCATGAACGCCACGAGCAGGTTCTTGCCGAGCGCCAGCTCGCCCATGTCGGTCGAGGGACCGTCGGCGATGATCGTGCCCTTGCGCACGGTGTCGCCTTCGACGACCCGCGGGCGCTGGTTGATGCACGTGTCCTGGTTGGAACGGCGGAACTTGGCGAGCTTGTAGGTGCGCTTGCCGGCGGTCTTGTACTGGACCGTGATCGAGGCACCGGTGACCTCGGTGATCTCACCGTCGTCGATCGCCTGGATCAGGTCGGCGGCGTCGCGCGCCGCCCGGTTCTCGACGCCGGTGCCGATGTACGGGGCCTCGGCACGGAGCAACGGCACCGCCTGCTTCTGCATGTTGGCGCCCATCAGCGCCCGGTTGGCGTCGTCGTGCTCGAGGAACGGGATCAGCGCCGTTCCGACCGACACGATCTGCTTGGGCGAGACGTCCATGTAGTCGACCTCGACCGGCGGCACGTAGCCGATGTCGGTGGTGGCGCCGAAGAAGCTCTCCTGCTCGAGCATCTTGCGGAGGTCGTCGAGGCTGGCGGCCTGGGGCGAGCGGCGCACGAGCACGCGCTCGTCCTTGAACGAGCCGTCGGGGTTGATCGGCGTGTTGGCCTGGGCGACGACGTAGTTCTCTTCCTCGTCGGCGGCCATGTAGACGATCTCGGCGGTGACCTTGCCGTTGACGACCTTGCGGTACGGCGACTCGATGAAGCCGAACTCGTTGACGCGGGCGTAGGTGGAGAGTCCACCGATCAGGCCGATGTTCGGGCCTTCCGGGGTCTCGATCGGGCACATCCGGCCGTAGTGGCTGAAGTGCACGTCGCGGACCTCGAAGCCGGCGCGTTCCCGGGACAGTCCGCCAGGGCCCAGAGCGGAGAGCCGGCGGCGGTGGGTGAGGCCCGAGAGCGGGTTGACCTGGTCCATGAACTGCGACAGCTGGGAGGTCCCGAAGAACTCCTTGATCGCGGCCACGACGGGGCGGATGTTGATCAGGGTCTGAGGCGTGATCGCCTCGACGTCCTGGGTGGTCATGCGCTCGCGGACGACGCGCTCCATCCGGCTGAGGCCGATCCGGACCTGGTTCTGGATCAGCTCGCCGACGCTGCGGATGCGGCGGTTGGCGAAGTGGTCCTGGTCGTCGAGGCGGTAGCCGGGCTCCTGCTTGACGAGGTTGAGCATGTACGTCACCGACGCCAGCACCTCGCACCGGCCGAGCACGTGCTGGCCCTCTTCCGGCAGGTCGAGCAGCGGCTCACCGAGCGTGTTGACCTTGCCGTGCAGGTCGAACTGGTCGGCGACCTTGGCGACTTCGGCCCCGAGCTTGCGGGTGAGCTTGTAGCGGCCGACCCGCGAGAGGTCGTAGCGCCGGTTCTCGAAGAAGGCGTTGCGGAAGTAGGCGCGCGCCGACTCGACCGTCGGCGGCTCACCTGGGCGGGCCCGCTTGTAGATCTCGACGAGCGCCTCGTCCTGGCTGGGAGCGATGTCGCGCTCCTTGTCCCATTGACCCTCGAGGAAGTCGAACTCGGACACGAACTTCTCGAGGAACCCGGGAGCGTTGGCCTCGTCGAAGCCGAGGGCGCGCAGCAGGGTGAAGATGCCGAGCCGGCGCTTGCGAGCGACGCGCGTGCCGCAGGTGACGTCCTTGCCGGGACGCTGCTCGACGTCGAACTCCATCCACTCACCGCGGTACGGGTGGATCGTGCCCTTGACGAGCTGGTGCTTGGTGAGGTTGCGCAGGCGGTAGCGCTCGCCCGGCTCGAAGATCACGCCGGGGCTGCGGACGAGCTGCGAGACGACGACGCGCTCGGTGCCGTTGATGATGAACGTGCCCTTCTCGGTCATCGCCGGGAGGTCGCCCATGAAGACGGTCTGTTCCTTGATCTCACCCGTGTTGCGGTTCATGAACCGGGCGCGCACGAAGATCGGCGCGCTGTAGGTCATGTCCTTCTCTTTGCACTCCTCGACCGTGAACTTGGGCGGCGGGCGCAGGTCTTCGTCGAACGGGTCGAACTCGAGCTCGAGCTGCAGCGACTCGGAGAAGTCCTTGATCGGGCTGATGTCGCGGAAGGTCTGGGCCAGACCCTCCTCGAGGAACCACCGGAAACTCTCGCGTTGGATCGCGATCAAGTCAGGTAGCTCGAGGGGTTCGTCCAGGTTCGCGAACGAGTAACGCTCACGGGATGTCGAGCGGGTAGCCACAGGTCACCTCAACAGGGTCGGAAGGGGGTTCGACACGGATCCAGGACGCGCCAAGGCAACACCGACGAACGGAATTGGCAGAAGGCACGGCACGGCAACAGGCGATCCTATCCCGTTCAGCACAGGATCGTCAACCGTCACCGGCTACGCGTTCTGAACGCTGCAGATTCGGCCTCCCGGCACTCCGCAAGCGAATTGCGCACACCGTAAGGAAATCGGGCGTCGCTGTCAAGCATTGACAAACGGATTCGCCCACCGGTAGGGGCGGTTCGACCACTCCACCAGCACTGATGCGCCGCGACGCGACGAGGCCCCCGGACGTGCCGGGGGCCCTCGCTCGTCCTGTGCTCGCCGTCAGGCGAGCCGGCTCACTTGAGCTCGACGCGTGGCGCCGGCCTCTTCGAGCTTGGCCTTGGCGGCCTCGGCGGCGGCCTTGTCGGCCTTCTCGATGACGGGCTTGGGGGCGCCGTCGACGAGGTCCTTGGCCTCCTTGAGACCCAGGCTGGTCAGCTCGCGCACGACCTTGATCACCTGGATCTTCTGAGCGCCGGCACCGGTGAGGACGACGTCGAACTCGTCCTTCTCCTCTTCGGCCGGGGCGCCGGCAGCGGCGGCACCGCCGGCAGCGGCGGCGACGGCCACCGGAGCGGCAGCGCTGACTTCGAACTTCTCTTCGAAGGCGTCGAGGAGCTCCTTGAGCTCGATGACGGTCATGTTGGAAATGGCCTCGAGGATGTCTTCCTTGGTTGCCATGGTGTGGTTTCTCCTTGATGTTCGGTGCGGTCTGATCGCACCGTTGAAAGCGTGTTGATGATGTCGAAGGTGGATGGAACGGGAAGCGCAGCCGCTCAGGCGGCCTGCTTCTCGATGAGGGCTTGCAGGCCGTAGGCGAACTTGCGCGGCAGCGCCGACAGCAGTCCGGCGGTCTTGACCAACGGAGCCTGGAAGGCTCCGGCGATCTGAGCCAGCAGCTCCTCGCGCGACGGCAGGTCGGCGAGGGCGTTGACGTCGTCGGCAGAGAGGGCCACGCCTCCCAGCACGCCGCCCTTGACGACCAGCGCCGGCAGCGTCTTGGACGAGTCGCGGAGCGCCTTGGCAGCGCCGGCCACATCGCCGGTGACGAACGTCAGCGCCGTCGGGCCGACGAGGATCTCGTAGAGCCCGTCGAGCCCTGCGTCACGGACGGCGATCCGGGCCAGCGTGTTCTTGTACACGACGTGCTCGGCTCCCACCGGGCGCAGCGCGTTGCGCACGCTGGCCAGTTGCTTGACGTTGAGCCCGCGGTACTCCGAGACGAACACCGCCTGGGCTTGACCCAGCTTGGCGGCGATCTCCTCGACCGTGGCGATCTTGCCAGGACGCGCTTGGCGGCCCGACTCCATCGTGTTCGTTGCGGTATCACTCATTGAGTGCACACCTCCTCTCGTTTGAACTCGTGGCTCGCCCCGATCGGATCGGGATGGCGAACGCCACGAGGAACGACGAATCGTTCGACGGTGGAGCGTGCACCTCGGCTGGTGGGGCGAACCCATTCTCCGTCCCCCGTGAGGGGTGTGGGCCAGCGGTCTTCGGCGAGCAACCGGATATGTAGACGCACCACCTTATCGGTGATGCACGCCGTTCAGTCCTGGTCGGGCTTGAGGCGGTTGGTGTCGACACGGACACCCGGGCCCATCGTCGACGAGACCGTGATCTTCTTCAGGTAACGGCCCTTGGCGGAGGCCGGCTTGGCACGCTGGACCTCGTCGAGCACGGCACGGAAGTTGGCGTCGAGCTTGTCCTGCTCGAAGCTGACCTTGCCGAGCTGGACGTGGACGTTGCCGTAGCGGTCGGTGCGGTACTCGACCTTGCCGCCCTTGAACTCGCTGACGGCGCGGCCGACGTCGGTGGTGACGGTGCCCGTCTTCGGGTTGGGCATCAGGCCTCGCGGGCCGAGCGTGCGCCCGAGCCGCCCGACCAGCGGCATCATGTCGGGGGTGGCGATGGTGAGGTCGAAGTCCATCTTGCCGGCTTCGATCTGGGCCGCCAGGTCGTCGGCACCGACGATGTCGGCACCGGCGGCGCGAGCCTCCTCGGCTGCCTCACCGGTGGCGAAGACGGCGACGCGGATGTCCTTGCCGGTGCCGGATGGCAGGGCGACGGTGCCGCGCACCATCTGGTCGGCCTTGCGCGGGTCGACGCCGAGCCGGAAGGCGATGTCGACGTTCTCGTCGAACTTGGCGCTCGCCATCTGCTTGACGAGGCTGAGCGCCTCTGTGGGTGCGTAGAACCGGTCGCGATCGAACTGCTTCTCGGCGTCGGCGTACTTCTTGCCTGACATTGGATTGTCTCCCTCGGGTGTTGGGGTGATCCCCCGGGCGAGGTCGTCCCGGGCCGGATCGTGGATGTGATCGTGTACGGGAACTACCCGACGGATGCCCATCGAACGCGCCGTGCCTCGAACCTGCTGCTTGGCGGCTTCGAGGTCGTTGGCGTTGAGATCGGGCATCTTGATCTTGGCGATGTCCTCGACGTCGGCCTCGCTGATCGAGGCGACCGGAGCCTTGCCGGGCGTGCTCGACGCCTTGGCGATGCCGGCCTTCTCGCGGATCAGGACCGGCGTCGGGGGGGTCTTGAGCACGAACGTGAACGAGCGATCCTCGAACACCGTGATCTCGACCGGCACCACGGTGCCGACCTGCGCCTCGGTCGCCGCGTTGTAGGCCTTGACGAAGTCCATGATGGCGATGCCGTGCGGGCCGAGGGCGGTGCCGACCGGCGGCGCGGGTGTGGCCTTGCCGGCCGGGATCTGGATCTTGACGATCGCAGCGACTTTCTTCTTTGCCATGGTTCTGTTGTTCTCTCTGTAGTTGCAGGATCGCCGGTCAGAGCTTGGCGACCTGGCTGAAGTCCATCTCGACCAGGGTCTCCCGGCCGAAGATGTTGACGAGCACCTTGAGCTTCATGTGGTCGGCGTTGATCTCGGCGATCGTTCCGAGGAAGTCGGCGAACGGGCCTTCCTTGACGCGGACGCTCTCGCCATCCTCGAAGTCGAGCTTCGGCTTGGCACGTGCGGCCTGTTCACCCGGCGTGCCCTCCTTGACCGACAGGAAGTTGCGCACGTCGCGACGTCCGAGCGGGGTGGGCTTCTGGCCACGGTCGCTCTGGCCGACGAACCCGGTGACGCCCGGGGTGTTGCGGATGCAGTACCACGACTCGTCGGACATGTGGCAGCGCACCAGGATGTAGCCGGGGAAGACCTTGCGCTGGACGTTCTGCTTCTTGCCGTTCTTGAACTCGACGACGTCTTCCATGGGGATCACGACCTCGAAGATCGTGTCTTCCATGTTCATCGACTGGATCCGGGCCTGCAGGTTGGCGGTGACCTTCTTCTCGTAGCCGGACTGCGTGTGCACGACGTACCACGAACCCGGGACGCGTCCAGGGGTCGTCCTCGGGCTCGGGCTCGCCCGCCTCCTCGGCGAGGCCGAGCGCATCCTCCTCGGCGACGACCTCGACGTCGTCGGATTCGACAGGCTCGGCGTCGACGGTCGACGGCTCGGCGTCGACGGTCGACGGCTCGGCGTCGGCTTCGACCGTCGTCGATGTCGGGGGCATCGCTCTCGACCACGGTGTCGGTCTCGGCCGTGTCGGCGTCTGCCGCGTCGGCCTCGGCCGTGTCGGCGTCTGCCGTGTCGACCTCGTCAGCGGTGTCGGCCTGCGACTCGATGCTGTCGGTCTCGGTCTCGTCGGCGGCCAGCAGGGCGCCGGGAGCCGAATCGAGCTCTTCGTTGTCGCTCATCCGTAGAACCAATCTGTGACCTGAGACATGACGTAGTCGATGCCTCCCACGAACATCATGAGGACGATCACGCACACGGTGACGATGATCGAGTAGCGGATGACCTCGGGGCGCGTCGGCCAGGCGACCTTGCGCATCTCGTCGCGAACCTCGCGCAGGTACTGGGCGGGACCGACGCGGCCTTTGGGAGCCTGACGCACGGCACGCGTGGGCGCGCCCTTCTCGTCGAGCGCTCCCTGGCGCTTCAGCATCCGCTTCTGTTCGCGGTTCAGGTCGTCAAGTGACATGACTACTACGTGCTCTGTTTCTCGATCGTCTGGGCAGGGCAGGAGGGACTCGAACCCCCGACCGTCGGTTTTGGAGACCGATGCTCTACCAACTGAGCTACTGCCCTCTGGGGGCCGCCAGCGTACCAGCGACTCCTCGCCGGGCATCCCCGGCGATCCGTCAGCGGGTCTCCTTGTGGACCGTGTGTCGACGGTCGTTGTTGCAGTACTTCTTCATCTCGAGCCGCTCACGATCGTTGATCTTGGACTTCATCGTGATGTAGTTGCGGTGCTTGCACTCGGTGCACTCGAGGGTGATCTTCACCCGCTTGTCGCTCTTGGCCATTTCGATTCGCTCACTTCGTTCGCTGGGGCCGGCAGGGCGCCGACCCTCAGTTTGCTGGTGCGTTCAGTTGTTCACTTCGTTCGCTGCGCTGGGGCCGGCAGGGCGCCGACCCGAGTCTTCACTTGAGGATTTTGGTGACGCGGCCGGCGCCCACGGTACGACCACCCTCACGGATCGCGAACCGCAACCCCTCATCCATCGCGATCGGCTTACCCAACTCGACCGTGATCGTCACGTTGTCACCAGGCATCACCATCTCGGTCCCACCGGGCAACTCGATCGTGCCCGTCACATCGGTCGTCCGGAAGAAGAACTGCGGCCGATAGTTGTTGAAGAACGGCTTATGCCGGCCACCCTCCTCCTTCGTCAACACATACACCTGACCCTCGAAATTCGTGTGCGGCGTAATGCTGCCCGGCTTGCACAACACCTGACCCCGCTCCACATCATCCTTGCCGGTCCCCCGCAACAAGGCCCCGATGTTGTCACCCGCCTGACCCTGATCCAACAACTTGCGGAACATCTCAACCCCGGTACACACCGACTTCTGCGTATCCCGCAACCCGACGATCTCAACCTCGTCACCAGTGTGGATCACACCCTGCTCGACCTTGCCCGTCACCACCGTCCCACGACCCGTGATCGTGAACACATCCTCGATCGGCATCAAGAACGGCTTATCCAACTCACGCACCGGCTCCGGAATGAAGCTGTCACAAGCATCCATCAACTCCATCACCTTGGCCTGCCACTCAGCATCACCCTCCAACGCCTTCAACGCCGAGACCGCGATCACCGGCGCATCATCACCAGGGAACTCGTACTCGTTCAACAACTCCCGGATCTCCAACTCCACCAACTCCAACAACTCGGCATCATCGACCATGTCAGCCTTGTTCAACGCCACCACGATCGACGGCACACCCACCTGACGCGCCAACAACACATGCTCACGCGTCTGAGGCATCGGACCATCCGTCGCCGCCACCACCAAAATCGCCCCATCCACCTGAGCCGCCCCAGTGATCATGTTCTTGATGTAATCCGCATGACCCGGCATATCCACATGCGCATAATGCCGATTCGCCGTCTCATACTCGATATGAGCAATCGAAATCGTAATCCCCCGCGCCTTCTCCTCCGGCGCCTTGTCAATCTGATCAAACGGCGTATACGACGCCAACCCACGATCCGCCAACGTCCGCGAAATCGCCGCCGTCAACGTCGTCTTCCCATGATCAATATGACCCATCGTCCCGATGTTCACATGCGGCTTCGTACGCTCAAACTTCGCCTTACTCATTGCTGTGGTTCCCTCTGTCTCCAGGTGTGTGTGGGATCTGTCTTGGTTTTGTAGCGCCGATCGGGATCGAACCGATGACCTTCCGATTATGAGCCGGATGCTCTGACCAACTGAGCTACGGCGCCGTGGCCTGGCCCCCGGACGGGTGACCCCGACCGGTTGGTCGAGCCCTCTGTGGGAATTGAACCCACGACACCAGCCTTACCATGGCTGTGCTCTGCCGACTGAGCTAAGAGGGCGCTCTCGGAGCGCGGCAAGGCCGCGGACCGACGTGCCAGTGTATCGGACTCGGCATCGATCCCAACGAGCGGTCGTGGCCGCCGACGGGCGCGAAGTTCCTGCTCAGCCACCGCGTCCGATCGCTACGCTGACCGCGTGTCCAGCATCCCGGCGGCGGGCCGATCGATCGGCGTCAGGCTCGCCACCGCGGCCGACGCCGCGGGCGATCGCCGAGATCTACAACCGCGAGGTGACCGGAGTCGACGGCCACCTTCGACATGGTGCCGCGCACGCTCGAGCAGCAGCAGCAGTGGCTGTCGGCCCGTACCGGCGCCTTCGCCGCGATCGTGGCGGTCGACGCCGAGTCGCGTCGGGTGGTCGGATTCGCCTCGCTCTCGCCGTACAAGGAGCGCGCCGCCTACCGCACCACGGTCGAGGACTCGGTCTACGTCCACCGCGACCACGCCGGCCGCGGCATCGGCAAGCTGCTGCTCGGCGCGCCTGATCGATGTCGCCCGCGAGTCGGGCTTCCACTCGATGATCGCCCGCATCGAGGCCAGCGGCGACGCCTCGCGAGCCCTGCACGCCAGTTGCGGTTTCGAGCTGGTCGGCATCGAGCGTGAGGTCGGCCGCAAGTTCAACCGCTGGCTCAGCGTCGCCGTCATGCAACTGCTGCTCTGATAGACCAGCAGCTCGCAGCGGACAGTCACTGCTCAGGCGAGCTAGAGCGAGCGATGCGTCGAGCTCGGCGGGCGATCGAGCGGAGCGAGTGGTCGAGCTTCGGAGGCGAAGCCCGACATTTCAGTGGGCCGAGAAGGATTTGAACCTCCGTAGGCGTATGCCGGCAGATTTACAGTCTGCTCCCTTTGGCCACTCGGGCATCGACCCCTGATTTGTCGACCGGGGAGCGTACCTCCGATGACGCTCTTTGCGGCAGTGGTTAGATCGTGCCGCGCATGCCAAGTTTCGATGTCGTCTCCGAGGTCGATCGCCAGGAGGTTCGCAACGCGATCGACCAGGCGCACCGCGAGATCTCGACCCGGTTCGACTTCAAGAACACCGACTCGTCGATCGAGCAGAACGAGCTGGCGTTCACGTTGCGCACGGTGAGCGAGGACCGGCTCGCCGCACTCCGCGACCGTGCTCGAGGAGAAGCTCGTCAAGCGCGGCGTGTCGCTCAAGGGGCTCGACTACGGCAAGGTCGAGGAGGCCACCCAGAACACCGTGCGGCAGGTCGCGACGCTCGCCGTCGGCATCTCGTCCGACAAGGCGCGCGAGATCAACAAGCTGATCAAGTCAGATGGCCCGAAAGGGGTGTCGAGCCAGACGCAAGGCGACACGGTGCGGGTCACCGGCAAGAAGCGCGACGACCTTCAGGCGGTGATCGCCATGCTCAAGGCGCAACGGACGTCGAGCATCCCGCTCCAGTTCAACAACTTCCGGGACTGACTCGGCGGGCTCGAGCTCGAGCCGCGAACGGCGTCAGCCGGCGAGGCGGAGCAGCTGGCGGTCGACGAGGGCTCGGCGACGCCTGCTTCGGGTGCCGTCGCCCCCTCGGCGCCCGGGATCGCACGTGCAGATCTGGACCCGCGTGTCGCCGACCGGTGTGCGACGGCCTGCGCAGCCGGCGGCGCGGCGGCCGCCCAGGTCTGCATCGACGACAGCACGAATGCCGCGTCGGCGGGCGTGGCGGTCTCGAACACGCCGACCACGCAGGTCACGCCGGCCCGGTCGATCGGTCGGTACGGAGTCGGCCGACGACGGCCTCGACGAGCCGATCGACGGTCGACTCCGGCAAGCGTGCTCCCCACACCGAGCGACCAGTCGTCGACGCCGAGTGCGGTCGGGGGGGCGAGCGAGCGTGTCGCCGACCTGCAGCGCGCCGGACCGCGGTGGCCTGCGGGCTGTCGTCGAGCCCGGGTCGCGACGGACTCGGGATACTCGGACCCGAAGGTCACGATGGTCGGTTCGACACCGGCGGCCGCGAGCAGCGACTCACCGAGATGGTCGATCGCCTCGAGCTCGTACTCGATCGGCAGCGGCAGCACGGTCTCGGCTGGGGCGTCCCGCCGCAGGAGCCGCCGCGTCGTCGGCCTGCGCCGCAACGGCGACCTCGCGCTGGGCGAGATAGCGTGTCGACCGCGGCCGTCGCGATCGCATCGCTCGGCGACACGCCGACGAATCCCGGTGACCGCGTGTGTCGGTGGCCGGCAGCTGTTCGCCCTGCTGTGCCGCGAAGGCCTGCTCGACGGCGACCCGGAGATCGGCCGCGGCCGCCTCCGGTGCGGCGTCCGAGGACATGTAGATCCGATCGGCGTCGCGGGTCGTAGACCGCCAGCCGGTGCGGCCGCGATCGCGCGGGCGCGATGCCGTCGACGGTGGGCTCGCCGCTGGCGAGTCCGAGGGCACGCCACTCGGGCACGCTGCGTCGAGCCAGGCGTCATCGACGACGAGGCGACCGATCGTCAGCGCGTACTCGGCTGCCGGTTGCTTGACGAGGCCGACGGTGTGATCGAACTCTGCGCCGCGTGCTCGGTCTGGATGCTCGTCGACGACCGGGGTGAGGGCGGGGTCCCACGCGGTCGGGTACAGGTACGTGCCGCCCGAACATCGAGGGCGCCGGCGACCAGGCCGCCGAGGACGATCAGCACCAGCAACGTGCGCTCGAACATCTTGCCGTGCCGCTGCTGGCGGTTGGCCGTCGGATCTGGGCCGACCGCAAGGCGCTGAGGTCGGGCGTCGAGGGCGCCGACTCGATCGGTCGGCGTGTACAGGGGAGTGGAGACGGGCTTGGGTGGCGGCAGCGTGGGCAGCGAGCGGGAGCGCCGCCCGCCGCGGGCGATGCCCGGCGCGGCGATCGCCGGACCGCCGGCAACGGGCATGGCCTGGACGCCCGGCGTGCCGGGCAGGGTCGGGTGTCGCCGGCACCGGCGTCGTCCGCGCCGAGCGGCACCAGCGGAACGCCGGCCGAGGGTCGCGACGTCGTCGAACACGGACCGGCGGGCCGTGACGTACGTGCTCGACGTGGGCTCGGGCGACGGGCACCGGGACGGGCGCGACGGTGCGCGACGGCGGGCGCGACGACTGGTTCGCTCGACGGTCCGCTCGCCGCGTGCGCGGCGAGTTCGAGTGGCGTCGAGTTGCTCGGAGCGGGTCGACGACCTGCTCGACGACCTGCTCGACGGCGCGCTCGGGCTCGCGCACGGGTGCGGCCATCGCGGTGCGGCAGCGGATGCCTCGACGGCGGGCGGGGCGAGCGTGGGCGCGGGCGGGGCTGGTCGGCGCGGGTGGCGCAGGCGGGGCGACGGCTGGCTGTCGGCTCGCACCGGGTCGGAGCATCGGTGCTCGTCCTGAGCCCGCCGAGTCGGGCGAGGGCACCGCCCAGGTCGAACTGGAAGCCGCACCGGTCGCTCGGATCGGCCGGTCGTGGCGCGACCGCCTCCGCCGTCGCGTCACGGAGTTCCAGTTGAGACGCGGGCGTCCGCCGATCGCGTCGGTCACGGATTCGCTATCGGTCGATTCCGGGCCGGCCTTGAACATGTCCAGAAACTCGGAGTGCAACCGGAGCGGGTCGTCCTCCGCGCGTTCGCGCCTCGTCGGAGGTTCGGGGTCGTCGGAGCCGGGTTCAGTCATCCGTACCGCCGGACGCCGCCCGGCGCTGCAGCTCGTTGACCACGCCGGCGTCGGCGAGCGTGGTGGTGTCGCCGAGGTTGCGGCCCTCGGCGACGTCGCGGAGCAGGCGCCGCATGATCTTGCCCGAGCGCGTCTTGGGCAGGTCGGGGGTGATGAAGATCGCCTTCGGCTTGGCGATCGCGCCGATCTCGGCGGCGACGTGGTTGCGCAGGTCGTCGACGGTGACGTCGGCGCCGCCGCGCAGGATCACGTAGGCGAAGATCGCCTGGCCGGTGGTGGCGTCGTTGGCGCCCGACCACCGCCGCCTCGGCCACCGCCGGGTGCGACACCAGCGCCGATTCGACCTCGGTCGTCGAGATGCGGTGGCCCGACACGTTCATCACGTCGTCGACCCGGCCGAGCAGCCAGAGGTAGCCGTCGTCGTCGAGCTTGGCGCCGTCGCCGGCGAAGTAGCGGCCCTCGAACCGCGACCAGTACGTGTCGTGATAGCGCTGCGGGATCGCCCCAGATGCCGCGCAGCATGCCCGGCCACGGGCCGCGTCAGCGTCAGGTAGCCGCCGCCGCGGTCGACGCGGTTGCCCTCGTCGTCGACGAGTTCGGCCGTCACGCCCGGCAGCGGGAACGTCGCCGAGCCCGGCTTGGTGGTCGTGGCGCCGGGCAACGGGCTGATCATGATCCCGCCGGTCTCGGTCTGCCACCACGTGTCGACGATCGGGCAGCGCCCGCCGCCGATGTGCTCGTGGTACCACATCCACGCCTCCGGGTTGATCGGCTCGCCGACCGTGCCGAGCAGCTGCAGCGACGACAGGTCGTGCTTGGCGGGCTCGTCGGTCGCCCCACTTCATGAACGTGCGGATCGCCGTGGGCGCGGTGTAGAACTTGGTGACGCCGTACTTCTCGACGATCTCCCAGAAGCGGTCGTTGCCCGGGAAGTTGGGGACGCCCTCGTACATCACCTGCGTGGCGCCGTTCGACAGCGGCCCGTAGACGATGTAGCTGTGGCCGGTGACCCAGCCGACGTCGGCGGTGCACCAGTAGACGTCGGTGCTCGGGGTGCAGGTCGAACACGTACTTGTGGGTGTAGGTGACGTGGGTGAGGTAGCCACCCATCGTGTGCATGATGCCCTTCGGCTTGCCGGTCGTGCCGCTCGTGTAGAGCAGGAACAGCAGGTCTTCGGCGTCCATCGGCTCGGCCGGGCAGTCGGTCGACGGCGCGCGGCCATCAGGTCGTGGTACCAGTGGTCGCGGCCGTCGACCATCGTCGACCGTCGTTGCCGCCGCGCTTGACCACGACGACGTGCTCGATCGTCGGGCGTCTGCGCCACCGCCTCGTCGGCGGCCGGCTTGAGCGGGAACACCTCGCCGCGCCGGTAGCCGCCGTCGGCGGTGATCAGCACCTTGGCCTCGGCGTCGTTGATCCGGTCGGCCAGCGACTGCGCCGAGAACCCGCCGAACACCACGCTGTGCGGCGCGCCGATGCGGGCGCAGGCCAGCATCGCCACCGCCGCCTCGGGGATCATCGGCAGGTAGATGTTGACCCGGTCGCCCTTGCCGACGCCCAGCGACTTCAGCACGTTGGCGAACTTCGACACCTCGTCGAGCAGCTCGGCGTAGGTGATCGTGCGCGTGTCGCCCGGCTCGCCCTCCCAGTGGATGGCCACCTTGTCGCCGCGGCCGGCGGCGACGTGGCGATCGAGGCAGTTGGCGCGACACGTTGAGCTGGCCGCCGACGAACCACTTGGCGTACGGCAGCTGCCAGTCGAGGATCGTGTGCCACGGCTGCGACCAGTCGACCAGCTCGGCCGCCTGGCGCGCCCAGAACCCCTCGTCGTCCTGCGGCGGCCTCGTCGTAGAGGATGGGTGCCGACCACCAGCGCTTCGGCCTTGAACGCGTCCGACGGCGGGAACGTGCCGATTCTCCGCCATCAGGGCGTCGATCGTGTCGTGCTGCTCGCTCATCGAGTCCTCCATCGGGGTCCCTCGACTGTATGCGACCGGAATGGTCGACGCCGCAGGTCAGGCCAGTGCGGTATTCGAGCACGGTGAACGCCGCCGAGCCCGGCGGGTCGAGCAGCGCCTCGGCTTCGCCGACTCGGCTCGCGCATCCGGATCGCCGCCAGGTCGGGCAGGGCGGCGTGCGGCCTCCCAGTAGCGCTTGCCGTCGTCGACCAGCTCGGCGATCCCGTGCAGCTGCAGCCACTGCGCCTGCGTGCGGACCGAGTCGGGCTCGGGCAGCTGGTCGATCGCCACCTCGGTGGTGATGTCCTGCGGCGCCGGGGTCGACGAGGTAGTGGCCGCCGCGCTCGTGCAGCCGGTAGGTGCGCAGCCACTCGCGCCACGGTCGCTGCGGCGAGCTCGGCGGTCGTCGGCGACATGTAGTCGACGACGACGCAGCGTGCCCCGCTCGCAGCCGGCGGCGGGCGTCGTCGACCCACGCCGCGGCGGCGTCGTGGAGCGGGGCCCGGGCACCGAGCGCGGCGCGTTCGGGCAGCACGGCCGGCAGCGGGTCGAACGGCGCGCTCAGGGTCTCGCCAGCGTCCCGTCGGGCAGCGTCGACGACGTACGCCTCGCGCCAGCCGCCGTCGTGCACGGCGAGCCGGAACGGCAGGTTGTCGAGCAGCTCGTTGGCGATGATCACCCCGTCGAACGGTCCGTCGGGCAGCTCGGCGCAGCGACTCGACACCGGCGCGGATGCTGTTCGCGTTGGGCGGCCGAGACCTCGACCGCCACGTACCGCATCGCTGCGCGGCACATCGGGCGCGGCCGCCAGCACCGAGCGCGCCAGCGTGCCCGGCCCGGCGCCCGCGTCGACCACCGTGAACGGGTCGGGCGAGCCGAGCCGCGCCCACTCGGCGTCGAGGAAGCGGGCGACGACGGCACCGAACAGCGGCCCGACCTCGGGCGACGTGAGGAAGTCACCGCGCCGCCCGGCGCGGCCCGCCGTCGTGTAGAACCCGTCGGGCCCGTACAGCGCGTCCGCCATGAACCGCTCGAACGGGATCACCGGGCGTCGGTAGTGAGCGCCGCACCGATCGGCGCGCTGACCTACTGGCCGAAGGCGCCGGTGAGGTCGGGGAGGTCGGCGAACCGCAGCACGAGGCCCGGGCACGAGGCCGAGCACGAGCGTGCCGGCGGCACAGATGCCGAGCGCGACCCACACCGGCTGCGGGGCGACGATCGGCGTCGTGTCGCCGTCGGGAACGGGCTTCATCCACATCTCGCGCAGCACCCGCATGTAGTAGGCGGCGGCGATCACGGTGTTGACGGCGGCGATGATGGCGAGCACGTAGGCCGACGTCGCGCCGGCGTCGAGCAGCGTCTTGAACGACTGCAGCTTGGCGATCCAGATGCCGAACGGCGGGATGCCGGTCGAGCGAGGCGAGGAACAGCGTCATCAGCAGCCCAAGCCCGGGGCGTAGCTCATCAACCCGCCGAACGACGAGATCTCACCGCTGTGGGTCTTGCGGCTGACGGCGATGACCACGGCGAACGCGCCGAGGTTCGAGAAGGCGTAGATCAGGAGGTAGATCACGACCGACTTGAGCGCCGACTCGGCGGCGTCGCCGGTGGCCATCACCGCCAGCGGCATCAGGATGAAGCCACCCTGGCTGACCGACGAGTAGGCGAGCAGGCGCACGATGTTCGTCTGGCGCAGCGCCAGCACGTTGCCGACCGTCATCGTCAGCGCCGCCAGCACCCAGATGAACGGCTCGATACACGTCGCTCGGCCGGGTAGCAGGGCGACGTACAGCAACGACACGCAGCCCGACGAACCCGGCCGCCTTCGACGCCACCGAGAGGAACGCCGTCACCGGCAGTCGGCGCGCCCTGTAGGTGTCGGGCGCCCAGGTGTGGAACGGCACCGCCGACACCTTGAAGCCGAACCCGACGATCACGAACACGACCGCCGACCACCTGCATCGGCAGCAGGTCGTCGCCGTCGAGCGCGGCGCCGATGTCGGTCAGCTTGGTGCGTGCCGGTGGTGCCGTACAGGTAGCTCATGCCGTACAGCAGGACGCCGGAGGCGAACACACCCATCAGGTAGTACTTGACGCCGGCCTCGTTCGACTTGCGGTCGCGCTTGCGCCACGCCGCCATCATGTAGGCCGGGATCGACAGCAGTTCGAGCGCCACGAAGATCGACACGAGGTCGCGGCTCGAGGTCATCATGACCATGCCGAGGATGCTGACCAGCAGCAGCAGGTAGTACTCGCCCTGGTAGTAGCCGCCCTCCTCGAGTTCGGTCTGGCTGAGCAGCACGATCACGTAGCCGACGAGGAGGAACAACGCCTTCAGGACCAGCGAGTAGTCGTCGACGACGTAGCGCCCGTCGAACATCGACCGCGACGTCGTCGCCGACCACGGCCAGCGTGACCACCGGGATGAACGCGCCGAGCAGCACGAACCCGGCTGAGCGTCGCCATCATCCACTTCTTGCTGGCGTCGAGCCAGAGGTCGACGAGCAGCACGAGGTTGATGCCGACGACCAGCACGATCTCGGGGGCGAGCGCGTGCCAGTCGATCTCGGGCGCCTGCCATTCGGACGCCTGGGCGAGGAGGGCAGACGATCACGGGATGCCGGCCCCCACGTGGTCGACGAGCTGCGTGACAGCCGGGTCCATGATCTTGAACATCAGCTGCGGGTACACGCCGAACACGACGATCGCGACCAGGAACGGCGTCCAGGCGATCCACTCGATCGAGCGTGACGTCGTGGATGTCGGCGTGGTCGTGGTCGTCGTCATCGGTCGTCGTCGGATCGTCGTTGGCGGCGGCGCTCAGCGAGTGGGCGACGTGGCCGTGACCGTGGCCGTGATCGTCGTCGTGCGACATGAACTCGGGGTTCGGGGTCGCCGAAGGCGGTGCGCTGGTACAGCCACAGCAGGTATGCCGCCGGCGAGCACCGTGCCGAGGGCGGCGATGACCATCAGCGTGCGGTACAGCGGCTCGTTGAGCGCCGAAGTTCGGGCTCGTACGAGGCGAGGATCGCCGGGAACTCGCCCCAGAACCCGGCCAGGCCGGGCAGGCCGAGCGACGCCATCGCGGAGAAGCCGAGGATCCAGCCCATCTTCGGCATCTGGATCAGCATGCCCGCGCAGGCGGCTGATCTCGAGCGTGTGGTAGCGGTGCTTCACCGAGCCGGCGACGAAGAACAGCATCCCGGTGATCAGGCCGTGGGCGACCATGCCGAACAGGGCGGCGTTGATGCCGATCACGGTGAGGGTCGAGATGCCGAGCATCACGAAGCCCATGTGGGCCACCGACGAGAAGGCGATCAGTCGCTTCATGTCGGTCTGGGCGAGGCAGCCGAGGGCGCCGTAGATGATGCCGATCACGGCGAGGATGCCGATCACCGGCGCCCACTCCTCGGCGCCCTGCGGCAGCATCGGAAGGGCGATCCGCACGAAGCCGTACGTGCCGAGCTTCAGCAGGATGGCCGCCAGGATCACCGAACCCTGGGTGGGCGCCTGCGTGTGGGCGTCGGGCAGCCACGTGTGGAACGGGAACATCGGCACCTTGACGGCGAAGCCGATGAACATGCCGGCGAAGATCCAGACCTGGACGTCCTTGTCGGAATCGCCGCGCCCGCCTCGTACAGGTAGGCGAAACCGAAGCTCGTCGCGCCGGTCTGGAAGAACAGCGCCAGGAAGGCCACCAGCATCAGCGCCGAACCGAACATCGTGTAGAGGAAGAACTTGAGCGAGGCGTACTGGCGTTGCTCGCCGCCCCACACGCCGATCATGAAGTACATCGGCAGCAGCACGACCTCGAAGAACACGAAGAACAAGATCAGGTCCTGGGCGATGAACGACCCGGCCATGCCGACCTGCAGGACGAGCATCAGCATCAGGAACGACTTGGGGTTGCCGGCGTCGGGCATGTTGTTCCAGGTGTAGATCGACCACGAGGAACGTGACGCCATCGACAGGAAGTACAGCGGCAGGCTGATGCCGTCGAGGCCGATCGTGTAGTTGGACGTTGATGACCTCGATCCACTCCTCGTCGACGGCGAACTGGAGCGACGCTCGGCGCTCGTAGTCGAACAGCGACCAGGGTCCAGATGCCGACCGCCACCGTGGCCCCGGACGTGACGATGGCGATCTGCTTGTGCAGCTGTCTCTTCGGCGGCCGGCACGAACATCATCACGAGCACGCCGACCAGCGGCAGGAACGTGCCGAGGGTGAGAAGGTAGTTGTCGCTGAAATCCATGTCATGGTTCGCCTCAGACGTTCGTGAGGATCAGGACGATCGCGCCCACCGTGGCGGCGCCGAAGAGCAGCGCGCCGTACTGGTTGACCTTGCCGGATTGGACGGGTTGGAGGGCATGGCCGCTTTCGGAAGCGACCACACCCGATGCGTTGACCGCACCGTCGACCACGCGTTGGTCGATGTTGCGGTAGACCCAGTCGCCGGTCTTGCTTGCCGGCCGTGCCGGCACCGTTGACGATGCCGTCGAGGACGTTCTGGTTGACCCAGTACGCGGCCTGTGCGATCGGGTGGGCGATGCCACGCACGATGACGTTCTCGTAGAGGTGGTCGAGGTAGTGCTTCTTGACCAGGAACGTGTGCACGCCGCCGGCGACCGTGCTGCGCTTGGTGAGCCCGACGAAGGCCGAGAACGGGGTCTTGCGCCTACCGAACACCGCCAGGCACATGACCAGCTGACCATGACCCGAGCGCGACCAGGACCAGCCCGGGCAGCGCCGCCGACCACGTGAACTCGGCGGCGCGGGCACCTGTAGATCGCGCGGCGTCCGCGCCGGCAGCGTGCTCGCCTCGGTGCGTCCTCGGCGCTGGCCTCTTCGGCAGCACGCCTCTGCCGACTCGCCGGCGCGCTTCTTCGCGTGCGGCCTCCTCGTGTTCGGCGAACGGCAGGCCGATCGACGACTCGGTCTGGTGCTCGAACCAGTGGATGTCGAACGCCGGCGCGTTGAGGTAACCGCGACCCGATCGCCAGGACGCCGAGCATCATGAGCGGCGCCGTGATCTGCCACGGCGAATCGAACGGGGCGAACGGCAACTTGCGGCTCGTGATGCGCCGGGCGCGTGATGGTCGTCGTGAGCGTCGTGCGTCATCGTGACCGTGCGCGTCGTGAGCGTGCGCACGTGGTCGTCGTGCGCATCGTGCGCCGTGCGACAGCTGGTAGCGTCGTTCGACGCCCATGAAGTGGGCGGCGCCGCCGCGCGGCTTGCCGAAGAACGTGAGGTAGGTCGCCCGCGTCATGTAGGCGGTCGTCATGAAGGCGCCGATGATGCCGATGTAGATAGAACACCGTGTAGTCGTTGTGCTTGGCCGAGTCGATGATCTCGTCCTTGGAGAAGAACCCGGCTGAAGAACGGGATGCCGCACAGCGCCGCCGTGCTGATCATCCAGGCGCCGAACGTGATCGGCATCTTGCGCCAGATGCCGCCCATGTCCTTCTTCATGTCGAAGCTGTGGTGGCTGGCGGTGTGGCTGACCGAACCGGCGCACAGGAACAGGCAGCACTTGAAGAAGGCGTGGGTGAAGATGTGGAACACGGCCGCCGGTCCACGCGCCGACGCCGAGACCCATCATCATGTAGCCGAGCTGCGACACGGTCGAGTAGGCGAGCACCTTCTTGATGTCGTTCTGCACGAACGCCAGCAGCGCCGCGATCAGGATCGGTGATGCCGCCGATGACGGCGATCAGGTTGAACGTCCTGACCGGCCAGCGTTGATCTCGAGGCCGACGTGGAACACCGGGTACAGACGGGCCACGAGGAACACGCCGGCGACGACCATCGTCGAGCTGTGCAGCAGCGAGCTGACCGGCGTCGGGCCGGCCATGGCGTCGGGCAGCCATGTGTGGAGCGGGAACTGGCCCGACTTGCCGATGCAGGCGATGAACAGCGCGACCGCCGCCCACATCAGCATGCTCTGGCTGTCGAACTCGCCGGTGGCGGCCACCTCGTTGATGCCGCGGATGTCGAGCGTGCCGAAGATGCCGAGCAGCATCGCCGTGCCGACCAGCAGGCCCATGTCGCCGACGCGCACCGTGAAGAACGCCTTGAGCGCCGGCCCGGCTGTTGGCCTCCTCCTCCCACCAGTGCCCGATCAGCATGAACGAGCAGAGACCCATGATCTCCCAGCCGAGGATGAGCTGCACCATGTTGGGCGCCAGCACCATCGTCAACATGCCGGCCGAGAACAACGTGAGGCTGGCGAAGAAGTGGGTGTAGCGGCGGTCGCCTCTGACGTACTCGGTGGAGTACAGCTGCACGAGCGTCGAGATGAACGTGACGAGCACGCAGCGCCATGACCGCCAGCCCGTCGATGTGCTGGCCGATCCCGAACTCGATGCCGCCCGACTGCCACCACGTCCATTGGCTGGATCGACCGGCTCGACCTCTTCGCCGTGCGCCGGCGTCGACGCGATCGATCCACTGCACGGCGGCGCCGGCGGCGATGACGAACGCCGCGACCATGCTGAGCGAGCCCGACCTCGCTGCCGCCCTTCGGCAGGCGCTTGCCGAAGAAGATGATGACGAAGAACGCGACCGCCGGGATGACCGGGATCAGCTAGGCGTGGTCGAGGAACCAGCCGGCCGACTGCGACTGCGTCTGCGGTCTCTGCTGCGAGCAGCATGTCAGCCCTTCATCTCCGACAGCTCGTCGAGGGCGATCGAGCGCCGGTTGCGGTAGACCATCAGCACCATCGCCAGGCCGACGCCGACCTCGGCGGCGGCGATGGCGATCACGAACAGGGCGAACACGTGACCGTCGATCGTTGTCGTTCATCAGCGCGAAGGCGACCAGGTTGAGGTTGACCGAGTTCAGGATGAGTTCGATCGACATCAGCACCATCACGGCGTTGCGGCGGGCGATGACGCCGAACACGCCGATGCAGAACAGGCACCGCGCTCAGCACGAGGAAGTTGACGGCGTACATCAGTCTTTCCTCGCCAGCACGATGGCGCCGATGGCGGCGGCGAGCAGGACGAACGACAGCGCGATGAACGGGATGAGGTAGTCGCCCGAGGTAGCCGTCGCTGATGGCGGTGGTGGTCGCGGCGATCTGCGCCTGCGTCGGGGTCGACGAGCACGTCGTCGCCGACGGCGTCGATCACGGCGTACGCCGAGCACGCCGAACATGCCGAGCGCCACGGGGATGCCGATGCGCCCACCCCTTGTTGTTGAGGTCGGTCCTCGGCGCCGACCGTGGCGCGGGTGAGCATGATGCCGAACAGGAACAGCACCATCACGGCGCCGATGTACACCAGGATCTGCGACACGGCGACGAACTCGGCGGCGGCGAGGATGTACTGGGCGGCGACGCCGCCGAGCACGACCACCAGCCACAGCGCGGCGTGCACGACGTTGTTGGTGGTGACGACGCGGATCGCACCCCACACCATCGCCGGCGGCGATGATGTAGAACGCGACGTTCTGGGCGACGTTGACGTCGGACGTCAAGCGAGCAACGCGAGCATCACTTCTTCTGCGCTCCGGCTTCGAGTTCGGGTGCCTCCGGCACGGTCTCCATCCACTCGCCGAGCTTGGTCTTGTCGTGCAGCAGGTCGGCGATGCGCGGCTCGGAGTACTCGTACTCGGGGCTCCAGAACAGGGCGTCGAACGGGCACACCTCGACGCAGATGCCGCAGTACATGCACAGCGCGTAGTCGATGTCGAAGCGGTCGAGGTGGTTGACCTGGCGCGGCTTGCCACCGGCCCGGCGCGGCGGGGCGAGCTGCTTGTGACCTTCGATGTAGATGCACCAGTCGGGGCACGACCGGGCGCACAGCATGCACGCCGTGCAGTTGTCTTCGCGCAGGGCGATGACGCCGCGGGCACGGATCGGCGGCGATCTCCTTGGCGTGCGGGTACTGGACGGTGTTCGCGCCGTCCTTGGCGGTGCGGAACATCGTGCCCATCGTGACACCGAGACCCTTGACGAGGCCGGGAACCTTGGGCATCAGACGGCCACCTTCAGGATCGGCCGTGACGACGATGTTGACGAGCGACGATCGGGATCAGCACCTTCCAGGCGAATCGCTGCAGCTGATCTTCACGGAACCGGGGGTAGCTGAAGCGCACCCACATGATGATGCCGGTGAGCAGCATCATCTTGGTGAACATGATCAGCGGGCCGGCGACGTTCATCCAGTTGTCGACGTCGTCGACCGAGTCCCAGCCGAACCAGGCGAACGGCACGCCCCAGCCGCCGAGGAACAACACGGCGGCGATGAACGGCGAACACGCCGGCGGTGGCGAACTCGGCGATGAAGAACATGAGGAACCGGAAGCCCGAGTACTCGGTCATGTAGCCCGACACGAGTTCGGACTCGGCGATCGGCATGTCGAACGGCGGCTGGGTGAGCTCGGCCTGCACGGCGATCATGAAGATCAGGAAGCCCGACGAACTGGGTGAGGACGAACGGGATGCCCGAGCCACCCCGACCCGAAGATCTCGCCCGTGTTCTGGGCGACGACGATCTGCTGCAGGTTCATCGAGCCGGCCTGGATGACGACGCCGACGGCGGCCAGCACCATCGGCAGCTCGTAGGCGATCAGCTGGCCGGCGGCGCGCAGGCCACCGAGCAGCGAGTACTTGTTGGCGCTCGCCCAGCCGGCGACCATGATGCCGATCACCGACACCGACGCCGATCGCCAAGGCGTAGAACACGCCCGCCTGGAAGTTGGTGAACCAGGCGTCGGGGCCGAACGGCACGACGACGACCAGCAGGAACGTCGACACCAGCACGATGATCGGCGCCATCTTGAAGATCGGCGCGTCGGCGTTCTCGGGGATGATGTCTTCCTTCTGCAGCCACTTGCCGACCTCGGCGAGGAGCTGCATCGAGCCGTACGGACCGGCCTCCATCGGGCCGAGCCGGCTCTGCATGAACGACATCATCTTGAACAGGAAGACGTAGACGATGGTGCCGGCCGGCAGCAGCACGGCGACGATGCCGCCGAGCACGCGCAGCAGCGACTGCCCCCAGTACGGCATCTCGGCGGCAGAGCGAGGAGATCACCGGTCGATGTCTCCGAGGATGAAGTAGAGGCTGGCGAGGATCGTGATGATGTCGGGCACGTACACGCCCTTCAGCACCCACGGCGCGATCGAGATGTTGTTGAAGCTGGCCGAGCGGATCTTCACCCGGAACGGGCCGAGGTCGCCCTTGCTGACGACGTAGTAGCCCATCTCGCCGAGCGGGTTCTCGGTCGACACCCAGGCCTCGCCCTCGGGCACCTTGATGATGCGCGGCACCTTGGCCATCACCGGCCCGGCCGGGAGCGTGTCGAGCAGCTGGTCGACGATCTTGGTCGGCCTCGCGCGTCTCCTGGAGACGCACCCAGCAGCGCGCCCACGAGTCGCCGTCGGGGTGCGTCCAGACCTTGAAGTCGACCTTGTCCCACGCCATCGGCAGCGACCTGGTCGCGGCGCAGATCCCAGTCGACGCCCGACGCGCGCAGGTTGGCGCCCGACAGGCCGTACGACTTGGCGACCTCGGCCGGGATGATGCCGACGCCGCGGGTGCGGCTCTGGAAGATCTCGTTGCCGAACAGCAGGTCGTCGATCTCGTCGCAGAACGTCGCGCAGCTTGCTTCATGACCTGCTTGGTCTCGTCGATCCAGCCCTTCGGCAGGTCGTCCTTGAGGCCGCCGATGCGGTCGAAGTTGGGGTGGAAGCGGCCGCCGGTGGCGCCCTCGATCAGGTTGAGCACGTACTCGCGGTCGCGGAACGCGAGGAACACCGGCGTGACCGCGCCGAGCTGCACGCCGAGGTCGCCGAGGAACAGGCCGACGTTGGCGATCCGGCTGAGCTCGAACAGGATCGTGCGGATGTGCTGGGCGCGCGGCGGCGCCTCGATGCCCATCAGCTGCTCGGCGGCGAGGATGAACGGCACCTCGTTGGCGAAGCTGCCCAGCCAGTCGATGCGGTTGATCAGCGTGGTGACCTGCGGGAAGGTGCGGACCTCGGTGAGCTTCTCGTAGCCGCGGTGCATGTAGCCGGCGACCGGCTCGGCCCACACCACCTGCTCGCCGTCGAGGCGGGCGATGATGCGCAGCGTGCCGTGCGTGGCCGGGTGCTGGGGGCCGATGTTGAGGGTCATGCCCTCGGTCTCGAGCTCGACGTTGAGGCGCGCGTCGGCGGCCTGGGCGGCGATGTACGAGAGCTGCTGGCGCTCGCTGAGCGATCGTCATGCGGCACCGCTCCTCGGCGCTGCCTCGGCGGCGTTCCTCGTCGGACGCCGGGCATCGGCTCGACGTCGACGATGCCGGGCCACGGCTTGACCATCCGCGACAGCAGCGGGAAGTCCTTGCGCAGCGGGTAGCCCTCGAACTCGCCCGGCAGGTAGAGGTTGCGCAGGTCGGGGTGGCCGTCGAACCCGATCCCGAACATCTCGTGCGTCTCGCGCTCGTGCCAGTTGGCGCCGGCGAAGACGCGGATCCACGGTCGGCATCGTCAGCGATCGGGCACGTCGGCCTTGAGCGTGACGCCGACGTGGCGACGCGGTGTCGGTGAGCCGGGCGAGCATCTGGAACCGCGTCTCGCCACCGGCGTAGCCCTGCTTGATCGCGCCGGCGTCGGGCGTCGGGCTCGGCCGGCGGCGCGGACGGGTCGTCCTCGCCCTTGCCGTACGGCGACGGCATCCAGTCGATCGCCGACAGGAAGCAGAAGTAGTCGAACCCGTGCGCCTTGCAGCGCCGTCGCCGGCGGCGACCCACGCCTCGGCGGCGACCCGCACCCACAGGTCGCGCTGCGGGATGAGGTGCGTGTCGAGCAGCCGCTCGCCGAGCGCCGACGCGCAGCGCGTCGACGATCGCCCTCGCGCAGCCCGTCGCCCGGCAACGCCGGCGAGTCGTCGGTGGACGGTGTCACTCAATCGGGCCACCCCCGACCACGATCGGCTCGCTGCCGGCCTCGCGCGCCGTCGGTCGAGCTGCAGCGACGTGTACTCCTCGTTGCGCCACTTGGCGGCCATGTCCTCGTTCTTGATCCGCTGCTGGAGCAGCACGACGCCCTCGAGCAGCGCCTCGGGACGGGGCGGGCAGCCGGGCACGTAGACGTCGACCGGGATGATCTGGTCGACGCCCTTGGTGACCGAGTACGAGTCCCAGTACGGGCCGCCGCAGTTGGCGCACGAACCCATCGAGATCACGTACTTCGGCTCGGGCATCTGCTCGTACAGGCGCTTGACGGCCGGAGCCATCTTGTCGGTGACCGTGCCCGACACGACCACGAGGTCGGCCTGGCGCGGGCTGGCCGGCAGCGGGATCACACCGAGCCGCATGACGTCGTAGCGCGGCGAAGCGAACGCCGCACCCATCTCGATCGCGCAGCAGGCGAGGCCCCACTGGTACACCCACATCGAGTAGGAGCGACCCATGTTGAACAGCTTGGTGAGCGGGGCGGGCATCCGCCCGCGATCCACTAGACCCATCGGAGAAGCCCTCGTTTCCACGCGTACACGAGGCCGTCGAGCAGCAGCACGATGAAGATCAGCATCGTGACCAGGCCGAACCAGCCGTAGCGCTCGATCGCGGCCGCCCACGGGAAGATGAACACCGCTTCGACGTCGAAGATCACGAACAGCAGGGCGAACACGTAGTACCGGACCTGGCTCTGCGACCAGCCGTGGCCGACCGGATCGACGCCCGATTCGTAGGCGGTGAGCTTGGCTTTGCTGGGCCGCGACGGCCGGACGACGGCGGCGACGCCGAGCAACAGCCCTGCCAGCAGCACCGCGGCGAGGCCGAACCAGACGATCGGTGAGGTAATCGCGGAGAAACAGCGACATCGGGCAGCGAGGCTACCAGGGGCCAAGATCGCGGCCCAACTTCGTCCTGACTGGCGCTCCCGCCGTCGCGGCGCTGCACTCGGTCCGACCGGAGCGAGCCGAGTCGAGTCAGCTCCGGGCGGTCGGCGGCGGTGTCGATGGCGTCGCTCGGCTGCAGCGTTCGCGGACCCATCAACTTCGCCATCAGGTGCTCGCCGGCGATGACCGGCGGGTACTTCGGCGGATGATCGGGGTCGGTGCAGGTCGGCACGCACTCGATCCGGGCATCCCAGTCGGCGTCGAAGAAGAACGCCGTGCTGCGCCGCCGCACCGACCGGCGATCGGCGGGCGGCACGACCCGGTGCAGGGTCGACCGCCACCGGTCGTTCGTCCACTCGGCGGTCAGGTCGCCGAGGTTGACGAGCAGCGCGCCGGCGCCGGCGACGACGGCGTGCCATGCCCCGTCCGCCGAGGATCTGCAGCCCGGGCATCGCGTCGGCCCAGAGCACGGTGACCACGCCGTAGTCGGTGTGGGCACCCATCCGCTGCTGACCGGGCAGCGGGTCGGGCTCGCCGTGCCGACGCTCGTAGTTGATCGTGCGCATGCGTCGTCGTCGAGCGGCTCGACGTACGGTCGGAACCATTGCTCGGCAGGCCGAGCGCGACCGGCGAAGACATCGGTCAGAGCCGAGCGCCACGCGTCGCGCCTCGCGCGAAGTAGCCACCAGCGCGGCGCGCAGCGCTGGCATCGTCGACCGGCCAGATGTTGGCGGCGAACATGCGGTGGCGCTCGGCGGCGTAGAACGGGTCGGCCTCGTCGACCGACGTCTTCGCCCATGTTGAAGGCCTCGAACAGGTCGGGCGGGGCGGCGTCGCCGATGCTGTACGACAGCGCCTCGGTGCCGGCGCGGCGTACCCGCGATTGACGGTCGAGGTCGTGCGGTCGGGCCGCCAGCTTGGCTCGAGCGGCACGTCGAAGAAAGCGTCGCTGTGCGACCACCATCGCCGCGATCACCTCGTCGGGGATGCGCGTGCCCGACGATCTGCATGAATCCGACGGTGCGCAACGCCTCGTCGACACTGGCGGCCACCGATCGGCGCTGCTGCGGCGTCACCGTCCGACCACGGCTCGAGGTCGACCACCGGCACGCGAGCTCGGCCACCCCGGACCGTAGACGCGCACGCGACGCTGCGCGCGGCGCGTACTGTCGCGTCGTGGACGTCGATCTGGCCATCGATCCGCTCGGCGCGTCGGCGCGGGTGCGCGACGTCGTCAAGCACACACCGGTCGTGCCCTCGGTGACGCTGTCCGAGCTGGTCGGTGCGCCACGTCGTGCTCAAGGCCGAGAACCTGCAACGCACCGGTGCGTTCAAGATCCGCGGGGCGATGAACAAGCTGGCCACGCTCGGCGACGCCGCCGCGGCAGGGGTCACCGCCGGCAGCGCCGGCAACCACGCCCAGGCGCTGGCGTTCGCCGCCCATCACTTCGGCGTGCCGTGCGAGATCTTCGTGCCCGCCGGAGCGTCGATCTCGAAGATCGAGGCGTGCCGCGGCGTACGGGGCGATCGTGCACGAGGGCGGCGCCAGCGTCAACGACGCGTTGGCCGCCGCCAGCGCGCGCGCCGACGACGGCCGGCATGGCGTTCTGCCACCCGTTCGACGATCCGGCGGTGGTCGCCGGGCAGGGCACGCTCGGGCTCGAGCTCGTCGACGACATCGCCGATCTGGCGTGCGTCGTCGTGCCGCTCGGCGGCGGTGGGTTGGCGGCGGGGATCGCGATCGCCGTCAAGTCGCTGCGACCCGACGTGCGCGTGATCGGCGTGCAGGCCGACGGTGTGCGCCCGTACGCCGGTCGCGCCGCCCGAGGCCGGGGCGATCACGACGCTCGCCGACGGGATCGCCGTCAAGCACCCGGGCGTCGTCACCGCGCCCGCTGATCGAACGCTGGCTCGACGACGTCGTCACCGTCGACGAGGACACGATCGCCGACGCGATGGTGCTGCTGATGGAGCGCGCCAAGCTCTACGTCGAGGGCGCCGGTGCGGTCGGTGTGGCGGCGCTGATGAGCGGAGCGTGCCACCCGCCGCCGACGGCACGACGTGCGTCGTGCTGTCGGGCGGCAACGTCGACCTCGGCGTCGTGCCCGGGCTTGATCCGGCGCCACGAGACCAGGCGCCGGGCGCCGGCTGACGGTGTTCGTGCGCATCGACGACCGCCCCGGCGGCCTGGCTCGGCTGCTCGACATCTTCGCCAAGAGCGGCGCCAACCTGCTCGAGGTGCAGCACATCCGCGAGGGCCTGGCCTGCACGTCCGCGAGACCGGCGTGCGGGCGTCGTTCGAGGTCAGAGGCAGCGAACACGCCGCATCGACCGTGGCCGCTGCCGCGTCGTGCCGGCTACGCCATCGATCGATGAACTCGAGATTGACGTCGAGACTGCGTCGAACACGGCTCGAACAGCTCGGTACGACGAACTCCACACGGTCGCTACCTACTGGTCGGTAGGCGCGCTAAGATACGGTGGGTGCTCGACGCCCAGCGACTCCTCGACGACCTCGACACCACGGTCGAGCGCCTGCTCGAACGCCACCTGGCGACCTCCAAGGAATGGTTCCCCACGAGCACGTGCCGTACGGCCGTGGGCCGCGACCCGATCGCCGGCGAGGAGTGGACGATGGACGACGCCGACCTGGCCGGGTTCGAGCTCAACGACGCCGTCCGTTCGGCGCTGCTCGTCAACCTGCTGACCGAGGACAACCTCCCGTACTACTTCCGCACCGTCGAGAGCACTGTTCGGCGCCGACGGCGCGTGGGGCACCTGGGTTCGGCGCTGGACCGCCGAAGAAGGCCGCCACTCGATGGCGATCTACGGCTACCTCATGGCCACCCGGGCGATCGACCCGCATCACCTCGAGCGCTGCCGGATGGCGCAGGTGTCGGGCGGGATCACCCCCGACCCGGCGACGCTGCAGGACGGTTTCGTCTACCTCGCCCTGCAGGAGCTGGCGACCCGCATCTCGCACCGCGCGACCGGCAAGATGATGGGCGACCCGGCCGGCTACGACGTGATGATGCAGGTCGCCTGCGACGAGAACCTGCACCAGCTGTTCTACCGCGACCTCGCCGCGGCGGCGATCGAGGTCGACCCCGACGGCATGATGTCGCGCATCGAGCGCCAGGTGGCGTCGTTCGCGATGCCCGGCATCGGCATCCCCGGCTTCACCGAGCACGCCAAGCGGATCGCCCAGGCCGGCATCTACGACCTCGCGTGCACCACGAGCAGATCCTCGTGCCGGTCGTGCTGCGCACCTGGAACGTCGAGCAGGTCACCGGCCTCAGCGCCGAGGGCGAGCAGGCCCGCGACCGGCTGATGGCGCGGATGGCGAAGAGCGAGCGCGTCGCCCGCCGACTGCCGAACGCCGCCAGCGGCGCTCGCCACTCGCCGACACTCGATCTCGTCCAGACGCCGTCGCGGCGTAGCGTTCGCGGGCATGGACGTTGCCGTCGTCGACTACACCGCTCCGGACGCACCCGAGACCTTCACCCAGAGCCTGCGCGAGACCGGGTTCGCGGTGCTCGTCAATCACCCGCTGCCCTGGTCGCTGGTCGAGCAGATCTACCGCGAGTGGGCGGCGCTGTTCGACTCGCCGGCGGTCGACAAGTACCTGATGGACGCCGCCGGTCAGGTCGGCTAGTTCCCGCCCGACCGCAGCGAGACCGCCAAGGGCCACACGGTGCGCGACCTCAAGGAGTTCTTCCACGTCTACGACTGGTCGGTGTACCCAGACGAGGTCAGCGACGCCGCGCTGCAGTACCGCACGATCGCCGACCGAGCTGGCCCACACGTTGCTCGAGCTGGGTCGAGGCCAACACGCCGCCCGAGGTCGCCGCCAAGTTCTCGATGCCGTTGTCGCACGATGATGGACGGCAGCCGCGCACGCTGCTGCGGGTGCTGCGCTACCCGCCGCTGCACCGGCAAGTGCCGCGAGGGAGCCGTGCGCGCCGCCGCCCACGAGGACATCAACCTGCTGACCGTGCTGCCCGCCTCCGACGAGGCCGGGCTCGAGCTGCTCGACGTCAACGGCAACTGGTATCCCGGTGCCGTGCGACCCGGGTTCGCTGGCGGTCAACGGCGGCGAGATGCTCGACCTGGCGAGCGGCGGCTACTACCCGGCCACCACGCATCGGGTCGTCAACCCGACCGGCGAGGCGGCGCTGCGGCCACGCATGTCGCTGCCGCTGTTCCTGCACCCCGCCGACGACGTCGTGCTCGCCGAAGGCCGCACCGCCACGAGTTCCTCCACCAACGGATCGCCGAACTGCGCTCGCAGGGGTAGGCGTAACGGCTGGTGCCAGCCTCGGTTATGCGCGGAGGTAGGTGAGGACGGCGAGCACTCGGCGGTGGGCGCCGTCGCCGGGCTCGAGGTCGAGCTTCATGAACACGTTCGAGATGTGCTTCTCGACGGCGCCGCCCGACACCACGAGGCGTTCGGCGATGCCGGCGTTCGACAGCCCTTCGGCCATCAGCGTCAGCACCTCGCGCTCGCGCGGCGTGAGCCGGTCGAGCTCGGTGCTGCGCCGCGAGCGGCCGAGGATCTGGCTGACCACCTCGGCGTCGACGGCGCTGCCGCCGGCGGCGACCCGGCGCAGCGACGGCGAGGAAGTCGTCGACGTCGATCACGCGATCCTTCAGCAGGTAGCCGACCCCGGCGACGTCGCCGGTCGAGCAGTTCGCCGGCGTAGCGCTCCTCGACGTACTGCGACAGCACCAGCACGGCGACGCCGGGGTGGTACGTCGCGGATCTCGATCGCCGCCCGCAGCCCTTCGTCGGTGTGGGTCGGCGGCATCCGCACGTCGACCACGCACAGGTCGGGTCGAACTCGGTGACGGCGTCGAGCAAGGCGTCGGCGTCGCCGACGGCGGCGACGACGTCGAACCCGGAGTCGGTCAGCAGCCGCACGACGCCGTCGCGGAGCAGCACCGAGTCGTCGGCGACGATCGTGCGGATCAGCTGCTCGCTCATGCCGCACTCCGTCGCTTCGATGACGGACGCGGCGGCGCGGGATCTCGACGGTCAGCGTGGTCGGGCCGCCGTCGGGCGACGTGACCGCGAACGATGCCGTCGACGGCGTTGACGCGGGCGCGGATGCCGGCGAGACCGGTTCCCTTCGACGGGTCGACCCCGCCGACGCCGTCGTCGTGGACGGTGACGCGCACGTCGTCGCCCACCTCATCACGTGCACCGAGGCGACCTTGGCCTTGGCGTGCTTCATCACGTTGGCGATCGCCTCGTTGACGACGAAGTAGATGGTCTCGGCGACGTCGGTCGACAGATCGAGGTCGGGGTCGACGTGCACCGAGATCGGGATCGGTGAGTTGGCGACGACCGCCGAGAGCGCGGCGTCGATGCCGCGGTCCTCGAGGATCGCCGGGTGCAGGCCACGTCCGAGTTGGCGCAGTTCGCCGATCGAGCCCTGCACCTTCTCGCGGGCGCTGACGATCAGCTCGCGAGCGCGGTCCGGGTCGGCGTCGAGGTGATGCTCGGCCATGCCGAGGTCGAGTCCGATCGCCACCAGCTGCTGCTGCACGCCGTCGTGCAGGTTGCGTTCGATCCGGCGCCGCTCGCTGGCGACCGCGTCGAGGATGTCCTGGCGCTGCGCCGACAGCGTCGACACGCGCCGCTCGGCGGCGGCCAGCCGGTCGGGTGCGAGGAACCAGCTCGTCGACCTGCACCTTGAGCCGGGCGACCAGCACCGCCAGCCGCGGCGCGCCGCCGAGCGCGAACGGCGCCGATCGCCAGCGCGATCAGCCCGGCGAACGGGTTGAAGCGAGAACAGCGAGAACCCGACGAACGCCTCGTTGTCGAAGATCACCCGCAGCACGAACGAGTAGGCGAACGAGCCGGCCGCGAACAGCAGCGAGCCCGAGCACCGACGTTGAGCAGCCAGGAAGCCGACCTGGCGCCAGCGCTCGGGGTCGAGCACCGCCCGCAGCCCGATCCCCTTGATCGGCGTGACGGCACGGGCGGGGATGTCGGTCGCCGACGATCGCCGCCAGCTGGCGTTCGACGCCGGTGAGCGCCTCGACGAGCCGGAAGAACAGCGCCGACCAGCAGGAAGCCGACGCCGACGAACAGCAGACCGAACGTGACCACCGAGCGACCACCGCGAGCCGAAGAACACGAACCCGGTCAGCATCCCGACGAACAGGTAGGCCAGCGCCAGCCACCTCCGGCTGGAGCAGCGGCCGATACCAGTCTCGGCGAGCTCCTTGACCCGATCCCAGTCCCATTCGTCGCGGCCGGCGAAGAGCGGCCGGCGCGGGGTGGCGGCGGCACCGACGCGCCGACGGCCGCGGCGGCGCCGGAGGTCGGGACGCGAGCTCACGGTGGCCATGTCTGGTCGGTTGACCGTCATGCCGCACCTCGCAAGGTCACGGCGACCGGGTCGGCGGGCGGCGCCGCGCACGACGGCCGCGGCGAGCAGGACCAGGCTGACGGCCGTGACGACCACGATCAACGGGATCGATCCGGTGGCATCGACGACGCCGATGTCGACCGCGTTGCTCGCCTCGAACGAGGCGATGATCGCCGCGGGTCGCCGAGTGCGCCGAGCGCGAGCCCGGCCGGCGACGCCGACGACACCGACGACGAGCAGCTCGCGCACCAGCAGGCTGCGCAGCCGCCGACGCCGCGCGCCGATGCGCCTGCAGCGTGGCCAGCTCGTGGCGACGCTCGTACAGGCTGACGGTCATCGACGACACGACTGCGAGGGCGGCGACGCCGGCGACGATGCACCCCGATCGCACCGAAGATCACGACGATCGCCTCGCGACCCGCGGACGTCCTCGCGGCGACGTCGGCGGCGGTGTCGACGGTCGTCGGACCGGCCACCGGTGCAGCTCGATCGCCGGTCGAGTCGGATCGTCGACCAGACGATGTTTGCCATGCCCGGCGCGCCGAGGTCGGCGGCCAGATCGGCGCGGTCGACGTAGACGGCGCGGGTGTGATCGTCGGCGAGACCGACGACCGTGTAGTGCGACCGGCGCCCGAGGCCAGCTCGACCGTCGAGCGTGTCGCCGACGTCGATGTCCTCGCGCTCGGCGAAGCCGGCACTGACGACGGCCTCGCTGCGATCGCCGGGTCGAACCACCGTCCGGCTGCGCAGCATGCGGGTCGAACATCGTCGTGTCCGGCGTCAGGCCGTAGGCGTCGATCTCCCAGTCGTCGATCTCGCCGAACGTCCAGATGCCGGCTTCGGCATCGCTGCTGACCGGCGACGATCGACTGGGCGAACGGGCAGGCCGGGATCGTCGGCGATCGCGCTGCGTCTCCCAGCTGCCACGGCTCGAGCGCGGCCGTGTTGTAGGCGTTGACCGAGCGCGGCCAGGCTGGGCACGAGGAACGCGCGGCGACCGCGGTCGCGATACTGGGCGACGACCGCGACCGTCGCGTGCCGGGCCGGCGCAGCGAGGCCGCGGGCGGCGATCCGCGACGAGCAGGCCGCCCGACGGGATGCGAGCGCCAGCGAACGCTGGACGCATCGACGACCGAACGGCGCGCCGTCGCGATCGCGCAGCGCCTCGGCGAGGGGCAGCGGGTGACCCGGCGGGCGGCGCGGGCCGGCGACGAGCCGCGCACCGAGCAGCATGCCGATCGCGCTGCCGACGAGCGACCCGCCAGTCGACGGCCGGCATCGGGCGTGACGCCGACGAACTTCTCGAGCACCATGCGGGCGATCAGGTTGCTGATGACGATCCCGAGCGGGAGGCCGATCACCAGTGCCGCGCCGGTGATGGCCAGCGCGATCCGGCGCAGCCGGCGGCGCAGCGGGCGTTGGCGCCCGCCGAGGGCGCGCATGACGGCGACCTCGCGGGTGCGCTCGGTGATCAGCGTGTTGGTCGTCGACGCGAGCAGCACCAGCGCGACGATGCCGGCGACGATGCCGAGCAGGCCGATCAGCATGCTCGACCTGCTCGATGTCGGCGTCGATCGGTGTCGATGCCATCGGGCAGGTAGGTCGGGAAGCTCGGTGTACGGTGTCGCCGCTCGTCGGCGAGCACGCGCCTGGATCGATCGGAGATCGCGCGCAGTCGGTCCTCGCCGTCGTCGGCGGCGGTCACGACGAGCCGGTTGGTCCCGCCGTCCGGCGACGAGCCGGCGGCCGGTGGCGAGGTCGGTGAACACGACGCTGTCGACGTCGGACCACCACAGCGTGGAGCCGTGACCGACGATCGGTCACGTGTCGACCCGTCGACCGTCGATCCGCGTCGCCGATCGCGCCGAGTCGCGCGTCGGTGACGGCCTCGTCGGGCGCGGCGACATCGCGCCCGCTCGTCGATGTGGAGCAGGTCCATCGTGCTGCTCGCCGGGCGAGGCCGACCAGCGTCGGCTCGGTGCCGTCCGGCGAGGTCGACCGCGAGGTCGATCTCGCCCTTCGGCGGCGACGACGCCCGGCGAGCGCGCCGATCGCGTCGATCTGATCGGTCGTCGAGCGGCGTCGTCGGCACGATGATGTCGGCCAGCCCGTCGTCGGCGACGGCGGCGTGCAGCGTGCTCGGCGGAGACGGTCGGGATCGGCGAGGACGCCGATCGCGCCGACGGCGAGCGCCAGTGCGAACACGCTGGCGACGATGCGTCCCGGCGCACGCCGGAACTGTTCGAGCATGGCGCTCATCACGACTCCGACCTCGCCGACGTGGTCGGACGCGATCGCGGCCGTCGACCATGGCGACGACCCGGTCGGCGGCGGCGGCCAGCGCCGAGGTCGTGGGTGATGAACACGACGGTGGTCCCGTTGCCGGCGAGGCCGGTGAGCACGTCGAACACGGCGTGTCCGTTGGCCTGGTCGAGGCGCACCGGTCGGCTCGTCGGCGACGATCAGCGGCGGCTGCGTGACGATCGCCCGGGCGATGCCGACGCGCTGTTGCTCGCCGCCGCTCATCTGGGCCGGCAACTTGCGGGCGTGGGCGGCGAGCCCGACCCGCTCGAGCGCCGCTGGCGGCGGCCCGCTTGCGGAGCCGGCGCGCCGGCGCCGGTCGCGCCGAGCTCGATCGCGAGTTCGACGTTCTCCTGCGCGGTCAGTGTCGGGCAGCAGGTGGAAGTCCTGGAAGACGATGCCGACGTTGCCGCCGCGCCATGCGGCCAGCCGATCGCGCTTCAGCCGGTCGATGCGGGTGTCCGTCGACGACGAGCGACCCGGACGTCGGTGTGGTCGATGCCGGCGAGCAGCGCGCCGAGCGTGCTCTTGCCCGAGCCGGACGGGTCCGACGATGGCGACCAGCTCACCGCGACGGATGTCGAGGTCGACGCCGGCGACTCCCGACCTGGGCGGCGCTTCCCCTTGCCCCAGACGCGGGTGAGGTCGCGGGCTTGCGACCACCAGAGCGCGCGGCGGGGCGGACGACGCCGTCGAGGGGCCGAGGCGCGGCGAGCGGTGGCGAGTGGTGGCGACGACGTTGCGTTCATGCCGATCCATCGTCCGGATCGCGGCCGCCGGCGACATGGAGCGCGGCCGGCGAATCGGGGTGGGGTTATCCCCCCGTCCGGGCTCACACGGTGGAGCCGTTGACCAGGAACACGGTGGCGACCACGACCAGCACCAGCACGAGCAACTCTGACGCGTGAGCGTGTCGTGATCACGCGCTCGTGTCGATCGTCGGATCGTCGGCATCGGCGAGAGCCGTGGCACGACGACGAAGTGGTTGTATGCGCCGATCACGCGGCGATCGCGACGACGGCCACCTTGATGATCAGGCGGCGCCCCCATTGCGTGTCCGACGTGTAGTCGCCGGCAGCCGTCGAGATATCAGGCTCATCGCTGCCCCGGCCGCAACCACGGCGGCCAGCGCCAGCGTGGCGATCGACGAGAAGCGCACGACCAGCCCGCTGATGCGGCTGCGTCCGAGCCGGGCTCCGCGACGCGACGCGCAGCGATCACGACGAGCGCCGATGACCCCGCCGAACCAGACGCCAGCCGCCATACGTGTACGAAGTCGGCGGCCGCGTGCACGCACACGGTCCCTTCGGTCAGCGTGTGACCGTCGAACGCGAACGACGCGGCACCGATGAGCAGCGCCGACCACCCCGAACGCCGACGCCGCAGCCCGGAACCCACCGGTATCGACATCGGTCGGCTCCGAAGCGCGCGTTCGCCGGCGTCGTGAGCGCTGGCCGAATGGTCGCCGCGTCGACACCGAGCAACAGCATCAGGCCGGCGATGCAGTCGCACCATCGCGCTGGAGGCGGAGGCGTCGAGCTCGAGCGCGTCCGTCAAGCCGATCTCGAGCTCCGCCTGGCTATGCCCGCCAGTTCCGGACCCCGCCGAGCAGTGTGAGACAGCCCGCTCCGCCGGCGAGCCGAACAGCAACTGCACCTCGCTGGCGTGGCCGATGTGCACGCGATGCCAGGAACGCCATCACGCCGACCGACGCCAACACGCCGAACACGCCAGCCCGACCCCCATGTCGCGGAGGCGGTCGTCGGCGGTGGAGTGCCCCGCCCGGCGAGGAATCGTCGAGCGGCGTGCTCGCTGCCAGACGCTGAGGAGCGCTTGGCTCATGGAGTGCGTCGGGATCGGACGACGAGGAACACCGCCGATCCGACTGCGGCGGCGACCGCACGACGATCAGGACCGTCCGCGTCCTGTCGTCATCGACTCGCCCTCGGGATCGACGGCGACGGTCGTCGCGGTGCCGATGTCGTCGCGGCGGAAGCGTCGACACGCGGCGCGGCGGTCGTGACGACAGCGCTCGGCGGCGGAATGATGGTCGTCGTGGGGCTGTCACCGGGATCGACGTCGCTGCGGGTGCCGTGCGTCGGCGGCGGCGGCTCGGCAGCCGCGGTGAACCTGAACGACCCGCTGACCACGTGCCGTCGTCGGAGCGGACCTCGTACCGACACCGACCCGCCCGCCGGCGAGCGGCGGGTCGAGTTGGAGCCGGAACGACCAGTTGTCGTCGGTGACGACGAACGGCTCGAGCACCATGCCCGTCGCGGATCGAGCACCTCGAAACCCGTTGCCGACCAGCGTGACGGCCTCGGTGAACCCGACCGAGATCTCGTCGATCGGCTCGCCGACTGTCGTGCCGTCGGCGGGCAGCGTGAACTCGAGTTCGGTGTGTGCCAGCGCCTGACGCCCGATCGCGACGGCGACGGATGACGGCGACAGGACCGCAGGCGGCGATGGATGTGCAGCAGGCGGACGGGCCGGACGCATCGGCGTCAAGGGTACCGTCGGCGCCTACGCTACGATGGATCGTGAGCGTCCATCCGCCGCTGCGGTTCGACGACGCCGAGCCGGTGTTCGACGACCTCGATCGACTGCGCGTCGCCATCGGCATGCGGCGCGCGGCGCTCGCCTATCGGCTGTTCGGCGCGCTGCACTGGGGCGAGCAGGGCGACGGGCACATCTCGGCCCGCGATCCGGAGCGCACCGACAGCTTCTGGATGCTGCGCTACGGCGTGCCGTTCGGCGACTGGCGACGGTGGGCGACCTCGTGCTGGTCGGCCCGGATGGATCGATCATCGACGCCAACGGCAACGACCGCGCCGAGATCAACATCACCGGCTACAACATCCACTGGCCGATCCACGAGGCCCGGCCCGAGGTCGTGTGCGCCGCCCACACGCACACGCCGTACGGCACGCCGTGGTCGGCCAACGCCGAGCCGTTCCAGCAGATCGTGCAGGAGGCGACGGCGTTCCACGGGCTGCCATTCGGTGTACGACGGCGAGGACGTCAACGTGCAGTCCACCGACGGCGGCAAGCGGATCGCCGCCGCGCTCGGCGACGGGCGCGGCGTGATCCTGCGCAACCACGGACTGCTGACGGTCGGCGACTCGGTCGACGAGGCGATCGGCTGGTTCATCATGATGGAGCGCGTCGCCGAGGTGCACGTCAAGGCCCATCGCCCGCGGCCGATCTCCGACGAAGCCGCCGGTCAGAGCGCGACGCGTGATCGCCGACCCGCACCAGGGCTGGCACGCCTTCAACTGGGCGATCCGCTGCCGGATCCCCGACCCGTCCGTCGTCGAGTAACGGTTGAGGTCGTTACCTCAACGGGCGTAGGCAGTTGACGTGGTCGGCGGCGTCGAGCAGCCATTGCGGCCACACGCCGACGCGAGCGTGAAGATCGCCGACGGCGCCACCGCCAAGCCCGGTCATCGCCGGAACGGGCACGCGCCTCGCTGTCGACTCGGGGCCGTCGTGCAGCCACACGCTGACCATGATCCGCAGGTACAGGAACGCGGCGATCGACGGCCGCCACCATGGCGATGATCGCGATCGCGTAGCTCTCCTCCTCGACGGCGGCCTGGATCACGCCCCACTTGGCGATGAAGCCGGACGTCAGCGGCACGCCGGCCTGGGCGAGCAGGAACACCGTGAGACGCCACCGCCAGCAGTCGGTCGCCGCTTGGCGAGCCCGGTGAACGCCGTCGAGCGACGTGTCGCCACCGTTGCTGCGGCCGACGAGCGCGACGACCGCGAACGAGCCGATCGTGAGCACCGAGTACAGCAGCAGGTAGGTCGACGACGCTCGGCACGCCGTCGCCGAGCATCGGCTCGCCGGCACGGTGGCCGGCGGCCTCGATGCCGACCAGGATGAACCCGGCGTGGCTGATCGACGAGTAGGCGAGCATGCGCTTGACGTCGGTCTGCACGACGGCCAGCGCCGAACCGACGACGAGCGACAGCACCGCCAGCACCCAGATCACCGGCCGCCAGTCGTCGCGGTGGAACGGCAGCGCGATCACGAGCACGCGCAGCATCGCCGCGAACGCGGCCGCCTTGCCGACCGACGCCATGAAGGCGGTGACGTTGGTCGGCGCGCCCTGGTACACGTCGGGCGTCCACACGTGGAACGGCACGGCGGCGACCTTGAACCCGAGCCCGACGAGCAGCAGGGCGATGCCGGCCAGCACGAGCGGGTCGCTGCCGTCGATGAGCACCGAGCCCTGGAACGAGGCGACGATCTCGCTGATGTTGGTCGACTGCGTGCCGCCGTAGATCAGGGCGATGCCGTACAGGAAGAACGCCGACGCGAACCCGCCGAGCACGAAGTACTTGATGCCCGACTCCTGGCTGGCGCGTGCGGTCGCGATCGGAGGCGGCCAGCACGTACAGCGCCAGCGACAGCGTCTCGAGACCGAGGAACAGCACGATCAGGTCGTTGGCGGCCGCCATCACCACGCCGCCCGTGGCGGCGACGAGCATCAGGGCGTAGACCTCGGGCGCCGTCGTTGCCGGCCGCGAGCAGTTCGTCGTCGGTGACGAGCGCCACCAGCAGCGTGGCGACGCAGATCGTGATCGTCAGGAACTGCGCGAACGTGTCGAACGCCAACGCACCCGCTGAGCATCGTGGCCGGGCCGTCGTCGATCGATCGTGTCCCACTGGATCGACCGCGAACACACCGGCGACGAGCGCGGTCAGCATCGTGAACGCGGCGTAGCCGCCGCGCGGCCACGTCGGCGTCAGCGCTCCGACCACGAGCAGCAACGAGCGCGCCGGACACCAGCGCGATGATCGGGCTGATGTGCCACCACTCGACCGGCGGGCGCGACGAAGTCCTGGGCGAGCATCAGTGATCAGCCTCCGCGCTGGCTTCTCGGCTCGTCGTCGCGGCTCGACCTCGATCGACGCCGTCGGCTTCGGCGACTCGAAGCCGGCCTTGTCCTCCACGTGGGCGATGCAGGCGGTCGACGGCCGGCTCGATCCGCTCGAGCATCGGCTTCGGGTAGATGCCGGTGAACACGATCACGCCGATGAACGGCAGCAGCACGCGCCGCCTCCTTGAGCTTGAGCTCGGGGAACGTCCGGTTGGCTTCGTCGGGCTCGCCGTGGAACACCCGCTGGTACGCCCACAACAGATACAGCGCGGCGAGGATCACGCCGGTCGGCGGCGACCACGACCCACCAGCGCGCCGACAGGAACGACCCGATCAGGATCAGGTACTCGCCGACGAACCCGTTCAGGCCGGGCACGCCGATCGAGCGACAGCATCACGACCATGAACGCCGCGGCGAAGATCGGGGCGACCGCCTGGATGCCCTTCAGCTCGGCGATCTGGCGGGTGTGGCGGCGCTCGTAGATCATGCCGACGAGGAGGAACAGGGCGCCGGTCGAGACGCCGTGGTTGACCATCTGCATCACCGAGCCGGTGATCGCCTGCGACGTGAACGCGAACGTGCCGAGCACGATGAAGCCGAGGTGGGCGACCGACGAGTAGGCGACGAGCCGCTTGAGGTCCTTCTGCATCGTGGCCGCGATCGCGCCGTACGATGATGCCGATCACCGCCAGCGTCAGCCACAGCGAACGGCTCCAGTGCGCGGCCTCGGGGAACAGGTACAGCCCGAACCGCAGGAAACCGTACGTGCCGAGCTTCAGCATCACGCCGGCCAGCACGACCGAGCCGGCGGTCGGCGCCTGGGTGTGGGCGTCGGGCAGCCACGTGTGGAGCGGGAAGATCGGCACCTTGACGGCGAACGCGACCGCGAAGCCGAAGAACAGCCATCGTCCGGTCGACGCCGCGAAGTAGGCGTTCTCGGCGATCTCGACGAGGTCGAACGTGACACCGTCGACACCGTTGCGGCTGGCGATGAACACCGTCGCCATGATCGACACCAGCATGAACGCCGAGCCGATCATCGTGTACAGGAAGAACTTCGTGGCGGCGTACGACGCGCCCTCGTAGCCCCACCCGCCGATCAGGAAGTACATCGGCACCAGCACGATCTCGAAGAACACGAAGAACAGGAACAGGTCGAGGCTGAGGAACGAACCCATCACGCCGGCTTCGAGCAGCAGCAGCCAGGCGAAGTACGGCTTGTCCTGGGCCGGGTCCTCGTTGTGCGGATCGATCCCGAGGATCGCCAGCGGGAACAGCACGCCGGTCAGCAGCACGAGGAACAGCGAGATCCCGTCGACACCGAGGTGCCAGCCGATCCCCCACTCCTCGATCCACGGGTGGTTCGAGACGAACTGGAAGCCGGCGTCGTGACGATCGAACTCGACCGTCAGCCAGACCGCCAGCGCGCCGGTGGTGACCGACGCGATCGCGGCGACGAGCTTCATGTACTCGGGGCGACGCTTCGAGAGCAGCGAGGACGAGCACCGCGCCGACGGCCGGCACGAAGATCAGCATCGACAGGATCGGGAAGTCGAGTGCGCTGCCGTGCATCACAGCACCCCTCGGCCGATCACGAACCAGGCCAGCAGCAGCACGACGCCGACCCCGACGATGCCGGCGTAGTTGCGGACGTTGCCGGTCTGCCCTCGACGCATCGACCGGCGCCGCGCGGAGACGACCTTGCCGGCACCGTTGACGGCGCCGTCGATGATCGTCTTGTCGAACCAGGCGACCGCCTCGAACACCTTGCGGCCCGGGCCACCCATGAAGGCGCTGACGGTGGCGTCGTACCGCCAGCCCTCGGCGAGGATCTCCGGCTCGACCGGCTTGCGCACCTTGCGGACGTAGATCGCGTACGGCGGCGACGATGCCGGCCAACGCACAGGCGATCGCGAGCAACGCCAGCAGTCCCTTGTTGTCGTAGGCGCTGGTGTCGGCGATGTGCGCTCTCGCCGGCCTCGACCACCGGGTGCAGCCAGCTCGCCGAGCTTGTTCTGCCAGTCGTCGGGGATGAAGCCGAACGCCGGCAGCTGGATGACGCCGCCGACGGTCGACAGCACCGGCCAGCACGACGAGCGGGAACAGCATGATACCGGCGACTCGTGCGGCTTGAACTCGCCGTGCGCGCCGTGCTCTTCGGCGTGCGACTCCCACTTGGCCTCGCCGAAGAACACCATGATCACCTGGCGGGTCATGTAGAAGGCGGTGAGGATCGCCGTGACCAGACCGAGCACGTACAGCGCCGGGCTCTTGGCGAGCGCGAACAGCAGGATCTCGTCCTTCGACCAGAAGCCGGCGAACGGCGGCACGCCGGCGATCGCCAGCCAGCCGATGATGAACGTCGACGCCGTGATCGGCATCAGCTTGCGCAGCGCGCCCATCTGGCGCATGTCCTGCTCGTGGTGCATGCCGTGGATCACCGAGCCGGACCCGAGGAACAGCAGCGCCTTGAAGAAGGCGTGCGTGACCATGTGGAAGATGGCGGCGACGTAGGCGCCGGATCCGACCGCCAGGAACATGTAACCCGAGCTGCGAGACCGTCGAGTAGGCCAGCACCTTCTTGATGTCGTTCTGGGCGACGGCGATCGGTGGCCGCGAACAGCGCCGTGATGACGCCGACCCAGGCGATGATCGTCGACGCCTCCGGCGCGGCCGCGGCCAGCATCGGGTTCATGCGGGTCATCAGGAACACGCCGGCGGTCACCATCGTGGCGGCGTGGATCAGCGCCGACACCGGCGTCGGGCCTTCCATCGCGTCGGGCAGCCAGAGGTACAGCGGGAACTGGGCCGACTTGCCGACCGCACCGACGAACAGCAGCAGCGCGATCGCGGTCGCCGTCGACTGGCCGAGCGCGCCGCCCTCGGCGGCGCCGTTGAGGGCGCCGTAGCTCACCGAGCCGACGGCCTCGAAGCCGAGGAACATCGCCAGCATGAAGCCCCAGTCACCGATGCGGTTGGTGACGAACGCCTTCTTGCCGGCGGTGGCGGCCGAGTCGCGGGTGTGCCAGAACGAGATCAGGAAGTACGAGCAGGTGCCGACGCCCTCCCAGCCGAGGAACGTGACGAGCAGGTTCTCGCCGAGCACGAGCAGCGTCATCGAGAGCACGAACAGGTTGAGGTAGAGGAAGAACTTCGAGAACTTCGGGTCGCCGTGCATGTAGCCGATCGCGAACAGGTGGATCAGGAAGCCGATGCCCGGTGACGAACAGGCACATCGTGATCGACAGCGGGTCGGCGAGGAACGCCATGTCGATCTGCAGCGACGAGACCGGCACCCACGAGAACAGCGTCTCGACGTGGGTGCGATCGTGCTCGTCCAGCGACAGCAGGTCGAAGTAGGCGCCGACCGACACGACGAACGACGCCAGCACCATCGCCGACGCGAGGTAGCCCGACCTGCGGCTCGCCGAGCCGGCGGCCGAACAGCAGGATCAGCAGGAACCCGGCGAGCGGGAAGGCAGGGATCAACCAGATGACGTCGAGCATGGATCTAGCCCTTCGAGCTCCGCGAGGTCGTCGGCGGTGGCACCGGGGCGACGCTTGAGGATCGAGATGATGATGCCGAGGCCGACCACGACCTCGGCGGCGGCGACGACCATCACGAAGAACACGGCGGTCTGACCGTCGATGTTGCCGAACCGGGCCGAAGCGCGACGAAGCTCAGGTTGACGGCGTTGAGCATCAGCTCGATGCACATGAACATCACGAGCGGGTTGCGGCGCACCAGCACACCGACCGCGCCGAGCGCGAACAGCACGCGCCGACAGCACCAGGTAGTACGTCGTGGTCGGCACGGCGGCGGCGATCACTGGCGTCACTCTCCGGCGTCTTGCTTCGACTTGCGGGTGAGCAGCACGGTGCCGGCGACGGCGACGATCAGCAGCACCGACGTGAACTCGAACGCGAACACGTGGTCCTGGAACAGGTTGCTGCGGCGAGCTGCGCGGATGTTGCTGTCGCCGCCCGACTCGAGCGGTGGCGCCCTCGGCGATCGTGTCGCGGGCCGCGGACGACGGCGGCGATCGAGCAGCCCGGCCAGGCCGAGCCCGACGACCGCCGCCAACGGGCGCTGGATCGGGAACGGCTCGATCGTGCAGGTCCTCGGCCTTGTCGACGCCGAGCAGCATGATCACGAACAGGAACAGCACGACGATCGCGCCGGCGTACACGATCACCTGCACGGCGGCGAGGAAGTGCGCCTCGAGCGCGACGAAGTGCACGGCGACGCCGAACAGCGTGAGCACCAGCGAGAGCGCGGCGTGCACCGGGTTGGCGCGCGACGATCACGCCGACCGCCCCGGCGAGCACCATCGCCGACGCGAGCACGAAGACGACCAGTCTGCATTACTTGTCGGCCTCCTGCTTGCGGCGGCTCGGCGGCGCGCTCGCCGTAGCCGAGCTCGCTGCTCCAGCCGACGAGGCCGCGGAACGTCGGCGTCGCCCGACGGCGACGTGGCGCGCATCCAGCCCGACGTGAGCACGTCCTCACCGTCGCGCCAGTCTTCCCACGGCATGCTGCTGCGGCTTGCCGTCGTCGTCGACGAGCAGCTCGGTCTTGGTGTAGATCGCGTCCTGGCGGTTGGTGAACGAGAACTCGAACAGCTTCGACTCGGTGATCGCCTCGGTCGGGCAGGCCTCGACGCACAGGTCGCAGTGGATGCACCGCAGGTAGTTGATCTCGTAGACGAAGCCGAACCGCTCGCCCGGCGAGGTCGGGTTGCTCGGGATCGTTGTCGGCGCCGCGCACGTAGATGCACTTGGCCGGGCACACGCCGGCGCACAGCTCGCAGCCGATGCACTTCTCCATGCCGTCCTCGTAGCGGTTGAGCACGTGGCGGCCGTGCAGCCGTTCGGGCTTGGCGATCTTCTCGTCGTCGCCGACGTCGGGATCGTTGCCCTTGCCCTTCTTGCGCGCCGAGCGGCCACCCGAGTACTCGGTGGTGACGCGCTTGCCGCCGAACAGCTTGTGCTGGCGAATCGTGACGGCGAACCCGTCGAGGTAGCCCATCAGTACGCAGCCCCTTCGCGTTCACGGTTGCGCTCGGCTGACGACGAGCGCGGCGGTGAACAACAGGTACGACAGACCGAGCGCGACCAGGCAGCCGGCGACGACGACGACGACGTTCCAGTCCTCGTCGCGGCCGAGTTGGATCGCCGCGAGCACGAGGAACCAGCCGAGCGCGACCGGGATCAGCAGCTTCCAGCCGAAGTCCATCAGCTGGTCGTAGCGCAGCCGCGGCAGCGTGGCCCGGAACCAGACGTACATGTACAGGAACGCCAGCACCTTGAGCGACACCCAGAGCGTGCCGCCGAGCGGCCCGGCCCACCCGAACAGGTCGAAGTCGCCGATCCGCAGCGGCTGCGGGCCGCCGAGGAACAGCGTCACGAGGATCGCCGCTCATCGTGATCACGTTCATGAACTCGGCGAGGAAGAACAGGGCGAACCGGATCGACGAGTACTCGGTGTTGAAACCGCCGACGAGCTCCTGCTCGGCCTCGACGAGGTCGAACGGCGGTCGGTTGAGCTCGGCCGTCATCGCGATCAGGAACACGACGAACGGGATGAAGCCGGTGGCGACGATGTTCCAGTCGGTGAAGCCGTCCTGGCACGACGACGATGCCCGACGTCGACAACGTGCCCGCCATCAGCAGCACCGCGGCCAGGCTCAGCCCGAGCGCCGCCTCGTACGAGATCATCTGCGCCGACGCCCGCACCGAGCCGAGCAGCGGGTACTTCGAGCCCGACGCCCAACCGGCGAGCATGATGCCGTACACGCCGATCGAGCTCAGCGCCAGCACGATCAGGATGCCCGACCGGCGGGTCGACGAGCTGGACGCGGGTCGACGTCGCCGAACCACGTCGACCGTGCCGTCGTTGCCGTCGGCTGAAGTCACCGCCGAGCGGGATCACCGACCACACGAGGAACGCCGGCACGAACGCCAGGAACGGCGCCAGCCGGAACACCCACTTGTCGGCCTTGTCGGGGAGCAGGTCTTCCTTGAAGAACAGCTTGGTGCCGTCGGCGAGGGTCTGCAGCAGACCCCACGGGCCGGCCTTGTTCGGGCCGATCCGGTTCTGCATGCCCGACACGATCTTGCGCTCGAACCACACCATGAACATCGTGCCGACGAGGCCGATCACGAAGATCACCAGCACCTTGGCGGCGACGATCGCCAGCACCTTCGCACCACCAGTCGTCGGTGTCGAGCATCGGGTCGGCTGGCGAACAGCGCGCCGAGCAGGCTCATCACAAGCCGCTCGATCCGCACGTCGGTCACCGAGCGCGCCGGCGTCGACGAGATCGGTGATGTCGGCGCCCGTGCCTGGTTGAACGGCGCCCAGAGCGTGCCGCGCTGGCACGGACTCGTCGGCGACCACCGGCAACACGACCGAACCGCGCGCGCCGACGAGCTTGACCTCGGTGCCGTCGGCGACGCCGACCCGGTCGAGATCGAGCGGATGGACGTGCGCGCCGGCGCCGATCGCGAGCGGGGCCAGCGACGGCGACATCGCGGTGCCGACGGCGCGGTCGTACAGCTTGCGGCTGACGACCAGCCGGTAGTCGTAGCTGTTCGGGCGGCGTCGTCGTCGGACCGGGAGCGCGCCGTCCGGCAGCCGACCGCCGAACGATCGATGCGGTCGACGCGCGGCGCCGGCGTACGGCGGCGCGTGCGCCGACTCGATCGAGTCGAACGCCGAGGTCGTGGCCGAGACATCGAGCGCCAGCTCGGCGGCGATCATCCAGTCGGGTCGCGACGTGCCGTGCGACCGTGACCGTCTGGCTCGACGATCGAGCACGCGACCCTCGAGGTTGGTCGTGGTGCCGGCCTGCTCGCCGAACGCCGGCCGCCGCCAGCACGAGGTCGGCCTGCCGCGTCGAATCGGACATGAACGTGTCGATCGAGACGATCCGGCGAGCGCCGGCCAGCGCGCGGCGGGCGAGGTCGGCATCGGGGCAGTCGTTGATCGGGTCGGCGCCGAGCAGCACCAGCAGGTCGAGCTTGCCGTCGGCCGCGGCACGCAGCGTGGCCGAGCCGCGTCGTGGTCGTGGTCGGCCGGGGCGAGGCCGAGCTGCAGGGCGCCGACGACGTTGCCGCGCCGCAGGGCCGGCAGCACACTCGGCGTCCGGGCACCGCGTCGAGCACGGCCCGCAGCGCCGCCATCGCCGAGCTCTGCGACTCGGCCAGGTTGCCGCGCCCGGCGACGACGACCACGTCGCCGGTGGCGAGCTGAGCGGCGACGTCGGCGTCGGCGAGCGTCGCGGCGATCTCGCTGCGCCGGCGCCGGGCAGGTGGCTGCACGCTGCGCCAGGCGTACCGCGACATGCCGGTGGTGTGCGACGTGAACTCGATGATTCGGGTCGCGCTTGCGCACCGCCGCATCGCGCAGCCGCAGGTAGAGCACCGGCAGCTCTTCCTTGAGGTCGGGACCCAGCAGGATCACGGTCGCCGCCGCCGGCGGCCTCGTCGATCGTGGCCCGCGGCAGCGCCGAGCAGCTCGGCCGGCAGGCCGTCGCCGAGCTGTGCGTCGCGATAGGTGACACCGAGCGCGTCGGCGAGCCGCGCCCACGCGCAACGCTCCTTCGTTGGTGCTGCGTGCGCCGCCGAGCAGACCGATCGGTCGGCGCCTCGTCGACGAGCTGCTTGGCGATCGCCATCGCCGCCGACCACGTGCGTGTTCGACGAAGCCGTCGCTCGGTTCGCACCAGCGGGGTGCCGAGCCGGTCGGGCGACTCGATCGGCCTCGAACCCGAACCGGCCGCGGTCGCACATCCAACCCCAGTTGACGCTCGGTCGTCGGCATCGTCGCCGGTGTCGACGCCCTGATAGCGCAGCAGCTGGTCGCGGCTGGAGTGGACCGAGATCGTGCAACCGACCGAGCACGTCGGTGCACGTCGAGTCGACCTGCTCGAGGTCCCACGGCCGGGCCTTGAACCGGTACGGCTTGGCCGTCAGCGCCCCGACCGGGCAGATCTGCACGACGTTGCCGGAGAAGTACGAGGCGAACGGCTCGTCGGGGAACGTGTTGACCTGCGTCAGGTTGCCGCGGTCGATGAAGTGGATCAGCTTGTCGCCGGCCACCTCGTCGGCGAAGCGCGTGCACCGGTCGCACAGGATGCACCGCTCGCGGTCGAGCAGCACGTGGTCGCTGATCGGGATCGGCTTCTCGAAGTTGCGCTTGGCCTCGACGTACCGGCTCTCGCCGGGGCCGTGGCTGAACGCCTGGTCCTGGAGCGGGCACTCGCCGCCCTTGTCGCACACCGGGCAGTCGAGCGGATGGTTGGCGAGCAGCAGCTCGATCATCCCCTCCTGGGCACGCTTGGCCGTCGGCGACTCGGTCTCGATCTTCATGTCGGGCGCGACGGGGAACATGCACGAGGGCATCAGCGCCGGGCCGCGGCCGGTGTCGACCTCGACCAGGCACTGACGGCACATGCCGACCGGGTCCATCCGCGGGTGGTAGCAGAAACGCGGGATGTAGTCGCCGGCCCGTTCGGCGGCGGCGATGATCAGCTCACCCTTGCGGGCCGTGAACGGAGTGCCGTTGACGACGATCGCGACGGCGTTCGGATCGGGCGCCGGCTCGGGTGCGGTCTCGGTGTCGGTTGCCGAATCAGTCATGTCCTGCTCCGACCACTGCCGGGTGGGCCTCCGCCGAATCGGCGGCCACGACCGGGATCAGGCACGCACCGGTCGTGTGGTGACGCGTGCGGCGAAGTCCTCGGGGAACAGCGTCATCGCCGAGTGGATCGGCACGTAGGCCGACGGCCCGACGAAGCAGATCGTCGTCATCTTGTACGGGAACGGGACGGCTTGCAGCCCGAGCCGCTCGCTGGCCGCGTGCGGCATCGCTCCCGGGACAGATCGACTCACCGACCTCGAGGATCGTGGCAAGGTCGGCGTCGGTGCCTTCGCCGGCGACGATGCGCTCGACGATGCGGTACAGCCACGTGCCACCTTCGCGGCACGGCACGCACTTGCCACACGACTCGTGGGCGTAGAACTTGACGAGCGTCAGCGCCGCCGCCGGGATGTCGGTCGTCGAGTCCATCACCATCACGGCACCCGATCCGAGCATCGAGCCGGCCGCGCCGGCGGCACGGCCCTCGAACGGGATGTCGAGCTGATCGGGCAGGAACCACGGCGCCGAACCACCACCGGGCACGAACGCCTTGAGCTCGTTGCCGTCGCGGATCCCCTGGCAGAAGTCGTCGCCGTAGATCAGGTCGCGGAACGTCGTCGAGCCGTTGACGATCTCGTACACACCGGGGCGCTCGACGTGTCCGGACACGGCGATCATGCGCGTGCCGGGCGAGGTCTCGGTGCCGATCGCGGTGTAGGCGGCCGAACCGTTGAGGGCGATGAACGGCAGGTTCGACAGCGTCTCGACGTTGTTGACGATCGTCGGCTTGCCGTACAGGCCGATCGCGGCCGGGAAGTACGGGCGGCTTGAGACGCGGCATCCCGCGCTCGCCCTCGAGCGACTCGATCAGCGCCGTCTCCTCGCCCACCACGTAGGCGCCGGCACCCCAGTGGAGCACGATGTCGACCCCGAAGTCGGTGCCGAGGATGTTCTTGCCGATGTAACCGGCGGCGTAGGCGTCGTTGAGCGCTTGGGCGACGCGTTCGTGGGCGAGCGCCATCTCACCGCGGATGTAGAGGAAGCACCGACTCAGGCCGGCGGCGTAGCAGGCGATCAGGCAGCCCTCGATCAGCTGATGCGGATCGCACTCCATCAGCAGGCGGTCCTTGTAGGTGCCGGGCTCGGACTCGTCGCCGTTGACGACGAGATAGCGCGGCCACACGCCCTGCGGTGTGAAGCCCCACTTGGTGCCGGCCGGGAAGCCGGCCCCGCCGCGCCCGAGCAGCGTCGACTTCTTGACCTCCTCGCTGACGTCGGCGGGCGACATCGTGAGCGCCTTGCGCAGCCCTTCGTAGCCACCGGTGGCGTGGTAGCGGTCGAGCGTGTGGGCGTCGTCGTACTGGAACCGGGAGGTGACGACCTGCGGCCGGTCGCCCGGGTAGAACCCGGCCGCCCACGGGTACGGAGACGGCGTGCGCAGTCATGCCGGTGTGACCTCGATCCACGCCGGGGCGGCGGCGACCTGGTCGGGGTGCGACGGCACCGACCGCCTTGTCGGCGGGGATGTGCTGGCGGTTGCGACCGAGCGTTCCGTGCGGCGGGATCTCGCCCTCGAGCCGGCCGGCGCGGAGGTCGTCGACGAGCTGATCGAAGTCGTCGGCGGTGACGCGGAACCGGTAGCGGTAGTTGACCTGCAGCGTCGGAGCCTCGGTGCACGCCGCCTGGCACTCGGCGTGCTGGAGCGTGATCAGACCGTCGGCGGTGGTGCTCCCGGCCTTGACGCCGAGTACGTGCTCGGCGTGGTGCATCAGCTCGTGGGCGCCCATCAGCGCGCACGACATCGTGCCGCAGATGTTGATCAGGTACTTGCCGGTGGGCTCGAACCGGAACATCTCGTAGAACGTCGCCGTGCCGTAGACCTCGGCCGGCGTGACGTCGACGAGCTCGGCGACGTGACGCATCGCCTCCTCGGTGACGTACCCGTTCTGCTCCTGCGACAGGTGCACGAGCGGGATCAGCGCCGACTTCTTCTTCGGGTAGCGGGCGATGATCTCGCGGGCCAGCGCCACGTTGGCATCGGTCAGCCGCGACATCAGCGATCGACCTCGCCCAGCACGGGGTCGACGGACGAGATCACGGCGACGGCGTCGGCGACGAGACCGCCGCGCATCATGTGCGGCAGGCACTGGATGTTGACGAACGACGGTGCGCGCACGTGCATGCGGTACGGGGTCGGCGAGCCATCGGAGGCGATGTAGCACCCGATCTCGCCACGCGGGCTCTCGATCGCCACGTAGACCTCGCCCTCGGGCACCTTGAAGCCCTCGGTGAAGATCTTGAAGTGGTGGATCAGCGCCTCCATCGACTCGTCGATCCGGGCCCGCGGCGGGGGCGTGACCTTCTTGTCCTGGATCCGGTAGTCGCCCTGCGGCATGCGGTCGAGGATCTGGCGCACGATCCGCATCGATTCGCGGACCTCGTTGAGCCGGATCGCGTAGCGGTCGAACGAGTCGCCGTAGGTGCCGACGATCACGTCGAACTCGACCTCGTCGTAGTGGAGGTAGGGCATGTCGCGACGGAGGTCCCAGGCGACGCCGGTCGAGCGCAGGATCGGACCGGTGGCGCCGAGCGCCAACGCCTCCTGCGGGGTGATCACGCCGACGCCCTGGAGCCGCTCGCGCCAGATCGGCTGGCCGGTCATCAGCACGTCGTACTCGTCGAGCCGATCGGGAATCAGGTCGAGCAGGCGCAGCACGTCGTCGCGCCAGCCCGGCGGCAGGTCGGCGGCGACCCCGCCGGGGCGGATGAAGTTGTGGTTCATCCGCAGACCGGTGACCTTCTGGAGGAAGCGCAACACTTCCTCGCGCTCGCGCCAGCCGTAGATCATCATCGACACGGCGCCGAGGTCCATCCCGTTGGTGGCGAGGAACAGGAGGTGGCTCGCCATGCGGCTGAGCTCACCGAGCAGCATCCGCATCCACACCGCCCGCTCGGGGATGTCGCCGTCGATGCCGAGCAGCTTCTCGGTCGCCATCGAGAACACGAGCTCGTTGGCGATCGGGCTGACGTAGTCCATGCGGGTGACGTTGGTGCCGCCCTGCATGAACGTGAGCTGCTCGCCGGTCTTCTCCATCCCGGTGTGCAGGTAGCCGATGATCGGCTTGCAGCGCAGCACCGTCTCGCCCTGGAGCTCGAGCATCAGACGCAGCACGCCGTGGGTCGACGGGTGCTGCGGACCCATGTTGATGATCATGGTCTGGTCTTCGTCGGGGTCGTCCGGCAGATCGCCGAGGTTGGCGGCCTCGGCCTCGCTCATGCGCAGCACGGCCCCGATCTCGCGCATCAGCTCGCGGGCGGGCACCTGCGACCGCGGCCGCATCTCCTGGCCGCCCTCGGTGTGGAGCGCCACGTCGGTCATGTGTGCGCCTCCTTGAACTGGACCGGGATCTCGCCGATCTCGTAGTCCTTGCGCAGCGGGTGGCCGATCCAGTCCTCCGGCATCAGGATCCGGCTCGGATCGGGGTGCCCGGTGAACTCGACGCCGAACATGTCGAACACCTCGCGCTCCATCGCCTCGGTGCCGGGATGGATGTCGAACAGGCTCGGCAGCGTCGGCTGGTCGGCTCGGGGACCTGGATCCGCAGGCGGATTCGGCGCCGATGCGTGATGTCGAGCAGGTTGACGACGACCTCGAAGCGCTCGGCGGCGACGCCGGCCGGGAGCGGGCGCCCCATGAAGTCGAGGTAGTCGACGCCCGTGAGGTCGACGCACATCGCGTACCCCTCGTCGGCGAGCGCCTTGATGAGGTCGACGTACTGATCGCGGCTGGGATGGACGACGAGCTGGCCGAGCGTCTCGACGGCGATGCAACCGTGCACGAGCAACGGCTCGGCGACGTCGTCGGCGGTCTCGACCGCGTCCGACTCAGAGGTGGTCGTGTCGGCCATGGTCACTTGCTCCCGAGCAGCACCGGCACCGACGTGGCGGCGATCTCCTGGACGTGGATCTGGGCTCCGGTCCCCGACTCCTTGCGGCGGCGGAGCAGCTCGCCGTCCTCGATCTTCTGGTGCAGCGTCTCGATCGCGTGCAGCAAGCGTCTCGGGCGTCGGCGGGCAGCCGGGTGCGTAGACGTCGACGGGCACGATCTGGTCGACGCCCTGGACGATCGCGTAGTTGTTGAACATGCCGCCGGACGAGGCGCACACGCCCATCGAGATCACCCACTTGGGCTCCATCATCTGGTCGTAGACCTGACGCAGGACGGGTGCCATCTTCTGGCTGACGCGACCGGCGACGATCATGATGTCGGCCTGGCGGGGCGAGCCGCGGAACACCTCCATGCCGAACCGCGAGATGTCGTAGTGGGCGCCCCCCGTGGCCATCATCTCGATCGCGCAGCACGCCAGCCCGAACGAGGCCGGCCATGACGAGCGCGCCCGGGCCCAGTTGACGAGATCCTCGAGCCGCCCGGTGATGACGTTGTGGCTGAGCCCACCGAGTCCATCGGTGCGCACATCATCGATGATTCCCACTGTGTGCCTCCTATGCAGCGACGCCGTCGTCAGGTGTGGCTTCCGCTCCCCCAGCGGTCACGTAGTCGCCTCGGCCCTCGAGGCCGACGCTGCCGGATGGTGGACGATGAATCCCGGGTGGGCGACACCATCGCGGCGTCGCGCTCGAGGTTGCGGTACTCGTGCAGCGGACCCCAGTCGAGGCCGCCGCGGGCGACCTCGTACACGAAGGTGAGGAAGAAGATCACCGAGAACACCACGATCGCCCAGAAGCCGAACGCCCCGAGCGCGCCGCGTTGGACGGCGTACGGGTAGATGAAGATGATCTCGATGTCGAACATCACGAACAGCATGGCCACGACGTAGAAGCTGACCGGGAACCGGTCGGGCGGCTCGCGGCTGGGCACGATGCCGCACTCGTACGGCGCCTCCTTGGCGGTCGACGGCCGGCGCGGGGCGAGGATCCGCGAGGCGACGAACGACAGCGCGCCGAACAGCACGGCCAGCACCAGCAGGGCGACGAACGGGAGGTACTGGCCCATGATCAGGCGCTCGCCAGTGCCTTCCGGCTGAGGTTCTGGGCGACGAAGCGGTCGCGGCGGTGGAGCAGCCCGCAGAGCGCGAGGAACACGATCGTCGAGCCGATGCAGATGTAGGCCGCCGGCTCACGCAACGATCCGAGGTTGCGGATCATGTAGACGTACTGACGCGGCTGGGTCGTGTCGATCTCGGGCGTGGTGGGGGCGCGCCCTGGTTCGGTGCGCAACGGTTCGAACGGGGCGACCTCGACCAGGGTGTAGTAGGGCTTGTGCCAGAACGCGATCTGATCGAGCTCGTCGCCCAACGGCTTCGGATAGGCCTCGCCGCCGATCTCGAACACGGCCGTGACGTCGAACTCGCCAGGCTCGAACACCTCTTCCTCTTCGAGGAACACGCCGGCGGCGGCCTCGGCCTGGCCGAACTCCGGAGCGGAGTCCTCGACACGCCGCCAGCCCTCGGCGTCGAGCTGCGCCGCCAACGCCTCGGAGGCGGCGACCGACCCTTCGACGTCGCTCATGACGAATGGCTCGTTGAGGATCCCGGCCTCGTGCAGCAGTTCGACCTGTTGGATCACCGTGCGCCCGGGCACGGCCTCCCATTCGGGCGCCGCCCCCTTGAGCCCGATCCCGTACATCCACCAGACGCCGCCCATCAACGCCATCCATCCGGCGAGCCCGGTGAGCGTGACGAGAAACCCGAGCCGGGCCCCGAGGTTGGTGCCGAGGACGAGGTACACCGACCCCATCAGCACGGCGACGCCCATGATGACGGTGAGAATGCCGCGGAGCTCGGGCTCCCAGTTGATCGCCAGCAACGTCGTCATCACAAGCTCCGCACGTACTCGACGATCGCTTCGATCTGCTCCTGGGTGAGCATGTTGCCGAAGCCGGGCATGCGCCCCGTGCCCTGGCCCTGGGTGCCGTACTTGGCGCCTTGGGTCGAGCCGTTCTTGATGAAGTCGATCATGTCGGACTCGTTCGGGAAGTGCGACGACGTGGCGCCACCGGTGAGGTTCCACCCCATCGCGCCCTGCCCGCTGACGCCGGGGTCGCCCCAGCTCCAACCCGGCGTGTGGCAGCGGGCGCAGCTGTACGCGCCGCTCGCCATGGCGAGGTTGTAGAGCGCCTCGCCGTACGAGTCGGCCTCGCCGTCCTCGACCGCCTGGTTGGCGGCGGCGTCGATCTCGTCCTGGATGTCGGCCGGCAGGTTGCCCGGACGGGCAGACCAGCGCGTCGATCCTCTCCGACACCGCAGTTGTCGCGCTCGATCTGGATGCTCCGGAGGTAGGCGATCAGCGTGTCGATCTGCTGTGCGTTCATCGGACCGCCACCCTCGACGCCCCATGGCGGCATCGGCGAGAACGGGCGTCCGTAGACGAGGATGTACCGGACCTCTTCCTCGGAGAAGCGGTAGAAGATCGTGTTGAGCGCCGGCGCCGCCCAGGTCACGGCGGTCACCTCGCCGGTCGCCGGATCGGTGATGTTGTACTCGGCGACGCCGCCCGTCGCGCCCATCCCGCCGTGGCAACCGGCGCAGTTGTAGGCACTCACGTTGTCGCCGGTCGGGGCGAACAGCAGCGCCCCCCACTCGATGAACTGCTCCTCCTTGGCCAGCTGCGCACCGGCCATGCGGTCGGGCTCGAGCACCCAGTAGACCGGCAGGGCGACCACGGTGATCGCGAGCAGCACCACACCCAAGCCGAGCACCCGGTCGAGACGCGGACCTTCGAGCGTCTCGTCGTCGTAGTAGGGCTTGCGGTTGGCGGCGAGCTCGATCTCGGAGCCCAGCTCGTCGCGCGAGCTGCGGATGTTGAAGAAGGCGTAGACGATCCATCCGACGAGGATGACGACGAACAGCAGCCATGCGATCGATGTCGTGGAGAGCGCGAGCATCAGTGTTCAGCAGCTCCCACGCAGTGCGGCCCTTCGGCCTCCTGGCCGGTGGTGTTGGTGCCGATCGGCATCCCCTGGATGATCGTTGCCGGTGTCGACCGTGACGTCGTTCGGCGGCCGAGAACTCGAGCGGGAAGTGGTCCATGCCGCGCGGCGCCGGGCCACCCTTCTTCTCGCCGACCTGGTTGTACTGCGAGCCGTGGCAACCGCACTCGAACCACTGGCTCGAGACGCACTGCGGAACTCGGCAACCCGAGGTGCGGGCACTTCTGGTACTGGGCGATCAGTCCCCGCTGCATGCCCGTCAGCAGGGCCGGGTTGTAGATCGCCTCGGCCTTGGGCAGGGCGTCGGCCGGGTAGACCGTGATCCAGGCGCGCGCCTCGGGGGCGTAGAAGAAACCCTGCCCGGCGCGAATGCCCGACTCGATGTCGTCGAAGCGGCCGATCGGCACCTTGCCGCCGAATCCACCGGTCTTGGTGGGCCAGAGGAAGGCCACGAAGGCCGCCGCCGAGAACGTGCCGATGCCTGCTGCCATCAGCGAGATGCTGGCGCGGTTGAAGAACTGGCGGCGGCTGACGCCGAGCGCTTCCGGGTCGGGGGGCGTCCACGGGGTGAGCCCGGTGTCGGTCTCGATCGGAGCGAGTGCGGTGCCGGTACGGGCGGCGGCCGCCTCGGCCTCGACCTCCGAGCCGGTGCGGGCGACCGGGGCCGCGACCGGCGGCGCGCTGGAGCGCCCGGCGGCGTCGCGACGGACGGTCTCGTTGCTGAGGGCGCCCGCCCCGCGGACGTCGGAGCGACGGGCGAGCGTCATGAAGGCGAGCGCGCCGAGCACGACGACGACCCCGACTCCGATGGCGATGGCAGCGGTTGTGCTCATGACGTCGTCTCCTTTCGGTCGCTCACAGCTCGAAGAACAAGCCGTCGCGCCACGGCAGCGTGAAGTTGAAGCCCGGTCCGCGGAAGAACGAGCCGATCATGACGAGCACTGCCCAGAACATGATGTGAATGGTCATCAGCGAGGTCGCGAACTTGCGGTCCTCGGGCTTGTTCGACGGGTTCTTGTCGATGTACGGGGCGAAGATCAGCACGATCAGGCCGACGCCGGGGATGGTGACGCCGGCGATCATCGGGTGGAACATCGTCAGCAGTTCCTGCAGGCCGAGGAAGTACCACGGCGCCTTCGACGGGTTGGGTGTCTGGTTGGGATTGGAGTGCTGGAGCAGCGGGGCGTTGACCCAGATCGAGAACAGGAACGTGAACAGGGTGCAGGCGATGCGAGGCCACGAACTCGGCCGCCAGCAGGTGCGGCCAGGTGTGGACCTTGTCGACCGGTTGCGCCTTGACGTCCTGGATCGAGCCCGACTTGACGACCGTCAGCAGTCGCTGGGTGTGACCGCCCGGGCCGGCGCCCACCGGCACGCCGGACGCCGCCGGCGGCGCCTGGACGACGGAGGTGACCTTGTCGGCGACGGCGACACCACCGCCACCGCCGGAGGCTGCCGCCTCGTCACCGCCGTCGGCCTTCTGCTTGGCGGCGCGGCTGCGCTCGAGCAGGTGGGCGGGGATGCGCGAGTCGCCGGGCGTCTCGGCTGCGGCCTCGGAGGCGCCGGCGGCGGGCTGTTCGGGAGCCGGCTCGGCAGCGGCGCCGACTCGCCGGCGGCCTTCTCGCGTGCGGCCTGTGCTCGCTTGAGGAGGTGCTCTGGGATCTCGGTCACGCGATCACATCCTCTCGATCACAGCCGATCACAACGGCCCACTGATGCCGCCGTCCTTGCGGACTCGCCAGAAGTGGATGGCCATGAAGATCACGATGATGAACGGGAAGAACAGCACGTGCAGCACGTACCATCGCAACAGCGTCTCGGAGCCGATCTCGGCGCCTCCGAGCAGCACGAATCTGACGTCCTGGCCGAACACCGGCGTGTATCCCATCATGTTCGTGCCCACCGCGACCGCCCACAGTGCGAGCTGGTCCCACGGCAGCAGGTAGCCGGTGAACGAGAGCAGCAGCGTGAGCTTGAGCAGCATCACGCCGATCACCCAGTTGAACTCGCGCGGCGGCTTGTAGGCGCCGTGGTAGAAGACGCGCGCCATGTGCAGGAACACCGACAGCACCATCAGGTGGGCGCCCCATCGGTGCATGTTTCGGACCAGGAGCCCGAACGTCACCGACGTCTGCAGGTTGGAGATGTCGTCCCAGGCGGCGGTGGCCTCCGGCCGGTAGAAGAACATCAGGAAGATGCCGGTGACGGTGAGCAGGATGAAGAGGAAGAAGCTCAGCCCGCCGAGGCACAGCGTGTAGCTGACCTTGACGGCGTGACGCTTCACCTTCACCGGGTGCAGGTGGTACAGCACCGAGTTCATGATCACGTACGAGCGGTTGCGCGGGCTGTCGCTGTAGCCCTTGCGGAAGATCGAGCCGGGCCGGAAGATGCTCGACCAGACCTGCCCGCCCTGGACGCCGTCGACAGCTTTCTGGGCGCGGTCCTTGGCGGTCGGCTTCGGGGTGTCGTCGATGATCTTCGCCATGATCAGCGTTCCCCGGCCACGCAGGCCGCAATGACTCGCTCGCTGGCGCTCCGCTCGCTCGCGTCGGTGGACAGGTCGGGACATGCGTCAGAACCTCATGCCATAGCCGTAGCCATGGTTGTTGGTGCGGGCGTGGGAATCGCCGCCGGCGGTCGGGCTGGCCCGACCTTGCCGAGGATGATGACGCCGGTCGGGCATCGGTCGACGCACAGCGCGCACCGCGTGCAGATGTCGTCGTCGATGATGAACAGGACGTTGTCGCTGGGATCGGCACCCGGCTGCTCGGTGCCGTCGGCATCGATGATGGCGTCGGGCGACACCATGTGGATGCACTTCCAGGGACAGATGTCGACGCAGCCCTCGCACATGATGCACTCGGTCTGGTCGATGTGGATGAACTGCTTGGGCTTGACCGCGCGCGTGAGGTAGTCGGCGTCGACCTCGACGAGCGTGTACTCGTCGGTGTAGGGCATCATCGGCGGGTTGGCGTCGGTCTTGGCCATGGCGGAAGGGTTGCGGGTCAGGCCTTCTTGACGAGCGGGCGGCCGTAGGTGCTGGTCTCGAGCTCCCTGGGGCTGGTGTCGGCGCCGCGCTTCTGCCACCAGTTCCAGATGAAGATCAGGAGTCCGAAGAAGTAGACGTGGATGAGGACGACGATGATGTCGCGGACGGCTTGGTACTGGAGCGTGATCGGGTTCCACCCGCCGGCGGTCTGCGGCTTCAGGATCCCGCCCGGCCCGTAGATGATGTAGGTGCGGTTCCACCCGAGGTCCTTGTCGGCGTGGTCGATCCACTGGTGGGGGACGACGCCGAAGGCGAGGAACATCACGCCGAAGGCGTAGGTGGCGCCGAGCATCGCCTCGCCCCACGAGACCGGTGTGCCGCGCGGGCGGCGCTTGCCGTACGGGATCACCGCCAGGGTGAGCACGGTGGCAGGCGATCAACGACGTGAGGAACGCGGTGTTGGCGCCCGGGATCACCCAGTCTTGGCCAAACCAGTTGAAAGCGATCATCTCGCTCGTCGTGCCCTTTCGCGAATCGTTCCTGTCGGCTGGTGCGGGAGCTCGTGCCGATCGTCGTCCGGCTCGTGAACACTCGCACGAAGTCGTGACCTGCACTGTAGTCGGATGCCGACGCGTGTCGACATCCTCGCTCCGACAAGTCTGCCCACCCCCGGACGATTGTGAAAAAGTGATCCGCGCTGGCCGGTCGAGCGTTCCCAGCGTGTGCTCGGGCACTCCCCGATCCGGCTCCGATCACCGTGCTCCCGCGCCCGAGTGAGAATTCAGGAATGGCAGCGCCGGCGGTCTATCGTTGCGCTCGTTCGACGCGCCCGCTGACGTGATTTCGCGGGCACCCACTGAACGCCTGAGACCGTGAGAGGACGAGCGTGACCGAGATCCCCGAGCATCTGCTGAAGCGAAGCCGCGATCGTCGCGCCGCGCTCAGCGGTGAGAGCGGGGGCGAGGCCGGCTCCGACGCAGCTCCGGCGGCCGCCACGCCGGCCACCACCACGCCGGCGGCGGGCGCCGCCCCGGCCCCGGCCACTCCCACCGGGCGCGGCCAGGTCGCGGTGCCGGCCGCCGCTCCTCCCCCCAAGCCCGACAGCGCCGTGGTCGTGGCCTACAAGCGGCGCAAGCGGATTCCGTTCTGGGCGATGCTGGCATTGTCACTGCTCCCGGTGTGGGCGTTCATGTACGCCCGCGCCGTCACCACCCAGGCCGAGGCCGCAGAGGGCCCGCTCGCCGTCGGCGACGAGACCTACGGCGGGTGCCAGTCGTGCCACGGCGGCAGCGGCGAGGGCGGCGTCGGCTACGTCCGTTCACCGACGGCCAGGTGCTGCTGACCTTCCCGCACATCGAGGACCAGCTGCGCTTCGTGTACTACGGCACGGAGGGCTACGAGGCGGCCGGCGTCGACAACTACGGCAACCCCGACCGCGAGGGCGGCCCGCACCTCGTGCGTGTCGTTCAACGGCGCGGCGATGCCCGCCCAGGGTGGCAACCTCACCGACGCCGAGATCCTCGGTGTCGTGTGCCACGAGCGCTACACGCTCGGCGGGGGCGAGCCCGGCGGCGACCTGGCCGAGGAGTACGAGGAGTGGTGCTCGGAGGAGTCCGCGATCTTCGCCGACCTCGAGGCCGGCGGCGACATCCGAACGCTCGAGGAGCGCTTCGACGACATCATCCCGATCGGTAACGAGCCGGTTCCCGGCTCGCCACCCGGCGAGCCCGCCAGCGAGTGAACCCGGTGCCGTGACCGCACCCGACGAGGCGGTCGACGTCCTCGTCGTCGGAGCCGGTCCGGCAGGAGCAGCGGTCGCCGCCGCGCTGGCCGACAACGGGCACCGCGTCGTCGTCGTCGATCGCGCCGCCGCACCCGGCGAGAAGGCGTGCGGGGAGCTGATCACCCCACGCGCGGTCGTCGCCCTCGATCGCTGCGGCGTCCCCCACGGCCGGCTCGGCGAGTTCCACAGCATCAGCCACGTCCGCCTCACCACCGGCTCCGGCAGTGCCACCACCCGCTGGCCCACCCACGACCTGTACCCGGACCACGCCTTCGTGGCACCGCGTGAACGGTTCGACCAACTGCTCGTCGACCGCGCCGTCGAGGCCGGGGCCACCGTGCTCCGCGGCCACGACGCCACTGCCCCGATCGTCGACCGCGGGTTCGTGCACGGCGCCCACGTCACCGCGCGACGACGGCTCGTCGATCGAGATCCGGGCCGCGTACACCGTCGTCGCCGACGGGGCCAACAGCCGCTTCGGGAGGGCGCTCGGCACCTACCGCCAGCCGACCTGGCCGTCGGCGCTCGCCCACCGGGCGATCTTCCCCTCGGCACTGCACGACGCGGCCGAGATCGAGATCGTGCTCGATCTCGACGATCGCGCCGGCACGCCGATCACCGGCTACGGCTGGATGTTCCCGCGGGGCGACGGCACGGCCAACGTCGGCGTGCTGATGATGTCGACGTCACCGTCGTTCCGGGTCGTCCAGCCGGCGCACCTGCTCGAGCGGTTGGTGGCCGACAACGGAGCGCGCTGGCACCTCACCGGCGATCCGGTGCATCCGCCGGCCGGCGGCCGGATCCCGCTCGGGGCATCGGTCGGGCCGGCGGCGGGACCGACCTACCTCGTGGTCGGCGACGCCGCCGGAGCAGCCAACCCGCTGTCGGGTGCCGGCATCGAATACGCGATCGAGACCGGCGTGCTCGCCGGCAGCGTGCTCGACGAGGCGCTCCGCGCCGGGCACGGTGCCTCGCTGCAGCGTTACCCGAGGCTGCTCGACGAGCGCTACGGCCCCTATTTCAAGGTCGGGCGGCTGGTCGATCGACTGCTCGGCCGCCCGGGCGTGGCCCGTCGCGTCGCCAACACGGCCGCCTCGCGCCCGGCCTTCGCCGCGCACGCTGGTCCGCATCACCAGCAACTCGTTGCGGCCAGGCCGTCCGGGCGCGGCCGAGCTCGCCTACCGGATCGGCGCCGCGATCACGAGCGTCGCCCCCGACGCCTGACGGTCAGCAGGCGGTGACGGCCGTCTGCAGCAACGCCGACGGCGCCGCCCGCAGCGCGTCGGCGACAGGCCCCGCGCCGAGCGTTTCACAGGGCGCGTTGCGCGGCCTCGACGTACACGTGGGCGGTGGTGATCGCGCTCTCGATCCCGTCGTCGGACCGGACGATCGCCAACGCCTTGTCGCGCTCGACCGGATCGAGCGGCTTGCCGAGGATGTCGCGCAGCTCGTCGCCGCTGCTGCGCCCGTTCGAGAGCGTGCGCGTGACGGGCAACGTGTAGACGCCCTCCTCGAGATCGTGCCCGGCCGGCTTGCCGAGCTGCTCGGCGGTCGCCGTCAGGTCGAGCACGTCGTCGACGATCTGGAACACCATGCCGTAGGCGACGCCGTACTCGGTGAGGGCGTCGATGGTGGGGCGGTCGAGCCCGGCGACGATGCCGCCGATCCGCGCCGCGGTGCCGTACAGGGACGCGGTCTTGCCGTGGATCGAGGCGAGGTAGCTGTCCTCCGAACGGGCGATGTCGTAGGTGTGGCGCAGCTCCTCGATCTGACCCTCGCAGAGCCAGCCGATCGTGCGCGCCAGCAACCCGGCCACCTCGGTGCCGAGCGAGGCGGCGATCTCGGACGCTCGCGAGAGCAGGAAGTCGCCGGCGAGGATCGCCTGCAGGTTGCCCCATCGGGCATTGACGGTGTCGACGCCACGTCGTGTCTCGGCCTCGTCCATCACGTCGTCGTGGTACAGCGATCCGAGGTGCACCAACTCACAGGCGACACCGCCCTGCACGACATCGTCGCTCGACGGGCGCCCGTTGAGACGGCCGGCGGCCACCGCCAGCGCCGGACGCAGTCGCTTCCCTCCGGCGACGATCAGGTGCGAGGCGATCTCGGTGAGGTAGGTGTCGCGGGTGATCACGGCAGCGCGCATCGCCGCCTCGATCCGGTCGCGGTCGGCGTCCATCCCGTCGAGCGCAAACAGCGGAGACGTCGGAGCGTCGGACACGCCGAGCAGGCTAGGCGAGGCAGCCCCAGTCGGGAAACACTGATCCCAGCCCAGCAAGGGCGACGGCGTGGACCAGACCCGGTCGACAACCCGCAGCAACGCCCCGGTGACCCGCGGGTCGGCCAGGCGGGCGAGCGTCGAAGCGAAGCGGAGACGGCGAGCTCGGAGGCGACCGGGAGCAGCTCGCGACGAGCTCGGAGGCGACCGGGAGCAGCTCGGCTGCGACCCGAATCCGGGAGATGAACCGTCCAGTCAGGTCGTTCACCCGCCGATAGAGTGAGTGCACGTATTCGCCGCTCACGAAAGGCGACACATGTTCGAACGCTTCACCGACCGGGCCCGCAGGGTCGTGGTCCTCGCCCAAGAAGAAGCTCGGCTGCTCAACCACAGCTACATCGGCACCGAGCACATCCTGCTCGGACTCATCCACGAGGGCGAAGGCGTCGCTGCCAAGGCGCTCGAGTCGTTGAGCATTTCGCTCGAGGCCGTCCGCAACCAAGTCGAAGAGATCATCGGGCAGGGCGGCTCGTCGCCGTCGGGCCACATTCCGTTCACCCCCCGCGCCAAGAAGGTGCTCGAGCTCTCGCTGCGTGAGGCGCTCCAGCTCGGCCACAACTACATCGGCACCGAGCACATCCTGCTCGGGCTGATCCGCGAGGGTGAGGGCGTCGCCGCTCAGGTGCTCGTCAAGCTCGGCGCCGACCTCAGCCGCGTGCGCCAGCAGGTCATCCAGCTGCTCTCCGGCTACCAGGGTCCGTCGGGTGGATCCGGCGGCGGGAGCGGTTCGTCCAGCGGCCGCGGCAGCAGCGAGCAAGGTTCGGCCGGCGCCAACGTCGGCGGCTCGAGCAAGGGCGGCGACGACGACAAGAACAGCCAGATCCTCGACCAGTTCGGCCGCAACCTGACGCAGATGGCACGCGAGCGCAAGCTCGATCCCGTGATCGGCCGCACCCGCGAGCTCGAGCGGGTGATGCAGATCCTCTCGCGACGCACCAAGAACAATCCGGTGCTGGTCGGCGAGCCCGGCGTCGGCAAGACGGCGATCGTCGAAGGCCTTGCCCAGAAGATCGTCAACAACGACGTGCCCGACACGCTCCGCGACAAGCAGCTCTACACGCTCGATCTCGGCGCCCTCGTCGCCGGCTCGCGCTACCGAGGCGACTTCGAGGAGCGTTTGAAGAAGGTCCTCAAGGAGATCAAGACCCGCGGCGACATCATCCTGTTCATCGACGAGATCCACACGCTCGTCGGTGCCGGCGCCGCCGAAGGGGCGATCGACGCCGCCAGCATCCTCAAGCCGATGCTCGCCCGCGGCGAGCTCCAGACGGTCGGCGCCACCACGCTCGACGAGTACCGCAAGCACGTCGAGAAGGACGCCGCCCTCGAGCGCCGGTTCCAGCCGGTCAAGGTCGACGAGCCGACGCTCGCCCACACGATCGAGATCCTGAAGGGCATCCGCGACCAGTACGAGGCGCACCACCGGGTCACCATCACCGACCAGGCGCTGGTCGCCGCGGCCAACCTCGCCGACCGCTACATCTCCGACCGCCACCTGCCCGACAAGGCGATCGACCTGATCGACGAAGCCGGGCTCGCGTCTGCGCATCAAGCGCATGCAGGCACCGCCCGATCTGCGCGAGATCGAGCTCAAGCTCAACGACGTCCAGGAAGCCAAGAAGCGCGCCGTCGAAGAGCAGCAGTTCGAGGAGGCCGGACGTCTCCGCGATCAGGAGAAGGCGCTGCTCGAGGAGAAGGCCGTCAAGGAGCGCGAGGTCAAGGCCGACGGCGTCGACCTGTTCGACGAGGTCGACGAAGAGGCGATCGCCGAGGTGCTCTCGATCTGGACCGGCATCCCGGTGTACAAGCTCACCGAGGAAGAGACCCAGAAGCTGATCAACATGGAAGGCGAGCTGCACCGTCGGATCATCGGCCAGGAGAACGCCGTCGCCGCCGTGTCGCAGTCGATCCGCCGTACGCGCGCCGGCCTCAAGGACCCGAAGCGCCCGAGTGGCTCGTTCATCTTCCTCGGCCCCACCGGCGTCGGCAAGACCGAGCTCGCCAAGACCCTCGCCGAGTTCCTGTTCGGTGACGAGAAGTCGTTGATCACGCTCGACATGTCGGAGTACATGGAGAAGCACACCGTGAGCCGGCTGGTCGGTTCACCTCCCGGCTACGTCGGCTACGAAGAGGGCGGCCAGCTCACCGAGGCCGTCCGTCGCAAGCCGTTCAGCGTGGTGCTGTTCGACGAGATCGAGAAGGCCCACCCCGACGTGTTCAACACGCTGCTCCAGATCCTGGAGGAGGGGCGTCTCACCGACAGCCAGGGGCGTTCGGTCGACTTCCGCAACACGGTCCTGATCATGACCTCCAACCTCGGCACCGCCGACCTGCGCAAGGCCAACGTCGGCTTCACCACCGCCGACTCGGCGATGAGCTACGAGCGCATGAAGGAGAAGGTCAACGACGCCCTCAAGCAGCACTTCCGGCCCGAGTTCCTGAACCGCATCGACGAGACGATCGTGTTCCACGAGCTGTCCCGGATCGAGGTCATCCAGATGGTCGATCTGATGCTCAAGCGTCTCACCGGTCAGCTCGAGGGTCAGGGTCTCGGTATCGAGGTCACCCAGGCCGCCAAGGAAGAGCTGGCGTCGATCGGCTACGACCCGCAGCTCGGCGCCCGCCCGCTGCGCCGGGCGATCCAGCGACAGATCGAGGACTCGCTGTCCGAGAAGATCCTCTACAAGGAGTTCTCGGCGGGCGAGATCATCGTCGTCGACGTCGAGCCCGATCCCGAGCGCGAAGGCAAGCTGGTCTTCACGTTCCATGCCGTCGAGGGCTTCATCCCGCCGGCGTCGGTCGAACTGGCGACCACCGCCACCAACGACGACGTCGCAACGGTCGAGCCGCCTGTCGACTGAGATTCGTTCGAGTTCCGGTTCGCGGGCTCGTGTGTGAGCGATCATGGGCGGGTTCGCCCCATGACCGCCCACACCGCCCCGCGCCGTAGCACGCCCGTGCCAACCCGACTTCGCCTACTGGTCGTCGTCGCCTGCGCGCTCGTGCTCACCGGCTGCCGGCTCGACGTCACCGTCGACGTGGTGATGGAGCCCGACGGCACGGGCACGGTGACCGTCGAAGCAGTCGCCGACGCCGAGCTGGTCGGCAAGGTCCCGGAGTTGGTCGACGACCTGCGGCTCGACGACGCGATCGCCAACGGCTGGACCGTCGACGGCCCGACGCCACTCGACGACGGCGGCATGTCGATCACGCTCGTCCACGACTTCCACTCGGACGAGGAGCTGGCCTCGATCCTGAACTCGATCGGGCCGCCGCTCACCAACATGCAGGCGGCGCGCACGACCGATCCGCAAGACCCCGACAGCCCCACCACGAACGCCGTCGACGGCACGCTCGTGCTGCCCAACGGGTTCCAATCGTTCGCCGACGCGGCGTTGATCGAGGCCGTCGGCGGGCAGCCGTTCGGGGAGGAGATCGCGGCGAGCGGGCTGACGCCCGAGCAGGCGATGTCGTTCACGTTCCGCGTGTCGCTGCCCGGCGAGTTGGTGTCGTCGGAGACCGGCACGGAGGTCGGCGACGGCGTGATCGAGTGGACGGCACCGCTCGACGGCACCTCGGTGCCGCTGCTCACCCAGACCGTGCAACGCCCTGAAGGTTCGGGCAGCAGCTGGGCGCGGCCGCTGTCGAACATCGCCTTCGTGTTGCTCGTCGTCTGGCTCGTGCTCTCGGTGGCGTTCATCGTGTTCGTCACCGTCGCTCGCCGCAGCAAGCGCCGCCGACGCGAACGTGCCCTGCGCAACGTGCGCCAGTAGTCGTCGAGCTCGCGTCAGGCGAGTGCCATGTTCGGTTCGCCGAGGGCGTTGACGCCGCCGGTGCTGGTGCAGCGGCCGCCGCGCACGGCGCCGGCGTTGTACGCCTGACGGAGGCAGTTGCGCATCGCCAGCTGACCCCAGTAGCTGGAGTGGATGCCTTCCTGGAGCTGGTACGGCCCGAAGATCGTGGTGACCGTTCTGATCTGGTTGACCCACTCGGACCGATCGGCCGCGCCCGGTTGAGTCCAATGCGTGAGGCCCTGCTCCTCGAGCAGGCCGACCCCGCGCTCGCACAGCCGATGCCCGTTGAGGGCGGCCGACATGTCGAGCACGACGTAGTTCGTGATCCCGCTCCGCAGCACACCGTTGGTGAGCGCCTGGTTCATCTTCACCACGGCGGTGTTGTTGGCCCAGTCGGCGTCACGGTTCCACACGCCGCAGCCGCCGACGCTCTGCCGCGTCCAACCCGACTCGGAGTAGCGGAGATTGGCACCGTTGGGGATCGGCGACCAGTAGGTCTGGACGACCAGCTTCCAGTCGGCGGGCTGGTAGCCGGCGTTCGCCATCGCCCCGGCGACATTGGCCAGCGCCCCCGCGACCTCGTTCGTGCGGGCCTCGACGGCGGCGTTGGTGAAGCGGTTGGCGATCGAGGAGTCGTCGTGGCAGTAGTTCTTCCACCACGAGGGCGAGGTCAGCCAGTTGACGACGCACTGCTGCACGATGTCGGCGAAGCCGAAGTTGTTGGCACCGATCAGCACCGTGACCACTTCGACGTTGTGGGTGCGGGCGAAGGCGTCGAGCTCGACGACCTGGCTGCGACGTGTGCCGTCGTTGTACCAGTCGAGACCGGGCTTGAAGTCGCCGCCGGTCTGCGTGTAGGTGCGGGCGCCCGAGCACGCCAGGTTGAGCGACTTGATCCCGCCCCCGATGTGCGCCTCGGCCGCCTTCGACCGATGGCATCCGGCGATCGCCTCGCCGGTCCCCGATGCGTTGTCGTAGTAGGCGTTGGCACCGGTGTCGGTGTACGCGGGCGACACGTTGGAGTTGCCCGCCCAGCGACCCGCCTCGCCCGAGATCGCCGAATCGCCGAGCGTCACCACCCACGGCGCGCCGGAGTTCGGACCGTCGGCCAGCACCGGTGACGCCGACACGCCCACGATTGCCACGCCGGCGACCGATGCTGCCGCCACCACCGCCGCGATCAAGCCTCGCTGTCCCATCGCACGACCCCCTGTGCACTCGACCTGCTGACGATGTTGCCGAGCGGACGCGCGTCCGCGCAAGCCACTAGTTGGTGGCGTTGTAGTTGTCGAGCAGCGCGTTCGACTGGGCGGCGGCGTTGCTGAGGGCCGACTGCACATCGCCACCACCGAAGATCTCGGCGACGGCACCGGCGGTGATGTTGCGGATCTCGCGTTGCGGTCCGAGGATCGGGCCCTGCAGCGCGGGGAATCGGGCGTCTTGATCAGCTGGTCGTAGGCGACCCTGAAGCGCGGGTCGTCGCGGTACAGCGACAACGCAGGTTCGAGCTCGAGGGCGTCGTCACGCACAGGCACGTAGCCGGTGTCACTGGCGAACTGCGATTGTGTCTCGGCGCTCACCAGGAACCGCATGAAGTCCCACGCCGCAGCGACTTCGACGTCGGACTTGCCTTCCGTGACGTACAGGGCGGCACCTCCGACGAGTGCCGTCGGCGTGGGGCCGGGCCCGGGGAGTGGGCCGACGCCGACGTCTTCCGGGCCGAGGTCGGGAACGAGCCCACCGCCGAGTGTGTTGAGCACGGTGCCGAGGAAGGCCGACGAGCCGATCGCCATGGCCGCCGGTTCGTTGGTGTCGGCGAGCTTGAGCAGCTGATCGGCACCGCCGGCGTTGTCGCCGACGTAGACGGCGAGTCCGTCGTTCACGAGCGACTGGACGAAGCCCAGCAGTTGCACACCGGCGGCGCCGTCGTACAGCACACGCGTGGCCGGCGCCAGCCGCCCGTTGCCGTTGTCGGCGTAGAGCTCGCCCATGTTGGCGAACCACTGCTCGAGGTACCAGCCACCGCCGGAACTGCTCCCCGAATCGAGGGCGATGCCGTAGGTGGCGGCACCCGAGTCGACGAGCTGCTGCGAGAACTGGCGCAACTCCTCCAGCGACTGCGGAGGATGGTTCGGGTCGAGGCCGGCCGCCTCGAACATGTTGCGATTGAAGTAGAGCACCGGGTTCGAGACGTTGAACGGCATCGCCCATTGCACGCCGGCAGCCGTGTAGGCCGCCAACGTCGAGGGCTGGAAGCGCGACAGGTCGAAGCCCGCCGCCTCGGTGCACGCCTGGGCCGGGATCAACGCCTGCGAGTCGATCGCCTGCTGCGTCGCATAGTCGGGGAACATCACGATCGCCGGGCGATCGTCCACGTTCGACTGGAAGAACTTGTCGATCGTCTCCAGATAGCCGCCCTGGTTCTCGGAGCTCACACGGACCCGATCCTGGCTGGCGTTGTAGGCCTCGGTGACGCGCTGGATCGCCTCCTCGTTGTCGACGTTGAGCCCGTGCCAGAACGTGATCTCGACCGGCTCGCCGGCCGCCTCGAGGGCGTCGACCGGGCAGGCCGGCAAGGCGTCGAGCGGGGTGGTGGTCGTGGTCGCACTGGTGGCGGGTGGCGTCGTGACCGGCTGCCCGGCGGCGTCGGTGCTCGGTGGCGGCGCCGGACCGTCGTCGCCGGCCACGCTCGACGGCGGGGGCGGAACCAACGTGGTGCCGGTCGGCGTGTCGTTGCCGGCGAGGATGATCGATTCCCCGGAACCACAGGCCGCGGCCGTCACCAGGGCGAGACCGACGAGCAGGGTCAGCCGGACGCGGGTCGCACTCATCCCTTCACCGCCCCGGAGGTGAGGCCGCGGACGAGCGACTTCTGGAAGATCAGCAGTGCGATCACGACGGGGATGGCGGCGATCACGGTGCCCGCCATCACCACGTTGGGTTCCTGGAGTGAGCTCTCGCGCAGGGCCTTGAGCCCGCTCTGGACCGTGTTCATCTCGGCCTCGGTCGTGATCAGGGTCGGCCACAGGTACTGGTTCCAGGTCGACAGGAACACGAACAATGCCAGCGCGCCCAGCGTCGGCCGCACGATCGGGACCGCCACGTGACGAAGGAAGGCGAGATGTCCGGCGCCGTCGATGCGTGCCGCGTCACGCAGTTCACTCGGGAGCGCCAGGAACGCCTGCCGAACCAGGAAGGTTCCGAAGGCGGCGGCGAGGAACGGCACCGCCAGACCCTGGTACGTGTTGAGCCAGCCGAGCGTTCCCACGGTGCGACGGTTGACGACGAGGGTCGCCTCGGCCGGCACCAGCATCGTCGAGATGAAGAGCACGAAGATGACGTTGCGGCCAGGAAAATCCAGCATCGCGAAGGCGTATCCGGCGAGCAACGCCGTGACCAGTTGAGCGATCGTCACCAGCGCCGCCACGACGAACGAGTTGAACAGGTAGCGCCCGAGCCGTCCGTCGGTCCACGCCTCACTGAAGGCATCGAGCGTGAAAGGGCCCGGCAGCAACGGGTTGTCGAGCACGTCGCCGGCGGGCTTGAAGGCCCCGATCACCGTCGTGTACACGGGGAACAGCACGACGAAGGCGACGATGCCGAGCAATGTGTAACGGCCCACGAGACGGGCGCCGGTGGGGGCACGGTCAGCTGCCATAGTGCACCCGCTTGCCGATGCCGCGCAGTTGCAGGAGAGAGATGGCGAGCATCACGACGAACAGCAGCACCGCGGTCGCCGCTTGCAGACCGTCGTCGTTGGCGATGATCGACTGGCTGCCGTAGGTGAGGTAGGTCAGCGTGGTCGTCGGGTTCTCGGGTCGCGGTCCGCCGTCGGTGAGGAGGTCGACCTCGCCGTACGCCTGGAACGCCCGGGCGCTCAACACGATCACGACGAACAACAGCGTCGGCCCGAGCAGCGGGAGTGTGATCCGCCAGAACCGCACCGTGCCGTTGGCTCCGTCGATCGCCGCCGCCTCGTTGAGCTCGTCGGGGATCCCCTGCAGCCCGGCGGTGACGAGGATGAACGTGAAGCCGAGGCTGGCCCACACGCTCGACACGGCGACCGACCACAACGCAGTGTCGGGATCGCGCAGCAGCCCGGGATCCTTGAGCACCGGGAACATGTCGTTGAGCCAGCCGATGTTGGCGAGCACACCGACATCGGGCTGCAGCAGGAACAGCCACATCAAGCTGGCGACGGCGACCGACGTCGCCACGGTCGAGGAGAAGATCGTGCGGAAGAAGCCGACACCGCTGACCGCCTTGTGGGCGAGGACCGCCAGCCCGACCCCGAGTGCCAACCCGAGCGGGACGGTGATCAGTGCCAACTTGAACGTGACCCAGAGCGCGTTCTGGAACTCGGTCGAGCGGAACACGTCGACGTACTGGTCCCAGCCGTTGGAACGGCAGTTGGTGCCGTTCACGTCACAGCGCTGGCTGCCGAGCACGACGGCCCGCGCCAGCGGGTACACGACGAACGTGACGAGCACGATGATCGACGGCGCCAACAGCAGCAGCGCCGCCGGCAACTGCTTCCACCGTTGCCTTCGACCTGGTCGCGACGCCACGCCGGTCACGTTAGGGCACGGGTGGCGCGGCACGCGGGCGTGTGCGCTGTTCGGCTGGCGCAGGTCGGAGCCGGTAGCGTCGGTCGGGTGAGCGACGCCGCCCCCGACGATCCAGCTCCACCGGCACCGGTCGACCTCGACCGCATCGAAGGCGATCTCGCCGGCGTCGAGGTGGCATTGACCAGGCTCGACGACGGCACCTACTGGACCGACGAGGTGACGGGGCAACCGCTCGCCGACGACCTCCTGGCTGCCGATCCGGTGGCGCGTCGCGGAGCCTGACGGCGTGAGGAGCGCACGGTGAAGAAGGCATCGCAGGCGGTCTCGGTCGCGTCCGTCGTCGCCCTCGCGGCGGCGCTGGCGACGGCCACGGTGAAAGCCAAGCAGGCCGCCGCCGAGTCGCCGCTCACCAGTCGCTTCAGCCGGACGGCGCGGGTGTGGAAGCTGTCGGCCCGTAACTCGGCGCGCTTCGCGGTCACGAAGGTCCGCGGCGTCGGATCTCCTGCCGAGCGTCGCGCCGAGCTCGACGAGCAGTTCGCGATCCGCACCGCCGAGGACGTCGCCAAGCAGCTCGGTGAGATGAAGGGCGTGCTGATGAAGGCCGGCCAACTGGTCAGCTTCATCTTCGAGACGTTGCCCGACGACGCGCAGGCCGCGCTGGCGACGTTGCAGGCCGACGCCGAGCCGATGGCGCCCTCGTTGGCGGCGGCGGTGGTCGAGGCCGAGCTCGGCGTCGCCCCCGAGCGCGCCTTCCTCGACTGGAGCGACCTCCCGGTGGCGGCGGCCAGCATCGGCCAGGTCCATCGGGCGGTCACGCCCGAGGGGGTCGAGGTCGCGGTCAAGGTCCAGTACCCGGGTGTCAACGAGGCGATCGAGAGCGACCTCGACGCGGCCGAGGTGATGTACGCGATGTTCTCGGCGATGATGCTCAAGGGGCTCGACGCCAAGGGCCTCGTCGACGAGTTGCGGGCCCGCATGCGCGAGGAGCTCGACTACGAGATCGAGGCGCGCAACGTGGCCGAGTTCGAGTTGCTGTTCGCCGGACACCCGTGGGTGCGCGTCCCGCGCCTGGTGCCCGAGTTCTCGACGCGCCGGCTGCTCACGACCGAATGGGTCGACGGCATCTCGTTCGAGGAGTTCCGCCGCACGGCCAGCACCGACACCAAGCAGCGCGCCGGCGAGGTGATCTGGCGGTTCGCCCAGCACGCCGTGCTCCGGCACGGAGCCTTCAACGGCGATCCTCATCCCGGCAACTACAAGTTCCACCACGACGGGAGCGTGACGTTCCTCGACTACGGCCTCGTCAAGCGCTGGTCGCCGGGCGAATGGGAGACGTTGCAGCCGACGTTGGAGGCGATCGTCGTCCACCGCGACCCGCAGCAACTGGTGCGGGCGATGGAGGGCAGTGCCTTCCTCCGCGCCGGCCACGGACTCGACGCCGACCTCGTGTACGACTACGTCAGCAGTCCCTACGAGCCCTACCTCACCGACGAGTTCACGTTCTCGCGCCAATGGATGATCGACACGATCGGCAAGATGTTCGACGTCCAGGGCCCGCATCAACCCGTGATCGAGGCCCTCAACATGCCGGCCAACTTCGTGATCCTCGATCGGGTCGTGTGGGGCGTCAACGCCATCCTCGGCAAGCTCGACGTGCACGGACCGTTCCGGGCGATGTTGCTCGAGTACATCGCCGGAGGCGAACCGGCGACCGACCTCGGCGCGGCCGAAGCCGCGTGGCGGGCAGGCTCACGCTCGTGAGCGACTGGCTCGGCATCGTCGAGTTGCACGGAATCAGCAACGACATGCGGGCGCGCAACGTCGAGCTCTTCGAACAGCTCGGGGCGTGGGTCGCGACCACCGCGCCAGGCGACCTGCAGCGGCTGTTCGCCGAGGCCTGCCATCGCCATGCCTGGCACGCCGAACTGTGGTCGCAGCGGATGCCGGCGATCCCGGTCGAGCCACCGATGGTCGCATCCAGCGCGCATGTCGACGACCTCGCGACCGAGCCGGACGGCACGGTTCGTGGCACGCACTACCGGATGGCCCTGACCGAGCTCGAAGCGGGGCTCGAGGGCATCCGTGGCCGGATCGATCCGACGCTCGATCCGGCGCACGGCGCGCACGGTCGAGCTCGTGTCGAGAGACGTCGCCGACATCCGCGCTCGCCTCGACCACATCGTCAGCGGCTGAGCCGGCCCCCGCTCACCGCGGTTGCGGCTTGCTGGCGAACGGCCTGACCGCCGGCTGCTTCCAACCGAGTCGGTCGACCAAGACCTGAGGGTGGCCAGTTGTCGTCGCGGCTGTACGCCCACCACTCGAACGGGTTGACGTAGTAGGCGCACGACTCGATCACCTTGCCGAGCTTCTGCTCGCGACGAACGGTCGCCCACACGACCGTGCCGGCCACGGCGCCACCCGCCAGCCAGCCGCCGTAGAGGACGAGGTAGGCGGGACCGAACCAGCGCGCCTGCCACACGTGCACGTTCTCGTGGTCGGTGACGAGCTTGGCGCGGCGTGGCCGGGTGAGGTCGCCGGCGCCGGCGACGACGTTGCCGAAGGTGGTGGCGAAGCCCTTTCGGAGCTGCAGGCCGCGCGAATACACGTGACGGTTCTGGCGCCGGCTGAGCGACTCGTTGTAGCCGGCGTCGCTGCGCACGATGCCGACCGTGTTGGCGACGATCGCCGCCGCCGTGGTGAGGCCGGCCCAGGTGGAGTCGAGCACGAACGCCACCGCTCCGCCGCGGCGACCTCCAGTCGTAGGTCCCGCGCCATCCGGAGACGGCGCCGTTGAGGCCGGCGACGACCGCCAGCGGTATGCCCAGCCCGATCGGAGCGCCGGCGGCACCACCGAGCGCGGCACCGCCGGCAGCGGTGCCGAAGGCCTCCGCCAGGCTGGACGACTTCACCGCGAGCGGAGCTTGGAGAGCAGTCGCAGCATCTCGAGGTACAGCCACACGATCGTGACGAGCAGACCGAAGGCGCCGTACCACTCGAAGTTCTTGTCGAGGCCCATCTTCGAGCCGCGTTCGATGAAGTCGAAGTCGAGCGCCAGGTTGAACGCCGCGAGACCGGCGACGAGCACGCTGAAGGCGATGCCGAGCAGGCTCGGGCTCGACAGGAAGCTGATCGAGTCGGCACCGGCGAACAAGCGGACCAAGAAGCACAGGCCGTAGAAGACCATGATGCCGAGCGTCGCCGCGGTGACGATCGTGCGGAAGCGCTCGGTGACCTTGATGATGCGCGTGCGGTACAGGACGAGCATGACGGCGAACACGGCGATCGTGGCCCCGGCCGCCTGCACGACGATGCCGTCGTAGAACGTCTCGTACATCCGCGACAGGGCGCCGACGAAGAAGCCCTGGGCGATGGCGTACAGCGGGGCGACGAACTTGGCGAGATGGGGCTTGAACATCAGCAGCACGGCGAGCCCGAAGCCGACGATGACGCCGACCCAGGCGAGGGCTGGGATGTTGTACTGGTAGACCTGCTGACCGCTGTCGTCGGTGACGATGTCGGGCCCGCCGGTCTGGATCCAGCCGACCGTGGCGCTGGCGAGCAGGAGCACGAACAGGATCGCGGTCTTGGCGATCGTCCCGTTGACCGTCATCATGTGCGGCCGCCACGTGCTCACCGGGCCGTCGCTGATCGGCGGCACATAGGTGCTCGGCGGCTCGGGCGGCGCCCACGTGGCGGGGGCCGACTTGAGCGTGCGCTCGTTCAACACTGGACTGGGCATTGATCCTCCTCGGGACGCTGCCTGCGTGGCGCGGTTCACGCTATCGCCCCCGCCTGTGGGGGCCCGCGGCATCGGTTCTCGCGGTGCCAATTCATCTGAAATTCAGATGACGGGCGGTCGCCCATGCCGAACAGCGTTATGGCGGGCCGGCCGGTGGGGGCACTTGACCGGCTCGGTATCGTTAGCACAACCCCCCGGCCTCGTGGTGGACATTTCACCCCTCGTCACCTGGAGCTTTCCGGGGTGACCCGGGACGAGATCGACCCACGTGACGTAGGGCAGCACACCACCGCCACTCGAACCCAGAGGGAGCCACCGTGGCCAAAGATCGCGTCGAGCGAGACGACGAAGACCTGGTGCGGCTGTATTTGACCGATATCGGTCAATACACGCTGCTCACGAAGGACGACGAAGTCAGGCTGGCCAAAGCGATCGAGGCCGGGAAGGAGGCGATCGAGACGCTCGACGCCGGCGGCAAGGAGGTCACCCCCGCCCGCAAGCGCGAGCTGCGGCGGCTGGCCCGCCAGGGCGAGGAGGCCGAGCGCCAGTTCGTCCAGTCCAACCTGCGCCTGGTGGTGTCGATCGCCAAGAAGTACCAGGCCTCCGGCCTTCCCCTGCTCGATCTGATCCAGGAGGGCAACCTCGGCCTGATGCACGCCGTCGAGAAGTTCGACTGGCGCAAGGGCTTCAAGTTCTCGACCTACGCCACGTGGTGGATCCGCCAGGCGATCACGCGTGGCATCGCCAACACCGGTCGCACGATCCGCCTGCCAGTCCACGCCGGCGACACGCTGGCCCGGCTGCAGAAGGCGCGCTCGCGGCTCGAGCTCAAGTACGGCCGTCCCGCCACGCTCGCCGAGCTGGCCAAGGAAGTCGAGATGCCGGAGGACAAGGTGACCGAGGCATTGCGCTTCGCCGCCGAGCCGCTGTCGCTCTCCGAGCCGCTCCGCGAGGACGGCGACGCCGAGCTCGGCGACGTCGTCGAAGACCGCTCCGCCGAGTCGCCCTTCGAGGTGGCGGCGACGGCGCTGCTGCCCGAGGAGATCTCGCGGCTGCTGGCGCCGCTCGACGAGCGCGAGCGCGAGATCCTCAAGCTGCGGTTCGGTCTCGACCGTGGCGAGCCGCGCACGCTCGAGGAGGTCGGCGAGCACTTCAATCTCACCCGTGAGCGGATCCGCCAGATCGAAGCGCGGGCGATGAGCAAGCTGCGCCACCCCAGCAGCGACACCGGCGCCCGCGACCTGCTCGCCGTCTGACGCCACCCACACGTTGACCACGCGTCACGTCACCGCGCCCGATCGCACCTCGTGGTCGGTACAGCGACGCTGGCTGCCGAGACGCAACCGGTGACACACTGACCGCATGACCGTGGCCGGCGAGTTCACGATCAGACCGGGGATGCGCGGCCGACGCCGATGCCATCACCGACGTGCAGGTCGCTTCGTGGCGCGCCGGGTACGCCCACGTGTTCCCCGACTCGGTGCTCTACGCCGACGACTTCGACTCGTCGCGACGGACGTTCTGGCGCAACTGGCGATTCGGTCCCGGCCATCGCATCGCCGTCGTCCTCGAGCCGGCGGAGGGCGAGGCGCGCCCGATCGGCTTCTGCTCGTACGGGCCCGAACGCGAGCGCGCCCGCGGCCACACCGGTCGCGGCGAGGTGTGGGCGTTCTACCTCCATCCCGACTACTGGGGCTCGGGGGCCGCCGACTCGATGATGGAGCATGTCGAGCAGCGCCTCCAGGCCGAGGGCTTCGGCACGGCGGTGCTCTGGGTGCTCGACGACAATCCGCGGGCGCGCCGCTTCTACGAGCGGCACGGGTGGTCGGCCACCGGAATCGCCGCCAACTTCGACGACTACTGCGAGGTCAGCGTCCCCGAGGTCGAGTACCGCAAGGAGCTGTTGTGACGATCGTCGTTCGCACCACCGAGCCTGACGAGTACCGGACGGCCAGCGTTGCCGTCAGCACGGCGCTTGCTGTTCCCACCTCAGGACGACGAGGGCTGGGAACGCTCGCGGCCGAGCTGGGACGAGATGTCGTCGCGCACGGCATGGGACGGAGACCTCTGCGTCGGTCACGCCGGGCAGTTCTACGTCGACACCACGGTGCCGGGTGGCGCTCGGGTGCCGACCGCTGCCGTCACCCGGGTGGGGGTGCTGCCGACGCATCGCCGGCGCCGTGTGGCGACGTCGCTGATGGAGGCGCTGATCGCCGAGTCGGTCGAGCGTCAGGTCGTGCTGATGAGCCTGCGCGCCAGCGAGGCCGTCATCTACGGCCGCTTCGGTTTCGGCCTGGCCGGCGAATACGTCGAGGCCGCCATCGACGCCGGCGCGGGCGCGGCCGGTCGCCGGTCAGGCAGCGGGCGGGCACGTCCGGCTGCTCCTCCCACACGAGATCCACGACACGATCCACGACGTCTACGACCGCGCCGTTCACCGCCGACCGGGCATGCTCACCCGTCCCGACTCGTGGTGGCAGCGCTACTTCCGTGACGCCGTCAGCGGCGCCAAGAACTCGCTACGTCGTCGTCCACGTCGACGGGCGCGGGGTGGTCGACGGCTACGCCCACTACGACGTGGCGTGGAACGACGACGGGGCGCCGGGTGGCAAGGGAGAGATCCAGGACGTGATCGGCATCGACGACGCCGTCGAGCTCGCGCTGTGGGGGTATCTGCTCGACATCGACCTGGTGCGCACCTGGAAAGCCGACGAGCGACCGGTCGACGACATCGTCCGCGCGGCGATCGCCGACCGGCGGGCCTATTCGGTGAAGAGCGTCGACGACGAGCAGTGGCTGCGTGTGATCGACGTCGACGCGGCGCTGTCGGCGCGCACGTACAACGCCGCGGCCGGCGAGGTCTCGATCGGCGTCACCGACCCGCTCGTCGACCGCAACAACGGGACGTGGCGGGTCAGCGCAGCCGGCGCCGAACGAACGTCCGACTCGCCCGACCTGGCCGTCGACATCGCCACGCTGTCGGCCACCTACCTGGGGGGAACCGTCGTGGCAGTTGCTCGCCGCGGTCGGCGACGTCGAGGTCCGATCCCCGGCAGCGCCGGCCACCGCCGACACGCTGTTCGCCAGCCATCTGCTGCCGTTCTGCGGCAGCTTCTTCTGACCGACCCGCCCGGTCCGGGATTCAGCCCGGGCGCCCGCGCCCGGGCCGGTCGGGCTCGCCGGGTGTGACCACGCCCAGCTCGTAGGCGGCGATCACTGCGTGGACCCTGCTGCGCACGTCGAGCTTCAGCAACATGCTGGCGACGTGCGACTTGACCGTCGCCTCGCCGACCATCAGATCGGCGGCGATCTCGGCGTTGCTCATCCCGCGGGCGACGCGTTCGAGCACCTCGCGCTCGCGGCTGGTCAATGCCTCGAGCTCGGCCGGCTCACCGCGCGCCGGCGGTCGGCGCTGGACGTAGGCGTCGATCAGCCGGCGCGTCACGCCGGGAGCGAGCAACGAGTCGCCGGCCGCCACCGTTCGCACCGCCGCCGCCAGATCGTCGCGACCGATGTCCTTCAACAGGAATCCGCTGGCGCCGGCGCGCAGCGCTTCGTAGACGTACTCGTCGAGATCGAAGGTCGTCATGATCAGCACGCGCACGGGGTCGTCACGGGCGAGCATTCGCCGGGTCGCCTCGAGGCCGTCGAGGCGCGGCATGCGAATGTCCATCAACACCACGTCCGGCTGCTCGGCCGTGACGAGCTGCAGCGCTTCGAGCCCGTCGGCGGCCTCGCCGACGACGACGATGTCGGCTTGCGAGGACAGGATCGTCTGAAATCCGGCGCGGACGACCGCCTGGTCGTCCACGACCGCGACCCGGATCACGACACCGCTCCTGTCGGGATCCGGGCCAGCAGCCGGAACCCGCCGGCGTGACGGGCGCCGGCGTCGAGCGAGCCACCGAGCAACCTGATCCGCTCCCTCAGCCCGGTGAGGCCGACCCCGTCGGCAGTCGCTCCGGGAACTCCCACGCCGTCGTCCTCGACGGCGACCTCGAGCGCCTCGTCGCCGAGCTCGATCGTGACCCAGGCGTGCCGGGCGCGGGCGTGGCGGACGACATTGGTCAACCCCTCCTGCACCACGCGATAGGCGGCGAGGTCGACGGCTCCCGGTAGCGGTGGCAACGACTCCGGCGCCGCGTAGTCGACGGTGATTCCCGCCACACGGGCGCCGGTGACGACCTCGTCGACGAGCGCGATGCCGGCTGTCGGCGCGGCGGGCGCACGTTCCGCAGGATCGCGCAGCACGCCGAGCAACTGGCGGAGCTCGCCGAGCGCGCTCCGGCCGCCGTCGGCGAGCGCGTCGAACGCCGCGACACGATCCACTTCCGACATCGGGGTCGTGCTGGCCGCCGCCTCGGCCCGAACCACGAGCATCGTGACGTTGTGGGTGACGACATCGTGCAGCTCGCGGGCGATCCGCTGGCGCTCGGCGATCCGAGCCTCCTCGACCGCGCGTTGCCGCTCCGTCTCGAGCTGCTCGTTGCGGGCCTCGAGTTCGAGGATGTGCCGGCGTCGCCCACGCATCAGCTCGCCGATCACGGGCGAGAGCACCAGCGTCAGCACGACGACGCCCCAGTCGAGCGCATCGGAGTCGCCGGCCAACCCGGTGGCGGCGACCGCCGACACGCCGGCCACGCCGAGCACGATCAGCGCCGTGCGCCGTTCGCAGTACTCGAACACCGCGGCCAGCGAGACGACGGCCGTGATCGGGATCAACGGATCGGCCCAGTCGACGAGCCCGTAGATCATGGAGAAGACCCCGACCGTGGCGGCTGACACGACCGGATAGCGCCGGCGGACCACGAGCGGCGCCGCCTGGGCGGCAAGAACGAGCGCGGCGACGAGCGTGAAGGCCGCCTCACCGGTGCGCTCCGCGAGTGCCGCCGTCGACGCCGAGACGGCGAAGGCGGCGATCGCCACCAGCCAGTCCGAGCGCGTCACGTCGACCGAGGCCGGTAGCGGTGTGTCGTCGGGGGCGCTCATGTCGAGTGCGACGTTACGGGTCGGCAGGCGGCGCCGCCTCCGCCGCGCGGGGGAGCCGCGCCCGACCCGAAAGGGGATCAACTCGGCAGGGTTGCTGAAATAACGGTTTACAGGTGTGTCAAGAGAGAGTAAAGGTGTGTGTAGGGCGTGACGACGGGGCGGCGTCCTTCTGAGACAAGCGGGGGCACCGGATGTCGATGGCCAGCGGGGTCGTCGCCGGTGTCGTTCGGGCTGCAAGGAGGCCGGACATGGGCACACGGAAGAGAGCCGTACTGGGGATCGTCGGCGCGCTGGTGGTGATGATGCCGGTCAGCGTGGCGAAGGCCGACGGAGAGGCGGAGATCACACACCTCTATCGCGAGGACGCCGCCGCTGACTTCCTCGTGCCGGAGGGCGACTGCGGGCCGGCCCGGTCACAGGTCGGGGTCGGAGGCCATCAGCACTTCTTCACGACCAACACGGCACCGCTGGTGCGCGCCGCGCAAGTCGGCGTGACGATTCAACTGTTCGACTGCGAGGGGCAGTTCGTGATCGGTGCCGAAGGCCTCGACACGACGTCGCAGCCGTTCAACATCGCCAAGTTCCTGTCCAGCACGCGCATCAACACGACGATCGAGGCGTGCCAGACCTTCCCCGGTCCGGGCGAGTGCTTCCCGGTCGAGGTGCATCTCAAGTTCCGCGGCGTCGGCCGGGCCGACATCGACAGGAACGACACCGACATCGACGAGCCCGACTGCCGGATCATCGAGCACGACTGGACCGCGGTGCGCAACGCCAAGGTGTCGGGCACCATCTCGTACACCCTGCCGGGTCAGGAGCCGCGCACCCTGCACGTCGACACCGACGACCTGGGCCAGTTCGGCGCCACGTTGCGGAGCGCATCGGAGTTCAACTACTTCAAGGGATCCAGCGGCTCGTGCATCGAGATCACGGGCTGACAGGCCCTTGCGATTGACCACCGTCGTCACGGGGCCGATCCCTGGCGGGAGGCGGTCCCGTGACGAACGGTCGCGCGGAGGTGGACGGGAATCGAACCCGCCTCGCAGGGATCGCCTGCGACAGCCGCTTTGAAGGCGGTGGAGCCCACCAGGTGCCCTGACACCTCCGGCGCCGAACGTAGTGGTGTTCGAGGTGATCGCTAACGTCGGGCGGAATGCCCGAGACCGTCCTGCTCTGCGCCGACACGCTGTGGGACGAGCGGGGCGACGAGATGTTGGCGCTCGACCCGGCGCTCGAAGTGGTGGTGCTCGAGGGCGATGCGCGCGTCGCCGCACCCGATCTCGAACGGATCACGGCTGCCTTCTTCTCGCCAGAGGTGTGGCCCGACCGAGCACGACCGTTCCTCGGCGCCTGCCGGCGCGCCCCGCGTCTCGAGTGGTTGCACACGTTCTTCGCCGGCACCGACGACCCGATGTTCGCCGGGTTTCGCGATCCGCGGGATCACGATCACCAGTGGCGCCGGCGCCGCCGCCCCGTCGATGGCTCAGACGGTGATGCTCTACCTGCTCGGCCTCAGCCGCGACCTGCCCCGGCTCGTCCGCGACCAGGACGCACGCCGCTGGGATCCACAGCCGTCGATCGACCTGGCGGGACTCAAGCTCGGGATCGTCGGCCTCGGATCGATCGGGCGTGAGGTGGCGCGACTGGCGACGGCGTTCGAGATGGAGGTCACCGGCACCCGTCGCCATGTCAGAGGTGACGAACCATGCCGAGCGTGGACCGACGACCGGTTGCCCGACCTGCTGGCGTGGGCCGACGCGATCGTCGTCACGGCGCCGCTCACCGACGCCACCCGCGGCCTGATCGATGCCGCCGCCCTGGCGACGATGCGTCGCGGCGCCTGGTTCGTCAACGTCGGCAGCGGCGAGATCGTCGACGAGCCGGCCCTGATCGCGGCGCTCGAGCGATGGCCACATCGGCGGCGCCGGGCTCGACGTGTTCGCCACCGAGCCGCTCCCTCCCGACAGCCCGCTGTGGTCGATGCCGAACGTGATCATCACGCCCCACGCCTCGGGCGTCACCGAACGCACGCACCGGCTGGCGATCGACATCTTCATCGACAACCTCGGCCGCCACCTGCGCGGTGAGCCGCTCCGCAACGTCACGGTCGACGATCTGTCGGGCTGAGCCCGCTCAGGCGACACTGGCGAACGTCGCCACCCACGCGGTGGGCGCCGCTCCGCTCTCCACACCCAGGCGCCACGCGGTGTCGACCTTGCCGACCCAGGCGATGAGATCGTCGCCCGACATCGGCAACGAGATCGCCATAGCCCTGGGCGACGTCGCATCCGAACTCGGCTAGCCGCGCCAGCATCGGCACCGATTCGACGCCCTCGGCGACGACCTTGAGGCCGAGGTTGTGACCGAGGTCGATCGTCGACCGCACGATCACCTCGTCGTGGGGATCGGTGAGCATCCCGCTGCACGAACGACTGGTCGACCTTGAGCTCGTGCACCGGCAGCCGGCGCAGATAGCTCAGCGACGAGTACCCGGTGCCGAAGTCGTCGATCGCCAGCCGCAGGCCGACGGCGTGCAGATCGTCGATCGTGCCCCGGGTTCGTGGCGCATCGACGAACAACGACGACTCGGTGATCTCGAGCGTGAGCGCAGTCGGCGCTGACGTCGTTGTCGTCGAGGTAGCCGCGGACGCGCTCGGGCAGCCGCGAGTCGAACAGGTCGTGGGTCGAGAGGTTGACCGCCAACCCGAGCTCGAGGCCGTGCTCGTCGAACCGTCGCAGCATGGCGATGCCGCGGGCGAGCACCAGATCGGTGAGCTCCTTGATCAGACCGGTGTCCTCGGCGACGCGGACGAACTCGGTCGGCGCCACGACGCCGCGCGACTGGTGCTCCCAGCGCACGAGCGCCTCGGCGCCGACGATCCGGCCCGTGACGAGATCGAGCTTGGGTTGGTAGACGACGTCGAGCCCGTCGCTCTCGATCGCCGAGCGCAGGTCGCCGAGCATCGACAGCCGGGCCGGCGTGCGCCGGTCGATCTCGTCGCGGTAGTGCTCGACGCCGGTTCGCTGCCACTTGGCGTTGTACATGGCGATGTCGGCGCGCCGCATCGGCTGCAGAGCATCGGCGTCGAGGTCGGTGATCTGGGCGACGCCGACGCTCACGGTGACGACGATCTCGAGCCCGTCGAGCGTGACCGGTTGGCTGCCGACGCGAGCGCAGGTCCGCGCGAACTCGATCGCCGACTCGTGGTCGGCGCGGCGGCACAGGATCGCGAACTCGTCGCCCGCCAAGCGGGCGAGCACGTCGCCGGGCTCGAGCAACGCCGACATCCGGTCGGCGAACTGCACCAGCAGATCGTCACCGGCGTGATGGCCGAGCGTGTCGTTGACCTCCTTGAAGCGATCGAGGTCGAGCATCAGCACGCACGCCACCTCGTCGGCGCGGCGCTCGCGGACGGCCTCGGCGGCGATCGCCTCGAACAACGTGCGGCCGGGCAGGCCGGTGAGGGCGTCGTGGCGGGCCTCGAACTCGATCCGCTCGTGGAGCATGCCCTTACGCAGGCTCGTCGGCGAGTTGCTCGGTCATGTTCTTGACCCGGGCGACGTCGTTGGCATCGAACCGTGGCCAGGATGTCGCGATCGACGACGATCAGCGCCGCGAACGTGGCGTCCTCGTCGATGATCGGCGCCACGAGCACGCCCGGGGTCGAGGCGTCGACTTCGATCCCCGACCGTCGTAGCACAGCGGCGTCGACGACCTGCACCGACCCTCGACTGCAGCAGCTCTCGCCAACCCGGGTCGTCCGGCGAATCCGGGCAGTGCGACGCCGACCTCGCCCGTGCTGTGGACGACCGGTTGGTCGGGGCCGAAGCGGACGAGCGCGGCACCGACCCCGCGCGTGCAGACGCACGACTTCGGCGACGGCGACGTCGCCGATCTCGTCGACGTCGAGCGTGCCGCCGACCCGTCCGGCGAACCCGTGAACCGCATCGAGGTCACGAAGCTCCTGACCGAGCTCGCCGTACGACTGCAGCACGTACCACATGCCGGCAGCCGGCAGCACCGCGAACAGCGCCAGCACCGGCTCGATCAGCGCCAGCGCAACCGTCATCGCCGCCAGCACGCGAGTTGACGGTGTACATCCACCAGGTCGCCCGCAGCTCGCCCGAGATGCGCGCCACAGCTCGCCCTCGAACCGGCGATCGCGACCGAGATCATCACCGACGTCAGCAACGAGACCGCCACCGTGGTGACGACGATCGCCGCGATCACACGCGCCGTCGAGTCGTCCCACACATCGAGCAGGCCGCGGAACAGCTCGAACGCGAGCGGTAGTCTCGAAGATGAACAGCGAGGAGTTGAACAGCAGCTTGTAGCGCCTGTTGCGGCGGACGACCATCAGCACCGGCATCGTGAGCAGCAACCGTGCGAGCAACGCCGCCCACAACGAGAGGAACACGAGCGCGAATGCGGTCGGTATCTCCGACAGCGAGAACGAGATGCCCTCGCTTCGGAACTGGACGTTGAACACGGTGTACTCGAACAACCCGAACAAGGCCGACGACGACGACGAACGCCCACACACCCGAGGACCGGACCGCATCATCTCGATCGGGCGTGGCGAGCACCATCACCGCCGCCAGCGCCAGCAACGCCAGCGCGAACAGCACGATCTGCGCCTCCGGGCGGCGCAACACCGATCGCGTGTTCGCGGTTCGGTACGTGCACTCCCAGCGTGAGGCTGGCTGGGATCGGCCTCGGCGTGGGTCACGTGCGGGCTCCTGTGCGGATGCCCGCGAACTTAGTCGCCGGCGGTCAGGGGCTGGGCATCCCTGCCGTCGGGAGCCGTGCTCACATCCAGGAACTGCCCATCCACGACGAACCCATCCACGAGCTGAACCCATCCACGACGAACCCATCCACGAACTACCCATCCACGACGAACCCATCCACGACGAACCCATCCACGAACTAGCCCATCCACGAGCTACCCATCCACGAGCTACCCATCCACGAACTGACCCATCCACGACGAACCCATCCACGAACTGCCCATCCACGAACTGCCAGACCCATCCACGAACTGCCCATCCACGAACTACCCATCCACGAGCTACCTGTCCACGAGCTGCCGGTCCACGACGAACTGGATGCGCGGCCCTGGGACGCCGGTGCGACGACCGCGGACGCCGGCTCGACGGCGACGCTCGGCGTCGCCGAGACGGCGGCGGCGACATCGATCACGCCGGCGCCGACGATCGTGTCGGAGGCGTCGACGGGATCGGCGGTGTCGGCGAGCAGCTGCTTGATCGCATCCGGCGTGAGGTCGGGACGGGCCGACAGCAACAGCGCGGCCGCCCCCGACACCACCGCAGCGGACTGCGAGGAGCCACTTCCGAGGAACAGCGTCTCGTCGACGAAGCCTTCCGGATGATCGACATCGGCCGAGCTTCCAGGAGCCCGCAGGCTCCGGATGTGCGCGCCCGGGGCGGCGAGATCGGGGTTGCGCACGCCGTCGCCGCTGCTCGCCCAATCGGGCACCGAGTAACCGGACTCGGTCGCCTCGACACCACCGACGGCGATCAGCGGTCGGATCGTTCGCCGGCGAGCTCGAGTCGTCCTGCATCCGCTCCATCGTTCCCGGCGGCGGTGACGACGACGATGCCCGCCTGCCAAGCCCGCTCGAGCGCCTGCGCCAACGGATCCGAGTCGGACGAGCCGGTGAACCCGGTGTCGTAGGCCAGCGTCAGCACGTCGATGTCGAGTTGCTCGGCGTGGGCGACCACCCAGTCGACCGCCGCCAGCATGTGCTGGGCGTCGACCGATCCGTCACGTCCTGCGACCTTCACCGACACGATCCCGGCATCGGGGGCGACGCCGAGGAACTGCTCGGGATGGGCACCCGACGTGGCGGGATCCGCACCGGGCTGACGACCGGCGATGATCCCCGCGAGGTGGGTGCCATGTCCGAAGTTGTCGATCGTCGCCGTCGTCGGATCGTGCTGCTCGACGCTGAAATCGATTGCCGCCTGGACCTTGCCGGGCGCCATCAGCGCGCCGACCGGGGCGATGCCGGTGTCGATCACCGCCACGTTGACGCCGGCGCCGGTGTATCCCTGCTCCCAGAGCGCGCGTGCGCCGATCTGGTCGACGACGGCATACATCGAGCCCGGCTCGACGTCGTGCGACGGTGACCGCGACCGGACCGTCGTCCAGGCGTGCGGTCGTGAAGACACCGGCGACGATCACGGCCGCCGTGGCGATGCCCGCCACGTACCCGGCGCGCGACCTGCGGGGGGTCGGCTCGACCTCGACGAGGCGCTCGGGCTTCGGCGACCTCCAGACGCGACCGGCTCGCGGTGCCGGCGAGAGGCCGGTTTCCGGAGGCCAGTCGATCACATCGAAAGGGGCATGATCGGTGAGCGTCGTCATCATTTGAACCTCGCGGATTGGTCGTTGGATACGACGATGGCCCTCAGTCATCGGTCGCTCGCCACACCCCTTGAGTGGCTTTGAGGGAACCTTGATGGCTTCTCGCGCACTGTGTGGCCGAATGACGTCTCTACGCGTGGAGAGGGGTAGTGCAACCCGGAAGACTGGGGCGATACGCGCGCTATCGTCAGGCTCCCGACTTCCCCTCCGACACACGACTCGCGTGCGGAGGTCCCATGATCACGGTGTGCTGGGCGGCCAAGGGCGGCAGCGGAACCACGGTCGTCGCCACCGCGATGGCGATCGCCTCGAGCAGCCCGACACTGCTCGTCGACCTCGCCGGCGACGTGCCGGCGACGCTCGGGATGCCCGAGCCCGACGGCGCCGGACTGTTCGACTGGCTGCGCTCCGACGCCCCACCGACGCGGCTGGCAGGGCTCGAGGTCGACGCGCTCCGACATGTCACCGTGCTCCCGCGCGGGCGTGCCGAGTCGGCCGATCCGAGGCGCTGGGTCGAGCTCGCCGGCTGGCTGCGCAGCGACTCACGGCGCGTGATCGTCGACGCCGGTTCGGCGCCGGCCCCGCCGGCCGAGCTCGTGCGTGGCGCCGATCACGCCCTGCTGGTCACCCGCCCGTGCTACCTCGCCCTGCGCGCCGCGATCCGCCATCCGGCGCGCCCCACGGGCATCGTGCTGGTCGACGAGCCGGGCCGTGCACTCGGCACGCGCGACATCGAGACCAGCCTCGGGGCACCCGTCGTGGCCAACGTGCTGCTCGATCCTGCGGTGGCACGCGCCGTCGACGCCGGCCTGCTCGCCGCTCGCCTGCCGGCCGGCTTTCGACGCGCGATGCAGGTGGCCGCGTGACCCCGCCCGACTCATCCGCCGATCGCATGGCGGAGCTGGTGGGGGCCGTGTGCGAGCGCGCCGCCGGGGTGCACGGCGACGTACGCGAGGTCGTCGCCGCTCAGGTCGATCACGTGGCACCACTCGTCACGTCCGCCGAACGCGAGCTGCTGATCACCACTGCCGTCGCCCGTCTCTCCGGCCTCGACCTGCTCGACCTCCACCTGCTCGACCCCGACGTCGACGAGGTGATGGTCAACGCCGGGAGCGAGGTCTGGATCGATCGTGGCGGCGACGTGCGCCTCGAAGGCCACCTGCCACCGGGGGCGATCGGTGTCGTGCTCGAGCGCGTCCTCGCACCCACCGGCCGACGCATCGACCGCACCAACCCGATCGTCGACGTCCGCCTCGCCAGTGGGGCGCGGCTGTGCGCCGTCGCCGAGCCGATCAGCGTCGACGGCACCGCTGTCTCGATCCGCCAGCACCGACCGCGCCAGTTCGCGATCGATCAATTCGTCGAGCAACCGGGTGCCGTAGCGCTGCTCGACGAGGTCATCGCCGCCCGCTGCAACGTCTTGATCTCGGGTGCGACCTCATCCGGGCAAGACCACGTTCGTGGCGGCCCTGCTCGAACGCGTCGACGCATCGGATCGTCTGGTCATCTGCGAGGACACCACCGAGCTGTCACCGTCCAGCGGCCACGCCGTGCGGCTCGAGGCGCGCGTCGCCGGGACCGATGGCCTTCCACCGGTCGAACTGGCGGCACTCGTTCGCGCCGCCCTCCGGCTGCGCCCCGACCGCCTCGTCGTCGGTGAGTTCCGAGGCACCGAGGTGCTGGCCGCGATCGAGGCGATGAACACCGGTCACGACGGCTCGATGTCGACCTGCCACGCCAACTCGGCCGTCGATGCCCTGCGACGGGTCGAGACCCTGCTGATGCAGGCCGCGCCGTCCTGGCCGCTGGCGGCGATCAGGCGCCAGGTCAGTCGCTCGATCGACGTCGTCATCCATCTCGAGCGCACGCCCAGTGGGCGCCGTCGCGTCTGCGAGATCGCCGAGGTCCGTGAGGGCGACGGCGAGCCGTCGGTGCGGCCGTTGCTCACCGACGGCGGCCAGATCGGCGGCATCACGCGCCGACGCCGTCACGCCGGGGTCGCCACATGATCCCAGGCATGCTGGCCGCCGTCGCCGTGCTGGTGCTCGGCGTCGCGGTACGCCCCCGACCGATGCCGCGCGTCGGTCGCGCCGTCAGCACCGCTCTCCGACTCGGCGCCCAGACCCCGTCGATCGCGCAACCCACTCCACGCCCGGCGGTCGACGGTCGATCCCGCCGACCTCGCCGTCTGGTGCGACGCGATCGCCCGTGCGCTCCGTGGCGGAGCGACGCTGAACCACGCCCTGCGCAGCGTCGCACCACCGCCCACGGTCGACGACCAACTGGCGCCGGCGATGCTGGCGCTCGAACGCGGCGCCTCGGTCGCGGGCGCGTTCGCCGATCTCCGAGACCCGCTCCCCGCATCTCGATCTCGTCGTCGTCGTGTTGCGCGCCTGCGCCGAGCACGGCGGCGCCGCGGCCGAGCCGATCGACCGGGCCGCGAGCGCCCTTCGCCAGCGGGCGGCCTTGGCCGGGGAGCGCCGCACCCAGAGCGCTCAGGCGCGCATGTCGGCGATCGTGATGACGCTGCTCCCCGGCGCCATGCTCGCCATGCTGCTGATCACCTCCGGGGCCGTTCGCCGCACGGCTCTCTCACCGGTCGGGCTCGCGGTGATCGCCTGCGGAGCGCTGCTCAACCTTGCCGGATGGTCGTGGATGCGGCGCTTGATCGCGGGAGCGCTGCGATGAACCGGCGAGGGCGGGCGCTCGACGACCTGCCCGATCTCGTCGAGTTGATCGTCATCGCCGTCCGCGCCGGAGCGACGCCCACCGGCGCGCTCGGCGTCGCCGCTCCCCATGCACCCCCACGTCTGCGCCCGGTGCTCGACGAGGTCCAGCACCGCTTGCACCGTGGCCAGCGACTCGCCGACGCGCTGCTCGCGTTCGCCGATGCGCTCGGTCACGAGGCGACGCCCTTCGTCGACGCCCTCGCCACCGCCGACCGCTACGGCCTGCCGTTGGGACCGGTGCTCGATCGCCTGGCCGACGACATCCGCGGCGAGCGCCGGCGCCGGGCCGAGCGCCAGGCGCGCACGCTGCCGATCAAGCTCTCCTTCCCGCTCGTCGTGTGCACCTTGCCGTCGTTCGTGCTGCTCGCCATCGTCCCCGCACTGCTGGGGGCCGTCTCGACGTTGCGGGACACCGCCCCCTGACGTCCGCCCGAAACCCACTGCGCACGAGGAGACCCTCATGAACGACCTCACCACATCCGATCCGGCAACATCCGATCCGGCATCCGACCACAGCCCCAGCCGGCGCGATCGCGGACAGGCCACCACCGAGTACGCGTTGGTGCTGCTCGCCGCGGCACTGGTCGGTCTGCTCGTCATCGGTTGGGCGACCAGCGGCGGTGGCGCGGCCGCGATCGGCAAGCTGTTCGAGCGGGTGATCGACTCGGTGATCGACAAGGTGTGAGCCCGCGACCACGGGGACAGGCGGCGGTCGAGTTCGCGATCGCCTTGCCGCTCGTCGCGATCCTGATGCTCGGGATCGTCCAGGTCGTGCTGGTCGTACGCGATCAACTCGCCGTCGAGCTGGCGGCGCGAGAGGCCGCTCGCGCCGCCAGCGTCGCCGCCTCACCGGGCAGCGCCGCCACCCAGGCCGCCCACGCCGCGACCACACTGCGGCCGTTGTCGGTCGATACCCGTGTGCAGGGCGACCGTGTGACCGTGACGGTCGCGTTCGCGAGCACCACCGATGTGGCGATGATCGGGCGGCTGATCGGCGACGTCACCGTGTCGGCCGAGGTCACCATGCGTCGCGAACCTCCGTAGCCCGGGCGCGTCGACTCGGCAAGACTCGGCCACATGGAACAGCGGTACACGGCGGTCGTGTTCTCCAGCCAGCGGCGCACCGGACCGGACGCCGAGCACGACGGGTACGAGGAGATGGCGGCACGGATGTTCGAGCTCGCCAGCCGGCAACCCGGCTATCGCGGCATCGAGAGCGTTCGTGGTCCCGATGGTCGTGGGATCACGGTCGCCTACTTCGACAGCGATCAGCACGCCCGCAACTGGAAGCAGCATCCCGAGCACCTCGAGGCGCAACGGCTCGGCCGCGAGCGCTGGTACGAGTCGTACGAGCTGCGCATCGCCAGTGTGGAGCGCGAGTACGGATGGGCGCGGTCGTCACGGATCCTCCACATCGCCCTGCCTGACGACTGGGAGTCGGCGCGCGAGCCGGTCGGTACACCATCAGCACGCGCGGCGTGAGCCTCGAGCAGGAGGGCTTCATCCACTGCTCGTTCGACCGTCAGGTCGAGGCCACCGCCAACGCGTACTACGGCGACCTCGACGAGCTGCTCGTCCTGAGCATCGACCCGACGCGACTCGGAACCGAAGTCGTGATCGAGCCGCCGTTCCCGGGCGCCGACGACCAGTTCCCCCACGTCTACGGGCCGATACCCGTCGACGCCGTCACCGAGGTGACCGCGTGGTATCGGGAAGCCGACCAGGCATGGTCGCTCCCGTCGGGCTGGTGACGTCAGGGTCCTGAGAACGCGGCACCCCGGTCGCCGTTGGAGTCGGCGGCGAGACCGGCGTAGTAGGCGGCCTTCGGGTCGTACCCCTCGGCTTCCAGTTCGAGCCCTGCCAACTCGGCCCGCCCGACGACGTGCCAGTGCACCTCGTCCGGCCCGTCGGCGAGCCGGAGCGTGCGCTGCCAGGCGTACATCCGCGCCAGCGGAGTCCATTGCGAGACCCCGGTGGCGCCGTGCACCTGGATCGCCTCGTCGATGATCTCGCAGGTCCGGATCGGCACCATCGCCTTGACCGCGCTCACCCACAGGCGCGCCTCGGCGTTGCCGAGCTCGTCCATCGCCTTGGCGGCGGTGAGCACCATCCGCCGCATCGACTCGATCTCGATCCGCGCCTTGGCGACCATCTCGACGTTCTTGCCGAGGTTCGAGATGCGCTTCCCGAACGCCTCGCGAGTGAGCCCGCGCATCACCATCAGCTCGAGCGCCCGCTCGGCGGCTCCGACCGATCGCATGCAGTGGTGGATGCGGCCTGGACCGAGACGGACCTGCGAGATCTCGAACCCGCGGCCCTCGCCGAGCAGGATGTTCGACCCGGGCACCCGCACGTCGGTGAACCGCAGATGCATGTGACCGTGCGGAGCGTCGTCCTCGCCGAACACGTGCATGGCGCCGAGGATCTCGACCCCGGGCGTGTCCATCGGCACCAGGATCTGCGACTGGCGCTTGTGCGGCGGTGCGTCCGGGTCGGTCTGCACCATCACGATCATGATCTTGCAGCGCGGATCGCCGGCGCCCGAGATGTAGTACTTCTCGCCGTTGATCACCCACTCGTTCCCGTCGCGCACGGCGCGACAGGCGATGTTCTTGGCGTCCGACGACGGGATGTCGGGCTCGGTCATCGCGTACGCCGAACGGATCTCGCCGTTCAGCAACGGCTTCAGCCACTGCTCCTTCTGCTCGGGCGTGCCGACCCGTTCGAGCACCTCCATGTTGCCGGTGTCGGGAGCCGAGCAGTTGAGGCACTCGGAGGCGATCGGGTTCTTGCCGAGCTCGATCGCGATGTACGCGTAGTCGAGGTTGGAGAGCCCCTCACCGGTGTCGGCGTCGGGGAGGAAGAAATTCCACAGCCCCTGCTGCTTGGCCTTGGACTTGATCGACTCGAGCAGGTCGAGCTGGCCGTCGCCGTAGCCCCAGCGCTCGGCGCGCCCCTCGCCGAGCCGGAAGAACTCCTCGGTGTGGGGCTCGACCTCCTCGGCGATGAACCGCACGACTGCGTCGTACAGCGGCCGCGCCGACTCCGACATGCGGAGGTCGTACATGTCGACCGTGCTCTTGAGTGCCGTCATCGCGTGCTCCTCCCGACCCTCAGGGGTCACATCGGCGTTGGCGTGAACCTAACCGCGCGGTCGGCGGCGGCGATCGTCGAGCTTCAGTTGCCGGCGTTGCTCGTCCTCGAGCGCCGCTTCCTCGGCGACCAGCCGCTCGAGGCTGGCCCACCGTGCCGGATCGAGCTCGCCTGCCTCGATCGCGGCGCGCACGGCGCACCCCGGCTCGCGATCGTGCTTGCAGTCGCGGAAGCGGCAGTTGTCCATCAGATCGAACACATCGCGGAAGGCCCGCTCGATCCCGTGACCCGACAGCCAGAGGCTCACGGCGCGCACGCCGGGGGTGTCGATCAGCCAGCCCTCACCCGGGATCCGCAGCAGCTGGGCGGCGACGGTGGTGTGGCGCCCGCGGTGGTCGGCCTCGCGCACGGCGCCGGTGTCCATCACCTCGTCGTCGAGCAGGGCGTTGACGAGCGTCGACTTGCCCACACCTGACGCGCCGAGGAACGCCATCGTGCGGTTGCCGGACCGCGCGCTCGCGAATCGCACGCAACCCGGTGCCCCTCAGCCCGCTCGCCACGATCACCGGCACCCCGAGCGCGACCTCGGCCAGCTCGACCTGGGCGGGCACGGAATCGTCGACGAGATCGGCCTTGGTGAGCACGACCACGGGCTGCGCTCCGGAATCGAAGGCCAGGACGAGCTCGCGCTCGAGCCGGCGTTGGTTGGGCGGGGTGCCGAGGGCGTGCACGAGGAACACGACGTCGATGTTGGCGGCGAGCGTGTCGGACTCGAACCGGTCGCCTTCGAACGAGGCCCGCCGCACGAATGCCGACGTGCGCTCGATGATGTGTTCGATGCGTTCGCCGTCACTCGACGGGACCACCCAATCACCGATGGCGACGTCGACGAACAGGTTCCTGACCCGCATCGGATCGTCGTCGTCGGCGGCACGCATGACCGTGCTCCAGCCGCGATCGATCCGCGACACCCGACCGGGCGCGCCGGGTGACCCGATCGCTTCCCACGACGCCTGGAGAACGTCGTTCCATCCGAGTCTTTGGTCAGGCTTCACGTCGGCTTGACGGTATCGGACACTTGTCACAGCGCTGGCGGCGATACCACTCCTGACAGCGTCACACCCATTGCGTAGCCTCGATGGTCATGCTCGCTCGCCTCGCACGATGGTGCGTCACCCACAAGTGGATCACGATCTTCGGCGATCTGGGTTCCGCTCCTGCTCGGCGTCAACATCGCCGCCGGTGCCGCCGGATCGGCGTTCAGCACCGACTTCACGTTCCCCGACTCGGAGTCGGCGGAGGTGATCGACCAGCTCGAGACGGTCAGCCCCGAGGATGCCGGCTTCCCCGGCCAGGTCGTGTTCCGGGCCGAGCAGGGGGTCGACGATCCCGAGGTCCAGGCGGCGATGGAGGAGATCTTCGCCCAGATCGACGAGATGGAGGGCGTCGCCGTCACCAGCCCGTACGACAACCCGAGTCAGATCAACCCCGACGGCACGATCGCCTTCGCCCAGGTCAACATCACCGAGCGCGACCAGACCGAGATCCTCGACTTCTCCGAAGAGGTCCAGGAGTTCGACGACGACGTCGCCATCGACGGTCTGACGATCGAGTACGGCGGCGAGATCTTCGGCGAGTTCGAGCTCCCGGCTTCCGAGCTCTACGGCTTGATCGCGGCGATGATCATCCTGATCCTCGCCTTCGGCTCGGTGCTGGCGATGGGCCTGCCGATCGGCACCGCGGTCGTCGGCCTGGCCACCGGCGCGGCGTTCGTCACGTTGCTCTCGCACTTCCTGTCGATGCCCGACTTCACCGTCCAGATGGTGGCGATGATCGGTCTCGGCGTCGGCATCGACTACGCCCTGTTCATCGTCCAGCGCTATCGCGAGGGCCTCGACCACGGGCTCGAGGTCGAGGACAGCATCGTCGAGGCGATCGACACCAGCGGACGCGCCGTCATCTTCGCCGGAACGGCGGTGCTGATCTCGCTGTGCGGCATGTTCCTCATGGGCATGGCATTCATGAACGGGCTCGCCGTCGGCGCCATCGCCGGCGTGCTGTTGATGATGGCGGTCTCGATCACGTTGCTGCCGGCGTTCCTCGCCCTCTGCGGACGACGTGTCAACGAGACGACGCGAGCGGCCCTCATCGCCGTCACGATCTTCATCATCGGCTCGATCGTCGGCGTGCTGAGCGCCGACCCGATGCCGTTCCTGATCGGTCTGCTGCTCGCCGTTGTCGTGTACGTCGTGAGCTTCTTCGCGCGGTCGTTGCGGACGCCGCTGCCCGCACCGTGCCAAGAAGCCGAACGAGCAGACCTTCTGGTACAGGTGGTCGCGCCTCGTCCAGCATCGCCCGTGGCCGATGCTCGTGGCGGGCACCGCCATCCTGGTGCTGCTGACCATCCCGCTGTTCTCGATCCGGCTCGGCTTCGGCGACACGGGCAACCTGCCCGAGACCCAGACCGCCCGCCGCGCCTACGACATGCTCGCCGAGGGCTTCGGCCCCGGGATCGGCGGCCGGACCGTCATCACCGTCGCCGGCGACGACGCATCCGACCAGGCTGCGCTCGACTCCTTCACGGCAACCCTGGCCTCGACCGAAGGGCGTCGCCGCCAGCCCGCCGCCGGTGGTGATCCCGCTCTCCGACGACCTGGCGATCATCCAGCTCTACCCCACCACGTCGCCGCAGGACGAGGCCACGACCGAGCTCGTCGAGCGGCTGCGCAGCGACGTGATCCCCGCCTCCGGGCTCGACGCACGCGTGGGTGGCAACGCCGCCGGTGCGATCGACTTCGCCGACTACATCGCGGGACGGCTGCCGTACCTGATCGGGGCCGTCCTGATCCTGTCGTTCATCCTGCTGATGGCGGTCTTCCGATCGTTGCTCGTGCCGCTCAAGGCCGTGATCCTGAACCTGCTGTCGATCGGCGCCGCCTATGGCGTGCTGGTGGCCGTCTTCCAGTGGGGATGGGGCAAGGAGGTGATCGGCGTCGACAAGACGGGTCCGATCGAGGCGTGGATCCCGATGATGATGTTCGCCATCGTGTTCGGGCTCTCGATGGACTACGAGGTGTTCCTGCTGTCGCGGATCAAGGAGCACTACGACAAGACGCGGAACAACGCCGTTGCCGTGGCCGACGGGCTGGCGGTGACAGCTCGCGTCATCACCGCGGCGGCGCTGATCATGGTGTGCGTGTTCCTGTCGTTCGTGATCGGCGACGACCGCAGCCTCAAGATGTTCGGCCTCGGCCTCGCCGTCGCAGTGGCCGTCGACGCCTCGATCGTCCGCATGGTGATGGTGCCGTCCACGATGGAACTGCTGGGTGAGCGCAACTGGTGGATTCCGAAGTGGCTCGATCGGATCCTGCCCAACATCGACGTCGAAGGTCCCCACGAGGTGCTGACCGAGCCCGAGGTCGAGCGCGAGCCGACCCCGGTCGGCGGCGAGTAGCGGGCGACAGCGGGAGTCATCCCCACCGGCGATCAGTGGTCGTCTCCTTAGCGTCGTGCACGGGCTCGAACGTCGAGCCCGTGCACACGAGAGGGACCCGAATGACTCTGATCCGCGTCAACCCCGACAGCCTCCATCGCTACGGCCTCGACACACAGGCCGGCTTCGACGCCATGCACCACTCGTTGGTGGCGCTCGTCGATCAGGTCGTCGAGGTCCGCTACTTCGGCCCCAACGCGCTCACCTTCAAGACCGAGGTCGGGCGCCTCGCCGCCGAGTTCGCCAACCGACTGCACGCCGACATGCAGGCGATGACCGAGGCGATCCGAACCTCCACCACCAACATCGCCACCGCCCTCGGCGGCCAGCCGATCGTGATCCGTCTCGATCCACGCCCGATCACGGCGCCGGCACCCGCCGCGGTCGACTTCGTCGACGTCGACACGGCCGCCCTCGAGGCGCTCAACCCACGCGTGATCGAGCGCTTCGAAGGCCTCCGCCAGGGGCTGTCGTCGCACCTCGCCAAGCTCCAGGCCACCGACTGGGAGGGCAACGCCAAGCGCCTCGCGGTCGACGCCGTCGGCGGCTTCACCTCGTCCGCACGCGGTCGCTGCGACGCTGCCGAGCAGTCGATCACGGCGTTCGTCCGCAACCAACTCGACGCAGTCCTGGCCGCTGACCGCTAGCTTCCACACGGACTGTTGCCTTGACAACAGCACCACCGATCACGTAGCCAGAGGACCCGATGGCGAAACCCCTGGTCATCGTGGAATCCCCCGCGAAGGCCAAAACGATCTCGAAGTTCTTGGGCGGTGCCTTCGACGTGCGCGCCTCGGTGGGGCACGTCGCCGACCTGCCGAGCAAGGGCCTCAACATCGACGTCGACAACGGGTTCAAGCCCACCTACGAGCTCACCGATCGCGGCAAGCAGGTCGTGAAGGAGCTGCGAATCGCCCTCAAGGACGCCTCCGAGCTCTACCTGGCGACCGACGAAGACCGCGAGGGCGAGGCGATCTCGTGGCACCTGCTCGAGTACCTCAAGCCCAAGATCCCGGTCAAGCGGATGGTCTTCCACGAGATCACGCAGGCGGCGATCGACCAGGCGGTCAACAACCCGCGCTCGATCGACTACGGCCTCGTCGACGCCGCCGAGACCCGGCGGATCCTCGACCGGCTGTACGGGTACGAGGTCTCGCCCGTGCTCTGGCGCCGTGTCAACCGCGGGCTGTCGGCAGGACGCGTGCAGAGCCCGTCGATCCGGTTGATCGTCGAGCGCGAGCGCGAGCGCATCGCCTTCGTCAGCGCCGGCTACTGGGACATCGAGATGGTGTCTGCCACCGTCCCGTCGTTCGACGCCACGCTCGTCGCCGTCGACGGTGCCAAGGTCGCCACCGGAAGGATTTCGACTCCAACGGCGCCGTTGCGTCGTCGGCCGTCGCTCTCGACGAGGCGCGCGCCCGAGCCCTCACCGACGGGCTCGAATCGGCATCGTTCACCGTTCGCTCGGTCGAGGAGAAGCCGTATCGCTCGTCGCCCAAGCCGCCGTTCATGACATCGACGCTGCAGCAAGAGGGCGGGCGCAAGCTGCGGCTCTCCTCGTCGCAGGTGATGCGCCTCGCCCAGAACCTGTACGAGCGCGGGTTCATCACCTACATGCGTACCGACAACGTGGCCTTGTCCGACGAGGCGTTGCAGGCCACGCGGGCGGCCGTCGCCGCCGAGTACGGCCAGCAGTACCTGTCGCCGCAACCCAAGCAGTACTCGTCGAAGTCGAAGAACGCCCAGGAAGCCCACGAGGCGATCCGCCCCACCACCCCGTACCGCGCACCGCAGGCGGTGCAGGGCGAGCTCAACGGGCAGGAGCTGGCGCTCTACCGGCTGGTCTGGCAGCGCACGCTGGCATCGCAGATGGCCGATGCCACCGGAACCACGGTGAGCGTGCGGATCGGGGCCACCTCCACGCACGAGTCGACCGATTGCGAGTTCGCCGCCTCTGGCACCACGATCTCGTTCCCCGGCTACCGGGCGGTGTACGTCGCCGACGACGATGACGGCGACGGCACCACCGAGGCGCTGCTCCCGCCACTCGCCGGCGGTGACGTCGTTCCCGTCGAGTCGCTCACCCCGCAGGGCCACGCCACCTCGCCACCCGCCCGCTACACCGAGGCCTCGCTGGTCAAGCGCCTCGAGGAATTGGGCATCGGCCGGCCCTCGACGTGGGCCTCGATCATCCAGACCATCCAGGACCGTGGCTACGTGTGGAAGAAGAGCCAGGCGCTGGTGCCCACCTGGACGGCGTTCGCCGTCGTCGGACTGCTCGAGCAGCACTTCGACGACCTCGTCGACTACGAGCTGACCGCCAAGATCGAGGAAGACCTCGACGAGATCGCCACCGGCACCCAGCAGAAGGACCAGTGGCTGCGCCGCTTCTACTTCGGCGACGATGCGGAGCTCCCCGGGCTCAAGCGCCTGGTCGAGGAGAACCTCGACCAGATCGATGCCGCCGTCATCAACACCTTCCCGCTCGGCACCGACCCCAACGGCGACGAGATCGTCGTCAAGCCCGGCAAGTACGGGCCCTACGTCAAGCGCGGTGACGACACCGCCAGCGTCCCCGACGACCTGGCGCCCGACGAGCTGACCGTCGCCAAGGCACTCGAGCTGCTGGCGATGCCGAAGAGCGACGAGCCGATCGGCGAGCTCGACGGCTACCCGGTCTATGCCAAGAACGGCCGCTACGGGCCGTACGTGCAATGGGGCGACGCCGATGCGCTGCCACCCGGTCTCGACAAGCCGAAGATGGCGAGCCTGTTCAAGACGATGACGCTCGACCGCGTCACGCGTCGACGACGCCGAGCAGTTGCTGCAGCTCCCTCGTTCGCTCGGACAAGACCCGGTCGACGGCAAGGAGATCGTCGCCAGCAACGGCCGCTACGGCCCGTACGTCGTGAAGGAGAAGGACTTCCGCACGATCGATTCGGAGGAGCAACTGCTCACGATCACGCTCGATCAGGCATCGCAGATCTTCAAGCTCCCGAAGGTCTTCAAGCGCGGCGCCGCCCGCAACATGGCGTCGTCCGGTCCGCTGCGCGAGTTCGGCACCGACCCGGTGAGCGAGCGTCCGGTGGTCGCCAAGGACGGCCGGTTCGGCGTCTACGTCACCGACGGCGAGACCAACGCCTCGATCGGCAAGGGCGACCGGATCGAGACGATGGATCCCGAGCGGGCCTACGAGCTGCTGGCGATCCGCCGCGAGCAGGTGATCGCCAAGGGCGGGGCCCCGGCCAAGAAGGCGGCAGCCCGCAAGTCACCGGCCAAGAAGTCGGCGGCCAAGAAGTCGGCCGCTCGCGCAGACCGAACCGGCGTCGAGCGCACGGGGCATGCGGCGTGCCCGCTGGTCTACATCGCACTGGAGGGAGCCGAGGGCTGTGGCAAGAGCACGCACGCCAAGCGCCTGGCCGATGCGATCGGTGCCGTCGTCACGCGCGAGACGGGCGGCACGCGCGATCGGTGCAGCGGCTGCGGGCGATCCTCCACGACACGACCGTCGACGACCTCGACGACCACGCCGAGACGCTGATCGTCGCCGCCGACCGCGCCCAGCACATGGCAGAAGTGGTCCGGCCGGCGCTGAAGGCCGGGCGCACCGTCGTCAGCGATCGCTCCGTCTACTCGACGCTCGCGTACCAGGGCTACGGCCGCGGGCTCCCGCTCGACGAGGTGCGCCGGATCAACGAGTGGGCGATGGGTGAGATCTGGCCCGACCTCGTGGTCCTGCTCACCGTGCTCGGCCGACGGTCACGGCCGAGCGGCTGCGCAAGCGCCAGCTCGACCGGTTCGAGCGGGCCGGCGACGACTTCCACGCCCGCGTCGACCGCGGGTTCGCCGAGATGGCGGCCGACGATCCCGACCGGTGGGTCGTCGATCGATGCCGTCGCGATCGAAGGACGACGTGGCCGCCGCGATCAGGTCGGCCGTGCGGGAACGGCTCGGGCTGTGAGCAGCACGCCGACCTCGGTGTGGGACGCAGTCGTCGGCCAGCAGGTCGCCGTCGAACGGCTCACGCGGGCGGCCGTCGCACCGGTGCACGCCTACCTCTTCGTCGGCCCGGCCGGGTCGACCAAGAAGCAGGCCGCCCGCGGATTCGCGGCGCTGCTGCTCGGCTGCGCCGACGCCGCACCAGCGCACCGCCGACCTCGTGTTGCGAGGCGAGCACCCCGACGTCCACGAGGTCGCCCGTGTCGGTGCCTCGATCTCGTCCGACCAGGCCCGCGAGATCGTTCGCACCGCGTCGCTGGCGCCGATCGAGGGCGAGCGCAAGGTGATGATCCTCGACGAGTTCCACCTCCTCCGACCGGAGGGTGCGGCGCTGATGCTGAAGACGATCGAGGAGCCGCCGCCGTCGACGACGTTCGTGATCCTCGCCGACTTCGTGCCGCACGACCTGGTCACGATCTCGTCGCGATGCGCCCGGATCGAGTTCCGTGCGATCGACGTCGACGCCATCGCCGAGCGCCTGCGCGACGAGGGGGTCGAGGCGCAGGCCGCACTCGAGGCCGCCGCGGCCGGCGGGCGGCAGCGTCGAGCGAGCCCGCGTGCTGGCCTCCGACCCCGACCTCGCCGAACGCCGGCGGGCCTTTGCCGATGTGCCCCGCCAGATCGACGGCACCGGTGCGACGGTGATGCGCCTGGTCGACGAACTGCTGGCGCACATCGAGGCTGGCGGCGGCACCGCTCGCCGAGCGCCACGCCGACGAGATCGCCGAGCTCGACGAACGGATCGCCCGCTACGGCGAGCGCGGCAGCGGCAAGAAGACGCTCGACGACCGTCACCAGCCGCGAGCTCCGCCGTCACCGCACCGACGAGCTGCTGGTCGGGCTGACGATCATCGCCGCCACGTACCGCGACGCGTTGGTCGACGGGAGCACCCGGAACCCGAACGAGATCGCCGGCGCGGTGTCGTCGATCCACACGGCGATGGAGGCGTTCGAGCGCAACCCGAACGAGTCGCTCCTGCTCCAGCATCTGCTGTGGTCGCTTCCCGTGTTGACCACAGGGACGCACCGCTAGGCTTCTGCGCCGCCGCCCAGATAGCTCAGTCGGCAGAGCAACGCACTCGTAATGCGTAGGTCAGGGGTTCGACTCCCCTTCTGGGCTCGAAGACCAGCTCGAACGGCAGTTTCGCGAGCGGATCTGAGGGCTCGAGGGTCGTTCGGGGAACGTCCGCTCACAAAGGAGCGGCGAAGCGGAACACGGTCGAGTCGTCGAAGGCCGACGTCCAGACAGATTCGAAGGCGTAGACGACGTCGCCGCCAGCGAGGACAGACGTGTACTGCTCGACGATCTCGCCGGTTTCGCGGTCGATCCGCGTCAACGTGTCGTCGGCATTGCGGACCCATGCTTCGCGGGGCGCCAGCGCGATTCCTCCGGTGCTCCCCGTTCCGACAGGAACGGAGAGATCAACCGCGTCGGTCTCGGTATCGATTCGCACAGTTTCCTGGTTGGCGCCGATCCAGACTTCGCGATCGACCCCGACATCGATCGGCGCGTTCACCGCAACTTCGGCGAGGATCGAGCCGGTCAGCGGATCGACATGGAGTACCGCGTCGTCGACGCTGCTCACCACCCACAGGCCGGCTTCGCCGTAACCGACGTCAGTGCCGCGAGCCGGCAGATCGAATCGCGATCGGACCTCGCCGGTGGCGACGTCGAGGCCCGCAAGCGTCGACCCGTCACCTTCCAGGACCCACACCTGGTCTTCGGCAACGACGAACCTGCCCTGCAGGGCGGCCTTGCTGATCGGAGCGCTCCATGTCACCTGGCGAGCGCGCGGATCGATACGTACGAGTTCGGTGTCCGTGCACGCCCAGATGGCGCCCGCGCCGGCTCCCAGGCCGTCGCACGGGAAGCCCGTGGTCTGGACCTCGATCCGATCGACGACTTCGTTCGTCGAAGGGTCGATCAAGGCGACCTGCCCGATCGCCAGCCGCACCCAGACACCGTGTTCGTCGGCGGCCAGAAAGTCCGGTTCGCCGACGATCTCGAGCTCGGCAAGAAGACCCTCGGCAACAGGCGGGGCGCTCGTGGCGGTGGTCGTGGACGTCGTCGTCGTGGACGATGGCGTCGGCGAAGTCGATGCCGACGTCACCGACTCGCTGGCGATGCTCACGGCCGCGGGCGTCGGCGACTCATCGACGCTGGTGCCGTCGTCGCCGTCACAGCCGACGAGCACGCTGGCCAGCGCGATCAGGACCACGCCACCGGCGACGGCACTCTGCAACACGACGCCAAGCGACCCGGCACGATCACGCCTCCGACCAGCGCCGGACGACGCCCACACCACCATCATGCCCACTGTGAGGGACACGGCGGCCGAGGCGCAAGGTTGTTGTCACCGTGCCGATCCCGATACGCGCAACCGCCCCGTCGCCAACGGAGGCTGAACGGGGCGGAGCGGTGACAGCGATGGGTGAGTCAGCGCGGCGACGATGTGGTGTCCGCCACCAGCCCGCCCATCTGTCTCGCTGGAACCTAGAGGGTGTTGAGCCGGTCCCGAATCGCGTCCTCCTGCTCACCAGTGCGCGTCTTGATCCGGCCGACCATCTCGTCGTAGTTGCCCTCGGCAACGTCGCAATCATCGTCGGTCATGTTGCCCCACGTCTGCTTGACCTTGCCCTTGAACTGGTCCCAGCGGCCTTCCCACTTGTTCTGCAATGCGTTGTCCATGTGTGTGGTCCTTCCTCGGATCAGGCGGCGCCAGTCGCACCGCTGACCGCCAGTTACCCGAGCGCCCGGCGAACAAACCGGGATCGCCGTCGCCCGAATTGGTGAACTTGGCCCACGCGCAACCGCCCCCAGCCGGGGCGAGGCTGAGGGCGGTTCCGATACTGGGGACCCGCATGGTCCATCCAAGGTCTACCCGAGCACCGCGATCGCCAAACCGGACGCGTAGCACCCGCTCGAACCGGTGGACGGTCAGGGGTTCGACTCGCCGTCTGGGCTCGAGTCGAGGTCGAGCAGTGATCCGCTGAAGTCGACGGGTGGGTGCGCTCCGGTCATCGACGGGTCGCGGACCCACACCGCTTCGGTTCGCATGCCGTCCGGGTCGGTGAAGCCGACGCTGAGGAATGGGCCGTAGTCGTGCACGAGGCCGTCACTCGCACCACGCTCCACGAGGCGCCGGCGGAGCGTCTCCAGCGCGACGGCGTTCGGCGCGTCGAAGGCGATGTGGTCGATGTGGCCGCGGTCGAGCATCTCCGATCCCGGCGCAGCAGCCGAAGCGTCGCCGTCGAGCATCTGCATCACCGCCATCCCAGCGTTCGCAGAGAGCTGGACGAGCGCCGCGTGGGTGCCCGGGGGTGCGGGGATGTCGACGATGGTGGCGTCGAGCACATCGGCGTAGAAGGCGGTGAGCCGATCGAGATCACGGCTCAGGATCGCAACATGGTTGAAGCCGGTGGCCACGGAGGATGTCGGAATCGGTTGGGCAAGGGTGTGTTGTGCATTGGTCATGTCTCGAGGGTGTGCCACGGGCGCTGCGGATGGGCTGTGGTCGGGCTGCGGTTCCTGAGCCGACTCGTAGTGTTCGGAGATGCGTCTGGGTGTGCTCGGCCCGCTGGTGTTGGAGGGGAAAGCCGGTGAGATCGTGGTGCCAGGCGCCAAAGGACGCCAGATCCTGACCGTGCTGGCCTTGTGGTCGCCGGAGTCGATGACGCTCGACCAGCTGATCGACGTGTTGTGGACGGAACCGCCGGCGGCCGCGGTCAAGACCGTGCAATCGCACATCTCGCGGCTCCGCAAAGCCCTCGCCGATGCCGGCGCCGGCGGATCGCTGACCGGCGGTCGACGCGACTATGCCCTGGACCTGGGTGATCGGCTCGACACCCAGGTGGTGGCACACCACGTCAGGCGCGCCGATGCCGCCCGCGCCGGTGGCGACCCACGCCTGGCGGCAGACTTGTACGGCCAGGCCCGTGGGCTCTGGCGGGGCGACCTCGAGCTGCCCGACACGCTCGCCGGCGAAGCCTTGCGGCGCACCGATCGCGAGCAGCGCACGGAACTTGCGATCGCCCACCTCGGGGCGATCATCGACGCCGGCGCCCCGGAGCAGGCCGTGGTCGAGCTCGGTGAGCTGGTGGCGACCGAGCCGTTCAACGAACGCCTCTGGGAGCTGCGTGTCCTGGCCCTCTACCGCAGCGGGCGTCCGACCGAGGCGTTGCGAGCCATCCACGACGTGACCGGCATCCTGGCCGAGCAGGTCGGCGTCGCACCCGGGCCGGGCTTGCGAGACCTGGAATCGGCGATCCTCGACCACGACGAAGCGCTCGCCGGGACTGCGATCCCGGCACGCGTCGCGTTCCCGACCCGGTTCAGCGAGATCGGGTATGCGCGCGCCGGATCGACGCACGTCGCCTACCGATGCTTCGGCACCGAAGGCACGCCGGTGCTGCTGGTGAACCCGGGCATGATCTCGATCGACGCCCTGCTCGACGAGCCGCACCTGGCGCGCGGGATCGCTCGGCTCGCCGATCAGCGCCAGGTGATCAGCTTCGACCCGAGAGGGATCGGGCTGTCGGACCGCACGCAGCCGCCCGAGACGATCACGCTCGACGACTGGGTCGACGACGCCACGGCCGTGTTGGACCGCCTCGGCATCGAGGCAACCCACGTCTTCGCCAGCGGTCCCGGCGGACTCGTCGCCCTCAGCCTGGCCGCCCGGCACCCCGAACGGGTGCGGTCACTCACGCTGATCAACCCGTTCGTCCGGTTCACGACGGGCGACGGGTATCCCCACGGGATGCCGTCCGATACATGGCGCGCGATCCAGCGCGGCATGCAGTCGCCCGACGCAACGCCCGGCGTCGACAGCCTCACGCTGGTCTCACCCAGCGTCGCTGCCGACCCCGACTACCGCGCCTGGTGGGACAACGCCGGCCGCCGCGCCGCCAGCCCGGCCACCGCGGCCACGCTCGTCTCGACGATCGCCGACGTCGACCTCCGGCATCTCCTGCCACAGGTCACGGCACCGAGCCTGGTCGTGGTACGACGCGGCTGCCCCGCCTACGACCCTGGCCACGGCGAGTTCGTCGCCGAGCACCTCGCCGACGTGACCGTCGCCCGCCAGCACGACGTCAACGAACCGTGGTGGATCGGCGACACCAACTTCATCCTCACCAACTTCGAGCGGTTCCTCGCCGCCACCACTCACTAGGTGGCATCGTCACCGATCGGCTCTCGGGCGGTCTTCGCCCATGATCCTCGACCACTCAACTGCCGCGCGGCGGCACGCACCAGCACGGGCCAGATCATCCAGCTGTAGACGGCGTAGACGGGCACCGTCGCTGTGGCCCGGAGCACGCCGGTCACTCCACGTCCGCGGTTGCGGGCGATGCAGCCGAGCCAGAGTCCCCCGAGGCTGAGCACGAGGATCGCCAGCAACTGCCAGTGCCAGTCGCCGTCGCCGAAGAGCGGTGCGATGCCACCCACCAGCAGCACCACGGAGAGCATGAACGTGAGGCCGACGAACGCCTGCAGGATCGGATTGATCAGATACGCGGCGACCTCCAGGCGCCGCCATCCGATCGGCATCCGCCGGACATGCCTCAAGTGGGCGAGCGCCTGCAGGTTGCCCTGCGCCCACCGCGTCCGCTGGCGATAGAGGCGGATCACGTTCGGGATCCCCTGCTGGTGCACCGAGGCGCGGTTGTCGTGATCGCATGCCCACCCGGCGCGCAGCAATCGCAGGCCGAGATCCTGATCCTCGGTGAGCTTGTTGCGCCACGGCCCGGTGGCCCCCTCGACATGCAGGTCGTCGAGCGCGGCGAGCCGGTTGGCCTGGCCGTTCCCTCCCATGCCGGCGATGCGCCACTGCCCGCGGCCGGCCTGGAACAGGCCTCCGTAGACGCCGAACTCCACGTCCTGCAGCCATGTCAACAGTCGCCGCCGGTTGTAGATCCGCACCCGGCACTGCACGCCTCCGAACCGGTCGTCGGCGAAGCGGGTGGCGAGCACGGAGGGAGCATGGGAATCGAGCCGGCCGTCGGCATCGACGACCACCACGATCACGTGATCGCGAGGCCACCCGGACCACCGGTCCTGGGCGAGCAACGACTGCCGTCTTCGCCCACGCCGCGTTCAACGCTTCAGACTTGCCCTGCCGCGCCTCCGGTGGGCGGCGCGTGATCACCGACAGCTCGGACGCCTCGGTCTCGAGCTCCGCCAGGATCGCACCGGTTGCATCGTCGGAGCCGTCGTCGACGACGAGGATGATCTTGTTGCGAGCGTCGACCTGCCGCAGACGTTCGACGCTGTCGGCGATCGTGACCTCCTCGTTGAGGGCCGGCACGAGAAACACCCACAGGAAGTCGTCGGCACCGATCTCTGAACGCACAACGCGGCGGTCGTGCCGGCGCCCCGCGATCGAGAGCGCGATGCACCACACCAGCACCAACGCGATCAGCACCAACTCGATCCAGAACGCGATCGCGATCGGCCACGGGAGGCCGGAGAACAGGGAGTCGGCCAGCACGGGGCTCGCCACGGCTACAGCTCGATCGCCGACAAACGGAGCGAGGTTGCGGCTTGGCGCAGGTCCTCGTCCGCGAACCCGGCGGCACGCAGGACGCTCAGGCGAGAAACCCGGGACCGAATCGTTCGGGGATCGTGTCGTGGCCGGTCAGCGATTCCAGGGCGTCGACGATGCGCTCGGCGGCGCGCCCGTCGCCGTAGGGATTGGGGCGGGAGCCCATCGCCAGTCGCTCGTCCTCATGGGTCAGCAGGTGGTTGGCCTCGCGCACGATCGTGGCGACGTCGGTGCCGACCAGCTTGAGGGTTCCGGCAGCCAGGCCTTCGCCGCGTTCGGTGGTGGCACGCGTGACCAACACCGGGATCGACAACGAGGGCGCCTCCTCCTGGAGCCCACCCGAGTCGGTGATGACGAGCACGCATCGGTTCAGCACCGTGGCGATCTCGCGATAGTCGAGCGGCTCGCAGGTGATGATGTTCGGCTGTGATGCGAGCGCCTCGCCGACCTCGGCCCGAACCAGGGGATTGGGATGCAACGGCCAGATGAATCGGACATCACTGTGCTTCTCGGCCAGCATCGCCACCGCCGAGGCCACGCGAGCCAAACCACCGCCCCAGCTCTCGCGCCGGTGTCCGGTGACCAACACCAGGCGATGTCCCGAGGCCCACGCCTCGGCAACGGCAGGATCGTTGGGCACCACCGGGCTGGCGGCCGCCAGCCGCAAGGCATCGATCGCCGTGTTGCCGGTGACGAAGATCTGGCTGTGGGGCACGTGCTCCTGATCAAGTTCTCCTCGGAGTCGTTGGTCGGCGCCAGATGAAAGGCGGCGATCACCGTGATCAGCTGTCGGTTGAGCTCCTCCGGGAACGGTGACAGCGTGGACTGCGTGCGCAGCCCGGCCTCCACGTGGGCAACCGGGAGTCGCAGGTGGAAGGCGGCAAGCGCGGTCGCCATCGCCGAGGACGTGTCGCCGTGCACCAACACCGCCGCAGGGAGCCGGCCGCCGATCACGTCGCTGGTGGTGCCCCACCCGCTGCCGTCGATGCCGTAGCGCGCCCGGCAGAACTCGTCGAAGCGGATCATGATCGTCGCCACGAGACCGCTCAGTCCGGCCGTCGCCGCTGCCGGATGGATGTTGCCGACGTCGAGGTCGGCATCGGGCACGATGCCGGCGATGTCGAGCACCGGCTGAACCATGTGCTGATGCTGGCCGGTGACCACGACGACCGGCTCGAGGTGCTGCGATGCACGCAAGCGCAACGATCACCGGCAGCATCTTGATCGCCTCGGGTCGAGTACCGATCACGCACAGCACGGGCAGCTTGGACACGCGTCCAGCCTGGCACCTGTGCGTTCGGACGGGCGACGCAGAGCGGTCGCGCCGGCACTCATGCGAACCGGTCGTCGACCACCGATGCGCGGTAGCGGAGTGACGCCGGACCTCCGGAGATCGCTCCGGTCCAGGCTCGCTCGGCGACGGCGTCGAGCCGCGGGAACAGGAATCGATCGAGCGTCCGTTCGTCGTGGACGTGCTCCGTCCACAGGCACGCCTGGACGCCCAGCAGGTGGGAGAGCTCGTCGTCCGACCAGCCGGACTCGGGGTCGAACGCACACACGTCGTCGAACGACGTCGTGCCCGCCCAACTCGTGCCGGGCGTGTCCCAGTCGTCGTCACTGGCCATGTCGAGGTAGTAGGCCTGACCGGGAGACACGACCACGTCGTAGCCGCGCGCGGCCAGCCGGCGACTGGCCTCCACCGTGCGCCAACCCACCACGTACCCGTCATCGGGCTGCACCCCGCCCGACTCGGCCGCTTCCTGCCAGGCGCCGATGCGGCGCCCGGTGCGCTCACGGATCATCGCCACCAGCCGGCGGTGGAACGCCGATTCGACGTCGGCCACCGACGACAACCGATCGCGCAGCTTGAGGGCGGCGACGATCGGCGACCCGCTCCACGCCTGTTCCGGCACTTCGTCGCCGCCGATGTGGATCCACGGCGAGGACGGGAACAGGTCGGCCACGGCGTCGACGACCTGCTCCACGAAGTGGTCGGTGGCGGGATGCCCGGTACCAGCACGTTGTCGGTGAAGTACTGCACGCTCACCGCAGCCGACGCGTCGTCTGGATCGCGGAGCACCGGCAACGCGGTCAACGCGGCATGCACGTGGGCCGGCAGGTCGACCTCTGGGACGAGCACGATCCCGAGCGCGTCGGCACGCGCGACCCATCGGGCGATCTCGTCGCGTGTGTACGCCCGTCCGGATGGTTCCGGCCCGCCGCCCAGCATCGGTGGCAGCGCCAGTCCGTGCCCGCGCACTGCCGCCTCCGTCGCCAGCTCCGGCAACGACGTCGACCGGCAACCTCCATCCCTCGTCGTCGGAGAGGTGGAGGTGCAACCGCGACAGCTTGCGCCAGGCGGCGACGTCGATCAGGCGGTCGACGACAGCCGGTTCGAACCATTGCCGGGCGAGATCGATGTGCAGACCTCGGAACGCGTAGCGAGGCGCATCCGCCACTGTGGCCGCGGCAGGGAGCCCGGACGCCAACCATTGGGCGAGCGTCACGAAACCGTGCACGAATCCGCGCGTCGTCGGCGGCGACGACGCCGACCGCCTCGCCGTCGACCGTGAGGCGATACGCCTCTTCGGACAGCTCGGGATCGACCGAGGCCGTGACGCGGGCGCCACCGCTGTCGAGCAGGCAGTCGCGGCCGGCACGCCGGCACAGGTGGAGCACGGCGTCGAACGCCAGTCGCGCCGGCTCGGGGGCGCTCCCGAGCGAAGCCGTGTTCAGATCGGATGGCCGTCGATCGACGAGCTCGAGCTCGGCCGGGTACGGGACGAGCGCCGGCGCGTCGTGGGCGACGATGTCGGTCGCGATCGGCATCGCCGGCGCGACCCCGAGCCTGCGCATCGGCTCGGTCGGCACCGTCACGGCCGGAGTCGTCCGGGCAGGATGACGAAGGCACTCATCGGACCGTCGTTGGCGTGGTGGGGCACGTGGCTGATCGACAGGCCGGAGATCGCCCACGCCTCTGCGGCACGCAGCCCGCCGTCGGTGACCGGCTCGAGCTCGTGGTACGTCGCCAGCCGTCTGACCAACCGGGCCCGGGTCGCCGGCCCTGGGCTCAGCTGCACGATGCTGGTGAGCGCCAGCCGGCTCCCCTCCGGGAAGCCCTCGGGTCCCGGCGTGAACTCGATCGAGATCGTCCCGGCCGCGGGGTCGAACGTCGAACGCAACTCACCGGCGCTCACGGTCTCTGCCACTGCGGCTTGAACCGGTACGTCTCGCGGTAGTAGTCGGCGAGCGACAGTCGTGAAGCGGCCGCTTCGTCGACCACGACGGTGGCGTGCGGATGGAGTTGCAGCACCGATGCCGGGCACATCGCCGTGAGCGGCCCCTCGACGGCACGCGCGATCGGCTCCGCCTTGTGCTCGCCGCACGCCACCAGGAGCAGGTGGCGCGCCTCGAGGATCGTGCCGAGGCCTTGCGTGACGACGTGCCGCGGCACGTCTTCCTCCCGGTCGTCGAAGAACCGGGCGTTGTCGGCCCGCGTGGCACGCGTCAGCGTCTTGATCCGCGTGCGCGACGACAGCGACGAGGTCGGCTCGTTGAAGCCGACGTGCCCATCGCTGCCGATCCCGAGCAGTTGCAGATCGACCCCGCCCAGCTCGGCGATCAGGCGGTCGTAGCGGCGGCACGCCTCAGCCAGATCGTCGGCGTGCACGTCGGGTCCGAACAGTCGCTCGACTCGGGAGATCGATGTGGTCGGCGAACTCGCGCCGGATGAACGTCCGGTACGCCTCGGGATGATCGGCGGCGAGTCCGACGTACTCGTCGAGCAGCACCGCGCTGGCGTGGGCCGCCGAGAGCTCGCCGCGTCGGTGGGCCTCGATCAGACAGCCGGTAGGCGGCGAGCGGCGAACTGCCCGTGGCCAGCCCCAGCACCGGCTCCGGCCGGGTGGTGAGCACGGCGGCGATCGTCGCCGCAACCAGTTCGGCGGCCGCCTCGGCATCGGCGGTGATCACGACTTCCATGCGACCTGCCCTCCGATCATCGTCATTCGCACGCGCAGATCGGGATCGAGCACGACGATGTCGGCGCGCGCGCCCGACCTCGATCACACCACGATCCGTGAGACCCAGCACGGCGGCCGGGTTGGCGGTGACCGTGCGGACCGCTTCGGCCGCCGTGCACCCGGTGAACTCGACCAGATTCCGGACCGCTCGATCGAGCGTGAGGTTGCTGCCTGCCAGCACTCCGTCGGGCGTGCGCACACCGGTCTCGTCGACGGTCACGAGCAGGTCGCCCAGACGCGCTTCGGCCCCTTCGATCCCCAAGGCAGCCATGGCATCGGTGACGAGCACCGTGCGGCTCGGCACCGAGGGCCCGCCACGCAACACGGATCGCCACCGGGTCGACATGGATCCCGTCGCAGATCACGCCGGCGAAGACGCCACCGGCGAGCGCCGCCCCCACCAGCCCGGGGTCACGGTGCGAGAACGGCGACATGGCATTGAACAGGTGGGTCACCATGCTCACGCCCGCCTGTCGTCGCCCGCTCGAACTCGGCCGGCGTGCATTCGCTGTGACCCGCCGAGACCGACACGCCGTTGGCAACCAGCGACTCGATCATCTCCCACGCGCCATCGACCTCCGGCGCCAGGGTGACGAGGGCGACGCCGTTGGCTCGGGACCACTGCTGCAACTCGCCGCGCGGTGGGCGGGCCGACCCAGCGCCGGTCGTGGGCGCCGAGCCTGTTCGGCGAGATCGACGGACCCTCGAAGTGGAGCCCGAGCGGGATCGCCGCCCCGTCAACAGGTCGGGTGGCCGACAGAGCGTCGAGCGCCGCCCGCCGAGCCTCGGGTGGGCTGGTGACGATCGTCGGCAGGAAGGCCGTCACGCCGGACTCGGGGAGCCGGCCGGCGACCGCTCCGATCGACCCCGGATCGGTGGTGAAGTCGTGACCCCATCCGCCGTTCAGTTGGAGATCGATGAAGCCCGGCGCCACCAGCTGCCCGGAGACGTCGATCGTCTCGAGTGATTCGATCGCCTCGCCCGCCGGGGTGAGGGCGCTGATGCGCCCCTCGCCGATCACGACGTCGAGTGCCTGCTCGCTGAGATCGGGCATCAGCACCCGACCACCCGCGAGGCGCAGCTCGGCGACGACGGTGGTCATGGCGACGTTCCTGCCGGACCTTCCGATCCCGACCGGCGCGCCGACCGATCGGCACCGAGCGCACCGACCTCGATCCCCGTCGGCGACAACGTGACGCGCCGGCTCATGCCGATCGAGGCGAGGAACGGCGACGTGCGTTCGCGCTCGGCGAGTGCATCGGTGATCGGATCGATCAGCCGCCGGCCGAGCTTGATCCCGACGCCACCTCCGATCACGATCCGGTCGACATCGAGCATCAGCAACACCACCTGACAGCACCACGCCAGTGCCGCCACCGCATCGTCGCGTATGGCGATCGCCTGTGGATGACCGGCGTCGGCGGCCGACCAGAGCTCGTTCGGCGCGACCGTCCAGCCCGACCGCCTGCATCCGGCCGATCAGCGCCCTGCCCGAGGCGACGGTCTCGATGCAGCCGATCTGGCCGCACACGCACGGGGCGTCCCCGCCGGGCAGCGGGATGTGGCCGATCTCGCCGGCCGCCCCGAGCGCCCCGCGGACGATCTCGCCGTCGATCACGAAACCGGCGGCGAAGCCGGTGCCGATGCTGAGGTAGGCGAGGCTCGTGCCGGGCGCTGCTCCGAGCCGAACGTGCGCCCCGAGCGCTGCCGCGTTGACGTCGTTCTCGACGCGAACGGGCACGCCGAGGCGCGTCTCCAGCAGCGAACGCAACGGCCATGGTTGCTCGATGCCGATGTTCAGGGCCATCGACACGGTGCCCTCGTCGTCGACCCCTCCGGGGATCCCGACGCCGACTCTCGTCAAGCGTCCGGCGACACCGGCGACCGACGTCGTGATCCCGTCGCCGAGGTGATGCACGAGCGCCGGGCCGCCGATCGGGGTCGGTGCGGTCGACGACTCGATCTGCTCGCCGGCGCCGCTGAACACGACGATCCGCGTCGACGTGCCACCGACGTCGACGCCGACGGTGACGTCCTCGCGTGGCGGAGTCATCCTTTCACCGCGCCTGCGGTGAGGCCCGTCGTGATCCGCTTCTGGACGACCAGGAAGAACAGGATGACCGGCACCGCCATGATGGTCGACCCCGCCATCACGCCACCCCAGTCGGTGCCACGCGCGCCTTCGTTGAAGGCTTGCAGCCACACCGGCAAGGTCTGCTTCTCGGGCCGGTTCATGATCACGAGGGCGAAGATGAACTCGTTCCACGCCTGGATCAGTGAGAACACTCCGGTGGCGACGAGGCCGGGGGCGACGAGCGGGAAGGTGATCTTGCGGAAGGCCGTGAACCTGCTGGCACCATCGACCATCGCCGCCTCCTCGAGCTCGACCGGCACTCCGGCCACGAACCCTCGCAGAGTCCAGATGGTGAACGGCAACACGAACACGAGGTAGGTGGCCGAAAGGCCGATCACGGTGTTGATCAGCTGCCAACCGTCGAGCACCCGGAACAACGAGATCACGAGCGCCTCGGCGGGCACCATCTGCACGATCAGCACCATCGCGAGGAACGCCTTGCGCCCGCGAAACCGGAAGCGGGCGAGGGCGACGGCGGCGAGGAAGGCGATCACGAGCGCCACGACGACGGTGATCACGGTGACGATCAGGCTGTTCTTGAGAGCCGTCCAGAAGAAGTCGCGCTCGAACACACGGCGGTAGTTGGCGAGCGTCCCGGGAAATGGGAGGAACGACGGATCGGGCGACTGGATGTCGATGCCGCGTCGCAACGAGGTGAGCACCATCCAGTACACCGGGAACAGCGCGACCGCCGCCACCATCAATCCGAGACCGTTGAGGCCGGCGCGCCGTAGGCGGGAGGTGGAGCGGGCGATCGTCATGCGAGCTCGTCCTGACGGACCATCGACCGGAGGTAGGTGAGCGTGATCAGCAAGGTGATGACGACCATCACGATCGCGATCGCGGCGCCCGTGTCGAAGTCGTTCTCACCGATCGAGATCCGGTAGGCGTACACGCCGAGCAGGTTGGTGTCGCGGGAGATCCCGCCCGCCCGCTGGAGCACGTACACCTGGGTGAAGACCCGGAAATCCCAGAGCACCGACAGCGACGTGAGGATCAACAGGATCGGTCGCACGGCGGGGAAGATCACGAAGCGCCAACGCGCCCGCGGCCCGGCTCCGTCGAGGTGGGCGGCCTCGATCAGCTCGGTGGGGATCTGGCTGAGCGCGGCATACGTGGTGAAGGCGACGAACGGGATGCCCATCCAGACCACGATGATCGTCGCCACCATGAAGAACGACATCGGCTCGGCGAGCCACGAATGGCCGGGGCTCGACAACGCCCAGTTGACGAGGCCGTACTGGGTGTCGAAGATCCACTGCCACACGACCGTGGCAGAGAGCGGCGGCATCGCCCAGGCGAGGATCAACGACGTGGCGACGAGCAGCCGCATCTTGTTGCCGAGCGCGTTCAGCAGCAACGCGATCAGCACGCCCAGCACCATCGTGAGGGCGACATTGACGGCGCAGAAGATCAAGGTGCGCCACAGGACGGTCCAGAAGTAGTCCTCGGTGAGGATCTCACGGAAGTTGTCGAGACCGACCCACGCAGCGGGCTGCCCGAAGATCTGCTCGAGCCCGTACTCGTGCAACGAGAGCACGACCAGGCGGTAGAGCGGGTACCCGAGCATCACCACCATCACCGCCACCGACGGCAGCAGCAGCCAGTACGGAAGCGCCGATGAGCGTCGACTCACCGCCCGCAGGCGACGACCGAAGTATGGGTCGTCGCCCGCGGGTACGGGCGTGGCAGTCGAGCTCATCGGCGCGTTCCGTCGGTGATGGTGGGGAGTCTGGTGTGTACGGCGGCGGCTGTCTAGCCGTTGAGCTGCGACTCGATCGCAGCGTCGGCGGTCGCCGCAGCGGCGGCGATGTCACCGCCTTGGGCGATCTCGGTCAGCATGTCCTGGAGCACGAACGACGCCTCGACGCCTGCCCAGTTCTCGCTGGTCGGCACGAAGCGGCTGTTCAGCGCGGCCTGGCGCCTGGACGATCGCGGCGTCGCTGCCGGACACGTTGGCGAGCTCCGACTTGAGGGCCGGGATCGTGCCGGCCGCCGCGAACTGGCGCTGGTACTCGGGGCTGACGAGGATCTTCAACAGATCGAGCGCCAGTTCCTGGTTCTCGCTCTTGGTCGGGATCGCCAGGTTCGAGCCACCCAGGAAGACCGGTGCGGTGGCGCCGGCGGCGTTGCCGGGCAGCGCGAACACACCGATGTTGGCTTCCATGTCGGGGCAGCCGTCGTCGGGATTGATGATCTGGCCGGGCTTCCAACCGGGGGCCGGCATCATGCCCACTTCGCCGTTGCAGAACGCGAGGTAGTCGTTGGCGTCGTCACCATCAGCGGGCGCCGCGTTGGCCTCGTCGAACACCTGCTTGAAGTACTCGAGACCGGCGATCGACCCGGGCGAGTCGAGCTGTCCGACCCACTGGTCACCTTCCAGGGTGGCGATGTCGCCACCGTTCTCCCACAGGAAGGACAGGACCGCGTACCAGTTGCGACCCGGCAGGTAGATGCCCGAGAAGTTGGGGACGTCGGCGTTGGCCTCCTGCAGCGCGACACCGGCAGCGAGGAACTCCTCGAGCGTGGTGGGGACGGCGATGCCGGCGGCCTCGAACAGGTCCTTGCGGTAGATCACGATGCGAGCGCCGGCGTAGTACGGCACCGCGTAGAGGCTGCCCTCGTACGTTCCCGCCTCGAGCAGGCTCTGCAACAGGTCGTCGCCGCCGAGCTCCTCGCGGGCCGGCGGAGAGATCGATCACCGCTCCCGCGGCCTCGAACGACTGGGCCTGGGTGTTGCCGAACTCGACCACGTCGGGGCTGTCACTGCTCGACAACGCCGTCGTCAGCTTCTCGACGATGCCGGTCCACTGCTGGCGCTCGAACTGGACCTCGACGTCGGGATGGATCTTGTTGAACTCGGCGATCGCGTAGTTGACGAGCTCGTCCGGCGTGTCGCCGCCGTTGAGCCACAGTCGGATCGTCTCGCCACCGCCTTCGACGGCGCTCTCGGCCGGAGCCTCGGTCGCGGCCGGGGCCGGGGCGTCGGTTGCCTCGGCGGACTCCTCGGCAGCGGCGTTGCCGCCGTCGTCCTCGTCGTCGTCGCCGCAGGCGGCGATGATGATGCTGCTCGCCGCCAGGACGGCTGCGAGTCGGACTGTCCTACTCTTTCGCATTCTCACGGTGTCCTCCTCTGGACTGTTCTGGGGCTGTGTGTAGAACCCTCCGGCGGGCCGGATGGGCCGGTCCTGGCTCCCCTCCAGGACCGGAGATGGGTCGACTCAACGGATGTCGAGCTCCTGATCGAGCACGAGTGCGGCGGCACCCAGCACGACGTCGTCGTCGCCGAAGCTGGAGGCCCTCACGGTCAGGTCCTCGGTGATCTCGGGCATGGTGCGGGCGGCGACGGCGTCGACCGTCGCCTGGCGGAAGGTCTCGGTGACCACCGGCTCGGGGCCGGACAGGATCACGTCGCCGACATCGAGCGCGCTCAGCACGGTGGCGAGGGCGATGCCGAGTCGCTCGCCGGCGCGCCGGAGGACCTCGATCTCGCCGGCGCCACCGGCGGCGCCGAGGCGGCGGTCGAGCAGCGGCGCCGAGATCTCGGTCTCGAGGCAGCCGCGCTTGCCACACGTGCAGATCGATCCGTCGGGATCGACCACGACGTGTCCGATCTCGCCCGACGCCGAGCGCGACCCGCGGTACAACGCCCCGTCGAGCACGAGCCCGACACCGACACCCTGATCGACACGCACCATCAGGAAGTCGGACGAGTGGGCGACGCCGAACGTCAGCTCGGCGAGCGCCGAGGCGTTGGCGTCGTTGGCGACGTAGACCTCGAGCCCGGTGCGGGCCGCGAGGTGGTCGGCGAGGGCGAGCCGGTTCCACTCCAGCCGGGCGGCACGCAGCACGGTGCCGGTGAGGTCGACGATGCCGGGGCTGGCGACGCCGATGCCGAGCAGCGGCCGCTCGGCATCGCCGATCAGGTCGTCGCAGATGTCGCCGAGCAGGGCGAGCGCCTCGGTGCCGGTGCGGTCACCCCGCTCGTAGGTGCGGCGCAGCACGACCTTGCCGGCGAGGTTGACGAGCGCGCCGACGAAGCGGTCGGGCTCCGACAGGCTGACGGTCACGATGTGACGGGCGTCGGGCTCGATGCCGACCATCGTCGCCGGCTTGCCGACGCTGCCGCTGGTGCGCCCGAGCTCGTCGACCAGCCCGGCGTCGAGCAGTTCCTTGATCACGGCCGACACGGTCGCCGGTGTGAGCCCGATCAACTTGGCGAGGTCGGCCCGCGAGGCCGGGCCGCCATGGTGCAGCGCCCGCAGGATCAGCCCCCGGTTCGATCGGCGGGCGTCCTCCGGCAGCATCCGCGGCTCGCGGGCGAGCCGATTGCCGAGTCGATCTCCGGGTCGTGAAGTGGCGGGCGTCACATCCATTCGATTTGTTTATTTACTACATGAACTAACTCCGGTCAACCCTTTCCTGCCGTCCGTGAACCGTTTCGCCCGATCGGCGCGACAGTGGGGCGTGCGCGCCGACGTGGGATCGTGCAGCGATACCCAGTTGGTCTCGCTGATCGCCGACCGCAGCCGGGACGCGTTCGCCGAGCTGTACCGGCGGCACGGCGGCTGGTTGCTGGCCAGGCTCCGACATCGCTGCTCCGACGACGGTTTGGCGGCCGAGGCGCTTCAGGACACGTTCCTCGCCGTCTGGCGCGGGGCCGGCCAGTTCGACGGTCGCGGCTCCGTCGCCGGATGGCTGTGGGGCATCGCCATCAGGCGCATGATCGGCCTGCTCCGCAAGTCGCGACCGATGCCGGTCGAGAGCGACGACGGTGACAGCTCGCTCGTGAGTGCGGAGGATCTCGTGCTGGCCGGCACCGAGCACGGCGATCTGGCCGGTGCCTTGCGGTCCTTGTCGCCGCAGTTGCGCGCCGTCGTCCAGGCCACCGTGCTCGACGGCTTGACCACTCGCGAGGCGGCGCATCTGCTGGGGATCCCGGCCGGGACCGTGAAGACGCGGATGATGCGGGCGCGGACGGAATTGAGAGGAGCACTCGCATGACGTGGCATCTCGACGAGGTGGCGGCGGTCGAGTACACCGACCGCAGCACGGATCCCGCCATCGCGGCGTCGGTCGAAACCCATCTGATGGCCTGCGAGCAATGCAGGGCACTGGTCAACAGCAACGTCGACGCGCCGACCTTGGCCGCGGTCTGGGGTGAGATCGAGGATCTCCTCGACGTCCCCCGGCTCGGCTGGATCGAGAGGGCGATGCTCGCCATCGGGTGCTCGACCTCGACGGCGAGGATCGTCGCCGCCACGACACGCGCGCGTTGGTCGTACCTGATCGTCGTCGCCCTCAACGTGTCGATCGCGATCGCGTCATCGTGGTCGACCGATCCGGACGTCATGTTCACGGCATTCCTGCTGCTCGCACCACTCGGCCCGCTGGTGGCGACGGCGGGAGCGTTCGGTCGATGGGCTGATCCCTTGCACGCGCTGCTGCGAACACTCCCGACGTCGACGTGGCGCGTGACGTTGATTCGCACATCGGCCGCGGTCGTGCCGGCCGTGATCCTCACCAGTGCCGCGACACCATGGCTGGCCGGCCACGGTTGGCTCGCCGTTGCGTGGCTGCTGCCTGCGCTGGCGCTCTCGCTCGTCACGCTGGCGCTGTCGAGCTGGGTCGAGATCGAGACCGCGAGCCTGTTGGTCGCCGGTACCTGGCTGATGCTGCCGATCGCGATGCGCCTGCAGGACTCCGACGTGCTCGATGCGTACGCCGGACCCTTGCAGCTGGTGTGCGCGATCGCCGCCATCTGCGGCGCGGCGATGACGCTGGCACGTCGTTCCACATTCGACTACGGGGAGTTCTGATGACACAGATCCAGATCCACGCCCTCACCAAGCGCTACGGCAGGAGTGACGCCCTGGCCGGCATCGACCTCGAGTTGAACACGGGAGTCATCGGCTTGCTCGGTCCGAACGGGGCCGGCAAGACCACGTTGTTGCGAATCCTGGCGACGTCGCTGGCACCGACCTCGGGGACGCTCGAGATCCTCGGCCACGACCCGGCCGACGCCGCGGGGCGTTTGGAGATTCGGCGCACGCTCGGGTACGTGCCGCAGGAACTCGGGCTGTACGAGACGTTCACCGTGTTCGACTTCCTCGACTACATCGCGATCCTCAAAGAGCACGTCGACCGCCGCTCGCGGAGGGCGGAGGTTCGGCGCGTGATCAGCGCCGTCGATCTCGACGACATGAGCTCGAAGCGGATCCGGAGGCTGTCAGGAGGAATGCGACGGCGTGTGGCGCTGGCGCAGAGCCTGCTCGGCGATCCGCAACTGCTCGTGCTCGACGAGCCGACCGTGGGGCTCGACCCCGAGCAACGATTGCGGTTCCGCCAGATCGTGTCGCAACACGCCGATCGGCGGTGTGTCGTGCTCTCGACCCACATGACCGAAGACGTCGAGGCGCTGTGCGATCGGGTCGTCGTGATGGACCGAGGGGCGATCACGTTCGACGGCACGCCGGCGCAACTGGCGGGCATGGCGACCGGGCAGTGTGTGGCTCGCCGACCGACCCGATCCGAGGGCGTTGGTGTCGTGGCGGACGGGCGAGGGCCGCCACCGCAACGTCGGCGAGGCACCGCCCGAGCGCCGAGCTGATCGCACCGACGGTCCAGGACGGCTACCTGCTGCTCAACGGTGGGCTCCGTGACGACGAGGCGGCGGCGTGAACACGGCCGCCGGACAACTGGCGTGGGCCGAAGGCCGGCGGCTGATCCGCAACCCGGTGATCTGGCTGTCGCTCGTTCCCGCGGGGTTGTGGCTGCGGTCCGCCAACGGCGCCGGTGGCGCCGAGGATCGCATGTTCCTGCTGGTCGGCTACGGGCTGCTGATCCCCGGTTTCATGATGCTCGTCGTCACCGTGCTCGCCGTGCTGCGCGGACGCCTCGAGCACACCGAGCCGCTGCTGGCGACGCTCGCCGTGGGACCGGACCGGCGATCGATCGGGCATGCCTGGTCGGCGTTGGCGGGTGGCGCGATCGGGCTACTGGTGATCGCCGCGGCGGCGGTCACGTTGCCGGCCCACGACCCACTCGGCGTCTGGACGAGGGACGGCACTCCGATCGTCGTGCCGCGACCCAATCTCGCCCAGATGCTCCAGGGTCCGCTGTCCGTCGTGACGGTGCTGGTGTTCGCGGTCGCTCTCGTGCGCTGGGTCCCCACCTGGCTCGTGTTCGCCCCGCTGGCGTACCTGTTGATGGTGCAAGGCCTGTTCTTCGGCATCTTCCACGGCACTCCCACCGGTGGCGGGCGATGGCTCTTCCCGCTGAGCACGGGCGTGGTCCACGGCGAATGGGTCGGATGCGGTCCCGACGACGCCGTCTGCAACCTCCCCGTGTCGGGCTTCGACCCGAACACGGCATGGTGGCACGCCGGGTACCTCGTGGCGCTGTGCGTCTGGCTGACGACGATCGCCGTGCTGCGCCACCGCCGCGACCGCGTGACGTGGACGTGGTTCACCGCCTCGTTGTTGATCGTGAGCGCACTGGCGGCGGTCCAGATCGCGACCGCCGACGTGTACACCGCCGGATGAGCGCCGATCGACATCCGCTTCGGACCGTTCGGCGACCGGGCCTCGTACACGTGCCGCCGCGTGCCGTGGCGCCTGCTCGTCGGAGCGTGGGCCGTGTGCGGGGCGCTCGTGCTCACCCGCGCGGCCACGGCCGACTCGGCGATCGATCTGCTGCCGTTCATACGGTTGACGTCGGTCACGTTCGCAGCCGTGGGCGTGTTCGCCCTCGACGATCCGGCGGGCAGCGTGACCGCGTCGACGCGGGCCGGACGCCTCCGGCTGCGGATGGCGGCGGTGGCGGCGACGGGGCTGACGGCGTGCGGGGCATGGCTGTCGGTCGTCGTGATCGCACGCGCGATCGCAGGGAACCCGCACGAGCTGCCGATCCCCGGCCTCCTCGTCGAACTGGTGGCGTTGAGCGCCGCCGGTTGGGCGATCGCAGCGACGTTGGGCAGCGCCACCGGTGGGCCCGACGTCTCGGCCCGCGCCGCCGGGGCGCTCGTGATCCTCGTCGCCCTCACGCTGAGCACACCACGGCTGATCCACTGGCTGTGGGTCGGTCCCGGCTCGGAGTGGGACCGCTCGCACATTCGTTGGGCGGTGATCGCCTGTGCGGCGTCGGCAGCGTTCGCGTGGATCAGTCGCGATCCGGCTCGCCGACGTCCGCAGCGCCACCGCCCGTGAACCGAACCTGGCGTTGCACGCGACAGGTGTGAAACGCTCGCGCGAGCGCGCCCGAGGAGGCGACAGCATGGACCGACGGAACATCGCACGTTGGGCACTGGGGGTGATCGCGGTACTCGATGGCGCCGGCCGGGATCCAGGCCGCCTTCGCACCGCGCGCGTTCTTCGACGACTTCCCGATGGGGCGGGGCTGGATCTCGGTCGGCGACGCCGCCTACGACGAGCACCTCGTGCGCGACGTCGGCGCACTGTTCCTCGCACTGATCGTCGTCACGGCGTGGGCTGTCTGGCGCGACGAGGCCCTGACCGGCGTGGCGATCGCCTGGCTCGTGCAAGGCGTGCTGCACTTCACGTACCACGTCGGCCATCTCGACGGCCTCGACGGAACCGACCAGTTCTTCCTCGTCCTCTCGCTCGCGCTGGTTCCCGTGCTCGCCGTGATCGCGCTGTGGGCGTCGACGACATCGGCGGAGACCTGACGTGACGACCACCGCCGACACGGTTCCACTCGACGTCCGCGTCCGACGCGGCGTCGTCGACGAGCTGTTGCTGCTCGTGCTGGCCGGGATCCCGACCGGCGCGCTGGTCGCCGGACTGGGTAGCCGGCTGGCGATGCTGATCCTGCGTCTCACGTCGCATCCACGGGTGAACGGGATCCAGAGCGACGACGACTTCACGATCGGACGCTTCACGCTGGGCGGCACGTACAACCTGATGGTGATCGGCGCCGCGGCAGGGATCATCGGCGCCGCCGCCTACCAGTGGGTGCGTCCGTGGCTGATCGGCCCGCGCTGGTTCCGATATCTCACGGTCGGCCTGGCATCCGGCGCCGTGGTCGGATCGATGCTCGTGCACGCCGACGGGATCGACTTCCGGGCGCTGACGCCGACGTGGCTGGCGATCGGCGCTGTTCGTCGCCTTGCCGTTGCTGTTCGCGATCGCGATCGCGATCGTGGTCGACCGCCTCGACCGACCCGGACTCGTTCACGCGCCACGGGCGGGCGCGCTGGATCGCGTCGGTCGTGTGCGTGGCATTGTTCCCGCCGACGGTGCTCCTCGTCGTCATTTCGGCGCTGGTGCTGATGGTCTGGGTCGCGAGCGCGTCGAGATTCGGGCCGGCCGGCCTGGAGTCACCGATTCGGTGGCCTTCGCGACCGTGATGCGCGTGCGCATGGCTGGGCATCGCCGTGCTCGGGTTGATCGCACTCGTCAACGACATCCGCGACATCGCCGCCGTCACCTGACCGGATCGCGTGAACCGTCCTGGGCTCTGGACGCGACTGAGACATGACCGACCACTCACGACCGGTCATCGACGATTCGGAGCCACGATGAACCTCAACCGAACCCGCCTGCTCGTCGCCGGCGCCGCCTGCATCACGATCACCGCCACCGCGGTCACCGTCGCCCACGCCGTGTCCGCCGGGAACGGCGCGCGATCCACGCCAGCGCCTCGATCGTCGGCACGCCAAGGCCGACGATCCCGCTCCGGTGGTCGGCTTCGCCATGTTCACCGAGGACTCGACAGGCGTCGTCCACGTCAACGTCAAGACGTGGGGGCTGCCGGCGGGTCTGCACGGCATGCACATCCACGCCGTCGGCGCATGCGCCCCGACGTTCGCCGGCGCCGGCGGCCACTTCAATCCCGACTGCGCGCCGCGACACGGCGAGCACAGCCACGGCGACCACGCCGACCATCACGCCGGCGACCTCCCCAACCTGATCGTGAACGGCGCCGGGCGAGGCCACGCCAATACCGCCTCGGCCCACTTCACGCTCTCGGCCGATGCCACCAGGTCGCTGTTCGACGCCGACGGCAGCGCGATCGTCATCCACGCCAACGTCGACGACTTCACCGCCGGCACGGCCGAGACCGGACCGGGCAACAGCGGCGCACGCATCGCCTGCGGCGTGATCGAAGAGTCGTAGGCACGGTCAGGATGTCGGCGGCCGGTGGGCTTGCGCTCGAACCGTGCTCGCGAGATCCTGGGGGCATGGGTGTCGCCACCCTGATCCTGATGCGGGAGCCCGGCGGCTGACATGCGCGTCTGGATCGACCAGGATCTGTGCACCGGCGACGGCCTCTGCACCGACCACTGCCCCGAGTTGTTCGTGCTCCTCGACGACGGCATCTCCTACGTCCGCGACCAGGTCACACGGCGCGTCGCCAGCGACCCTGGTGGTCGGGCCTGCCAGGTGACGGTGCCGCACAAGTTCGAGTCGAACGTGATCGACGCCGCCCTGGCCTGCCCCGGCGAGTGCATCTTCGTCGAGGAGGACGTGTCGTACGAACGACCACGTTCACCCGCCGACGATCCCCCGCACACCCGGCGTTGACGTCCGTCCCGGCACGATCGGGTCGTGTCCCCAACCGCGTCGCAACCCCGCCGCGCCCGCTCGGGTCCGTAGTGTGAAGGACGTGCCGGGCACCGTGTTGGTGGTCGAGGACGACGCGTTGATCGCATCCAGTCTGCGTGCGCGCCCTGGAGGCCAACGGCTACGACGCACGCACGACCGGTTCCGTCGCCGGACGCCGTGCGGTCGCTCGATGCCGAGCCTCCCGACCTTGTGCTGCTCGACCTCGGACTCCCCGACGGTGACGGTTCCGAGGTCGCCATCCACGCCGCCCGGGAGCATCCGACGATTCCCGTGATCGTGCTCACCGCCCGCGACTCGGAGGTCGACGTCGTGCTCAGCCTCGAGGCGGGGGCGGTCGACTACGTCACCAAGCCGTTCCGGCTGGCGGAGCTCCTGGCCCGGATCGCATCCCACCTCCGCATGCGCGATGCGCTCGTCCACACGCGACCCGGTTCGTCCGCGGCGAACCAAGCGATCGATCTCGGCGACCTCACCGTCGACGTCGCCGCCAGGCGCGTGATCCTCGACGGGACCGAGATCGCCTTGCGTCCGAAGGAGTTCGACGTGATCCGCGTGCTCGCCGAAGCGGCCGGAGTCGTGGTCACCCGGGAACGACTGATCGAAGACGTGTGGGACGAGAACTGGTGGGGATCCACCAAGACGCTCGACGTCCACATCAACTCGATCCGTCGCAAGCTCGGCGAGGAAGCCGGGGCGCCGAGCCGGATCACGACGATCCGCGGTGTCGGCTACCGCCTCGAGACGCGAGCGACCGAGCACGTGAGGCGCCGCGTCCTGGCGGCGGTGCTGCTCACCACCACGCTGGCCGTCGTCGCCTTCTTCGTCCCGGCGGCGCTGGCGATCCGGAACTCGCAACGGCGTGGCGACCTGCTCGAGCTGCAGCGCGAGGCGTCGATCGTCGCCAACCGGGTGGCCAACGCTCCAGGTCGACGACGGCGCCGAACTGCAGGCGATCCTCGATGCCCACCATCCGCTGGGGATCTACTCGATCGACGGGCGGCTACTGGTCGGCAACGGACCGGCGATCCCCGACCGGATCGTCGAGTTGGCTCTCAACGGCAACTTCGCAGAGGGCTACGTCGACGGCGACCTCGTCGCCGCCGTACCCGTCGAGCGCGACCGCCGCCCACCCGCCGCTCGTCGTGAGGGTCGAGGAGCCCGGCGGCGAGAGCCGGACCCGATTCCTGACGGTCACTGGCCCTGCTGGCGGTCGCCGGATGCGCGATCATCGCCGTCGCCGCCGGCGTCGGGGTGTGGGTGTCGGCACGCCTCAATCGACCGATCGAAGGGCTCACCGCATGGGCCGTCGTCCCGCCCACCCAGCGACGTCCCCCCGCCGGACGAGACCGGGATCGAGGAGATCGACTCACTCCGCACGGCGCTCGTCGACGACCGAGTCAGGATCGATGAACTGCTCGCACGCGAACGCTCGTTCTCGTCGCAGGTATCGCATCAACTGCGCACGCCAGTCGCCGCCATGCGAGTGGCGGTCGAGGCCGAGATCGAGGCTCCGCGGGCCGACCCGTCGGTCGTGCTGCAGGAGAGCCTCGGTCAACTCGACCGGCTCGAGTCGACGATCGCCAGCCTGCTGGCGCTCGCCCGCCAGACCAACCGTGAACTCGTCGAACGCGACGTGCTGGCGCTGGTCGGCGAGCACAGTGGGCACTGGCGTCGCGATGTCGCGCGAGCCGGACGTCAACTGGTCGTCGATGGCGAGCCGCGCCATGGCGCGCGTCGACGCCGATGCCGTCGGCCACGTGCTCGACGTGCTGCTCGACAACGCGATCCGACACGGTCAGCGGCGAGGTTCGCGTCACGGTCGGCCGATCGGCGTCTGGGGCGACCGTCGATGTCTCCGACGAGGGTTCGGCGCCAACCGATCGCGACCCGTTCGCCGAGACAGGGCCCGACTCGTCGCACGGGATCGGCCTGCGACTGGCCCGCAGCCTGGCCGAGTCGGCGAAGGCGACGCTCGAGTTGCTTCCGACACCGACCACGACGTTCCGGCTGAAACTTCCGGCGTGATCGGCGAGCACGTTTACCTGACGCTCACCTGGCACTAACGATGTACTGGTGGTTGCCGCGGCATGCTGGACAGCATGTCAGTCAACGATGTGTCCCTCGACGCGACCGTCGTGCTTCCAGACCGGAGTGCGTCTGCATCGGCATGCCGGCCTGACACGTCACGCGCAGTACTCCTCGTCCACCGAAAGGACACCCCGAAATGACCGATCTGCTCACCCCCGCCGAGACACCGTCGGATGTTCCCGGTGAGACGCCTTCGGGTGTTCCCGGTGAGACGCCAGGGGCGATCACTGCCGAGGCGCCGGCGACTGCTCCCCCCGAGCCGCCGGCGCTCGTTCCCCCAGCCCCACCGGCACCGCCGCCCGCCTCCGCATCCAACGACAAGGATCGGCCCGGGCGGCGGTCCGGCTGGCACTTCACGACCGGCTTGTTGACCGGCGTGGTCGTCACGGCGATCGCCGTCGGCGCCGCCGTCGCCGTCGACCGCAACAGCGACGACGAGGTTCGGCGTCGGACAACCCGCCGGCGACCACCGTCACCGCCGATCAGGACGCGGCCCAGGAGTCGACGGTCACCGTCGTGCCTGCCGGTTCGAGCGTGCACGACCTGGTGGTCGCCGTGCGGCCGGCGATCGTCGCCATCCACACGACACTCACCGAGACCGACGTCTTCGGCCAGTCGGTCGAGGGTGCCGCTGCCGGTTCGGGCTTCGTGCTCTCCAGCGACGGCTACATCGTCACCAACAACCACGTGATCGAGGGAGCCGACGCGATCACGGTCACGCTCGACGACGGCTCGACCGAAGATGCCGAGCTGGTCGCCGCCGACCCGCGGACCGACCTCGCCGTGCTCAAGGTCGACCGCACCGACCTCACCGCATTGGCGCTCGGCGACTCCGACGCGCTCCAGGTCGGTGACCCGGTGGTCGCGATCGGCAACGCGCTCGACCTCGGCGCCGAGCCGACGGTCACGGGCGGGCTCGTGTCGGCCAAGGACCGCACGCTCACCGAGCCCAACGGCCAACTGCTGGTCGACCTGATCCAGACCGACGCCGCCATCAGCCCCGGCAACTCGGGTGGCCCGCTGCTCGACATGACCGGTCACGTCGTCGGCATCAACACCGCCGTCGCCGGACAGGGCGAGAACATCGGCTTCGCGATCGCGATCACCCGCGCCGAGACCCTGATCGACCAGCTGCGCCAGGGCAACGTGCCACAGCACGCGCTGCTCGGCGTCACGACCCAGCCCGCCCCCGACGGTGAGAGCGGCGCCGTGGTCGCCGCCGTCGAGCCGGGATCGGCCGCCGACGAAGGTGGGATCCAGGAAGAGGACAGGATCACCGCACTCGACGGCGATGCGATCGTCGGCCCCGAGGATCTGGCAGCCACGATCGCCACGCATCAGCCCGGCGATCAGGTCGAGGTCACCCTCGTGCGCGACGGGAACGAGACCCAGCTCACGGTCGAGCTCGGTGCCCGCGACGAGAGCGACCTCTGATCCTCTGAACACGTGGGGGGGCCGACCGCCGCCTCGGCCCCCCAACGCAGAGATACCGCCGGCTTGCCCTGTTCGGTAGATTCCAACCATGGCGACGGTCGATCGAAGTGCTCGTGTCTATGTCGCCGGCCACACCGGTCTGGTGGGCTCGGCGTTGATGCGACACCTCGAGCAGCAAGGCTTCACCAACATCCTCACGGCGCGCCGCGATCAGGTCGACCTGCGCGACCAGTCGGAGGTGTCGCACTGGTTCAAGGCCAACCGCCCCGAGTACGTGTTCCTCGTCGCCGGCACCGTCGGCGGGATCCTCGCCAACAGCGCCCGACCGGCGGAGTTCATCTACGACAACCTGATGATCCACGGCACGGTGGTCCATTCGGCGCACGAGAGCAACGTCACCAAGCTGCTCTACCTCGGCTCGTCGTGCATCTACCCGCGGGAGGCGGCTCAACCGATCAGCGAGGACGCGTTGCTGACCGGGCCGCTCGAGGGCACCAACGAGTGGTACGCGATCGCCAAGATCGCCGGCATCAAGCTGTGCCAGGCCTACCGCCGCCAGTACGGCTGCGACTTCATCTCGGCGATGCCCACCAACCTGTACGGCCCGGGCGACAACTTCGACCTCACGTCGAGCCACGTGATCCCCGCCCTGATGCGCAAGTTCCACGACGCTCGCATCGCCAACGAGTCGTCCGGCCAGCCCAACCAGGTGACGGTGTGGGGCACGGGCGCCGCCTTCCGCGAGTTCCTCCACGTCGACGATCTGGCAGCGGCATGCCTGTTCCTGATGGAGCACTACAGCGACGACAGCCACATCAACGTCGGCACCGGCGTCGACCTGTCGATCCGTCAGCTCGCCGAGACCGTTCGCGACGTGGTCAATCCCGACGCCGAGCTGGTGTGGGACGCGAGCAAGCCCGACGGCACGCCGCGCAAGCTGCTCGACGTGTCGCGATTGCGGGCGCTCGGGTGGTCACCCACGATCGAGCTCGACGACGGCCTCAGGTCGACGTACCAGTGGTTCCTCGATCAGGTCGCCTCCGACGGCGCGTTGCGCGGTGTCGACCGGCAAGTCGCCTGACGCCGCGCCTCCGGCCGGCGATCCGACGCGACGGATCGCACGCGCGTGGCGCGAGCTGCGACGCGGGGCGTCGACGGCGACGCTCAGGGATCAGCTGATCGGACGCGACCCGCGATCGATCGAGCAGGCCCAGATCGACGCCCTCGAGGTCTTGATCGGCGCACCCAACGGCTGCCGGATGAGCGAGTTCGCCGATGCCATGCGAGTCGACCCGTCGACCGCCACCCGCACCCTCGACCGGCTGCAGCGCCTCGGCCTCGCCGAACGCACGGTCGACCACGGCGACCGCCGGGTCGTGCTGCGCGCGGTCGACACCGCTCGGCGAACGCACGATGCGATCGGTCATCGTGCGACGCGACGCCGGCATGGAACGCCTGCTCGAATCGTTCACGCCGCCCGAGCGCGAGCAGTTCGCCGACTATCTCGACCGGCTCGTCGACTCGATCGACCGGCTCGTCACCGAGCTCGCCGCCGAGCCGCCCGCACCGGCGATCGCGCTGATCGCTGACGCAGGCCATGTGACCGGCTGCCAGTAGGGTCGCCGCTCGTGGCCGACCAGTCGACGTTCGCCGACCAGGCGATGCAGTACGCGCCTCAGCTGTACTCGACGGCCCTGCGCATGACGCGCAACCAGGCCGACGCCGAGGATCTGGTGCAGGAGACCTACCTCCGCGGTTTCCGGAGCTTCCACACCTTCGAGCAGGGAACCAACCTCCGCGCCTGGCTGTTCCGGATCCTCACCAATGCCTACATCAACCGCTACCGGGCCAAGCAACGGCGCCCGATCGAGAGCGACCTGGGCGAGATCGAGGATCTCTACCTGTACCGCCGGCTGGGCGGGATGGAGGCCGCCGCCGCCAGCCTCTCGGCCGAGGACCAGTTCCTCGACATGTTCACCGACGACGAGGTCAAGCAGGCGCTCGAGGACCTGCCCGAGAACTTCCGGCTGCCGGTGATCCTCGCCGACGTCGAGGGCTTCTCGTACAAGGAGATCGCCGAGATGCTCGACATCCCGATCGGTACCGTGATGTCGCGTCTGCATCGGGGAAGAAAAGCGATGCAGCGAGCGTTGTACGACTTTGCCGAGGCTCGAGGCCTCGTCGCAACCCAGCCCACAACCTCCGAGTCGTCGGGGGACGACTGACGTGGCGACACGAGATCGACAGAATTCCACCACCATGGCCGACTGCAAACAGACGCTTCAGGAACTCGATGCGTTCCTCGACGACGAGATCTCGGTGACCACCCGCGAGCAGATCCACGATCACCTCGAGAGCTGCGTCGACTGCCTGCAGACGTTCGAGTTCCACGCCGAGTTGAAGCAGGCGATCCGCCGCAAGGCGAGCAACGACGAGATGCCGCCGGGGCTGCTGGGGAAGATCGAGATGTGCTTCAACGAGGACTTCGACGGCGACGGGATCATCGGCCCCGCCGACTGACCGGAGGCCGGCGACGATCGCGAGATCGACGGAGGCCGCGACTACGCTGGCGCGATGCTCGCCGCCCAGATCTGGCATTGGTGGATCGGTGTGATCATGGCGGTCGCCGGGTTTGCCTCCGTGATCTTCCTCACCGTGGGCTACCTGCGGCAGGTCACGCACCAGCGCTATCCCAGCGGGCGGCGCGCCCGCGAACAAGAGCTCTGACGGGCGACGAGGTGGGCGCTCGCAGGTGAGCCGCCCCGCTCCCGCACTCCTTGCAACGCTCCTGGGGCGCTGCACGTTTCCGCCGTCCGGCACGTCGGTGGCCTGCGCCTTCTCAGGCGGCCCCGACTCGACTGCGCTGGTCGCGCTGGCACTCGAACACGGCCTCCACGTGACCGCCCACCACGTCGACCACCAGCTGCGCGCCGAGGCGAGCTACGAGGCGGCCGTCGCCGCCGGGATCGCCTCACGGCTCGGGGTGCCGTTCCAGCTCCATACCGTCACCGTCGACAGCGGGCCGAACCTCGAGGCTCGCGCCCGCCGAGCCCGGCGGGTCGCCCTGCCCGCCGGTGCCATGACCGGCCACACGGCCGACGACCAGGCCGAGACGGTCCTGATGCGCCTCCTCCGCGGGAGCGGCAGCGACGGGCTGGCGGCGATCGAGCCTGGATGGGAGCACCCGATCCTGGCCCTGAGGCGCTGCGGAGACCGAGGAGGTGTGCCGACTTCTCGACGTCGCACCCGTTCGTGACGAGTCCAACAACTCGCCGGCGATGTGGAGAAATCGCGTCCGCCACGAGCTGCTGCCGCTGGCGAACGCGATCGCCGGCCGCGACGTCACACCGATCCTGACGCGCACGGCCGACCTGCTGCGCGACGAGGCGCAGCTGCTCGACGAGCTCGCCGCCGAGCTCGACCCGACCGACGCCCGCGCCGTCGCCGACGCCCCGATCGCGCTCGCCCGCCGGGCGATCCGGGCCTGGCTCACCGTCGACGGATACGCGCCCGACGCGGCCAGCATCGAGCGCGTGATGGGCGTGGCGCGCGGCGAGGCGAAAGCGTGCGAGCTGTCGGACGGGCGGCGGGTCGAACGCACCCGGCAACGATTCCGGATCATCCCGCAGGGGCACTAGCATCAGGTCCCGCAATGCCGCCCCTGCCCGCCACCTACAACCGGAACACGGTCTGATGCCACCCAAATTGCGCGGGAAGTGGGCACTCGGCATCACGCCGCGCCATTTCACCTGGATCCTCAAGGACAAGCTGGCGATCTGTGAGCGCCCCGGCGGGTACGGCGACAACCATCGCCGCGTCCGCCGCCAGGAAGAGATCATCTGGATCCGCGAGAACGGCTTCAGCTTCGTGATCTCGATCATCCAGGCGCCCCACAACCTGCACAACTACGAGGAGCTCAACCTCCCCTACCGGCACCGGCCGTACAAGGCCGACGACCGCGACGCCTGGCTGCGGTCGTTCTACCGCGAGATCGACGAGCTGATCCGCAACGGTCACAAGCTGGTCGTGCACGGCGAGGAGCTCGGCGACCGGATCGTCGGCATCATGGGCGGCTACATCCGCTGGGCCGGCCTCGTCGAGGACTCGACCAAGGCGATCGCCCTCACCGAGCGCCTCACCGGCCGCCAGCTCGACCCCTTCGCCCGCGACGTCATCATGTCCGCCGCCGAGCTGCGGCCGTACACTCGAGCGTCGTCCGACCGCGGCAGGTCTTCGGGTAGACCTTGCAGTTGCGGGGGATCGCCAGCAGGGGGACGGGGTCGACCGGCTTGCTGTAGGGGGCCGGGCCCGGCCGCACCTCGAAGTGCAGGTGGTATCCGCCCGGGGTGGCGTTGCCCGTGTCGCCCACGTAGCCGATCACGTCGCCCTGGCGGACCGTGTCGCCTTCGGCGAGGCCGGGGACGAACGCCGACAGGTGGTAGTAGCGGTACTGGGTGTCGGACAGGCCGATCAGGCCCCATCCGTAGCCGGGGGCCGAGCCCAGATCGGTGAACTGGCGGTACAGCACCCCGTCCTCGACGGCATACACCTCCTGGCCGAGCGCCGATCCGATGTCGACCCCCTGATGCGCGCCGCCGCCGTAGGTCTTGCTGTACCCGCCGAAATTGTTGAGCACGTCGCATTTCGGGATGGTGGCCATCGGGAAGAGGAGGCCTGGTCCGTCGACCATGATCCGCTCGGCCTGGCTGCCCGCGGTGGCCCCGCCGTCGATCGTGGCGACCTCGGCGTTCACGATCGAGGCGCAGGCCAGGACACCTGCGACCACCATCGCCACGCGGGCAAATCGGGTTGGCGGAAAGAGGCTCCGGGTAGCGTTGCGAATCATGGCGGGTGTGCGCGTGCTCATAAGCGGCATGGGTGGCGAACTCGGATCGCGGATCGCCAGCTTGCTCGAAGCCGAGTCGTGGGTGGGATCGCTCGAGGGCATCGACACCGATCCGCCCCGGACACGCCTCCGGCGAACGGTCTTCCATCGTATCGTCCCAGGTCAGCACGACCGCATCGTGAGCGAGGTGGATCGCTTCAATCCCCACGTGCTGGTGCATCTGGCGGTGTGGGAGCCACATGCCCGGGCGTCGCCCGACACCGCCCTGCGGCTCACTGACGACGCAACCACGTCGATCCTCGGTGCTGCGGCCGAGTGCCGGGCGCTCGAGTCGATCATCCTGCGCAGCGGCATCGAGGTCTACGGCCGGCGTCGGGGCGCGGTGTCGCGACCCAGCGAGGACGTCGCCGCCGACCCCACCTGCGACTGGGGCCGGATGCTGGCCGAGATCGAAGCCACCGGCGGCGCGATCGCCGAGCGGGTCGGCGTGTCGGTCGGCAGCCTGCGGTTGGCGCCGATCCTCGGTCCGCACATCCCGAGCCCGCTCGGCCGGTTCCTGCGCATGCCGGTCGTCCCCTTCAGCGCCCTCGCCGACCCACCCTTCGCCGTGATCCACCAGCACGACGCGGCCGACGCCTTCGTCGCCGCCGTTCGGACCCGGTTGGCAGAGCCACTCAACATCGTCGCCCCGGGCGCGGTCACGGCGCTGCAGGCGATCCGGCGCGGGCGCAGGCTCCCGGTCCCGCTGTTCGGGCCCGACTGGGCGATCGCCCGCGGGCTGGCCTACGTGAGCGGCGCACCGCTCCCCGACCACGTGCTCGAGATGCTCCACCGAGGGCGCCTCGCCGACAACTCCCGGGCGCGCGCCGTGCTCGGATTCACCCCCACGGCGACCACACGCGAGGTGATCGACCAGCTCTACCGCTGGCCGAGCGTCATCCACGTCCCCGCCCGGCAGCAGGTCGCCTGATGGCGAGCCCGGCCCACCGCATCGCCGGGGTGGTCACGCTGCCGGCCCGCGCCGCAGGCGCCACCGCGGCGGGCACCGCCCGCACCTTGCGCGAGTGGTCGGCCGGCGACGTCGACGACTGGGGGTGCGACTCCGAAGCGGTCGCGCGGGCGTTCGCCGCCAGCCGTCTGCGGTGGGATGTCACCGTCGGCGGCACCGAGCACCTGCCCCGACGCGGCGGGGCGCTGATCGTCGTCAACGCCCGCCGGTACGCCCTCGCCCCGATGTTCGCGGCGCTCGCCATCGGCGACGCCGTCGCCCGCCCGGTGCGCTTCGTCGGCCGGCCCGACATCGCGCCGCTCGGGCCGGTGCTGCAGCGCCTCGGAGGCCTGTTGCCGGTCGCCGCCGAGCTCGCAGGAGCGCTCCGCGCCGGGCAGATCGTGGTGCTCGGCGCCGGACACTCGGTCGACAACTCGTCAGCGGGACCGGTCGACCATCACCTGGTCGGCGCGGCGGTCGCCGCACGGGCCCGCGTGCTGCCCGCCGTGACCTTCTCGGCGCCGCTGCGGCGCGCCGCGCGCGTCGAGATCGGCGCGCCGGTCCGTCCCACCAAGATCCGCCGCGGTCCGCTGGCCGAGCTCGAGCTGGCAGACGCGCTGCAGCGCCGGATCGACGCACTCCTGCTCGAGTACGGCGGACCGCTCACCGAAACCGTGCTCGACTGGCTGCCGCGCCTCGGTTCCGTGCGAGGGATCCTCGCCTGATGCCGTACGTACGCGCCAGCGACGGGGTCCGCCTCCACTACAGCACCACGGGTCGCACGGCGGCCCCACCGGTGGTGCTGATCCAGGGCCTCGGCGCCGACAAGCAGCTGTGGACACTCCAGCGGCTGGCGCTGGCGCGTCAGTACCGCACGATCGCCCTCGACAATCGCGGCGCCGGCCGCAGCGACAAGCCGTACGGCGAGTACTCGCTCGAGCAGATGGCCGACGACACGCTCGCCGTGCTCGATCATGCCGGTGCCGCCGACGCCCACGTGGTCGGGGCATCGATGGGCGGCGTGATCGCCCAGATCCTGGCGCTCCGGCATCCCGACCGGGTCCGGTCGCTGACGCTGGCGTGCACCGCCTGCCAGCAGCACGCCTGGCGTCAGGAACTGCTCGCCGAATGGGCCGAGATCGCCCAGCAGCGCGGGATGCGGGCGATGACCAACGCCGCCGCGCGATGGACGATCGGTCCGCGGTCGTTCCGACGGATCAGCCCCGCCATCGGCTGGCTCGGTCCGCTGGCGCTCTCGCGCCCGCCGCACGCCTTCGCCGCCCAGGTCGGGGCGATCCTCGCCGCCTCGGAGGAGCTCCGGGACGAGCTCGGCAGGATCAGCGTCCCCACCCTCGTGATGGTCGGCAACCAGGACATCCTCACGCCACGCGGCGACGCCGAGGAGCTCGCCGAGCGGATCCCCACCGCCGAGTTGGTGGTGATCAGCGGTGCCGCTCACGGATTCATGGTCGAGCACGGCACGACGTTCAACCGGATCCTGCTCGAGTTCCTCGGCCGGGCCGAGGCCGCCTACCGGGAGCGCACCGCCGACGACCCGGCCGGAACCGTCCGCCGCGCCGTCTGATCGGCAACCTCGGCGTCAGGTGCCGGGAACGGTGGCAGGGATCGTCGACGTCGGCAACGATCGTCGGCAGCGTCGTCGGCAATGTCGGCGCCGGCGGCAGCGACGACGTCGAGGCCGGGGCGTACGCCACCCGCTGGCGGCAGACGACCGCCGCCAGCCGGCGTTGATCGAGGTCGTAGAGCGTGACGAAGTCCTCGCCGAACAGCTGCTTGAACTGGCGGTACGACTCGAACACCTCGTCCTCGTCGCTCCCCGCCGCGGGGCAACGCCGGTCGAGCACCGGGGCGTGCGGGAGCACCCACCCGTTCACGAGCGTCGCCAGCCCTCCGTCGAGGGTGTCGATGGCCGGCATCGGGACCGAACGGCCAGTGCCCATCGGCACGAGCGCGAACCACACCACCGCCTCACCCAACAGGTCGGCGACGATCGCGCACACGCCGGGCTCGGTGACCCGTCCGCAATGATCGACGCCAGGGGTCCCGGCGACGACGGTGACCTGACGCGTGGGATCGATCACGAACTGGGTGTCGGCCGCCGCCAACCCCTCCGGTGAGATCTGGAAGGCGGGGTTGCTGGAGCCGGTGACGACGTCGACGAGGTCGATCGCGCGTGGCTGGACGTCCGGATCGGAGCCGCCGTCGTCGATCGCCGAGTCGATCACGTTGCGAGCCGTGAACACCGTAGTGAGCAAGAACAGCAGCCCGGCCACGGCTCCCACGGCAGCGAAGAATCGCACGCTGAAGATCTGCCGCATGGTGCCGCCGACGCTACAGCGACCGGTTTTGCTCGGAGGTGACGTTCGCTGTCTAGTGTGCGCCGATGCGCCACACCCTGCTGTGCCTGAGCCTGGTCGTCGCCGCCGTCGCGGTCGGTGCCGAACCGGCCTCGGCGGTCCGCTCGACGACCGGCTTCCACCTCGACCTTCCGGGCACTCGGATCTACGACAGTCGCAACGTGGGCGACGTCGGCTCCGGTGTCGAGCAGCCGATCGGCGCCGCAACGGTGCGGCCGATCGTCGACATCTCGATGTTCGGCGCCACGGTCGATTCCTGGCTGTACGTGCACGACTGCGGCACGCCGCCCGACCTCAGCCGGCCGGCCGCCAACTACGTCGCGGTCGGCGAGACGCGGAAGAACCTCGTCCCGCTCGACGGTACGTGCGTGACGAGGTACGGCGACGCCGACTTGCTGATCGACACGATCGGCAACGAGGACGGGGCCGGCGGGCTCAACTACGTCGCCCAGCCGGAGTTCACCGAGCTCGCCGTCACGCCGCTGTCCGGAGTGACGCGTGTCGTGGTTCGCGACGCCGAAGTGCCTGCCGCCGCCGAAGCGGTCGCGCTCTGGGTGACGATCCTCGCGCCAGCGCAGTCCCCGACCTCCTGGCATCCGGAGACCTGCGACACCGGAGCGACCTTGTCGCAGCACGTGACCGCCGAGGCCGACACGGCCACCGGCAATCTGATGATCCTGCCGATCGGCCCCAACGGCGACGTCTGCTTCGACACCAACGGGTCCGGGCCCCCGCGTCGACGTGCTCGTCCACCGCTACGGATACCTCGCGCCGGGTGCCACCCCCACCGCCGAAGGGCTGCCGTACAGCGGCTTCGTCAACCAGCGCATGCCGGGCTACACCGCGCTCAGTCCCAGCCGCATGTTCGACACGCGCGACAGCGGCACACCGCTGGCCGGCGGATCGGTGTACCGGTACCAGTTCCCCGGCCTGCCCGACTCGGTGACGGCGGTGGCGATGAACGTCACCGTGACGCAGACCAGCGCCCCGGGATACGTCAGCGCCTATCCCTGCGGCAGCAAGACCCCGGAGGTCTCGAACGTCAACTTCACCGGGCCCAACCAGACGGTCCCCAACTTCGCGATCGTCACGCTCGGCGCCGACCACGACGTGTGCTTCTTCGCCAGCACCGGCACACATCTGCTGGCCGACCTCTCCGGCTACTACGCCTTCGACCTCGGTGACGGCTTGGTCCCGCAGGCGCCCGCACGCTGGTTCGACACACGCGACTCGGGCGCGGTGGCCGCAGGAACGGTGCTCGAGATGGCCTACCCCACCAGCGGCACCACCTCGGCCCTGGTCGTCAACGTGACCGTCACCCAGCCCGACCGGCCCGGCTTCGTGACCGTGTATCCGTGCGACGTCGACCGCCCTGAGGCGTCGAACCTCAACTTCACGACCGGTCAGACGCGACCGAACCTGGTGACCGTGCGGGTGCCCGCCGACGGACGGCTGTGCTTCTACTCGTCGGCCCGCGCCCACCTCATCGCCGATGTCGCCGGCAGCTACTCGGTCACCTCCGACATCGGCTTCATCGACTTCGAGCCATGGCGCGTGTTCGACACGCGCGAGCCGGCCGGGTCACCGAAGCTCGACGCCATGACCGAGTACTGGACCAACATCGGCGATCCCGAGATCGAGGCGCTGGCGTGGAACCTCACGGCGACCGAGCCGGAGGGGCCGGGGTACGCCACGTTCTACCCGTGCGGCGGCATTCCGCCGACCGTGTCCAACCTCAACTACGGGCCGGGCGAGACGGTCGCCAACTTCGCCATCGTGCGGCCCAACGCCCAGCTCGACGTGTGCATGATCTCGCTGGCGCGGGTCCATCTCATCGCCGACGAAGCCGGGGTGTTCACGGGACCGCTCCCGTGGGAGGTGTACTACGAGGGCGAACCGGGCGACCTCGGACCGACGGCCGAGGCCTACGCCCTCGAGGCCGCCTTGGCTGCGCGGAGGGTGGCCTCGGCGATCTCGTCGAGCACGTCGTCGGTGTGGGCGAGGCCCACGAACAACGCCTCGTAGGCGCCCGGCGCCATCGCCACGCCCTCGGCGAGCATGGCGTGGAAGAAGCGGGCGTAGGCGGCCTCGTCGGTGCGCTTGGCGCCGGCGAAGTCGACCGGAGCGTCGCCGTCGCTGCAGTACATGCCGATCAAGCGTGCCGACCACCGGGAACCGGGCGGGAAAGCCGGCTGACGCGCAGGCCTCGGCCAGCATCGCCGCCAGCCGCCGGGCGCGATCGGCGAGCTCGACGTAGACGTCGTCGTCGAGCTCGTTCAAGCGCCGCCAGGCCGGCCGCCGTGGCGAGCGGATTGCCGGCCAGCGTGCCGGCGTGGAAGACCGGGCCCGAGCGGCGACAGCGTCTCCATGATCTCGCGCCGTCCACCGACGGCGCCGATCGGAAGACCGCCACCGATCACCTTGCCGAACGTGGTGAGGTCGGGCGTCACGTCGAATATCGCTGCTGGGCGCCACCCGTCCCGACCCGGAACCCGCTGATCACCTCGTCGAACACCAGCACGGCGCCGACCCGATCGCACTCGGCCCGCAGCCCCTCGAGGAAGCCGGGCAGCGGGGCGACCACACCCATGTTGGCGGCGATCGGCTCGACGATCACGCACGCCACCGACTCGTCGAGCGTGGGCACCACGTTGTACGGCACGACCAGCGTCTCGGCCACCGCACCTGCCGGGACGCCCGCGGTGCCGGGCAGCCCGAGCGTGGCGACGCCGCTGCCACCGGCGGCGAGCAGGGCATCGGTGGCACCGTGGAAGTTGCCGTGGAAGATCACCACCCGGTCGCGACCGGTGTAGCCGCGTGCCAGCCGGACGGCGGTGCTGGTGGCCTCGGTGCCCGAGTTCATGAACCGCACCTGCTCGCACGACGGCGACGCGTTCGACGATCGCCTCGGCGAGCTTCATCTCGCGCGGCGTCGGCGCCCCGTACGACGTGCCGTCGCCGGCCGCGTCGCGGATCGCGGCGGTGATCGCCGGATGGGCGTGGCCGAGGATGACCGCGCCGTAGCTCTGGACGAGGTCGATGTAGCGCGTGCCCTCGACGTCCCACAGGTGTGCGCCGTCGGCGCGGGCCACGACGTACGGCCGGCCGCCGACCGACTTGAAGGCCCGGATCGACGAGTTGACGCCGCCCGGGATCACCGCCGCCGAACGGGCGAACATCTCGTCGTTCGACGCCACGCCCGCGCCCCGGCACACCGTCGGCACGCACCCGGCGGCCGACGCAGCGGTCGGGATCGCAGAGCGGGATCATCGAGACGGGCTCCCGCGACGGCGCGCGCTCGGCGAACCAACGCGTGAGGTAGGTGAGGATCAGGTCGGCACCGGCGCGCTTGATCGCCGTGAGGTGCTCGAGGGCGACCGACGTCGTGGTCGATCCAGCCGTTGGCGGCGGCGGCCTTGATCATCGAGTACTCGCCGCTGACGTGATAGGCGGCGAGCGGCACGTCGACCTCGCGCCGCACGGCGCTGATCACGTCGAGGTACGCCAGCGCCGGCTTGACCATCACCATGTCGGCACCCTGGGCGAGGTCGGCGTGCACCTCGACGAGCGCCTCGCGGGCGTTGCGCCAGTCCTGCTGGTAGCCCTTGCGGTCGCCGCCGCCGGCGATCGTGACGTCGACGGCGTCGCGGAACGGGCCGTACAGCCCGCTCGCGTACTTGGCCGAGTAGCCGAGGATCGCCACGTCGACGAAGCCGTTCTGCGTCGAGCGCCGACCGGATCGCCCCGACCTGGCCGTCCATCATGCCGCTCGGTGCGACCACGTCGGCCCCGGCCGCCGCCTGGGCGACCGCCGTGCGGGCGTAGATCTCGAGCGTGGCGTCGTTGTCGACGGTGCCGTCGTCGGCGACGATCCCGCAGTGGCCGTGGCTCGTGTACTCGTCGACGCACAGGTCGGCCATCAGCACGACCTCGTCACCGACCTCGCGCGCGCAGCTCGCGCAGCGCGACCTGGACGACACCCTCGGGATCGAAGGCGCCCGATCCGATCTCGTCCTTGTCGGCCGGGACGCCGAACAGCATCACCGCCTTGACGCCCATCGACGCCAGCTCGACGACGCCCTTGCGGAGGCTCTCGTGGGTGTCCTGGAAGACGCCGGGCAGCGAGGCGATCTCGATCGGGGCGTCGATGCCCTCGCGGACGAACAACGGCGCGATCAGGTCGGTCGTCGTCGACGTTGGTCTCGGCGACCAGGTCGCGCAGCGCAGCCGTGCGCCGCAGCCGTCGCGGGCGGTGCGCCGGGAAGTCGGCGGCGTGACCGGTGGTTGCCATGCCAGGCATGGTACGTCCGGCGGTTCCGGAGCACCACGCCGGGCGCGGCGGCGCCGGAGAGCCAGGGCGCACGCGGGCGAGTCGGCGGTAGCGTCTGCGCTCGTGGCGGTGCAGGCGTGGTTCCTTCAGGACGACATGACGGTCGTACCCGGCGCGTCGGCGTCGCTGTCGGTCGTGATCGAGAACGTCGGCGACCGCACCGAGAGCTTCACCATCATCCCCGCCGGCCTGTCGGCGGCATGGACCACGGTGACGCGACCGAACGTCACCCTGTTCGGCGGGTCGCGCGACGTGATCGAGGTCACCGTCCGCCCACCGGCGATCCCGACCACGACGTCGGGTCCGACGTCGGTGTCCGTGCGCGTGATCGCCCAGGGCGATCCCGACGACACCACCGTCTCCGAGACGATCATCGCCGTCAGTCCGTTCGACGACCGCCGGATCACGATGCTGCAGCCGCTCCAGCGCGGCCGGCGGCGGGCCACCTACGAGTTCATGGTCGACAACCACGGCAACAACCTCGCCAGCTGCCGGCTGCACCTCGTCGACGCCAGCGGCCGTGTCGACGGCATCGTTCGACCCGCCGGCGGTGGGCGTCGCACCCGGCTCGAGCAGCCTGGTGCGGCTCAAGCTGCGCACCAAGCAGAGCTTCTTCCGTCGCACCGAGCGCCAGATCGACTTCGAGATCGAGGCCACCGAGCCCGAGCACGAGCCGGCCACCGGCAGGGCGACGCTGATCCAGCCGCCGACGATCCCGGGCCGGGCGATCGGCAAGTTGCTCGCCGTGCTCGCGGTCCTCGCCGCCATCGTCGGCGGCGTGGTACTGGGTCGTCGAGCCCCGAGATCCGAGGACGCCGCCGACCGCGCCGTCGACGACCGGGTCGCCGAGTTCGAGGCGACGGCGCCGCACCACGGTCGTGGCGCCGACCTCGACCACCCTGCCGGTCGACGAGCCCGACGCCGGTCGGGCCGGTCGCGCTCGGCGACCCGGTCTCGTACCGGATCGCCGGTCGACGTCGGCATCACGCCAGGAGCGCAGCGAGTCGATCGCCGGTGCCGCCCGACTCGGAGTTCCTGCTCACCGACCTCGTGCTGCAGAACCCCAACGGCGATCTCGGCACCGCCCGGCTGCTGCGCAACGGCGACGTGCTCTACACGTGGGACCTCGGCGCGATGAACAGCGCCAACGAGTTCCAGCCCCGCGTCAGCCCGCTCCCGTTCGAGCCCGACCGACAACATCGTGCTCTCGGTGGCGTGCGAGGCGGCGGGCAAGCCCACCGGCACCGGCTGCGAGATCGCCGTGCTGCTCGGCGGCACGCTGGTGCGTCGCCACCGCCTGAGGCGCCGGCCTCAGCCCAGGCCGTAGCCCGGCACGGCGGGCACGGTCTGTTCGCGGCCGCCGAGCACGTCGATCGTCCAGCTGTCGACGGCACCGCCCGGCGCCGTGGCCACCAGCAGGCGGGGCCCGATGCGGATCCTGGCCGGCATCGACGATGCTCGACGAGGAACGTCCCGGCATCGGTGGTCTGGAGCGTGGCGAACGGCGTGCCGCCGTCGTCGAAGCCGATCGTGACGCGGCGATTCGGCGGGGAACCCGGTGCCGCCGATGAAGAACTGCTCACCTGGTCGCGCCGTGGCCTCGGCCGTCGAGCTCGGGTCTGTAGCGGGCGAACCCGCCGAGCACGGCGGTGGTGTAGGCGCCGTCGGCGGCCGTCGGCGATCAGCAGCGCGCTGCGATAGCCGGGGCCTGTCGGCGAGAACTCGACCCCGACGGCGCAGCTCGCCTCGGGGTTCAGCGCCCTGCCCCGTGTGCACGACTCGATGATGATCTGGAAGTCGTCGGGGTGCGTGCCACCGATGCGTCAGCCGCGAGATCGACGTGGGAATGAAGCCGATGTTCTCGATGTCGATCGCCACCCGGTCACCCTTGACGCCGACCACCCCGTCGGCGAAGTCGACGCCGCCGGGTTTGGCCAGCAGCACCGGCGTCCCGGCGGCACCGCGAGCGACGCAGACACCGACGGCCCTCCGGCACCGACGCCGCGCACCGTCAGCGTCGCCGGAGAAAGCCTGTGGCGCGGTGGGGTTGAAGGTCAGGTTGACCGAGCACGAGTTGCCGGCGGCGACGATGATCCCCCGGCGGCAGGTGCCGCCCGTGATCTTGAAGTTCGGGCGACGACGATTCGACTGCCGCCGGCTCGAAGCTGGCCGGCCCGGAGTTGAGCACCTTGGCGTAGAACTCGGTGCTCTCGAAGCCGAGCAACACCGTGCCGAAGTCGAGCGCCGCCAGCGACAGGCTGCGGCACGGCTTCGACCGACACCACCGAGCGACCCGTGTCGAGCGCAGATGGTTGCGTGCCGGCGATCGCGCTCGCCGCCATCGTGTCGAAGGCGATCACCTGCCCGGTCTTGGACAGCGCCGGGTTGCCGTGGGCGCCGGGCACGCCGGTGGTGTCGGAGCCGTCGAGCACGCGCCGGATCTGACCGAGGTGGAACTCGGCGACCAACAGGTCGCCGTCGTTGCTCGCCACCACCTCCGGCGCGCCGGCTCGGCAGCAGGTTGGTGGCGTCGGTGACGAACGCGATCTGGCTGCCGTCGGCGTTGACCGCCGGCGCCCACGAGGGAGCGTCGCCGGCGACCGGGAGACCGACGTCGACCACCCCGGCGTCGATCGCCGAGACCAGCGCCAGCTGTGGCCGCCGCGGCGGTTCGTCGAAGATCCCGTTGCCGTCGGTGTCGCGATCGAAGCGATAGATCTGGGACGGGCAATCCGGGGTGCAGTGGGTGAGGTCGGCCGGCACCAACGTGCGGTCGCCCGAGCTGAACACGACCACCCGGCCGTCCTCGGACATGTCGGGCTCGGCTCCGCCGGCCGCGCTCGGCACGCCGTCGACGACCCGAGATCAACCGCACGGCGCGACGCTGGTCGGCGGCGCCCCGGTCCCAGACGAAGACCTGCGACGAGGCCAGCTCGCCGACCACGGGCCCGGTTCCCCATCCCGGCAACGCCTCGGATGCGGTGGTGTCGGAGACGAACGCCAGGTGGCGCCCGTTCTGCGAGATCACCGGGTCGCGGGCGCCGCGGTAGAGGAAGGCGCTCGCCCGGCGCCTCGGCCGGCATCCCGGCGACCGGCTGGACGCGGCCGGCCTCCGTTGATCGGCACCGTCACGTCGACGATGCTGATCGTCGCCACCCCGTCGGGGGCGCCGGGCGCTTGATGGACGTAGGCGATCTCGGCTCCCGACCCGGTGACCGCCGGCGCCGAATCGGTGAACACGTCGTCGCGCGCGATGCCGGTGCGATCGACGCCCGAGACGAGCTCCCACCCGTTCGGCTGACCGTCGCATTCGGGGACGACCAGTCGGTAGACGTCCCATCGGTCGTCCTGGTCGTCGTCGCGGAACAGGTCGAACGGGATCTCGGTGATCGCCGCCACGACGCATCCGTCGGCCGACAGCCGAGGATGGATCGTCTCGCCCGCGCGCACGCCGTCGGGGACCGGTGACAGTTCGATCGTCACGTTGTTGGTCCGGTCCGTGCGGAACACCGATCGGCGATCGCCGGCCAGGCCGGAGAAGACGATCCAACGCCCATTGGCGGAGATCGACGGTTCGCCGGCATCGGCGACGGCGCTCGACACCTGCCTGACCGCCGCCGCCTGGACCTGTGCCGGTGAAGGCGCGGCGACTGCGAGCGGTGAGTGGGTGCCGAACGCCAGGGCGGCGGAGCAGACCATCAGGGTCGCCAGCACGGACCGCGTCACACCCCGTCTGCTCGCCCTGGACCGCCTGGGGCCGGATGGGATCTCGGTAGTGCTTCGAGACATGGTGATCGTGCGTCGACGGCGGCCGCGGACGGCCTGACGAGCATACGTCCGGCCCCGGCAATCCGCCGCGATGCGTGGCTCCGGAACGGTGCCGCCGCCACCGTTCGACCAACATGACGATGGCGTCCGCGAAGTGGTCATCGAGCCCGCCGCTCCAGGTCCCCCGAACGAACACCACTCATCGACATTCACCATCGACCCGAAGGAGTCCCGACATGAGCAATCCCACGTATCGAACGGGACTCGGGGCCTCCGACGCCGATCGGATCATGCTGCTCGGCCACGACCTCGCCACCGAGCTGCTCGGCCAGGTCTCGTTCGGCGAGCTCGCCTACTGGCTGATCGCCAACCGTCGCCCGACGCCGGGCCAGCTGGCGATGTTCGAGGCCGTGCTCGTCGCCCTCGCCGACCACGGCTTCACGCCGACCGCGATCGCCGCCAGGGTGACGTTCCTCAGTGCGCCCGAATCGATCCAGGGCGCGGTCGCCGCCGGGCTGCTCGGGGGCGGCTCGCGGTTCCTCGGGGTGACCGAGGACTCGGCCGCCTTCCTCGACGGAGTCGTCGCACCGCTCGGGTCGCATCCCACCGACGAGGCCGGATGGGACGAGCTCGCACGCCGCACGGTCGACGCCCGCAAGCAGGCGGGACAGTTCGTGCCCGGGCTCGGTCATCCCGTCCACAAGGCCGGCGATCCGCGCACACCGGTGTTGTTGACGCTGGCGCGCCGGCACGACGTGTTCGGCCCTCATCTGGCACTGTTCGAAGCGATCGGGCGGGTGCATCCTGAAGTGCTCGGCAAGACGCTCCCACTGAACGGCGCCGGCGTCTGCGGGGCGGCGCTGGCCGACATCGAGATCCCGCTCGGAGTGGTACGTGGTGTCGCCTTGCTGGCGCGCTGCGCCGGGCTGATCGGACATCTGGCCGAGGAGATGCGCGACCCGATCGCGATCGACATGTACATGAACATCGACCGCAACACCGACTACCACCCGACATCGGCCGACTGAGCGGCTCAGCGGGAGGGACCGTTCAACGCCTCGATGACAGCGCGTGCCAGGCCGGCGACGCTGTGCTCGTGGGCCACAGCGGTGACGCGGAGACCTCGCGAGCGCGCCGCCTCGGCGGTGGTCGGGCCGATCACGATCACGGCCGCTGGTGCTTCGCTGCCGATCGCAGCGGCCCACGCCTGCGCCGCTGATCCGCTGGCGAACGCCACGGCGTCGGCGCCGAGCGCAGCGGCGCGCTCCACCGGGGATGGCGTTCGCAACACGGTGCGGTACGCGGTGACGGCGCGCACCTCGTAGCCGAGCGCCGACAGGCCGTCGGCGAGGGTCGTCTCGGCGCGGTCGGCCTGCGCGACGAGGACGACCTGACCGCCGCCTTCGACCGGCATCGCCGCCACCAGATCGGCCGCCGTCTGGCGCCGGGGCACGACATCGACCGACCGCCCCGCCAGCCGCGCCAGGTCGGCCGCCGTGCGGGTCCCGACGGCGGCGAGCCGCACGTCGGGACGCCGTGCCACGGCATCGCCGACGCGCGCCGCCCCGTGTCGCGAGGTGACGACCACCCAGTCGACCCGGTCGGCTGTCTCGAAGGCGGCCTCGATCGCCGAACCCCCGCCGGCGACGTCGACGATCTCGATCAACGGCACGTGCACGACATCGGCGCCGGCTTCGAGCAGCAATCGATCGAGCTCGCCCGGTTCGATCGCGGGTCGTCACCACCCGCCGGCCCGTCAGGGGTGCGTCACCACCGCTGCTCATCGGGCGGCGACGGCATCGTGGGCGCGGCGCGCCGTCGTTCGCGACACGCGCACGTCGTCGTCGAGTTCACCGGAGAGCGACACTGCCTCGCTGAACACGCGATCGTCGGCGTCACCCGCCAGGAAGACGTGGAGGGTGTCGCCGGCCACGTACGCCCCGACCGGCATCGTGCACCCGGCGCCGAGCTCGTCGAGGAACGCCCGCTCGATCGTGACCGCCCGGCGGGTCGCGGCGTGATCGATCATGCCCAGCGCGTGGACCGTGACGGCGTCGCCTGTGCGACATTCGACGGCCACGCACCCTTGGCCGACGGCGGGCACGAACTCGACCGGGTCGAGCAGTTGGGCGACACGATCGGTGAGCCCGAGCACCTCCAGCGCCGCCAGCGCCATGACGATCGCACCGCCGTCGGGGATCCGCTCGAGCCGGGTCGGGATGTTGCCGCGCAACTCCCGGAACTCGAGGTCGGGACGCACACGCCGGAGTTGCGCCCGCCGCCGCACCGACCCCGTCGCCACCGGGGCACCGTGGGCGAGCCGTTCGAGCGTCGATCCGATCAGGACGTCGGCCACCGACCGACGTTCGACGAAAGCGCCGATCTCGAGCCCCGGTGCGTCGCCTGAGGGAAGGTCCTTGGCGGAGTGCACGGCGATCTCGGCGCGACCGTCGAGCACGGCCCGTTGCACCTCCTTCGTGAACACGCCTTGGCCGCCGATCGTGTGCAAGGGGACGTTGCCGGCTTGTGTGCGGTCGCCGAGCGTCTCGATCAGCACCAGTTCGGCCTCGATGCCTTGCGCGCCGAGCTGATCGGCGACCGCCTGGGCCTGGGTGCGGGCCTGGGCGCTGCCCCGTGTGGCGACCCGGATGGTGGTCACGGAACTCGCCGCACGCGCGGTTCAGCCGAGATCGAACAGGTCGGCAACGGCAGCCGCGTTGCGCTCGCCCCGCGGCGACCCGGCCTGGTCGCGGAGCCGGACCGACGGCTCGTGGAGCAACTTGGCGATCACGCCCCGCGTGATCGCCTCGACCAGCTCGCGCTGTTCGTCGTCGAGCTCGGTCAGCTGGCGCTGGTAGCGGCGCAGCTCGGCCAGGCGCAGATCTTCCGCGCGCTCCCGCAGCGCTCCCACCAACGGCGCCGCCTGCAGGGCTGCGGCGGCGACGGCGAACCGCTCGACCTCGTCGCTGACGATGGCGGCGACACCCTCGACCTCGGCCTGACGCTGGGCGCGATCCACGGTCGGCCCAGGCACCGAGATCGTCGAGATCGAGCACGACCACACCGTCGACCTCGGCCACGCCGGCCTCGACGTCGCGTGGCACGGCGATGTCGACGAGCAGCAACGGTCGGCCGGCGCGCTCCGACACGATCTGCTCGACGACCTGACGGGTGACGACCGGGGCGCCCGCGCCGGTGCACGTGATGGCGACGTCGGTGTCGGCCAGCACCTCGGCGAGGTGCTCGAAGCCGAGCGCCCGGCCATCGACGCGCTGTGCCAGCGCGTCGCCGCGCTCGGGCGTGCGGTTGACGACGACGACCTTGCCCGCCCCGGCGCGCTCGCAGGGCGACGGCGATGCCCTCGCCCATGGCGCCGGCGCCGACGACCGCGACGCGACGGCCATCGAGACCGGCGAGCCGTTCGACCGCCATCTCGACCGCGGCCTGGCTGACCGACGTCGTGCCGCGCCCGATGCCGGTCTCGGTGCGGGCCCGCTTGCCGACCACCAGCGCCTGGCGGAAGAGCAGGTTCATGGTGGTGCGCGCCCCGCCCTCGCGTTGGGCGATCTCCCACGCCTGACGAACCTGTCCGAGGATCTCGGACTCGCCGACGACGGCCGAGTCGAGCCCGGCCGCGACCTCGAAGAGGTGGCTCACGGCCGCATCGTCGTGGTGGGAGTAGAGGTGCGGATGCAGTTCGTCGGCGGCGATGTCGCCGATCTCGCAGAGGAAGTCGCGGATGTCGGCGTAGGCGCCGTGGAACTTCTCGGCGACGGCGTAGACCTCGGTGCGGTTGCAGGTGCTGATCAGCACGACCTCGCGCACGGTGTCGCGACGCGCCAGCCGCTCGACCGCCTTCGGCAACTCGTCGACGGGAATCGTGAGGCGTTCGAGAACGCTCAACGGCCCGCTGCGGTGGTTGACTCCGATGACGAGGATCGACATGGCAGGTCCAGCCTACGCGCTCACCCCGCGCCGGCCGTTGCCCGGCACCGCGTGAAGTTGGCCACCTTGGGCGAGTGCGGCCGCCCGGCGCTGCTCGTGGTAGCTCAGGATCTGCAGCTCGACGGCCAGGTCGACCTTGCGGACCGTGACCCCGGCAGGCACCGAGAGCACCACGGGAGCGAAGTTGAGGATGCTGGTGACGCCGACCTTGACGAGCCGGTCGGCGGCGTCCTGGGCGGCCGACGGCGGGGTGGCGATGACGCCGATCGAGATCCCCTTCGAGGCCACGATCTGACCGAGCTCGGCGAGGGCACGGACGCGTGCCCCGCCCACGACGGTGTCGACCTTGGCGGGATCGATGTCGACGATCCCGGCCACGGGAAAGCCGCGCTCGTTGAAGCCGCCGTAGCCGGCGAGCGCCTGACCGAGGTTGCCGGCACCGACGATCACGACCGGCCAGTCGTGGTCGAGCCCGAGCTCGCGCCGGATCTGGTAGACGAGGTAGTCGACCTCGTAACCGACGCCACGCGTGCCGTAGCTGCCGAGGTACGAGAGGTCCTTGCGGACCTTGGCGGCGTTGACCCCGGCCAGCTCTGCGAGGCCGTCGGACGAGATGTTGTCGACGCCGAGCTCGCCCTGTTCGACGAGGATCTGGAGGTACACCGGGAGCCGGGCGACGGTGGCCTCGGGGATCCGGCGACTGCGATGGGGGGACATCACCGTCGAGCCTAGACCGCTATGTGCACGATTTCACAAACTGGCAGGCGGGGTGGCCCTCACGAGCCGATGACCGTGCCCTCGAGCTCGCGGCGGATCAACTTGCCGCTCGAAATTGCGCGGCAGATGGTCGACGAAGACGACCGTGCTGGGGCACTTGTAACGGGCCAGGAAATCGGCGCAGTGGTCGATCACCGCCGCCTCGTCGAGCTGTGCCCCGGGCGTGCGCACGACGTAGGCCTTGACCGCTTCGCCGTGGGTGGCGTGGGGCACGCCGAGCACGCCGACCTCGACCACCCCAGGGTGGGCGGCGATCACTTCTTCGACCTCGGCCGGGAAGACGTTGAAGCCCGACACGATGATCAGGTCCTTGGCGCGGTCGACGAGGTAGAGGTAGCCGTCGTCGTCGACGGTCGCCACGTCACCGGTGCGCAACCAGCCGTCGTGCAGCACTCGGGCGGTCGCCTCCGGGTCGTGCCAGTACCCGAGGAAGACGTTGGGTCCGCGCACCCAGATCTCGCCGGAGTCGCCCGCCGGCACGTCATCGCCGTCGTCGCCCACCAGGCGCACCTCCTGGCCCACCAGCACGCGCCCGACCGACCCCACGCGGACCGGCATGCCGGCCGAGCTGGTGACGACGGGCGAGGCCTCGGTGAGCCCGTAGCCCTCGCGGATCGTGACCCCGAAGCGCTGCTCGAAGCGCTCGGCGATCGCCGGTGGGAGCTTGGCGGCACCCGACAGGGCCAGGCGCACCGAGGCCAAGGCGTCGTCGGCGATCGCATCCGACTCGACGAACGCCACCCACATCGGCGGCGCCCCCGGCACGACCGTGACCTGGCGACGGGCGATCGTCTCGGCCGCTGCCACGGGGTCGAAGCGCTGCACGAGCAGCACGCCGGCGCCGACGGTGAGCGAGGTGCCGATCACGACAGCGAGCCCGAAGATGTGGAACAACGGCAGGACGCCGTAGACGAGATCGTCGTCGTTCGTGCGGTCGCGTGCGGTGAGGCTCTGCTCGATGTTCGACAACAGGTTGCCGTGGCTGATCATGGCGGGACGCGGAGGACCGGCGGTGCCGCTGGTGAACATCATCACCGCCAGATGATCGGCGCCGACATCGCGCACGGGCGCCGGCTCGGCCGACAACAGCGTGTGGAACGACGTCGCTCCCGGCGGCAGCTCGTCGCCGGCGGCGACGACGGTGACGACCGAGGGCACGCGCTCGGCGGCGACCTCCGACCACGCCCCGACCGCGCCGGCCCCGAGGATCACCACCACCGGTGCGACCTCGTTGATCTCGCGTTCGAGCTCGGGAGCCGGGCTCTCGGGATTGAGTGGCACGGCGATCGCCCCGATGCCGACGGTTGCCAGCACGGCGATCACGAAGTCGGGGGTGTTGCCGCACAGGATGGCGACGCGGTCGCCGTCGCCGACCCCGCACCCTGCGAGCCCTCCACGCACGTGCCCGACCTGTTCGCGGAGCGCGGCATACGTGGTCTCGTGGTCACCGGCGATGAGCGCCACACGATCGCCGTCGTGGGCATCGATCATGTGCGCCAGGTTCACGGGCCCGTCTGTTACCCCCACGCCCGGCATGGTAACCCGACCCCCGGCACGCAGACCCGGTGAATCGCCCGGCAGGATCAGAGGCGCACGAGCGACACGATGCCGGCGATCAGGATCGCTGCCATCAGGAGGCCGAGCGTGAGCGTGGTGGCGGGTCGCATGCCGGCAGGCTACCGGTCGCCCCCGCGGCGCCCGAAGGACACGGCGGTCGCGCTCGGTAGCTCGTCGTCGAGCGTCGCCAGCAGCACCTGGTCGCCGGCCGTGAGGCCGAGCTCCTCGGCCGCCGATCGCCTGTCGAGGCAGACCGCCAACATGCCGTACGAGTCGAGCACCAGCCCCGTCTGGCCGTTGCCCAGGGCGGCGAAGCTCGACGCCCTGACCATGCGACGCACGTCGCCGACCGACGGGTCGGCGGCGGAGAGGACTCGCAGCTGCACGTCGCCGGCCCACGTCGACGGAAGGTCCTCGGGCCCGACGTTGAGCTGGCAGTTGCCGAACCGGTCGACCCACAGCACCTCGGCCACCACCGCGTCGCCGTCGTCGCGAGGCAGTGGCACGGTGGCCGGCATCAGCAACACGGGGTCGACCTCGGGACCGAGCTCGCCGATCTCGACCCCGTTGCAGATGTGCGCGGCGGCGGGGGCGAACACGTCGCGGCCGGCGAACGTGGCACCCGGCGCGGCGAGTTGGTAATCGGGGTTGGTGAGCTCGACCGCGCGCTCGGCGCCGCCCGCCATCGCCACCGCCGGCGCCAGCAATCCGTTGTCGGGACCGATCAACACACCGCTCCCCCCGACGACCTCGATCGCCACTGCCCGCCGATCGGTGGCGACGCCGGGATCGACGACCGCCATCACGACCCCGCTCGGCACGTAGCCGATGCAGCGGGCGAGTGCCAGCGAACCGGCGCGCACATCGAACGGTCGGATCTCGTGGGTCAGGTCGATCACACCGACGTGCGGGGCGATGTCGCGGATGACGCACTTGACCAGTCCGACGAATTCATCAGCGGTGCCGTAGTCGGTGAGCAAGGAGACGGTGTCGAAGCGCGCCACGCGAGCGACGCTACCTCCGGCCGGACGCGACAAGGGCCGGTGCCAACCCCCCGATGGCACCAGCCCCGTCGGCGCTGCCCGGCTTTCACCGGAGCGCTCACCACGGGTCACTGTAGGGGACGCGAAGTCATGAGAAAAGTGTCACACGCAAATTTGTCGGCGCCCGTTCGGTGACGAATTTCAGCCGGCGCCGAGCTCGTGGCTCCTGGCGGTGGCCGCCACCACGGCGTCGATGAAGGCGGCCCGGGTGGCCCGCTCCTCGAGCACCCGTAGCCCGGCGGCCGTGGTGCCGCCCGGCGACGTCACCATCGCCCGCAGCGCAGCCGGATCACCACGCTCGGCGAGCAATTTCGGACGATCCGACGAGCAATTGGGCGACCATCCGCTCGACGGTCTCACGCGGGATCCCGGCGATCACACCGGCATCGATCAGGGCCTCGGCGGCGAGGAACACGTACGCCGGACCCGACCCGGTGAGCCCGGTGACGGCGTCGAGCTGGTGCTCGCCCAGGCGCTCGACGAGCCCGACGCCGGCGAGGATCTGCTCCGCCCACTCGAGATCGGCCTCCGCCGCGTGCCGGCCGCCTGCCAAGGCCGACACGCCGGCGCCGACCAGAGCCGGCGTGTTGGGCATCGCCCGCAGCACGGCGACGCCGCCGCCCACGACGAACTCGATGGCGGCGATCGTCACGCCGGCGGCGATCGACAACACGCGGGTGGCACCCGCCGCGGCCGCCTCGGCGGCGACGGCGACGATGTCGGGCGGCTTCACCGCGAGCACCGCCGACGCGCACTCGGGGACACGGTCGGTGATGGTGACGCCCGGGAAGAGGCCGGCCAGCTCGGCCCGCCGTTCGGGGTAGAGCTCGACCACCACGACCTGGTCGGTGGTGACCACGCCACCGCTCAGCAGTCCGCCGAGCAGTGCCGCTCCCATGTTCCCACCACCGATCAGAGCGAGGTCGTACGACATGGGACGGCACGCTAGTTCGGTGTGTGTCCGGGCGGGCTGGAGCTTCCGACTTCCCCGAGACGCCGCCCGGACACCCGACTGAGGGCATCGAGGCTGACGGATCGGAAGGTCGCTCGGACGGCGTCAGGAGGCGAACCGGCTGGCGAACGCCAGGTGCAGCAACGGCCGGAAGTTGGCCTCGACCGTCGTGTACAGCGTGCCCAGCACGCGGTCGAGCTCGGCCTCGTCGACCGCCACGTCAGGCAGCTCGCCGCGGAGGTAGATCGCGTCTTCGTCACCGATCGAGAAATGGGCGCCGACGAGCGTGTCGTTGCGACGCAGCAGCACCTCCATCACCGCCTCCCGGTTCTCCTCCGGGGCGGGCATCACGTAGGTCTCGTAGCGCAACGTGCGCTGCCCGAGCGTGAGCCACACGGTGGTGAAGTCCTTCTCGTCCCCCACCATGCGGACGTACCAGCGCGGCTCACCCAACGCCGTGTCGTCGCTGGTGCCGCGATCGACGGACGCGATCAGCGGGTTGTCGGCGGCGAACTCGGCCAGCCAGGTGTCGATCCGCTGGCGCAGGCCGGCCAGCCGTTCACCGTCGTGCAGGTCGGTCACACCAACCGACCCGTCATTCGCAGACGACCAGCTGGCGGGCGGTCAGGTCGGTGTACAGGCGCCGGAGCCGGGCGGCGGCGAAGCTCCACGTGTAGTGCCTGGCCTTGGTGGACGATGCCACCGACATCGACGCCGCCAGCAACGGGTCGTCGAGGATGCGGGCGATGGCGTCGGCGAACAGGCCGGGGTCGCGCTGCGGCACGAGGTACCCGGTGACACCGTCCTGGACCAGCGATTGCAGGCCACCGACGGCGCTGGCCACGACCGGGATGCCGCAGGCCGCCGCTTCCAGCGCCACGAGCCCGAAGCTCTCACTCCGACTCGGGACGATCACCACGTCGGCCGCCCGGTAGTAGGTGGACAGGATGTGGTGCGGCTGGGGCGGGACGAACCGGACCTGGTCGACGAGGCCGAGCTCGTCGACGAGCTGGTGCGCCCGCGCCAGTTCGCTGTCACCCTCGACGCCGCTCGCCCCACCCACGATCAGCAAGAGCGCTTCCGGGCGATCGAGCTCGCCGAGCGCACGGATCGCCACGTCGGGCCCCTTGAGCGGCTGGATCCTCCCGACGAACAGGATCACCGGAGCGTCGGTGGGCAGGTCGATCGCGGCCCGGGCCCCGGATTGCTCACCGGGCGCGAAGAAGGCGTGCTCGACCCCTGGGGCGATGATCTCGACCCTGCCGTTCAGATCGCCGTACAGCCGGCGGAACTGCTGCTCCTCCTCGAGACAGCTGACGCACACGGCGTCGGCGCAGTTGATCAGCTCGGCCTCGGCGCGATCACGCCAACCCGGTTCGGGATCGCCGCCTTCGGCCTTCACCCGCGCCAGGGTGTGGAACGTCGACACGAACGGGATGTCGAGCACGTGCTTGATGCGATGCGCGACGACGCCGCTCAGCCAGTAATTGGCATGCACGACGTCGGCTCCGCCGGTCGAGGTGATGTCGGCGAGGACGCGCTCGGTGAACTCGTCGAGGATCTCGGGCAGCGCCTCCTTCGGGAGGTGGTGCGGACCAGCCTCGACGAACACCACCCGATGGTTGGGCTCGACGACGACCTCGTACGGCAAGCCCTCACGATCGGCGCGCGTGTAGGTGGTGCACTCGACCCCGGCCTGCGACAGCGACGAGACCATCTCGCGCACGTAGACGTTCATGCCACCGCTGTCGCCCACACCTGGCTGCAGGAGTGGCGACGTGTGCAGAGAGATCACGGCGACGCGACGCATCTGAAGTCCAAACTCTACCGATCGGGTCGGCATTCGGAGCCGGTCGGTCAGCGCTGGGCGACGAAGCTGTCGTACACGTTGCGCAGGGCCAGCTTCTGCTCGGGCGTCAACGTCGGGTCGGCTTCGATCGCCTCTGGCACGGTGCTCACGCGATGGTCGTCGTCGGACAGGATGCCGGCTCGGACGTAGAGCGTCTCGACGCTGATGCGGAGGGCGTGGGCGACCTGCTGGAGGATCTCGGCCGACGGCTTGCGGAGGCCGCGCTCGATCTGGGAGAGATACGGGTTCGACACCTCGGCCAGCTCGGCCAGCCGTCGCACCGACAGCTTGGCGAGCTCGCGCTGATTGCGGATGAACGTGCCGACATCGAGGAAGTCGGTGTGATCGGGCCCCTGAGCGTGGTCCTCCGGATCGGAGCCCGATGTGGTCATGGCACGTGAGGCGCGGTCAGGATCCCAACAAGCCGTCGACGGACGCCTCGCCGTCGCGATAGCGACGCACCAGTTCGGCACTCAGAGCGTCGAGCCGGTCGTAACGATCTCGGCGATCGTCGGACACTCGCCGCTCGAATGCCGTCAACTGCGATTCGAGCTGGGTGAGCTCGCTCGGCGAGAGGTCCTCGAGCCGGCTGAACCCGTTCTCGGCGCACACGACGTCGAGCTCGTCGGACAGGGCGTTGTCGGCGACGTTGTCGACCGGCCGCGGTGGGCGCGGTGAGCCACCGGTGAGGTGCGTCGACAGCACGACGCGAAGCTCGCTCGAGAGGTCGTCGGTGATCTCGCCACGGTCGCGACGATGTTGCTCGGCCCTGACGAGATCGACGCGTGCCTGGGCGACGCGCCGCACGTACGACACCTCGTCGTCCTCGCTCTGCAAGCGATTGCGGAGCGAGCGCAAGTCGTCGAGCGAGAGCGTCCGCGGGTCGAGCAGGTCGTCTGCGTTCACCATTGTCCTCCTTCGGCTCCGCCCGATACGGGTGGCAGCACAGCCAGCTCATCGCTGGGGTCGATCGCGTCGCGTGGGTCGGCCGGCTCGCCGTTGACCCAGATCTTGCACGTCTCGAGCACGGCGGTGAACCGCTCGCCGTACCGCCGGCGCGCCTCGCTGAGGACGTCGCCCACGGTGGCACCGGGCAGTTCGTCACGGCCCGTGCCGGCGGCGTCACGTGCCGCAGCGAAGAGCCGAACAACTGCCATCGAGCCCAGCGTACTGTCGGCAGTACCCTCCGTCGGGATGTCGGCAGTCGAGGTCCCGATTCTGTTGCTCCGGCACGGGCAGAGCGTGTGGAATTCGCAGCGACGCTGGCAGGGGACGGCCGATTCACCGCTGACCGCGCTCGGTCGCGAGCAGGCACGCGCGGCGGGTCGCGTGCTGGCCGGGCTCGGTGCCTCGTTCGCCGGCGTGTGGTCGAGCGATCTCCGGCGCGCCTCACAGACCGCCGACATCATCGCCAGGACGCTCGACCTCGGTGAACCGGTGATCGACCCCAGGCTGCGCGAGGCGCACGCCGGCGAGTGGGAAGGGATGACCCCCGACGAGATCGAGTCGCGCTGGCCGGGCTGGCTGGCGACCCATCGCCGCCCGCCGACGTTCGAGCCGTACGCCGATGTCGTGGCTCGCGCCGACGAGGCACTGGGCGAGATCGCCCAGAAGGCAGCCACCAACCCGTCGCACCCGGCACTCGTGGTCGCCCACTCCGGCATCGTGCGTTCGATCATCCGCCACCTCGGCGCCGACGACGGACGTGTTCCGAACCTCGGCGGGATCTGGCTCGACGGCGTCAGTCATCGGTGACCGATCCGGCCTCGTGCTCGGTGATCTCTTCGATCCGAGCGGGATCGTCGTCAGCGGGATCGACGCTCCCGGGGAGGACCCCGGCGAGTAGCCCGATCAGGCCCACGCACATCGCCCCGCCGAGCGCCGACTGGCGAGCCGTGCGCTCCTCGAGACGACGGGCGACGAGATGGTCGTTGTCGAGCTTGGGCGCCGCCGTCGTGATCAGCGTGTAGAACGAGCCGAGGGCGAGCGTCATCGCGAACACCATCGCCATCACACGGGCGTCGTCGGCCATCGGCGGCAGCCCGTGGGTCCATCGATCGCTCATGCCGCGCAGGGCGACCGCCAGGTTGAGGATCACGATCGTCGCCACGGTGCCCACCCAGCGCCGAGGCGCCACGCCGTCGACGTCGTCGCGGACGAGGATCTCGCCGAGCGAGCTGTACGACCAGCGCAGCCGGTCACCGAGACGGATCCGGCCGTTGCTGATCACGATCGTCGCCGACGACAACCCGAGCACCCCGACCGTCAGTGTCACGAGCGCCGCCACCGACGGCATCGGCACCGGGCTCACGCCGACCAGCAGGCCGAGCGTGGCCACGACCACCAGCAACAGCCGGCGTGGCCCATCGAGCAGGGCGCATGCCATGCAGACGTCCGCCAGGTTCCGGCGCGCCGGATGGCGCAGCGTCCGGGCGACCGTGCGGACGTCCTGATGGAGGTCGCTGGCGCGAGTGCGTTCGACGAAGTCGGCGACGGCGAAGGCGTAGCGCCGCGGCTCCCAGCGATCGTCGTCGGTGTGGGTCGAGCGCGGGTTGCGCGCCATCGACAGCGCAACGGCGACGACGCTCCCGATCACGACGCCGGCCAGTTCGAGCACGAAGGCGATCATCGGGATCGGATTGAGCGACATCGTCGCGATCCGCCAGCCCAGCCATCCGACCGACCCGGCGACCCCGATCGCCAGCAGCACCAGCCCGACCCGGCGGCGCGCCGGGGACGGCCTCGTGGAGGCACTGCGTGGCAGGTTCGGTTGTGCTCGGCGGCGCGAGCGCCATCGGAGTTCTCGTTGCTGGTGAAGTTGGCCCGCGGTGGCGCCTGGGTTCGACCGCCGCGCCGGCGACGATCGCCGACCCTTTGATATCGGGTCTGCCGGGAGCCGCCTTGAGGAACGACAGCGGCGGTATCGTCGGGGGGTCGTGGGTACCGAGAAGCGCGAACGTCAGAAGGCCAACCGAGCCAAGCGCCAAGCCGAAGAGGCCAAGGTCGCGCGCACCAGTGCCGTCAAGCGCAATGTCGTGCGGTGGATCGTGATCGCCATCGCCGCCGTGGCGGCCGTCGTGGTGATCGCCTGGATCGGAGGGGCGTTCGACGACGAGGAAGAACCGGCCCCGGCCACGACGATCCCGATCGTCACGCTGCCGGCCGAGTTGCCCGCGACGAGCACGTCGCCGGTCGCCACCACCGACGGATCGGCCACGGCGACCACGGCCCCGGCCACCACCGCCGCGCCCTGACCGCCGCCGGAGACTGTCGCCGATCCGTCGATAGCCTGCCGCCCATGCGTTTTGGCTCCGGCCGGATGGCCACCGTCCTCATCATCGCGTCCGCGCTCGCCCTCGCCGCCTGTGGCGACGACAACCTCGAGCCGGTGCTCGACACCTCGCCCACCGAGCCGCCGGCCACGACCGTGGCGCCCGAAGGTTCGACGGCACCCGACGGGTCGGCGCCCGCCTCGGGGAAGCCGGTCGTGTCGCTCCCCGCAGAGCTGCCCACCGAGCTCGTCGTCACCGACCTGATCGAGGGCACGGGCGAGCCGGCCAAGGCGGGCGACACGGTCACCGTCGACTACGTCGGCGTGCGCTCCGAGGACGGAACCGAGTTCGACAACAGCTACGACCGGGGCCAGCCCTACCCGGTCACGCTCGGCGAGGGCGGAGTGATCCAGGGATGGGACGAAGGCCTGATCGGCGTCAAGGCCGGCGGTCGGCGCCAGCTCGACATCCCGGCCGAGCTCGCCTACGGCGATTCCGGGAGCGGCGACATCATCCAGCCCGGCGACGCCTTGTCGTTCGTGATCGACGTCGTCTCGATCGAGCCGCGCCCCCAAGCCGACGCTGGCGCCGATGGCCGACCCCGCCGACTGCCCCGCCACCGACGGCTCGTCGGAACAGCAGCAGTCGTTCACCGAGTATCCGCCGACCTGCATCGACGTGAACAAGACCTACACCGCCGAGATCGAGACCAACCTCGGACCGATCACCGTCGAGCTGTATCCCGACAAGGCGCCGATCACGGTCAACAGCTTCGTGACGCTCGCCCGCTACGGCTACTTCGACGGCATCTCGTGCCATCGCATCATCCCCGGCTTCGTCGCCCAGTGCGGCGATCCGACCGGCACCGGCACGGGCGGCCCCGGCTACGAGTTCGCCGACGAGCTGCCCGGGCTTCGGCGAGTACAAGATCGGTTCGCTGGCGATGGCCAACTCCGGCCCGGACACGAACGGCTCGCAGTTCTTCATCATCACCGGCGAGAGCGGCACCACCCTGCCGCCCGACTACACGCTGTTCGGCCAGGTGACCGAGGGCCTCGACACCACGCTGCCCGGCGATCGACGCCGTCGGCAACCCCGACAGCAACGGCGTGCCCCCGCTCGAACCGGTGACGATCGAATCGATCACGATCACCGAGTCGTAGAGCCGGCGCAGCCCGACATCAACGACCACTGTGCCCGAAGCCGCCGCCGCGGTCGACGCCGTCGAGTTGATCGACCACCGTTCCACTCGACCTGCTCGACGCGCTGGACCACGAGTTGGGCGACCCGGTCACCACGCGCGATGTGATAGTCGGCCGTGGGGTCGGTGTTGATCAGGACCACCTTGATCTCGCCGCGGTAGGCGGCGTCGATCAGACCGGGCGCGTTGACGATGCTGATCCCGTGCTTGAGCGCCAGCCCCGACCGGGGCATCACCAGCCCGCACCATCCGACCGGGATCGCGATCGAGATCCCGGTCGGCATCAGCACCCGCCCACCGGCCGCCCGGACCGTCGCCTCCTCGCGGGCGTACGAGATCGACGCCCGGCGTCGCCGGCGTGGGCGTAATCGGGCAGCGGCAGCCCGGGGTCGAGGCAGACGAGGTCGATCGGCAGCGCCACGACGGCCGAGCGTAGGCTCACCGCGTGAGCCCCGCCGCTGCCCGACCACCGTCGGTCGACGTGCTGGCGCGGTCGCTGGCCGGCACCGGGCTCCCGCATCCGATCCTCGTCGACCTCGCCCGGGCGGCGATCGCCGACGGCGATCCCCACGTCGGCGGGCGCCCGTGCCGAGCAGTTCCGGCGATCGCTGCTCACCCCGGTCATCAACGCCACCGGCGTGCTGCTCCACACCAACCTCGGGCGCGCTCCGGTGCGGGTCGACCAGCCGGCGCTGGCACAGACCGTCGAGTTCGACCTGGCCACCGGCGACCGCGGCTCGCGCCAACGCGCCGTCGGGCAACTGTTCGCCAAACTGTGCGGCGCCGAGCAGGCGATCGTGGTCAACAACAACGCCGCCGCCGTGCTGCTGGTGCTGGCGACGTTGGCCGCCGGGCGGCGACGTCGCCGTGTCGCGGGGCGAGTCGGTGGAGATCGGAGGGGCGTTCCGGGTTCCCGAGGTGCTCGAGCAGTCGGGTGCCCGCCTGATCGACGTCGGCACCACCAATCGCACCCGATTGACCGACTACCAGCGGGCGATCGTCCGCCCCGGCAACGACGTCGCCGTCGTGCTCAAGGTGCACCCCAGCAACTACCGACTCGACGGTTTCGTCGAGAGCGACGTCGGTCGCCGAGTTGGCGGCGCTCGGCGTCCCGGTCGTCGTCGACCTCGGCAGCGGCCTGCTCGACGCCCGCGTGCCGTGGCTCGCCGGGCCGCCTCCGGCCTGGCTCGCCGACGAGCCGGCGGCGTTGCAGACGCTCGCCGACGGGGCCTCGCTGGTGACGTTCAGCGGCGACAAGCTGCTCGGTGGGCCACAGGCCGGCATCATCGCCGGCAATGCCGAGCTCGTCGGGCGGTGCGCCGACCACCCACTCGCCCGCGCCCTGCGTTGCGGCGGCCTCGTGCTGGGGGCGCTGCAGCAGACGGCGCTCGTCATATCTCCATCGCACGGTCACGACCGACATCGCCTTCTGGCGGATGGTCGATCAACCGCTCGCCGAGCTCAGGCGGCGGGCGGCGCAGATCGTGTCGGCCGGCGCCGTCGGCGAGGTGGTCGACACCGAGTCGCTGCCCGGCGCCGGGGCCGCCCCGGGCGTCACCATCCCGTCCGCCGGAGTTGCCATCACCGGTGACCATCTCGACGCGTTGCGGGGCCACGACCCGCCGATCATCGGGCGCGCCCGCGACGGGCGGACGTTGCTCGACCTGCGCAGTGTCGATCCGCACGACGACGACGTGCTCGTCGCCGGCACTGTCGGCGCTCGCCCGATGAGGGTCGTCGCCACCGCAGGTCACGTCGATCACGGCAAGTCGTCGTTGGTGCTGGCGCTGACCGGGATCGACCCTGACCGGTTCGAGGAGGAGCGACGGCGTGGGCTGACGATCGACCTCGGCTTCGCCCACACGGTGTTGCCGAGCGGTGCCGCGATCAGCTTCGTCGACGTGCCGGGTCATGTGCGGTTCCTGCCGAACATGCTGGCCGGCGTCGGATCCGTCGATGCCTGCCTGTTCGTCGTCGCCGCCAGCGAGGGCTGGAAGCCGCAGTCCGAGGAGCACCTGCGGATCCTCGAGATGGTGGGGGTGGGCCACGGCGTGATCGCCCTCACCAAGTCGGACCTGGTCGACGCCGAGTGGCTGCAGTTGGCGACGCTCGAGGTCACCGAACGTGTGGCCGGGACGTTCCTCGAGCAGGCGCCGATCGTCGCCGTCGACTGCATCGGTGGGGCGCGGGCTCGACGACCTGGGCGCGGCTCTCGACCGGCTGGTCTCCGAAACGCCGGCGGCGATCGATCGCCGCCGACCGCGGCTCTGGATCGACCGCGTCTTCGCCGCCAAGGGCAGCGGCACGGTCGTGACCGGCACCCTGCACGGACGGGACGATCGCTCGCGACGATCTCGTCGTCGTCGAGCCCGGCACGCGTCCGGCCCGCGTCCGCGCCATCCAGACCCTCGGCGAGGCGGTCGAAGCGATCGCGCCCGGGCACCGGGTGGCACTCAACCTCAATGGTGTCTCCCACGACGACCTGCGACGTGGCGACTGTGTCGTCACACCCGGGCGGTGGCGGCCGACCGACCGGTTCGATGCATCGCTCGAAGTGCTCGCCTCGCTCGACCACGCCGTGTCACGCCGGGGTGCCTATCTCGCCTACGTCGGCTCACGTGAGGTGCCGGTGAAGCTCCGCATCCTGGGGAACGAGGCGCTGACGCCGGGGGCCAGCGGTTCGGCGCGCCTGTTCCTGCCGGTGGCGTTGCCGTTGTTGCCGGGTGACCGCTACATCCTCCGCGAGTCGGGTCGCGACGAGACCGTCGGCGGCGGGTCGGTGCTCGACATCGACCCCGTGAGCAAGGCCTCGCGAGCGGCGCCGGACGGCACGGTCGACCGGGTCGTCGCCGAACGCGGCTGGGTCGACGTCGACGAGCTGGAACTGCTCACGGGTGTCGCCCTGCAGCCGTCGGTCGGACACTGGGTCACCACGCCGACCGAGCTCGAGTCGACCCGGAGTCGCATCGCCGAAGCCGTCAGGGAGCAGGGTGAGCACGGCCTCGACCTGGCGGCCCTCACCGACCACGAACGGGCCGTGGCGGCCACGCTGGAAGGTGTCACGATCGACGGTGGCCGGGCGCGACCGGCCGGCGCCGGCGATCCCTACGCCGAACACCCGTTGGCGAGCGTGATCCGCGCCGGAGGGTACGCGCCGCAGACGCCGCCAGACGCCGATCGGGCGACGATCCGGGAGCTCACGCGTCGCGGCATCCTCGTCGAACGCGACCAGCTGCTGTTCCACCGCGACAGCATCGACGCCGCCGCCCGCCTCGCCGCCGAGCTGCTCGCCGAGTCGCCGAGCGGGTTCACCGTCGCCCAGTTCCGGGAGCGCACCGGAACGAGCCGCAAGTTCGCCGTTCCGCTGCTCGCCGAGCTCGACGGACGGGGCGTCACCCGCCGTCGCGACGACCTCCGCCTCGCCGGCCCGCGCCTGCCCGACGTGAGCAAGCGTCAGTCGGGGGTCGGAGACTTGGGGCGACGCTCGCGGTAGTCCTTGGCGGCACCCTCGAGTGGCTCGACTTCGAGCGTGACGCCGTCGATGGCGGCGACGCGCAGCGCACCACCGGCCTCGATCGGCGTCGCCCGGTTGGTGCGCGCCCGCCATTGCGCGTCGCCCACCTGCACCACGCCGTCGGGATCGACCGATTCGACAGCGACCCCCTCGGCACCGATCAGCCACTCGCGACCGATCGTCGGCGTGGCGAAGCGGGTGCGCGTCATCGACGGCATGCCGACGATGAACGCCAGCATCACGCCGCCGATCCCGGCGATCAGGCTCAGCCAGTTGGGTCGCAGCGACGTGCCGCTGACCGGCTCGAACAGCCACAGGCTGCCGATGATCGTGAACACGATGCCGACCCCGGTCCAGAACCGCGGGATGCCGACCTGCACGTCGACTGCGAAGGCGAGCATGGCGGCCACCAGCAGGCCGACCGCCCACCATCGCGCCGGCAGCTCGGCCAGTCCGAAGCAGGCGAGGATCGTGCAGCCGGCGCCCACCACGCCGGCGATGCCGACACCCGCCGTGAAGAACTCGAAGATCAGGAGCGCCATCCCGATCAGGAACAGCAGGTACGCAACGGGCGGGCTGGCGACCGTGTGGAAGAGCTGATCGATCAACGACAGCTTCGAGAACCGCACGGCGGCGACGGTCTCCTTCTGCACGGTGCCGCTGTCGGTCACGACCTCGGTCGTGGTCTCGAGGGCGACGCCGTCCTCCTCGTAGCCGTCGAGCGCTTCCAGCATGTTGCGAATCGTCGGGATGCCCTCGTCGGAGATGCGCTGCTTGAAGACACCGAGCGCACGGGCGTCGGACAGGCCGACCGTACGGTCGCGCAAGGCCGTGAGCCCAGGGCCGAGGGGGTGGTCGTCGGACACCGGTGGACCGACGTTGCCGACCCGCGCCCCCGGCGACATGCCCGTCACGTCGGCGACGGCGAGGATCTGTGCCGGCGCCCCGTACAGCCGCGCCCCGGGCGGACCGACCCAGACACCGATCGGCAACGGCGCGGCGGCGATCTCGTCGAGCAGCTCGGCCATCGCCTCGTCGCTGACGACGGCGCCCCGGGAGTCGACCTGGAGCACGAGCGCCTGACTGCCGATCTCGTCGGCGCGGTCGATGGCGTCCCCGATCGACGCCACGACGATCTCGTCGAACAGTCCACTCACCTGCAGCACGTCGACCGGCTCGACCTGCGGACGGGCGTCGGCGTCCTGCGCCGACGCCTGCCCCGACAGGCCCAAGCCGACACCAGCCACCAGGGCGGTGCCCGCCAGCAGGCCGATCAGTAATCTGCGCAACGAAGTGCCTCCGGAGATCCAGTGTCGAAACCCACCCACCTGACCGAATTCGACGTCACGAGCGTGTTCGGCACGGGACTCGTGATCGTGGCCGGCAAAGGGGGCGTCGGGAAGACCACGGTATCGGCTGTGCTCGCCCGCGCGGCAGCGAACAACGGGCGCCGCGTGCTGGTCGTCGAGCTCGACGGCAAGCCGACGCTGGCCGGGCTCGTGCCCGATCTGGAGTTGCGCCAGATCTCGGCCGCCGACGCCCTCGAGGAGTACCTCTACGACCACGGCTTCCGCATGATCGCCAAGCGCCTGGCATCGACCGGGGTGATCGACGTGGTCGGCACCGCCGCGCCCGGCATCGACGACCTCGTCGTGCTCGGCAAGCTCAAGCAACTCGAACGATCCGGCGAGTGGGACGTGGTCGTGGTCGACGGTCCGGCCGCCGGGCACGCGGTCACGTTCCTCACCTCGGCCGCCGGCCTGCGCGACGCCGTGCGCAGCGGACCGGTGCGGGCCCAGGCCGACGACGTGCTGGATCTGCTCGCCGACCACGATCGCTGCCAGGTCGTGCTCGTCACACTGCCGGAGACGACACCGGTCAACGAGCTGATCGAGACCGCCGAGATCGTCGAGCGGAGGGTAGGGGTGCGGCTCGGCCCCGTGATCGTCAACCAGGTCGACGACGCTCCACCGCTGCCCGACCCGGATTCGGTCTCGTTCGGCCGCGCCCGCAACTACGTCGACGACGCCGTGGCCGCCGCCCGGTTCCGGACCGAGCGCCACGCCGCCCAGTCCGCCGAGCTCGACCGGCTGGCAGCAGCGATCACGCTCGACCGGATCGTCCTCGGGGCACTGCCCACGGCGGCGCTGACACCCGACGACATCGCCACCCTGGCGGAAGGTCTGCCGCGTTGAGCGCCGTGTTCGAGGATGCCGACGTCGTCGTCTGCTGCGGCTCCGGCGGAGTGGGCAAGACGACGGTCGCCGCCGCGATCGGCTTGGCGGCGGCGCGAGCCGGTCGGCGGGTGGTCGTCGTCACCATCGACCCGGCCCGGAGGCTCGCCGACGCGCTCGGATTGGAGGGCGGGCTGACCGGCGAGCCGCAGGCGATCGAGCTGGACGGCGTCGACGGCGAGCTGTGGGCGATGATGCTCGACACCCCGGCGATGTTCGAGCGCGTGGTTCGCGCCAACGCTGCCGACGAGGCCCAGGCGGCGCGCATCGTGCAGAACCGGTTCTACAGGAACATGGCCGATGCCCTGAGCGGCACCCAGGAGTTCATGGCCTCCGAGGCGCTGTACGAGTTGCACTTCGACCCGCGCTTCGACCTGGTCGTGGTCGACACGCCTCCCAGCCGCAACGCGCTCGACTTCCTCGAAGCTCCGGGCGTGCTGGCGCGATTTCTCGACCATCCCGTGTTCAAGTTGTTGATGCTCCCGACACGAACCGGCTTCAGGATGTTGTCGGTCGCCAGCCAGCCCGTGTTGCGGGCGATCGGGCGCGTCGTCGGCTCGGATGCCCTGACCGATGCCGCTGCCTTCTTCCAAGCGTTCGCCGGGATGGAGGCCGGCTTCCGCGAGCGGGCCGAGGCGGTGGCGTCGCTCCTCCGCGCCGATTCGACCCGCTTCGTACTGGTCACCTCGCCACGCCGCGAGACGATCGACGAGGCGGGCTGGTTCGCCGACCAGCTGGTGACCCTCGGTTTCGGCGTCGCCGCGGTGGTGGTCAATCGCGTCCACCCGGCGTTCGGCGAGATCAGCGTCGCCGACGCCCGGCTCAAGGCGACCCGTGCCACCGATGCCGGGCGGCACGACGTCGCCGCGCTGTGGGAGAACCTGGCGCAGATGCGCGGCCCTTGCAGGGGCCGAGCGGGCCGCCTTGGAGCCGCTGGTGTCGCGCACCGGTGCCACCCCGACGATCGAGATCCCGCTGTTCGCCACCGACGTCCACGATCTCGATGCGCTCGACCACATCGCCGATCACGTCGGCGGGCGATAGGGCGCGACGGGTATCGTCCAGGCGTGCACATCCTGCTCGCCACCGACGCCGACTGGATCGTCGACGAGGTCACCGCCGCCCTCGGTGGCCCCGACACCAGCTTCACCGTGTGCCGCGAAGGCCGCGTCGTGTCGAAGGTCGTCGCCGACCGCCATCCCGACCTGGCGATCCTCGACCTCCAGGTGGGCTCGATGGGAGGCATGGCGATCGCGATGGCACTGCGCCTCGACGAGTCGGGAGGCTTGCTCGCACACGTCAACGTGCTGATGCTGCTCGATCGCACGGCCGACATCTACCTCGCTCAGCGCTCCGGTGCCGAGGGTTGGATCATCAAGCCGCTCGATGCACTGCGCCTGAAGCGGGCGGCGCTGGCGATCGCCAGCGGCGAGCCCTACCAGGAGGGCGTGCCGCGCCCGGCCCCGGCGACGCCCGAGCCGGCCGGCGACACCGCCGAAGCGCCCGAGGAAGAACCGGCACCCGCCGGATAGGCTCACAGGCCGCTACGGGGTGTAGCGCAGCTTGGTTAGCGCGCCACGTTCGGGACGTGGAGGCCGGAGGTTCAAATCCTCTCACCCCGACCAAATGCCGGGGCACACGCGCTGCGGCCGCGCTACTCGTCCTTGGCGATCATGACCTCAGGCCACGATCAGCCCGCGACCGCGCCTCGGGCTGAGATCATGACCCGATGAAGTTCGGGCTGACACTCGCGTGTCTGGCGCTGGTGCTGTCCGGTTGTTCCGGGTCGGACGACAACGGTGACACGGCGAGCGAGCACGATCCGGTCGTCATCGTGGCGGGGACGTTCTCCGGCGACAAGTCGTCCGACGCATACTTCACGCCGCTCGCGACCCGACTGCGCAACGATGGGTTCGATGCCGTGGTGTGGGCGATCCCGAACCACGGGCTGGGCGACATCGTCGATTCGGCAGGTGTGCTCGCCGACTTCGTCGCCGATCTGCTCGCCCGTACCGGCTCAGAGCACGTCGACATCGTCGCTCATTCCCAAGGGGGATTGGTCGGGCGCTACTTCATCAAGAACCTCGATGGCGACCAGGAGGTCGACAGCTTGGTTTCACTCGCTGCGCCGCATTACGGGACGCGAGAGGCGAACCTCGCGGACTTCCTCGGTCTCGGGTCGTGCGCCGGGATCGTGTCGTGCGAGCAGATGGCGGTCGGTTCGGCCTTCCTCGACGAGCTCAACGACGGCGACGACACGATCGGCGACGTCGCCTACACGAACATCGTGACCCGGTTCGACGAGGTGGTCATTCCGTATCGCAACGGATTCCTCCACAACGACGGCAACAACACCAACATCACGTTGCAGACGCAATGTCCATTTCGGCTCGTCGGCCACGTTCTGTTGCCGCTCGACGGTGCGACCTACACCGGGATCGTCGACGCGCTCGAACACCGACCGATCCGGTTCAACTGTTGGGCGCTCTGATGCGAGTGATGCTCCAGAAGATCTGAGGCGTCAGCACGGGGCCGCTCGCCCCACCACGGTGGACGGCGTTGCTCCACCGAACGCCGAGCGCAAGACCTGGTCGGTCACGCTCCGGCGATCTTGCCGGGTTCGGTCTCGGGGAGTAGTCCGGCTTTGCGGGCGGCGAGGACTCGCTTGGGTCCGCTGGCAGGGGAGAGACCACGGGCGAGCGCGACGGTGGCGGTCGGCTTCGGGCTTTGCAAGGCGACGGCCAGCAGGTAGATCAAGGCATCGACGGCGAGCGGGTCGTGGTCGCTGTGCTTGTCGAGCAGTCCGGGCCAGCCGGTGCCGCCGAGGTACTCGCTTTCCAGGGCGGTCTGGATGGTGTCGCGAAGGGCGATGCGGGCGATGCCGATGGGCGACACATCGTCTCCTCCGGGCAGGGCGGTGCAGCACACCTTGCGGACGGCGAGCTTGCCGACGGCGGGGGACCATTCGAGCCGGGCCTCAACGTCGTAGGGCGAGGTGTCGGTGATGGTGACGGTGACCGAGGCGGGGATGGTCTCGGTGGGGCCGCCGGGCGGGCCGACGCTGATCCGGCCGCGGCCTGGGGTGATGTCGATGCGCATGTGAACGACCGTAGTCGGAATAAATACCAAAGTCTGTGGTTAACCAATGTACACACATCACCACGGTTGAGACACAACCACGGTTCATCAACACAGAAAGACACAACACATCCTGAAGAAGATCATCCTCGGCCTCGTCGCCGCCGCCGCTGTGGCCGCGCCGATCGCCCTCACCGCTGGCTCGGCCAGCGCCGCCACCACCACATCCACCGACCCCGCCTGCGTGCCCGTCACCGAGAAGGCCGCAGTCGCCGAGGTCGACCACATCGAGTACAAGTACAAGCCCGCCGTGGGCACCGGCCACATCAAGTGGTCCACCGAAGACGTGCCGACCAAGGACTTCGGCGGCGTGGCGTACGTCCGCGACGGCGTCAAGACGCAGATCGTCATCGACAGCCCGGCTGTCGCGGCTGTCGACGGCGTGAACTGCCAGATCCCGTTCCCGGCCAACCCGCTGACGGGCCTCAACGGCATCAGCCCGAACATGACGGTGCCGACTCCGGCAGGCACGGAGAAGTACACCTTCTCGCCGGTGGTCAACCACATCGCGCTGAACGGCAAGATCGGCACGACCGTCACGACCAAGCCGGGCTACGTGTTCCCCGGTGGCCTGACCTCCAAGGTGTTCGCGGCCACGCCGGACAACACGGGCTACGTCTTCTACAGCCAGATCGTGGGACACCACATCAACCTGCCCGACGTGTTCAACATCGACCAGACCGCTAGTGGCCGGGCCGGTTACTGGTCCACCAAGGTCTCGCTGACGATCGTCAACGACACCAACACCGACCAGGAGTTCCGCATCCGGTACGCCGACCAGCAGGACGGCAACCGCGTCTGGGTGCAGGGCAGCCGCTTCACCGACGGCCTGCCGAACAACGTCGTCCCGGCGAACTCCAGCCGCCCCTTCGAGATCGACGTCTGGCACGACGTTGTCACCTCGGGCGCTGACGTGCCGGACGACCTGACGCTGGACTTCGGGTTCGAGTTGGCCTGACCTAATCCACCGCATCACACAGCCCCCGGCCCCAAGGGCCGGGTGTTCGCTGCGCCCGACTATCACAACACCGTCCAAGGCACGTTCGGGACGTGGAGGCCGGAGGTTCAAATCCTCTCACCCCGACTGAGAGAGCCATCTGGATCAGGCGGCTCACTCGGCGGACCGGCGCCGTACGCCGGTTGTACGCTCGCCGAGTGTCCGAGCTGACGCCGATCTTCGACCTGTCGGACCGGTTCGTCGCCGAGGCCGCTGCGCTCGATCCGTACAACGCCACTCGAACCGGTGTCGCGGGGTTCGACGACCGCATCACCGACTACTCACCGGACGGGTGCGCAGCTCAGGCCGACCATTGTCGAACCACGTTGCGTGAGCTCGGCGAGCTGGCACCCGCCAACGACGACGACCGCCGGGCGCAACAGTTCCTCAGCGAACGCCTCGAGGTGATGCTCGACATGCACGCCGCCCACGAGTGGATGCGCCCCTTGCGGCCGATCGCCTCGCCGGTGACGATGATCCGATCGTCGTTCGACCTGATGGACCGGCAAGGCGACGAGGCCTGGGGCAACATCGCCACGCGGCTCGAACTGGTGCCACGCGCTCTCGACGGTGTGCGCGCCGCGCTCGAGGCCGGCGCGCGGCCGGCACCGTCGCCTCGCAGCGCCAAGTCGAATCCGCCGCGGCCCAATGTGCCACCTGGGCGGGCGACCGCTGGTTCGACACGTTGAGCGACGAGGCCGCCCAACGCACCGACCTCTCGACGGCCGAGGTCGAGCGTGTGCGGTCCGGGGCGCAGACCGCGATCGACGCCATGGGTGACTTCGCTCAGTACTTGCGTGACAGCTACATGAGGGATGCCGGCCCGATCGACGCCTGTGGTCCCGAGCGCTACCAGATCGCCTCGCGGGCGATGCTGGGCGCGACGCTCGATCCCCTCGAGATGTACGACTGGGCCTGGAACGAGTACTCGACTCTTCGCGAGGAGATCCTGCGCACCGTCGACATCATCCGACCCGGCGCCAGCTTCGGCGAGGTTCGCGAGCTGCTCGAGAGTGATCCGGATCGCGCCGTGCACGGTGTCGACGCCTATCTGGATTGGTTGCAGACCATGACCAACGAGGCGCTCCAGCGTTCGGCCGAGCACTTCGACATTCCGGTACCGATGAATCGATGCGAGGCGCACATCGCGCCTCCCGGCTCGGCGGCTGCGCCGTACTACACCAGTCCGTCAGAGGACTTCCACCGCCCAGGCCGCACGTGGTATCCCACACTGGACCGGACGAGCTTCGCCACATGGACCGACGTCACGACGTGCTACCACGAGTCTGTTCCGGGTCACCACTTGCAGATCGGCTACGCCCGACTGCAGGCCGACCACCTGTCCAGGTTTCAGCGCGGGGCGATCGTGTCCGGGCATTGCGAAGGCTGGGCGCTGTACGCCGAGCGACTGTGTGACGAGCTGGGATGGTTCGACGTCCCGGATCATCGTCTCGGCTTCCTGTGCGCCCAGCAGTTGCGTGCGGTGCGCGTCATCGTCGACATCGGCATGCACCTCGAGCTGCGGATCCCCGACGGGACCACTCTGTCCGACGGATCCGACTTCCACGGCGGTCAGGTGTGGACGCCTGATCTCGCGTTGGCGTTCCTGCTGAGCGAGTCCGGCCAGAGTGAGGCGTTCCTGCGCAGCGAGATCGACCGCTACCTCGGCTGGCCGGCGCAGGCCATCAGCTACAAGATCGGCGAGCGCGAATGGTTGGCCGCACGCGACGACGCCCGCCAACGGCTCGGCCCCGAGTTCGACCTGAAGGCGTTCCACACGACCGCCCTGGCGCTCGGCCCGATGGGACTCGCCCAACTCCGCGCCGAGCTGAGCAGGTCGATCTAGCCAGTCGAGCAGCGAGTCGTGGTGACGGCGGCTGGGCGCCGCCAACGGGTCTGCGGTGACGGTTACCGTTCCACGATGCGTCGCACAGCAGGTCTTTCGGTCGTTCTCGGTTTGGTGATCGGTGCCACGTCCGCCGTCGCGTCGGGCACACCGGCCGCCGCCGCCGAGGTTCCGGCCGGGTTCGCCGACTCGGCGGTCGCGACGTTCTCGCAGCCGACGGCCGTCGAGTGGTTGCCCGACAGCCTGATCGTGGTGCTCGAGAAGGGCGGCCGGATCCGAGTCGGCGGGCCGGCCGGCCCGTTCACGACGGCGCTCGACATCAGCGACACCTGCAGCAACGGCGAGCGCGGTGTGCTCGGTTTCACGCACGATCCGGCGTTCCTCAGCAACGGGCTGGTGTACGTGTACTACACCCGCGACGAACCGAATGCCCCCGGCGGCTGCGTCAACCGTGTCAGTCGCTTCACGATGGTCGATCGGGTCATCGATCGCGCCAGCGAGGCCGTGCTGCTCGACAACATCTCGTCGGTCAACACCAACCACAACGGCGGCGACCTCGACATCGGATCGGACGGATTCCTCTACGTGTCGGTGGGCGACGCCGGGACCGACCCACGCGGTGGTTCGACCAACGATGCCGCCCAGGACCTGACGTTGCTCAACGGCAAGATCCTGCGCATCACCACCGACGGCATGCCGGCGCCGGGCAACCCGATCACCGGCGGCAACTCGGCCCGCTGCGCGACCCGTGGCAACACGCCCTCGACACCGAACACCCCGTGCCAGGAGCTCTTCGCCTGGGGTCTGCGCAACCCGTACCGGTTCGCCTTCGACCGCAACGACGGTTCCAATCGGTTCTTCATCAACGACGTCGGCCAGAGCACCCGGGAAGAGGTCGACCAGGGCATCCTCGGCGCCAACTACGGCTGGCCCGAGCGGGAGGGCTTCTGCGCCCGCGGCCAGAACCCGCCGTGCGCGGGGCCCGACCCGCAGGACGGCTTCACCCAGCCGCTCACCGACTACCCGCGCGACGTCGGCACCGTGCTCACCGCCGGCGCCTTCGTGCCCAATGGGCTGTGGCCGGCCCAGTACGACGGCACCTACTTCTTCGCCGACGCGCGGATCCGGCGAGATGTGGGTCCGGCAGGTGAACGGCTCGGTCGACTACGGCGCCCCGTTCGCCACCGACGTCGGCGGGATCAGCGACATGACGTTCGGCTTCGACGCCGGCGGGCGGATGGTTCTCTACTACGTCGAGATCGGCGGTGCGCTGCGCAAGATCACGCCGACGACACCGGCCGCGTCGAGCGCCCGCGAGGGCCTCCGCATGATCCCGGTCGCTCCCTTCCGCGCCTACGACACGGGGGCTCCGGGGATTCCCCCCGTCGCCGTGGCGGCGGGCGACGTGTTCAACGGCACCACCAGGCTGGTCGACCTCGACGTCCCCGCCGGCGGAGCCGATGCAGCACTGGTCAACATCACCTACTCCGACAGCAGAGGCAACGGCTTCGTACGTCTGTGGGGCACCCGCGGCCTGCGACCGGTCACGTCGTCACTCAACTCCGACGCCGCAGGCTCGGTCGGCGCGAACACGGCGATCGTGCCACTCGACGACATCGGGTCGTTCGTGCTCGAGTCGACGGTCACGGCGCGGGTGATCATCGACGTGGTGGCGTACTTCGCCGAGACGTCGGGCGCCGTCACCGACGGTCGCTTCGTGGCACTGCCGCCACAGCGCCTCGTCGACACGCGCATTCCGGCCGGGACCACGCTCGAGTCGGGCAGCGACAACCCGTACACCCGTCCGTCCGGCGAGATCGAGTTCACCTCCACCGGGCGGCTCGGCGTCCCCGGTGACGGGTCGGCGGAAGCGGTCGTGATCTCGATCGGGGCGATCGGAGCGCCCGGTGTCGGCGGCTTCGTCGGCGCCTATCCCACGGGCGGCGCCTGGAGTGGCGCCTCGAACGTCAACGTGCTGCCCGGTGACGTGCGCGCCAACCTGATCGTCGTGCCGCTCGGCACCGGTGGACGGGTGTCACTGCGCACGCTCAACGTTCCCGACGTCGTCGTCGACGTGCTCGGCTACGTGACCTCCACCTCGGCGCCGGCGGCGACATCCGGGCTGTACTCCTCGGTCGAGCCGGTCCGCATCGTCGACACCCGCGAGGGCCTCGGGTTCCCGACGCTCGCCGGCGGAACGGTGGCGTCGGCGACGGTTCCCGGCACCGGGGCGATCTCGGCCGTGGTGCAGAACATGACGATCACCCAGCCGGTCGCGCCCGGTTGGGTGGCGACGTTCCCCGAGGGCGGCACACCACCGGTCGTGTCGACGGTCAACTTCTCGGCCGCCAACCAGACACGGGCGACGCTGGCGTTCACGTCGCTGCCGGCGTCGCGCCGCGCCAGCTACCAGTCGCTCGTGCAGACCGATCTCGTCGTCGACGTGGTCGGGACGTTCTCGGCCTGACATCCGGGGAGATCGAATCGCCCACTTGCGGTTTAGGGTGGGAACGTGACCGTCGTGCGAATCGCGCTCGCCCAGCTCGACCCGACCGTCGGCGACCTCGACGGCAACGTCGCCAAGCTGATCGACGCCTACGACCGGGCCGACGCCGCGGGCTGCGACATCGTCGCCTACCCCGAGCTGTCGATCACCGGCCTACCCGCCCGAGGACCTCGTGCTCAAGCCGGGTTTCGTGGCCGACAATCGCGCCGCCCTCGAGCGCTTCGCGGCCCACACGCGTGACTGCGTCGCCGTGGTCGGCTTCGTCGACGCCGACCGCGACATCTACGACGCCGCCGCGATCTGCGTCAACGGTGGCGTGATCGGTACCTACCGCAAGCGACTGCTCGCCAACTACGCCGTGTTCGACGAGGCGCGCACGTTCACGCCCGGCACCGACAACGATCCGCTCGAGCTCTACGAGATCGCCGGGGTCAAGGTCGGCGTGTCGATCTGCGAGGACATCTGGTCACCGTTCGGACCGCTCGCCGTGCAAGCCGCCGGAGGCGCCGAGCTGAGCGTCAACATCAACGGATCTCCGTATCACTGGGAGAAGGACACCGGACGGGAACGGATGGTCGCCACCCGCGCCCAGGACGCCCACACCCCGATCGCCTACGTCAACCAGGTCGGCGGACAGGACGAGCTCGTGTTCGACGGTGGATCGTTCGTGGTCGACGCCGAAGGCCAGCTGTTGGCCCGCGCCCCACAGTTCGTCGAAGACCTGATGATCGTCGACGTGCCGATCCCGGCGGTGTACCGGCACCGTCTGCTCGACCCGCGCGGCAAGCACACCGAGGCCAAGCTCCCGATCGTGCACGTCAGCGACGCCAGCCGGCGCCCGCCCGATTCGCTCGTCGACGCTCCGATCGCCGACCCACTCGACCCGGACGAGGAGCTGTACCAAGCGCTCGTGCTCGGCACCCGCGACTACTGCCGCAAGAACCGGTTCACCGACGTCGTGATCGGTCTCTCGGGCGGGATCGACTCGACGCTCGTCGCCGTCATCGCCGCCGACGCGCTCGGCCCCGAACACGTCCACGGCGTCTCGATGCCGTCGCGCTACTCGTCCGATCACTCCAAGTCGGACGCCGCCAAGCTCGCTTCCAATCTCGGCGTCGACTACCGCACGATCTCGATCGAGCCCGCCTTCCAGGCCTACCTCGACATGCTCGGCCCGTCGTTCGAGGGTCGTCAACCCGGGCCTGACCTACGAGAACATCCAGTCGCGCTGCCGCGGCCAGGTGCTGATGGCGTTGTCGAACGAGTTCGGATGGATGGTGCTCACCACCGGCAACAAGAGCGAGATGGCGGTCGGCTACTTCACGATCTACGGCGACTCGGTCGGTGGATACGCGGTGATCAAGGACGTGCTCAAGACCCGCGTCTACGACATCTGCCGCTACGTCAACCGTGCCGCCGGTCGCGACATCATCCCTCCCGACGTGATCACCAAGCCGCCGTCGGCCGAGCTGCGCCCCGACCAGCGCGACGACCAGTCGCTGCCGCCCTACGAGGTGCTCGACCCGATCCTGTCGCTCTACGTCGAACACGACTGGACGGCGACCCAGATCATCGAGGCCGGTCACGACGAGGCGATCGTGCGCCGTGTCGCCCGGCTCGTCGACCTCGCCGAGTACAAGCGCTACCAGTGCCCTCCGGGGGTGAAGGTCAGCATCAAGGCGTTCGGTCGCGACCGCCGTCTGCCGATCACGAACGCCTACCGAGGCTGACCCCGGTGGGTGCATGAAGATCGGCGTCCAGCTGCCCGAGGTCGAATACGAGATCCCGTTCGGCGACCTGATCGCGATGGCGCGGCTCGCCGAGCAGGTCGGGTTCGACTCGCTCTGGTTGGGCGACCATCTGCTGTACGAGCTCGAGGTCGGACCCGCGCGGGCCGTGGGAGGTGTGGACCACGCTCGCCGCCCTGGCGGCATCGACCGACCGGATCGAGCTCGGTCCGTTGGTCGCCTCGACCAGCTTCCACGCGCCCGCCATGCTGGCCAAGATGGCGGCCACCGTCGACGCCATCTCCGGCGGGCGACTGACACTCGGGCTCGGCGCCGGGTGGAACGCGCGTGAGTACACCGCGTTCGGCTTCCCGTACGACAAGCGCGTCGACCGCTTCGAGGAAGCGTTCACGATCGTGCGCACCCTGCTGCACGACGGCCACATCGACTTCCACGGCGCGCACTACGACGTCAGCGACTGCGTGCTGCACCCACGGTCACCACGCGCCGGCGGCCCGCCGCTTGATGATCGGATCGATCGCGCCCCGCATGCAGTCGATCGCGCTCCCCCACGTCGACGCTTGGAACGTCTGGTGGAGCGACTACGGCAACACCGCCTCCGGGTTCGCCGATGTCAAGGCCGTGGTCGACGAGCGCCTGGCCACGCTCGGACGCGCCGGCCAAGTCGCCGCGACCTGCGCCGTCTACGTCAAGTTGCCGGGTGGCTCTGGGCGCCAGATGGGCGACTATCCGAAGACATCGGCTCCGATCGAAGGGTCTCCGAGCGAGATCGCCGAACAGTTGCAGGCCTTCGCCGCTGCCGGCGCCGCAGGCGTGCAGCTCGTCGTCGACCCGATCGTGCCGTCGAGCATCGAGTGGCTCGGCGACGTGCTCGCCGGCCTCGACCGTGGGGAGCGGTGATGATCGACTACTCGATCGACCTGCGCCAGCAGCTCACCGTCAACCTCCATCTCCATCGTCGGCGCGAGCACGCCCTCGACCAGCACCAGCACGCGGCCGTGGCGATCGTGGTCGTCGACAGCGAGCGCGACACCGGCGACGACCCGATCTTCGCCGGGGAAGGGCTGGCCGCCACCGGCATGTCGTTCGCCGACGTGCCCGGCGTCGTCGACGGTCTCGACGGGCGCATGGCCGGCGTCTCCGGCGGGGCGGCCTTCCTGCTCTGCCGCCGGGCGTCGCGGATGAGCCGGCACGCAGGGCAGTGGGCGCTCCCGGGAGGTCGCGTCGACCCCGGTGAGACGGTGCTGGAGGCGGCCCTGCGCGAGGTCGACGAAGAGCTCGGCCTGGTGCTCGGTCCCGAATCCGTTGTCGGTTGGCTCGACGACTATCCGACCCGCTCGGGTTTCGTGATCTCGCCGGTGGTGCTGTGGGCGGGTGGCAGTCCGACGCTGGTGCCGTCCCCGCACGAGGTCCTGGCCGTGTACCGGATCGGGCTGCAGGTGCTGCTCGACGCCGAGCCGCGGTTCGTGGCGATCCCGGAGAGCGAGCGGCCGGTGGTGCAGCTGCCGCTCGGCAACGACCTGATCCATGCCCCCACCGGAGCCGTGCTCTACCAGTTCCGCGAGGTCGCCCTGTCGGGCCGCATCGACGAACGCGTCGATCACTTCGAACAGCCGGTGTTCGCCTGGCGCTGACCTGAGCCCCGCCGTTCAGCCCGGAAGCGCTCCGTGCACCGTCGCCTCACCGATCAGCTCCCAACCGGTGTCACGCCGGACGATGGCGCTGCCCGTGGGTAGATCGACGAGCGGCGTGTCGGCGTGCGTATGGGCCCGCTCGAGTTGCTCGCGCGGCCACGTCTCCGACGCCGGGACCACGGCCAGCCCCCGGACGACGCCGAGCCCGAGCGCGAATCCGCCACCGCGCTGATCGGTCATCGGATCGCACAGTGCCGCCGCGCACGGTCCGCACGCGATCAGCGTGCCACCGCGTGCGAGCACGCCGCTCAGGGCGTCGAACAACGGCGTGTCCTTGAGGACGCTCCGAAGGTGACTCGCCGAGTCGCCTGCGAGGAACACCGCCGACGCTCCCTCGACCACCGCCGCCGCTTCGGCATCGGCCTCCGAACGCGTCAGCACCATCAGGGGGTCGACGGCGACGCCCATCCGCGAGCCCCACGCCAGTGCCGTGTCGACGAGCACCCGTGGCTGCTCGAAGGCATCGGCGGTCGGCAGCATCACCACCCGGTCGACCCCCGCTTGCTCGAGCAGCGTCCGGTCGAGCGGATCGTTGCGCTCGAACGGCCCGCCACCCTGCAGCGCCACCACCCCTGACAGTTGCTGATCGGGCATGGGGTCGCAGCGTAGACGGCCCTTGCGTTAGTTACCCACGGGTAACTAACGTGTCCACATGGCAGACATCTTCGCCGTGGGGGTGGTCGGTGCGGGGATCATGGGGGGCGGGCTGGCCGAGGTCGCGGCCCGCGGCGGGCACGACGTCGTCCTTCACTCACGCACCCGCCATGGCGCCGAGGCGGCGCTCGCCACGATCGTCGCCGGGCTCGACCGTCAGATCGCCAAGGGGCGGTCGACGATCGACGAGCGCCAGGCGATCGTCGGCCGGATCGGCATCACCGACTCGCTCGACGACCTCGCCGACTGCGACCTCGTGATCGAGAGCATCGTCGAGGATCTCGCCACCAAGAAGCTGCTCTTCGCCGAGCTCGACGCCGTCGTCAAGCAGAGCGCGATCCTCGCCACCAACACCTCGACCCTGCCGGTCGTCGAGATCGCGATGTCGACCCGGCGCCCCGAGCTCGTGTGTGGCATCCACTTCTTCAACCCGGCGGCGACGATGCGGTTGGTCGAAGTCGTGCAGCCGATCACGGCCTCGGCCGAGACGATCAACCGAGCGGTGGCCTTCGCCGAGCGCTGCGGCAAGCAGGCGATCACGGTGCAGGACCATGCCGGCTTCGTGGTGAACGCCCTGCTGTTCCCGTACCTCAACGCCGCGATCCGCATGCTCGAGCGCGGCACCGCCGACATGGAGGCGATCGACACCGCCATGTGCGGCGGCTGTGGCTTCCCGATGGGCCCGTTCGCACTGCTCGACCTGGTCGGCCTCGACACGTCGCTGGCGATCCTCGACGCCCTCTACGCCGAGTCCGCTGACCCCGGCTGCGCCGCCGCACCGACCTTGCGCCGGATGGTGTCGGCCGGGTGGCTGGGCCGCAAGACCGGCCGTGGCTTCTACCAGTATTGATCGCATGCGAGCATTGCGGGATGAGCGAGCGCGTCGGACCGGTGGGGACATCCCGACCTGCTCCGCTCGTCTCGCCGATCGAGCCGCCTCCGTCGCGGTGGGCGATGCCCACCAGTGGCCCGATCGACGAGAGCGACATCGTCGCCCTCGGGGCCGATCTCGAGCCGGGGACGCTGCTCGCCGCCTACCGGCAGGGCTTGTTCCCGATGCCGTACGACCGGCGCAGGATCGCCTGGTTCTCGCCCGCCCGCCGGGGCATCATCCCGCTCGACGGGCTCCGGGTGAGCCGCTCGCTGCGTCGCAGCGTGGGCCGGTTCGACGTCCAGATGGACACCCGGTTCCGCGAGGTGATGGAGGCCTGCGCCGAGCCGACCCGCAAGGGCGGGTGGATCAACCGTGACTTCGTCGACGCCTACACGCGGCTGCACGAGCTCGGATGGGCGCACTCGGTCGAGATCTACGACGCCGCCGGCGAACTGGTCGGTGGGCTGTACGGCGTGCGCGTCGAGCGCCTGTTCGCCGGCGAGTCGATGTTCCACCGCGCCACCGACGCTTCCAAGGTGGCACTCGTCCACCTCGTCGACTGGCTGGCCGACACCGGCGGCGAGCTGCTCGACGTGCAGTGGACGACGCCGCACCTGGAATCGCTCGGCGCGATCGATGTCCCGCGCGACGAGTATCTGCAACGTCTCACATCGGCGATCGACGGGAACCCGGCCCAGCCCTGACGGGCTCGGGAGGAGAGGGATTACCCGGTGCCGGTGGGCCGCCACCCACCGGCACCGAGATCCTGCCGACCGTTTGTCCCAGTCGCCGGCGAAAGTTCCCGCCAAGGAGATCGAGTTCCGGCTTCGGTCGGGCACGGAAATATCGGCGGTACCTGACCGAAACTTGAGCCTCGACGGCCACATCCGCGGGCGGACTCCGCGATGAGCGACGCCACCAGGCGCGATGCGCCGTGGATGATGCGCACGTATTCCGGACATTCGACGGCTGCCGCCTCGAACGCGCTGTATCGCACGAACCTGGCGAAAGGCCAGACGGGATTGTCGATCGCCTTCGACCTGCCGACCCAGACCGGCTACGACCCCGACTCGGAATGGGCGCGCGGCGAGGTCGGCAAGGTCGGCGTCCCGGTCGCCCATCTCGGCCACATGCGGACGTTGCTCGACGGGATCCCGCCGGGCGAGATGAACACCTCGATGACGATCAACGCCACCGCCGCTTGGCTGCTGGCGCTGTACGTCGTCAACGCCGAGGAGCAGGGCGTGGCGGCCAGCGCCCTGCGCGGCACGACCCAGAACGACATCGTCAAGGAGTACCTGTCGCGGGGGACGTACATCTTCCCGCCCGAGCCGTCGCGGCGCCTGATCGTCGACATGATCGCCTGGTGCTCCGAGCACGCGCCGCTGTGGAACCCGATCAACGTCTGCTCGTACCACCTCCAGGAAGCGGGAGCCACGCCGGTGCAGGAGATCGCCTACGCGTTGGCGACGGCGATCGGTGTGCTCGACGCCGTTCGCGATTCGGGTCAGGTCCCCGATCACCGGTTCGAGCGCGTGTTCGCGTCGATCTCGTTCTTCGTCAACGCCGGGATCCGGTTCGTCGAGGAGATCTGCAAGCTGCGGGCGATGGCCGAGCTGTGGGACCGGATCGGCCTCGAGCGCTACGGCGTCGCCGACCCGCGGCCCGCCGCTTCCGGTACGGGGTCCAGGTCAACTCGCTCGGCCTCACCGAGGCCCAACCGGAGAACAACGTGCAGCGGATCGTGCTCGAGATGCTCGGCGTCACGCTGTCGAAGCGGGCGCGGGCGCGCTCGATCCAGCTGCCGGCCTGGAACGAGGCGCTCGGGCTCCCGACGCCGTGGGATCAGCAGTGGTCGTTGCGGATGCAACAGGTGCTCGCCTACGAAACCGATCTGCTCGAGTACGGCGACCTGTTCGACGGTTCGACGGTCGTCGAGCAGGCCACGGCCGAGCTGCGTCGAGGCCGCCCACGCCGAGCTCGACGACGTGCTCGCGCTGGGTGGCGCCTTCGCCGCCGTCGACGTGCTCAAGTCGCGGCTGGTCACCTCGATGGCGGAACGCACGCGACGGATCGAGTCGGGCGAGCAGACCGTCGTCGGCGTCAACGCCTTCACCGAGACCGACCGACTCACCGCTCGGCGGCGAGGGGGCGATCCTCACCGTCGACCCGGCGGTCGAGGCCGAGATGGTCGCCGACGTCGGCGCCTGGCGGGCGTCGCGCGACCAGGCCGCGGTCGACGCCGCCCTCGCCGAGCTGCGCCGGGCCGCCGGCGACCCGACAACGTGATGCCGGCCACGATCGCCCTCGCCCGCGCCGGCGGCACCACCGGCGAATGGGGGGCGCTGATGCGCGAGGTGTTCGGCGAGTACCGCGCCCCGACCGGTGTCGCCGCCGTGGCGCGCCGGATCGTCCGGGCTGGCCGGCGTCGCCGCCAGGGTGCGGACGATGCCGGGCGGCCCGCCACGGCTGCTGGTCGCCAAGCCCGGCCTCGACGGGCACTCGAACGGCGCCGAGCAGATCGCCGTCGCCGCCCGCGACGCCGGCATGGAGGTGATCTACTCCGGGATCCGGCTCGACGCTCGAGCAGATCGCGGCGTCGGCACGCGACGAGGATCCCGACGTGATCGGGCTGTCGATCCTGTCAGCGGATCGCACATGGAGCTCGTGCCCGGCTGCTCGCCGCCCTCCGCGCCGAGGGCGTCGACGCCCCGGTCGTGGTGGGCGGCATCATCCCCGAGGCCGACCGGGAGCGCCTGATCGCGGGCGGGATCGCCGCCGTGTACACGCCGAAGGACTACGAGCTGGCGCGGATCATGGACGAGATCGTCACCCTCGCCGAGCAGCGGCGCGGTGCGTGATCAGACCGCGTGCTGGGGAGCGCTCGCGGTCGATCCACGACTCGAGCGTGGGGCCCGACTCGAAGCTCGTGATCAGCGCGTAACGCAGCCGAGTCGCCGTTGTGCACGACGACGTGCCACAGGCGCTGCGTGTCGACCACGTAGCGCGCCCCGTGGTGGAGCGGCACACGCCGCTCGGTGGCCGGATCGGGCAGGCCGTCGGGCCCGTTGTCCATCAGCAGCATGTAGCTGTCGGGATGATCGGTGAGCTCGACCCACGAGCGGACGACCCAGCCCTCGCCCTCGGGGTTGAAGCGGTTGTTGTCGTCGCGGTGGATCGACCGGATCGCCGTCGTCGCGATCCTGCGGCTCGAGCTTGATCAGTCGCACGCGCCCGAAGTTGGCGCCGACCGAGTCGACGTAGGCACGCAGGGTCGGGGTGAGCTCGGCGTTCGACGTCCACAGCGCGTCCTTGTCGGTCTTGCCCTTGTCCCAGAACCCGCGACAGTCGAGCTGGCCGTCGGCCGAGGCGAGCGGCGCGAAGTTGGTGTCGCCGCCGGACTTCCAGTCCATGTACTCGACCGACTCCCACTCGGCGGACGGCACCTCGACCGGCATCGGCAGCAACTCGACGAAGCCGTCGGCGGCGAGCACCGGCATGCGGTAATGGTCGGTGTCGAGCGGGATCTTCACGCTCCAGTGTTCCTGGTTGGGCCAGAACGTCATGGCCGCCAGTCTACGAAGCCGGAGCATCCACGATCAGGGCACTTGGTCACAACGTCGACGTCGCCGGCAGCGGTCACGGCTCGGACGTGCTCGACGACGGCTCGGTCGGCAGCGACTCGATCAGCACCACGTCGGTGGGGATCTCGAGGATCTGGCCGATCTGCAACGTCTGGCCACCGTCGGCGAGGTTGTTGAGCTCGGCGATGGCGGCCGGGAACACGTCGAAGCTGCGGGCGATCACCGCCAGGTTGTCGCCCGGCTTGACCTCGTAGAAACGACGCCGGCTGTCGGGTGTGGTGGTCGTGGTGGTGGTCGACGTCGTGGTCCTGATCGGCGGCAGGGTGTCGGCCGAGCCACTCGGAGTGGAGCCACAGCCGGCGCTGCCCAGGATCAGCAAGGTCAGCAGTGCCGACGAGAGCAGGAGGGGGCGACGCATGGCGTGCGCGATCGTACGTGGGGAGGTGTCACCAGCGCACGACGGCGGTGCGCTTGGCGTACTCCTCGACGCGTTCGGCGGCGAGCTTGCCCGACAGCAACACCATCGGAACCCCGACGCCTGGGACGGTGGACGAACCGGTGAACACCAGCCCGGGCACGCGGGCGTCGATGTTGGCCGGCCGGAACGGACCGGACTGGAACAGGGTGTGGCTGAGCGACCATGGCGTGCCCCGCTCGAGCCCCATCGCCTCCCAGTCGAGCGGGTCGAAGACGCGCTCGACGACGACATCGGTCGGATACCCGAGCTGGCCGATCCGGCGCTTGAGGTCGTCGCCGAGCCGCTCGCCGTCGCGCGCCCAGTTGACCTTGCCGTCGAGGTTGGGCACCGGCTCGAGGGCGTAGAGGGTCGAGCAGCCGTCCGGCGCCGCGCCCGGGTCGCCGATCGATTGCATGGTGACGAGCAGCGACGGATCGGTCATGCGCACGCCGCGCTTGATGACCGCCTTGAAGGCGTCCTGCCACTGATCGCCGAAGTGCAGGTTGTGCACGGCCGCCCCTGGTGGCGGAGCGCCGCGGACGCCGGCCACCCACAGCAGGCACGACGGCGCGTACTTGCCGCGCCGGGCGGCGCGGGGTGCCTCGACGCCACCGACCAGCGTGCGGTAGGCGACGGGGAGATCGGAGTTGCACACGACGGCGTCGGCGACGAGCCGGTCGGAGCCGCCCAGCTCGACGCCGGTGACGGCGTTGTCACCGCCGCGCAGGATGCGCGTCACCGGCGCATCGAACCGGACCGTGGCACCGGCGTCGACGATCGCCCGCGACAGGCCGGTGGGGATGGCGTGCATGCCGCCGCGCGCCATGAACACACCGCCGATCGTGTCCATGTAGGTGCGCACGGCGAGCACCGCCAGCGCATCGTGCGGCGCCAGCCCGGCCTGCAGCGACTGGAAGCTGAAGATGCGCTGCAGCCGCTCGTCCTCGAAGAACGACGGCGAGCTTGGTGTCGAACCGGCCGAACCCGCCGTTGCGCATCAACGCCAGCGCCGGCCCGCCAACGCCCGAAGGCGGTCGCCACGCCGTCGTAGTTGGTGTCGACGAAGTTCGGCATCTCGACCGTGTAGATCTCGCCCAGCCAGTCGCAGAACTCGTTGAAGGCCCCGCCTCGCGGGCGCTGGCGAAGTCCCGGATCTCCTCGGTCATCGCCTCCCGGCCGTGACGCACGTGCAGCACCGGAGCCGTCGGCGAACGTCGCCCGGTACATCGGATCGACCGGCTCGATCGTGACGTAACGCGACATGTCGGCGCCGGCGGCGGCGAACGTGTCGGCCAGCAGGTCGGGCATCGTGAGCATCGTCGGGCCGCTGATCGATGCGGAACCCCTGCTCGGCGAACACACCTGCCCGCCCGCCCGGCACCGATTCGCGCTCGAGCACGGTGACCTCGTGACCGCGCCGCACCAGCTGCGCGGCCGCCGACAGCCCGCCGAGCCCGGCGCCGATCACGACGACGCGCATGTCAGGTCTCCCGCCGGCTGACGAACTCGGCCAGCGCGATCAGTTCGGGCGTGGCGTCGCCGGCGAGCTCGAGCCGTCGAGGGCGGCGACCGCCTCGGCGGTGAGGCGGTCGATCGTGGCCTCGAGATCGGCCAGCGCACCGGTGTCGACGATGACCTGCTGGATGGCGCCGACCTCGTCGTCGGTGAGACCCGGCGTGCCGACCGCGCCAGCACGCCGCGCTGGCGTCGGTGTGGCGGCCGCCACGGCTCGGCGAGCAGCGGCGTCGGCTTGCCTTCGCGCAGGTCGCCGCCGACCGGCTTGCCGGTGGTGCGCTGTCGCCGAAGGCGCCCATCACGTCGTCGCGCATCTGGAAGGCGTCGCCGAGCGGCAGGCCGTAGGCGCTCAGTCGCGGGCCGATGCGGTCGAACTCGGCCGGGCGCGGCCAGCGCCGCACCGAGGTGGAGCGGGCGCTCGATCGTGTACTTGCCCGACTTGTAGCGGCAGATCCGCTCGGCCTGGGCGACGTCGCGAAGCCCTTGCACCGATCCGAGCATGTCGAGCACCTGACCGACGTTGAGCTCGATCCGCAGCTCGTTCCAGATCCGCCACGCGGTCGGGTTGGCGCCGGCCATCAGCTGATCGGAGTAGACGAACGCGAGGTCGCCGATCAGGATCGCCATCCCCTCGCCGAACCGGCGCGCCTCGCCGGCCCAGCCGCCATCGGCGTGGCGGGCGGCGAACACGGCGTGCGTGGTGCGCTCGCCGCGCCGGCTGTCGGCGTCGTCCATCACGTCGTCGTGGAACAGGGCGAAGGCGTGCATCAGCTCGAATGCGGCGCCGGCGTCGATGACGATCGGGTCGTCGGGGTCGCCGCCGCAACCGACGAACGCCCAGTGACAGAACGCCGGCCGCAGCCGCTTGCCGCCCGAGCAGCACGAGCCGCCGGATCTCGGCCATCGGCTCGCGCAGATCGGGATCGAACGCCGCCCACCGGGCCAGCTCCGGGGTGAGGAACTCGCTCGAGCCGCTCGACGACGCGATCGGCGATCGGCCGCAGGCTGGCGGGAGCATCGACGGGCACCACGCCGAGGCTACGGGGATTCGGTGTCGGGCGTGTCGAGGTCGGCGATCACCTCGTCGATGCGAATCCGCGGCCGTCGAGATCCGGTCGCGGCACAGGGCGATCAACTCGGCGGCCCGGGCAACCCGATCGGCGAGCCGGTCGACGTCGACGTCGGAGCTCTCGAGCTCGCGCAGGATGGCGTCGAGCTCGCTCAGCGCTTGGGCGTAGCCGGGTCTGTTCGCTGGTCACGGTTGTTCGACCTCTCGTATGGTGGGATCGTGGCTGACGATCTCGCCGTCGGCGAGACGCGTGCGATCAGCTCGGCGCCGGCTGACAGCGTCGGCGACCGAACGCACGACGGCGCCGTCGGCGGCGCGCGTGATGCTCCACCCACGACGCAACAGGTTGACCGGGTCGAGCAGCGCCAAGCGCGCCGCGCGCCGCATCGAGGTGACGCTGCTCGGCGACGGCGAGCTGCGGCGCGCGAGCGACGCAGGCGTTCGTCGCGGCCGCCGAGCTGGCGTTGCGGCGTGATCGACCTGGCGCAACGGTGCCAGCGCGGACGCGTTCGACGCGTGTGGCGAGCCGCTCGTCGGCGCGTTCGACGGCGGCGTGCGTGCGCCGGGCGATGCGGTGGGCCCGATCGGAGAGGGCGCCCGTGATGGTGTCGAGTTCCTGGCGGGCGATGGCGCCGATCGCCGCCCAGCGCGCTCGATGGCGGCGAGGTAGTCGTGGACGGCGTCGATCAATGCCCCGGCGCAGGCGGTGGGCGTCTTGAGCGCGGTGTGGGCGACCTCGTCGGCGACGCTGCGGTCGACCTCGTGGCCGAGCCCGGTGAGCACGGGGATCGGGCTGGTGGCGATCGCCATCGCGATCGGCTCGGCGTCGAACGTGGCCAGCTCGTTGCGGGCGCCACCGCCGCGGATCACGACCACGCAGTCGAGATCGCCGCGTCGGGTCAAGGTGCGGATCGCCGCCGCCACCATCGGCACCGCCCACTCACCCTGCACGCGCGTGTCGCACACGGCGAGGTCGAAACCGAACCCACTGCGATCGAGCTCGTCGTGGAAGTCGTGCCACGCCGCCGTGCCGACGCTGGTGACGACGCCGACACGGAGCGGGATCGGCGACAGGCGACGGGCGCGGTTGGCGTCGAACAGACCGCTGGCGACCAGTCGCCGCACGACCTGGTCGCGCGCCTGTGAGAGCTCGCCGAGCGTGAAGCGCGGATCGATCCCGGCCATCTTGAGGCCGAGCCGTCCGGTCGGCGCGTAGAAGTCGAGCTGGCCGAAGATGCGCACCTTCATGCCGTTGGCGAGCTCGAGCCGGCTGCGCCGGAGGATCGGTGTGAGGTTGCGCTTCATCGGGGCGAACAGCGAGACGTTGAGCACGGCCCGGCCCTCGTCGCCGTCCTCGACCAGCGCGAAGTAGGTGTGGGGCCCGCTGTTGCGCAGGCCGTCGATCTCGCCGCGCACCCACACCCCGTCGTCGAACCCGCGACGCAGCTGCTCGTTGATGGCGTCGGCCAGCTCGCCCACCGTGTAGGTCGGGTTGGACGGGTCGTCGTGCGGCTCGTCGCCGAAGTCGAACGCGGGCTGGCTCATCGCCGCCCAGTCTGCCGGATCGGTGCGACGACGCGTCCGACCTGCCGATAGCTGGCAGCGGTGACGGTGACCACCGTCGACCACGTGTTCCACCGCGCCCCCGACCGACCGGTCGCGGTGCACGCCGAGGGCTGCACGATCACCACCGCCGACGGCCGGACGCTTCCTCGACGGCGCCGGCGGTGCGATCGCCTGCTCGATCGGTCACGGCCGCCCGAGGTGGTGGCGGCGATGGCCGCCCAGGCGGGCACCGTGCGAGTACGTGCACTCGACCCAGTTCGAGACCGACGCGCTCGACCGCTTCGCCCGACGGGTCGCCGAGGTCGTCGCCGCTCGACGACGCCCGGGTGTTCCCGGTCAGCGGCGGCAGCGAGGCCAACGAGTCGGCGATCAAGCTGGCCCGCGCGTACCACCTGGCACGCGGCGAGCGACCGTCACGTGATCCTCGCGCGCGCCGGCGTCGTACCACGGCAACAGCCGCGGCGCGCTCGACGCATCCGACCGCGCGATCGTGACGATCGGGTACGAACCGTGGCTGGGCCAGACCGTGCGGGTGCCGTCGCCAACCCCTACCGCGACGAGCGCACCGGCGAACGAGCACGCCGCCGAGATCGACCGCATCATCCGCGCGACCGGGCCGGAGCGGGTCGCCGCCTTCATCGCCGAACCGGTGAGCGGCGCCACGCTGGGGCCGTCGTGCCGCCCGACGACTACTGGCCGGAGGTCGCCGAGGTGCTGCGAGCGCCACGGGTGCTGCTGATCGCCGACGAGGTGATGACCGGGTTCGGCCGCACCGGACGCTGGTTCGGGATGCGACCACTGGGACGTGCAGCCCGACATCCTCACGTGCGGCAAGGGAGCGTCGAGTGGCTACTGGCCGCTCGGGCTGTGCGTCGCGTCGGGCGACGTGCACGACACCGTCGACGAGGCCGACACCTTCTCGCACGGCTTCACGTGGTCGCACCATCCGGTCGGCGCCGCCGTCGGCGAGGCGGTGCTGAGCGTGATCCACGACGAGCGCCTCGTCGACCGCTCGGCGGCGCTCGGCGAGCGCTGCCGCGAGCGGCTGCACGACACGCTCGGCGACCACCCCCACGTCGGCGACATCCGCGGGATGGGGCTGCTGAACGCCGTCGAGTTCGTCGCCGACCGGCGCACCAAGCAACCGTTCGACGCTCGAGCGGCGGTGTACCGAGCGGGTCGGCGGCGGCCGCCTTCGATCGTCGGGCTGACCGTGTACCCGTGCACCTCGTGCGTCGACGGCGACGTCGGCGACGCCGTGATGCTCGGCCCGGCGCTCAGCGTCAGCGAGGCGGACCTCGACGAGATGGTCGACCGGCTCGCCGTCGCCGTCCGCGCGACGCTGCTGCCCGGCTGACGTCCGTCAGGCGCCGAGGCGGCGGATGTTGTCGGGGGTGACGTCGTCGGCGTCGCCGTCGATCGCCGTCGGCGGCGAGCTCGGCGAACAGCTCGCCGTCGATCGCCAGGTTGCGCTCGCGCCGCACGGCCTCGAGCTGTTGCAGCGGCTTCTCGAGCTGGCGCCGGCGGGGGCCCATCAGCTCGTCGAACTGGCGGTCGAGCTGCTCGAACTTGGCGTGGACCTTCTCGAGCTGCTCGGTGTACTTGCCCACTGCACGCCGAACTTGCCCATCAGCGCCAGGATCTGGTCGCTGGTCTGCTCGATGCACGAAGTTGTCGTACGCCTGGCGGATCACGCCGAGGAAGGCGAACAGCGTGAGCGGCGAGCACATCACCACGCGCTGGCCCATCGCCTCGTCGATCAGCGACGGATCGCTCTCGTGGATGAAGCCCGGTGAGCTGCTCGTTGGGCAGGAACATCAACACGTAGTCGACCGAGTGCTTGGCCGACTGGCGGGCGTAGTCGCGGCGGGCCAGCTCGCGCACACGGGCGCGCACGTCGCGCATGAACGCGGCGCCGATGGGTCTGGCGTTCGGTGTCGCTGGTGGCGTCGAGGTAGCGCAGGTAGCCGGCCATCGGGAACTTGACGTCCATGTAGAGCTCGTGGCCCTTGGGCAGCGGGAACGTGAAGTCGGGGCGACCCGAGTCGCACCGTCGAGCTGGGTCTGCTTGACGTAGTTGACGTTCTCGACGAAGCCGGCGAGACGCAGCACGTCCTCGGCCATGCGCTCGCCCCACTGGCCCCGCGCCGTGGGCGAGGCCATCGCCTCGCGCAACGCCTGAGCCGACTGCGACAGGGTCTGGGTGACCTCGGCGTGGCTCCTGCAGCGACTGGTCGACCTGCCCGAAGCGCTCGGCGCTCTGCTCGGCGAGCGAGCTCACCATCGCCCCGAGCTTCGTCGAGCTCGGTGCGCATCTCGGTGCGCACCTGATCGAGCCGGCGAGTCGATCACGTCCTTCTTGGCGCCGAGCTCGGCGACCGACTGTTGACGGGCCTGCTGGGCGGCGGCGCCGAGCTGCTCGCGCCCGAGCACGGCCGCCTGCTCGATCGCGGCGTGGACGGCGGCGTCGCGTTCGGATGCGGCCGTGGCGCGCATCTCGACCATCGCCATCGCGACCGCGTCGCGCACCGCTTCGTCGACCGGAACCTCGGGCTGGCGGAGATCGGCCGTCGCCAGCCGGCGCCGAGTGATCTCGGCAGCGGCCAGCGCGGCGGCCACCCCAACGGCCACCACGAGCACGACGATCGTCATCATCTCCATGCGGACCATGATGGTTGGGGGGTGTGACAGGACGCGCGCGGACCCCCGCTGAGCAGGGATGACGGTCGTCGGCCGGCTCAGGCAGCGACCGGCATCACGAAGCAGCGATCGCCGAGCGCGCCCATCGCGTACTGCTCGTAGTCGATCCCGAAGTCGCGGTACAGCACTCGACAACGGTTGCTCCAGCGCAGCGCCGCAGGGTCGGAGATGCGGTGGGCGACCTGGATCACACCACCCTCGTAGACCCGGTACTCGGCCCACGTCCCGGGGAAGTCCTTGACGCAGCCGACCTCGATCGACGGCGCGCCGCTGATCACCATGCGTCGCACCCGGTGACGGTGGGTGTGGCCGGCGGCGTAGCCGATCACGTGGGGATGTCGGGCACAGAGGGCGTCGAGGGCGGCGCTCGAGTCGGGATCGATCCCGAAGTAGTCGTGCTCGCTGCGATCGAGGCTGACACCGCCGCCCGGGAGCCATTGCTGGTGGTGACCCAACAGCAGCGTTCGGCCGGCGTCCGCCAGCCGGTCGTCGAGCCAGTCGAGCTGCGATCGACCGACGTGGCCCGGGGTGTCGGTGGGGCACGTCGTGTCGAGCAGGGCGATGTCGAGCCCGGGCAGTCGGATCCACTGGTCACCGGCGTACCCGAGCTGGCCGCGGTAGGCGTCGTGGTTGCCGCGCACGACATGGAGTCGGTCGCCGAACGCGCACCCGGTAGCAGGCCTCGAAGGCCGCCCACTCGTCGCCGGTGCCGTCGTTCGAGAGGTCGCCCTTGACGATCACGGCATCGGGCTCGATCGCCGCGATCTCGGCCGCCGCGGCACGGTTCATCGTCTCCGCGTACGGCGGCTCACCCGGCTCGACGTGGAGGATCGGTCCGCCCTCGTGGTCGTCGATGCGACCACACTCGGTCTCGCCGAAATGGAGGTCGTTGACGGTGGCCACCCGGCACAGCAGCTCGACCATCCGGGCGTGGCAGCGTCCGGCCTGTGATCCCGTGCAGCTCGAACTCGGAATCGGGGTCGAGCCCTTCGTAGCGGTAGGTGGTCTCACCGTGATGGAGCACGACCACGTCGTCGCCCACGGTGGTGAGCTCGACCGTGTCGACAGCCATCGCCGATCCCTAACGCCACGGGCGATCGGTGGTCGCCATCCGATCGCGCTGCCACCAGCGCCCGCTGAACCGCCAGGCCAGTGTGGGTGCGGACTCCGCTTGGGCGATCACCGCCGGACGCGGCCACAGCAGCTGGATCGCGGCCGCCAGCGCCGCCGCCTCCTCCTCGGTCGGGGTCGGGCTGATCGACATCTCGGCCACGCTCGGTGACCTTAGCCAGGCGTGCCTGTCAGGAGTTCGTCAAACGTGGCGTGATCACGCCGTCATCGGTGTCGGTGCCGTATCGGGCGGCGAGGTCGACCGTCTGTGCTGTGCGGCAGCACTTCTGTCGCGCTGACACCAAGGAGCGATCAATGGCCAACACACCTCGTAAGCGGCCCTCGTCGCCACGGGCGCGCAAGGCGACTGCGGCACCGCACGCCGACCTCGACAACCCCCTCTACCTGCCCAGGCTCGACCGGCTCGAGCTCAACGAGTCGGCGATGGAAGGCGCCGGCCCGGACTACTCGGAGATCTTCGAGTCGATCTGCGGCGTCGCCGACGATTCACAGCCGGTCGAGCAGTACGACGGCACGCTCGGCGTCACCACGGCGTTCGTCAACGCCCATCAGAAGCCGGCGGTGCAGGTGCAGTGGAACAGCAACCTGGGGTCGATCTACACCAATCCCGGCGACGTCAACGGCGTCCGCTGGGGCAGCGGGACGATGATCAGCGCCAACCTCATGCTCACCTGCGGGCATCTCTTCGACGCCGATCCCAATGGGTGGACGGTGCCCCGCCAGAACGGCACGAGCACGGCGATCTCTCCTCAGGAGATCGCCACCAACATGCACGTCAACTTCCTGTACCAGGTCGACTCGACCGGCACGCTGCGGGCCGAGCAGACGTTCCCGATCACACAGCTGATCGAGTACCGCCTGGGCGGGCTCGACATGGCGATCTGCCGGATCGGCGGCAACCCCGGCAACACCTACGGGTTCAGCGAGGTCTCGACCACCAACCCGGCGGTCGGCGACATGCTGGCCATCATCGGCCACCCGGCCGGCCAGCCGAAGCGGATCGAGGCCGGGCCGTGCACGACGATCTCGGCGACCACCGTGCGCTACAACGACATCGACACGCTCGGCGGCAACTCCGGATCGGGGATCCTCCAGGCATCGACCGGCCGCGTCGTCGGTGTCCACACCAACGGTGGGTGCAACTCGGCCGGCACCGGATCGAACTCGGGCACGGCGATCGCCGCCATCCGCAACGTGTCGCCGACGCTCCAGGCGTTGCCCCAGGGCTCGAAGACGGCTTCCGCCGACGACCTGATCGCCACGCTCAAGGCGGCCGACACGAGCCTCGCCGCGGACCAGCTGCACACGCGGATCAGCGCCGACGTGCTGGGGACGTTGAAGGCGGCCGACACGACGCTCGCCGCCGACGTGCTCGGCACGATCAAGGCGCTCGACACCGCGAACGCGGCCGACGTGCTCGGGACGAGCATCGCCGCCGACGTGTTCACGAGCGTCGGTGGCGACGACCCGAACACGTGGCAGGAGACGATCTTCGACCCCGGCAGCATCATCATCGATCCGCCGTACGTCACCGGCGTCGGTGGACGGCTCGGCGGACTGGCGGGCCGGCTACGCCCGCTCGTGCTGGCCGGCGCGTCCGCGCTCGGCGGCGAGGCGGCGGAAGGCGACGATGGCGAGGACGGCAACGGCGTGATCGCCGAGCTCGAATCGGCGATCGAGGCACAACGTGCCGTGCTCGCCAGCCTCGAAGTGGTGCTGGCGGCACTGCTCCAGATCACCGAGTGATCGTCCCAAGCAGATCACTCGGCCGGCGGCCGGCGCGACCCACGTGGTCGCGCCGGCCCCACCAGCTTTCATCCGACCAACGAAGGAGCTCCCCATGATCGGCATCGTCTCCCACGACGGCGACCTCCACGCCACCACTGTTCGAACACACCTCGACGAGCTCGGCGCCGGCGTCGTGCGACTCGACACGGCCGAGATGCCCGAGCACGTCTCGCTCACCACATGGACGCGCCCCGACGGCGACTGGTCGGCGGAGTGGGGCTTCGACGGCATCGACGCCTCGCAGCTGCGAGTGATGTGGTGGCGCCGGCCACAGCCGTTCCAGCCGCCCGGTCAGCTGCGCACGCCGGAGGACCGGATGTTCGTGATCGGCGAGTGCGCCGCCGCCGTCGCCGGGCTGTGGTCGTGCCTCGACGCGGTGTGGGTCAACGACCCCGACCGCGACGAGGCCGCCTCACGCAAGATGTGGCAGCTCAAGGTCGCCAGCGAGCTCGGCTTGCGCGTGCCGCGCACGTGCATGACGAACAGCCCGGACCGCGCCCGCCAGTTCCTCGCCGAGGAACCGGGGTCGGTCGTGTACAAGGGCTTCACGGCCACACCCGAGACATGGCGCGAGACGCGCCTGGTCGGTGAGACCGAGCTCGAGCAACTCGAGCAGGTCCGCTTCTCCCCGGTGATCTTCCAGGAGGCGATCCCCGGTGGCTGCGACATCCGCGTCACCGTCGTCGGCGATCAGCTGTTCCCGGCCCAGATCGTCGTGCCCGACGGCGGCTACGAGTACGACTTCCGGCTCCACAGCGATCAGTCGGCGATCACCCCGATCACGTTGCCGGACACGGTCAGCGCCGGCCTGCTGGCCCTGATGCGACGGCTCGACCTCTGGTACGGCGCGATCGACCTGCGCCGCTCGCCAGATGGCGAGTACGTGTTCCTCGAGATCAACCCCGCCGGTCAATGGTTGTTCGTGGAGTACGCCACCGGGCAGCCGATCTCGGCCGCCCTGGCGCGCCTGCTGGCCGACCTCGACCGGCGCCACCTGCGCGCCGCCTGACACAGCATCAGCGCCGGCGTCAGATGGCGCTGAACGCCAGATCGTCGGCTGGCACGGATCGCGGCCGGCAGCACTGGTGGGCGAGGTAGGTGCCCCCGACCACGATCAGGATGTCGCCGATGCTGAACACGTTCGACAGTGGCCAGCTCGCCGGCACGGCGAAGATGTCGCCGAGGAATCCCAGCCTCGGGTTGGACAGCGCGGCGGAATTCTCGAACACCTCCGGCGGGATCGGGCGCAGCCCGGCCCGCTGCCACGCGTCCATGCTGGCCGGCATCGAGCCGTCGTTGGCCACGATCGCGATCAGGTTGCACGCCGTGCCGGTGGCGATCAGCAGTGCCCCTGGCACGTGACGATTGAGCACGATGAAGGTCACCGTCAGCGCGTACGTGAGGTAGTGCACCGTTTCGGTGACGCTCATCGGGATCCGTCGGGCGAACCACTCGAACAGCATCAGCTGCACGACCAGCGCCACCCACACCAGCTCGATGTGGCGCAATCGCACGGCGGCCAGGCGCTTGATGCGCGGCCACGACCACAGCGCCGAGGCGACGCCGATACCGGTGGCGACGACGACGATCACGAGACGAACACCGCCGGTCGGGTCGGGTTCAGCACCGGCGCCCGCTCGATCGCGAGGATCGGTTCGGCAGCCGGGGCCACTGCTCCGGCCGAGTCGGCGATCCATTGGCGGAGGTCGGCGAGCGGCATCGGCCGGGCGATCGCGAAACCTTGGGCGAGGTCGCACCCGAGCTCGCCGAGTCGTCGCCACACGGCGTCCGACTCGACACCCTCGGCAACCACGTCGAGCCCGAGTGCGTGCGCGATCTCGATCACCTTGGTGACGATCAGCTCGTCGGCCGTCGACTCGATCATGCTCGACGTGAACTGCTGGTCGATCTTGAGTCGGTCGGCGCGCAGGTCACGCAGGGTCAGGAACGACGAGTAGCCGGTGCCGAAGTCGTCGATCGCGATCCGCACACCGTGGTCGCGGAATCGCGCCAGCGTCAGCGTGCTGCGCTCGGAGTTGGTGACGATGTCGCGCTCGGTGATCTCGATCTCGAGCCGTTCGGACGGGAACCCGAGCTTGTCCATGGCGGCGATCACGCTCGCCCCGAACTGGCGGTCCTGCAGGTTGCGGGCGGCCACGTTCACGCACAGCTTGGGCATGTGCGGACCCAGTGTCGTCATGTCCTGGATCGCGATCTGGAGGATCCACTCGGTGAGCGGACCGATCAGGTCGGTCTGCTCCGCCATGGCGATGAAGTCGCCGGGCGCGATCGGCCCGTACTCCGGATGACGCCAGCGGATCAGTGCCTCGACGCTGTCGACGGTCCCGTCGCTGAGTCTCACCATCGGTTGGTAGTGCGCCGTGATCTGGGTCGTTCCGATCGCCGCGCTCAGGTCGGCCAGCAGGCCGACTCGCCCGAAGTCGTGCGGATTGTCGCTCGTCGAGGCGAACTCGATCCCGGAGCCGAACTGCTTGGCGCGGTACATCGCCAGGTCGGCCGCGGCAACCAGCGACGCCGCCGACTGGCCGTGCATCGGTGCCATCGCCGCCCCGATGCTGACCGCCGCCGAGACGGGAAAGCCGGACAGGTCGTGGTGCCTGCCGAGCGTGGCCTGGAGGTTGTTCACGAACCGCTTCGCCTCCTGGATGTCGGCGACACCGGGCATGACCACCGCGAACTCGTCGCCGCCGAGCCGCGACGCGCTCGCCGTCGCCGGCAGCGTGCGCTCGAGACGCTCGGCGAAGCTGCGCAACAGCCGGTCGCCGATCGGGTGACCGAGCCGGTCGTTGATGTCCTTGAAGCGATCGAGGTCCATCACCAGCACCAACGGATGGCGGTCGTCGGCCATCCCGTCGAGGGCGATCGCCAGCCGATCGTCGAACGCCCGTCGATTGAGCAGCATCGTGAGCGGGTCGTGGTTGGCCTCGTGCTCCCGCTGGAGTGCGGTCTTGGCCGAGTGGAAGACGAGGAACGACGTGATGCCGAGCAACGGCAGCATCAGGATGCTGAACTCGATCGCGATCACGAACACCGGCGCCAGGGCGAGCAGGGCGCCGTCGACGGCCATGCTGAGGGCGAACCCCGACCGCATCATCGTGATCATGCCGATCCGCTGATGGATGCAGATCACGGTCGCCGTCAGCAGGCCGTTGACGAGGAAGATCGCCACACCTGCGGCGACGATCCCGATACCCATGCTGATCGGTAGATGGTCGGTTCCGGTGATGCCATCGTGGACGCCGGCTGCATGCAGCACGAGCCCGCCGACGGAGAGGGCGGCGGCGATCTGGGAGACGTTGAAGACGATCTTGAGGGCACCCTTGTGGTGCCGTGCGTCGACGAACAGGTTGGTGGCGACCATCACGACGACGGCGCCCGATGGGCTACCGAGCAACACGAGCGTGTAGGCGAAGGCCCAGCCGGGCGTCACCTCGCCGCCCTCGCCGAAGCGCATCCAGAAGCGCGGCTGCGTCTCGCCCAGGACGAGCAGCGTCGAGAAGAGACCGAAGGCGAGCCAGTTGACCTCGGCCTCACTCGTCATGAGGTCGATCCGGAGCAACAGGCTGAACAGCGCCGCGCCCAGCACCGCGACGAAGCCGACGAATGCGGCGACCATGCGCAGGCGGTTGCGTTCTTCGGTCATCTCGTCCTTTGAACCTGGGAAGCGGAATCTGAGCGGTCGGGCCCGCTGACGCGGGCCCGACCAGTCAGCTCGTCACCACCACTTGAGCGGTGCACCGACCACTGCGATCAGTGCGACGACCGTGCCAGCCGAAGCTGCGGCCTTCGCGATCGGAGCGGCAGCACGCCACTTGATGACCTTCTGAGCCTTGCTCATGATGCTTCCTTCCTCCTGCCCGCCAATGGGGAGGAACTGCTACCGGCCGGGTCCCGCGAGCGGTCCCCGGGACGAGATGTGGATCTCGCCAACCGGTTCATCGGCCAGTACCTGGAGGTTCCTTGAGGATTTGTGCACGATCAGCGGCAATAACGCCGTATTCGACGTCTCACCGCCGCTGGGCAGCGGCGCGACGGGCCGATTTGACCCCGCGGACGCCGCGACGGGCCCGCTTGACCTGGTACATCGCGTTGTCGGCGGCGGCCAGCAAATGGTTCGGATCGTGCCCGATCAGGCGCGTGTCGGCGGTGCCGATGCTCGCCGGGCAGGAGACGGAGACGTCGGGAGTGATCGTGATCGGCTCCGACAGCGCTTCGTCGATCCGGTCGACGAGGTTGTTCGAGCCGGCGGCATCTGGCTGGTAGACGACCACGAACTCGTCGCCACCCAGCCGGGCGACGACGTCGGCACCACCCACGAGCGAGAGCAGCCTGCGCGCCGTCTCGCACAGGACGACGTCGCCGGCGTCGTGGCCGTGCGTGTCGTTCACCAGTTTGAGACCGTCGAGATCGATGTAGGCGACGGCGAGCGGGAGGCCGCTGCGCCGCGAGCGGGCGATCTCGGCCTCGAGCAGCTCGTCGAGCAAGCGCCGGTTCGCCAGTCCGGTGAGCGGGTCGCGCAGGGCGAGCGCCGCCAACCGCTCCTGCAGGCGGCGGAGCTCGGTGACGTCACGACTCACGCCCTGGAGCGCATGCCGAACGGCCGTCGTCTGCGTCTCGCCGATGACGATCGAGCCGTCGGCATGGCGGAGATGGAAGTCGAAGCGCTTCAGCAGCTGCTCGCCGCGGAAGGCGCGGTCGATGACGGCTCGGCCTTCGTCGTCGAGGATCTCGAGCATCCGGTTGAAGTCCTCGAGGAAGTACGACGGCGGGTAGCCGAGGATGTTCTCGACCGACGGGCTGATGTAGTCGAAGTGCGGTCTCGGTTCGCTGACGAAGTGCCACACGATGTCGGACGACTTGTCGGCGAGATCGCGGAAGCGCGCCTCGCTCTCGGCCAGTCGCAGTTCTGCGACGTGACGCTCGGTCACATCCCGCCCCACCGACAGCACTTCGGCGCCGTCCGGCCCGACCATGTAGCGGTCCACCCACTCCAGCCACTGGCCGGGTGCGTTGGGGGCTGCTCGGGCCATCTTGTCGACCAGGATCGGGCTGTCCGGTCCGAGCAGGGCAAGCTGGGAGTAGAGGCCCTCGAGCTCGTCGGGCGACAGGAACTCGTAGAGCAGGCGACCGATCGCGGCAGCCGGCTCGACGTTGTACTGAGCTGCCCATGCCGCGTTGCAGTACGTGATCACCAGGTCCGAGACCCGGTAGCGATTGACCCGCTCCGGCAGGGCGTCGAGCATTGCCGCCGCGTCCCACTCGGTGTGGGTCTCATCGACGATCGTCGTCATGTGTCCAAGTCCTCTGTTCGGGCGCGGGTCCCAACCGTTCCGGTTCGCGCCGACGTCGTGTCGCGTGTGCGACAGCGGGTTGGCTGGCGCCGGCGTCTCTTGTGTTCTCGAATCCTTATCGGCGCCGGCGGCGGATTGTTGAGTGGCTCGCCGCGATCAGAGCGGAACGTTGCCGTGCTTGCGCTGGGGGAGCTCCTCGCGCTTGGTGCGCAGCATGCGCAACCCGGCGACGATCTTGCGACGCGTCTCGGCCGGCTCGATCACATCGTCGACGAAGCCGCGCTCGGCGGCGGCGTACGGGTTGGCGTACTTCTCGGTGTAGTCGGCCACCAGCTCGGCCCGGCGCGCCGCCGGATCGGCCGCCTGCTGCAGCTCACGGCGGTAGACGATCTCGACCGCCCCCTGCGGGCCCATCACGGCCAGCTCGGCCGAGGGCCAGGCGAAGGAGAGGTCGGACCCGACCGACTTCGAGTCCATCACGACGTACGCCCCGCCGTAGGCCTTGCGGGTGATGATCGAGATGCGTGGCACCGACGCCTCGCAGTAGGCGTACAGCAACTTGGCTCCGTGGCGGATGATGCCGCCGTACTCCTGGTCGACACCGGGCAGGAAGCCGGGCACGTCGACGAAGGTGAGGATCGGGATGTTGAAGGCGTCGCAGGTGCGAACGAAGCGGGCCGCCTTCTCGGACGATTCGATGTCGAGCACGCCGGCGAGCACCATCGGCTGGTTCCCGACGATGCCGACCGAGTGACCGTCGACGCGGGCGAAGCCGCACAGGATCGACTTGGCGAAGTGCGGGAAGTACTCGAAGAACTCGCCGCCGTCGACGACGGCCTTGATCACCTTGTGCATGTCGTACGGCAGGTTCGAGCTGTCGGGCAGCAGATCGTTGAGCTCGGGGCAGAGTCGCTCCGGATCGTCACCGACGTCGTCGACAGGTGGTTGCTCGAGGTTGTTCGACGGCAGGAACGAGAGCAGGAACCGCACGTCGTCGAGGCAGGCCTTCTCGTCGTCGGCGACGAAGGTGGCGACACCCGACTTGGAGGCGTGGCTCATCGCCCCACCGAGTTCCTCGAGCGTGACCTCCTCGCCGGTCACCGTCTTCACCACGTCGGGACCGGTGATGAACATGTGCGACGACTCGCGAACCATGAAGATGAAGTCGGTCATCGCCGGCGAGTACACGGCGCCGCCCGCGCAGGGACCGAGGATCACCGAGATCTGCGGGATCACACCCGACGACTGGACGTTGCGGCGGAAGATCCCGCCATAGCTGGCCAGGCTGACGACGCCTTCCTGGATGCGCGCGCCGGCACCGTCGTTGAGCCCGACCAACGGCGCTCCCGTCTTGAGGGCGAGGTCCATCAGCTTGTGGATCTTCTCGGCGAACACCTCGCCGAGCGCTCCGCCGAACACGGTGAAGTCCTGGCTGAACACGAACACCCGGCGCCCGTCGACCGTGCCCCATCCGGTGATCACGCCGTCGGTGTACGGGCCGCTCCTCGAGCCCGGCCTCGTGGGCGCGATGGCGGGCGAGCATGTCGAGCTCGTGGAAGCTGCCGTCGTCGAGCAGGTACTCGATCCGCTCGCGGGCGAGCATCTTGCCCTTGGCGTGCTGGCGCTCGATCGCCCGCTCGGAGCCGGCACTGAACGCCGCCCGGCGTCGCCCCTCGAGGTCGTTGATCCTCTCCTGCATCGACTTCACAGGACAGAACACTACGCGGAACGCACGACTCGGCTCCGTGGATCGCCGGCAGCCTGACTTGTCACCCGAACGGGTGCCTCAAGATGTAGTCACGAATGCAAAGACGAGGTGAAGAACCCTGCTGAGGGTGTCGAAGTGAAGGTGTGGACGGACATCAGCAGGCGGGACATGATGATCGGGGATTCACCCTCATCGAGTTGCTGGTCGTGATCGTGATCCTCGGCGTGCTGGCGACCGTGGTCGTCTTCGCCGTCGGGGGCATCGTCGACCGCGGTGAGGTGTCGGCGCTCGAGGGTGATGCCCGCACGATCGTGTCGGCAGAGGAATCGCATTACGCCCTCCACGGCTCGTACGCGACCGAGACCGATCTCGTGTCAGGTGGTTTCCTCCGTGCCGAGTCGAGTCTCCACGACGTGACCGTCACGCCCGACGGAACGGACTACACGATCGCCGCGACGGCGGTGGAGAGCGACACGACGACGACAGTCGCCACCCCGCCCCCTCCTCCTCCGGATGGCGGCGGCCGGCGACGACGGTGGCGGCGGCGACGGTGGCGGCGGATCGCCGACGACGACCGAGGCCGCCCCGACCACGACGGTCGCTGCCGTACCCACCGGGTACGCCGGGTTCAACGGCCAGGCGACCGGATCAGGCTCGCGGACGCTCGTGATCATCGGCCGCAACGGCGCCGGCGGCACCAGCACCGAGGCTCTCTACACGCTGTTGACCACCGACCCGTTGCCCGACACGACCGTGATCTGGCTCGACCAGGCGGACGTCAATGACACCGGCGACGTCGACACGATCATCGCCGCCAACCCGAACTACATGGTGGCGGCCGACTCCGTGCCGATCACGCGCACGTCGGGCGGATCGACGTTCGTCGGCCAGTACATGGACGGGCTCCCCGGCATCAGCTCACCGTCCGACTTCTGGTGGACGCACGGGCAGGGTCGCAACCCGTCCCGCAACGAGCTGATCGCACACCTCTGAGCAGCGCCCTGAGCGGCCCCGTGCCGCGAGGCGGGTCGCCGCCTCGACGATGTCGGCCTCGCTGACCAGCACGAGGTTGGCGGCGTCGCCGAGCGGGATGAAGGTGTCGAGCGCGGAGACGCGCTCGATCGCCCCCGAGTAGCCGGCCTCGACCAGGCCGGCGATGACACCCTCGCCGACACCACCGGAACGCCTCGTCTCGTCGACCACCAGCACGCGCCCCGTGTCGGTGGCATGCGCCAGCACCTGTTCGATCGGAAGCGGCGCCAGCCAACGCAGGTCGAACACCCGGCACGAGATGCCGGCGGCCGCCAGCTGCCGGGCGGCCCGCAGCGACAGGTACAAGCCGTTGGCCCACGTGACGATCACGACGTCGTCACCGTCGCGAACGAGCCGCCCCTCGCCGATCGGCACGTGCGCAGCAGCCCAGTCGTCGGGCGCCGCGTACGGCGCCGTCCACACCCCGTCGCCCGGCTCGTGCAGATCGCGCGTGTGGTAGAGCGCGATCGGCTCGAGGAAGGCGCTCACGGTGCCATCGGTGGCGGCCGCGGCAACGCAGGATCGCAACATCGGAGCGGCATCGGACGGATGGCCGGGCGAGGCGACGACCAGGCCGGGGATGTCGCGGAGCACGCCGACCGCGTTGTCGTTGTGGAAATGCCCTCCGAAGCCCTTCTGATAGGCGAGCCCGGCGATTCGCACCACCATCGGGTTGTTGTACTGGCCGTTGGAGAAGAACGACAGGCTGGCCGCCTCGCCGCGCAACTGGTCCTCGGCGTTGTGGAGGTAGGCGAGGTACTGGATCTCGGGAATCGGCAACAGTCCGGACACGCCGGCGCCGAGCGCCAGCCCGAGGATCGACTGCTCGTCGAGCAGCGAGTCGAACACGCGGGCGGCGCCGAACTTCTTCTGCAGGCCGCGGGTGACGCCGTAGACGCCACCTTTGAGACCGACGTCCTCACCGAACACGAGCGCACCCGGATGACCGATCAACACGTCGCCGAGCGAGCGGTTGATCGACTCGGCCAGCGTCAGGGCGCCCTCCGCCTCGGGCAGCGTGGCGCCGAACAGCTCGCCGCGTCGAGCGCGATCGGGAGGGCGCGAGGCCGTGGCAGCGACGCCGATCGGCCGTCGCCGCGACAGCGGCGCCATCACCTCGTCGGCGTCGACCAGTGTCCGCTCGGCGGTCATGTCGACGGCCTGCTTGCGGACGTGCTCCCGGATCGTGAGGTACTCGTCGACGAGGTCGGAGGGTGTGCGATGGCCCGACTCGACCAGCGCCCGCGCCGTGGCGAGGATCGGGTCGAGCAGGTAGTCGCCACGGATCGACGCCGGCGACCGGTAACCGGCTTCGACGTCGGTGCCGGCGTGGCCGAGGTAGCGAACGGTCCGCAGGTGCAGCAGCGCCGGTTGCCCGGTGGCGCGCACATGATCGGCGAGCTCGGTGGTGAGGTCGTGCACCCCGAGCGGGTCGGTGCCGTCGGCCTGGGCGTACCGCAACGACGGGCGGCTCGAGAACGTCGCCTCGATCCACCCCTGCGGGGTCGGCACGCTGATGCCACGGCCGTTGTCCTCGCACACGAACAGCAACGGCACCCGGAGCCCGCTGTGGGCGGTGTAGCAGGCGGCGTTGATCGCACCCTGGGCCGTGGAGTGATTGGCACTCGCGTCGCCGAACGTGCACACGGCGAGTGCATCGTGGGGCCAGTCGAGTGTGACGCCGAGCCGTCTGCCGCGCCCGATCGCGAAGGCCACGCCGAGGGCGCGCGGGAGGTGCGAGGCGATCGTCGAGGTCTGCGGGATCACGGCCAGGCCGTGATGGCCGAACACCTTGTGGCGTCCGCCGGCGATCGGCTCGTCGGCGAGGGCGAGGATGCCGGCCAGCACGTCTCGCACCGGGTCGTGACCGGGCTGCTGCTGCGCCCTGGCGCAGTAGAAGCCTCCCGAGCGGTAGTGCAACAAGGCCGGGTCGGTGGCGCGCAGCGCCGCCGCCACCGCGGCGTTGCTCTCGTGGCCCGCAGAGCCGATCGTGTAGAAGCCCTTGCCCCCGGCCCGCAGGAACCGGGCGGTGTGGTCGAGCACGCGGCTCTGGACCTGGGCGATGTACAGCCCGTCGAGCAGCTCGGCGCGCGAGCCGTCGACGTCGCCCGCGGTCGGCGTCAGACCCTGGATGCCACCCAGCAGGGCGCGTTCGAGTTCGTGGAGGTCGTCCGGCTCGTCCATGGCTGCCGAAACGCTAGCTGCGCGGACTACACCAACCAGCTGGCGCGGTCGATCGGCTGGCGGAGCGAAGGCCGATCGAACGCGAAGGGAGCGAGCTCGGCACCGGGCGCGGCGCCGAGCGCGATGTCGGCCAGCGTGCGGCCGAACCAGGCCGCGAACTTGAACCCGTGTGCGGCGCCGAGCCCGACGAGGATGTTGGGGTGGCCCGGGAGCCGGTCGACGACGAAATCGCGGTCGGAGGTGAGCGTGTACAAGCACGTGGTGGTGCGTGGTGCACCGAACCGGTCGCCGAGCAGCTCGACCATGAACGCCGCCAGTCGTTGCTCCATCTCCGGGTCGGGATCGAAGGTCCGCGTGTCGGGATCGACATCGGCACCCCCGCAGTCCTCGGAGCCCTTGACCGAGTCGATCTGGCCGTACACCGGGAACCCGTAGTAGCTGGGATCGTGCATCCAGATCCAGACCGGGAAGCGCCCCGGTTGGAGGTCGGCCCCGCTGGAGGGGAAGTAGCTCACCTGCTCGCGTGTGACCGCCAACGGGATCTCTTGACCGAGCGGTGCCAGCAGCCGGTTGGTCCAGGCGTCGCAGCACACGACCACGTGCCCGACGGTGACGATGCCGGCATCGGTGACGACATCGATCTCACTGCCGTCGCCCGAGGGTTGCAGGCCGAGCACGGGTGTGATCGGACGCAGGTCGGCGCCGTACGAGGAGGCCAGATGTTGCAGCGTCGCCGTCCCGCGGCCGGCCGGCACGATGCCGGTGTCGGCCGAGAAGATCGCCATGACGTCGCCCGACACGAGCGTGCCCCGGTCGAACGCCGGCCAGCGCGACCTGATCTCACCGGCATCGAGCACCTCGTACGGCACCTGCTCGGCGTCGAGGCTGGCCCGGTACGGCGCCGGGTCGATCGCCGGCAGCGGCGGGAACAGGTCGATCCCGCCGGTGCGCAGGATGATCTCTTCGTCGGCGTCGCCCTCGACCGCCCGCCACGCCTCGTAGGCGCCCGCTGTGAGGGCGACGTACCCGGCGGTGTGATACGAGCGGCGGATGATGCGCGAGTGGTCGTGCGAGGCACCGCGCACATGTCCCAGCTCGAACTGCTCGAAGGCGACGACCCGTGCACCCCGGCGGGCGAGCCAATAGGCGGCGGCCGACCCGAGCCCGCCCAGCCCGACCACGGCGACGTCGTACTCGTGGTTCATCGCCGCACGACTCCGGCAGGCCTCGCAGATCCGCCTGCCACGTGCATGATCCGACACTAGACGGACGTACGAATCGCGCTCGGCCACCGCGGGTACGGTCATCGGCGTGGCTTTGGCGTTCGGGGTCGAGGAGGTCACCATCGTCACCCCCGACGGAGAGCGCCTGGCGGCCACGCTCTACCTGCCGCACACCGACGCGCCGTTGGCGGCGGTGATGGAAGCGCTGCCCTACCGGAAGGACGACGTCACCGAGTCGTACCGGCCGACCTACGAACGCTTCGCGGCGGAGGGGTTCGCCGTCCTCCGGCTCGACCTCCGCGGCACCGGCTCGTCGTCGGGCATCGCCACCGACGAGTACACCGATGTCGAACGTTCCGACCTGCGCACCGCGATCGAGTGGCTGGTCGAGCAGCCGTGGTCGAACGGACGGGTCGGCATGTTCGGCACCTCGTACTCGGGATTCAACGCGTTGCAGATGGCGGCCGACGACGTGCCGGCGTTGCGTGCGGTCGTGGCCACCTACGCCACCGACGACCGCTACACCGACGACGTCCACTACTGCGGAGGCGTGCTGCGGGCGATCGACCTGATCGACTACCCGCTCTACATGATCGCCATGAACGCGCTGCCTCCGGTGCCCGCGGTGTTCGGCGAGGGCTGGCGCGCCGAATGGCGGCGACGGATCGACGCCACCCCGCCGTGGTTGCTGGAGTGGCTCGAGCACCCCACCGACGGCACCACGTGGCGCCGCGGATCGATCCGCCTCGGGCCCGAGGGGGCCGGCTACGAGCGGATGTCGTGCCCGTCGATGCTGATCGTCGGCTGGGCCGACGGGTATCGCAACAACTCGTTCCGTGTGGTCGAGCAGTACGTCCGCAACGGGCTGCCGTGGAGGTTGCTGGCCGGACCATGGGTGCACAAGTCGCCCGAACGCGCCCGGCCCGGCCCGAACGTCGACGACGACGTCGACGTGCTGGCGTTCTTCGACCAGCACCTCCGCGACGGCGACGGCATCCCCGGCGCGCCCGGTCAGGTCTACGTCCGCCGCCCGGTGCACCCCGAGCCCGATCTCGAGTTCCATCCCGGTCGTTGGGTCGACCTCGACGCGTGGCCGCCCGCCGGGCTGCGCCACGCCTCGTTCGGTGTCGGTCGGGCCGACGTCGACTCGCTGTCGATCGTGGCCGACGTCGGGTTCGCCGCATGGAACTCGTGCGGCGGCGGGCTGCCGTGGGGACAGCCGCTCGACCAGCGCACCGACAACGCGCGATCGCTGGCCTACGACTGGCCGGTCGCCGACGGGGAAGAGTTGGTCGGCACGCCGCGCGTCTCGATGCGGGTCCGTGTCGACCAGGCCTACGGCCATGTCAGCGTCAAGCTCTGCGACGTGGCCCCCGACGGATCGTCGGCGCTGATCACCCGCGGCATGCTCGACCTGCGCCATCGCGGCTGCTGGCCGGCCGATCCGGCGGGTGCGGTCGGAGCGCGGCCGTCGGACACGATTCCGGGCGAGTGGAACGACATCGCCATCGAGCTGGAGGCGACGACGTGGACGCTCGAGCCCGGCCACGTCGTGCGGCTCGCCGTCGCCGGGACCGACTGGCCCAACTGTTGGCCCCCGCCCGGCCCGGTCACGCTCGACGTCGACGTCGCGTCGATCGAGCTCGTGCTGCCGCTGGTCGACCTGCCCGCATCGAATCACACATTCCAGGCCGGCTCGGGCCCCTCGCCCGACGAGGCGGAGGGGGTCGAATGGCGGATCGAACACGACGTGCTCGGCCGCGAAACACGCGTCGCGACCCGCTACGGAGGGACCTACGACGGCCTGCACGGCGCAGTCGTCAGCGACGACTACCGCGGCCAGCTCGGAGTGTCGACGGTCGATCCGTCGCGAGCGTGGGCGCGCGGCCACGCGAGCTACGTGATCGAGTGGCCGGAGGCCATCGTCACCACCGAGTCGACGCTCGAGGTCACCTCAGATGCCGAGGCCTTCGACGTCACGATCCGTTTGAAGGTGCGCGACGGCGACAGCGAGATCGCCGACCGCGCCTGGCACCGCCGACTGCCACGCTGAACCGGGCTCGGCGCGTCACGGCAAGGCGTGGCAGGCCGCCCAATGGGCGTTTCCGCGGTCGACGAGATCGACGTCGACCCCGATGCAGCGACCGTGGATGCCGAGCCGCTCGGCCTCACCCGAGGCGACCACCGGGCAGCGCGGATGGAACCGGCATCCGGGAGGTATCCGGCTCGGGTCGGGCGTCTCGCCGGTCAGGATCTGCTGCTCGACATGTTGCTGCTCGGGCACCACCGACAGCAGCGCCTTGGTGTACGGATGCTGCGGATTGGCGAGCACCTCCTCGGCGCCGCCGACTTCGACGATCCGGCCGAGGTACATGACGGCGATCCGGTCGGCGATGTTCCATGCCAGCCCGAGGTCGTGGGTGACGGCGATGATCGACAGCCCACGCTCGTCGACGAACGAACGCAGCAACGCCAGGATCTCACCGCGGATCGAGGCGTCGAGCGACGCCACCGGCTCGTCGGCGAGCAGCAGTTGCGGGTCGAGTGCGATCGCGCCAGCGATCAGGACGCGCTGGCGTTGCCCACCCGAGATCTCGTGCGGGTAGCGACCGAGGAATCGTTCGGGCGGCCGCAAACCTGCCGCCGACATCGCCTCGGCGACCAACTGCGGCTCGCTGCCGGGGAGCTTGTTGATGCGGATCCCCTCGGCGACCGCCTCGTAGACGGTGTGGCGTGGGTTGAGCGCCCCGGTCGGGTCCTGGAACACCATCTGCACCCGGCGGCGCAAGGCGCGCAGCCCGCGTTGCTGCTGCTCGACGCGCTTGCCGTCGAACGTGATCGTGCCGCCCGACGTGGGCTCGAGACCGAGGATCGACCGGATCAGAGTCGTCTTGCCGCAGCCCGACTCGCCGACGAGGGCGAGCACCTCTCCCGGCTGGACGTCGAGCGACACGCCGTCGACGGCGCGCACCGTGCCGCGGTGTCCGGAGAAGGTCACCTTGACGTCATCGAGTCGGAGCAACGCGTCACTCATCGCACGCCACCCATAGCCCTGACGTGCACGCACGCCGCGTGCCTGCCCGGTTCGGCGGTGACCAGTCGGACGTCGAGCGAGGCGCACTCCTCGATCGCCCGGTCGCAGCGGGGATGGAACGGGACAACCCGAGGGCAGGTCGGCCGGATTGGGCGGGTCGCCGGCGAGGCCACCCGGATTCATGCGCGACGACGGGTCGCCGATCGTCGGGAACGCTCGTGCGAGCGCGGCGCTGTACGGATGGAGCGGCTCACCGAACACGTCGTGACTCGGCCCGTCCTCGACGATCCGCCCGGCGTACATCACCGCCAGCCGCTCGCAGGTGGTGGTGAGCACCGAGAGGTCGTGGGTGATGAACAGCAAAGCCAGGCCGTTGTCGCGTTGGAGTTCGGCGAGCAGTTCCAGCACCTGCGCCTGCACCATCACGTCGAGTGCCGTGGTCGGTTCGTCGGCGATCAGCAGCTTGGGTTCGCATGCCAGGGCGAGTGCGATCAGCACCCGTTGGCGTTGCCCGCCCGACAACTGGTGGGGATACGCAGCGGCCTCGGCCGGCCGGGATCCCGACCCGCTCCAGCAGTTCGTTGCTGCGCCGCCGCGCGCCCGCCCTCGTCGGGCGAGTGGAGCAGGATCGCCTCCTCGATCTGGTCGCCGACTCGACGGACCGGATTGAGCGAGTGCAGCGCTCCCTGGAACACGATCGCGGCGCCCGTCCAACGCACGGCGCGGAGCCGTCCGGGCTTCATCGCGTAGACGTCCTCGCCGTCGAGCACGACCTGGCCCTCGACCTGGGTCTGCCTCGGCAGCAGTCGCAGGACGGCGGCGGCGATCGTCGACTTGCCGCATCCCGACTCGCCCGCCAGCCCCACCGTCTCACCGGGTTCGATGACGAGGTCGACGCCGCGCACGGCAGGGACGTCACCGCGCTCGGAGCGATAGGTGACGTGCAGGTCGCGAAGTTCGAGCACGCTCATGAGCCCTGACGTCGCTCCCGGAGTCGCGGATCGAGGATCTCCTCCATCGCCCGTCCGAACAACGTGAACGCCAGCACGACGATCACGATCCCGATCCCGGCCGGCATGTAGTACCACCACGCGTGGCGTGTGATCGCCCCGGCGTTGAACGCCTCCTCGAGCGTCTTGCCCCACGAGGCCCGGGTCGGGTCACCGAGACCGAGGAACGCGAGCGTGCGTCTCGGTCAGGATCGAGATCGGCACCGCCAGCGTCACGTTGGCGAGGATCAGCGGCGCGACGTTCGGAAGCACGTGGCGCCGGACGACGTGGACGCGGCTGGCCCCGAGCGATCGCGCCCGGTCGACGTACAGGCGTTGCTTCACGGTCAGCACCTGAGCACGGATCAGACGCGCCGTGCCCGGCCACGACGTGACGCCGATCACGAGCACGATGTTCCACAGCGATCGGTCGAGCACGGCTGCCAGCACGATCGCCAGTGGCAGGAACGGGATCACGAGGAACCAGTCGGTGATCCGCATCAGGACCGAGTCGACCCATCCACCGAAGTACCCGGCGCGTGATGCCGACCAGCGAACCGATCGCGATCGTGAGCACCGTCGCCGCCAATCCGACCAGCAACGAGACGCGCGATCCCCACACGAACTGGGCAGCCGACAGATCGACCGAGGTGGTCGGTTCCCAGCGGGAAGTCACGGCTGGGCTCGGCCCACAGCGGGTTGTCGATCGACTCGGTCGCGCTGAGGCCGCTCTCGGGGCTGATCAACGGTGCGATCAGCAGCCATGATCGCGAACCCGATCAGCACGATCAGTCCGATCATCGCCAGCCGGTCGTCGCGGAGACGTGCCAGTTGACGCGCAGCGACTCGCGCCGGGCGCGCGGCGCATCGCCGCACGACTGCGGTGCGCGACGGTGACCTCGTCCGGCGTCGACGACTCGGTCACGGCGCCATCGGCGCGTCAGACGTCGCGGCTCGCTCATCGGCCCTCCACGCGTGGGTCGAGGTATCCGTACAACAGGTCGACGGCGAGGTTGGCGACGATCATCGCCACGCTGAACAGCAGGAACAGGCCCTGCAGCATGGCGTAGTCAGGACCGCGGATCGCCTCGATCGTGGCCTGCCCGAGCCCGGGCCACGAGTAGATCGCCTCGACCGCGATCGCGCCCGACAGGATGAAACCGAAGTTGAGCGCCGACAGGCTGACGACTGGCAACAGCGCGTTCGGGACGGCGTGCTTGCGGCGCACCATCGAGTCCCGAAGTCCCTTGGCGCGCGCCAACTGGAGGTAGTCCTCGTTGAGCGTGTCGATCAGCGACGAGCGCATCACGATCATGTACTCGCCGATGTACGCCAGCGTCAGCGTGAGCATCGGCAGGAACATGTGGTGGAACTGGTCGAGCAGTGCCGGCAGCCCGGTCTTGGTGCTGCCGGCGTCCTCGAAGCCGCCGGTCGGGAACCAGCCGAGCGTCACAGCGAAGAACGACGAGCAAGAGCATGCCCAACCAGAAGTCGGGCACCGAGTAGGTGAACATCGAGAACGTGGTCGCCCCTGCGTCGAACGAGCTCCGGCGGCGCCACCCGGCGTGGATCCCCAGTGCGATCCCGATCACCATCGACAACACAGTCGACGTGCCGACGAGCATGAGGGTCGGCCACAACCGCCTCGCGGATCTCGGTCGTCACCGGCCGCCCACTCAGGATCGAGTCGCCGAGATTGCCCGACAACGTCTGCTTGAGGTAGGCGATGAACTGCTCGAACTGCGAGCCGTCGAGGTTGAACTGGGCGCGCTTGGCGTCCATCTGCTCCTGGGTCAGGTTGCGCCCGCGGAACAGCTTGCCGACCGGGTCGTCGCTGATGACCCTGAACAGGAAGAAGTTGACGACCAGCACGAACGCCAACGTGGCGAGCGAACCGACGACCCTGCCGACGACGAACCGGACCCGCATCGCGCCTTCCTTCGGTCGTCAGTCGATGGTCGTCACTCGCGATCGTCCGAGGCCGACGATCTGCGCTTCAAGGCGACGCCGCCGATCACGATCAGCACGATGACGCCTGCCGCGACGGCGACGATCAGCCACGTGTTCGAGCCGCCACCACCGTCGTCGCCACCGATCACCGACAGGTTGACGTATGCCGGAGAGGTGTTGGTGAACAGCACCGGGCCGGTCTCGGCCGGCTGTTGGAGCCACCCCTCGAAACGGTCGGTGCGGTAGGCCTGCGTGTCGGCATCCTGGAGCAGGACGAGATACGTGGACTCGCGTTGAAGAGCCGCAACATCTCGGCGACGATCTCACGCCGCCGCTCGGGGTCGAGCTCGACCTTCTGCTGCTCGTAGAGGGCGTCGTACTCCTCGCTGCACCAGTTGGCGTCGTTCGAGCCCGGCGCCTCGACATCGGTCGTGACCTGATCGCAGAGGAAGTACGACAACATCGGGTCGGGGTCGACGTACGGGGTCCATCCCCACACGAAGATGTCGTAGTTCCCGGCGACCTGGACGTCGTAGAGCTGCGTGTCGTCCATCACGTCGACCGGTGGTGGCGATCCCGATGTCGGCCAGCCACTCGGTGACGAACTCGCGAATCGGGGCGGCGATCGTCGATTCGGAGCGCTCGGCGTAGCGGAATTCGAGCGGCTGGCCGCCGTCGGGCATCTCGCGGACGCCGTCACCGTCGGTGTCGAGGTAGCCGGCGTCGTCGAGGATCTGATTGGCCGCGATCCGGGTCGTAGGTGTACAGCTCGTCACCGAGGTCGGGCACCCACGTGGTGTCGGCCGACGGCGACATCGTGGTGCCCTTGTCGCCGATGCCGAGCGCGACGCGGTCGAACAGCACGTCGCGATCGATGGCGTAGTAGATCGCGTGCCGGACGTTGATGTCCTGCAGCGCCGGGTGGCCGTCGCCGATCCCGCCCGCGCCGCCGTTGAGCGCCATCTCGGTGAACCCGCCCTGGCAGCCGTCGACCGTCACGATGCCGTCGGCGTCCTGGAGAGCTCTTCGACCGACGGGTACGGCACGTCGTGGGCGAAGTCGATCTCGCCCTGCTGCAGCGCGGCGACCATCGCGTCGGCGTTGGTGAACACCCGGAAGACGATCCGGTCGATCCCGTTGTCGCGCCCGTACCAGTTGGGGTTGCTGACCATCGTCCAGTCCTGCCCGGAACGCCACTCGGTCAGCGAATACGGGCCGGACGCGACCCCGTCCATGGCGTCGTACTCGAGGATCGCCTCGGCGTCGAGACGGCTCGTAGATGTGCTTGGGCACGATGTACACGTCCATCGTCGGGAGCTTCGGGTCGGGGACCGAGCTCGTGATCTCGACGGTGCGGTCGTCGATCGCCGACGGCGTCGAGGTTCTGCGTGGTCGAGTAGTGGTTGTACCACTCCTCGTCGCGCGAGCGATTGATCGTGTAGGCGACGTCCTCGGCGGTCAACGGCGTCGCCGTCCGACCACTTCGAGCCCTTCACGCAGGGTGTACGTGTAGGTCAGACCGTCGTTCGATTCCTCCCACGACTCGGCCAGGCCCGGGATCGGTCGCGAAGTCGTCGGCCGCCTTGTCGGTCAGCGTGGCGTACTGCAGGTTCCACACGTCGAACTCCGGGACGAGGTACCCGACGGCGACGTTGGGCGACGACATGTCCTGCACCACGCCCGACCGTCAAGGTGACGGTGTCGTCCTGGGCGCCGCGCTGTGCCGGAGCGCGGCCATTCCCGACAGGCCGACGACCAGCGCCGCCGCTGCGATTCGACGTTTCATGTCTCCCCCGTGTGGTTGCGTGGACGTCGCCGCCCGTGCTCGCCGCAACCATAACTGATCCACCAGTCAGGCTGGCACGCGGCATGCCATGATCGGCGCGATGGCTGGAACATCGCGTCCGATGGGCCCCGACGACATCGCCGCGGTCGAGGTGATCGAGGAGCTCGACGTCGCGCGGCGACGGCTCGTCGGCGGTCGTCGTCAAGCGTCGCATCCGGCGGCGACGTCGCCGGCTCGTGTACGAGAGCCACCTCTTGGCCGTCGATCTCGCATCGACATCGCAGCCCGCGCCAGCTCACCGCACGGCATCGTCCGCGACTCGTCGCCGCGGCATCGCCCCCGACGGCCGGCGCGTCGCGTTCCTCCGCTCCGATCCGATCCGACGACGACGCCCCGACCGAGCTGCGCGTGATGCGGATCGGTGGCTCCAGCGTCGCGCAGTGCTGGCGCCGAAGGGAGCGTCGCCGGGCTTCGGCGACATCAGCGAGCTGGCGTGGTCGCCCGACGGCGTCGCGGCTGGCGTTCGTGGCCGCGGTCGACCCGCCGCGCTGGATCGTCGGCGACCGCCCGCCGATCGGCTCGGCGGCGTCGCGGTCGTCGAAGCTGCCGACGCCGACCGCCCGCCGCATCACGCGCACCGACTGGCGGTGGGACGAGGTCGGCCACCGCGATCACTGGTCGCACCTGTTCGTGATCGACGTCGACGCCGGCGCGCCGCCGCGCCAGGTGACGCGCGGCGACTGGGGCGTCGGCGCCATCACGTGGCACCCGAACGGCCGCACGCGTGGCGTTCGTCGCCGATCGCAGCGAGCGCCCCGACCTGCGTGCCGCGCCCGACGATCTGGTCGGTCGACGTCGACGCCGGGCCGCGTTCGCACGCGGTCGAAGCCGCGCTGCGTGCTCGATGCCGGCGGGGGCGCCGCCCACCCCGCCTACTCACCCGACGGACGCTGGCTGGCGGCGGTCGGCATCCTCGCAGCCGCAACCGCTCGACGACGTGATGCCCGGCCTGCTGCTCGGACCGGCCGACGGGTCGCGCCCGCCCGTGGCGCTGGCGCCCGAGCTCGACCGCCCGATCGGGAACTGGACCGACACCGACCTCACCGGCTGGATGGTCTCCGGGCGCTACGGGCCCGGTGTGGCGCGACGAGCGCACGATCGTCGCCGTCGTCACCGACCGCGGACGCGTCGCTCCCCGAGCGGTGGCAGATCGATCCCCGCACGCGGCGCGCTGCTCGACGCTCCGCGCGCCAGCGAGCGAGCGAGCCGACGGGCCGTGGGCCGACGTCGGTCACGCACGTCGATCGGCGTCTCCGCGCCCGCGGGATCGTGTCGCGCTCGGCGACGCCAGGCGGGCGCGGGCTGGAGGTGATGACGCGTCGACCTCGACGCTCGAGCACCGCGCAGTTCGCGCACCCGCACCTCGTTCGGCACGGCGTGGCAGCGTCGCTTCACACAACCGGAGATGCGCCGCGTCGAGGCGCCCGGCGACGGCGGACCGATCGAGACGTGGATCGCCTCGCCACCGGGTGCCGGCGATGCCGCGCTGCCGACGATCGTCGCCGTGCACGGCGGGCCGCTCGGCGGATGGGCGCCGGCGCCCCACGTCGAGACGATCGTGCTCGCCAACGCCGGGTACCGCGTGGTGTGCCCCAACATCCGGGGCAGCGCCGGCTACGGACGGCGACTGGATCCGCCCGCAGCTCGGCGACTGGGGCGGTGTCGACGCCGACGACGTGCACGCCGCCCTCGACCACGTGATCGCGCTCGGGCTGGCCGACCCGTCGCGGCTCGGCGTGTTCGGGCTGAGCTACGGCGGGTTCATGGTCAACTGGTTGGTCGGCACGACCGACCGCTTCGCGCGCCGCGGTCTCGGAGAACGGCGTCACCAACCAGGTGTCGTGCTGGGCCAACTCCGACGGCGGCCCCGAGTACTGCCGTGCGTCGCTGCTCGGCGACCCGTTGACGCCGGAGGGCGTCGCGCAAGCTGTGGCGGCAGTCGCCGCTGCGCCACGTCGCCGACGTGCACACGCCGCTGCTGATGCTCCAGGGCGAAGCCGACCTGCGCTGCCCGCCGCACGACAACGAGCAGTTCTTCATCGCCCTCCGGCACCTCGGACGCACGGTCGAGTACGTGCTGTACCCCGACTCGTACCACGTCTACGCCTACTCCGGTCGCCCCGACCGCCGCATCGACCGCATGCACCGCGTCGTCGACTGGTTCGACACGCTACCTCGGGTGGAGGCAGCGGATTCGAAGGACGTCAGGACGTCGAGGACGAGGGGGGCGAGTCGGGGGAGGTCGTAGCCGCCTTCTTGCACGAACACGGTCGGCAGGCCGAGCGCGGCGAGGCGCGCGCCGGCGGCGCGGAAGCCCTCCGGCGTGATCATCAACGGCGCCGCCGGATCGTCGACGGCGGCATCGACGCCGAGCGACACGACCAGCGCCTCCGACCGGTGCGACTCGACGCTGTGCAACAGCGCGTCGAGCGCCGCCAGCCACGGCTCGTCGCCGCTACCCGCGGGCACCGGCGCGTTGTGGTTCCACCCCTCGCCACTCCCGCCGCCGCGCTCGTCGGCGTAGCCCACGAGGTGCGGGAACCACCCTGCACCGGGGTCGACGTGGACCGACGCGTACAGCACGTCGCCGCGATCCCAGAAGATCTCCTGCGTGCCGTTGCCCTGATGTGCGTCGATGTCGACGATCGCCACCCGCCCGACACCGGATCGCGCAGCCGCTCCGCCGCCGCGGCGGCGTTGTTGAAGTAGCACGACCCACCGAAGAATGCCGGCCCGGCGTGATGCCCCGGCGGCCGCACGGCGGCGTAGGCCGCGGGCGCGCCTCCGGTCACCAGATCGGCGGCATGGGCCGAGCAGTCCGCCGCCGAGCAGGCGGCGTCGAACGTGCCCTCGCTCATCAACGTCATCGTGTCCATCACGTACAACCCGAGCTCGGCCCGGATCGTCGCCGGGCGGCGATCCCGGCGGTGGCGCGCCGCGAAGCCCGGGTTGGCGAACAGGTACCCGACCACGTGCGGCTGACCGGGCTCGGTCAGATGCCCCTCGGCGACCCAGGCCGGGTAGGCGCGGCGCATGAAGTCGACGAAGTCGGGATCGTGCACGGCGAGCACGGGATCGAGGCCGAAAGCCGGCGGTTCGACGATCGTCGCCCCCGCCGCGACGAGCCCGGCGTGCAACATGTCGCCCCGCTCGGGCTCCTCGTCGCCGGCCTCGCGCACACCCAACCAGTAGCCGCCATCGGGCGCGTGGCCGCGGTGACGCGACGACCAGACCACGGCATCCGCAGCGTGTCTCACGGCGCCCGAATCTAGATTCCGCCGCTGGACGACCTGCCACACTGACCCGCATGCCCGCTCCAGCACCGCGCCCGCGTGCCCGCGCATTTCGGTCTCACCTTCGGCACCGCACCGACCGGCGAGCACAACGCGATCACCGACGTTCCCGGGGTCCGAGTCGGCCAGGTGACGGTGTGGCGCGACGAGCCCGACGGGTCGGTGGCGCGCACCGGATGCACCGTCGTTGCGCCCGACGGAGCGTTGGCGATGTGGAGCAATCCCATGGCAGCCGGCACCGCCGTGCTCAACGGGGCGGGCGAGCTCACCGGGTCGATCGAGATCCGCGAGTGGGGCATGCTCGAATCGCCGGTGGTGCTGGTGTCGACCAACAACATCGGACGCGGCTACGACGCACTCGTCGACGCCACGCTCGCCGAAGGCGCCGACGACGTCGTCGTACCGGTCGTCGGCGAATGCGACGACTCGTGGCTCGACGACATCACCCGTCGCTGGCTGACGCTCGATCACGTCCGCCAGGCGCTCGACTCCGCCACCGACGGGCCGGTCGCCGAGGGCGTCGTCGGCGCCGGCACCGGCATGACGACGATGGGACACAAGGGCGGGATCGGCACGGCATCGCGCGTGCTCGACGGGCTCGGCACGATCGGTGTGCTGCTGCTGTGCAACTTCGGCGGCTCGCGACTGCTCCGGATCGGCGGGGTGCCGGTGGGGGAAACGCTCGTCGCCGAGCGCGACGTGGCGCCGACACTCGACGACGGCGGATCGTGCATCGGCATCGTGCTCACCGACATCCCGCTCGATGCCCGCCAGCTCGAGCGCGTCGCTCGTCGTGTCGGGCTCGGGTTGGCGCGGGTCGGATCGGTCGCCCATCACGGGAGCGGCGACATCTTCCTCGCCGCCTCGACCAGCAACCGCCGCCGGCGCGGCGTCAGCTGGCTTCCTCGAGACGCGCCTGCTCGCCGACACCGGTCTCGACCCGATCTTCACCGCCGTCGTCGACGCCACCGAAGAAGCGGTGACCAACGCCCTGTTCGTCGCCGACACCGTGACCGGCGTCCACGGCCACGTCGTGCCCGGGCTCCCCGTCGACCGTGTGCTCGAACTGATACGGCGCTAGGCGACGCCAAGTGTGACGAAAACCATGCGCCCGCTGTGCGGGTCGGTGCAGGCAGAATTGACGAGTTGTGGCGGACGTGACGATCGAGCCTGCTGCCGACGTCGTCGGGCGCACACAGCTGGTTGACGTCATCCGTTCGATCCCGCTCGGCGTGGTGCTGCCGCTCGAAACGTCGGTGCTGCTGACGATCGCGATCAAGCACTTCGACGCCTCCGGGCTCACCAAGGGCCTGATCGCCGCGGCCGGCGGATTCGGACTGCTCGCTCTCGCCGGCGATCACCGCGCTCACCCGACGGCGCGGCCGCACGGCGATGTCGATGGCGTCGGTGGTCTCGCTCGTCGCCGCGATCGGCTTCGTCGTCGCCGCCACCGGATCGCTGGCGCTGTTCGTGATCGGTGCCCTCGTCGCGTTGGCCGGCGATCAACTCGACGATCCCGCTGATGACGTTCACGTACGAGCGCAACTTCCCGCCGATGGAGCGCGGCCAGCGGGTCGGCCGGGGGATGGTGATGAAGGTCGCCGTCTCGGCGCCGTTGGCGATCGCGATGGGTGCCTGGCTGCGCGATCGCGACGACCTGTGGTGGATGGTCGTGCTCGCCGGCGCCCTCGCATCGACGTGCCTGGCGTGGTTGTACCGCCGCATCCCGTCCGCAACAGCTGACCGACATCGGCGAGGAGCGGATGCGACTGCTCCCCCACTTCGAGTTGATGGTCGAGGACCGCCAGCTGCGGCTGACACTGATCGCCTGGATGCTGATGGGATTCGGCAACCTGATGCTGATGCCGCTTGCGCATCGAGTACCTCGCCCAGCCGCAGTACGGCATCGAGGCCGACGCGGCCACGATCATGCTGCTGACCGTCGCCATCCCGTCCGTGATGCGGCTGCTCACGACACCGATCTTCGGCCGGCTGTTCGACCGGATGTCGTTCTTCGCCTCGCGGATCACGATCAACCTGTTGTTCGCCGCCTACGTCGCGGCCTTCTTCACCGGCTCGAGCACGTGTCGCCCTGTGGGTCGGGGCGATCACGCTCGGCATCGCCATCGCCGGCGGTGACCTGATGTGGATGCTGTGGGTCACCAAGTTCGCCGCCGAGCACGCGGGTCGCCGACTACATGGGCCTGCACACGTTCTTCACCGGGATTCGCGCCGTGCTCGCCCCGTTGCTGGCGTTCGTGATCGTCGGTCAGCTGCCGCTGGTATGGATCGCCGCCATCTCGGCAGGGCTGATGATCCTGTCGTCGGCGATCCTGGTTCCCGAGGCCCGCGCCGAACGGCGGCGGGTCAGGCTCGCCGTCGCCGCTGCCGCGTCGTCGCCGGCGAGTCGGCCGAGCTCCTAACGCAGCGTCGCCAGCACCTCGTCGACGATCGCGCGTGTCGTCAGCGGATGCAGGAACACGAGCCGGCCGAGCGTCTCGCCCTTCCAGGTGGTCGGTGCCACGAAGGCGACCTCGCGCTCGAGCAGATCGCGCGCCCATGCCGTCCAGCGGGCGGCATCCCACCCCGCCTTGCGGAACAGCACCACCGTCAGCTCCGGCTCGAGCACCAGCTCGACGTCGTCGATCGCCCGCAGTTGTCCCACGGCGTACTCGGTGGTGGCGATCGACGGAGCGCACGGCCTCGGTCATGGCGTCGGTCCCGTGCACGAGCAACGTGAACCAGAACGGCAGGCCGGACGGCCGCCGTGTGAGCTGGAACGCGTAGTCGGACGGATTCCACGTCTCGGTCGCCGACGTCGAGTGGAGCACGTCGATGTACGGGCCGTGCTGGGTGTGGGTGAGCGCCGCCGGCCGCGGGTCGCGGTACAGCAGCGCGCACGTGCCGGCCGTGCAGAAGAACCACTTGTGCGGATCGACGATCAACGAGTCGGCCGCGCCGAGCCCGTCGAACAGGTGCCTGCGTTCCGGCAGCATCAGAGCGCCCGCGCCGTAGGCGCCGTCGACGTGCAGCCAGGCGTCGTAGCTCATGGGCGACATCGGCCAGTGGCCCGAGCTCGTCGACCACGCCGGCGTTGGTCGACCCGGCCGAGGCGATCACCACCGCCAGCTCGCCGCCGCGCCCCGACTCGGCCAGCGTCGCTCGCAGGGCGGCTCCCGTGAACCTGCCGTCGGCGGCGGTCGGCACGACGATCGACTCCATGCCGAGCAGCCGCAACGAGTTGTCGACCGAGGCGTGGGCGGTGTCGGCGACTGCCGCCAGCCGGCGTCCACCGGCCACGTCGCGGGCGACGGCGAGCGCCGACAGGTTGCCGTTCGAGCCTCCGAACGTGAAGCACCCGCCGGAGCCCTCCGGCATCCCGGCCAACTGCCGGATGAAGTCGAGCGCCTGGTTCTCGGCAGCGACCGCTCCGGCCGCCTCCAACCACGACTCGGCGGAGAAGCTCGACCCACCGACGACAGCGTCCATCCAGATCGCGGCAGCGCTCGGCGACATCGGGATGAACGCCAGGTACCTCGGTCCGTCGAGGGCCACCGTGTGGTGGTCGACGGCGCGCTCGAACACCTCCCACGCGCGATCGACACCGAGCCCCTCGGCGGTGATCGCCCCGTCGAGCAACGGCGCGATCTGTGCGGGCGGCGCCGTGCGCCCGAGCGTCGTGTTCCCCAGCCGCTCGGTGATGTATCGCGTCACCCGATCGGGAAGGTCGTCGATGCCGGCGTCGGGGCCATGCAGTGCCACGGCCCGGGTCAGCCCCGCATCACCTGGGTGCGGCTCTGCTCGCGGAGGTACTGCTGGAGGTAGTACGGCCCGCCGCCGGCCTTGCCGGCCGTGCCGCTGCGCTTCCAGCCGCCGAACGGCTGCACGCCCGGCCAGGCACCGGTGGTGGCGCCGGCGGCGCGGTTGATGTACACGACGCCGGCCTCGATCCGGTCGAGGAACCGATCGACCTCGGCCTGATCCTCGGCGAACAGCCCCGCCGTGAGTCCGAACGGCACGGCGTTGGCGAGCTCGAGCGCCTCGTCGAGCGACGCCACCGGCCGCACGGCGATCAACGGCACGAACAGCTCGGTCGTCCAGATCGTCGAGTCGTCGGGCACGCGCACGACGGTCGGCGCCACGTAGTTGCCGCGCGGCGTGGTGCCCGTCGGTCGAGTCGCTCGCCGCCCGTGAGCACCTCGCCTGTCAGGCGGGCATCGGCGACGGCAGCCTCGAAGCGGTCGAGCGCCGCCTGGTTGACGACCGGCGACAGGAACCCACCTTGCTCGAGCGGCGAGGCGTCGGGGATCGCCTCGGCCCGCGCCACCAGTCGGGCGACGAACTCGTCGGCGATCGACTCGTCGACGAACACCCGCGACGCCGCCGAGCACTTCTGACCACCGAACCCGAACGCGCTCCGGGCCGTGCCTTCGACGGCGAGATCGAGGTCGGCCGAGGCGGCCACGATCACCGGGTTCTTGCCGCCCATCTCGCAGATCGCCGGCTTCGGGTGCGAGGTCGAGAACGACTGGATGATCGACATGCCGACCGCGCTCGACCCGGTGAACGTGATCCCGTCGACGCCGGAATGGTTGACGAGCGCGGCGCCGACCTCGGCGCCGCCGTTGACGATGTTGACGACACCACGCGGCACGCCCGCGTCGACGAGCGCCCGGTACACGAGGTGACCCGGACAGCGAGCCGACCTCGGACGGCTTGATGATGCACGTGTTGCCCGCCACCAGCGCCGCACCGGCCGGACCGGCCGACAGCGCCGACGGGAAGTTGAACGGGGCGATCACCGCCCACACGCCGTACGGGCGCATCACGTCGCTGGTGACCTCGGCCTCGCTGAAGCGCTGCATCGGCACGTCGAAGCCGTCGTGCTCGCGCATCGCGTGCGTGTAGTAGCGGATCAGGTCGGCCGCTTCCTCGACCTCGCCGATCGCCTCGAGCCGGCTCTTGCCGTTCTCCCACGCCAGCGCGGCGCCGTCGACGACCGAGCGCTCGGAGATCAGGTCGGCGGCGCGGTCGAGGATGTCGCAGCGCTCGCGCCATGGCGTGGCCGCCCACGCCGGCTGGGCCTGGCGCGGCCTCGGCCACGACGTCGTCGATGTCGTTGCCGTCGGCGAGCGTGAAGTGCCCGATCTCGACCGATGTGTCGAGCGGCGACACGGTCGTGAACGCCTCGCCGAACCGCTCGTCGTCACCGATCCACAGCGGATGCTGGGCGCCCAGCTCGCCACGGACCGACTCGACGGCGGACGTGTACGCGGCCTTCAGCTCGGCGTCGTCGGCGGACAGCGTGGCGTACGTGACTCGGAATCCGCCCATGCCGCGAGCCTGCCACAACCGCGATCGAGCACGGCGAACGCCGGAATGATCGTTCCGGACAGGTGACTTTCGGGAATGTTCGTGTCAGAATGGTCGACTTCCGCCGACTCGACCGAAGGATTCGACATGAGCGCTTCCCGTCGCGAGTACCGACGCACCACTGAGCACCGCCGAGCTCGCCGGGCTCACCGCTCCCAGGATCACCACCGAACTGCCCGGCCCGATCGCCCGCAGCGTGATCGAGCGCGACGAAGCGCGTCACCAGCCCGTCGCTCACCCGGGTCTACCCGCTGGTCGTCGGACGCGGCTCGGGCGCCGTGATCGAAGACGTCGACGGCAACCGCTTCCTCGACTTCAACGCCGGCATCGCCGTCAACGCCGCCGGTCACGCCCACCCGGCCGTCAACGCCGCCGTCCACGCCCAGGTCGACGCCTGCCTGCACTACTGCTCGTCCGACTTCTACCACCCGTCTACGCCGAGCGTCTGCGAGCGCCTGGCAGCCACGTCGCCGATGCGCGACGCTCGCGGATGTTCCTCGCCAACTCCGGCACCGAGGCGGTCGAGGGCGCGCTCAAGCTGGCCCGCCACCACACCGGCCGCCCGAACGTGATCGCCTTCTACGGCGCGTTCCACGGGCGCTCGCTCGGCTCGCTGTCGCTGACGTCGTCGAAGGCCAAGTACCGCAGCGGATTCGGCATCGTCACGCCCGGCAGCTACCACGCCCCGTTCGCCTACGACGGCGAGGTCACCGGCGCCGACTACATCGAGCAGCGTGCTGTTCGAGCGCATGACCGAGCCCGGCGACGTGGCGGCGATCTTCGTCGAGCCGATCCAGGGCGAGGGCGGCTACGTCGTGCCGCCCGCCGGCTGGTTGGCCGAGCTGCGCGAGCTGTGCGACCGGCACGGGATCCTGCTCGTGATGGACGAGGTCCAGTCGGGCGTCGGCCGCACCGGCAAGATGTGGGCCTGCGAGCACGACGGCGTCGTGCCCGACATCATCACCGCCGGCAAGGGTCTGGCGAGCGGCCTGCCGCTGGCGGCGATCATCGCCCGCGACGACATCATGCAATGGGCGCCCGGCAAGCACGGCTCGACGTTCGGTGGGAACCCGGTCGCCTGCGCGGCGGCGGTGGCGCACGCTCGACCTCGTCGAGAACGGGCTGGCGGCCAACGCCGCTCGCGTGGGCGACCAGTTGCTGGCCGGGCTCCGGACGCTGTCCGATCGCCAGCCGATGATCACCGGCGTGCGTGGGCGCGGCCTGATGATCGGCTTCGACGTCACCGATCACGACACCGCCGAAGCGCGTCGAGCAGGCCTGCTTCCGAGCGCGGGCTGCTGGTGCTCACCTGCGGGCAGCGCGGCGTGCGCATGGCGCCGCCGCTGGTCGTCACCGCCGACCAGGCCGACACCGCGCTGGCGATCCTGGCCGACGCCTGCGAGGCTGTCGCCGCCGGGCTGCTGCTGACGGGCGTCACGATGACGTCGCTGCCATCGCACCGCCAACTCGTCGACCGCGCCGCCGCCCTGCTGGCGGCGTGCGGCGCGTCGATCGCCGACGGGTGACCAACCGGCGCGCACGCCGATCAACGGCGGCTCGCTCGGCTGCGGCCGGCACCGCCGGCTCGAGTCGACGACGCCGTCGAGCGCGCCACCGCCGCGTTCCAGGTCTGGCGCGACACCCCGGCCCCGGTGCGCGGCAACGTCGTGCGCCGTCTCGGTGAGCTGCTCCGCGAGCACAAGGCCGAGCTCGGCGAGCTGGTGTCGATCGAGGCCGGCAAGATCCGCTCCGAAGGTCTCGGCGAGGTCCAGGAGATGATCGACATCTGCGAGTTCGCAGTCGGCCTCTCGCGCCAGCTGCACGGGCTCACGATCGCCTCCGAGCGTCCCGGCCACCGCCTGATGGAGACGTGGCACCCGGTCGGTCCGGTCGGTGTCATCAGCGCCTTCAACTTCCCGGTCGCGGTGTGGTCGTGGAACGCCGCGCTGGCGATCGTGTGCGGCGACTCGGTGATCTGGAAGCCGAGCGACAAGACGCCGCTCACGGCGCTCGCCTGCCAGGCGCTGTTCGAGCAGGCTGCCGCCGACACCGACGCCCCGGCCGACGTCTCGCAGGTCGTGCTCGGTGGCGGCGAGGTCGGCGCCGCGCTGGCGGCCCACGAAGGCGTCCCGATCGTGTCGGCCACCGGCTCGACGGCGATGGGCCGCAAGGTGGCGCCGGTCGTCGCCGCCCGGTTCGGCCGGTCGATCCTCGAGCTGGGCGGCAACAACGCCGCCATCGTGGCGCCCGACAGCCGACCTCGACCTGGCGCTGCGCGGCATCGTGTTCTCGGCGGCCGGCACCGCCGGCCAGCGGTGCACCAGCCTGCGCCGGCTGATCGTGCACCGCTCGATCCACGACGAGCTCGTCGAGCGGATCGGCCGAGGCGTACTCGACGCTGCCGATCGGCAACCCGCTCGCCGACGGCACGCTGGTCGGCCCGCTGATCGACGGCGGCGCCTTCGACGCATGCAGAAGGCGCTCGCCGCCGCGGCCGACGACGGCGGCGCACGTGGTCGCCGGTGGCGAGCGGGCGCTCGCCGACGAGGCGCGCCGACGCGTTCTACGCCCGCCCGGCGATCGTCGCGATGCCCGGCCAGACCGAAGTGGTGCGCACCGAGACGTTCGCACCGATCCTGTACGCGATCGCCTACGACGAGTTCGACGAGGCGATCGGCGCTCCACAACGGCGTCCCGCAGGGCCTGGCGTCGTCGATGTTCACGCTCGACGTGCGCGAAGCCGAGCGCTTCATGTCGGCATCGGGCAGCGACTGCGGGATCGCCAACGTCAACATCGGCCCGTCCGGCGCCGAGATCGGCGGGGCGTTCGGCGGCGAGAAGGAGACCGGTGGCGGCCGCGAGTCGGGATCCGACGCGTGGAAGGGCTACATGCGGCGCGCCACGAACACGATCAACTACTCGACCGCCCTCCCCCTCGCCCAAGGCGTCCAGTTCGACGTCGATAGCGTGAGGCTCTCCGAGTCAGCGCGGCTCGATGATGCCCGCGACGGGGCGAGGGCCCAGTCGAGGGCGAAGTCGGCGATCTCCTCCCAGCCCGGCTCGGCGGCCGTGAAGTGGGAGCGTGTCGGGTATTCCTTGTAGGCCGTCACCGCCGCCGGGTTCGACTTCACGTACTTGTCGTAGTTGGCCCTGTTGACACTCGCCGGGACGATGTGGTCCTCGCCGCCGGCGACGAACAGAAACGGCGCCCGGTCCGGCTTGCTCCAGTCGACCTGCAATGCCGTCTTCGGGTTGAGCTGAGCGTTGACCCCCGAGAACAGCACGTTGCGCGAGCCCGGCACGGCGTACTTGTCGTAGGCCGCCTTGGCGGCGTCGGGTGGAAACGTGTTGGTGAACCCGAAGTTGAACTGCTCCTCGGTCAGCATGATCGCCTTCTTGCGGGCGAACGGGTTCTTGAGCAGCGCGATGTTCGATCTCAGCGTCACGAACGGGACCTTGCGGATGCCGCGCACCGACGCCGGCGCGATGCCGACCGCGGCCGCGCCGACGCCGCGCGAGAGGAGCACCTGCGCGAACGCGCCCCCGAACGAATGCCCGATGATGATCGGCGGTGTCTCGAGATCGCGGATGGTGCGCTCGTAGTGGTCGAGGATCGCCTCGACCTGCATGCCGGCGATCGGTGCCGGGTTGCTCCGCAACTCCTCGACGCTCCCCTCCATCCCCGGCCAGCCGGGCGCGAGCACCTTCATGCCGCGCCCTTCGTACCGCGAGATCCATCCCTCCCAACTGGTGTGCGAGAGGTACAGCCCGTGGATCAGGACCACCGTGTCGGGCTTGCTGTCGGTCGCCATCAAGTGCTCCTCGATCTGCCGGGCGATCGAAATGCTCGCCCCGTTCGACGGTACACAGTGGCGCCGCGGCCGTGGTTACGTCCGCGTGAACTCAGCGCCGGTCGGGCAGGAACCGGAAGTGCGCTCGCGTGTCGGCGACGGTCTCGGTCGACAGGTCGGCGAGCAGCACCGACTCGGTGCGGCTGGCCGTGGCGAGCAGCTCCCCGGTGGGGTCGACGATCCGCGAGTCGCCCGAGTAGGCGAGCGTGCCACCCTCGCCACCCGCGGTGCCGACCCGATTGACACCCACCACGTAGGCCTGGTTCTCGATCGCACGCGCCGTGAGCAACGTCATCCAGTGCTCGCGCCGTTTCTCGGGCCAGTTGGCGGGCACGAGGTACAGGTCGGTCTCGAGCGGCGAGCTGCCAGAACTCGTCGGCGAAGCGAAGGTCGTAGCACACGAACATCGACACCCGGAATCCCTCGACGTCGACCGTCACCAGCTCGGTGCCGGCGCGCACGAAGCGCTCCTCTCCGGCGTGCGAGAAGGGATGGATCTTGCGATAGCGGTGCTGGGTCCCGTCGGGGCCGGCGAGCACGAAGCAGTTCGACGGTCGCTGATCGTCCTCCGGAGCGTCGGGGTGCACCTCGGGACACGAGCCGCCGACCCACACGCCGTGCTCCTTGGCCTGGGCGGCGAGGAACTGCGACGATGCGCCGCCGGTCGGCTCGGTCTCGAATCCGGAGTCGCCGAACCCGAACCCGGTCGAGAAGGTCTCGGTGAGCAGCACGAGCTGCGCCCCCGACGCCACCGCGCCGGCGATGGTCGGCGCCAAACGTTCGAAGTTGGCGTCGCGGTCGTTCCACACGATGTCGTGCTGGACGGCGGCGAGCCGGATCGAGCGTCACGTTGCCGCCCCGAGTCGCGCCAGTCGTTCGACGGCGGCGTCGATGACGTCGAGCCGCTTGCAGCAGGCGAACCGCACCAGGTGCCGGCCGTGCTCCTGGTTGGCGTAGAACACCTGGTTCGGGATCGCCACCACGCCGATCCGCTCGGGCATCGCACGGCAGAAGGCATAACCGTCACCGTCGGGGGCGACGGGTCGGATGTCGACCGTCGTGAAGTAGGTCGCCTCGGGTCGGAATGCGTCGAACCCGGCGGCGACGAGACCTTCGAACAGGCGGTCGCGCTTGGCCTCGAGATCGGCGGAGAGCCCGGCGAAGAAGTCGTCGCGCAGCCCGAGACCGACTGCGATCGCCGGCTGGAACGGTGCGCCGTTGACGTAGGTGAGGAACTGCTTGGCCGTCCTGGTGGCGTCGACCAGCGGCCGCGGACCGCACACCCATCCGATCTTCCAACCGGTGGTGTTGAAGGTCTTGCCGCCCGACGAGATCGTGAGCGTGCGATCGGCCATGCCGGGCAGCGTCGCCATCGGGACGTGCTCGGCGCCGGAGAACACGAGGTGCTCGTAGACCTCGTCGGTGACGACGATGGCCTCGTACTCGCTGGGCGAGGGCGGCGATGCAGCGTCAGCTCGTCGCGCGTGAACACCTTGCCGGTGGGGTTGTGGGGCGTGTTGAGCAACACCAGCTTGGTGCGCGCCGAGAAGGCGGCGCGCAGCTCGTCGGCGTCGAACCCGTACTGCCCGTCGGGGCCGACGCCGGGTCGCAGCACCACCGGCCTGGCGACCGCCCCGGCGAGCGCGATGCACGCCTGATAGCTGTCGTACATCGGCTCGAACACGACGACCTCGTCGCCGGTGTCGAGCATGCCCAGCAGGGCGCCGGCGAGCGCCTCGGTCGCGCCGGCGGTGACGAGCACTTCGCGGTCGGGGTCGACGTCGAGCCCGTAGAACCGGCGCTGGTGATCGGCGATCGCCTGACGCAACACCGGCATGCCGGGCCCGGGCGGGTACTGGTTGACGCCCGATGCGGATCGCCTCGACCGCGGCGTCGAGCACCTCGATCGGCCCGTCGGTGTCGGGAAAGCCCTGGCCGAGGTTGATCGATCCGGTCGTGACCGGCCAGCGCCGACATCTCGGCGAAGATCGTGGTGCCGAATCCGGCCAGCTTGTCGGTCAGCGGCGTGCGGGTGAGCGGCTGGGCGGTCACGCTCGCAGCGTAGGCCAGGCGGCGTTCAGACAGGCACGCTGGGCTTGACCGGCGACGACTTCTCGTCGGCGATCGCGCCACGTCTCGCCGTCACGCTTGGCCTGGTACATCGCCTGGTCGGCCGCCTCGACGAGCGAGTGCAGATCGGCGCCGTGACGCGGCCAGATCGCCACGCCGACGCTGACCTTGACCCGCAGCGCGTCCGGCACGCCGTCGAGGCGGGTGCGCCCGGCGACCTGGTCGGCGAGCTGCTGGGCACGCTTGGCACCCATCTCGTCGTCGGCGATGCCGGGCATCATCACGACGAACTCGTCGCCGCCCCAGCGGGCGACGATGTCCTGGTCGCGCACCGCCTTGCGCAGCCGCGATCCGACGACGCGCAGCATCTCGTCACCGGCCCGGTGACCGTAGGTGTCGTTGACGAGCTTGAACCCGTTGAGGTCGAACAACAGCACGCACACCTCGTATCCTGACGCTCGGCCGTTGCGATCACGTCGACCGCACGACGCTCGAACTCGCCGCGGTTGGGGAGCTTGGTCAGCGGGTCGAAGCTGGCGCGCTCCACGAGGGTGCGCTGCTCGGCGATCAGGGTGGCGCCGGCGAGCACGAGCAGGATCACGGCGAGGGTGAAGATCAGCATGTAGAACTGGCGCTCGTCGCTGGGGAGATGGACGGCGTCCTCGGTGGCGGCCACCACGTAGAGCCGGGCGCCGATGTCGACCACGGTCGCCGTCTGGCGGATCCCGCGCTCGACGACGAAGGCGTCGATCGCGGTGCGGTCGGGCAGGAACGTGGTCGCCCACACCACGATCGTCGCCTCGGCCCGAGACGGCGTCGGCTCGGCAGCTGGGCGATCACCGACACCGACGGCCCGTCGGCATCGATGCTGATCAGCGATTCGTAGGTGTCGACCTCGGCGCGCCACCGGTCGCTCCGTCGAGCTCCTCACGATCGGCCAGGCGCTGCTCGACGACATCGTTCGAGGGGCGCGGCCCGTCACCGCGCACAGCTGACGGTCTCGGCGTCGACGACGCAGACGCCGAGCTCCGGATGGGCAGCGGTGAGGGCGTTGACGGTCGGGGCCCGCGTCGTGACCCGACGAAGCGGCGATCTCGACGGCATCGACGATCGCCGACATCCGTGACGAGCCGATCTCGGCGGCGGCCGTCAGGCCCTGGTCGCGCTGCGCTGGACATCTCCGAACGCCGCGCCACGTACCCGACCGCGATGGCGACGATCAGTGTCAGGCTGAAGATCAGCGACGCTCGTCGTACGACCCGCATGAACTGTCATCGGCGGCGGATCTAGCTGGATAATTCAAGAAACCGTAAATGCACGAAGTCCTCACAAGAACGCCGTCATCCCGACACAATCTCAACAATTCTCCGGACGTTCTGACCCCTTTCGAGCGACGAACGAGCCGGCAGGCCGGTGGTACCGTCGCTCGGTGATCGAACTCATCGGCGAGCTTCCTGACGGCGTGATCGGCCTGCGGTATTCGGGGCGGGTCAGCCGGGAGGACTACACCCAGGTGGCATTGCCCGTGCTCCGTGACGCCGTCGACGGCGAGGGATCGATCCGGATGATGGTCGTGATCGACGCCGACTTCGAGGAATTCGAGGGTGGATCGCTCTGGGAGGACACGAAGTTCGGGCTGTCGGCGATCTCGCACCACTCGAAGTGGGAGCGCACGGCGATGGTGTCCGACGTGGACTGGATCCGCCACGCGATCACCCTGTTCGGCTGGATGGTGCCCGGCGCGATCGAGGTCTTCCCGCTCGCCGTTCGGACGCCGAATGGCCCGTAGAGAAGTGCCCTCTTCAGTCGATCTCGGCTGACGTGGATGGTGTGCCTGCACGGCTACCTTCCGTCCAGCCGCGGGCGTCAGTTCTGGCGTTGGCGTCCCGACGATGCGACGCAGGAACGCCTCACCCTTCGGAGGAAGGCTGTGGGCGATCTTGGCCGCCGCCCGGCGCCAGAAGGTCGTCACGCGGGTGCCGTCGTAGCGCTGGACGAGCGGCCTCATGGTCCGCTTGAAGTATTCGAGGTCGCCCCGACGCTGCGCCTCCAGGAACGCCGACGGCGAGGCGATGGCAATCGCCTCGCGATTCAGCATCCGCTGGGCGAAGGCACTGTCGAGCTCGGAGGCCGGCAGCGGCTCGACCCGCTTGGTCGGTGCCCAGACCCCCTTGCGGGCCCGGTTCCCGAGGCGGACCGCCAGACCGGGCCGGCGGTGGCGTACGGCGCCGGCCTGGGCGGCGGCGACGTCGTCGGCGGTCCACGGGATGACGTCGAGCTCTCCGCCGCCTCGCCCTCCTCGATCAACCGGGCAGCCAGGGGCGACCGGGCGATGGCGAGGTTCGCTCCCTGCCAGTCGGCCATGAACGGATCGAGCCAGGCATCGCCGAGGCTGACGTCGGCAGTCTCACCGACGATGTCGTCGCAGTAGTCGCAGGCGCCGAGCTTGAAGATCCCCATGCCCCAATCTGCCATCGGGATGTGTTCGACGCCGCGGACGACGTCCTGCCCGTGGCGCGGTGAGATCCGAACGCAGTAGCGGTTGGGCGGTCGGCCAGGTTCCTTGTGGCGATAGTCGATGTCGCTGACGTCGGGGGGCTGGATGCCGCTCGACCACGCCAGGTACTCGGAGTACAACGTCGACTTGAAATGCCCACACACCAGGGCGGCGGTGAACACGATCCGCTCGCGGATGTACCTCATCGGCGTCGGCGAGCAGGCGCACCGCCTTCACGAAGCACGGAACGCCGACGATCGCGTACCTCCCCGGCTGCCGCCGGACGTCGGCCATCACATCGGCGAGCGTCTGCACGTGGTACCGCGACTTGCGCCCCGACAGCAACTCGTCGACGGACCTCGAGATCGTGTACCGCGACAGGGCGTCCGGGAGTGCGTCGAGTGTCGATGCCACGTGAACGACGGCGTCGACTTCACCTTTGCTCAACAGCTGATACAGCACCCAGGAGGTCATTCCGCCCGACGTGCCGAGCTCGCGGAAGTCGCCGGCCACGACGTGACCGGCAACGATCTTGCGGTGGTAGCCGACGATGTCGTGGTGGGCTGCGTCGTCATCCGCGAACAAGTCGGCCGCCAGCGAGTCCTCGTTGCGGGCAGTGTTGGAGAACGGGCACACCTTGCTGGCGCCGAGGGCAACCTGCTCGTCGAGCTCGGAGAGCTGGCGGCCATCTCGGGCAACGGGGAGATAGGTGCCGCGCTCGGTGAGCTGAACGGCGATGTGGTCGGGCTCGGCGACAGCGCAGGCTCCGCAGCCCACGCAGACACCGGACGACACGACCAGTGGCAGATCGGGCGACATCAAACCAGCTGCCCATCTGTGCCGGTCGCGAGGTCGTCACGCCGGTCAGTTGATGTCGTTGCTCGCATTGCCCTCGTCGCCCGCCGCTCCGCCCGACCGACGCCACGCCGCCGCCTGTCGGGATCGGTGCACTATAGCTGCGACCCACGTGATCACATCGGTGGCGCCTGTCCTGTCAGCGACCAACTCTCACGCCACGCCACGCCCTCACCCGTATCGGACTTTGAATCGAGCCACGCCGACACCGGTCGGGTCGGAGCTACCCGGTTGCCTTGCCTGGTTCTGCAGGTGGAAGAAGTCCGAGTAGGCGCGCAATGGAGACGCGCTTGGGGCCCGTGGCGGGTGAGAGGCCACGCGCGGTTGCGACGGTGGCGGATGGCTTCTGGCTGCCGAGTGCGTGCGACAGCAGGTAGACGAGAGCGTCCACGGCTACCTGGTCATGGTCGCGATGGTCGGCCACGACCTGTTGCCACCCGCCATCGCCGATGAGTTCGCGTACGAGTGCCGTGGAAACAATTTCGCGCAGCTTGAGTTGGTTGATCTTGGACATGCGCACGTCGTCGCTGTCGTCTCGTGCTTCGATCGTCAGCTTCCGCAGCGTGTGGCGCCCGTGTTGCGGGTCCCATTTGACGTCGAGTTCGAGGTCGTACGGCTCGACGTCGGTGGCTCGGATCGTGAAGCCGCTGGGGATCTTGAGGGTCGGGCCGCCCGGTGGTCCGACGTCCACGGAACCGCGGCGCTGCGTCACCTTGAACATGCAGGCATCCTAGGTGATAGTGCAGCCGTAGTGAAAGTGTGACTTTCGTCCTGGCGGAATATTGAGCCTTGGCTTTACCTTTAGTTGGGCACGAGTTGACACAACTTGCTTGCGGATCCCTTCCGCACCACCAACGAAGTCGCGGTCTGATCCTCAGGCCAAGGACTCAACGAATCCACAGAGAGCAACACGCCCCCATGTCAGACCCAATCCACCTTCCCCCCTCAACACCCCCGACTCCCTATGTCGCTTCGATGAGCGGCTACCCGACCGGCCCTGTTCGGCCGCCCCATCCGCCGAAGCGCAAGATGCGTGGCGTCACCAAGTTCATGATCATCGGCGGCATCGCCGTTGCCGGACTCGGCATGATCGTTGCCGCGGCAAGCGACGACGAAGCCGAGGGCTCGCAGATCACCGCTGACGACATCGACGACCGCTCCGGTGACCTGGACGGCGACTCGGAACTTTCCGACGCCGAGGTCAACAAGATGGCCGCTCAACTCACCTGGGATTCTTCCAGCGAGGACGAGAAGGACACGCTGTGCCAAGCGGTCGAGACCCTCAGCGAGCAAGCGATGCTCGCAGGCATCAATGCCGGAGCCAAGGACCCTGGTCTGGCCCGCGAGCTCGTCAACGTGATCAAGCGGGAGTGCTGAGTCATGAGCGACGTGACCACCACTGGCACGACACAGCGATGACCAACCAACTGGTCTCTGCACCACCCTCCAGTACCCGTGACGCGACGGCAACCGAGTACCGCCCCGCCTTCTCTCGGCCGGTCGGTAATCCGGTGCCGTCCGACGGCTATCCGATCATCGTCCGACACGTGTCCGCCCCGGACCACCGGGCAGCGACCGCGGCCGAGCACTCGGCCCCGCAGCCGCCCTTCGGTCGCCGACGCTGGAAGGTCTGGGGAATCCTGGGCGGAGGAAGTTGCCGCGATCGGCGCGATCGGCGCAATCGGCGCGATTGCCAATCCGAAGAAGGAGACGGACGCCGCTCCTTCGTCGACCTCGCCGACTGCGACCCCCGACACGACTGCGCCCACAACTGCTGACACGGCCAATGCGACCGAACAACCGACGGCCGTCGCACCGACGACAGCCACAGCTGAGCAAGCGGCGACCGCCGCGGCCGGCGTGCCGGTCGTGTCGGCCCCAGCGCCGCCGCCCGTCGTACCCGAGGTTCCCGTTGTTCCCGAGCCGACAACTGCGCCTGACGTCGCCGTGACGTACACGGTGAGCCGGGTCGTCGATGGCGACACGATCGACGTGAGGGACGCAACCGGCTTCGTCCAACGCGTGCGACTGATTGGCATCGACGCGCCCGAGATCGACACCTGCGGTGGCGGACCCGCCAGCGAGGCGCTAACGGCGCAGTTGGCAGGCAAGCAGGTCCTACTGACAATGGGCGGCGACGGTGAAGACACCGACCGCTACGACCGCTTGCTTCGATACGTCGATGTCGCCGGTGCCGACGCCGGGCTGACCTCGATCGAGCAGGGATTCGCCGTCGCCCGCTACGACAGCCGAGACGGCTACGGCCGCCACGATCGAGAGGACGGCTACGTCGCCGCAGACGCAGCAGCGCCCGACTACGGGTGCCCGGGTTCCCCAGCTCCGATCGCAGAGATCCCGCCCGCCGCACCGACGCCGCCTTCGGCGAACGTGTACTACGAGAACTGCTCCGCGGTGAAAGCCGCTGGTGCCGCTCCGATCCATCCGGGCGATCCCGGCTGGCAGACCAAGTTCGACCGCGACAACGACGGGATCGGCTGCGAGTCGTGAACGGTTCTCCCCGGCGCACGGCTGTGGCGAGGCTGTCCGGACCCTCCGCTCGCGAGTCAAGACAACAGGCTCGTCCAGTGCGTCTCCGCAGCTCGACGAGCCTCCTGTTCAGTGCGCCCGGAGCGACTCGAACGCCCAACCTTCTGATCCGTAGTCAGATGCTCTATCCATTGAGCTACGGGCGCAACGTCGAACGAGTCTAGGGCGCAGCGGTCCGGAAAGCGAACCCGGTCGGCGACGATCAGCCGCCCCAGGGCCCCCAGCCGCCCGAGCGCTGGTACAGGGCGTAGGCGGCGGTGATGTTCTTGCGGGCGTCGAGCAGGTCGTTGGGCGAGGTGATCCCGTAGTCGTCGAGCCAGCTCTTGTGCGACGCCCAGTGGAGCTGGAACACGCCGTAGCAGCAGCTCCCGTTGTACGCGTCGGCCCTGTAGTTGCTCTCGCGCCAGGCGATCTGGAGCGCCTTGTCCTCCAGCTCGTCCGGCCAGATCTCACGGATCAGCTCCTGCACCTCGAGCGTCGAGACGGGTGCCGGCGGCGGCGTGGTCGTGGTGGCGGGCTTGCGCGTGTGGTGGTCGGGGGCGGCACGGTCGTGCGTTGCCGGCGGAGCGGTCGTGGTGGTCGGCTGCTCGGGGATCGTGGCGCCCTCGGGCAGGCAGATCTCGTCACCGGGGAAGATCGGCGTCTCGAGCCCGGCCAGGTTGGCGTCCATCAGGGCGCCCGGTGACACCCCTGCGGCCTCGGCGATGCGGTACCACGAGTCGCCGGCGCCGGCCGTGTAGGCGAGCGCGCACTCCGGCTCGAGCCGATCGGCCTCCTCGTCGACCGTCGCCGCCTCGATCGCGGGGGTAGCGGCCAGCGTCGCCGATTCCGGGACGTCTTCCTCGCCGGCGTCGGTCGGTGGCCGCGGCCAGCGGGGCGGCGGCTGCGGACGTGGCCGGGGCGGCGGTGTCGACCTGGTCGACGACCCCCGCCGACTGCCCAGCCGTCGTGTCGGGTGCGGTCGGCCGACGTGGAGGGCACGGCATCAGCGGGGGCGACAGCGGCCGCGGCAGTGTCGGCGACTGTCGCCGGCGCAGCCGCCGCCTGGGCGACCGGCAACGGCACGAGGTCACCGACGACGCGCGTCGGAACCGCCTCGCCGCGACGAGAGCGCCAGCGGGACCAGCAGCACACCGATCAGCGACGATCGCTCCGAGACGGGCGAGCAGCGGATCGACGGCGCCCAGCCCCAACCGGGACGAGAGCGTCTGGTTCTCGGTGACGGGAACGAGGCGATCGTCGTCCTCGTCCATCTCGTCGAACTCGTCGAAGGCGTCCTCGTCGAATGCGACCGGCGCCGTCGGCTCGGTGAACGCGTGACGGTCGCGCTGACGCTCGATCCTGGCGCTCTGCCGCGTCGGCTGAAGCCCCAGGTCGTCGAGCTCTGGCCAGTCGTCGTCGTCGATCCAGCCGGCCGCCAGCTCGCCCAGCGTCGCCTCGCGGCGCCGTCTGAGCCGTGGTTGCCGGCGGCTTGGGTCGCGGGATGCCGTGGGAACGGGTGCGGTCGATACGGCCGGTGACGTCGGCCCGTCGCGATTGCTGTGTCCGCCGGCGTGCGGACGCCCGCCAGACCAGAGCGTGATCGCCTGGATCGAGCCGGTGCGTCGGTCGCCCCAGCCTCGTCGTCGGGCGCGAGTCGATCGACCCGATCCCAGCCGCGACTGGTCCCCCAGAACTGCTGGGTGATGTCGGCTGCCTCGTGGGCCTCGATGTCGAACGGCTGTCGGTCGTCGCGTCGCATGGTCTCGGGGCGAGGGGTCGGAAGCGCAAGTTCCGCCCTCGGCGAGACACAGGTCTAGTCGGTCCGTCATCAAACCGCAACAAGTGCGTCATGGGAACGCAAACAAATGACAACGCTGTAATCAAAACTGGACGCGAAACGAGCCGGCGATCGGCGACCGCGATCGACCGGCTCGTCCACTGGCGGAGAGGGTGGGATTTGAACCCACGGACCACCTTGCGATGGTCAACGCCTTAGCAGGGCGCCCCATTCGGCCTCTCTGGCACCTCTCCTGGGCGGGCGAAGTCTACGTGAACGTCACTTCGAACGGAACCGGAAGCGGCCGGCAGGCGCGACGTCAGTAACCTGTCCGGCGGAACGGTGGCAGAGCGGACAAATGCAGCCGCCTTGAAAGCGGCCGGCCGCAAGGCCCGGGGGTTCGAATCCCTCCCGTTCCGCTCGCATGACGCACGTGGGTCACGCACGAATGTCGAGACCGAACGCGCCCTCGAAGCCGGCGATGTAGTCGGGGAGCGACTCGGCCAGCCCGAGCGCCACCCATTCCTCGTCCGAGATCCGTGCCCGGCCCTCGGTGAGCTCGCGACCACCCCAGCTCACCGGGTAGCGCAGTCGCGGCGATTCGGTCTCGATCGCCCGCAGCACGACCTCGGCCACCTCGTGGGCGTCGGTGGCGTGCACGTACCCGGCGGCGTACATCTGCATCATCCGCGCGTAGTGGCCGGCGTAGGCGCCGGTGTCGTTCGGGGTGTCGACGTTCTTGCCGAAGATCGACGACTTGGTCACGCCCGGCTCGATGATCGCCACGCGAACACCGAACGGGGCGACCTCGTGGGCGAGTTGCTCGCTGAGCCCCTCGAAGGCCCACTTGGCGGCGACGTACGGCGCCTGTGCGACCGCCGCGACCCGACCGGCGACCGAGCTGATGTTGACGATCGTGCCGGCACCCCGCTGGCGCATGCCGGGCAGCACCTGTTGGATGCAGCGCAGCCCGCCGCACAGGTCGACGTTGATCACCTCGAGCATCCGCTCTGCCGTCGTCTCCTCCACCACGCCGTTGCCGCCGACCCCGGCGTTGTTCACGAGATGATCGATCCGCCCCGCCTCCTCGAAGATCGAGGCAAACCCGGCGCGAACCGAGTCGTCGGACGCGATGTCGAGCTCCACCAGTCGCACGGTGACGCCGGCCGCCGCTGCGGCGGCATTCAACTTCTCGGCCTTGGCGACCGATCGAACGGTGCCGAACACGGTGTAGCCGGACCCGGCAAGGTGCAGCGCGGTCGCCCGACCAATACCGGAGTTGGCGCCCGTGACCACGCATACTTGCCGGTCAGCAGGGTCATCTGACGTCGAGGATGCAGACATGACGGGGAGCGTAGGACAGCACGTGCGAGGTAGGACAGGTGGTCGGCGGCCATGGTCTGATGGCGATCGCTGCGCTGCTCGCCGGCGCCACGGCGCCGCTCGTCACGGTCGGAACGGTGTCAGCGGCGCTGCCGACCGCCGCATACGTGCCCCTCACCCCGTACCGGCTGGCAGACACGCGTGTCGAACCGTGCGGCTGCACCCGGCTCGACGCGGCGACGATCGCCGTCGACGTCGCCGGCCGCCAAGGAGTGCCGTCCGGGACCGTCGCTGTCGCCGTCACCGTCACTGCCACCGAGTCCGACGCCCCCGGCTTCGTCACCGTCTACCCCGGCGGCGCACCGCGCCCCGTGGCGTCGACGCTCAACACCCGCCCCGACCGCGCCGTGGCCAACTCGGCGATCGTGCAGCTCGGCGACGACGGCACGGCTCGAGCTGTATCGAACTTGACCGGTGGCGACCTGATCGTCGACATCACCGGCGCCTTCGTGGCCGCCGACTCGTCCGCGCGCCGGGCGCTTCGTGCCGGCGGCGACGCAACGCCTGGTCGACACCCGCGAAGCCGGGCCGTTCGCCGGAGCTCTGCCTGCGGGAGGTGAGCTCACGGTGCCGCTCCCGGGCGGCGTGCCCACCGATGCCACCGCGATCGCGGTCAACGTCACCAGCGTCGACGAGCCCCAGCCCGGCTACCTCGCCGCCCGACCAGCAGGCTCGCCTCCCGGCACGACGTCGTTCCTGAACATGAACGGCTCGGGCAAGGCCGTGGCGGCGACCGCGATCCTGCCGGTCTCGAGTGCCGGGTTGACGCTGTACTCGCGCGGGGGCGGGCACGTGATCGTCGACTTCCTCGGTTGGTTCACCGGCCCGGGTGCCGCCGACTCCACCGTCGGGCTGTTCGTGCCGCTCGGCCCGCAGCGCCTGCTCGACACGCGGACATCCGGACCTCGCGCCTGGCCCGGTGGGACGGTCGAGCTCGCCAACCCGTTCCCCGACAACGCCGCCGGTCAGCGGCGGCCCTCGTCACCAACGTCACGGCCACGGCGCACGGACCGGGCGGGGTACGTGACGGCGTTCCCGGCCGGCACGCCGCGACCCGACGACGTCGACGCTCAACCCGTCGACGTGGGAGCACACGCTCGCCAACCTGGCGATCACGCAGGTCAGCGACCGCGGTCTGGCGTACTACTCGCCAGCTCCGGCAGCGACGTCGTCGTCGACGTGACCGGCCTGTTCACCGGCCCGCCCGTCGCGGCCACCGAGGCGCCGGCACCGAACGCCCCGCTCCACTCGCGCGTGCTGCTCGTCGGCGACTCGACGCTGGCCGCCGTCGAGAACCTGTATCCCGACTCGCAGCGCGCCCTGATCGGGTTCGAGGGCATCGTCGATGCCAAGTCGTGCCGGCGCCTGCTCCGCACGTCGTGCCTGAGCGCCGTCACCCACGTCGTGCCGAACACGGCCGTCGAGGCGATCCTGGAGACGCCGGGCACGATCGACATCCTCGTCGTCAAGACCGGATACAACGACTGGAACAGCAACTTCCCGCTCGAGTTCGACGCCGTCGTCAACGCCGGACGCGCCAAGGGCGCCCACACGATCCTGTGGCTGAGCTACACCGAGAACGTCAGGTCGCCCGGTGGCCGCCGGGCCAACCAGGAGAACAACGCCGACCTGTTCCACCTCGTCACGCTGCCGCAGTACAGCGACGTGGTGCTCGCCGACTGGCGGGCGTACACCGCCGGCATCACGGACTGGACGTGGGACGGAAGCCATCTGACCGAGATCGGCTCCTGGTTGCAGACCGACTACGTCGCGCAGATGGGTGGCGGCGATCGAGCATCGCCCGTGCCCGCGCCCGTGGGGCCCGGGCGGCGCGAGCTTCGACCCGTGCCCCAATCCGGACGCGATCGGCCCGGTGCCCAACGTGCGTGCCCTCTACTGACGCCCGACCACGGGGTCGGCGATCAACCGCCGATGTCGCGGCGCAGACCGGTCACCCAGTCGTCGGCCAGTCGCCACCGCTCGTCGGCATGGGCGCGGGCGTCGTGCGCCAGGTGGTCGGCACGCGGCCACGAGCCGAAGAACTTCACCGAACCCTGCTTGGCGTGCAGGCCCGCATCGCGTCGGCGACCAGGTCGTCGGCGATGTGCCCGTCGGCGAAGATGATGAAGCAGTAGTCGCCGAGCCCGCCGTGCTTGGTGGGTCGCGAGATCAGGTTCGACAGGTTGAGCCGGCGGGCGGCGAACTCCTGCAGGATCGAGATCAGGCTGCCCGGCTCGTCGGCCCGCTGGTACACGACGAGCGCCGTGCGATCGTGGCCGGTCGGCGCCGGGATCCCGGACGCGTGCCACCACCACGAACCGCGTCTGGTTGCCGTCGTGATCCTCGATGTTCTCGGCGAGCACCTCGAGCCCGTAGCGCTCGGCGGCGACCCGCGGTGCGATCGCCGCCAGGTGCGGCGACGGGTCTTCGCTCACGAGTTGCGCGGCCGCCGGCCGTCGAGGCCGCGTTGCGCACGTCGGCGGTCGGCAGGTACTCGCGCAGGAAGCGGTGGCACTGGGCGGTCGCCACCGGGATCGAGAGGATCTCCTTGACGTCGTCGAGCTGCGACGCCCGGGCGCGCCGCCAGGCAGAGGTGGATGTCGAGCACGACCTCGCGCACGATCACCAACTCGTGGTCGAAGGCGAGCGCGTCGAGGGTGAAGTTGACCATGCCCTCGATCGAGTTCTCGATCGGCACGAACCCGGCGTCGGCCTCGCCGTTCGTCACGGCGTCGAGCACGTCGGGCACGGTGCGGCAGGCGACCAGCTCGGCCCCGGCGAGGTCGGGCTGTGTGCGCAGCGCCTGCTCGGTGAACGTGCCGAACGGTCCGAGGAACGCGATCCGCTGGGCGGGACCTGGCGTCGTGTCGTCTGCGCTCGTCATGGCCCCCGAGGCTACGTCCGTGGGCGTGCGATGCACGGTGGTGGTTCTGACACGATGACGCGATGGACGAGGCCGACCTGCGGGCGATGATCGACGCCATTCGATGCCGGCGAGCTGACGCCCGACGACGCCGTCGCCCGTCTGCGCCGGCTTCCGTTCGCCGATCTCGGCGATGCTCTCGTCGACCACCATCGGGCGTTGCGGCAGGGTGCCCCCGAAGCGGTGTACGGCCCGGGCAAGTCGGCCGAGCAGTGCGTGCGGATCGTCGGCGAGCTGCTCGAGCACGGCAGCGGCCCGGTGTTGCTCACCCGCGCCGACGACGCACCAGCTGAAGGCAGTTGTCGCCGCCCACGGCGAAGGCGAGCAGCTGGGTGGCTGCGTCCTGTGGCGACGCCCCGCAGCCCAGGCCGGGTTCACGGTGCTGGTCGCCACCGCCGGCACCGCCGACACGCCCGTGGCCGACGAGGCGGCGATCACGCTCGCCGCCCACGGGCTCGCCGCCGATCGCTTGAACGACATCGGCGTCGCCGGGCTGCACCGCCTGCTCGCCCACGTCGACCGAGTCACCGGCGCCGACGCCGTGATCGTGGTCGCCGGCATGGAGGGCGCGCTTGGCGAGCGTGATCGGTGGGCTCACGAGCCGCCCGGTCGTGGCCGTGCCGACGTCGGTCGGCTACGGGTCCGGTCTCGACGGCGTCACCGCCCTGCTGGCGATGCACGCCTCGTGCGCCAGCGGCGTCACCGTGGTCGGCATCGACAACGGTTTCGGTGCGGCCGCGCGCGGTGGCCAGGATGCTGCGCGCGATGACCAAGGCGGTGTGGTTCAACTGCTGCGCCGGCGTCGCCGGCGACATGCTGCTGGCCTCGCTGATCGACGCCGGCGCCGACCCGATGGCGGTCACCGATGCCTGGGCGGCGCTCGGCGTCGACGGGTACGCCGCAACGTGGGAGCGGGTCCAGCGCTGCGGCGTCTCGGCGCTGTGGACCAACCTCGTCGTCGACGACCACGACCACGACCACGCCACGATCACGACCGACGATCACGGTCACGACCATCACGCACCGACCGGCGGGCGAGGTGATCGAGCTGATCTCGTCGTCCGAGTTGCCCGAGCGGGTTCGTCATCGACGCCGTCGCCGTGTACCGGACGCTGGCCGAGGTCGAGGGCGCGATCCACGGCATCGCACCCGACGCCGTCGAGCTGCACGAGGTCGGGGCACTCGATTCGATCCTCGACGTGGTGGGCGTGTGCGCCGCGCTGTCGGCGCTCGGCATCGACCACGTCGGCTACTCCCCGATCGCCGTCGGCCACGGCAGCGTGCCGCACCGCCCACGGCTGCTCCCCAATCCCGTGCCGGCGGTCAGCCGCCTGCTCGAACGAGCCGGGGCGATCACGCGTCGGCATCGACACCGGCGATGGAGCTGGCGACACCGACCGGCGTGGCGCTGCTCACCGTGCTCGGAACGGCGTGCGGACCGATCCCGGCGATGACGATCAACGCCAACCGGTTTCGGCGCCGGAACCGCCGATCCCGCCGGCCGGCCCGAACGTCGTGCAGGCGGTCGTCGGACTGCTGGCCGACGCCGGTCAGGACTCGTCGGGACGCCCGGCGCGGCTGATCGAGGCCAACGTCGACGACGTCACGGGCGAGGTGCTCGCGCACACGATCGCCGAGTTGCTCGACGGCCGGCGCCTACGACGCGTGGGCGACCCCGATCGTGATGAAGAAGGGGCGGCCGGCCCACACGGTGCACGCGCTCTGCGACGACGCCACGTTCGACGCCGTGCGGGCCGTGATGCTGGCCGAGACCGGCACGCTCGGCGTGCGCGCGACCGACGTCGTGCGCTGGCCGCAGCGCGCGCGTCGACGACGCGGTCGAGCTCGGCGGTCACACGATCCGGGTCAAGCTCGCCGGCGGGCGGGTCAAGGTCGAGCACGACGACGCCGCGGCCGCGGCCCGCGCGCTCGGCGTGCCGCTGCGCGTCGGTGCTCGCCGACGCCGAGTCGCTCGCTCGATCTACAGGCCGAGGTTCTCGTTGATCAGCTCGATGACCTCGTCCGGCTCGCGCTCACCCGACCAGCGGGCGACGACCTTGCCGTCGCCGTCGAGCAGCATGATGAACGGGAACCCGTCGACGCCGTAGGCGTCGGCGGCGATGAACGTCTCGCGCTCCATGTCGACGCCGTCGACGATCACCGGATAGGTCCAGTCCATGTCGTCGAACCACTGCGACGGCGGGAAGTTCGGCCGCCCGGGATTGACCCCCGTGCTGACGGCGACGATGTTGAGTCCCTCCGGGAAGCGGCCCTCGTCGCGCAGCTCGTTGAGGCGCGGCACCTCGGCGTTGCAGTGCGGGCACCAGTGGGCGAGGAACACGACCATCGTCGGTCCGTCGCTCGGCGGCGTCGATGCGCACGGTGTTGCCGTCGAAGTCCTCCCCGACGAGCATCGGAGCGGTCATGCCGAGTGCCGGATCGTCGGCGATCGTCGGCACGGTCCAACGACGGCAGCGAGTCGCCGACGACCTCGACCGGGCCGACCTCGCCCTCGAGCTCCTCGGGCAGGTCGGGGAGATCGGTGGCGTTCGGCCCGTCGGAGTCGCCGGGCGGACGTGTCGCCGGGACGTCGAGTCGCCGTCGCTCGCCGAGGGAGGAGCCGGGTCGTCGTCGCCGCCACATCCGGCGAGCACGAGCACGGCGACGAGGCCTGCGAGAACTGAACGGGAGGATGTCACGACTGCGGCTCCTGTTGTGTCGATGGGGGAAAGCTCACGGTGTTGAGGACGATGATCGCCACGAATCCGCACAGCGCCATGAACGCCAGCGACGACGAACCCGAACGTTCGGAACCACAGGTCGGCACACGCCGGGCCGAAAAGCCCGCAGCTGTCGCCCTCCCACGTGGGGTTCCACTCGATCAGGTAGTGCCACGTGGAGATCAATGCTCCGATGGCCGCCAGCGGCACCATGTACCAGCGCGCCCCGGCGTCACGTCGAATCAGGGCGATCAACGCGATCACGGCAATCGGGTACATGGCGATGCGCTGGAACCAGCACAGGCGGCACGGGATGTAGCCGGCCTCCTCGGAGAAGTAGAGGCTGCCGAGCATCGCTCCACCGGCGACGATCAGTGTCAGCACCGGCCTCGCCGACGAGACGGCGGCGCCCCAGCGGGCGGCGAGCGGCCAGTGTGGCGCCAGCAGTCTGGCGACGATCAGCAGCACGGCTCCGCCGGCCGCCACGAGCGCGCACAGGGAGGTGACCACCTGCATCGTCTCGACCACCCGCACAGTATGCGTGCCCGAGGCTGCAAAGCAGCCGCGCCCGCGGTCCGACATGATCCCAGTGAGACCGGCACGCGATCGGGGTCGGGTGTATCGTGCACGCCCATGCAGGAATTCACTTCGGTCAGCGTGTCCTCGTACGAAGCCGACTCCCTGACTGCACTCCTCAACGAGAAGTCGGGCGACGGCTGGGACGTCGTCGCCATCGTGCCGACCGGAAGCACCGTCACCGGCTATCTCTCGCGCCAGGCCACCGGCGACACCACCCCGCTCGACGACACCGACGACATCGGCGCCGGCGTCGGAACCTGCGATCGCGGCGGCCGTGCTCGCCGACACGACGGTGGTCGACGAGCCCGAGGTCGAGTCCGACGCCACTCCGGAATCCCCCGACACCGACGACACCGCCGACGCCGACGACAAGCCGACACCGACACGACGACAGACTGACACCATCGCGACCGACGACTTCCCGACGTTGCCCGCGAGCGAGCCCGCCTCGAGCCCGGTCGACGAGCCCGCCGGTTGGGCGACAGGTGTCGGCACCGCCGCGGCCACCGAGGCCACGAGCGACGTCACGAGCGAGACGACCACCGACACCGCCGGCGGCGAGCGAACCGGCGGGATCCGAGCCCGCTGCAGCGGCGCCCACGGCGGCGGCAGCGCCGGCCGGTTGGTACGCCGACCCTTCGTCGCGCTACGAGCTGCGCTACTGGGACGGCTCGCAGTGGACCGAGCACGTGTCACGCGCCGGTCAGCAGTTCACCGATCCGCCCGTCGCCTAGCGACACGAGCCGACAGGTCGCTCCACCAGCGCGTTCGGCGCCGGATCGACGGGGATAGCTTCGAGAGACATGCGCGCCACCGTCGATCGGCCACGCCGGGATGCTGATCGAGACCGACTGCCGGATCGATCCTCTGCGATCCGTGGTTCGTGCCGGCGTTCTTCGGCTCGTGGTTCGTGTTCCCGCGCAACGACCAGCTCGACGACGACCTGCTGGAGCGGATCGAGGCGGCCGACTTCCTGTACGTCACCCATCTCCACGCCGACCACCACGACGAGCCGTGGCTGCCGGCAGCACCTGCGGCGCGACATCCCGATCCTGCTGCCCGGTTACCCGACCCGTGAGCAGCAGCGCACGCTGGCGCAGCTCGGGTTCACCGAGTTCATCCGCACCGTCGACGGCGAGGAGCTCGAGATCGCACCGGGGCTGACGGTCGCGATCCACACCGAGGTGTCGATCACCGACGGGCCCGGCGGCGACTCGGCGATGGTGGTGTCCGACGGCATCAGCGCGGCTCGTCAACCAGAACGACTGCCGCACCACCGATCTCGGCGCGCTGCGCGCCCACGGCCCGGTCGACCTGCACTGGCTGCAGTACTCCGGTGCGATCTGGTACCCGATGGTGTACGACATGCCCGACGACCGCAGAAGCGGGCGATGTGCGAGGCCAAGGTCGAGAGCCAGTTCACCACGGGCGATGCGCTACGTCGAGGCGATCGACGCCCGCGCCGTGGTGCCCAGCGCCGGCCCGCCGGCGTTCCTCGACGACGACCTCTGGCACCTCAACGTGATCCGCGGCGACGAGCTGTCGATCTTCCCCGATCAACGTGCGTTCCTCGCCCGGCTCGACGGCCGCCGGGCGGCACGGGCATCCTGGCGATCCCGGGCACCACGATCGAGATCGCGGCCGACGGGTTCGCCGTCGTCGCACCCGATCGCCGGACGCCGAGGTCGGCGCGATCTTCGACGACAAGGAGTCGTACCTGCGCCGCTACCAGGACGACTGGAAGCAGTGGCTGCACGACCTCAAGGCCGGCTGGAACCCGCCCACCACCGACCTGCTCGCCACACTCCAGGACTGGTGGGAACCGCTGCTGCGGATGGCGCCGACGCTGTGCGCGGCGGTCGGCGCCAACTGCCTGTTCCGGGCCGGCGAGCTCGAGCTGGTGATCGACTTCCCCAACGCCGAGGTGCGCGCCTACGACGGTGAGCCGTACGCCTTCCGGTTCGACATCGCCGCGCGAGCTGGTCGAGACGGTCGCCGCCAGCCGCGCCGTCGACTGGTCGAACTCGCTGTTCCTGTCGGCGCGGTTCCGGGCGTGGCGCGAGGGCGACTTCAACGAGTACCTCTACAACTTCTTCAAGTCGCTGTCGGTCGAGCGCATGCGGCGCACCGAGGCCGAGGCGGCTGCGCAAGCTCGACCCGCCGACCGACGTCGAGCCCGAGATCGAGCTCGGCGACTACGTCGTGCAGCGCCGCTGCCCGCACCGCAACGCCGACCTCACGCGTGTTCGGCGAGATCGAAGCCGGGGCCGAACGGCGACGAGCTGGTGTGCACGCTGCACGGCTGGCGATTCGACTGCGCGACCGGGCGCTGCCTCACCGCCGACGATCGGCCGCTGCGGATCCGCAGGCGTCAGTCCGACACCTGACCGCCGTTGCCGCTACGGCGGCAGGCGTCGCGGCGAGCGTCGTGGTCGGTGGCGGCGGTTGTCGTGGTCGTCGGTGACCGCTTCGCTGACGGCGATCTGGATGAACTCGGTCGCCGATCGCGCCGAGCGGGTCGGTGACCGTGTAGCGCAGGGTGAAGTTGGTGTGGGCGGCCTCGAGCGGGGCCGTGATCGTGAGCGTCAACCCGTCGACCACGATCGTCAGCGGTGTCGGGTCGTCGACGATCGTGAGCACCAACGGATCGCCGTCGGGATCGGTGGCCTCGACGGCGACGATGACGGTGCTGTCGGCCGCCATCACGACGTCGACCTGCGGCGCCGTGGGCGGCGAGTTGACGGTCACCGTCACCGTCGTCTCCGGCGAGACCAGCCCGAGCTGGTCGACGACGCTGTACGCGAACGTCGCCGCTCCCGACGCCCGGCGCCCGGATCGATGCGCAGGCTGTCGTCGCCGAGCCGCTGGATCGACGCCGACCTCGCCGTTGGGAACGTCAACGTGTCGGGCACCGACTGCAGGGCGATCGTGTCGCCGTCGGGATCGGTGTCGTTGGCGAGCGGCTGCGAACGTGACCGGGCCGCTGTCGGCCCGGACGACGTCGGGGTTGGCGACCGGCGCCAGGTTGACCAGCTCGATCGTGACCGGCACGCGAACCTGCAGCCCGCCCGGGTCGGAGATCACCGCGACGAAGTCGACGCGCCCGATGCGGCCGGCCGGGTCGACGAGGATCGACCGGCTCTCGTCGACGACGGTGACCCACTCCGGGGCGCCCTCGAGGGCGACGATCGTCAGCGGCTCGGCGTCGGACGCGAGCGCCGACACCGGGATCACGAACTGCTGCGTGCGCCCGATCTGGGCCGACGTACGGCGACGCCGATCGGGTCCTGGTTGACGTCGATCGTCACCGTCCCGACGTCCTCGACGTCGCAGGTGTTGCGCACGACGTACGTGAAGCTGACGTTGCCGTTCTCGCCGGCCGGCGGCGTGTAGACGCCTGACGGCGCGCCGAGCGGCGGCGCCGACCTGCGACGACCGTCGCCGTTGCGGGCGTACCGGTCGACAGGTCGACGAAGATCGGCTGCTGGTAGCCCGGTCTGGAGGAACACGTCAGGGGCGTCGGGCGGCGCCGACGACGCACGGCAGCACCGTGATCGTCACCGTCGCGCTCGGCCGGTGGCTCGCCGTCGTCGATCGTGTACCCGACGAAGCCGCGGTCCCGACGGCGCCGCGCGGCGGCGTCGAACACGAGCTGATCCGTTCTGCAGCCGGGCGCGTGCCGAGCGCGGGTTCGGGCGCGGACGTGATCGAGTACGTCAGCGGGTCGCCGTCGGGGTCGGAGTCGTTGAGCGCGATCGGGACGGTCACCGAGCCTCCGCTGACGACCTCGGCCTGGTCGTCGCCGGCGATCGGCGGCCGGTTCGGGATCGCGCAGCACGGTCAGGGTCACCGTGCGCCGTGTCGGTGAGGCCGTCGGAGTCGGTCGACCGTGTAGGTGGCGACGACGTCGCCGACGAAGTCGGTTGCCGGCGTCGAGCGTCACGATCCGCGCCGTTGCGTGCGCCGTGCCGTCGCCGGTGTCGACGGTGCACCGACACGAGCGACAGGTCGGCGTTCGACCCGTCGGGATCGACGTCGTTGGCGAGCACGTCGAACGTGGTCGGCACTCCCGGGACCGGCGATCGTCCGGCGTCGTCGACGGCGATCGGCGGCTCGCGGGTCGGGCTCGACGATCCGGATCGACGACGTGGCCGGTGGTCACGCCGCCGTCGTCGTCGCCGACCTGATAGGTGATCGACGTGGTGGCCGCGCACGGTGCCGGCGATGAACGTGATCATGTCGCCGTCGCGGTCGGCCTGCCCGAGCGATCGGCGTGGTGGACGACAGCACGCGCAGCGCGCTCGACGGACCGTCGGGGTCGCTGTCGTTGGCGAGCAGGTCGATCGTCGAACCGTCTCGCCGATGTCGACGGTCACTGTCCTCGTCGCCGACGACCGGCGGCTTGTTGATCGTCGGCGGCGGCGATCACGCTGATCGACGATCGTGGCGTTGGCGGGCAGACCCTGCGAGTTGGTGACCTCGTACGTGCAACTGAAGACCGCCGGACCGCCCCGGCGGGGTGTGAACGTGACACGCGAGTCGTCGGTCGTCACGATCGCCGTGCCGCCGCCGGCGCACCCCGGCTCGCCGGCGAGCCTCGGCCGCTCGCCCGACGGGTCGACGTCGTTGCGCAGCACGTCGATCGTCACCGGCACGTCGACCTCGGTGGTGGCCGCGTCGTCGCGTGCGCAACGGCGGCGCGGCGATCGCCTCGGGCAGCACCCGCACGGTCACCTCGCCCGTCGCGTCGTGACCGTTGCCGTCGCTGATCGTGTACGAGAAGCGGTCGATCACCGGATCGTCGCTCGGCGTCGAGCCGACCGGCGGTGTACTCGACCTGGTTGCCCTCGACCCGCACCGTGCCCGCGCCCGGGCCCGGCCGCCGGCTGCTCGACCGAGACCAGCACGACCGGGTCGCCGTCGGGGTCGCTGTCGTTGGCGAGCACGTCGATCGTGCGCTCGGTGCCGGCGACCGCCGTGGCGTTGTCGGCGTTGGCGATCGGCGGCCGGTTGGGTTCGACGTCGCCGATCAGCACCACGAGCACCGACCCGCGCACCTGATGCCCGTCGCCCGTCGTCGACCGTGTACTGGAACGGCGAGCAGTCGCGCCGCGCCGGCGCGCACGACCACCTGGATCTCGTCGCCCCGCACGGCGACGTCGAGGCCGTGGCGGCACCGGCCGGACGACGTCGATCTGCATCCGGTCGCCGTCGGGATCGCTGGTCGTTGGCGAGCACCGGCGATGAAGCCGGCGACGTCGCGCCGGACACGCAACGCAGTCGGGGCGCACGATCGGCGGGCGGTTGGCGTCGCTCGGCTGGGCGATCTCGACCTCGCACCTCGACCGCGTCGCCGATCGCGCCGAACGAGTCGACCGGGCGGTAGGTGAACGTCGCCGTGCCCGAGACGCCGGGCGGCGGCTCGAACTGCAGCGCCGGGCAGCCCCGATGGGCCCGTCGTCTCGGTCACCGTGCCGCCGATGTCGGGCGGCGGTGAACGTGTCGATGCGCAGCGCGTCGCGTTCGGGATCGATGTCGTTGAGCAGCACGTCGATGTCGACCGGCGTGTTCGGTCGCCGGTCTCGGCGACGTCGGGCGACCCGACCGGTGCCCGGTTGACGGTGTCGATCGGCAGCAGCTCGATCGTGACGGTCGCCGAGGCCTCGGTGCCGTTGCCGTCGACGATCGTGTACTCGAACTGGTCGACGCCGACGTAGTTCGTCGCTCGGGCAGGTACGACACGGTCGTGGCGCTGGCGATGTCGACCGTGCCGTGGCGCGGCCTCGCCGACCGCCGAGAGCGCGATCGCCTCGCCGTCGGGGTCGTAGTCGTTGGCGGTCACGGCGATCGGCACCGCGGCGCCGGTGCGCGCGGTGACCGGGTCGTCGACCGCCACCGGCGGGTCGTCGATGCCGTTGTCGTCGGGCTCGTGCTCCTCCTGGACGAGCGCCTGGTCGGTGCCCGCGCCCCGGACCGGCGCCTCGTCGCTCTCGCCCTCGTCGATCACCTCGCCGGACTCGCCGATCAGCACGCCGGTCGACGAGTCCTTCTCGGATCACGTTGATGCCCCACGGGTGGACCGCCCAGACGAGGTTGCCGTCCGTCTCGTCGATCCAGATCAGGTCGATCGATGCCGACATCGACAGCGGCGTGCCGGCGTCGACGATCGGCTGCCTGCGGGTCGTCGAGGATCGTCGCCCGCCTGCCAGTCGAAGCGCACGATCGTCGATGTCGCGCGCCGCACGAGCGCGCCGGCGTTGCCGGCGATCGACAGCAGGTCGGCGCCGTCGATGCCGAGCCCGGCGATCTCGACGTCCTCGACGAACCCGTGCTCGCCGACGCACCACAGCTGGTCGTCGCCGCCGAGCCAGCCGCAGTCGGCGTTGGGACCGGGCTGCTGGAGCACGATCTCGCTGGTCGGCACGCCGTCCGGGCAGAGTCGACCCAGTCGCCGTCGCCGAGGCGCACGCGCCGGCGATCGGTGTCGAACACCAACGGTGACGCGCCGACGAGCGTGAACTCGGCGTTCGGCAAGGCGGTCGCCGAGCACGTCGTCGGCGGTCGTGGTGATCCGGTGCAGCGCCCCGCCGGCGAGCGCCAGCACCGCCCCGTCGGGCGCGACGCAGGTGCGCTCGGGATCGGCCGCGTCGCCGAGTTCGAACGGCACCTGGTCGCCATCGGGCGGCAGCAGCACGCCGCGTCCCGACGAGCGGGTCGAAGCCGACGATGCCCGCCTGGCCGACACCGACGACGGCGTCGGGCGCGGCGATCGACGCTCAACGACTGCGGCGGCCCCAGCCGCAGCGCCGGCGGTGTCGACCGTCCGCACGGTGGCCGACGAACGATCGAGCACGGCCACGCCGCTCGCGCTCTGGGCGACTGCTCAGCGCCGGTGCCGTTCGCCGGGCACGTCGATGCGCGCCAGCGTCTGGCCGGAGAACCCGTCGGCGAGCACGACGCGGCCGGTGGCCTCGTCGACGAACCAACGCGTCGCGCGCGGGGCGGTGGCGTCGATCGCCGGATAGCCGTCGGCACGCAGCGGCGACGACGACGCCGGTCAGCGCGACGCACCGCGGCGACGACCGCCAGGATGGCGCGCCGCCACGGCACCCCGGTCACGTCGTCAATCCCTCGTCGATCAGCCGCGGGCGCTCCCCGAACACGGCCACGGCCTGGCGCAGCGGCACGAGGTCGCGGCGCTGCCGGCGCTCGGCGTCGAGCGTGGCGTTCTCGGCGGCCAGGCGGGCGCTGCGCAGCTCGTCGCGGAGGCGGGCGTTCTCGTACTCGAGCTCCATCACGCGCCGGATGCCTTCGAGGTTCATGCCCTGCTCGGCGAGCTCGGCGATGCGCTGCAGCGTCTCGATGTCGGCGTCGCTGTAGCGGCGGTTGCCGCCCTGCGTGCGGGCGGGGTTGACGAGCCCACGCCGCTCGTAGATGCGCAGCGTCTGGGGGTGCATCCCGGCCAGCTCGGCGGCGACCGAGATCACGTACACGGCTTGGGTTCGGTTCCGTGTGCTCATGAGCGTCGTCCTCCGGCCCGCTCACCGGTGGTTCTCGGGTTCACGGTAGTCGCTGCGGCCAGTTGTTCGACGGCCGCCCTCTGTTCATCGGTCAGTTGCGCCGGGACATCAACCTCGACGGTGACGATCAGGTCGCCGGTCGTGTCGCCGTCGCGCTTGGAGCTGACGGTGATGCCCTTGCCCTTGACACGGTGGCGCGAGCCGCTCGGCGTGCCCGGGCGGAGCCGCAGCGTGACGGTCGAGCCGTCGATGCGTCGGCACCTCGATGTCGCCGCCCAGCGCGGCCTCGGCGAACGTGACCGGCAGCGTGACCGTGAGGTTGTTGCCGGAGCGCCCGAAGCGGGCGTCGGGCCGCACGCTGATCTCGACCAACAGGTCGCCGGCCGGGCCACCGTTGCGTCCGGGCGCGCCGCGGCCCTTGAGGCGGATCGTCTGCCCGTCGGAGACGCCGGCCGGGATGCGCGCCCGCACCTCGCGTGGGCGGCGCTCGATGCCGGCGCCGTGGCAGGTCGGGCACGGCTCGCGGATGATCGAGCCGCGCCCCTGGCAGTTGCGGCACGGCGACGAGAACGAGAACATCCCCTGGTTGTCGTCGACGACGCCGCGCCCGCCGCAGACCGGGCAGCGCTCGGGGTACGTGCCGGGCTTGGCGCCCGACCCGTGACACGTCGAGCACTGGGCATCGCTGGTGAGGTGCAGCGTCGTGGTGATGCCGCGCACCGCGTCCTCGAAGTCGAGCGTGAGCTGGGCGGTGACGTCGGCGCCGCGCTGCGGGCCGACGCCGGCACCGGCGCGGCCGCCGGCACCGCCCCGGCCGCGGCTGAACATCTGCCCGAGCAGGTCGCCGAAGTCGCCGCCCTGCATGTCGCCGACGTTGAACGAGAACCCGCCGGGGCCGCCGCCGGGCATCCCGCCGCCCATCGGGCCGAGCCGGCGCACCTCGTCGTACTCGGTCGCGCTTGGCCTCGTCGCCGAGCACGTCGTAGGCGGCCGAGACCTCCTTGAAGCGCTCCTCGGCGGCGGCGTTGCCCGGGTTCTTGTCGGGGTGCAGCTCGCGCGCGAGCTTGCGGTAGGCCTTGGTGATGTCCTTCTGCGAGGCGTCGGCGGCGACGCCGAGCACCTGGTAGTAGTCCTTCTCGAACCACTCTCGCTGCGCCGCCACGTCGCTCACCTCCTCAGTCAGGCATCGCTGATGCCTGGCCGTGTCAGACACGCACGCTGGTGTCAGACACCGGCTCGTTCGGTCCTTGGTGCGCACCATCGCCGGGCGCAGCGTCTTGCCGCGCCAGCGGTAGCCGCTGCGCAGCACCTCGGCCACGACGACCTCGCCGCCGTCGCCCGGTTCGTGGGCGACGGCGTCGGCGACCTCGGGGTCGAACGGCTGGTCCTCGATGTCGAGCGTCTCGAGCCCGTGCTTGCGCAGCTCGCCGAGCAGCACGTTGAGCAGTGGCCCGACCTCGTCGGGATGCTGGATGTACGCCGCCTCGGCGGCGTCGAGCACCGGCAGCAGCGCCTCGGCGAGGCGCCCCGTGGCGCGATCGACGTCGGCCGTCGTGCTGCGCGGCCGTCCGCCGCCGGAAGTTCTCGAAGTCGGCCTGCATGCGCATCGCCAGCTCCTTCATCGCGTCGCGCTCGGCGATCAGCGCGGCGACGTCGAAGATCGACGACAGCGAGCTCGTCGTCGTCGTCGACGTCGGCGACGTCGCCGTCGCCGAAGCCCGAGCCGGCGTCGGCTCGCCGCGCCGACCGGTCGCCGCCGCCGGCGGCCGGCCGCGGCACCTCGCCGGTGTAGTCCTCGACCTCGCTGCCGCGCTCGTCGTCGACGTCGGCCGTTGCTGATCGGACATGCGTCAGCCCTCGTCGACGATCTCGGCGTCGACGATGTCGTCGTCGTCGACCGAGCCGGCGCCCTGGCCGGCGGCGCCCGATGCCGACGTGCCGGCGGCGTTGGCGTCGCGGGCAGCGGCCTCGTACAGCTTCTGGCTGAACGCCTGGCTGGCCGACATCAGCGCCTCGGTGGCCTGGCTTGATGGCGGCGGTGTCGTTGCCCTCGAGCGCCTTCTTCAGGTCGCCGAGCGGGCCTTCGACCGCGGCCCGCTCGTCGGCCGACACCTTGTCGCCCTGGTCGCGGAGCACCTTCTCGGTCTGGTACACGAGCGAGTCGGCGTTGTTGCGGACCTCGGCCTCCTCGCGGCGCTTGCGGTCGTCCTCGGCGTGCGCCTCGGCGTCCTTGACCATCTGGTTGATGACGTCCTTGTCGAGCGTCGACTGACCGGTGATGGTCATCGACTGCTCCTTGTTGGTGGCCCGATCCTTGGCCGACACGTGCACGATGCCGTTGGCGTCGATGTCGAACGTGACCTCGATCTGCGGGCACGCCACGCGGCGCCGGCGGCAGGTCGACGAGCTGGAACTTGCCGAGCGTCTTGTTGTAGCTCGGCCATCTCGCGCTCGCCCTGGAGCACGTGGATCTCGACCGACGGCTGCATGTCCTCGGCGGTGGTGAAGACCTCGGTCTTCTTGGTCGGGATCGTGGTGTTGCGCTCGATCAGCTTGGTCATCACGCCGCCCTTGGTCTCGATGCCGAGCGAGAGCGGGGTGACGTCGAGCAGCAGCACGTCCTTGACGTCGCCGCGCAGCACGCCGGCCTGGACGGCGGCGCCGACGGCGACGACCTCGTCGGGGTTGACGCTCTTGTTGGGCTCCTTGCCGGTCAGCGACTGGACGAGCTCGACGACGGCCGGCATGCGGGTCGAGCCGCCGACCAGGATCACGTGGTGCAGGTCGCCCTTGCTGACGCTGGCGTCCTTGAGCGCCTGCTCGAACGGGATCCGGCAGCGCTCGATGAGGTCGGAGGTCATCTCCTGGAACTTGGCGCGGGTGAGCGTCTCGTCGAGGTGCAGCGGGCCGTTGGCGTTGGCGGTGATGAACGGCAGGTTGATCTGCGTCGACTGCACCTGGCTGAGCTCGATCTTGGCCTTCTCGGCGGCCTCCTTGAGGCGCTGGATCGCCATCCGGTCGGCCGACAGGTCGACGCCCTGGGCGTTCTTGAACTGCGTGACCAGCCAGTCGATGACGCGCTGGTCCCAGTCGTCGCCGCCGAGGCTGGTGTCGCCGTGCGTCGACTTGACCTCGAACACGCCGTCGCCGATCTCGAGCACCGACACGTCGAACGTGCCGCCGCCGAGGTCGAACACGAGCACGGTCTCGTCCTGCGGCAGCCCTTGTCGAGGCCGTAGGCGAGCGCCGCCGCGGTGGGCTCGTTGATGATGCGCAGCACCTCGAGGCCGGCGATCGTGCCGGCTTCCTTGGTGGCGGTGCGCTGGGCGTCGTCGAAGTAGGCGGGAACGGTGATGACGGCCTGGGTGACGGTGTCGCCCAGGTAGGCCTCGGCGTCGCGCTTGAGCTTCATCAGGATGCGGGCGCTGATCTCCTGCGGGGTGTAGCGCTTGCCGTCGACGTCGTCGGACTTCCAGCTCTCGCCCATGTGGCGCTTGATCGACCGGAACGTGCGGTCGGGGTTGGTGATCGCCTGGCGCTTGGCCACCTCACCGACGAGCACCTCGCCGGCCTTCGAGAAGGCGACGACCGACGGTGTGGTGCGCGAGCCCTCGGCGTTGGGGATGACGACGGGGTCGCCGGCTTCGAGCACGGCGACGACGGAGTTGGTGGTACCGAGGTCGATACCGACTGCCTTGGGCATGGAGATCATCTCCTGGTTCGGGGCGGGGGTCCCGCCGCAGATCGTGTGAAGGGTCGACTCAAGTGTATGAGCGACGATCTGCTACTCCAACCAGGCGAGTCAGAAAACTTGAGTTGACATCACTCAAGTTTCGGGATCAGGCCGGATGGCCGAGGTTTTCCGGTCCGAACGAGTCGGGCAGCAGCTCGTCGACCGAATAACTCCTGATCACACCCTGCGCTCCGGCGACATGGACGACCGTGCCCGGCACGGCGAACTCGCGGATCTTCTGGCGGCAGCCACCACACGGTGTCGCCAGCGCCTCGCCGTCACAGACGGTGACGATCACGGCGATCGCCTGCTCGCCTCCGGCGACCATCGCCGCGATCGCGCCCGCCTCGGCGCAGGTTCCCTGCGGGTAGGCGGCGTTCTCGACGTTGCACCCGACGAACACCTGCCCCGACGCGGTGCGCAGGGCGGCACCCACCGGGAACTGTGAATACGGGGCGTAGGCGTTGGCCTTGACGCTGCTCGCCAGGCCCAGCAGCTCGGGCTCGGGATCATTCGCGTGTGTCATCGCCACGGCACCGATCGTAGGGGGATGGCGCCATTCTCGATTGCGTCAAGAACGTCTGAAACCGGTTGACGTAAAATACGGTAATCCGGTAGGTTTTGCGATATGAACGACATCCTGCTGGTGGCCCTCGCCGGGTTCGCAGCGTCGTTCGTCGACGGCGCACTCGGCATGGGCTTCGGGCCGACGTCGTCGAGCATCCTGCTCTCCTCCGGGCTCAGCCCGGCCGCCGTGTCGGCCACCGTCAACATCGCCAAGGTCGCCACCGGCGTCGTCAGCGGGGCATCGCACTGGCGGTTCGGCAACATCAACCGCCGGCTCGTCGTCCGCCTGGCGATCCCGGGCGCGGTCGGCGCCCTGATCGGGGTCACGATCCTCACCAACGTCAACGGCGACAACCTGCGTCCGTTCCTCGCCGCCCTGCTGTTCCTGATCGGGATCCGAATCCTGATCCGCTTCCGGCGTCCGGTCGAGGAGCGTGTCGGTCGACGACGAACTCGCCGAGAACGACCCGCGATGAAGGGCGTCGGGGCGGCGGGCGCCGTGGGTGGCGTCACGAACGGGATGATCGGGGCGTGGGGCCCGGTCGTCACGCCGTTCCTGCTCCATCGCGGGTTCGTCCCGCGGATCGTGGTCGGCTCGGTCAACACCGCCGAGATCGCCGTCGCCGTCGTCGCCGCCGGCACCCTGCTCAGGTCGTCCCCGCAAGGGCTCGAGCCGGCAACCGTCGCCGCCATGCTGATCGGCGGCATCCTCGCCGCGCCGGTCGCCGCGATCTCGGTCCGCCACGTGCCCGCCCGACTGCTCGGCGTGCTCGTCGCCGGGCTGCTGCTGCTCACCAACGCCCGCGAGCTGGCGATGTGGGCCGAGCTCGGCGCCATCCGCTGGGCGATCTACGCCGCCATCGTGCTCGCCGTCGTGATCATCGCCCGACCCAAACTTCCGGCCCGCCAGCCGGCTGCCCAACTGCGGCCGACAGCGGGGTCCTGACACCGCCGACCGTGCGCGCCCGGGTGCGAGACTGACCGCATGCACGTTCCGGCCAAGGTCGACTACGCGGTCCGCGCCCTGCTCGAGCTCGCCGAGGCCCATCCCGGACGGCTCAGCCGAGAGGAGCTCGCCCGCCGGCAGCAGCTGCCGACGCGGTACCTCGAAGCGATCCTTCGCGAGCTCGTCAACAGCGGCCTGATCGCCGGGCATCGCGGCGTCGCCGGCGGGTACGAGCTCAGCCGTCCTGCCGACGAGATCACGATCGCCGACATCTCGCGGGCCGTCGACGGCCCACTCGCGTTGGTCGGCCACCGCCGCCCTGAGCAGGTCACGTACGCCGGCAACTCGCGCCACCTCGGCGATCTGTGGGTGGGGCTGCGGGCGGCGATGCGATCGGTGATGGAGCACGTCACACTCGCCGATCTGCTCGTCGGCGACCTGCCACCGGACATCCGGTCGATGATCGACGAGAGCGAGGCCCGGTCAGGGCGCGCGTGAGACGATCGACCTGATCAGGTCGACGACCGAGTCGACCTGTTCGTCGAGCGCCGCGGGAACCACCCGCAGCTCGGGTGCAGGAGGCGGTTCGTAGGGATCGTCGATCCCGGTGAACCCGGTCAGCTCGCCGGCTCGGGCCAGGCGGTAGAGCCCTTTGGGATCACGCTGCTCGCACATCTCGAGCGGCGTGTCGACGAACACTTCGACGAACGTCAGGCCGGCCGCGTCGTGCGCGGCGCGCACGCGTTGCCGATCGGCCACGTACGGCGAGATCACCGGCACCAGCACGACCAGGCCGGCGTCGGCCATCAACCTCGCCACCTCGCCGACGCGGCGAACGTTCTCGGAACGGTCCTCGGCCGAGAATCCGAGGTCGGCGTTGAGGCCGTGGCGGATGTTGTCCCCGTCGAGCAGGTAGGCCGCGATCGACTCGGTGAGCAAGCGATCGGCGACAGCGTTGGCGATCGTCGACTTCCCGGAGCCGGACAGGCCGGTGAGCCAGACGGTGAGCCCGTGCATGCCGTGATGCGTCCAACGATCGTGACGGCTGACGGCCGTGTCGTGCCAGACGATGTGCAGTGGCTCGCTCATCCCAGTCTCACCTCCGCCGTGACGGCACCGGCGCGATCGGACACGGCGGCGATCGACGCCGTGCTGCCCTCCGTGGCCGACACCACCCAGCTCACCAGCGTCCGGTCGGGCGTTCCGTCGTGCCCGAGTGCGAAGCGCATCGCCACACGCCCGTCGAGCTGACCGAACTGCTTGCGTGCCGGCCCGCCGACGACGTCGACGCCGTCGCCGGTGAGCTCGGCGAACCCGGGCTTGACCAGGTGCCGCTTGCGGGCGTGCACGCTGACGTCGGTGGCCAGCCATCCGGTGTTGGCGATCCCGGCCTCGATGCGCCAGGTGTCGGCGCCCAGGCGCGTCGCCGCCAGATGGACGAGCTCGAGCCGGGGCGAGCACAGCGCCTGGTGGATCGCGAAGTCGGCGTGCGGAGCGACCTCGTCGCGCAGCAGCTGCGGCGGCGGATTGGTCCAGGTCGTGAGCGTCGTTCCAGCCACCGAGCTCGACCGGTCCGAGCTGTGGATGGTCGAACGGATACCAGTCGACGTGGCCGTCGGGGTGGTGCGCGTCGCACCACCGCAACACGGCCAGCGCCTGCTCGTCGGTGGGGCCGAGGTACCAGAAGTGGGTCGACTGCTTGGTGCCGGTGGCGGCGTGCACGATGTCCCAGAACTCGGTGGTCCAGCCGAACACGCCGAGGTGCTCGTACACCCAGTCGTCGGCGGCGCCGCTCATCGTGTCGCGCGGATCCCACGTGAAGTCGGCGAACACCGAATGGGCGGGTAGCCGGTCAGCGCCGTGCCGACGCTCGCCGAGCTGCTCCCAGATCCAGATGTCGAGTCGGCTCGATCGTCGAGTCGGGCTGTGTCGACGACGGCCGCAGCAACACGCCACCGCTCGTGTGGAACGCGTTGTAGCCGCAGATGTTGGGCCGCGCCGACGATGGCCCGCACGAGGGCGTCGATCTCGGGTTCGCTCAGCGGGTGGTCGCCGGCGCCCGGGACCTTGGGGCCCCATCCGGCGGGGAAGTTGCGGTTGAGGTCGAGCACTCTCGACCTGGGCCGGCTTCGGAATCGTGAACCCGTCGTAGTCGGCGACCGAGCCTTCCGTCCAACAGTCGATAGGTGGGGGTCGCCGCCGGCGCTCCTTCCGGTGGCACCGGCACCATCAGCCGCGCGTCGTCGGGATGCGGCATCCACGCACCGTTCGGGTCGGCGATGCGCATGCTGAGGATCCGGCCGTCGCCGTCGACGTCCTCGACGTGCAGGCCGGGCCACTGGTGGGCGTCGGTCCACGGCCACGGGCGGGTGCTCGACCGCCGGAACCTCGGGCGGTCGGCGAGCACCCATTCGGCGCCGTCGGGGTTGACACGCGGCACGACGTAGAAGGTGCGGGTGCGCAGTGCCTCGTGTGACCAGGTCGTCGCCGTCGGCATGACCGGTCACGAGTCGGTCGATCAGCGCAGCATGCGGCAACCGTGGCCGTGAGCTCCTCGGCGTGGATGCTGGCGTCGACCCAGTGGGCCGGCTTCGTGTCGTGGGCGCCGGTGCCGGCGTCGGTGACGGTGACGAGCCACAGGTCGCGACCTTCGTGCGACGTGCCGTAGGTCTCGAGCTGCGACGAGGTCGCGGATGGGCTGCCGGCGGTCGACGTGCAGCCATGCCACCAGCTCGTCGTAGCGGAGGATACCGGTCGAATCCGTACGTCATCGCCCGCCACGGTAACAACGCGCCTGACCGCGGATCACAAGCGACCCGAGGCGTGAGTGCGTCCGTACACTCGAACGGATGCCGCTCGAGTTGCGCAAGCATCCCGTCGTTCGCCGGCCGACCCGGGCCGCTGCTGCTCGTGATCGCCGACGGCGTCGGCGTCGCACCGCCGGCGCCGAGCAACGCCGTCACACTCGCCGACACACCGGCGCTCGATCGCATCACCGAGGGTGAGTTGTACACGGAGCTCGCCGCCCACGGCCCGGCGGTCGGGCTGCCGTCCGACGACGACATGGGCAACAGCGAGGTCGGCCACAACGCGCTCGGCGCCGGGCGCGTGTTCGACCAGGGCGCACGAGTTGGTGAACCGAGCGATCGCCACCGGGGCGATGTTCGAGTCGCCCGTGTGGCGCGAGGCGATCGAGCACGCCCGCGCCGGAACCCTCCACATGATCGGGCTGCACTCCGACGGCAACGTGCACTCCCATCATCGCCCACCTCTACGCGATGCTGCGCCGGGCCGCCGACGAGGGCGTCACGAGCGCCGCCGTGCACATCCTCCACGACGGTCGCGACGTTCCCGCCCGCTCGGCGCTGCATGTACATCGACCGAACCGAACACGTGCTGGCGGAGATCAACGCCGGAGCGCCGGGCCGCAACTTCCGCATCGCCTCGGGTGGCGGGCGGATGCGCATCACGATGGATCGCTACGGCGCCGACTGGGCGATGGTCGAGCGCGGCTACGAGTGCCACACGTATGGTGTCGGGCGACCCTTCGCCTCGGCCACCGAAGCCGTGACCACGATGTACGCCGAGGCCGACGCCGCCGGGCTGGGCACGGGCGACCAGTACCTCGGCGAGTTCGTGGTGGTCGGCGCCGACGGCGCAGCCGGTCGGCACGATCGCCGACGGCGATGCGGTCGTGATCTTCAACTTCCGCGGCGACCGGGCGATCGAGATCTCGCGCGCCTACGAAGAGCAGGACTTCGCCGAGTTCGACCGCACCGGGCCCGCCGGGCAGACGCCGCCGACGTGTGTTCCTGGCCGGGATGCTCCAGTACGACGGCGACAAGCTGGTCCCCAAGCGCTACCTCGTCGATCCGCCCGCCATCGATCGCACGATCAGCGAGTACCTGTGCGCCGAGCGGGTGACCAGCTTCGCCGTCAGCGAGACCCAGAAGTACGGGCACGTCACCTACTTCTGGAACGGCAACCGCTCGGGCTACATCGACCCGGCGTTCGAGACCTACGTCGAGATCCCGTCCGACAACGTCGAGTTCGACACCACCCCGGCGATGAAGGTGCGCGAGATCACCGACGAGGTGATCGACCTGTTGCGCAGCGGGCGAGTACCGGTTCGGCCGGCTCAACTTCCCGAGCGGCGACATGGTCGGGCACACCGGCAACCTGCCCGCCACCGTCGAGGCGATGGAGGTGATCGACGAGTGCATGCGGCGCCTGATGCGAAGTGATCCGCGAGCTCGACGGCGTGCTCGTGTACACCGCCGACCACGGCAACGCCGACGTCATGTACACCGAGTCGAACGGCGTGCGGCAACCCGAAGACGTCGCACACGCTGAGCCCGGTGCCGTTCGCGATCTACGACCCCAACTACGACGGCGAGTACCACATGGCAGCTCCCGCCGATGCCGGGCTGGGCAACGTCGCCGCCACGCTCCTCAACCTGCTCGGGTTCGAAGCGCCCGACGACTACCTGCCGAGTTTGATCGCCTTCTGAGCCGCCGCACTCTGGCCGACGATCTTGCCTCTGAGCTGGGCTACAGTTCGGCGATGGCGTCGAAGTCCTCGAAGTTGGATCACCTCGCGAACGTGCCGCTGTTCGACGGATGCAGCCGCAAGGAGCTGACGTCGATCGCCAAGGCGGGCGACGAGATCACGATGACGGCCGGCACGCTCATCATCGATCAGGGCCAGATGGGTCGCGAGGCGTTCGTCGTGCTCGACGGGCAGGTGACCGTGAAGCGCGGTGGTCGCAAGATCACGTCGCTCGGCCCGGGCGCGATGGTCGGCGAGCTGTCGTTGCTCGACCACGGCCCGCGCACCGCGACCGTCGTGTGCGACACCGATTGCACGTTGTTCGTGATCGACCAACGCCACTTCCGCGCCGTGCTCGAACAGCACCCGTCGATCGCGATGAAGTTGCTCGCCACGCTCGCCGCCAACATCCGCGCGATCGACCGCCAGTCGTTCGGCTGACGGTGCGCACCGGCATGCCGGGACGTGAGCCGGCATCGAGCGCCGACTAGCGTGATCGCGCCATGAGCTTGCACGCCATGAGCACGTCTGACGACGACACGCGCCCGCCCGGATCAGGCCCCACCACCTCGCGATCGGGCTCGGGCTCGGCATCGCCGTGTTCACGGCGATCTCCGGGATCGTGCCCGCTGATCACCGACTGGCACAACGAGAACGCCATCCATCGCGAGGTGTTCGGCGACGTGCCCGGCGCCGCTCAAGGTCGCGTTCTACACGGTGATCCCGGTGGTGCTGGCGTGGGGCGCGTTCCAGTTCGCCGACCGCATGAAGAACTGGGAGCGCGGCGGCCCGGCGCAGCGGCGCACCACCCTCGAGAACGCCAAGAAGCGCGCCAAGCGCTACCGGGCCGGCGCCTACATGCAGACCCTGCTGCGCGATCCGGCGGCCGGGCTGATGCACTCGATGATCTACTTCGGGTTCCTGGTGCTGCTCGGCGTCACCACGGTGCTCGAGGTCGACCACCAGCTCCCCGAGGACCTCAAGTTCCTGCACGGCCACACGTACCAGGCGTACGCCTTCGTCGGCGACGCCGCCGGGCTGGTGTTCCTCGCCGGCGTGGTGCTGGGCGATCGTGCGCCGCTACGTGCAGCGCCCGTACCGCATCCGCATCAAGTCCAAGGTCGACCATGTGCTCGCGCTCGGCAGCCTGTTCGCTGATCGCCGTCACCGGCTTCGCGGCCGAGATGTTCCGCATCGCGCTCGGCATCGGCGGCCGGCGAGAACATGCACTGGGAGCGGTTCAGCTTCATCGGCTACCCGCTCTCGAAGACCGTCGACGGGCTCGAGCGCCGACACGCTCGCAGAACTGGCACCAGTCGCTGTGGATCGCGCCACGTGCTGTCGTTCGTGCGTGTTCCTCGTGATCCTGCCCGGGCACGATGCTGCGCCACATGTTCACGTCGCCGCTGAACATGTACCTCAGCCCGAAGGACCGCCCCAAGGGCGCCATGAAGCCGATGCCCAACCTGATGGAGACCGAGCTCGAGACGTTCGGCGCCTCGGTGGTCGAGGACTTCACGTGGAAGCAACTGCTCGACACCGACGCCTGCACGATGTGCGGGCGCTGCACGAGCGTGTGCCCGGCGCACGCCACCGGCAAGCCGCTCGACCCGCGCGAGATCGTGCTCAAGGTCGGCGAGGTGATGGCCGCCACCGGCAGCCCGGTCGTCAGCCCGCCGCTCGGCACCGACCGCGACATCACGATCGGCGCCAACAGCCTGTTCGAGCGGATCACGCCCGACGAGATCTGGGCGTGCACGAGCTGCAAGGCGTGCGACGAGATCTGCCCGGTCAACATCGAGATCCTCGACAAGATCCTCGACATGCGGCGCTACCTGTCGCTGATGGAGTCGAACTTCCCGGCCGAGCTCGGCAACGCCTACCGGGCGATGGAGAACCAGGGCAACCCGTGGGGCATGAACCAGGGTGAGCGCGGCGACTGGGCCAACGGGCTGCTGCTCGACGACGGCCGCACGGTCACGATCGTCGACCCCGGCGAGCCGCTCGACGGCCGAGTACCTCTACTGGGTCGGGTGCGCCGGCAGCTTCGACGACAAGAACAAGAAGGTCACGCAGGCGATGGCGAAGCTGCTCGCGCGGGCCGGCATCGACGTCGCCATCCTCGGCCCGAGCGAGATGTGCACCGGCGACTCGGCGCGCCGGTCGGGCAACGAGTACCTGTTCCAGATGCTGGCGATGCCCAACATCGAGATGCTCAACGGCATGGGCGTGAAGAAGATCATCACGCAGTGCCCGCACTGCTTCAACACGCTGCTCAACGAGTACCCGCAGCTCGGCGGCCACTACGAGGTGATCCACCACACGCAGCTGCTCGAGCAGTTGATCGCCGACGGCCGGCTCGACGTCAGCCAGGCGACGCTCGAGGAGCGGATCACGTACCACGACTCGTGCTACCTCGGCCGCCACAACGACGTCTATGTCGCGCCGCGTCGTGTCGTCGGCTCGATCAAGGGGATCGAGATCGTCGAGATGCCGCGCAACGGCACGAAGGGCATGTGCTGCGGCGCCGGCGGGGCGCGGATGTGGATGGAGGAGTCGATCGGCACCAAGGTCAACGACGAGCGCGCCGCCGAGGCGCTGTCGACCGGCGCCTCGCGGGTCGCCACCGCCTGCCCGTTCTGCTACATCATGCTCGACGACGGCGTGAAGGGCGCCGGGGTCGACGACGACCAGGTCAAGGTCGCCGACCTGTCGATCCACCTGCTCGACGCGATCGAGGCCGGCGAGCGTCGCTTCGCCGACGCCGTACGCGCCGCTCGGCACGCCGGCGCCACCGACGACATCGTCCCGGTCTGAGTTCTCCAGATTTCGTGTTTGCGGTCGAGGCCCGGCCGGGTACCAGTCGCGCGCCCCGGGCACCGCGTGATCCTTCGGGTCACGCGGTGCCGTGGGGAGGAGGAGCCCTACGGACCGTCGGTCGTCGATCGCGGTTTCCGGAGCCGCCTGTGGAGGTAGAACTGAGTCCATGACGAGCACGTACGAACTCCCCGACCTGCCGTACGACTACTCGGCGCTCAAGCCGGCGATCTCGCCGAAGCTGCTCGAGCTCCACCACTCGAAACACCACGCGGCCTACGTGAAGGGCGCCAACGAAGCGCTCGACAAGCTGGCAGCCGCCCGCGACGCCGACGACTACTCGACGATCGGCCGCCTCGCAGAAGCTGCTGGCGTTCAACGTCAGCGGACACGTCCTGCACTCGTTGTTCTGGACGTGCATGTCGCCGTCGGGCGGCGAGCCGCCGACCGGCAAGCTGCAACAGGCGATCGACGCCGACTTCGGATCGTTCGACCGGCTGAAGAAGCAGATGAACGCCGTCGATCGCCCAGCTCCAGGGTTCGGGTTGGGCAGCGCTGGCGTGGGAGCCGGTCGCCGAGACGCTGATCGTCGAGCAGGTCTACGACCATCAGTCGAACGTCGGCCAGGGCACCGACCTCGTGCTCGTGATCGACGGCTGGGAGCACGCCTACTACCTCGACTACCTCAACGACAAGGCGGCCTGGACCGAAGCGTTCTGGGAGGTCGCCGACTGGAAGTCGGCCGGCGACCCGCTTCGACGGCGTCGACCCCGCCTCGCAGGCGCGACGTCCGGGCGGGCGCTCGCCGCTCAAGAACGATCCGTGGTCGGCGGCCGATGAGCAGGCGTGCTGCGACCGGCCGGACCCGATGCGATGGCGATCGTTGCGCGCCGCCGCGACAGCCACCGACGCCGCGCTCGACTGGGCGCTGCTCCGGATCGGCATCCTCGCCCCGGTCGACCTCGACGAGATCAGGTCGATGTTGGTGCGCGCCGCGGCGACCTTGCGCGCGACCACCAACCGCGACGGTCACCGCATCGTCGAGGTCGTCGAGCACGGCTGCACCGTCGCGCAGATCCACCACGACGGCCAGTGTCGTGACGCTGACTGCACGTCGTCGGCCGCGCTGACGGCGTCGATCAGTCGAAGTTCAGCGGCGGGTACTGGTCGGTGAGCAGGAACGTGTAGGCGTACAGCCGCAGGTTGGCCCGCAGTCCCTTCAGCACCCAGTCGCGAAGTCCGGTCCGGCCACGACCCGGTGAACAGCACGGCGAAGGCGCCGATGAACCAGCACACGCAGGCGACGATGCAGGATGATGTAGCGTGACGATCGCGGCCGGGATCATCCAGATGAGGCGCAGCCCGACGGTGAGCCGGTTGCGGCCCTCGAGGTGCCGGCGCGAACTCGACCCGAGCCGGGTATGACGCCGGGATCGGCCGGCGTGGTGGCGAACTCGAACGGCGGGTACTCGTCGGCGCAGCCCGGCGGCGTAGGCAGTTCGTGCGCGTCGATGTAGCGCTGCACCATGCACTGGACGTTGGCGAGCCCGTCCGGCAGCTTGCCGGTGAAGAGGATCACGAACCAGGAGATGAAGGCCGACGACCTCGCCGACGAGGTCGAGCACCCACGATCACGATGAAGTGCGGGATCGCCAGGATCCATTGGAACATCGGCCGCCATCGCGCACCGACTCGTCGCGGTCGATGTCGAGCGTGCCGGATAGTCGCCGGCCGCGCCGGAACCGCCGGCCGGAGGGCGGGTGGCGGTGGCGGCGGGGGTGCGGGGTGTCCATGCGTCGACTCCTTGCATCGAGCCGGCGGCCGTCGCGCCGTCAGCGCGAAGCGTAAGACGCCGCGCGCCGCCGCATAGCGGATGCGCACGCCGGACGGCGTCGTGGCGCGGCTCGACCACCGTGCCGCGTGCCGAGCGACCAGCGCTCGGCGACGGCGTCGAGCGATCGCCGCAGGCGACCGCGGCCGCCTGCACGGCGGCGCCGGTGGCGACCGTCTCGTCGGTGTCGGGCACGACGATCGACGCCGCCGCTGAGGTCGGCGCAGCGTTGCCGGTAGGCCGGCGAACGCGAGCCGCCGCCGACGAGGAAGATCCGGCCGTCGACGGTGGCGCCGACGTCGCGCAGCGCGTCGAGACCGTCGCAGCAGGCCGCACAACACGCCGTCGTGGGCGGCCAGCGCCAGCTGCTCGCGGGTCGTGGCGTTGGTGAGGCCCGACGAGCGCGCCCGTCGCGTCGGGCAGGTTGGGCGTGCGCTCGCCGTCGAAGTACGGCACCAGCGTCACCGTCGCCCGGGTCGGCGGCGGCGGCCAGCGCCAGCTCGGCGCATCCGGCGGCGTCGGTGCCGAGCCAGCGCGGCCACCGTGTCGGTGACCTTGGTGGCGTTGAGCGTGCACACCAGCGGCAGGTACGAGCCGCTGGCGCTGGCGAAGCCGGCGACCGCTCCGGACTCGTCGCGGGTCGGGGTCGCCGAGACCGCGAACACCGTGCCCGACGTGCCGAGCGAGATCGCCACGTCGCCGCTGCGCAGTCCGAGCCCGAGCGCGGCGCCCATGTTGTCGCCGCTGCCGGCGGCCGACGAGCACCTCGCCGCGCAGACCGAGCTCGGCGAGGCATCGGCGCTCGGACCGTGCCCGCGACCTCGGTCGGCGCCGAGCACCCGTGGCAGCTCGCCCGCCCATGGCACGCCCGGCGGCGAGGTCGAGCAAGCTGGCGGTGATAGTCGCCGGACGACCGGGTCGAACCAGCCGGTGCCCGATGCGTCGCCGCGGTCGGTCACGTGGGCGCCGCACAGCCGCCACGTGAGGTAGTCGTGCGGCAGCATCACCCGCGCCGCCCGGCGCGAACACGTCGGGCTCGTGCTCGGCGACCCACGCCAGCTTGCGTGATCGTGAACGAGGCGACGGGCACGCTGCCGGTGAGCGCCGCCCACTGCTCGCGTGCCGAGCTCGACGCACCAACCGCTCGGCCTGCGGCGCCGAGGTCGTGTCGTTCCACAGCTTGGCCGGCCGCACCGGCGCGCCGTCGGCGTCGAGCAGCACCAGCCCGTGCTGCTGGCCGGCGACCGAGATCGCCACGACGTCGCGGCGGTGGTCGCCGAGCTGTGCCGATCGCCGCGACCGAGCGCGTCCCACCACGCGCGCGGGTCCTGTTCGGACACCGGCGGCGAGGTCGGCGGGTGCTTGGCGCGTCCCGGTGGCGACGACACGACCGGTGTCGACGTCGCGCGCCTCGACCTTGGTCGACTGCGTGGACGAGTCGACCCCGACGACGAGCGGCATCGAGCGGCGCGTCAGCGGGCGCGTTCGACGTGGCGGGCGACGAGGTTCTCGAGCTGCTCCTGGCGGCCGCTGACCGGCGCCGGCTCGCCGGCGTCGAGCGCCCGCTTGTAGAGGTCGGCGAGGCTGTGCTTGCCGGCCAGCAGCTCCTGGCCGTAGGCCGGTGTCCCAGCCGGCGTAGCGCGTCGTTGCGGAACGCGTCGAGCTCGCCCGACTCGATGATCGACGCCGCCGCCAGCAGCGCCCGCGCCATCGTGTCCATCCCGCCGATGTGGGCGTGGAACAGGTCGTCACGGGCGATCGACTGGCGGCGCAGCTTGGCGTCGAAGTTGAGGCCCGCCGGTGGTGAAGCCGCCGCCGCGCAGGATCTCGAGCATGCCGAGCGTCATCTGCTCGACGCTGACCGGGAAGCGGTCGACGTCCCATCCCAGCCGGTCGTCGCCGGCGTTGGCGTCGATCGAGCCGAAGATGCCGGCGTTGACCGCCGAGGCGACCTCGTGGGCGAAGTCGTGCCCGGCCAGCGTGGCGTGGTTGACCTCGATGTTGACCTTGATCTCGTGCTCCAGCCCGTAGCGCTGCAGGAAGGCGTACACGGCGGCGACGTCGTAGTCGTACTGGTGCTTGGTCGGCTCGAACGGCTTGGGCTCGATCAGGATCGTGCCCTCGAAGCCGATCGCGTGCTTGTGCTCGACGACCAGGTTCAGGAACCGGCCGAGCTGGTCGAGCTCGCGCTTCATGTCGGTGTTGAGCAGCGTCTCGTAGCCCTCGCGGCCGCCCCACAGCACGTAGTTGTGACCGCCCAGGCGGTGGGTGACGTCCATGCAGTGGGCGACCTGCCCGGCGGCGTAGGCGAACACCTCGGGGTCGGGGTTGGTGGCGGCGCCGGCCGCGAAGCGCTTGTTGCGCGAACAGCTTGGCGGTGCCCCACAGCAGCTCGATGCCGGTCCGCTGCTGGTGCTCGGCGGCGAGCTCGACCATGTGATCGAGGTTGGCGGCCGACTCGGCGAACGTCGCCCCCTCGGGTGCGATGTCCCAGTCGTGGAAGCACCAGAACGGCACGGTCAGCTTCGACATGAACTCGAACGCGGCCGTCCATCTTCTGCTCGGCGGCGGCGATCGGGTCGAGCCCGACCGCGGTCCACGGCCGGTCGAGCGTGCCGTCGCCGAAGATGTCGAACCCGTTCCAGCTGAAGCTGTGCCAGTAGCAGGTGGCGAAGCGCAGCTGATCGCGCATCGACTTGCCGAGCACCGACGCGATCGGCGTCGTACCACCGGAAGCGTCAGCGGATCGTCCGAGTCGGGCCCGGCGTAGCGGATCGTGTCGACGGAATCGAAGAACGACATCACTGCTCCTTGGAGGATCGGGGGTGGGTTGTGGGCTCGAGCTCGCTGACGAGTCGCCCACTGACGCGGCGGACGGGGTACATGCACAACGCCTCGCGCGCCGGCTTGCGGGTCGACCTCGCCGGTGCGGGCGTCGAAGCGGCCGTTGTGCTTGGGGCACTCGATCTGGCCGTCGACGATCGCGCCGCCGGCGAGATGCACCTTGTGCGTGGGTGCACAGGCCGTCGCCGAGCGACGTAACTCGTCCTCGCTCAGGCGGCACAGCACGAACGTGCGCTCGTCGACGTCGATCCGGCGCAGCTCGCCGACGTCGAGCGCGTCGGCGGCGCCGAGGTCGTACGCCGTCGGCGTGCGTGCACCCAATTCGTCTCGCCGACGTCGATGCGGTGGCGGGCCGCGCTCGGCACGTCGGGCACGTCGAGCGGGATCTCCCACGTCGGGTCGCGGTGCTGCTGCGAGCAGCGCGTGGAACACCTGCCGGTAGGTCGCGAACACGTTGGGCAGCGGCGGCGCCAGTTGCGACTTGATCTCGGCGTGCAGCTTGGGCAGCGCCGGGTAGGGCACGCTCGGGAAGAGGTGGTGCTCGACGTGGTAGTTCATGTTGAGGTACAGGAACCGGCAGCACCGGGTTCATGTAGACCGTGCGCGTGCTGTAGCGGTGGTCGAGCACGTTCTCGCGCAGGCCGGCGTGCTGCGTGATGCCGAAGAACACCATCAGCCACGCCCCGTAGATCGACGGCCCGCCGATGAACAGGATCGGCAACGGCGTCCATGCCACGAGGCTCCACACCGCGGCGCCGGCGACGATCGCCACCATCACCCGCGACTCCCACACGATCTTGCGGTGCTCGTTCGTCGGGCACGAACTCCTTGGCGTCGGCGTCGATCCGGCCGAAGGCGTGCTTGACGAGCCGCCAGAACATCTTCGAGCCACCCTCGATGTGGGTGAACATCCAGACCGCTGCGGGCACGCTCGGCGGGCGCTGGAAGACGATCTCGGCGTCGCGCCCGACGATGATCGTGTCGGTGTGGTGGCGGTAGTGCGACCAGCGCCACACGGTCGGCCCGCGGAACAGCATGAACGAGGCGATCGGGTAGATGAAGTCGTTGACCCGGCGCGAGCGGAACGCCGTGCCGTGCCCGCACTCGTGCCACCGCGGGTCGGCGGCGCCGCCGTACAGCGCGCCGTAGATCGCGAACGCCGGGATCGACCACCACGACCACACGGTCGTCCACGCCCAGACGCCGGAGCCGACGAGCAGCACGACCCACAGCACGACCTCGAGCCCGGCACGCCGGTTGGTGCGGGTCTGCAGCGCCCGCAGCGTGGCGCCGTCGATCGTCGGCTGGAACCACTCGGCGTTGGCGAGCCCGTGCTCGCTCCGCCTCGCTCGGCGCTCGGCGCCCGTGAGGCTGTAGTCGACAGCGGTCGTCGACATCACGCTCCAATCGGGAGCGACGTGCTCCCAGGTGCCCGTCTCGCACGAGCGCAGCCACGCGGCCTGGAAGCTGACGTACTCGACCGCCTGGGCGAACCCTGGCTCGTGCTGCTCGCCGCGGGCGACGGCCGACAGGAACTCGTAGTTCTCGATCACTTTGAGGTCTTCGTATCCGATGGAGTTGGCGTCGCCCGGAACGAAGTGCCCATGATACGGGTAGCGGTCGCCGGCGTACACCGTGGTGTAGCCACGCGGCGCCCGGCCCTGCTCGTCGACGAGGAACACCTCCATCTTGTTCATCGTCTCGAGGTTCCAGCGCAGGGCGCCCTTGGTGCCGTAGACGTCGAACGCCATCTGCGACTCGGGGCCGATGATCGCCCGCGACGTCTCGAACGTGCCGCGCGCGCCGTTGGCGAACACCACCATCGCCGCCGGCGTAGTCCTCGTTGGTGACGCACACCGGTGGGGTCGCCCGGTTGGCCGACGGCGTAGTGCGAGCCGCCCGGCTTGGCGAGCGGCCGCTCCTTGATGAACGTCTCCATCGTGCCCGTGACGCGGTCGATCGGTCCGACCAGCATCGTGGCCAGGTCGACCGAGTGGCTGAGGATGTCGGACGACACGCCGTGGCCGGCCTCGTCGACGAGGAACCGCCACGAGAGCAGACCCATCGGGTCGGCGCCGTACATCGAGAAGAAGCGGCCGCGGTAGTTCGTGATCTCGCCCAGCTGGCCCGAGTCGATCAGGTGCTTGGCGTGCTGCACGAGCGGCGCCCAGCGGTAGTTGTACCCGACGCCGGTGATGACGCCGGCGCGTGTCGGCGGCGGCGGCGATGCGCACGGTCTGCGTCGGGCGTGCCGCCGACCGGCTTCTCGCAGAACACGGCCTTGCCGGCCTCGGCGGCGGCGACCGCCACCGGCTCGTGCATCATGTTCGGCGCGGTGACGTAGACGACGTCGACGTCGGGGTGGTCGACGACGGCCTGCCAGTCGTCGGTGGCGCTCGCGGAACCCGAAGCCGTCGACCGCCTTGCTCGCGGCTGGCCGGGCACGTTGTCGCCGCACACGCACGAGGTCGGTGTCGAACGTCGCGCTCGGGAAACAGCGACGCGATCCGCGCCGCCGACCGCGAATGGGCCTGACCCATCCATCCGAACCCGACCACACCGATCCCGAGCCGCCGACGCGCCGACATGGTGGAGCTCTCGACTCAGCGCTGGCTGGTCGCGCGATTGCAGCTCGTGCTCGAGCTGTTCGAGCTCGGCACCGCCGGCCATCAGCCGGGTGAGCTCGTCGATCGAGATCTCGTCCTTGGCGAACGAGCCCATCGACTGGCCGCGGTTGAGGATCAGGAAGCGGTTGCCGACCGGGTAGGCGTGGCGCGGGTTGTGGGTGATGAAGATCACGGCCAGCCCGCGGTTGCGGGCCTCGACGATGCGCTTGAGCACGACGCCCGACTGCTTGACGCCGAGCGCCGACGTGGGCTCGTCGAGGATCAGCACCTTGGCGCCGAAGTAGCCGGCGCGGGCGATCGCCACCGACTGGCGCTCGCCACCCGACAGCGTGCCGACCGGCTGCTCGGTGTCGCGGATGTCGATGCCCATCTTCGCCATCTCGGCCTTGGCGATCCGCTTGGCCGTCGGCCTTGTCGATCCACTTGAACGGGCCGAGGCTCTTGGTCGGCTCGGAGCCGAGGAAGAAGTTGCGCCACACCGACATCAGCGGCACCATCGCCAGGTCCTGGTACACGGTGGCGATGCCCTTGGCGAGCGCGTCGCGGGGCGAGTCGAACCGGACCTCCTCGCCGTTCATGTGGATCGTGCCCTCGGTCTGCTGGTGCACGCCCGAGAGGATCTTGATGAACGTCGACTTGCCGGCGCCGTTGTCGCCGAGCACGCACGTGACCTCGCCGGCGTTGACGTAGGTGCTCACGTCGCGCAGGGCGATGATGTTGCCGTAGTACTTGGTGATGTTGTCGAGCTCGAGCAGGTGACCCTCGGCCATCAGCGGACCTCCTTCGTTGGACGAGTGATCGGTCATCGCGCGTCATCGCCGCATCCCCTCCGCCTTGGTGCGGATCCAGCGGTTGGCGAGCATCGCCAGCAGCAGCGTCACGCCGAGGAACAGGAAGCGCCAGTCGGAGTTCCAGCGGGCGAACGGGATGCCGAGCGTCGCCATCGCCACGATGCAGCGCGCCGAGCACGCCGCCGAGGGCGGTGCCGTAGCCACCGGTGAGCAGCGTGCCGCCGACGACGGCGGCGATGATGTAGTCGAACTCCTCACCGTTGCCGGTGTTGGCCTGGATCGTGTTGAGCCGGAAGGCGAGCAGCATGCCGACCAGCCAGGCCGCGCCGGAGACGAGCATGAACAGCTGGGTCTTCGTGCGGGCCGCGGGCACGCCGACCTGACGCGAGGCCTCCTTGTTGCCGCCGACGGCGAACGTCCAGCTGCCGAACCTGCTGGAGCCCAGCACCCACACCATGACGATCGTGAACACCGACCGACCCAGATCGTGCGCACGCGAGAACAGCGCCGGAGCGGCACCGGCGTCGATCTCGGCCGGCGGTGACGAACAGCAGCTTGGTCGACCATGCCGATCGTGGCGAGGACGGCCGCCGCCGAGATCAGACGGCGGCCGATGCGGTCGGCGCCGGGGTGCACCGAGTGCGCTCCTCGAACAGCAGGTCGAGGATCGCCCACACGAGCACGAACAGGCCGAGGCCGAGCAGGCAGCTGAAGGCCTCGGCGCGGAACTTGACCGAGCCGACCGAGTCGGCGACGGACGGATCGCCCTGCGACTCCCACCGGATGAAGAACGCCATCGCGACGATCGACGCGCAGCCGATGAGGGTGACGACGAAGTGCGTCATGCGGCTGATCGCGCCGGGCCTTGGACGACGGCGATCAGGATCAGCCGTGAAGCCGGCCGCGCCGAACAGCATGAACAGGGTCGCCCGGAAGCCCTGCTTGGTGAACGGGAAGAAGAAGTTCGGAGTCGTCGTAGGCGTCCATCCGCCAGGCGACGACGATCGCCAGCGCGACGCCGGCGAGCCCGATCACGAGCCACTTCACGACGTCGGGCGTGCATGTGCAGCGACGCCGCGCTCGCTGGCGGGCTCGAAGCCGCCACGTGGCGTAGCCGTGCAGGCCGACGAGCGTGCCGACGGCGATGATCGCCGGCGCCGAGCCAGTTGCCGCGACAGCCGTCGGTGACGTGGAGCGTGACGATGCCGCCGACGGCGACGCCGGCGCCGATGACGAACTGGATCAGCCCGGCCGGCTTGAACGCCGTCGCGCCTGCGGCTGAACTGCATCTCGACGACGGCGACGACGACGAGCGCGATCGCGAGCAGCAGGCAGACGGTGTAGACCTTGTCGCGGCTCGCCGAACTCGTGCTCGGTGCGGTCCCACGAGGAGGCGAAGATCTTGTTCCAGAACGCCGTAGCCGTTGGCGTCGCTGATGTCGCCGACCTGGACCTGGTCGACGATCAGCTTCGAGAAGCCGAGCTTGGCGCCGATCAGCACGTAGTACGTGGCGAGCGTGATGGTGAAGCTCGGCAGCTTGCGTCTTCTCGACGAGCCAGCCGTTCATGTAGCCGATCGCCGAGCGCGACGGCGAGCGAGAGCGGGATGGCGATCCAGAGCGTGAGCCCGGCGCCGCCGAACTCGCCGGCCTCCTTCGACAGCAGGATGACGAGGATGCCCATGGCGCCGGTCATGGCGCCAGCCGACAGGTCGAACTCGCCGCCGATCATCAGCATCGAGACGGCGACGGCCATGATGCCGAGCGGCGACGAGGCGTAGTCGATCAGGTTCGACGCGCCGTTGGCGGTGCCGAACGGGACCGTGACCGCCCAGAAGAAGACCCAGATGCCGACGACGCCGATCAGGGCGCCGATCTCGGGCCGGATGAACAGCCGCTGGAAGAGGCCCCGGTAGGCGAGCCGCTCGTCCTGGCCTTCGACCGCCGAGGGCGCGGTGGGCTGCCGTCGGTGCGGCGGCCGCGTCGGCCTGTGAGACCGTCGTCAGTCATCGTGACGTTGTCCCCCATCGTCGTGATGTGTACGCTATGTGAGCCGGGGGCCGGTCCGATGGACCGGCCCCCGCTCACGGAACCTACTGCGTCACCGCAGCGTGGTCAGACGGTCGATCAGCGGGTGCCCGCCTCGACGAGCGCCGCGACCTGGTCGGCGTTCGTCGGCGTCGACGAAGCCCGGACCGGTGAGGATCGGCAGGCCGCCACCGGCGGTGTTCAGGTTCGTGACGTTCAAGTACAGGAGCAGGATCGGCAGGTAGCCCTGCAGGTACTGCTGCTGGTCGATGGTGAAGGCGATCGTCCCGGCCTCGATGGCGTCGATGATCTCCGGCGTGATGTCGAAGCCGGCGATGCCCGCCAGCTCACGGCCGGCGTCGGTCGCGGCGTTGAGGCCCGACATGGCGATGACCGGGCCGGTGCCCATGAAGCCGTCGATCGCCGGGTCGGCTGCGAAGCGCCGCAGCGATCTGGTTCTGCTGCTCGGTCTGGTCGGCGTCGAGACCGACGAACTCGGAGACGACCTCACCCGCGAACGTGTCGGCGAGGCCGTCGCAGCGCTCTTCGAGCGCCACGTTCGACTCTTCCTGACGTCCGCACAGGATCTTGGTCGCACCCAGCTCGTTGAACCGCTCACCGGCGCCCTGGCCGGCGATGAACTCGGTCTGGCCGACGTGGGTGAGGGCGCCGATCTCCTGGTAGTCGTTCGAGCCCGAGTTGAGCGTGATCACCGGGATGCCGGCGGCGACAGCGGCCTGCAGCGGCGGGATCAGCTGGTCGGGGCTGGCGAGCGCCGAGGCGATGCCGTCGGAGCCTTCGGACACGGCCTGCTCGATCAGCTGCACCTGCACGCCGGGATCGTTGATCGACGCCATCCAGACGCACGTCGACGCCGAGGTCTTCACATGCCGCGTCCATGCCGCGCTGGACGACCGACCAGAACGGGCCGTCGTCGGAGTGGGTGATCATGTGGAACGTGAGGTCGGTGCCCTGCGAGGCAGTCGACGGTGTCGGCCGTCGCCGTGTCGGCGGTCGCGGTGTCGGCGGTCGCCGTGTCGGCAGTGGCGGTGTCGGCCGTGGCCGTGTCGGCCGTGGCCGTCTCGGCACCGGTGTCGGCTGTGCCGCCGGTGTCCTCGGCTGACGGCCGGTGTCTGCATCGTCTGCATTGTCGTCGTCGTCGCCGCCGCAGGCAGCCAGGACGAGCGAGAACGCGGCGAACGATGCAAGGACCGTACGCATTTTCCTCATTGGGTGTTCTCCCCCTTGGGTTCTTCCTTGGAAGTTGGGGCGATGGCAGCTGAACGGGTCGAGCGGACGCGCGCGTGCATCGCATGCGGCACACGTGCGGCGAAGGCTCCGAACACCTGAGTCATTTTCCCCCAACGCTTCAATCGATTGAAGCGCTCCAATCATTGTGTTTAGATCGAGTCGCTGTCAAGCGCTGCGGTCGCACGGCCGCAGCGAGGGGGATATCGTGGCGAAGCCGACGATGGACGACGTTGCCCGCCGGGCGGGCGTGTCGCGTGCGCTCGTCAGCCTCGCCCTGCGCGACTCGGGCAAGGTCAGCGCCTCGTCGCGAGCGGCGGTGATGGCGGCCGCCGACGAGCTCGGCTACCGGCCCAACCTGATCGCCCGCAACCTCGCGAGCAAGCAGACGCGCACGTTCGGGCTGCTGATCAACGACCTCCACAACCCGTACTTCCCCGGCGTCGCCGACGGCGTCAAGCGCGCCGCCGATCGGCGCGGCTACCGGCTGCTGCTGAACAGCGCGTTCCTCGACGACGACGACGAGCGCGCCGCGCTCGAGACGTTCATCGACTTCCGCGTCGACGGGATCATCCTCACCGGCGCACGCGTCGCCGCCGGCCGTCGATCGAGCGCGCCGCGGCCTCGACGCCGATCGTCGTCGTCAGCCGGCCGATGCGACTCGGACGCGATCGACACGATCAACAACGACGACCGGCTCGGCGCGACGTTCGCGGTCGAGCATCTGATCGGGCTCGGGCACCGCCACATCTGGCACATCGACGGCGGGCGCGGCGCGGGCGCCGCGCAGCGTCGCGCCGGGCTACGAGGCGACGATGCGCAAGCACGGACTCGAACCGCACGTGCTGTCGGGAGCGTTCACCGAAGTCGTCGGGCGCGAAGGCCGCGCAGCGGGCGCTCGGGTCGGGCCGCCCGGTCACGGCCATCTTCGCCGGCAACGACCTCAGTGCGCTCGGCGCGCTCGACGCGATCGACGAGGCCGGGCTGCAAGGTGCCCGACGACATCTCGCTCGTCGGCTACGACAACACGTTCGTCGCCGCCCTGCGGCACGTCGCGCTGACCACGGTCGACCAGGCCCGCGAGCGGCTCGGCGAGCTGGCGATCGAGGCGCTGATCGAACGCATCGAGTAGCGGCCGCACCGAAGCCGTGCACCACGTGATCGCGCCGAGCCTCGTGATCCGCGGACACGACAGCCCCGCCACCGCGCTGATCGTCAGCGGAAGTTCTCGAAGTAGCGGCTCGGCGTCGGCCCGCGCTGGCCCTGGTACTTCGATCCCGTGGCGCCCTTGCCGTACGGCTTGTCGGCGGGTGTCGTCATCTGCATGAAGCTGACCTGGCCGATCTTCATGCCCGGGTAGAGCGTGATCGGCAGGCTCGCCACGTTGGCGAGCTCGAGCGTGATGTGACCGTCGAAACCAGCATCGATGAAGCCGGCGGTGCTGTGGATCAGCAGGCCCAGCCGTCCCAGGCTCGACTTGCCCTCGATGCGCGCCACGAGGTCGTCGGGGAGCGCGATCCGCTCGAGCGTCGAACCGAGCGCGAACTCGCCGGGGTGGAGCATGAACGGCTCGCTGCCGTCCGCCGGCATCTCGACCAGCTCGGTGAGTGCCGTCATGTCCTGCTTGACGTCGATCACGCCGCGCGTGTGATTGCGGAAGACCCGGAACAGGTTCGACATGCGGACGTCGATCGACGACGGTTGGATCAACGACTCGTCGAACGGGTCGATCACGATCCGCCCGGCGGCGATCTGTTCACGAACGGTCCGGTCGGAGAGGATCACGATCCCGCGACCTTAGTGAGCGGGGTGCGCGATTACCGTCGGCGGCGTGTACCGGCCAGCCGCGTTCGCGGAGGACGACGCCGACTGCGATGGTGTCGCTCGCGCGGGCCAGGCCGGGCTTCGGGCATCTCGTCGTGATCGACGACGGCCGGCCGTTGTCGACGCCGATGCCGTTCCTCATCTCCGACGACGGCGCCGTCGTGCGCGGCCATCTCGCGCGGCCCAATCCGGTGTGGCGGGCGGCGCCGTGTCGGCGCGCTGCTGATCGTGCCCGTCAGCGACGCCTACATCTCGCCGTCGTGGTACCCGTCGAAGGCCGAGCACGGCAAGGTCGTGCCGACGTGGAACTACGAGGTCGTGCACGCCCACGGCGAGCTGATCGCCCACGACGATCGGGCGTGGGTCGAGCGACTCAGTTCGCGACCTCACCGACGCTCAACGAGGCCGCGTTCGAGCAGCCGTGGTCGGTCGACGACGCGCCCGCCGACTACGTCGCCCAGATGCAGGCGCGGCATCGTCGGTGTCGAGCTGCGTCGTCGATCGCTCGTCGGCAAGCGCAAGCTCAGCCAGAACCGGCCGGAGGCCGACGTGACGGGTGTGATCGCGGGGCTGGCCGCGAGTGGCCGGCGGGGTGCGGGCGAGATCGCCGAGGCGATGCGGGCGCCGGCGTCGGGAGCGACGTGAGCGATCCCGACGAGTCGCTCGTCGAGCACGAGCCTCCCAAGCGGGCGATGTTCGGGCTGATCGTGATCGTCGTCGTGATCTTCGGGTTCGTGGTGGCGGCGCTGCTGGCCGTCGATCTCACGAACGATTCCGACGACGACAACCTGGTGCCTGTCGGCACGACAGGGCCGTGATCGGGACCGCTATCCTGAGCCGCTCTGCGGATGTAGTTCAATGGCAGAACATCAGCTTCCCAAGCTGAATACGGGGGTTCGATTCCCCTCATCCGCTCTCGATCTCGCCAGGCGCCGGCGGCTGTGCACACAGCGGGCGGGTCCGCCGAGCGGATGATGCCGGCGTACACCTTTCGGGCTACGCGGAGGCGCACACGAATAGCCGTCAGGCAGACGATCGCGGCCGCCGTGAGGAGCACGATGACAGGTGTTCCCAGCTACGCAAGGAGGCTCATCATGACCAGGACCAACATTCATGCCGACCAACTCCGAGCCGGCGATGTGCTCGACTACGGCGGCCGGCGTCGCCGGATCACCAACGTCGTCCAGCACGCCGGTGGGTCGTGGCCGATCGCCGTCGACGGCACCGGTTGGGCGATCGCCCTCGGTCAGACCTCCGTCACGCGTCTGGCGCCGCTAGAGCCCGAGCTGACGGCGGATCTCGGTCTGCACCACCGGGATCGACTGGGTGGCGTCGACCCGGGCCACGAACTCCTTGCGCTCGAACAGCTCGACGATCGGCTTGGTCTTCTCGTGGTAGTCGCGCAACCGCGCCGCCAACGCCTCGGGGTTGTCGTCCTCCCGGCCCACCAGCTGTCCGCCGCAGGCGGCGCACACGTCGACCTCCGCCGGGTCGCGACCGGCGACATCGTCGTCGAGGCCGCACGCCGAACAGATGCGCCGGGCGAGCACCCGGCCGGCGACATCCTCGTCGGGCATCTCGAGCAGGATCACCCCGTCGATGTCGTAGCTCTCGAGGAAGAACTCGGCTTGGCGAGCGTTGCGGGGGAAGCCGTCGATGATGAAGCCGTAGTTCCAGTCGTGCCGCTCGAGACGTTCGCGGACGATCGATTCCACGACCTCGTCGTCGACCAGCTCGCCGACCGACATGATCCGCCGGACATGAGCACCGAGCTTGGTGTGCTGCTCGACGTTCCACCGGAAGATGTCGCCGACGGCGATGTGGACGAGATCGAAGTCAGCAGCGAGCAGCTTGGCCTGCGTCCCCTTGCCACTGCCCTGGATGCCCATGATCACGTACTTGCGCACGGAGCGAGCCTGTCATCTTTCGGTCGGCGCACGCGATCCGATCACTCGTCGGCGTAGGTCCAGTCAGGTCGCTTGAACGGCTGTCGCGCGTCATAGGTGACGACGCCGTCGGCGATGTCGACGATCTTGGGGATCGGCAGCTGTCGCGGACCGGGGCACTCTCCGGTCTCGAGATGGTCGGCGAAGTCGTTCGGGAACGTGGTCAGCAGACTGGAGACGAGCCGTTGCTCCTCCACGGGCAGGAAGCAGCGGTTGCCGTCGGTCACGATGCGGAGCCGCTCGCTGATCACCGACGAGATCGAGGTCGGTGCCGGTGCCGGCGACGATGCGGTCGAGGGCGTCGGTGATCGCCGCGGTGCCGAGCTTGCACGGCGGGCATTGCCCGCACGATTCGACGCTGAGGAACCGAGACAGCATCGCCGTCACCTCGACCATGCACGTCGTGTCGTCGTAGACGATGAACCCGGCCGAGCCGAGCCCGCTGCCGATCGCCTCGAACCCCTCGTAGCTCACCGGTGTGCCGAGCTTGTCGTCGGTGATCACCGTGTTCGACACTCCCGACAGCACGGCTCGCACCGCACGACCCTCGGCCATGCCGCCGCGACGATCGATCACCTCTCCCAACGGAGTGCCGAACTCGACCTCGACCACTCCCGGGTCGGTCACGTCACCCACCACCGTGCAGCACACCGTTCCGGTCGACTGCTCGGTGCCGATCGCGCGGAACCAGTCGGCACCCCGGCCCAGGATGTGGGGCACGTTGGAGAGCGTCTCGACGTTGTTGACCAGCGTCGGATTGGCTCCGTCCTCGGAGTACGCCACCGGGTCGGCGTTGCGCACGTCCCAGCCCATCTGCGGAAAGGCGAACAGTCCGTGCAGGTAGGGCGGCAGCCAGCGCGGGAGAGGCTCGTTGCCCTCGATCACCTCGAGCAACGCCTTCTCCTCGCCGAACAGGTACTCCTCGGGACCGGTCACGATGTGAACCGGCAGATCGACCCATCCCGCCTCGGCCATCTCGGCCACCGCTCGACCGAGCCGCGTGACCTCGCGGTGGAAGCTGGCCTTGGTGGCCACGTAGGCCGCCACGGCTCCGACGGCGCGCCCTGCGATCAGCAAACCCTCGAGCAAGGCGTAGGGATTGGCACGTATCAGCGCCCGATCCTTGAACGTGCCCGGCTCGCCCTCGGCGGCGTTGCACACGACATAGCGAGTGGCCCCTTCGCCGTGCAGCACCGACGACCACTTCGTCCCCGTCGGGAACCCGGCCCCGCCCCGACCGCGCAAGCGCGAGTGTCGGATCGCCTGCACGATCGCGCTCGGCGACATCTCCCGCGCCCGCGCCAGTCCCGAGCCACCATCGGCGGCGATGTAGTCGGCGAGCGATTCGACCGGTCGCTCCGGGAGCAGGAAGGCGGCGATGGGGGAAGCCTGTCACACAGCCTTCGCCACCTGCGCACGGGGGTGATCTGTCTGCCGCGACTCATGCGTGCTGCAATGATCGACGCCGCAGATCTGTTCCGCCGTCTCGGGCAGACTCCAGGCGTGGATCCGATGGCGACGCTGATCGAGCACGGCATGCTCCTCGAGTCCGCACGCGGACCGTTGCCGAACGTGGCGGAGCTCGTCGCCGGCGAGAAGATCGTCGGGAGTTGGTGGGGGCATCCAGCGGGCCACGCCATCTTCGACGCCATCAACGCCCTCGCCGATTCGCCCGATGTCGTCAGAACGAGACTGGTGAACGGGAAGGTCACGTTGATCCACCGTCGAGTCTGGCCGGCTGTGGTCCGAGTCGCCGACCGGTTCCCGATCGAGCGGCTGGCGGCGATCCGCGAGGAGCACACGGCAACCGGGGCCCACCGCGCCACGAAGCAGGATTTCCCCGACTGGGTTCCGAGCGACGTGCTTCGTGACGCCCGCCGCCTGTCCGAGGACGCTGCGTTCGCCGAGCTTCCCGCCTGCCTTCGACCCGCACCAGAATCCTGACGCACGCCCCGGAGCGGGCTCGGTGGGCGCGTCCTGTACGGAGGCGTAGCCTCGCTCGATGGAGGACGTCGCCAGGCGAGTGGTCGATGCGCTCCCGACGGTCTCCGGCACGGTGCTCGTGCGCGACCGTTGTGGACGGGAGGACATCGTCGATGCCGTCGTGGCCGAGTGCCGCCGGCGAGGGCTCGATCCCGTCGTCGAGCACGTGTCGAACGATCAGCTGCGCGACATCATCGGCTCGTCGTCGCTCCGACGAGCTCGCCCGATGGGACGTCGAGCGCGCCGATCTGACTCCCTCGGTCAACGGCCTGATCGTGCTCGGCGGATGGCTGGCCGACCTCGCCGGCCTACCCGCCGACTCGGTCGCGGCATGGGCTGACGCCGTCGGCCGAGTGGAGCACGCGTTGGAGGTGCGCGACGTGCCAACGGTCGTCGTGGCGGTACCGACGGCGTACGTCGCCGAGCGACTCGGCCTCGCACTCTCGGAGCTGGAGGCGCGGGTGTTGCCCGGCCTGCTGATGTCGAGCGCCGCGCTGCAGGACGGAGTGGCGGCGCTCGTCAGCGCCCTCGAAGCCGCATCGCCGATCGCCGTGACGACCGCCGCCGGGACGCTCACGGTCGACCGTGGCCGTCGGCCGTTGATGATCGACGACGGTGTGATCGACGATGCCGACATCGAGTGCGGCGCGGTGGTGTCGAACCTGCCCGCCGGTTCGCTCTACTGGACCGTCATCGAGGACGCCACACGCGGGGAGGTGACGCTCGTCGACGGCACCGTGCTCCGGTTCGACGACGGCGGGCGCGTCGTCGACGGCGAGTACGCCGGCGAACGCGTCTCGCATCTCGGCATCGCCAACAACCCACTCGTGACCGGCACGATCGGGTGGACGATCGTCGACGAGCACCGGCCCGGCGCCGTGTTCCTGGCGCTCGGCGAGAACCGTTACATGGGCGGCGACAACGAGTCGGCGATCAACGTCGACCTGATGCCGGCCGCGCCGACGGTTGTCGTCGGCGGGATCACGCTCGTCGACGACGGTGTGCTCGTCGTCGACCCGACCGAGCGTCGTTGACCGTTACGGGTTGACGCAGACGGCGTAGACGATCGCCGTCTGCGACGTCTGGTCGGTACCGCTGCGGACGTCGCCGAACCAGCCGGTCGGGTTGTCGGCTGGCCGGCTCGGGACGACTCGACCTGACGTTGATCGCGATCGCCGTTCGAGTTCTCGACGCCGCCAGAGATCGCCAGCATGCCTGGCGGGCACTGGGCGGTGGCGTGTCCGTTCGAGCCAGGGCCGACACCGCCGCGAGAGGGCGATCGTGATGTCGGCGGTGACGACCGTGAGCGTGCCGACCGGGCTGGCCGGGACCCTGCGGCCCCGGAGGGCCCTGCGGGCCGGCGGCGACGGTGGCTAGTAGTAGCCGACGACGTCGGCGATCATGTCGACCGATCCGTTGCGGTTGTAGAACGAGACCTTGCCGTTGTCGGACAGCTTGACGTCGACCTTGTTCGGCGTGGGAGGCGAACCGGGACCCCAGTTGAGATTGGAGGCGTCCGGCCGCGACGTCGGCGTCACTCGGCCAGATCGTGAGGAAGCTCGGCGGCCGTTGCCGTTGACGACGGTGACGTTCATCGAGACGCCGGTCGCCGTGGTCGGGATGTTGCAGTTCCCGTTCACTCCCCACACGGTCGCCGGGTACGCCTCACTCTGCGCCGAGCGGCTGGTTCCGAATCCCGACGGGAGCGTCGGGCCGGGTGTCGATCAATCGGCACGGGACGATCGGCACGAACGCCGTCTGCGTGTCGGGCCCTGCGCCCGAGACGAGGTGTCCCCCGGCGAAGGCGGCGATCGCCACCCCTCCGAGCACGGCAATACCAGTGATGCGCTTCACGAGTTGGGTTCCTCTCCCTGTGGTCCGAAAATCGATACGCACGTTATCGCGTTGTTGCGACTGCGCCGCGTGGTCGCGGAACTCACCGTGCGTGTGCCCAACGTCAACCACTGTACAACGACGTGTGAAGAAAAATCATTTGCAAGTGGAAATATCTCTGAGGCCGCCCCGCGTTGCACTCGTCACCCGCTCGAACCGGTCCAGTGGATCGGAAAGGATGTACCGCCATGAGCACCACGATCGACCTCCGTCCCGCTGATTCGAGGTTCCACACCGACATCGGCTGGCTCGACAGCTGGCACAGCTTCAGCTTCGGCGGGCACTTCGACGCCGGCAACGTCGGGCACGGGCTGCTGATCGTGTCGAACGACGACCGGGTCGCTCCTGCCGGCGGTTTCGGGACACACGGCCACCGCGACATGGAGATCGTGACGTGGGTGCTCGACGGGGAGCTCGAGCACCGCGACTCGACCGGCACCTTCGGCGTGATCTACCCCGGGCTGGCGCAACGGATGAGCGCCGGGAGCGGCATCCAGCACTCGGAGATGAACCACTCGGCGACCGAGCCCGTGCACTTCGTGCAGATGTGGGTGGTGCCCGATACCAACGGGATCCCACCCGGCTACGAGCAACTCGACGTCAACGACCGGCTCGCCGAGGGTGGCCTCGTGGCCGTCGCTTCGGGTCGCGGCCACGAGGGCGCGATCCACATCCACCAGAAGGGCGCAGTGATGTGGGTCGCCCGGCTGGCCGACGGGGAGCGGGTCACGCTTCCCGACGCTCCGTTCGTGCACGTCTTCGCCGCCCGCGGCTCGGTCCGGTTCGGTGACACCGTGCTCGCCACCGGTGACGCCGCCCGGCTCACGGACGCCGGGCCGCTCGAGCTCACCGCCGACGGTGACGACCGAGGTGATCGTGTGGGAGTCGGACGCCTCAGCCGGACGCTGACCGCGACGGGGCGTCGGCAGCCCCCGATCGCGTCATGGCGTCGAACCGCTCGCGCCAGCATCGTCGCCTGATCGTCGGTGACGAAGCGCCCGAAGTGGCGCTCGATCCCGGCGAGATGGGTGACGGCAGCGATCGCCAGCCGGCTGCGGCCGGCGGCGGTCAGGCTGGCATGCCGAATCCGGCGATCGTCGCTGTCGACGCTGCGCTCGACGAGCCCGGCGTCGGCCAGCCGCTCGACCAGCCGCGTGCACGCCGAGGGGCGGATCAACAAGCGCTCGGCGAGCATTCCCATCGTGGCGTCGCCGCCGACCTGATGGAGTTGGACGAGCACGTCGTACCACGCCAGCGGCAGACCGTGGCGCTCGATCAACTCATCGTCGAGGCGATCGACGAGCGTGACGTGGGCACGCAGGAATCCAGCCCACGCCGCCAACGCCTCAGGGCTGGGGCGATCGCGGCGCGGCACGCGGTCAGGGTAGTTCCGAACGCTCCGGGACATGCCCGGAGCGTTCGGAGTACCGAGGTCGAATCAGGGCGTCGGATCGACGCACAACGGCGTAGACGGTTGCTGTCGTGGTGATGTTGATGCCGGTACGGACGGCGCCAGACCAGCCCGTCGGATTCGCAGTTGCGGCTTCGGGCTCCGGACGGCTCGCACATGACATTCAGGCCGTCGCCCGTGGATGCGTGCCAACCCCACCCGAGATTGCGAAACGATCCGACTGGGCACGTCGCGATCGCCGCTGCCGTTGGCCTGGGCAGTGAGCGTCGATCGTCGCAGTCACGACCGTCACACCGGTGATCGAACCGTCGGCGACCGTCGGACCATCGGCACCATGGCGTACCTCGGAGCGCCGGGGGGCCCTTGAATCCCAGGGGCTCCCGGTGCACCGGCGCACCGTCGTCGCCGTCTGCGCCTGCAGGACCAGCGGGCCCGCTGCGGACCGGCGGGGCCGGGGGTGCCGGCGGCGACCGGGTCGTAGTAGCCGACGACGTCGGCGATCACGTCGACGGTGCCGTTCTTGTTGAAGATCGAGACCGTGCCGTCGGCCGACAACTGCACGTCGACCTTGTTCGGCGTGGCCGGGGCGCCGGGCAACCAGTTGAGGTTGGACGAGTCGGGCTGCTCGGCGGCATCGCTCGGCCACAGCGTGAGGAAGCTGGCAGCGGTCCCGTTGACCGTGGTGACGTTCATCGCCACGGCGGTGGCCGTGGAGGGAATCGCGAGGTCACCGGTGCACTCGCCATTCGCGCCGTGCACGTCGACAACGACCGTCTCGTCAGGGCCGAGGGTGTGGCCCGGCTGCCGATCGTCTCAGGCGCCGGACGGGTGTCCATCAGGCGGCACGGCACCATCGGCACGAACGCCGACGGCGTACCCGTCCCGGCACCGGACACGAGCTGCGCTCCCGCGAACGCGGCGACCACCAGGCCACCTACCGCGGCAAATCCATACGCACGTTTCATCAATTCTTCCCTTTGTTCGTTGTGTCGAGGACCTGCGAAGACTATTCGTCGGCGGACCGCCGTGATAATGCACCCGCGGCGGGATTGACCAGGTCTTGCCGAGATCGTCAGACCGGAACGGCGGTCTCGCGGTCGATCCCGACCGGGCCGCCGCTCGACGCGGCCCGGCCCCCCGGTTGGCGCGCACTGATCAGTCCGGCGATGATCGCGGCGACGGCGATCAGCAGCCAGCCGTTGCGGTGACCGTCCAGCAACGCATCGGGATCGGAGCCGGTCCCGATCACGGCGACCAGCAGTGCGACGCCGAGCACCGAGCCGACCTGGCGGCTCGTGTTGTTGACGGCGCCGCCGACCGACAGCCGCGGCGGCGGCAGCTCGGACACGGCGGCGGCGGCGTTGACGGGGATGAAGCAGGCGATCCCGACCGCCGCGACCTCGCTGAACAGCACGAGCGTCGAGCGGCTGCGGGTCGGTCGTGAGCACCGCCCGACTGAGCATCATCGGCGGTCGCCAGCAGGACACGGGCCGACGATGACGAACGGCCGGAACCCGTAGCGCGCCGCCAGCTTGCCCGAGAGCGGCGCCAGCACGGCGACGGTGAGCGGAGCGATCGCGCTCAGCAGGCCGGCGTGCAGCACGGAGTAGCCCCACACCTGCCGCGAGGAACAGCACGTTGTTGAGGCCGAGCGCGGCGAAGCCGGCGAAGAAGGCGACGCCGGCGACGTTGGCGACCGTGAACGATCGGCTCTCGAACAGCGTCAGGTCGAGCACCGGTTCGGGATGGACGCGCTGGCGGCGCGACGAAGCCGCACGCCAGCAGCGCCGCCGAGCGCCAGCGAACCGAGCGTCCTGGCGTCGAACCAGCCCCAGGTCTCCGACTGCGAGAGGCCGAGCGCCACCGCCGCCAGCGCCACCGTGACCATCGCGCGCCCCGAGGTAGTCGGGGCGTCGCGCGAGCGTGCATCGACGGCGTCTCGACGAGCACGAGCGCTGCCGATCGACGAGCAGCGTCAGGCACACCGGGATGTTGATCCAGAACGCGGCCCGCCAGTCGGTGGCGCTGATCAGCAGCGCGCCGATGCTCGGCCCGCTGGCGACACCGAGGGCGCCGACGCCGCCCCACATCGCCACCGTCTGGGTGCGCCGCTCGGCCGGGAAGGCGGCGAGCAGCAGGCCCAGCGAGGCCGGCGCCATGAAGGCGCCGCCGATGCCCTGCACGGCGCGACCGGCGATCAGCACGCCGAGCGTCGGTGCCAGCGAGCAGATCGTCGAGCCGACCGCGAACACGCTCGACGCCGCCGAGGAACACCCGCTTGCGACCGACCTGGTCGGCGATCTTGCCGGCGACGACCAGCAACGCCCCGAAGAAGATGTTGTAGACGGTGACGATCCACGACAGGTCGGCGCGGCTCGTGCCGTCGAACTCGCGCAGGATCTCGGGAAAGGCGACGTTGACGATCGACAGGTCGAGCGTCGTGACGTAGGCCGCGCCGGCGCACACGACGAACGTCAGCCACGACTCGCGACACGTGCGCGACCGGTGCCGGCGTGACGGCGCGGGCGCTCATCGGCGCTCCGGATCTGCGCGGACGGACGATCGACACGCGGACGCGCCGCACGTCGAGCGGCTCGCCGGTGTTCTCGTCGACCACGCGCGGCCGCACGACTCGGCGCCGGTGTCGCGGTCCTTGAGCACGACCGTCGGCGCTGTCGCCGTCGGGCCACATCCAGTCGCTGCCCCAGCGGAACATCGCCGCCAGCACGTCCCAGAAGGCGCGGCCCTTGTCGGTGAGGCGGTACTCGTAGCGCAGCGGCGACTGCTGGTACTCGACCCGCTGCAGCATCCCCTCGTCGCACAGCCGCTTGAGCCGCGCCGTCAGCACCGCGCGCGGGATCTCGAGCGAGGACTGGAACTCGTCGAACGGCGGCGCCCGTAGAACGCCTCGCGCATCACGAGCGGCGTCCACCAGTCGCCGATCAGATCGGTGGCGCGGGCGATCGGGCAGGCCATCGTCGTCGAACCGGGTGCGCCTCACGATCCGCGCACCTTCTCGAGCCGGGCCGGCACGTGCTTGTGGTGCGGCGTGCCGGCGAACCAGTCGCGATCGTCGCTCGCCGTCAGCTCGTTGGGCGCCACACCGACGGCGTCGCTCGACCCGCCGGGGCCGAGCCCGAACCCGTTGGGCAGCGTGATGTGCCCGGCCAGCAGCGTGTCGGTGACCTCGACCGTGGCCACGGCCGAGCCGCGCGTGGTGGTGATCCGGGCCCGGTCGCCGTCGGCCAGGCCGAGGCGGTCGGCATCGTCGACCGACACCCGCAGCGCGCCCTGCGGATCCTTCTTGCGCCACGCCGGGTCGCGCTGGATCGTGTTGGCGGTCGACGACCGCCGCTCGCCGGCCGAGAGCACGAGCGGGAACTCGGCGTCGGCGGCGGCGCGCGCCGTCGACCGAGCGTCGCCAGCTCGGCGAGCAGCGCGCGGGATCGCCAGCGAGACCTTCCCGTCGGGCGTCTCGAGCCGGCGCATCGTCTCGTCGTAGTCGTCGACCGTGAACGTCACACCGTGCGGCGAGGCGAGGATCGCCTCGAACAGGGCCTCGCCGAGCGGCGTGCTCGTCGTCACCGATGCCGGCGCGGCGGATCGAGTCGGGGTACGCCAGCGCGCAGCGTTGAGCGAGCCCCCAGAGCGCCGCCGCGCCGGCAGCGGGATCGCCATCGGGGGAGGCGAGGGTGGGCCCGAGCGTCTCGTAGAGGATGCATCGGCCGCCAGCCGGCCGAGCTCGGGCCGCGCGATGCCGAGCGTGATGAACGCCTCGGCGAACGCGGCGCGGCCGCGATCGGCTGCCTCGTGCAGCGGCGCCAGGTCGTCGTCGCTGTAGGCGCCGAGCGCGCGGCACAGCCGGGCGTGGATCTCGTACTCCGGCAGCGTGCCGGGCAGCGGCTCGAACAGCGGGCGGCCGGAGATGGAACACGTTGCGCGGGAACTCGAGGTTGAAGAACGTGCACTCCCACTTCTCGAACTGCGACGCCGCCGGCAGCACGTAGTGCGCCTGGCGGGCGGTCTCGGTGAGGGCGACGTCGATCACGACCAGCGAGTTCGAGCGCGCGCAGCGCCTGGCGCATGCGCTGGCTGTCGGCCAGCGAGTGGGCCGGGTTGCCGGACTCGACGAGCATCGCCCGGAAGCGGTCGGGATGGTCGCCGAGGATCTCGTCGGGGATCACGTTGCACGGCACGAGCCCGGTCACGAGCCGGTGCCCGGTGACGGGGGTGACCGGCTCGGCGTCGCCGGCGCGGGCACTGCCGCCGAACGAGCGATGCCATCTGGGAGTGGAGGTTCATCCCGCCGGGCACGCCGAAGTTGCCGGTGAGCAGCACGATCAACTTCTCGAGGTAGCTGTTGAGCGTCGAGTGCGGCGCCATCTGGATCCCGAGGTCCTCGAAGATCGACACGCCACCGGTGGCGCGTGCCGATCACGCGGGCCGCATGGCGCACCTCGTGCTCGTCGACGCCGGCGCGCTCGCAGGCGGCGGCGATGTCGACGCGAGCGGAGGTGCGCGAGCGACCTCGTCGAGCCCGTTGGCGTGCTCGGCCAGCCACCGGTCGGCGAGCAATCGCTCCTCGACGAGCACGGCGAGCAGTGCCGCCAGCAGGTCGGCGTCGCCGCCCGGCCGCGGCCGGAGGTGGATGTCGGCGAGGTCGGCCGACTCGGTGCGCCGCGGGTCGACGACGATCAGCGTGCGCGTCGGATCGTTGGCGATCTCCTTGAGGATCCGGCGGGCCTGCGGGAAGCCGTGCGACTGCCACGGGTTCTTGCCCCAGAACACGGCGACCTGGGCGTGCTCGTAGTCGCCGGTGGTGTGGCACCGCGAACGTCCGAACAGTTGCCCGTCGACCCAGAACTCGCCGGTCTTCTCCTGGGCGAGGGCGTTCGAGTGAGTAGCGGATGCCGAGCGCCGCCTTGCGTCGACGCCGCCGTAGCCGCCGCCGAGATGGTTGCCCTGCCCGCCGCCGCCGTAGTACAGGATCTTGTCGCCGCCGTGCTCGGCGATCACGTCCCGGAAGCGGGCCGCCACCTCGGCGATCGCCGTGTCCCAGTCGATCTCCTCGAACGTGCCGTCGGGACGCCGACGCAGGGGCGAGGTCAGGCGCTGCGGATCGCTCTGGTAGTGGTCGATCCGCAGGCCCTTCTCGCACGTGTAGCCGAGCGAACCGGGATGCGCCTTGTCGCCGCGCACACGGGTGATCGAGGCGGCCGTCGATGCGCACCTCGAGCCCGCAGTTGACCGAGCACAGCACGCACGCCGTCGGATGCCACTCGCTGCTGTGCTCGGTGCCGGCGGCGGCCATCTCGTCGTTCACCAGTGTCATCGCATCCCCTCCTGCCGATCCAGTGAGTTCAACAAGCGAACTTACGATCGGCAGACCGTCCCGTCCAGTGCTCGCGGGTGTGACAGGCGTCAGACCCCATGGCAGTCCGGCGCTCAGCTCGGTGGCGATGTCGACCACGATTCGGGCCGGCGACTCCAGGAAGTAGGCCGAGAAGTCACGCTCGCTGTCGAGCCCGATCGCCCACGCGGTCATGCCTTCGAAGTTCTCGATCTGGCGCACCTCGAGGATGTGCGACGACGTTGGTCGGGACGAATTGCTGTCGGACCGGCGTATCCGTCGCCCTCCATCGACGGCATCCACGCCGCCACCGAGATCACGAGCGTGGCGTCACCGTCGATCTCGACCGTCTCGTCGCTCGGGCTGAGCAGCACCGGGTCGTCGACGTACTCGACCCGCACCCCGGGCATTCGCCCGGTCCGGCGAACTCGATCACGACCCGTTCGAAGCACTCGTGAGCACCGGTGCGGATGTCGCTGCCGACCATGCCCGACATTCGCATCGGAAAGCCGTCGTTGAACGTCTCGGTGCCGTCCAGTGCCTCGCACTCGGATGCCGGTGTGGTGGTGGCCGGCGCCGGCGCCGGGTCGATGCCGGTGCCGTCGACGGCGCAGTGGTCGGTGGCGCAGGTGGCGTGGTCGGCGGAACCGGGATCGTGGTGGTCGGGACCGGCGGTGGTGGAGGGCGCGAGCGTCGTCGACGGCGTCGTCGACGGCGTCGTCGCCGCGGTCGTCGCGCGGCAGTGTCGACTGCGACGCCTGATCGTCGTCCCCGGAACAGCCGACGGTGACCGCCACGCAGGTGACGACACACACCGCGAGCGACCGCAATGAACCAACCGACCTCATGTCATCCTCCCCCAGCGGCGTCGCCGCGCGTGTTGCACAGCATGCATCACGTACCAGACGCGGCGAAGGATGACCGATGGGTGATCGGCCACGAGCGCCGGTGCGAGACTCGCGCCATGGACGAGGCCTGGGAACACATCCGCTACGAGCAACCGGCCGAGCGCGTGGCGCGGATCGTGCTGGCGCGGCCGCAGACGGCGAACGCCCAGGACTACCAGATGCTGAGCGAGCTCAACGAGGCGTTCGACCGTGCCGACGCGTGACGACTCGGTGCGGGTGATCATCCTCGCCGCCGACGGCAAGCACTTCTCGTCGGGGCACGACCTGCGCGCCGGCACCGACATGACCGGCATCGACCCGATCGGCAACTGGTGCTGCTTCGGCGCAGAGGGCGCAGAGGGCTACATGGCCACCGAGGCCGAGATGTACGTCGGCCTGTGCTGGCGCTGGCGCAACATCCCCAAGCCGACGATCGCCCAGGTGCAGGGCAAGGTGATCGCCGGTGGGCTGATGCTCGTGTGGCCGATGGACCTCGTCGTGTGCTCCGACGACGCCACGTTCTCCGATCCGGTCGTCGCCTTCGGCGTCAACGGCCACGAGTACTTCACGCACCCGTTCGAGGCCGGCGCCCGGCTCGCCAAGGAGATGCTGTTCACCGGGCGGGCGATCACCGCCGACGAGGCCTACCGGCGCGGCATGGTGAACCGGGTCGTGGCCGCGCGACCGACCTCGAGCGCGAGACGCTGGCACTCGCCGAGCACATCGCCCGGCGCCCGAGCTTCGGGCTCACGCTCGCCAAGCAGAGCGTCAACAACAGCCTCGACGCGATGGGGATGTACACCGCGATCCAGTCGGCGTTCGGCCTGCATCATGTCGGCCACAACCACAACCTGCGCTTGTACGACAGCCTCGTCGACCCGACCGGGCTGCAGGTCGTCCGCGACGAGGCCTGAGGAGCCGAGCCGACTGGCTCAGGCGACCTCCATCGACCGCAGTCGGATGCTCGCCAGCACGAGCAGCACGCCGCGCCGCGAGCAGCGGCACGACGACCCCGACCGCGAGCGGAAGATCGCCGAGCTCGAGGTCGACGCCGGTGCGGGCCGTGATGATCGAGCGCGTGTAGCCGCGGATCGCCAGCTTGGCGGCGAAGCTGCCGATGCCGGCCAGGATCCCCTCCCAGATGAGGATGTAGGCGAGGCCCCAGACGATCGAATTCTTCACCAGCAATCCGGCCAGCACGAACAGCGCCGAGTAGGAGACGACACCGACGACCGTCGCCAGCACGGTGGCCGAGACCAACGTGCCACCCCCGTCGACGAGCAGCGCCGACACCACGAGCGGGACGACCGTGAGCGGCAGGCTGACGGTGATCGCCGCCGCCCACGCCCCCACCACGACCGGCCATCGGTCGATCGGTCGCAGCCACAGATAGACGAGCGTGCCGTCCTCGCGCAGGTCGCCGAGCGCCGCCGAGGCGAACACCAGGGCGACGATCGGGACGAGGGCGATGAAGCCGAGGTCGGCGATCACGCGCACACCGGCCTCGACCGGGTCGTCGAGGTCGTCGGCGGCGCCGACCGCACCGGCGACGACGGCAACGACGACGCCGACCATCAGCAACGCCGTGATCCGACCCTTCGTCACCAACTGCCGCAGCACGATCCCGTAGGTGAGTGTGAGCGCCGTGAGCGGGGGCACGGTGCGAGTGGTGGTGCGATCGGTCATCGCCGCTCCACCAGGTATCGGAAGACGGATTCGAGGTCGTCGTCGGTGGGCTCGACCTCGCGCAACCGCACGTCGAGGGCGCGGGCGACCCCGGCGATCGTGCGGCCGAAGGCGTCGACGTCGCTGGTGTCGGCGAGCAGGTGACGGTCGGACACCGAGACCCCGTCGACGAGACCGCGTCCGACGAGCTCGGCCGCCAGGCGACGCGGCTCGTCGGCCACCACCCGGATGCGGTGCGGCCGGTCGTCCATCAGGTTGCGCAGCGCCCGATAGTCGCCGGTGGCGGCCAGGCGGCCCTGGGCGATCACGAGCACGTTCGATCCGAGGCGGGCCACCTCGTCGAGCACGTGACTCGACACGAGCAGGCACTTGCCGCGCGCCCCGAGCTCGTGGAAGAGGCGGATCATGCGGTTGCGCTGCACCGGGTCGAGACCCGTCAACGGTTCGTCGAGCACGAGCAGGTCGGGATCATTGACGAGCGCCGCCGCCAGCTTGACGCGCTGGCGCATGCCCTTCGAATAGGCACCGACCGGCTTCGGTTCGTCGGCGTCGAGCGCGACCTGGTCGAGCGCCCACGCCGCCGCCCGGCACCGGGTCGTCGACGGCGTGGGTGCGGGCCGCGACCTCGACGAAGCGGCGTGCCGAGAGCCGGTCGAACAGCCCGTCCTGCTGCGGCGCCAACCCGATCCTCCCCCGCACCGCGGCGTCGGCGCGGGCGTCGGCCCCGAGCACGCGCACCGTGCCCTGGGAGGGAGGCGTGAGGCCGCACATCATCCGGAACAACGTCGACTTGCCGGCCCCGTTCGGCCCGAGCAGGGCGGTGACGCCCGGACCGACGGTGAACGTCACGTCCGAGACGGCGACCACGTCACCGAACGACTTGGTCACGTTGGTGACCTCGACCATCGCCGACTGGGGAGCCGACGCGGGGGCGGGTGGGGCCCACTCGGCCATCACACCGCCGCCATCTTGCGGTAGCGCCCGTACACCAATGCCGCCCCGCCGAGGATCCAGCCCGCGCATCCGAGCGCGATCGCCCACGTGCTGACGTCGATGTACTCCTCGGTGCGATGATCGAACATCCGGGCGGCGGCCTCGAGCGGCAGGCCGAGCGGGTCGAGCAAGCGCAGTTCTGCCGGCATCTCGGCCGAGTCGACGAGCACGTTGACGGCGATCGACAGGCCGAGCAGCGTGAGGATCACGGCGACGCTGGCGAACGCACGGCGATCGGTGAAGCTCGCCGCGGCGAGGCTGACCGCGGTGTAGACGGCAGCGATCGTGAGACCGGCGAGCACGATCCGAGCCGCCACCCCGAGCCAGTCGAGCAGCCCGTCGGGCCCCAGACTCTGCATCGTGTAGCCGAGCAGCCACAGCAGTGCCGGACCGAGCACCACGATCGACAGCGTGCCGAGCACGGCGATCACCTTGGCGATCAGGTAGGTCGGACGCGTCAACGGGGTCGAGAGGTAGAGCGCGAACATCCCGTCGCGACGATCGCGCACGATCGCCTCCGGGGCGACGAGGGCGGTGAACAGCAACGCCGCCGCGAACGAGTACCCGAAGAGCTCCCAATACTCGGGTTGCAGCTCACCCTCGAGCAGATCGCCGATCAGCGCCGCCAGCACGAGGAACCCGATCGCCGGCACGAAGGCGATCACGACGACGATGATCGGGAAGACCTTGTGACGGCCCTTGCGACCCAGTCCGAGAATGCTCCGCGTCGTGTGCCAGGCGACGGATCGGACGGCGCCGGCGACGCCGGAGCGATCCCCCTCGAAGCGGCGGTAGCCGCGGTCGAGGATGCGCGCCGCTCCGTCGTGGCCGGCGCCTTCGACCGGGCTCACCGGCGCGCTCCTTCGAACAGGTCCTCGAGCCGGCGGCGACGCTGGGAGATGCGGCCCAGGCGCGCCCCGGCCTCGGCGACCGCATCGCGCACACGATCGGCGATCACGTCAGGGTCGTCCCCGCGAACCTCCATCCGTCCCGTACCGGCGTCGTGTCGCACGTCGAGGCCTCCCCGGCCGAGCTCGGCGACGACTTGGGCGATGGCGTCGGGTCGATCGTCGATCGGCACCAGCTCGACGATCACTCCTTCGTCGGCACCGACCAGCACATCGAGTCGGCCATGCGCCACCAATCGTCCGGCGTCGAGCGCCACGACGTTGTCGCAGATCCGTTCGACTTCCTCGAGCAGGTGCGACGAGAGCATCACGTCGATCCCGAACTCGGTGCTGATCTGGCGGATCAGCGCCAGCATCTCGTCGCGCTGCACGGGGTCGAGCCCGTCGGTCGGCTCGTCGAGGAGCACCAGTGACGGGTCGGCGGCGATCGCCTGGGCGAGCTTGACGCGTTGCCGCTGTCCGGTCGACATCGACCCGAGCAAGCGGAAGCGCTCCTCACCGAGACCGACCAGCCAGAGCGCGTCGCTGGCGCGCCCGCGCGCCTCCGAGCGCGGCAGGCCGCGCACCTCCGCCAGATGCTTGACGAAGTCGGAGGCCGGCATGTCCTCCGGCAGCACGTTGCGCTCGGGTCCGTAGCCGACGCGCGCCCGCAGCTCGGCGCCGTGGGTGAGCGGATCGAGGCCGAGCACCTCGCATCGGCCGGCGGTGGGGAAGCGCAGTCCGAGCAGGATGCTCATCAGCGTCGTCTTGCCTGCCCCGTTGGCCCCGACCAGGCCGGTGACGCCTCCCTCGACCTCGACCGTCAGGTCATCGAGGGCGCGGTGCGGCCCGAACGCCATCGTCAGCCCCGCCGTCGAGATCACCCCCATGGGAGACGATCATGCCTCACGGGCGGCGGCCGGACGCGACGGCCTCGAGCAGTTCGCGCGTGGCTGCGACGCATCGCAGCACGTGAGCGTGGCCGCGACCGCCCGACAACTCGTCGTCGCCGCGGCACACCTCGACCGTCCACGGCACGTCGACGCCGATCGCGATCAGCTCGGCGACGAGGCCGGCGACGTCCATCTCGCCGGTGCCGGGTGCCAGCGGTTGCGCACGCAGTCGGTCTTGTAGTCGGGCTCTTCCGGCAGCGAGCGGACCGTCGTTGAGCTGCACGCATCGGATCGTCGACGGCGGGATCGAAGCGATCGCAACGTCGTCCGCGGCGCCGGCGATGGTGCCAGACGTCGACGCAGACGCCGACGTTCGGCCGTCCGCAGGCCGCGACCACGGCGAGCGCCTCGGTTGCGGTGGTGACCGTGGTGAACCCGGTGTACTCGAGCCCGACCTCGACGTCCGCACGGCGCCAGCGCGTCGGCGACCGTCCGAGCGCGTCGACGGTCTCGTCGAACCCGGCCGCGCCGGGCTCGGCGTGCGGTGCGATCGTCTGCAGGTAGCGGTACCCGAAGCGGTCGGCGAGCTCGACCGCGCGTCGCACGAACCGCTCGCGAGCGTTCGCGCGATCGCCGGATCGCGCGGCGCCAGGTTGATCAGGTCGAGGTCGACGAGCAGCAGCTCGTGTTCGTCGAGCAATCGCGCGAGCTCGTCGTCGGTCAGCCCTCGACGCGCAGCGCTCGAGGTCGCGCCATGAACAACCCGACCCCGGCGACCCCGCCTCGGCGCCGCCGCCAACCGCTCCCGCATCGGATAGCTGCGCCCCAGCGTGAAGTGCCCGAGCACGATGTCGTCCGACGTGAGATCGTGAGCCGGCCGTGCGCCATCACGCACGAGTTCTGGCCGCACGATCGCCAGCGGTCGTCGACACCGGCGCGCTGACAGGCGCACGGTTCGCCGCGGCGAACGGCCGGTCGGGCATGCCACGCTCGCGGCATGCCAACGATCGGACGGTCCGCAGTCCGATCTGGAGGGAGACGACATGGCAACGCCGACATTCGGCATCTTCGACCACATCGAGGGCATCCCGGGCACGCCCACGCCGCAGCTGCTCAAGGACCGGCTCGACCTCGTGCGGATGGCCGACCAGGCCGGCTTCACCGGGTACTACCTGGCCGAGCACCACGGCTCCGACCTCTGCATGGCGCCGACCCAGGAGATGTTCATCGCCGCCGCCTCGCAGATCACCGACACGATCCGGATGGGCCCGATGGTCAAGCTGCTCCCGCTCCACCATCCGGTGCGCCTGATCGAGGACATGTGCGTGGTCGACAACCTCACCAACGGCCGGCTCGAGTTCGGCGTCGGTCGCGGCGTGGCGCCGATCGAGCACTACTGGTTCGGCAGCAACTGGCCCGAGCTCGACCGACCGCTTCGAGGACGTGCTCGGCATCATCCGCCGCGCGCTGCGAACCGGCGAGATCAGCGCCGAGGGATCGAAGTACTACGACTTCCGCACGATGCCGATGGCGACGCTGCCGGTCCAGCAGCACATCCCGTTCTGGTATCCCGGCAGCCCGGTCACCGCCGGCCGGTTCGGGCTCAACCTGATGTGGCCGGGGCCGATCGACCCCGAGTCGTACGCGCTCTACGTCGACACGTGGAACGCGCACAAGAACGACGAGATCCGGTTCGAGGCGCCCGACGCCGAGCCCCGCGTCGGCTGCACGATGCTGCTGGCGATCGACGACGACGGAGACCGAGGCGCTCGACGTCGCCGAGCGCGGCGATGAAGGGCCTGATGCGGCGCACCCACGGCGTGCACCAGTGGGACGTCGAGGTGCTCGGTGAGGACGCCGCCGATGCCGCGCTCGGGCCGCTACGGCGGATCCTGTCGCACATCGACGACGCGATCCGCGCCGGCGCCGGCACGCCGGAGCAGATCCGCGACCGCTTCGCCGAGATCCTCGACGCCGGCCGCACCGACTACATCGTGCTCCAGATCCCGACCGGCGACATGACGTTCGACGAGGCCAAGCGCACGATGGACTGTTCTGCAGCGACGTCAAGCCCGAGCTCGAGGCCGCGGCGTAGCAGCCGGCGCTCGACAGTTCCGCTGTGCGGGACGCCGAGTGCGGAGCCCGCACCTGTGCGTGACTAGTTTCGCCCGGCATGAGTGGGGATCTCGCACGACGGATCACGACGGCCGTGCGCGAAGCGGCCGAGGTCGGCACCGGCGCCGCGATCGCGTCGGCGATCCACTCCGATCCGTCCCGACGATCTGGCCGAGTTCTTCCACGCCAGCCTCGCCGACGACGTCGACGCCGACGCCGATCACCACCGGCCTGCCGGCATCGCCCGGGCGCCGCCAGCGGTCGCATCGTGCTCACCGCCGACGCGGCGATGGAGGCCGGCGACCGGGGCGAAGCGGTGATCCTCGTGCGTCCCGAGACCACGCCCGACGACGTGCTCGGCATGCAGGCGTCGCGCGGCATCCTCACCGCCCGCGGCGGCATGGTGAGCCACGCCGCGGTCGTCGCCCGCGGCTGGGGGATCCCGGCCGTCGTCGGCGCCGGCGAGATGCAGATCGACGGCGACCGGCGTGCGCATCGGCGCGCACCGTGCTGCATCGAGGGCGACGAGATCACGATCGACGGCAGCACCGGCAACGTCTACCTCGGCATGCTCGACACGTCGGGCGCCGAGGCGCCGGCCGAGCTCGACACGCTGCTCGCCTGGGCCGACGCGGTCGCCGCCGGCACACGTGCAGGTGCGCGCCAACGCCGACACCGAGGGCGACGCCAGCCAGGGCCGCATCCTCGGCGCCCAGGGCATCGGGCTGTGCCGCACCGAGCACATGTTCCTCGCCGCCGACCGGCTGCCGATCATGCGCCGGTTCATCCTCGCCGACACACCCGAAGCCGAGGAGGCCGCGCTCGACGAGCTCGAGGCGGCCCAGACCGCCGACTTCGAGACCGTGCTCGAGGCGATGGACGGGCTGCCGGTCACGGTCCGGCTGCTCGACCCGCCGCTGCACGAGTTCCTGCCCGACCTGCTCGAGCTGACCGCGCGCGACGCCCGCGGCGAGCTCGACGACGCCGAGCGCGATCCAGCTCGCGGCCGTGCGTCGCCTGCACGAGGCCAACCCGATGATCGGCACCCGCGGCGTGCGACTCGGCGTCGTGCGCACCGGCCTCTACGAGATGCAGGTGCGGGCGCTGTGCACAGGCGGCCGCCAACCTGTTCGCCCGCGGCAAGCGCCCGTGCGTCGAGATCATGATCCCGCTCGTCGTCGAGGCCGAGGAGCTGCGCATCGCCCGCGGCTGGGTCCGCGAAGTGCTCGACGAGATCGGCCACCCCGAGCTCAAGTCGACGGTGATCACCGTCGGGGCGATGATCGAGACGCCGCGTGCGGCGCTGACCGCGGGCGAGCTCGCCAAGCACGCCGACTTCTTCTCGTTCGGCACCAACGACCTCACCCAGATGACGTACGCCTTCAGCCGCGACGACGTCGAGGCCAAGCTGCTGCCGGCCTACCTCGCCGCACGGGATCCTGCCCGCCAACCCGTTCGCCGTGCTCGACCAGGAGGGCGTCGGCGAGCTGGTGCGGATCGCCTGCGACGCAGGCCCGGGCGGCCAAGCCCGGCATCAAGCTCGGCGCCTGCGGCGAGCACGCCGGGCACCCCGACTCGGCCGCCTTCCTCGTGCGGCTCGGGCTCGACTCGGTCAGCTGCTCGCCGTTCCGGGTCCCGCTCGCCCGGCTCGGCGTCGCCCAGGCGTTGCTCGCCAGCGGCCGCGTCAAGATCAGCGACATCGAGTTCGACCTCCGCCAGGCGCCGCGCTCCGGCCGAGCGAGCAAACTGAAGCTGTGGACGACACCTATCCGACGAGATCGACATCGACGAGGCGCTCGTGCTGCACACGCTTGCGCGTGCGCGGGTTCGTCACCCCCGACGGGTTCCGCGAGAGCCTCGGCGCCCACCCGGCCGAGATCCTCGCCGCGCTCGTCGAGGCGGGCGAGGTGCGCCACATCGAGAAGCGCGACATGTACGGGCTGCTCCCGCCCGGCAAGGAGCGCCAGGAGGCGTTGCTCGACACCTACGCCGGTCCCGACGTCGCAGGCCGGACTGCACGCCGCACTACGAGCGGTTCCTCGAGCTCAACGAGGTCTTCAAGCAGCTCTGCACCGACTGGCAGATGCGCGGCGACACCCAGAACGATCACACCGACGCCGCCTACGACGCCGCCTGCGTCGACCGGCTCACCGCAGCTCAACGCCGACTCACGCCCGACGGTCGAGGGCTTCGCCGCGGCCCTGCCGCGCATGGCCCGCTACGTGCCGCGGCTCGACGAGGCCGCCGCCAAGGTGGCGCGCGGCGACACCAAGCCGTTCACCGGCGTGATGTGCAGCTCGTTCCACGACGTCTGGATGGAGCTCCACGAGGACCTGATCGTCCTCCAACGCATCGACCGCGTCGAAGAAGGCCGTTCTAACGACGCTCTAGTGAGGCCGTCACTGGCGTGTGCGCCGTCGAGGAAGGTCTTGATCGCCTCGTCGCGTCGCGGGGAGCGATTCGTCGTCTTTCCATTGTTCGATGAAGGTGACGTCGGGGGCGAGTGCGGCGATCTCGCGGGAGGTGTGCTGTGGGTGGAACTCGTCGTTGCCCATCGCCACCAACATCGGCACCTCGATCGCGGCGACCTCGCTCCCGCGTCGCCGTCACGACGAACTCACCGTTCCACATGTTGCCGCGGAACGCGGCCCAGTCCTCGGCGGTCGACCTCCGGATGGGCATCGGCCAGCTCGGCCGACCCACGTGTCGAACATCGTCGTGGAACAGCTGCCGGTTGCTCGTCGTCGACGCCGACCGGCTGCAGCAGCACGGCCGACTCGCGAACCGTTCGGGCATCGGCGCGTGAGCAGCGCCGACGACGTACGGGCCGCCGATGCACATCCCGAGCACGTGGCAGCGCTCGATGCCGAGCTCGTCGAGCAGCGCCAACTGGTCGGCGCGGTAGGTCGCCCACCCGTCCGATCGCCGACACCGGCGCCGTCGGACGGCCGGCGTTGCGTTGGTCCATGCCGATCAACCTGTAGCCCGTCGGCCAGCGCCTCCCTCGGGTTCCACGGCATGTCGTGTCCAGAAGTCGTTGGCCGACCGCACCCCGCCGGGAGCGATCAGCAGCACCGGGAAGCCGTCGGCGTCGCCTTCGAGGTCGTAGTGGATGTACGGCGTCGCCGCGGGTGAACGCCGGCACGTCAGGCGTTCTCCAGCACCAGCACGCCGTTGTGGGTGTTCGACGTCGGCACGTGCGTGGCGCGGTAGATCTCCTTGCACCTGCGGGTTCATCGCGCCGCGCATGATCAGCCACATCACCAGCTCGATCCCCTCCGAGCCCGCCTCGCGCAGGTACTCGAGGTGGGTGATCCTGGCTGCCGCCTCGGGATCGTCGACGAGCATGTCGAGGAAGCGGGCGTCCCATTCGGTCGTTGATCAGCCCGGCGCGCTGCGCCTGCAACTGGTGCGACAGTCCACCGGTGCCGAAGATCACGACGCGCTCGTCGCCCGGATACGAATCGATCGCCCGCCGGATCGCCTGGCCGAGGCGGTAGCAGCGGTTGCCGGTGGGCGGCGGGTACTGCACGACGTTGACGGCGAGCGGGATCACCTTGCACGGCCACGCCTCGGGCTGTCCGAAGGCGACCGAGAGCGGCACGGTCAGACCGTGGTCGACCTCCATCTCGTTGACGAGCGTGAGGTCGAACTCGTCGAGGATCAGCGACTCGGCGAGATGCCACGCCAGCTCGGGGTCGCCCATCACTTCGGGCACCGGCCGGCGTCCGAACCCTTCGTCGGCGATCCCGAAGCGCTCCGCCATGCCGAGCGCGAAGGTCGGGATCAACTCGAGCGAGAAGGCGTTGGCGTGATCGTTGTAGACGACGATGCACACGTCGGGGTTGACGCCGGCGATCCACTCGCGCACCGGCGGCAGCTTGGCGAAGTACGGCGCCCAGTACGGGTCCTCGGTGCGACCCTTGTCGATCGCCACACCGACCGCCGGGATGTGCGAGGTGCCGACGCCACCGACCAGCTCAGCCACGATCGCTCCCTTCGTCGGCGCCGGCGGTGGACCGGTTGCCCTCGATGCCGCGCCCGCCGGCGACCATCATCGCCACGTACTCCTCCTCGCTGACGCCGGTCTGCTTGGCGGCCAGCTGCTGGAACGTCATGCCGTCGCAGGCGGCGAGCTTGAACGTGTAGTAGATGTTGCCGCCGAGCTCGAGCATCCGCAGCCACTCGCGGTCGAGCACCGCCTCGCGCTGCTCGGGTGACAGCGCGAACCGATCGAGGTACCCCGCCTCGTCGGCGCGGAACGCCTCGCGGTTCTCCTCGTCGCTTGAGCGACATGCAGAACATGTTGAGCCAGTAGCCCTCGCGGCTGCGGCGCCCGTCGAACACGAACGTCCCGGGGATGTCGTCGTACTCGGGGACGGCGTCGGTCTCCATCACCACCGCATCGTACGGCGCCCGTCGACGACCAGACAGTCGTGCGTTCGTCGCTCGGGAAGCAGCCTCCGTAGTGTCCACCAGGTGGACGAACCGGTGGCGTGGTCGGTGGTCGCGCGCAACCTCCCGGAGCACGCGTGGAACCCGATCCACACCGATGCCGGTGCGACTGCTGCCGGCTATCCCGCAGCGATCGTCGCCGGGGTCACGACGTACGCGTATCTCACCCATCCGTGCGTGGAGGCCTGGGGTCGCGACTGGTTGGAGCGTGGAGGCGGCGAGGTGCGGTTCCGAGCACCGGTGTTCGACGGCGACCGTGTCGAGTGCGTCGTCGGGACCAATACGGACGGCGCCACGATCGATGCCATCTGCCCCGACCGCGCCGACACTCCGCGGGCGACGTTGACCGCGGTGCGCGACGCCGGCCCTCCGCCGCCGAGCGACCCGGGCGGCGGCTCCCGTCGCGGCGGGTCACGCTCGACCGGCTGTTCGGCTGGGACTACGGAGCACGCGCCGGCGACGACATCGACCTCTACGAGCGCGACGGGATCGTCCATCCGGCGGTGTGGCCGGCGCTCGCCAACCACGTCTACGTCGGTGAGCTCGTCGACGGACCGTGGATCCACACCCGCAGCCTGATCCGCCACCACGGTCTCGGTCCCGCCGGGGCAACCGTCGACGTGCACGCCGTCGTGGTCGAGGAGTTCGAGCAGAACGGGCTTCGAGTCGTGTGCGACGTGGTGATCGAGCACGACTCGCGCCGATTGGCGACGATCGAACACGAGGCGATCGTCCGACCGATCGGCCGCTGACAGGCCGCGCTGCCGAGGCACCTACGGTTCGAGGCATGAGTGATGAGGTGCGCCCGTTCTCGATCGACATCGCCGAGTCGGTGCTCGACGATCTCCGTCACCGCCTGCGAGCACACCAGATGGCCGGACCGCGAGCTGGTCGACGACTGGTCGCAGGGCATCCCGCTCGCCTATGTCCAGAACGTCGTCGAGTACTGGATCACCCAGTACGACTGGCGCACGCCGCGAGCGGGCGCTCAACCGCTTCGATCAGTTCGTCACCGAGATCGACGGGATCGACATCCACTTCATCCACCAGCGCTCGCCGCATCCCGAGGCGATCCCGCTGCTGATCACCCACGGCTGGCCGGGCTCGATCGTCGAGTTCCACAAGGTGATCGAGCCGCTCACCGACCCGGTCGCCTTCGGAGGCGACGCCGCCGACGCGTTCCACGTCGTCGCCCCCTCGCTCCCCGGCTTCGCCTTCTCGGGCAAGCCCGCCGAGACCGGTTGGGGTGTCGAACGGATCGGGGCGGCGTGGGCGACGCTGATGGCCCGCCTCGGCTACGACCGCTACGTCGCCCAGGGCGGCGACTGGGGCTCGGCAGTGACGTCGGTGGTCGGCGCGATCGATCCCGAGCACTGCGCGTCGATCCACCTCACGCTGGCGATGTCGGTCGCGCCCGACCGGCGAGCCGACCGAGCCCGAGGAGCTGCACGCCCTCGAGCGCCTCGAGTACTACCAGCGACTGGGACTCGGGCTACTCGACCCAGCAGCAGACGCGTCCGCAGACGCTGGGCTACGGGCTGGCCGACTCGCCCGCCGGCCAGCTGGCGTGGATCCTCGAGAAGTTCTGGGCGTGGACCGACTGCGACGGCCACCCCGAGAACGTGCTCACCCGCGACGAGATGCTCGACAACGTGATGCTCTACTGGGTGACCGGTTCGGCCACCTCGTCGGCGCGGATCTACTGGGAGAGCTTCGGCGGCGCGCCAAGCGCCCGACGGTGAACGTCCCGACCGGTTTCGCCGTGTACCCGAAGGAGATCGTCCCGCCCGTGCGCAAGTGGGTCCGGCGAGCGCTACCCGAACGTCGTGCACTGGCGCGAGCACGCGAAGGGCGGCCACTTCGCCGCCTTCGAGGTGCCCGAGACGTTCGTCGACGACCTCCGCGAGTGGGCCCGCCTCGTTCAGGTGACGCTAGCGCCGGCTCGAGCACGGTCACCGTGCCGGCCGTGCCGTCGACCTCGACGAGCATCCCGTCGGCGAGTTGCTTGGTGGCGTCGGCCACCGACACCACGCACGGGATCGCCAGCTCGCGCGACACGATCACGGCGTGGCTCATCAGCGCGCCGACGTTGACGACCACCGCCGCCGCCGGGAGGAACAACGGCGTCCACGCCGGGTCGGTGAGCGGCGCCACCAACACCTCGCCGGGCATCAGGTCGCCCGCCTCGTCCGGGTCGAGCACGACCCGCACCCGACCGCGGGCGATCCGCAGCACCCCGAGTTGCCGGTGAGCACGGCACCTGGCTGGGCCTTGACCGTCGCCGAGGCGGTCTGCTCGGCCTCGAGCTGCTCGATCGACGGCACCTCGTCCTGGCGGTGATGAAGAACCGCGGCTCGACCTTGGCGAAGCGGGCCTGGAGGACAGCCCGCTCGTTCGAGCATGCCGGCCATCGAGGCCGGATCATCAGGTAACGCGGCCAGCTCCGTCGTCGGTGAGAGCAGAGCCACCACCGTCGGATCGGGATGACCGCCGCGCTCGGCGCCGCGCCGGACCAGCTCGCGGTACACCTGCTTGACCGGCCACGTCGAGCCGCACCGCCCGATCGCGGGTCGCCTCCCGGCCCTGCGACCAGTACGGCATCGCCTCGATCGCCTTGTCGAAGTTGAGCCGATCGATGCGATTGAGCGTCGGGCGCACCTCGGCGATCGCCTCGCGCCGCAGCCGATCGTCGTCGGTGAGGCGCGACTCGGGCGCCAGGTCGTGCTCGGCCAGCCGCATCCTGTCGATCGCGATCAACGCCAGTTCCGGCGTGTTGTCCCAGGTCCGGCCGGACAGCTCCCAGTCGTTCGGTCCACGATGGCCGTGCTCGGCGAGGAAGCGATCGAACCGCTCGCAGAACGTCGCCGCCTCTGGCGTGTCCTGCAAGCGGGCGGTCAGGCCGTCGACCCCCTGGTCGAAGGCGGCGGCGACCGGCGCCGTGTCGCGCACGAGCGTGGCGAGCGCGTACAGCTGGCGTGAGTACTCCGCCGAGCGCACGCCGCCGGCGGCGCCCATCAGGTGCGTGACCAAGCCGGGCTTGCCGGCGGTGATGCACGCATCGATCAAGATCCCGGACACGACCGACGACAGCGCCGAGGTCGTCATGTGGTTGGCGAACACGCGCTGGAACGGACCGGGCATGGCGAGCATGTACTCGAGCAGGACGTCGTCGGGTGCATCGAGCGCCGGCCGCCGAGCGACGAACTCGTCGGCGGCGGCGAAGCTGTCGGCGACCACGTCGGGGAGCTCGGCGCTGCTTGAGCGCGCCGAGCACGGTCTTCAGGATCTTGAGCGAGGCGAGCAGGCTGCGGTCGCCCTTGCGCGGAACGTACGGCGGAGGGTTGCCCTCGCCGAAGAACGAGACGTCGATCGCCTCCGCCGACGATCCTGGCGCGCGCACGCCGACCATTCGCAGGTACGACAGGTTGAGGTATCCGTAGCCCGCCGTACAGGCCGATGATCACCGGCGCGTCCGAGCTGAAGTCGTCCGGCCGCAGGACGCCGATACCGGCGTACGACCGTCCGCCAGGCGCGCTCGGCGTCGATCACGCCCAGCTCGTAGGTGAGCGGGGTGAGCACCTCGGGGAACACCTCGCCGATGTTGCCGCGCGTGTTGATCGGCCAGCGTGGATCGATCTGCCCTTCGACGATCCAGTGCGTTCCGTTGCGACCGGCGTCCATCCCATCCCCCTGCGCGATCGGCCGATGTGCCGTGGGCACACTAGATCGGGCGCGGACGGCCCGCGCCGCTGCGGTCAATCGACGTGTGACTGCGACGACGCCTTGGCGACGATCATCGCTGCTGTGTCGCGCTGGATCTGCTTGTGCTGCTCGCCGTCGAAGTACTCACGGAAGGCGGCCTCGTCGGCGAACTCGGCGACGATCGAGAAGTCGTACGTGCCGGGGTTGATCCTGGCGTCGCGGCCGATCAGGTACGAGCGCACGCCCGTCGAGCGTGGCGACGTACTCGCGGAGGCTGCGCTCGTAGTCGTCGATCTGCTGCACAGTCGTGCCATCGGCGAATTGGAACAGGACAACGTGGCGGATCACGCGATCAGTCTCGCCGGATCGACGGCGTGTGTCGCCACCGGAGGTGGCGCGATCCAGGGCTGCACGGGAGGCTGTAGCGTCGCCGCATGACGCTCATCTCCGCCGACGAACTGGCGGCGCGGCTCGACGACCCCGAGACCGCCGCGGCGACGGTGGTGTGCGACGTGCGCTTCTACCTCGACGATCACGATCAGGGCCGGCGCGAGTACGAGGTCGCGCACATTCCCGGAGCGCTGTTCGTCGACCTGCACACCGAGCTCGCCGGTGGTCCCGGTGGTGGCCGCCATCCGCTCCCATCGGTCGAGCAGTTCACGACGCTGCTCGGACGGCTGGGCATCTCACCGTCCTCGCTCGTGGTCGCCTACGACAGCGCCGGTGGCGCCACCGCGTCGCGGTTGTGGTGGATGCTGCGTTCGATCGAGCACGGCCAAGCAGCCGTGCTCGACGGCGGGTTGCCGGCCTGGGTCGCCGCCGGGCATGCCGTCACCGCTGACGTTGCCGAGCCGCGTCCCGTTCACTATCCCGAGGCCGAACGCTGGACCGGCATCGCCGATGTCGATGCCGTCGCCGAAGGGGTTGCGCTGGGGGCGACGGTGATCGACTCGCGGGCCGGGGAACGTTTCCGGGGCGAGATCGAACCGATCGACAGCCGCGCCGGTCACATCCCGGGAGCGATCAACCGCTTCCACGGCGACAACCTCACCGAGTCCGGGACGCACCGGTCCCTGCCCGAGCTGGCGGAGCGCTTCGCCGGTGTCGGAGAGAGCCCGATCGTGTACTGCGGCAGTGGCGTCACCGCCTGCCACAACCTGCTCGCCCTGTCGCTGATCGGCGTCGCGAGGGCGCGCCTGTACCCGGGCTCGTGGAGCGACTGGTCGAGCGACCCGTCACGGCCGGTCGCCACCGGCGACTGAGCGCATCCTGCGTGGTCGTCACGACGACGATCGGCGAGACTGTGCGGATGCAGATTGCCGGCAAGGTCGACACGATCGCTCAACTCGAAACCCTCTACCGCGCTCCCGGGGCGGGCGCCGCCGGGAAGGTGATGACATCGATCAACGACGGCATGGCGGCGTTCATCGACCGCTGCCCGTTCGTCGTGCTCGCCACCACCGACGGCGAGGGATCGGTCGACGCCTCACCGCGCGGCGGCCCGGCCGGTTTCGTGCGCCGGCTCGACGATCGTCACGTGGCGATCCCCGACCTCAACGGCAACAACCGTCTCGACAGCCTGCGCAACATCGTCGACCTTCCCGTGGGCGGGGCTGCTGATGATCGTGCCCGGGCAGGACGAGACGCTGCGCATCAACGGCCCGGCGGCGCTCAGCACCGACCCCGAGCTGCTGGCCGGCTTCACCACCGAGTTGCGGACACCGAAGCTGGCGCTCGTGATCGAGACCGCCGAGGTCTACGGGCACTGCGCCAAGGCGTTCAAGCGCGGCAACATGTGGCGCCCGGAGGCGTGGGATCCCGCCGACCAGACACCCGATCTGGCGACGATGTACGCCTGCGTGTGGAACCTCGACGAGACCGAGATCAGGAAGGACCTCGCCGAGTCGTACGTCGAAGGCCTCGCCCTCGATCGGCCGTAGATCCGGGCTGCGCCTACCGAGCTCGCCGTCTCCGCTGCGCTTCGACGCTCGCCCACCTGGCGTTCGCGCTGTTGGGCCTACGGCCAGACGGTGTCGGCTTCGCTGGGGATCGCCGGATCGCCGGCCCCGTAGACGCTCTGGTCGACGTCGATCAGGTTGCCGGTCAGCACGCCCGACTCGTCCGACAGGCAGAAGGCGATCATGTTGGCGACCTCCCACGGCTTCACCAGGCGCCCGAACGGGCGGCCCGCCTCGGCGGCGATCAAGCCAGTCGTCGGGCGCGCCGTCGTAGGTGATCTGGGTGCTGTGCTCCGACTCGGTGTCCATCCAGCCAGGGTTGACCTGGTTGACGCGGATCCCGTGGCGCATCAGGCCGAAGGCGAGGTTGCGGGTCATGATCGCCAGCGCGCCCTTCGACATCGCGTACGCGGCGAGCTTGGCCTGGCCCGCCGTGCCCGACGTCGAGCCGATGTTGACGATCGAGCCGCGCGACGCCGTCGCGGATCATCAACCGCGCCGCCGCCTGGATCAGGAAGTACGGCGCCTTGACGTTGACCGTCGAACTGCGTGTCGAAGTGGTCGGGCGTGTCGGTGAACAACGTCGCCCGCGAGGTCTGCGGCGGCGATGTTGACGACCCGTGCACGGTGCCGAACCGTTCGTCGCAGGCGGCGACGATCGCCTGCGGCGCGGCCGGGTCGGCGATGTCGGCCTGCACGAAGATCGAGTCGGTCCCGAGCCCGGTGAGCTCGGCGGCGAGCGCCTCGCCGCGATCGGCGGAGCGGCCGGCGAGCACCGAGCCCGTTGGCGCCCTGCGCGACGAGCTTGCGGGCCAGGCCTCGCCCAGCCCCTGCGTTCCACCGTTGATGATCGTGACGGTCACGGTCGTTCCTTTCGTTGGTTCAGACGAGTCGCTGGGAGCTGCTTGCCGGTCTGCCATCGCGTGCGTGGGCCTCGAGCACCGCCGGGCGGCCGCTCACCTCCGGCACGCCGACCTCCCAGAAGTTGCCGCCCTCGGTCCAGTCGTACTGCGTGGTGCTGGATCGCGATCACGTAGGTGCGGTCGGCGGCACGGGCGCGCTCGAACGCGGCCTCGAGCTCGGCGATCGTCGTCACCGTCTCGGACTCGCACCCCATCGCCCTGGCGTGGGCGGCGAAGTCGACGTAGACGAGGTTGGTGTGCCGCGTGTCGCTGAGCAGGTTGTTGTAGCCGCCCCGCCCTGGTTGACCTGGAGCCGGTGGATCACCGCGAAGCCGCCGTTGTCGCACACGATCACGATCAGCTTGTGACCGGCGAGCACCGACGAGTACAGGTCGGAGTTCATCATCATGTACGAGCCGTCGCCGACGAACACGATCACCTCACGGTCGGGCATCGCCATCTTGGCGCCCCATGCCCCGGAGATCTCGTAGCCCATGCACGAGAAGCCGTACTCGCAGTCGAAGCTGTCGAGGCCCTTGGCCCGCCAGCCGTTGTCGAGCTCGCCGGGGAAGCCCGCCGGCCGCCGAGACCGCGTAGTCGGTCGGCAGTCGCCGCCCGGTCGATGGCGCCGACCACCTGGGCGTAGGTCGGCATGCCGTGTCTCGCGTGGCGGCGGCGATCTTGTCGATGTAGGCGTGGTAGCCCTGCGTCTCGCGGGCGGCACGCTCGACCCAGTCCTCGGGCGCCGCCCAGCCGGCGAGCAAGCGGCGTCAGCTCGGCAAGCGCCTCGCGGGCGTCGCCGACGACCGGCGCACGACGAGTGCTTGATGGCGTCGAAGCCGGCGGCGTTGATGCCGACGAACTTGGCGTCGGCGCGGAACGCCGGTCCACGAGCCGGTGGTGAAGTCCTGCAGCCGCGAGCCGACGGCGATGACGACGTCGGCGTCGGCGGCGAGGGCGTTCGCCGACTGGCAGCCGGTGACGCCGACCGGCCCGGCGTTCAGCGGATGGGACGGCGAGCAGCGACGCCTTGCCGGCGACCGTCTCGACGACGGGGATGTTGAAGCGCTCGGCGAACGCCTGCAGCTCGGACTCGGCACCCGAGTAGTGCACGCCGCCACCGCAGATGATCAACGGCCGCTCGGCGCCGCGGATCACGTCGGCGGCGCGGCTCGACCTGGCGCACGGTCGGCGTCGCGGACGCGGCACCTCGTGGACCGTCGACGTCGAAGAAGTGGTCGGGGTACTCGAACGCCTCGGCCTGGACGTCCTGCGGCAGCGCCAGGAACGCCGGCCCGCACGTCGCCGGATCGAGCATCGTCGCCACCGCGTGCGGCAACGAGTGCACGAGCTGCTCGGGGCTGCGTGATCCGGTCCCAGTAGCGGCGTGACCGGCTTGAACGCGTCGTTGACCGTCATCGTCGGGTCGTGGAAGTGCTCGACCTGCTGCAGCACCGGATCGGGGATCCGGCTCTGGAACGTGTCGCCCGACGAGCAGCAGCAGCGGCAGCCGGTTGGAGTGGGCGACGCCGGCGGCGGTGACCATGTTGGTCGCGCCGGGTCCGATCGACGACGTGGCCACCATGATCTGGCGGCGTCGCATCGCCTTGGCGTAGCCGACGGCGGCGAGCGCCATGCCCTGCTCGTTCTGGCCGCGCCACGTCGGCAGCTCGTCGCGCGCCTCCTCGAGCGCCTGCCCGAGGCAGGTCACGTTGCCGTGCCCGAAGATCGCGAACACGCCCGGGAACAGCGGCGCCTCGACGCCGTCGATCGTCGTGCGCTGGGCGATCAGGTACTTGACGATCGCCTGGGCGGTGGTGAGTTTCATCGTCATCTCCTGTCTGACGTTCGACGACTGCGTGCGGGGCGGACGATGCGCGGCGGCGCGCTCGATGGCGCCGGCGACGTCGCCGTCGGGTGGATAGAGCAGGGCCCGCCCGACGACGAGGCCGCGCACGTTGGGCACCTCCATCGCCGCGCTCCCACGAGGCGTAGGTCGCCTCCGGATCGGGGCCGGGCGTGCCGCCGAGGATCAGCGCCGGCAGCGTCGTGCACGACAGCATCCGCTGCGGGTTCTTGCCGGCCGGCACCTTGAGCCACGTCGCGGTCGACGTCGATCCGAGGCCGGAGCCGACGGCGACGGCGCGCAGCAGGGCGTCCTCGTCGTCGAGCAGCTTGGCCGCCCCGGTGGTCGGGTCGTGGTGGTACGGCAGCGGCTCGACCATGATCGGCAAGCCCGTGGGCGGCGCACTCGTCGACGGCGCGGGCGCACGCCTCGAGCGTCGGTGCCGTGCCGGCGTCGTCGTCGGCGAGCCGCAGCAGCACCTTGCCGCCGTCGAGGCCGTTGGCGGCGAGGGCGGCGGCGCTGTAGGCGGTCATGCGGTCGTCGAGCTCCCACGCCGCGCCCATGATCCCGCCCCGGTTCATCGTGCCGAAGGCGAGCTTGCCGTCGAGCGCGCCGAGCAGCGGCGAGGTCTTCCATGATGTCGGCGCTGGCCAGCACGCCGTCGCAGCCGGGGTGCGCCAGCGCCACCATCAGCGCCTCGAGCGTGCGCCGCCGGTCGGCCATCGCGAACGGATCGCCCGGCACGCCGAGCATGCCGCGCGCGGTGTGGTCGGCGGCGACGATGAACAGCGCGCCGTCGGTGAGCAACGGCGCGGCGCGCGCCGCGTGCGCAGGCGCTCGAGCGCCAGGTGCGGCTGCTCGGCACGGGTGTGCGACGAGGTGGCGCCAGCGCGTCGTCATCCAAGTACGGCATCGAGATCCTCCTGGATACGGCATGTCGTCGGCGCACATCAGGCGCGATGCCACGATCGCTCCGGCGGCGTTGCCGGCGCGCGACGCAGCGCACGATGTCCCACCCCGACAGCAGCCCGTGGCAGAACGCGCCCCCGAACGCGTCGCCGGCACCCAGCCCGCACACGACCTCGACCGGGTACGGCGCGACCTGCTCGCGAACGCCCGTCGGCGGTGGCGACGAGCACGCCGTCGCCGCCCATCTTGACGATCGCCGCCGACGAGGCCACGGGCGAGCAGCTTCTCGGCGGCACGGTCGGGATCGCGACTCGCCGACCGCCACCTCGCACTCGGCGCGGTTGCCGATCGCGATCGTGACGTGGTCGAGCACCTGGTCGAGCTCGGCGGTGGCGTCGGCCGGGCGAGCGCCAGAACTGCGGGCGCCAGTCGAGGTCGAGCACGGTGTGCGTGCGCCGGGCGCGCCAGCCGAGCAGGTCGTGGATCGTCGAGCGGCTCGGCTCGGCCGACAGGCACGAGGTCGGGAACCACAGGATCGGCACCGACTCGACGACGTCGCGGTCGACGTCGGCGCGTGTCGATCGTCATGTCGGGCGCCTGCGGCGACGCGGTAGAAGATGATCACCGGCTCGGCCGGGTCCTCCATCGTGGCGAAGGCCAGCGGCGTCGGCAGCGACGGCGTCGATGCCGACGAAGCGGGTGTCGACCCCGAACGTGTCGTCGAGCGCCCAGCGCACGTACTCGCCCATCGGGTCGTCGCCGACGCCGCGTGAACACCGCCGTGTGGTGGCCGAGTCGGGCGGTCGGCGACGGCGACGTTGGTGGCGGTGCCGCCGACCGACTTGCGGAACGAGCGCACCTCGTTGAGCGGCACGCCGAGCTGCTCGGCGTACAGGTCGACGCTGATCCGCCCGACCGTCAGCAGTTCGAGTCGGATCGCGCATCGCTCACACGCGACGCTCAGTTCCAGCGAGCGCAGGAAGGCGAGGCTGCGGGCGACGCCGCAGCACGGGCCCTCGCCGGCGGCGGCTCGCCCTCGGTGAGGGCGACGTCGGTCTCCATCACGTACCAGCCGTCGTAGCCGCCGACTTCGAGCGCCTCGACCACCTCGGCGATCCTCACGATGCCGTCACCGATCGACGGGAACAGCCCGGCCTGCGTGGCCGCCATCAGCGTCGAGTTCGCCCGCACGCTGCGCGGGCGGCGACGTCGCCGTCGACGTCCTTCAGGTGGACGATGCCGATCCGGTCGATCTGCTCGCGGGCGAGCGCGACGACGTCGGCGCCGCCGATCGTGAGGTGCCCGGTGTCGAAGCAGAACTTGCACCGTCGACGCGTCGAGGAAGCGGTCGAACTCGTCGGCGGTCTCGATCAGCGTGTCGACGTGCGGGTGCACGACCTGGGTCAGCCCGTGCGCACGGCAGATCGCCTCGACGCGATCGAGATTGGCGAACAGCTCGGCCCACGACGCGTCGGTCATCTCCGGCCGGAACCAGTCGTCGAGGCTGCCGACGATGGCGGTGACGAAGTACGAGCCGCCGGCCGCCTCCATGTTGGCGGCGACGTCCTCGGCGATCGCCATCATCGCGTCGCGCTGGTCGGGGTCGTGCAGCACGAGCGGCACGAACCCGCCGAGCATCTGCATGCCGTACTCGCCGAGCTTGGCGCGCTGCGCGGTCGGGGTCGGTGGGCAGCCATCCGAGCGCGCCCTGCTCCATCGCCGTGATGCCGAGCTGCGCGGGCCTCGGCCGAGCACGCGGTCGACCGGCAGCTGCAGGCCCCACCCGGGCGCCTCGCAGATGCCCCACGAGATCGGGGCGGCGGCGACTCGATCGAGGAAGGCTCGGGACACGGCAGCTCCTGACTGTTCGCTCAGTGGTTGGTCGGCGCCACGATGCCGCCGGCGTCGGTCATCGGGCAGCGCGGATCGGTCGCCATGCTGTCCCACGACTGCGCGCACCCAGTGGTGGGCGGGATCGTCGCAGAACGCCATCGAGCGTTCGCCGCCCGGGCCGGCGAGCACGTTGAGGTAGTACATCGTGTAGCCGGGCGCGGCGACGCACGGACCGTGGTACCCGCGCGGGATCAGGTAGACGTCGCCGTCGCGCACCGTGAGGTTGTCGTCGATCCGGCCGTCGCCGGTGTAGGTGCGATGCAGCCCGAACCCGTCGGTGGCGTAGTCGGTGGAGCCGGCGACGCCGATCCGGAAGTAGTAGATCTCCTCGTTGTTGACCGGGCACTCGGGCGAGTCGTCGTGCTTGTGCGGCGGGTAGCTCGACCAGTTGCCGTCGGGGGTGAGCAGCTCGACGCACATCAGCCGGTCGGCGTGCGACCACGCCTCGGGGCTGCCGAAGTTGGTGACCTGGCGGGTGGCCGGACCGGCGCCGCGGATCTCGACCGCCACGTCCTCGGCCGGCCCGTAACGCGGCGGCAGCCGGTCGGTCGCAGCGTGCCGACGGCAGGGCGATCTCGCCGCCCGCTGGCGCACGTGATCGTGAGCTCGGTGTCGCGGCCGACGTACAGGAAGTCGGTGACCCGGGCGAACACGCTCGTACGGCCCGCGAGCTGGAACGTGTCACCGTCGATCTCGATCGTGATGCCGCTGCGCCGACAGCGGCAGCACGAACACCTCGGTGTCGCCGGTCGTCGACGGTGCGCGTCTCGCCGTCGGCGAAGCCGAGCACGCGGAGCCCGGAGTAGCGCCATCCGGCGTCGTCGGCGGTGAGCAGCACCGGATCGCGACCGTGCGCAGCGAACCGCCGGGACGTATCGCCGACTCATGCCGAATCATCCCGCGGCGCCGCTCGCCGGCGATGCCGAGGGCATCCAGGTGGCGGCCGTGACTCGATGCCCGAGCTAGGACGCATCGTCCCAGGTGTCAACCTATTGTCAGAACATTGCAGCGATGTCGGCGACGCCGGGGCTCAGATCTCGGAGACGTCGACCGTGCGACGCTCGGCGTTGCTGCGCACCGCCGCCTCGGCCAGGATCAGCGCCTGCAGCCCGGCCTCGCCGTCGGGCTGGGGCGGCTCGGCCGTCGTTGACCGCGGACGACGAACGCCGCCACCTCGGCGTAGTACGACGGCATGTAGCGCTCGATGAAGAAGTTCATCAGCGGCGGCCGCTGGAAGCCCGTGCGACGCCGGCCACCTCGACGGTCGATCTCGTGGATGTTCTCGGCCCGCACCATGCCCTGTCGAGCCGTGCACCTCGATCCGCTGGTCGTAGCCGTAGCTCGCGCGCCGCGAGTTCGAGATCTGGGCGATCTTGCCGGTCGCCGTGACGAGCGTGACCGCCGCCGAGTCGATGTCGGGCACGCCGCCGATGGCCGGGTCGACGAGCACCGATCCGACCGCGGTGACCGAGACCGGCTCCTCGCCGAGCAGGAACCGCGCCATGTCGAAGTCGTGGATCGTCATGTCGCGGAACAGCCCGCCCGAGCGCGCCATGTACTCGAGCGGCGGCGGGCCAGGGTCGCGCGACGTGATCGACACCATCTCGACGTCGCCGATCTCGCCGGCATCGACGCGCGCCCGGGCGGCGCGGAAGTTGGGATCGAAGCGACGGTTGAAGCCGACCATCAGCCGCGCGCCGTGCTCGGCCGACGACGGCCAGGCACCGCCGCACGCGCTCGACCGAGAGGTCGATCGGCTTCTCGCAGAAGATCGCCTTGCCGGCGACCGCCGCCTGCTCGATCAGGTCGGAGTGCATGTCGGTCGGCGTCGTGATGAACACGGCGTCGACGCGCGGCGTCGCCGATGATCTCGTCGATCGACGCCACCGTCGGCGTCGTAGGCGGCGGCCAGGCTCGGCGGCCGCCTCGGGGAGGGCGTCGGCGACGGCGACGAGCCGGGCGCCGGGCGTGCCGGCGATCGCGGCGGCGTGGACCTTGCCGATCCGGCCGGCGCCGAGCAGGCCGATCGTGAGCGTCGATGTCGACATGCGATGTCCTCTCGTTGCGGGGATCGGTCGGTCAGTCGAGCGAGTCGAGGTAGTCGACGAACTCGGTCGTGCACGTCGTCGGCGACCGGCACGACGTGCTCGGGCTGCGGGTACTCGCCGCTCGACGACGTCGGCGACGAACTCGCTGAACGCGCGACCGCGCTCGGCCTGCAGCCGCGCGTACTCGGCGCGGAAGTCGCGGTACTGCTTCGAGTGGCGCGGCGTCCACCAGTCGCTGTAGCCGAGGATGTCGGTCGAGAACAGGTACTGGGCGTCGCCGCCGGTGCCGGCGCCCATCGAGAACAGCACCAGCGACGTGCGCTTGGCGATCTCGTCGGTGATGCGGTCGGGCACGACCTCGATCTCGGCCGCGAAGGCGCCGGCGTTCTCGAGCGCCTTGACCTGCTGGTACACGAGCTTGGCGGTGTCGAGCGTCTTGCCGACCGCCTTGAAGCCGCCGGTCCACGTGCGGCGTGCCGGGATCAGCCCGACGTGGCCGACGATCGGGATGCCCTCCTCGGACAGCCGCTCGACGATCTGCGTGCTGGCGGCGCAGTAGCAGCAGTCGCCGCCGATCTGCATCGCGTCGTGGGCGCCGCGGAGGTAGTCGTCGGTGGTCTGCAGCTTGCCGTACTGCAGGCCGACCTGGACGAACGTGTCGCCCGCCGCCTCGCGCATCGCCGCGTCCCAGATCGGCGTCTCGATCGAGAGCACGTCGATGCCGGCCGCGGCGCAGGCGCGCGCCTCCTCGACGTTCTCGATGTGGACCATCGTCATCTGGCGCTTGCCCTTGTTGGCGCGGATGTCGGCGACGGTCGGACGACGTTCGGTTCATGGACGCCGCTCTCGAGCGCCACGGTCTGGCTCACGAGCGCACCGCGGCTCGGCGTCGAGCGCATCGGCGACGCGGTCGCTGCTAGGCGGGGATCTGGCCGTGGACCCAGACCGGGATGTCGCATCGGCATCAGGTTCCAGGCCCAGATCCAGTCCATCGCCGGCACGCTCACGCGCACGCAGCCGTGCGAGGCGGGATAGTTCGGGGATGCTGTTCGAGCCGTGCACGGCTTCGCCGCCGGAGAAGTACTTCGGTCGGTAGATCTTCCCGAGGTCGCCCTCCCACCATCCCTGGGCGCGCTCGCGGTAGACGTCGTGCAGCCCGTTGCGGGTGACCGAGTCGCCGATCTGGCGTTCGCCGGGCGAGTTCTTGTCGGGCTCGTCGTACGGGATCTCGCTGCCGGTCGACGTGTTGAGGATCCACTCGGTGTGGCCGTCGGTGATGAAGAACAGCAGCTGCTTCGACTTGTCGATCTCGACCAGCGTGCCGGCGTCGGCGCTGGCCCGCGGACGCTCGGTGACGCTCGACATCATCGCCGCCGTCTCGGGCCCGAGCGTGCCGTCGGCCGCGAGCCCGTAGTACTTCTGGAACGCCATCACCGCCTGCTGCGTGGTGAGGCCGTAGTCGCCGTTGGCCTCCTGCAGCCAGAACCCGAGCTCGAGCAGGCGCCACTGGGCGCGCTCGGTGGCCGCGCCGTCGCCGCGCCCGACGGCCTCGACCGGCGGATCGGCGACCGGCACCGACGGGATCGTGGTGGTGCGTCGTGGTCGGTGGTCGACGTCGTCGTGGTGGTCGTCGTGACGTCGTCGTGGTCGTGGTCGCTCGAGGTGGTGGTGGGCGGGAGCGTCGTGGTCGGTCGTGGTGTACTCGATCGTGGTCGGCACCGGCGTGCTGGCGACCGAGGTGGTCGCGCATCCGGACAGTGCCAGCACGCCTGCCGTGACCAGGAGCCCGCGCCTTTCACCTGCATGACTGCAGCAACCCTACCGAAGCGGGTCGTCGATCAACGCGGTCACAATCGATGCGATTTCGGCGTCAGTTGCGAGACTTTTCGTCATAACGTCGTTGCGACCGGCGGCCTGTCTCACGTCGTCGACAGCCCGGGGCGATCGTCTCGCTGGGTGAGACCGGTCAGTACGATCGACGCCTCGCGCGGGCAACTCGCACCAGATCGTCAGGCGCGTACTCGACGTCGTTCACGGCGTCGATCGTTGCAGGTCGGCGAGATGCACCGGCGATCTCGGGATCGCAGCCGGGTCGAAGCGCTCGACCAGCTGATCGAGCGCGACCCGCTCACCGCCGGCCGACAGCCGAGCGAACGGGCGAGCACGTCGAGCACGTCGCCCGCCGACCAGCCGTCGCCGGCGAGGTCGCCGAGCGTCACCGCTCCGTGGCGCTTGGCGAGCCGCTGCCCGTCGTCGCCGAGCACGAGCGGGACGTGCATGTACTCGGGCGGTCGAGGCCCGAGCAGTCGTTGCAGCAGCACCTGGCGCGGCGTCGAGCTCAGCAGGTCGTCGCCGCGCACGACCTGTGTCACGCCTTGGCGGCGTCGTCGACGACGACCGCGAGGTTGTAGGCGGGCACGCCGTCGGCGCGGGCGAGCACGACGTCGTCGACGGCGCCCGCGTAACGGCCGGCGATGCGCGTCGACGAGCTCGATCACCTCGCCGCCGGCGCGCAGTCGCAGCGCCGGACGGCGACCGGCCGGCCTCGCGTGCGGCGCGTTCGTCGTCGCGTCAGCTCGCGGCACGTGCCGGGATAGGCGCCGTCGGGCAGGTGCGCGTGGGGCGCCTGCGCGGCCGACGTCGATCTCGGCGCGGATCTCGCGACGCGTGCAGTAGCACGGGTACACGCGACCGGCCGCCCGCAGACGCTCGATCGCGGCGCGGTACAGGTCGAAGCGCTCGCTCTGGCGCACCACCGGGCCGTCCCAGTCGATGCCGAGCGCGGCGAGGTCGGCGAGCTGGCGTTGCTCGTGCGCGGGCGACGACGTCGACCCGATCGAGGTCCTCCATCCGCACGATGAAGCGCCGACCGGTGCTGCGCGCGGCGAGCCAGGCGACCAGCGCCGTGCGCAGGTTGCCGAGATGCAGCTCGCCGGTCGGCGAAGGTGCGAAGCGGCCGGCCACGCGACCATTCTGGTGGCGCGTCGACGACGAGTCGCGCAGACGACTCCACACGGGTGCCGCGGCCTCCTAGCATCGAGCGGAATGGTGTGCCACGAGTGCGGGAGAGCCGTCGAGCCGGAGCAACGGTTCTGCAGCCGGCTGCGGCGCATCGCTGCGCGGCGTCACCGACCCCACCGAGCAGGTGCCGCGCCGCGTACCGACACCGAGTCGAGGCCGACGACGACGCCGAGGCGGCCGAGCCGACCGAGGAATGGGCGGCGCAACAGCCCGGCGTGGGCCACCACCGGCGCCGTGCCGGTCACGGCGCGCGGCGTCGCGAGCCGACGTCGCCCGGTCGAGTCTCGACTCGGTGCCCGACCTCGCCGAGCCGCAGGTCGGCGACGCCGACGTCTGGGCGTTGACGTCCGAGACCTACGGCGCGTCGCCAGCCGACGCCGTCGTCGACCCGGTGCGCACCGCCGAGATGCCGACGTCGTCGCCGGCTGCGCCGGCTGCCGGCCAGGCCGGTTCCGGTTCGGCGCCGTCACGCTGTGCGGCGTCCTGGCCGCGATCGTCGCCCTGGCCGGCATCGTTCACGACCGCGCTCGAGATCACGAGCGACACCGCGCTCGTGCCCACCGACACGGCGCCCGCCAGGCTTCCGCACCGGCACGTGGATGCTCGACGACCTCGCCGACAACCTGTCGATCGCGATCCTGATCGCGGCCGTGCTGCTCGTCGATCGGCGGCATCGGCGCCGGATTCCGCTGGCGGTGGGGTTCCGGGCTGGCCGGTGGCGCCGGCCTGGCGCTCACCGGGCTCGTGGCGCTGGCGATCGGCCTCGCCCAGTTCCCGATCGACGCCGCCCGCGACTTCGCGGCGATCCCCAACACGCAGCAGTTCACGCTCACGATCACCCGCGACGTCGGCTACTGGCTGCTGCTCGCGTCGGCGGCGCTCGGGATCGATCGTGTTCTTCGCATCGATCAACGACGCCTTCGGCGACCGCCGGTCCGGGCCTCAACCCGTGGATCGCCGCGCTCGGCGCGCTGGCCACGGTCGTCGCCGTGCTCGGGCCGATGATCCCGGAGGGGATCGCCGATCTTCAGCGACAACTGGTACCTGCATCGAAGGTCCCGGGCGAGCCGTCGGCGCTGCTCGTCGGTCGGGCGGCTCGTGCAGCTGGCGCTGCTGGCGGTCACCGGCGTCGCCGGGTACCTGTGCGTCCGGCGGTGGGGGCTGGCGCGTGGCGATCGGCGGCGCGCTGCCGATCGTGTGGCTGGCGGCGAGCACGCTGTTCGACCTCACCGACACGCCCGGTCGGCCCGGCGTTCGCGCAACCCGGGCGCCGACGAGATCGAGCTGCACGGCGTGACGATCATCGGCGTCAGCGCGGTCGTCGCGATCGGCATCCTCGCCGTCGTCGCCGCCTACGACCAGAGCGTCCGCGAACGCAGATCAGGCGTGTCGAGCCAACGCGTGTGAGCTCGCGCTCGCGCGGCGCTCGCCCGCCCGGCCAGAATGCTGCGGCGTGACCACGATCGAGCTGCGTTCCGACAACACCGCCGGCGTCGTTCCCGAGATCCTCGACGCGGTGGCGCCGCCAACGACGGCACGGCGCTCGCCTACGGCGGCGACGAGCTCACCGCCGCGGCTCGAAGTCGGTCGTGCGCGAGGTGTTCGAGCATCCGACGGCGCGGGTGTTCCCGGTCACCAGCGGCACCGCCGCCAACGCCCTGTCGCTGAGCGCGCTGTGCCCGCCGTGGGGTGCCGTGCTGTGCCACGAGTCGGCGCACATCCTCAACAGCGAGTGCGGCTCGACCTCGCTGCTCGGTGGCGGCGCCGCGATCCGCGGCGTGCCGGGCGACGACTTCCGCATCACTCCCGACGTCCTGCAGGCGGCGCTCGACGGCGTGCGTTGGGGCGACCCGCACCACTCGCAGCCGGCGGTGCTGTCGTTCACGCAGCCGACCGACATGGGAACGATCTACTCGCTCGACGACATCGAGGCGCTCGTCGGCGGTCGCCCGGACACGATCGCTGCGCGTCCACATCGACGGCGCCCGCGTCGCCAACGCGCTCGTCGCCGCTCGACTGCTCGCCGGCCGACCTCACCTGGCGGGCCGGCGTCGACGTGCTCTCGCTCGGCGCGACGAAGAACGGCGCGCTCGTCGGCCGAGGCGATCGTCGCCTTCGACGACGGCGCCGCCGACGAGCTCGTGTACCGCACCAAGCGGGCCGGGCACGTCACGTCGAAGATGCGCTTCCAGTCGGCGCAGCTGATCGCCTACCTGACCGACGGGCTCGTGGCTGCGCACGGCCGCCAACTCCAACGCCACGCATGGCCGACCTCGCCAGCGGGCTCGCGCAAGCTCGGCGTCGAGTTCGTCAACCGGCCCGACGTCAACATGCTGTTCGCGCGCGTCGACGACGCCGCGGCCGACCAGCTCGAGGCGGCCGGCCTGCTGTTCTACCGAATGGGCCGCGGCGACGATCCGGCTCGTCACGAGCTGGCAGACGACCGCCGACGACGTCGAGCGCGCCCTCGCCGCCTTCGAGGCCGCCCTCGCCTGACAGCGACGTCAGCCGGCCGGCACGCGCGTCGATCGCCACCACGAGCGCGTCGACCAGGTCGACGAGCTGGCGGTCGACGGCGTCGGACACGGAACCGTCGGGCTCGATCTCGGTGGCGATCTCCGGCACCGCCAGCGGCACGACCTGCGACGACGGCACCCAGCCGGTCGAGCAGGGCGCCCAGCCGAGTTGACGGCGGTCGCCGCTCCCCTGGCGTTCGGCGTCGCCGCCGAGCACGGCCACCGGCTTGCCGACGAGCACGTGCTGGCGCACCGGGCGGGTGACCCAGTCGACCCAGTTCTTGAGCCCGCCCGGGATCGAGCTGTTGTACTCGGGCGTGGCGATGATCACCGCCGCCGCCGTGGCGAGCGTCGCCCGTGCCCGGCGCACGGTCTCCGGCGCCCGCTCGCCGTCGAGATCGGCGTCGTAGTGCGGAAGCGCCCGCACGTCGTCGGACTCGATCACCTGGAATCGATGCCGGGACGAGTTGCCCGGCCCGACGCAGCACGACCTTCGTGTACGAGCCCGAGCGCAAGCTGCCGGCGACCAACACGATCGGACCAACCGCCTGCTCGGGCACGGGGTCGACGGTAGCGACGCCGACGCGCCGGACCTCAGCGCTGTGACGCAGGCCGGACGCCGAGCGGGGCGCGCCGTTGGTGCACGCTGAGGTACGCCAGCCCGCGCGCCGGCCCGGATCGCCCGACTCGAGCCCTTCGGCACCAGCGCCAGCGCCGACTCGGCGAGCATGTGCACGGCGCCGTCGACGGTGAGCTCGCCGTCGCCCGACCGGATCACCAGCAGCACGTCGACTTCCTCGTTGACGTGTTCGTCGATCACCGGCGTCGGGCGCGATCCGCACCAGGTTGGCGTCGAGGTCACCGCCGTGCGGGAGGCTCCACACGGCACCACCGACTCCGAGCGGCGCGGCCAGGTCGGCGAACGACCGGCTGCCGGACTCGTCGTCCGTCGAACAGGTGCGCCCAGCACGCCGGGTCGCCGCCCTGCTCGTGGTCGGGCACGCTCATCGCCCGCACCCTACGACCGCCGGTCAGTGGCCCTTCGGACGTCGGCTGCCGGCACGGTCCAGTCGGCGGGCATGTACGCGAAGTCGAAGAACGGCGCCTCGTCGTGGGCCTCGACCGCATCCTCGATCTGGTCGTAGAAGCCCTTGCCGGTCTCCTCGGCGAACGTGATCGCCACCTCGGCGTCGGTGTCGCCGACCCGCGGCCGCTGGCAGTACTCGGGGAAGTTGGCCTCGGCGGCGTCGCCCTCGGCGTAGCCGCGGGCGAACACCTGCTTGAGCGTGCCGAACCCGTCGTTGCGCACGAGCACCTGGCCGCGCGGCGAGCCGCCCATCGACTTGAGGTGGTCGAGGAACTTGTCGAGGTCGTGCGTGTCGTAGGCGACGTGCTGGCACGAGTGGTCGCCGTGGCGCTCGACGAACTTGGTGACCTGCGACTTCTTGGCACGGTCGATGCCCTCGATCAGCGCGACGCCGAAGTCGCCGAAGTCGATGCACCAGATCTTCATGCTCGAGTCGGGATCGTCGGGGCGGACGTCGTCGATGCGGTTGATCAACGTCCCGCCCTCGACCTCGATGTGGAACCAGGCCCACTTCTCGATCGAGCCGGATTCGACGGCGTACGAGATGTGGTCGACCTTCTTGAGATGTGACATGGCGGCACTCCTGGCGGTCAGAGTCGGACTGTTCGGTACCCAGTTCAACGCTCTGTCGAGCGAGCCGCAACATCACTGGGCAGATTGATCAGCGATGTCCAGATCAGACTGAACGATTGTGCTTGCCAGCGCTCGATCAGGTGGACGAAGCTGAACACCGTGAACAGGCCGCTCGACGCCATCGATCTGCGCCTGCTCGACGCCCTGCGGCGCACGCCGCACGCCGCCGTCACGGAACTGGCCGGCGACCGTCGGCATCGCCCGCGGCACGGTCTACTCGCGCGATCGATCGGCTCGAGCGCGAAGGCGTGATCACCGGCTACGGCCCCGACGTCGACGCCGTCCGGGCCGGGCTGTCGGTGCTCGCGTTCACCGTGCTCGAGATCGCCCAGGGCACGCACGACGTCGACGACGGCGGCGCTGGTCGACATCCACGAGATCGTCGAGATCCACACGATCACCGGCCAGGGCGACCTGCTGTGCCGGATCGTCGCCCGCTCCAACGACCACCTCCACGAGGTGCTGCAGCGGATCGCCGCGATCGACACGGTGACCGGAGCCAGACCCAGTTGGCGCTCTCGACGCCGCACCAGCGCGGCGTGCTCGACGCCCTGCTGGCACTGCGCCGCTGAGCAGACGCCGGCACGGCAGTCGCCAACACATAGGGAATCCTCCGGATGCCGGCGCCGGGATGGCTCCGTACGGTCGACCTCACACGGTCCAGCGAGCAAAGGAGGCGGACGTGATTGGCAAGCGCAAGGCAGCAACGGCGATCGCGGCGTTGACGATGATGTCGACGACGATCGGTTCGACAGCGGAGGCCCACGGCGGGCACGACCTGAGTGGGCGTGAGCTGTTCGCCCTCTGGCGATCGACTGCGAAGTACCACCGGGTCCAAGCGGCGCTCGACAGTGGACGGGTCGACCTCGAGCTGTGCTTCGACCAGATGGGCGAGCACTACGCCGATCCGAACACGTTCGCCGACGGTGTGCTCGATCCGCGCAACCCGGAGGCACTCGTCTACGAGCACGTCGGGCGCAAGTTGCGGCTGGTGGCCGTCGAGTGGGTCTCCACCACGCCGGGCACGGTGCCCGGGATCGGCGACCTGCACCTCAACGAGGCACTCGGCGTCTACGTGCTCCACGCCTGGATCTGGAAGTACAACCCGGACGGGATCCTGGCCGACATGAACCCGCGCGTCGGCGACTGCCCGCAGCCCGCCGCCGGCCACGCCGGCCACTGATTCGATCGATCGTCGACATGCCACACACGGCATGTCGAGTGGATGGTCAGGTGCGGGTGGTGGAGACTGTCGGGTGTGACCGACACGGTCGAGCGCGCACGGGCGGCCTTCGCACGCCAGGCGTGGGGCGACGCCTACGCACTGCTGGAGCGTGCGGACGCGCTGGAGGCCGACGATCTCGAACGGCTCGCAGTCGCCGCCTACCTCGTCGGTCGCGACGAGGAGAGCAGGCGGGCGTGGGAGCGGGCGCACCTCGAGCACGTCCAGCGCGGGCAGCTGGCGGCGGCGGCACGCTGCGCCGGCTGGCTGGTGATCGACCTGGTGCTCGGCGGCGACATGGGCCAGGCAGCCGGGTGGTGCGCACGCGCCACCCGTTTGCTCGATGAAGCGGGGGTCGAGTGCGCCGGGCGCGGCCTGCTGGAGGTGCCGGCCGCGCTCGGGGCGTTGATCGGCGGCGACCCGGCGACCGCCGGCCGGGTGATGGACGGCATCATCGCCGTCGCACGACGGTTCGGCGACGACGATGTGCTGGCGATCGGCCTGCTCGGGCGCGGTCAGGCGGCGCTGGCCTCGGGCGAGGCGGCGATCGGGATGCGACTGCTCGACGAGGTCATGGTGTCGGTGGCGTCAGGCGAGGTCTCGCCGATCCCGGCAGGGATCGTGTACTGCGCCGTGATCGAGGCCTGCATGGACGTGATGGACCTCCGGCGAGCGACCGAGTGGACGGGTGCCCTCAGCGACTGGTGCGCCGGCCAGCCCGATCTCGTGCCCTACCGGGGGCAGTGCCTCGTGCACCGCTCGCAGGTGCTGCAGGCCCACGGCGATTGGGAGCAGGCGGCGACCGAGATCGAGCAGGCCCAGCGACGGCTGTCCGAGCCGGCCCATCCTGCGCTCGGGCTGGCGCTCTACCAGGAAGGCGAGCTGCACCGCTTGCGGGGCGAGCCGGCGGAGGCCGAGCGGGCCTACCGGGCGGCCAGCGAGCACGGGCGCGAGCCGGCGCCGGGGCTCGCCCTGCTGCGCCTCGACGACGGCAAGCTCGATGCCGCCGAGGCCGCGATCCGCCGCATGGTGGAGGAGAGCCGCGGACAACTCACCTACCCGACGATGCTCGCCGCGTCGGTCGAGATCATGCTCGCCATCGGCGACGTCGACAGCGCCCGCGCCCACGCCGACGAGCTGGCGCGGTTGGCCGACGGACGCACCGCTGCGGCGCGTCATCGCCGACTATGCCGTCGGGACGGTGTTGCTCGCAGACGGCGAGGCGGTCTCGGCACTGACCCTGCTCCGGCGAGCCCATGTCGGATGGCGCGAACTGGCGATGCCCTACGAGGCGGCGTGCGCCCGCGTGCAGATCGGGCTCGCCTGTCGCTTGCTCGACGACCACGATGCCGCCGACCACGAGATCGATGGCGCCCGCGTCGTGTTCGAGCGGCTCGGCGCCCGTCCTGCTCTCGAACGAACGGTCGCACTGCTGAGCGGCGAGGCACAGCCGCCACCGAAGGAGCTGACCGGCCGCGAGTGCGAGGTGTTGCGACTCGTCGCCAGCGGCCAGACCAACCGCGAGATCGCCGCTGCGCTCGTGATCAGCGAGCACACGGTCGGACGCCACCTCCAGAACATCTTCATGAAGATCGGCGTGTCGTCACGCGCGGGAGCGACCGCCTTCGCCTACGAGCACGACCTCGTCTGACGCACGTCCAACCGAATCTTCGAATCGGCGTGGTGCGAATCGCACCACGCGACGCGGGCCCGCAGATGGCGGATTCGGTCGATGTGACGTGACCGGGTGAATTTCGTACGGTTGCCCATCGGGTGTCGCACCCGCCGACGAAGGAGGCAGCCATGCCAACCCAACAGACCGAGTCACATCTCGACCACGCCCAGGCAGAACGGCTGAGCACCGCCTTCAACCGCTGCTTCGAAACGCTCGACGCCGGGGAAGGACTGTTCAGCGAGGACGCCTTCTTCGACCTCCACCCGCCCTTCTGGCGCTTCCAGTTCCAGGGTCCCGAGGCCTTCGCCGCCCAGCTGCGGGCGATCGCCCAGGGCGAGTCGACGGCGCGTGTCCTGCGCGTCGTGCCGACGGCGACCGGGTTCGTGATGGAGCACGAGGAGACGCAACTCGGTGCCCAGACCGAGATCGCTCGACGCCTGTGGCTGTGCGAGGTGCGTGACGGACGCATCACCGACGTCGTCGGCTACTGCAACGGCGGATGGGACGACGAGCTGCGGGCGCGCCACGCCGCCGAAGCGCCGATGCTGCGGCCCTGACGAGACCACGAGCACTGGAGGAGACGCCATGACCATCGTCGACCACGACACGACAACGCCTCAGGAGACCCTGGAGGCCGTGCACCGGCTCGCTCCGACGATCGGCGAGCGGGCCGCCGAGATCGAGCAGGCGCGCCGGATCCCGCCGGACCTGATCGACACGCTCGGCGCCGCCGGCTGCTTCCGATTGCTGCTGCCGCCCAGCCACGGTGGTGCCGGCGCCGACCTGTCCGAGTGCGATGCGCGTGTTCGAGGCGCTCGCCGCGGCCGATGCGTCGGTCGCCTGGACGGTGATGATCGGGGGCGGCGCCTGGTGCGACCTGGTCGGGCTCCCACGCCCGGTGTTCGACGAACTGTTCCCCGTCGGACGCGACGTGATCGTCGCCGGTGCCTTCAACCCGACCGGCACGTGTACCGCCGTCGACGGGGGCTACCGCGTCACCGGCCGATGGGGTTTCGCCAGCGGCTGCCAGCACGCCGACGTGATCTACGGCAACTGCATCGAGGGCATCGTCGACGGGCAACCACAGCTCCGGATCGTGGTGTTCTCACCCGAACAGGTCGAGATCGAGGACACCTGGAACGTCTCCGGGCTGTCGGGCACCGGCAGTCACCACTTCCGGGTCGACGATCTGTTCGTGCCGGCCGACCGCACGTGGGCCCCGTTCGTCGACGAGCCGAACATCGATGCGCCGATCGTCCACATCCCACCACCTTCCCTGATCCCGTTCTGCGATCGCCAGTGTCGCGATCGGAATCGGTCAGTGGCGCGTTCGACGACATCGTCGAGCTGGCACGCGACAAGGTGCCGTTGCTCGCCCACGCTCCGCTCGCCACCAACCCGCTGTTCCAGTTCGAGCTGGCGACGGCCGACACCGAGCTGCGCGCCGCTCGAGGACTGCTGCACGAGACCGCAGAGACGGTGTGGAGAGAGCGCGATCGAGGGATCGCCGTTGACGCTCGATCAGCGAGCCCGGATCCGTGCCACCGCCGTGTGGGCCACCGAGCGGGCGGCGGCGGTGACGGCGATGGCCTACCGGTGGGGCGGCGGCACGTCGATCTACGCCGAAAGTCCCCTGCAGCGCCGCCTGCGCGACATCGACGCGCTCGGCCAACACTTCCTGGTCAAGCGCGACACGCTCACGACGGCCGGCGCGATCCTCGCCGGCGAGGACGTCGACGTGATGGTGTTCTGACGGTCCGGTGTTCCGAGCGTCACCGATGCAGCAGGTACTCGACGATGGCGTCGATCTCGGATGCTGTGAGATGGAACTGCGGCATCACGGTCGACTCGCCGCCGAACTCCGGCGAGAGGAACGCTCCCGGCGTTCGGATCGACTCGGCGAGATACTCCTCGGCCGTCATCCCCGGACGCCGATCGGCCGCCCACTGCGGAGCCTCGGCGAGCGACGGGAACGGGGTCACGCCGGCACTCGGCTCGGGGCCGGCGTGGCACCCCGCGCATCCGATGGTGTGGAACAACTGCGAACCGTCCGGCGGCGCCTGGGCCCGCGACGTGTCGGCGCCGACGTTCCAGGTGGCGAGGGTCAGCACGCCGAGCACGACCGCCGCGATCGCACACCACCGCCCGAGGGTGCTCACGTGAGCGTGGCCGCCCGGCGCCGCCGCACGACGGCGACGTCAGCGATCGCCACGGCCGCCAAACCGACGGCGATCGTCAGCATGACCCAGCGCGCGGCGGGCCAGAAGGCGCCGCTCGTGCCACCGGCGGCCTCGGTCACGTCGAGCGTCCCGAGCGACTGCGGGCCGAACCGGCCCATGACGATGCTCCACTGGTAGCTGCCGGCGGATTCGGGGAACGTCACCGTCGTCACGTAGTGACCGATCGTGCCGTCGCCGATGGCGGGGAAGAACTCGACGGTGCCGTCCTCGTGGACGAGCTCGATGCCGACCTCCTCGGGGAGGTCGACAGGGGTTTCACCGTGTTGGAGGATCGTGAACCCGATCTGCTCCGACTCACCGGACGTCGCCGCCGGAACCTCGTCGACGGTTGCCATCGCCCAGCCCCCGGCGGACGCCGTGGCGCCGGAGCCGGCGATCGCAGCAGCGGCGACGGCGGCGACCGAGAGACGAACGAGGCGATGGGCGAGATGATGACGCATGCCAGTCCGACACCGTCGGTGACGCTCAGGTTCCCTCGGCGAATGCCAGTGCGTCGGAGAGCTGCTCGAAACCCTCGACACGGGACAGCACGCCGTCGCCCTCCCACAGCAAGGTGTTGGCGGCCACCCGCTCGACTGCGACACGTCCCTCCGGCGACGCGTACAGCACCTCGTGGGGGCTGCCGGAGATCCACAGACCGCGCTGACCGTTGACCTCGACCTGCTCGATCTGAGCGGCAGAGCCGACGGTCTTGACGATCAGCTCCTCGGTCAACGATCCGCTGATTGTCGACACCAGGATCTCGCGACCGTCGACCACCACGACCTTGCTCCGGCCCGGACCGGGCAGTTCGAACGCGGGCGGCGACGAGGTCGCCGTGGTCGACAGCTCGGGATCGACCTCGACGGTCACGCCCTCGAGCCCGAACCAGCGGGCGACGGCGTGTCGCGAGTCGGGATACAGAGTGATCCCCGCCAGCACCAGCACGAGCACTGCGGCGGCGGCAAGCCAACGGTGACGCGCCGGCGTGGGCGGCGCCACGTCGAGGCGTTCCAACACGACGTCGACCAGCTGGGCGTCGTCGAACGCCAGCGCCTCGCCGAGCGCGACGAGACGGCGCTCGAGCTCGTCGGTGCCGGCCACGTCGGTCATGTCCGCTCTCCCGTCGCCGCCGTGACGTCCAGTTCCTGTTGCAGCCGGGTGAGCGCACGCGACGTTCGCGACTTCACCGTCCCGAGTGCCGTGCCGAGCACCTCCGCCGTCTCGGCCTCGCTGAGTCCGGTGACGAACCGGCACCCCAACACCTCCCGGTCGGGTTCCGGCAGGCGCTGCAGCGCGGCGGCGAGCAGCTCGTGCTCCAGTCGGCGCTCGGCGGCGAGGTCGGCACCCTCGGCCGTGCGCAGGTGCAGGCGCGCGTGGCGGTCGTCACGGCGGACGCGTCGCACGCGGCTGCGCACGTGGTTCTTGGCGTGGTTGGCGACGATCCGCAACATCCACGACCGCACCGAGCCGGTGCCCCGGTACGACGCGAGATGGCGATGCACGTCGACGAACGAATCCTGCACGATGTCCTCGGCCTCCTCGGTCGAACCGCAGATCACCACCGCCACCCGCAACGCGGCGTGCTGATGGCGCCGCACGAGCTCGCCGAAGGCGGCGCGGTCTGCGTCACGAGCGCGCGCCAACAACGTGGCGTCGTCGAACTCGGCTCGCTCCGCAGGATGCATGGTGATCGCAGTCTTGTGCCCGTCCGACACCGCGATCACCCGACACGTTCCCGAGGCACTCATCCCCGACCCGACCTCCCACGGCACGTAGCTTTCGTGCTCGTGAGTGCGGTTGCCGCGATCCTCGCTCTCCTCGCCGCAGTGTCCTTCGCGCTGGCGGCGACGTTGTGGCAGCGCGCGGCGATGGATGCCGGCGTCGAGCCCGGAGACAACCGCGGCTTGATCGGGCTGTTGGGGAACGGGATCTGGTTGCTCGGCCTGGCGGCCCAGGTCGTGGGCGTGGTGCTCCAGGCGGCAGCGCTCGACCGGGGCCGGGTGGCGATCATCCAACCGTTCCTCGTGACCTCGATCGTGTGGGCACTGCCGCTGGGTCACTGGTTGACGCACCAGGTGATCACACGTCGACACATCGTCGGGGCGGCGATCATCGTCGTCGGGCTGGCCGTGTTCGCGACGGTCGGCGACCCGGCGGCGGGCGTCGACAACGCCCCGACTGCCGACTGGATCTCGGCGCTGCTGGTGATCGCCATCACCTGCATCGCCCTCATGCTGCTCGGTCACCGGGGCGGGATGGGGACCAAGGCGGCGGTGTTCGGGGCGACGGCTGGTGTGCTGTACGGGCTCTCGGCGACGCTGATGAAGCCGGTGATGGAGACGTGGAACGACGACGGCCTGAGTGAGTTGCTCGCCGGCTGGCAGTTCTGGGTGATGGCCGCCGCCGGGCTGGTCGGGTTCTACCTCCAGCAGGTCTCGCTCGCCACCGGCAGGTTGGTGACGTCGGTGGCCACCGTGTCGGTGGTGAACCCGGTCGTCAGCGTCCTGCTCGGCGCGCTCGTCCTCCAGGAGCGCCTCGACAAGACGCCGGAGTGGCACGCCGTCGTGGCGATCGGCGGGCTCGCCACTGCCCTCCTCGGGGCGGTGATCATCGCCACGGTGTCCGAAGGGCCGACCGAACCGGAGCCCGAGCAGAGCGGCGTCCGGCTGGCGGTGTCCTGATCACACGGTGACCGCGACGCTCAGAGGTGCCACAGCGCGTCGAACACGAGGTAGCCACCCCCGGCCGCGAACAGCGCGGTGAGGATCATCGGTGCCTGACGCTCGAGCAGCGAGACGACATCGGTGAGCCGTAGTGCGGCCAGCTCGGGACGGGCGATGGCGTAGATCAGGATGCCCAGCAGCGCCGCCGTCGACGCCACCGCGAACAGGGAGAATCCGACGAGCATGCCGAACACCCCGTCTCGGTCACGGGCGACGACGAGGGCGGCGGCGACTGTGAGCGCCCGCGGCTGGATCAGCACACCCATGAACGCCGACCGGCGGACGTTGAGATGCTCGAGCTGGCGGGCCACCGCCTGCGGGTAGGCGGTGCCGGCGGTCGCCTCGTGACGACGCCGCCACCGGTGGACAGCGAACGCCAGCAGGCCGACACCGACGACGAGCTCGACGACGGATGCTGCAGTGCGTTGGCTGTCGCTCGGATCGGTCGACGGGTCGCCGCCGAAGGCGATCACAACGGCGAGGAACAGCAGCACGAGCGCCAGCGTCCAACCGACGAGCAAGGCGATCGCGTTCACGATCCCCGTGCGCAGCACCATCACGAATGCCACAGGCCGCAACGGATCGAGTGAGGCGAGAATGCCGAGGACGATGACTGAGATCAGCAGGAAAGACCGCCCCGACCGCGTGAGCGCTGATGGTTTGATGACCGTGGGCGAGGGGGGACTTGAACCCCCACATCCTTTCGAATACTGGCACCTGAAGCCAGCGCGTCTGCCATTCCGCCACTCGCCCGAGTGGAGTGGGAAGGCTAACCGGCCGACAGATGGGCCGACAACGCCGAAATGTGCTCGGGGCCGACCCCGCAGCAGCCGCCGACGATCGTCGCGCCGGCGGCGATCCAGCGTCTGCGCCAACTCGAGGTACGCCTCGGGCGTGACGTCGTCGCGGATGTCGTGCAGGCCGGCGTTGGCGGCGCCGCCGCGTGTGCGAGCACGAAGGCGTTGGCGTAGACGCCGATCGGCAGTCGGCGTCGCCGCGGCCGCCGCGCGCGACGGCCGGCTCCATCACCTCCGGCTGGCTGCAGTTGAACGACACCACGCTCGGCACCGAGGTCGCTCGGCGGCGTGCGACGGCATCGACGATCGACTCGCCCGAGCGCAGGCGCGGCCGTCGCCGTCGACGAGCTCGTCGTGCGAGCGTGAACGAGATCCACAGCGGCGCCGTCTGGACGTGGGCGTCGAGCACGTCGCGCACGAGCTCGACCTCGGCGATCGACGACTGCGTCTCGGCCAGCCACAGGTCGACGAACGGCGCCTGCTCCGAGCACGAGCACGTCGAGGATCGGGCGCGCCTCCTCGCGCGACGAACAGGTCGGGCCGGTACGAGCCGAGCACCGGCGGCAGGCAACCGGCGACGCGCACGCCGGGCGATGCGGTCGGCGACCTCGCGCGCGATCGACGCCGCCAAGCGCGGCCAGGCGGCGCCGTCGGCCTCGAACCGCTCCTGCGCCGAGGTGGAACGGCACCAGCGCGTAGGTGTTGGTGGTGATCACCTCGGCGCCGGCGGCGACGTACGACTCGTGCACCGCGCCGACGTAGTTCGGGCGCCTCGATCATCGCCAGCGCCGACCACTCCGGCTGGCGGAACGGCGCCCCGATCCGGTGCAGCTCACGTCCCATCCCGCCGTCGAGCACCGTCACACGACCCATCGCCGCACACGCTACGCCCGCGCTGCGTCCGCGGTCACCCGCGTATCGGACGCCATGACCAGGCGAAGCCCGGCCTCGGATCGGTCTGCCAGTAGCCTTTCTCCGACCATGGGCATGCAAGCACTGGAGCAGCGCCTAGAGCGTATGGTCGAGGGCGTGTTCCGCCGTTCCCGCAACTCCATCCGGCCGATCGAGCTCGGTCGCCGCCTCATCCGCGAGATGGACGACCACCGCACCGTCGACGTCAAGGGCCAGCGGGTCGTGCCCAACGACTTCACGATCCTGCTCGCCGCCGACGACCACGCCGGGTTCGCCGACATCGAGGACGCGCTGCGCACCGAACTCGTCGAGGCCGTCCGCGAGTACGCCCGCGAGGAGGGCTACCACTTCATGGGCCCGGTCACCGTCGACCTGCGGGTCGACAACTCGCTCAAGCCCGGCCGGTTCGGCATCACGTCGCAGATCAAGCAGGGCGAGGCCGGGCCGGCGCCCGGGCACGATCGTGATGCCCTCGGGCGACCGGATCGAGCTCACCGACGGCGCGCAACCTGATCGGCCGCCTGGCCGACTGCCGGATCATGATCACCGACGGCAACACCAGCCGCCACCACGCCGAGATCCACCGCTCGGGCAGCGGGTTCGTGATCAACGACCTCGGCTCCACCAACGGCACCTTCCTCAACGGCGAACGACTCGACCGCCGACCGCCGCATCAACGACGGCGACATCATCACGGTCGGCTCGGTCAGCCTCCGTTTCGAGGCGTCCTGACCCACGTCCGACGGTCTCCTCCGACAACCCAGCACTGCCATGCCCGACTCCGTCCTCGACATCCTCAAGCTCGTGCTGCTGGTCATGCTGTACCTGTTCTTCGCGCGCGTGCTGTGGGCGGTGTGGAGCGAGGTGCGCCAGCCGGCGCAACGCGCGCGGCATCGATCGAGCAGCCGCCCGTCGATGCCGGTCGCCGCCGGCGCCCGCCGCCGAGCGGCGCGAGCTCAAGCCGATGAAGGGGCGCGGCGAGCGTGCCCGGCCGGCTCGTCGTGCTCGAGCCCAAGGACAAGCGCGGCACGGCCTACGCGATCAGCGGCGTGATCGGCATCGGGCGCGAGGCCGACAACACGATCCCGATCGCCGACGACACCTACCTCTCCGGCCACCACGCCAAGTGTCTCGCTCGCCGACGGCCGCGTGATCGTCGACGATCTCGCCTCGCGCAACGGCACCTTCCTCAACGGCGCCGCGCATCACCGAGCCGCGCACCGTCAAGGTCGGCGACCGGATCCAGATCGGCTACACCGTGTTCGAGGCCCAGTGATGGCATGGTGACGAGGACGCTGATGGCGACGCTGAGATGGGGTGCGGTCACGCACGAGGGGCAGCTGCGAACGCAGAACGAGGACAACCACCACGCCGGCGAGGGCCTGTTCGTCGTCGCCGACGGGATGGGCGGCCACCTCGCCGGCGAGGTCGCCAGCGAGATGGCGGTGACGCGCCTCGACGAGCGCCTGCCGGCCGGACAGCTCGGCTCCCGCGACGACCTCGTCGCGGCGATCAACGAGGCCAACGTCGAGATCTACAACGCCTCGCTGCACAACCCCGACCAGGCCGGGATGGGCACCACGATCACCGCGATCGCCGTCGTCGACGATCCGCTCGACGGCGAGGTGCTGGCGGTCGCCAACGTCGGCGACTCGCGCGGCTACGTGCTGCGCCACGGCCGGCTGCGCCAGGTCACGATCGACCACAGCTTCGTGCAGGAGCTCGTCGCCGAAGGCGCGATCACGCCGCGACGAGGCGCGCCACCACCCGCGCCGCAACATCGTCACCCGCGCGCTCGGCATCGAGCCGTACGTCCGCGTCGACTCGTGGACGATGCCGATCATCCGCGGCGACCGGTTCCTGCTGTGCAGCGACGGGCTCGTCGACGAGGTCGCCGACGACGTGATCCAGGCGATCCTGCTCGCGCACCCCGACGACCCGACGGCCGCCGCCCAGGCGCTGGTCGACGCCGCCAACGCCGTCGGGCGGCCGCGACAACATCACGGCGTCGTGGTCGACGTGCTCGAGGGCGACGACCCGCCCGACCCGACCGAGGAGTTCGACGTCATCCCGGTGTGGAGCGACGACGACGAGGCGTCGACCGACAGCGGCGAGGCCGAGATCGTCGCCGACCCGCTCGACGACGACGCCGACCGCGAGCTCGTGCCGGTCGCGGCCGCGATCGCGCTCGACGGCGACACCGCCACGCGCACCCGACCGCCGGCGACCGATCCGGCGCCGACGCTGCCGCCGCCGTGCCGACGCGCGCCAGCCCGAGAAGCGCGCGCCGGCGCGCAGCGGTCGCCTCGGCCGCCTGCTGCTCGTGCTCGGCGTCGCCGCCGTGCTCGTGCTCGGCTTCGCGATCCTCGCCGCCTGGGCCCGCAGCGGCTACTTCGTGGCCTTCGACGACGACGGCACGGTCGCCATCTACCAAGGCCGCCAGGACGGCTTGCTGTGGTTCGAGCCGACCCGCGAAGCGCAAGAGCAACGTTCACCCGCGACGCAGCTCGACGACGAGTCGATCGCGCTCGTCGAGCAGGAGCTCGACTTCGAGATCGCGAGCCGACGCCGAGCGCTTCATCGCCAGCAGCCTGTCGCGCCACGACGACCACGACGACCACGACCACCACCGACCACGACGACCACGACCACGTGCCGACCACGGTCGCGCCGACCGCCGACACCGGTCGCCGCCACGCCACCACCACGGGAGGCTGAGCGTGGCCGGCGACGATGCCTGTCTCGCCGCGCCTGGTCGCCAGGCGCCGGCGTCGACCGAGCTGACGCTGATCGTCATGGCGGCCGCGATCACCGGCGTCGCCTACACGCTCGCCTCGCTCGGCGCCAACGCCGTGATCCCCGCCCGGCTCGGGCCGTTCCTGGCGCTGCGTGCTGGTGCTGATCGGCGTCGCCCACATCGCCGTGCGGCTGCTCGCCCGCGGCGCCGACGCCACGCTGCTGCCGCTCGCCGTGCTGCTGCACGGCATCGGCTACGTGATGATCTCGCGCCTCGACGACACAGTTCGCCGCCCAGCAGTCGCTGTGGAGCCTGGTCGTCGATCGCCGCCTTCGTGCTCACGCTGCTCGTCGTCCAGCGCGCCGAGCGACCTGGCCCGCTACAAGTGGACGCTGTTCCTCGATCGGCGCCGTGCTGCTGCTGCTGCCGATGGTGCCCGGGTTCGGCAGGAACATCAACGGCGCCCGCATCTGGGTCGACCTCGGCCCGCTCGGCTTCCAGCCCGGCGAGTTCGCCAAGCTGGCGCTGGCGATCTTCCTCGCCGGCTACCTCAGCGAGCGCCGCGAGCTGATCGCCGCCTCGACGTGGAAGATCGGCCCGTTGCGCCTGCCCGAGATGCAGTACATCGCCCCGATCATCGTGGCGTGGGGATTCGCCGTGCTGGTGATGGTCGGCGAGCGCGACCTCGGCTCGTCGCTGATGTTCTTCACGCTGTTCGTCGTGATGATGTGGGTCGCCACCGAACGCGTCAGCTACCTCGTGATCGGGCGTCGTGCTGTTCGGCGTCGCGGCCTACGCCTCGTGGCGGATGTTCGGCCACGTGCAGACCCGCGTCGACATCTGGCTCGATCCGTGGAGCGACGAGTACGGCAAGGGCTGGCAGATCGTGCAGTCGCTGTACGGCATCGGCGACGGCGGCGTCGCCGGGCGCGGCCTCGGCCGCGGCAGCCCCAACAAGATCCCGTACGCCGAGAGCGACTTCATCTTCGCCGCCATCGGCGAGGAGCTCGGCCTGATCGGCGCCACCACCGTGCTGATGGCGTTCCTGCTGCTCGATCGGCGCCGGGCTGCGCATCGCGCTGCGCACCGACCGCACGTTCGAGAAGCTGCTCGCCACCGGCCTCACGACGATCGTCGGCGTGCAGGCGTTCATCATCATCGGCGGCGTCGTCAAGGTCGTGCCGCTGACCGGCATCACGCTGCCGTTCGTCAGCTACGGCGGATCGTCGCTGCTCGCCAACTACGTCCTCCTGGCGCTGCTTGCTGCGGCTCAGCGACACGAGCGCCCGCCGGCTCGGCGAGCTGCCCGACGAGCCGACGCCCCGCGAGCGCTGGGCGAGCTGGCGCCTGCGCCGGCGCGGCCGCACACGACGCTGACCACCACCACTGACCCGACCCATGAACCGCCAGATCCGACAACTCGCCGGCGCGCTGATCGTGCTCTACGTCGTGCTGTTCGCGGCGCTCAACTACTGGCAGGTCGGCCGCACCGAGGAGCTCGCCTCGCAGCCGAGCAACACGCGGGCCCTGATCCGCCAGTTCGACTCGCCGCGCGGCCAGATCGTCACCGCCGACGGCGTCGTCGATCGCCCGCTCGGAGCAGGCGCCCGGCGCGAGCGACGTCAAGTACCGCCGGCTGCTACCCCACCGGCGATCTGTTCGCCAACATCACCGGCTACTACACGTTCGGCCTCGGCTCGACGCAGCTCGAGAAGACCGAGTCCGACGTGCTCAGCGGCGACACGTTCACCCAGCAGGTGCGCGCCCTCGACGACATCTTCAGCGGCACCAACGACCAGTCGGGCGAGGTCCAGCGTCACGCTGCGCAACGACCTGCAGAACGTCGCCAAGTTCCTGCTCGGCGACCGCGAGGGCTCGATCGTGCTGATGGAGCCGAAGACCGGCGCCATCAAGGCGATGTGGAGCTACCCCAGCTACGACCCCAACCTCGTCGCCGACATCGACTACGACGCCGCCTACGCCTACCTCACCGAGCTGCAGGCCGACCCGCGCGACCCGCTGCTCGCCAACGCCTACCAGCAGCGCTACATGCCGGGCTCGACGTTCAAGGTGCTCACCACCGGCGCCGCCCTCGACGACGGCGTCGTCGTCGCTCGACAGCGTCTTCCCCGACGAGAGCGAGTTCCTGCCGCCGCAGACCGACGACCCGATCCAGAACTACGGCGGCACGCGTGTGCGGCGGCGACTTCGCCACGGTGTTCGCCCGCTCGTGCAACACGCCGTTCGCCCGCATCGCGCTCGAGCTCGGACCCGCAGCGGTTCGAGGAAGGCATCGCAGCGCTGGGGTGTCGGCGAGACGATCCCGATCGACCTGCCCGGCGCGGCGGCGAGCACGGTCGGCGACTTCACCGACATCGACGAGAACCTGCCGCTGCTGGCGATCCGCGGCTTCGGCCAGAACGACGACCAGATGGTGCCGCTCCACATGGCGATGGTGGCCGCCACGGTCGCCAACGACGGCGACGATGATGAAGCCGTACGTCGTCGACGCCGAGCTCGACCACGACGGCAACGTGATCAGCCGCACCCAGCCCGAGGTGTGGAAGCGCCCGATCAGCCGCGAGACGGCCGGCACCCTGCGCGACCTGATGGTCGGCGTCGCCGAGCGCGGCACCGCCAGCTGCTGCATCGCCCTCGACAACGGGATCAGCGTCGCCGCCAAGACCGGCACCGCCCAGCTCAACGGGCCCGGCGAGCCCGAGCGCTCGCACGCCTGGATCGTCGCCTACGCCCCGGTCGAGGACCCGAAGTACGTCGTCGCCGTGATGCTCAAGGGCACCAACGCCGAGATCTCGGCCAGCACCGGCGGCCGGCTGGCCGGGCCGATCGCCAAGGCGATGCTCGACGAGGTGTTCCAGCATCGACGCCGAGTCGCCGCCGCCGCCGCCGCCGCCACGGCCACTGCCGACCGTGCCGACGACCGCCGCCGACGCCGCCGGCGACCGCGCGCCTGACCAGCGACCGGGCGCCATGACACGGCCTGACGACTGCACCGCGACGGCACGTCGATAGCCTCGGGCACGTTCCGCGGGCCGCGTCGTGGCACCCGCGGCGAGGCAGCCGTAACCATGAGCACCAGCGGCGACGCCACCGTCATCATCAACGACCGCTACGAGATCCACAAGCGGGTCGGGCGCGGCGGCATGGCCGACGTGTTCCTCGCCCGCGACCGCCTGCTCGACCGCCAGGTGGCGATCAAGGTGCTGTTCCCCGAGTTCGCGGTCGACCCCAACTTCGTCGAGCGCTTCCGCCGCGAGGCCCAGGCCGCCGCCAACCTCAGCCACCCCAACATCGTCAACGTCTACGACTGGGGCAAGTACGAGGGCACCTACTTCATCGCCATGGAGTACGTGCAGGGTCGCACGCTGGCCGAGATCCTCAAGACCAACAAGCGGCTCACGCCCAAGCAGGCGGCCGAGATCGCCTCCGAGGTCGCGGCCGCACTCGGGTTCGCCCACGAGGCCGGCCTCGCCCACCGCGACATCAAGCCCGCCAACATCCTGATCGGCACCAACGGCCAGGTGAAGGTCGCCGACTTCGGCATCGCCCGCGCCATGAACTCGGCCACCGAGTCGAACCTCACCCAGGTCGGCTCGGTGATGGGCACGGCCTCGTACTTCTCGCCCGAGCAGGCCCAAGGCGCCCAGCCCGACCCGCGCAGCGACCTCTACTCGCTCGGCATCGTGATGTACGAGATGGTCGCCGGCAAGCCGCCGTTCACCGGCGAGAACCCGGTGGCGATCGCCTACAAGCAGGTCCACGACCAGCCGACGCCGCTCAACAAGATCGTCGAGGGCATCCCGCGCCCGTTCGAGGCGATCGTCGCCAAGCTGCTCGCCAAGGATCCCAAGCTGCGCTACTCGAGCGCCCACGCGCTGCGCGACGACCTGCGCCGGTTCCGCAACGGCGAGCAGGTGCAGGCGCTGGTCGCCGCCGCCGCCCGGCCGGGCACGCCCGTCGGGCGGGATCCCGCGCCAGCCGGCGACGCCGGTCGGCACCACGCCCGATGGTCGTCGCAGCCGACGCGAGCGCGGCCCGGCGCCGTCGCACCCGCAGATCGCCGGCGCCCCGACCACGACGATGCCGCGCCAGCCCGGGCCCGACCTCACGCACTATCCGCCGGGCGCGTCGCCCGACGCCCGCTACTACCAGGACCACCACTCGCGCACCGGCTGGTACGCGCTGGCGGCGTTCATCGCCCTGATCGCGCTCGCCGCCGGCGGGCTGCTCGTCTACCAGAGCCTCACCAAGGCCGACGCCGAGGACGACACGACCGCGCTCACCCTCGACAACTACTTCAACCAGCCGCTCGACGTCGGTCACCGCCGCGCTCGCAGTCGCTCGGCCTCACGTACCGGGCGATCCCCGAGGCGAACGCCGCTGTGCCACGAGGATTTCGTGCACCGCACCGACCCGAGGCCGGCACGGTGGTCGCCGAGGGCACGGTGATCGAGCTCTACTACAACCCGACCAAGGCGCTGGTGGCGGTGCCCAACGTCGCCGGTCGCTCGATCGAGGAGGCGCGCAGCATCCTCGGCGAGAGCGGGTTCCAGTTCGTCGAGGAGACCGAGCTCAGCGACGTCCCGGAAGGGCTCGTGATCCGCACCGACCCGGCCGGCGAGGCACGCGTGCCGCAGGAGACGGTCGATCACGGTCTTCGTGTCGGGCGGCCCGAACCAGGTGTCGATCCCGCCGACCGTCATCAACGACGACGGTCGACGTCGCCCGCGCGCTGCTCGAGTCGGCCGAGTACGGGCTCGTGGTCGAGGTCCAGCAACAGGTCGACCCGGTCATCCCGGCCGGCGTCGTGATCAGCACCAACCCGCCGCCCAACACGCTCGTCGACCGCGGCAGCACGGTCGACCCTGATCGTCAGCTCCGGCCCCGGCCAGGAGCGGGTGCCACCGCTGGTCGGGCTCACCGAGGGCCAGGCCCGCAACCTGCTCGACGACCGCGGCTTCGGCGATCGAGGTCACGTACCGCGAGCTGCCGCCGGGCGATCCACGCGACGGCACCGTGCTCGAGCAGAGCATCCCGACCGGCCAGTCGGTCGACAAGGGCACGGTCGATCGTGGTCGTCGTCGGTCAGGCCCGGTCGCCGAGACCACCACCACCACGAGCACGACCACCACCACCACGACCACGACGCTCCGCCGACGGCGCCACCGACCACACCGACCAGCCTGCCGTAGCCGCCGGGCGACGGCCGCTGGTCAGGCGCTGGGGAGTCAGGCTGCGCGCGCCAGGAAGTTGCGCAGCAGGTCGTGGCCGCAGCCGGTGAGGATGCTCTCCGGGTGGAACTGCACACCCTCGACCGTCGAGCTCACGGTGACGCACGCCCATCACCACGCCGTCGGGCGTGCGTGGCCGTGACCTCGAGGCAGTCGGGCATCGGTGTCGGGCTCGAGCACCAGCGAGTGGTAGCGGGTCGCCGTCAGCGGCGACGGCAGGCCGGCGAACACGCCGTCACCCGCGTGCTCGATCGGCGACGTCTTGCCGTGCATCAGCTGCGGCGCCCGCACCACCGTCGGCGCCGTACACGTGGCCGATCGCCTGGTGCCCGAGGCACACGCCGAACACCGGCACGCCCGCTCGGCGAAGGCCGGGATCGCGTCGCAGATGATGCCGGCCGTCTCCGGGCGCCCGGGCCCGGGCGACAGCAGCACGCCGTCGGGCTGCGAGCGTCGACCGCCTCGTCGACGGTGAGCGCGTCGTTGCGGTACACGATCGGATCGGCGCCGAGCTCACCCAGGTACTGGACGAGGTTGTAGACGAAGCTGTCGTACGAGTCGATCACGAGGATCCGCGGCACGCGGCAAGCCTGCCCGGTCGCGCTCGAGTCCATGCGTTGTCCGACCGGGTTGTCTGGACTCGATGGCACGAACCCGTACACTGCGCCCCGTGGCACCCCCGAAGCGCAAGACAGGCGGCGGTCGCACGACGGCCAAGGGCACCCGCCCCGGCGAGACGGCCAGAAGTTCGCCAACCCCGACCGAGAACAAGTCAGGCGTGCACGTCGTCGTCGCGCTACACGCCGCCGGTCCCGGCCGAGATGAAGCTGCCCAAGCCGTGGGTGCCGTGGCTGATGGTCGGCCTGCTCGTGGCCGGGATGGTCATCATCATCCTGCGCAACCTGGTGTTCACGGGCAACAACTGGCTCGTCGCTGGCCGGCCTGGCTGCATCCTGGGTGGCCTGTACACCGCCACCAAGTGGCGCTAGCGCGGCCGACACGTCGTCGCACACCGGTCCGACATTGTCCACACGGCCGAATGACACCGTGTCATTCACCACAGAGTTGTCCACAGGTCTGTGGATAACCTGACGGCGCCTCAGTCGTAGAGCGGCGCCACCACGATCATCTCCTCCAGGCAGTGCTTGGGAGGCGGCGGATCGTCGTCGGGCGCCAGCGTCAACTTCAGCTCCACCCCACAGACGTCGCACCGATACCTGCATGTTCACCTTGCGGAGCTCGCCGGGCTCGGGCGGCGGCGACGGGCGGGCGTGATAACGCCGCGCAGCATTCCGATGCCGAATTTCCAGAGCACGACCGCAGCAGCAGGCCGGCGAGCACCCACAGCACGCTGCCCACAGACACGGCGAGGATCACCGGTCTCACCCTACCGATTATCCCCAGCCCCTGTGGAGCGGACGGTTGACGGCCAACGGGCACCTGGCTCAGCGACGCAGCGTTCGATCGATGACGTGGCGTTGGCCATGCCGCCGCCCTCGCACATCGTCTGCAGGCCGTAGCGTCCGCCGCTGCGCTCGAGCTCGCACAGCAGCGTCGTCAGCAGCCGCGCGCCCGACGCGCCCAGCGGATGGCCGAGCGCGATCGCTCCGCCGTTGACGTTGACGCGGCTCCATGTCGGGATGCATCTCGCGCTCCCACGCCAGCACCGCCGAGGCGAACGCCTCGTTGATCTCGATCACGTCGATCTCGTCGAGCGTCAGCCCGGCGCGGTCGAGCACGCGTTCGGTGGCGGGGATCGTGGCCGTCAGCATCAGCCGTGGGTCGGCGCCGGCCACCGCGAACTCGACGAATCGGGCGCGTGGCGTGAGCCCCAGCTCGGTCGGCTCGCTGCTTCGCTCATGACGAGCACCGCGGCCGCTCCGTCGGAGATCTGCGACGAGTTGCCGGCGGTGACCCGGCCACCCTCGTCCTCGGAGACGGAACGCCGGCTTGAGCCGAGCCAGCGATTCGAGCGTCGTCTCGCGCAGCCCTTCGTCGACGCGTCGATCGTGCGCCCGTCGGCTCCGGCGACGGCGACGATCTCACGCTCGAAGCGACCCTCGCGGCTCGCTCGCGCGGCGAGCCGCTGCGACCGGACGCCGAACGCGTCCATCTCGTCGCGCGTGATGCCCCAGCTGGTCGGCGATCAGCTCGGCCGAGATGCCCTGCGGCACGATGCCGCCCTGATCGGCGTAGCGCGCGCTCGAGCCGCGGGCCGAACGGATAGCCGAACTTGCCGTCGGCCATCGACGAGCCCATCGGCACGCGGGTCATCACCTCGACGCCGCCGGCGACGACCACGTCGTAGGCGCCGGCGATCACGCCCTGCGCGGCGAAGTGGGCGGCCTGCTGGCCCGAGCCGCACTGGCGATCGATCGTCGTGCCCGGCACCGTGTCGGGCCAGCCCGCCGCCGAGCACGGCGTTGCGGGCGACGTTGACGGCCTGCTCGCCGACCTGCATCACGCAGCCCAGCACGACGTCGTCGACGATGCCCGGATCGAGGTCGTTGCGCTGCTGCAGCGCGCCCAGCAGTCTCGGCCGCGAGGTCGACCGGGTGCCATTCCGCTGAGCTTTCCGTTGCGCTTGCCGAGCGGTGTGCGCACCGCATCGACGATCACGGCGCTGCGCATCGGCAGAGTCTGCACGCAGGTCGCGAGCGACACCGTCACCGGAGCCACCGCCACCGGAAGGCGTCGTCGGCCGTGGCCGATGGACGCTCGGCGAGTCACACGCGAGACTGGTCGGCCATGACCCGCTCAACGATCGCCGAGGTCAACGCCCGCGTCGCCGGACACACCGTCCCGAGCCTGTTCCTGCGAGCTCGCCGGCGCGCAACCGGGGCTCCCGCTCCTGCACTCGATGAAGGACGGCGGCGGTTGGCACACGTGGACGGCGGCCGACGTCGCCGAGCTCACGGCGAAGGCCGCGCAGGGTCTCCTGCCGACCGCGTCGTCGGCCGGCGAGCGGGTGCTGCTGATGATGCGCAACCGCCCCGAGTTCCACTGGCTCGACCTCGCCGCCCAGTTCGTGCGGGCGACGCCGGTCAGCATCTACAACTCGTCGTCGCCCGAGGAGATCCAGTACCTCGCCAGCCACGCCGGGGCACGGATCGCGATCGTCGAGGACGCCGGATTCCTCGACCGGCTGCTCGAGGTCCGCGCCGAACTTCCCGATGCTCGAGCAGATCTACGTGGTCGACCCGCCCGACGGACGCCCTGCCCGACGGCGTCGCCCCGGCGAGCGAGCTGCTGTCGCCACGGCGCCGCCGACCTCGACGGCCTCGCCGCCGCCACCTCACCCGACGACCTGGCGACGTTGATCTACACGTCGGGCACCACCGGCCCGCCGAAGGGCGTGATGCTCAGCCAGTACAACGTGGTGTACACCGGCGAGCGTGCTGCTCGAGTCTATCGAGTCGAACCGACGTCGCCGGGTGGAAGGTCGTGTCGTACCTCCCGATGGCGCACATCGCCGAGCGCATGGTGAGCCACTACGTGCATGCTGATGGACGGTGCCGACGGTGCACTGCTGCCCCGACCTCAACCAGCTGATGACGTACCTCAAGGAGGTACGCCCGCAGCTCCTGTTCGGTGTGCCACGCGTGTTCGAGAAGATCTACGCCGGCGTCAACGCCGCGCTCGCCGCCGACCCCGACAAGCAGAAGCAGTTCGACGACGGCGTGGCGCTGGCGATCGAGATCAAGCGCGCCGAGCTGGCCGGCATCGACACCGACGAGCAACGCGACACGTGGGCGTTCCTCGACGCCGTGGCGTTCTCGACGGTGCGCGTCACTGGTCGGGCTCGACGAGCTCGAGTTCGCGATCACCGGCGCCGCGCCGATCCCCGCCGCGATCCTGGAGTGGTTCGCCGCCATCGGTGTCCCGCTGTCGGAGATCTACGGCATGTCCGAGTCGAGCGGGCCGATGACGTTCTCGCCGCGAGCGCAACAAGCCCGGGTTCGTCGGCCAACCGATCCCTGGCTGCGAGGTGGCGATCGCCGACGACGGTGAAGTGATCTGTCGCGGCGGCAACGTGTTCGTCGGCTATCTCGACCAGCCCGACAAGACCGCCGAGACGATCATCGACGGCTGGCTCCACTCGGGCGACATCGGCGAGTTCGACGACGAGGGCTACCTCAGGATCGTCGACCGCAAGAAGGAGCTGATCATCACGTCGGGCGGCAAGAACATCAGCCCTGCCAACCTCGAGGCGGCGCTGAAGATGATCCCGCTCGTCGGTCAGGCGTGCGCGATCGGCGACAACCGCAAGTTCATCTCGGCCCTGCTGGTGCTCGATCCCGAGGTGGCGCCGATGTGGGCGGCCGCCCACGGCAAGGGCGGATCGCTCGCTGGCCGAACTCGCCGGCGACGCCGACGTGGTCGCCGCCATCCAGGAGGGTGTCGACGAGATCAACCAGCAGTTCGCCAGCGTCGAGCAGATCAAGCGCTTCACGGTGCTCGGCGAGGAGTGGCTGCCCGACACCGACGTGCTCACCCCGACCTCGAAGCTCAAGCGGCGCGGCATCCACGCCCGCTACCACGCCGAGATCGAGGCCATGTACTCCTGAGCGAATCAGCTCGGGCTCGGTGCTGTCAGTCGGCGACCGGATCGCCCATGCTGTTCGACAGCACGCGCATCGTCGCTGCCAACGTCTCGATGTCGTCGTCGTCGAGCACCACCGCGAACCGCGCCTGCAGCGACCGCCGGTAGCTGACGTTCATCTCGCGCCACAGCGCACGACCGCGACGGGTGAGCTCGACCTCCACGGCGCGATGGTCCTCGGGATCGACATCGCGATGGCGCCGCACCCATCCCTCCTCCTCGAGCCGGTCGAGCCGGCGGCTCAGGCTCGACGCCGGGATCCGCATCGCCGAGGCGACATCCTGCGGACGCGCCCGTCCGTCGAGCTGCCGCAGCGTCGCCAGCACGTCGAACCATCCGAGCGGCACCGCCCATTCGGCGCGCAGGTCGTCGTCGATCCTGCGCTCGATCTCGGGAACGATCGATTGCAGGTCACGCCAGGCGCGCACCCGCGCGGCGTCGAGTCGTGGCATGCCCGTCGCGCTCGTTCAGGCCGTGGCCTTGAGTGCGTTGGTGAACGCCTGCACGCCCTCGTCGATCTCGGCCGCCGTGACGACCAGCGGCGGCATCCATCGCACGACGTTGCCGTAGGTCCCGGCGTTCATCAGGATCAGATGGCCCTCGTTGAGGCAGTGCTCGAGCAGCTTGGGGACGCGTGCCGGATCGTCGAACACGGTGCCGACCATCAGGCCCGGCCCGCGCACCTGCACCAGGCTCGGGAAGCTCTCGGACAGCCCGCGCAAGGCGTTGCTGAGCTGTTCGCCGCGCGCCCGCACGTTGTCCATGAAGCCGGGCTCGCTCATCACCTCGATCGTCGCCAGCGCCGCCGCACATCCGAGCGGGTTGCCGCCGTAGGTGCCGCCGTGACTGCCCTTCGGCCAGAGGTCGTCGAGCTCGCGCCGCGTGCCGAGCGCCGAGAACGGGAAGCCGGAGGCGATCCCCTTCGCCATGCAGATGATGTCGGGCTCGATGTCGTACTGCTCGACCGCGAACCAGTTGCCGGTGCGGCCGAACCCGCTCTGGACCTCGTCGGCGATGAACAGGATCCCGTGCTGCCTGCACCGCGCCGCGATCCCCTCGATGAACGCCTTCGGCGCCGGCACGTAGCCACCCTCGCCGAGCACGGGCTCCATGATCACGGCGGCGGTCTCGGACGGCGCCGTCTCGGCCAGCAGCAGCCGGTCGAAGGCGGTCAGCGCCGCCGCGATCGTCGCCTCCTGATCGTCGGCGAGCGGGTCGGGGAACGGGCTCACGTACACGCCCGCCGGCAACGGGGCGTGACCGGCGCGGTAGCCGGTCTTCGACGTGGTCATCGCCATCGCCATGTGCGTGCGGCCGTGGAACGAGCCCTGGAACACGATCACGTTCGGGCGTCGCGTCGCCTGCTTGGCGAGCTTGACCGCGGCCTCGGTGATCTCGGCGCCCGAGTTGGCGAAGAAGAAGGTGTCGATGCCGGCGGGAGTGATCTCGTCGAGCTTGGATGCCAGCGGCTCGGCGAGGTCGTGGGTGAAGACGTTGATCTGGGCGTGGATGAAGCGCTCCGCTTGGGCGGCGATCGCAGCGGCCACGCGCGGGTGAGCATGCCCGGTCGAGTTGACCGCGATCCCGGCCGCGAAGTCGAGGTACTCGTCACCGCTCGTCGTCGTCACCCGACAGCCACGGCCGTGCGTGACCTGCAGCCCGGTGACCTTGAACCACACGTTCGACAGATGCGACATGTCCGCGAGCCTAGACACGACTCGAGCGCTCGTGACGCGATCACCGGGCGAGCACCGGGAGCGCTCGGCCGCGTACGAGCCTGATCGCGGCGAAGGCCAGCGCCTCGTCCCACGAGATGCGGTCGAGCAAGAGGCGCGCGGAACGGCATCACCTGACGCGGGGCGTTGAGCCCGAGCACACCGCGCAGACGTCCGCGGCTGCCGTAGAGGGCGACGAACTGTCGCGCCGCGACCGAGCCCGACACGATCCGCACGTCGTCGTCGGCGCTCGCCCGGCCGAGGAACTGGACGCGCCGGTCGTACTGCTCGCTCCAGAAGAACGGCACCGGCGCGTACGGCGTGGTGCGCTGGCCGGTCGCCTCGGCGAGCAGGTTGGTCGCCGCCAACGCTCCCTGCTCGGCAGCGTTGGTCCAGTGCTCGACGCGCATCTCCTCCTCGAACAAGGTGTTGTACCAGCGGACGATGTCGCCGGCGGCGTAGATCAGCGGAGCGCCGACGTTGAGGTCGGGCCCGCACACCACGCCGTCGCGGATCTCGAGGCCGGAGTCGGCGAGCCACTCGGTGGCGGGCGTGACACCGATCCCGACCACCACGACGTCGGCCGGCTCGTGCCATCCGCCGTCGATCAGCACCGCTCCCGGCTGCAGGGCTTCGATCGTGACACCGCACCGCACCTCGACCCCGTGATCGGCGTGGACGGCGGCGATGGCGGCGCCCATCTGGGCGCCGAGGCCACGGATCAACGGCGCCGGCGCGCCCTCCAGCACGAGCACCTCGTTGCCGAGCGTGCGGGCGGTGGCGGCCACCTCGAGCCCGATGAAGCCGGCGCCGATCACCACCACTCGTCGGCCACCGCCCGAGATCCGCTCGCGCAGGTCGAGGGCGTCGTCGAGTGAGCGCAGCACGACGACGCCGGGGACCTCGTCCTGCCCGGGCAGCTTGTTGGGCCGCGAGCCGGTGGCCAGGATCGCGCCCTCGAAGCGTTCGGCGCTGCCGTCGGCGAACAGCACCCGGCGGCCGGGGATGTCGAGCCCGACGGCCTTGCTGTCGAGTCGCCACGTGACGTCGAGGGCGGCGACGTCGTCGGGTCGGCGGAGCGCGATCCGGTCGGCCTCCCAGTCGCCCGCCAGCAGGCGCTTCGACAGCGGCGGACGGTCGTACGGGTGGTGACGTTCGTCACCGATGATCGTGATCGAGCCGTCGAATCCCGAGGTCCGCAGCGATTCGACGGCGCGCAGGCCGGCGAGCGACGCACCGACCACCACGACGTCCCGCATCATGTCTCGATTCGTAGCACGAAACGCACCTACGGTGGCCACATGGTCACCCCGACAATCAGCGTCGAGGCGGTCAACGCGATGGTGGCCGAGCAGTTTCCCGGCACCAGCAACGTCTGCGTCGAGCTCGGCGGCGACTATGCGATCGCCGCCGTCGACGTCGAGCCGCGCAGCATCCGACCCGGTGGGTTCGTGTCCGGCCCGACCCAGTTCGGTCTCGTCGACTCCGCCTTCTGGTTCCTCGCCTTCGTCGCGCTGCAACGGATCGAGCCGATGGCGATGACGTCCGAGCTGTCGATCCGGTTCCTGCGTCCGGCCCAGGGCGAGCGGCTGTTCTGCCGGGCACGCCTCGAGGCGGTCAATCGGCGCAGCGTGATCGGCACCGCCCACGTGTGGTGCGACGACCGGATCGACCGGATCACCGCCACCGCCCAGGGCACGTACGCCATCCCGCTGCCGCGCTGATCGTTCGAAGTCGCCGCAGCCGACCACCTACGATCGGGCTCTCGTCCTCCATCCCGGCCTGGGCCGGCCGACGTTCGGAGCCCTGCACTGGACACCAACACGTACATCGTCGGCATCGACATCGGTGGCACCGCCAACAAGTTCACGGTGATCGACAGCGCCGGTGAATTCCTGATCGACCGTCTCGTCGAGATCCCGAGCCGCGTCACGGAAGGGCCGGCGGTGGCGATCTCGGCGATGCGCACGACGTTCGAGGCGGCGCTCGAGCTCGCCGGCGTGTCGGCGGCCGACGTGCGCGGTGTCGGGCTCGACACGCCCGGCCCGGCCTCGGCGAGCGGGGTGCTCAGCTCGCGTGGCGGCACCAACTTCTCGGCGCCGGAGTGGCACGGCTTCGACGTGCGGGCGGCGCTCGAGCACGAGCTCGGACTGCCGGTCGTCTACAACAACGACGGCAACGCCGCCGCCCTGTACGCCCACCACGCCCACTTCGGTCCGGTCGCCGGCGAGCGCTCGTCGATCTCGGCGATCGTCGGCACCGGCCTCGGTGGTGGGGTGATCGAGGGCGGACGGATCGTGAGGGGGGCGGCCGGGATGGCGGGCGAGCTCGGGCACGTGCACATCCCGATGCACGGGCTGCTGCTCGACGGCCAGCCGTACCCGCGCTGCAACTGCGGGTTCGAGGGCGACGCCGAGAGCGTCGCCTCGCTCTCGGGCATCCGCAACAACCTGCTGCCGTACTGGCTCACCCGCTATCCCGACCACCCGTTGGCGGGGCTCGACCCGCTCGAGGCCGCCAAGCAGGTGCGCGGGTTCGGCGAAGGCGGCGATGAGATGGCGCGGCGGCTGTTCGGCCAGCAGGCGATGGCACTCGGGCGGCTGTTCACGATCGCCGCCAACTTCACCGACCCCGACGCCTACTTCATCGGCGGTGGAGTGATCGAGACCACACCCGAGTTCCGCGATTGGTTCCGTGCACGCATCGTCGAGTGCACCGATCTGCGCGAGGAGCAGCGGCGGGTGGCGACCTTCGAGCTGGTGGCCGATCTCGACATGGCCGGCGCCCGGGGCGCGGCGATCGCCGCCCTCAGCACGCTCGCACACCTGACCTAGACCGACCGGAAGCTGACCGACAGGCGCGGGCCGGATGTGACCCGCACCTTGGGGACGCAGTGTTGCCAGTCGTGCTGGCAGGCGCCACCCATGACGAACAGGTCGCCGTTGCCGAGATCCCACGACAGCGATGCCCCGCCACCCTTCGGTCTCAGCCGGAACGGGCGCGGCGAGCCGAGGCTGACGATCGCGACCACCGGATTGGTGACGACGTGGGCGTGCCGATCGCCGTGCCACGCCACCGAGTCGTGACCGTCGCGGTAGAGGTTGAAGCCGATCGAGTCGAACGGCTCGTCGTAGCGATCGGCGAGCACGTGCCGCATGGCGGTCAGGATCGGCAGTGGTTCGGGGTGACCCTGGGTGATGCGCCACCACGCCGACAGGCGCGGCTCGTCGACGATCCGGTCGTACATCCGCACCCCTGTGCGCTGGCGGAGCGGGAGCAGCTCGACCAGCTCGTCGAGCAGCTGGTCGGCCCCGGCCAGCCAGCCAGGGGCGTGCTCGACCCAGGTCGTGGGGTCGAGCTGACGGCGCCCGGCCTCGCCGAAGGTGGTGTCGAAGGCCGGCGCACACGTGCCGAACAGCGAGGCTTGCCAGAACACATGTTCGATGTTCGCGCGGATCGGCCCGACGGTCAACGCGCGCGGCAGACTGGGCGGCGTGCCAGAGCGGATCGACGACACCGACGATCCCCGACTGGCCGACTATCGCCAGCTCAAGGACGCCGTCGCCCGTCGCAGGATCGAGGGTGACGAACTGTTCGTCGCCGAAGGCCCGGTGGCGATCGACCGCATGATCGCCTCGGGCCACCCGGTCCGTTCCGTGCTGGTGCTCGACCGCAAGTACGACCGCATGGCAGGGCTGCTGGCCGGAGTCGCGGCCCCGATCTTCGTCGTCGACGACGCCGTGCTGCTCGGTGTCGCCGGCTTCGACCTCCATCGCGGGGCGATCGCCGCCGGGCAGCGCCGCACCCCCGAGTCGCTCGCCGACGATCGCGACGACGACCAAGCGGGTGGCGGTGCTCGAGGGTCTCAACGACCCGGAGAACCTCGGCGCCGTCGCCCGGTCGGCGCGCGCCCTCGGCATCGAGGCGCTCGTGCTCGACCCGACCTGCATCGACCCCTACACGCGTCGCACCGTGCGCGTCAGCATGGGTGAGATCCTGATGCTGCGCTGGTGCCGGGCGGCTCATCACGAGTGGCCGGGCGATGTGTTCGAAGCCCTCGCACGCGTCCGGTTTCGAGACGTGGGCGATGACACCGGCGGCCGACAGCGACTCGATCTGGCAGCTCGACTCCTCCGGAACGCTTGGCGGTTGTGCTGGGCGCCGAGGGACCGGGGCTGTCGCGCCAGGCACTCGACGCGGCGGCCCGCCGGGTCCGGCTCCCGATCGATCCCGACGTCGACTCACTCAACGTCGCAGCCGCAGCAGCGGTGACGTTCGCCGTGGTCGGACGGCCGTAGTGGCACGCGCGAAGCTCGCACGATGAGCGACCAACGGATCTCACGATTCGACGTGCCCGAGCTCGACGACCTGCCGGACGACATGCGCCAGCAGATCCTCGCCGTGCAGGAGAGTTCCGGGTTCGTGCCGAACGTGTTCCTCGCACTCGCCCGGCGCCCGGCCGAGTTCCGGGCCTTCTTCGACTTCCACGCCACGCTGATGGATTCGGACGAGGGTCTCTCGAAGGCCGAGCGCGAGCTGATCGTCGTCGCCACGTCGGCGGTCAACCAGTGCCTCTACTGCGTCGTCGCCCACGGGGCGATCCTGCGCATCCGGGCCAAGGATCCGCTGATCGCCGACCAGGTGGCGGTCAATCCGGCCAAGGCCGACCTCACCGAGCGCCAGCGGGCGATCGTCGACTTCGCGCTGCGCGTCGCCCGGGACTCGGCGTCGGTCACCGACGCACGACCTCGAGGACATGCGCTCCAAGGGTTTCAGCGACGACGAGATCTGGGACATCGGGGCGATCACGGCCCTGTTCGCGCTCTCCAACCGCTACGCCAACTTCGCCGGAATCCGTCCCAACGACGAGTTCTACGGCATGGGGCGCTGAACGCGCGGTGGGCGCGGGCCGGAATAGGGCGTTCAGGGCCTAGGTTGCAACGCTGTTCTGCCGACTCCTCACCCCGGCGGGGCAGGAGCCCACGCACATGAACAGCCGCAAGATGGACACCACGTCCGTCTTCGCCATCACCGCCTTGCTCGTCGCCGGCCTCGCCACGGTGGCGATGATCGCCGCCGCCTTCGGCGCCTTCGATTCGGAGCGACGCCGATCCACCAGCTGTCGACGCCGATGACGGCAACGACGGCGACGACGGAGCAACCGCTGATCCGAACGCCGACGCGACCGAGATCGCCGCATCCTCGGCGACGGCGATGGCAGCCGTCACCAGCGTCGAGTTCGAGCTCGAACGCGGTGGCGCTCCGATCTTCATCGACGAGTTCGAGCGGATCGCGCTCGACTCGTTGCGCGGTCAGTTCAGTGTTCCCGGCCGCGCCCAGGCCGAGTTGAACGTCACGGTCAACGACAACCTCGCCACCCGGCTCGGAGCCGTCGCCGTCGACGACGAGGTGTGGATCTCCAATCCCGTCACGGGCGACTTCGAGACGTTGCCGAGTCGGGTACGACATCGACCCGTCCAAGTTCTTCGATCCCGAGAACGGTTGGGGGCCGCTGCTCGGCAGCCTCCAGGACGTCTCGCTCGTCGCCGTCGACGATCGCGGCGGCGAGCGCTACCACATCACGCGGCACCGCGCCCGCCGAGCAGGTGAGCAACATCACGGTCGGTCTCGTGCAGGGCCAGGACGTGGCCGTCGACCTGTGGATCCACCCCGACACGTTCCTGGTGACCGCCGCCGAGTTCGAGACGACGATCGGCGACGGCGACGTCGCAATGGGCGCTCGAGCTCGACCGCTACGGCGACACGTTCGAGATCGAGCCGCCGGCCAACGTGCGCACCGCCGACGCCGACAGCGGGACCGACGACAATGGCTGAGATCGACACGCAGCCGATCGTGCGCAAGCGACCTTCGCCGGCGGCGATCCTCGCCGTCGTCGGCTTCAGCGTGTTCGTCGCCGCCGACGACCTCACGGTCGTGTCGACGATGCTGCGACCGATCATCGGCGACCTCGGCCTGGTGCTGCCCGACGGGCTCGACGACGCGGCCTGGATCGTCAACGCCTACCTGATCGCCTTCGTCGCCGTGATGCCGATCGCCGGGCGGATCAGCGACGTGATCGGCCGGCGACGCACGTTCGTCGGCGCCTACCTGCTGTTCCTGCTCGGCTCGATCGTGATCCCCGCTTCGACCGGCGCTCGACGAGCCGTTCGGCTGGTTCCTGTTCGGCCGCATCCTCACTGCCCTCGGCGGCGGAGCGATGGTGCCGGTGGCGCTGGCCGTCATCGGTGACGTCTATCCCGAAGGCCGCCGCGCGCGGGCGCTCGGCACGCTGGGGGCGATCGAGACGATGGGCTGGGTGTGGGGCCCGCTCTACGGCGCGGTGCTGGTGCGCCTGCTCTCGTGGCAATGGCAGTTCTGGCTCAACATCCCGCTGGCGATCGTCGGGCTGGCCGCATCGTGGTGGGCGCTGGCCGGCCACGACCGGCCGCAGCACGGGGCGCGCATCGACTGGCTCGGCGCCACCTTGCTGACGATCACGCTCGTGTCGCTCAACATGGCGCTGCTCGGCTCGGCCGAGATCCAGAGCGTCAACGGGCTCGCAGGAGCTCACCGGCGACGGTACCGACCTGCGCTGGCTGTATCCCGTGGCGTTGCTCGCCGGCATCGTCTTCGTCTGGCAGCAGCGTCACAGCAGCCACCCGCTCGTCGACCGCCGGCTGTTCCGCGGTCGCACCGTGCTGGTCGCCCTGTTCGTCAACTTCGTCGTCGGCGCCGGCCTCGTGATCGCGATGGTCGACGTCCCGCTGTTCATCAACTCGGTCGAGATCGACCTCGATCGCGCGGCCGTGATCTCGGGCCTGATCCTGTCGGCGATGACGGCGGCGATGGCGATCGCCTCGTACCTCGGTGGCCGGCTCACGGAACGAACGTGGTTCAAGCCGCCGGTGCTGGCCGGCGTCGCCATGGCATCGGCCGCCTACGCCTGGATGGGCGCCACCTGGAGCGCCGACACGTCGTACCCGGTGTTCGCTCTGCAACTGGCGCTGCTCGGCGCCGGGTTCGGGCTCACCGTCGCACCGACGACCAACGCCGTCGTCGACAACGCCCCCGCCGACCAGCGCGGTGCGGCCGCGTCGGTCGTGATGGTCGTTCGCCTGCTCGGGCTGTCGGTCGGCCTCTCGGCGCTGACGGCCTGGGGGCTGGGGCGCTTCAACGACCTGCGCTCGACGATCGAGCTGCCCCCGCTCACCGACCCCGACTTCGAATCGGCGCTGCTGGCAGCGCAGGAAACCCTCACCGCACAGGCGATCGCCGAGACCTTCACCGCTGCGGCGGTCGTGCTCGGCGCCGGACTGCTGGCCACGTTTGCAATGCGGCGCCACGCCGCGACAGGAGACAACACGATGGACGACCAACTCGACGCCGACCCCACGGTGGAGATCCCGACACCACCCGTCGAGGTCACCGAAGCGGCCGAGACCACGGAAGCGACGCCGGTCGCCGCCGGCGCGACTGCCGGCAGCGTCGAGCTCGCCCAACTGGCGGCCGTGCAGAAGCGCACCAACCTGATCCTCGGTGGGCTGGGCGTGCTGCTGGCGCTGGCGCTGGTGGCGATCGCGCTGCTGTTCGGCCGTGTCGCCGATGCCCAGGACGACGCCGTCCGACGCCCGCGCCGAGCTGGCGACCGCGCGCGCCGATCTCGAGCGGGTCGAAGCCGGGGCGGCGCTGTACGCCGGTCAGATCCAAGGCTTCCAGGACAAGCTGGTCGAGCTGCAGCCGCAGATCTCGGCCGGCGTCGACGAAGCGATCACCGGACTCGAGACGTTCGGCGACTCGACGATCGAGTTCGACGTGGCGATCGACGAGGTGATCCCGATCGACACCGAGGTCGTGATCAACCGCACGGTCGAGGTCCCGATCAAGACCACGATCCCGATCAACCAGAGCTTCGACACCACGATCGAGATCGACACGCCGGTCGGCAAGATCCCGTTCGACGTCACGGTCCCGGTCGACGTCGACGTCCCGGTCGACCTCGTCGTCGACATCCCGATCAACGAGACCGTCCCGATCAAGGACGAGTTCCCGGTCAAGCTCGACGTCCCGATCGCGATCGACGTCCGCGAGACCGAGCTCGCCAACCTCACCGACTCGCTCGCGGCTGGCCTCGAATCGCTGCAGGACATGCTCACCGGTTTGGGCTGACGCCATCGGGCTGCGCCTCGCAGCACAGCTGCTCGCCTGCACCTACCGAGCGCGTCATCCCGGCCGCTCCTCTGACATGTCGTGACATTTCGACAACTGGCGGGGGTTGTCATATCGTGCCGGCATGAGCAGGCATGATGCGGCTGTCCGGGCGCGCCGTGGGTGAGCTGACGGTCACCCTCAACCGGATCAGCCCGGTCCCGCTCTACCACCAGCTGGCACGCCAGCTGGTGGAAGCGATCGAGAGCGGCCGCCTGCCGAAGGGGTCGTTCCTCGACAACGAGATCGACCTCGCCGAACGCTGGCAGGTGTCGCGCCCGACCGTGCGGCGCGCGATCCAGGACCTCGTCGACAGCGGCATGCTCGTGCGCCGGCGAGGCGTCGGCACCCAGGTCGTCAGCGATCAGGTGCGGCGGCCGTTCAAGCTGACGAGCCTGTTCGAAGATCTGGCCGCGACCGGGCTGCAGCCGGTGACCACCGTGATCAGCCACGACCGGGTCGACGCCGACCGCTTGGTCGCCGAGGCGCTCGGGGTCACTGTCGGCACCGAGGTCGTGCACATCGAACGGCTGCGATCGGTCGGTGCCCAACCGCTGGCGATCCTGCGCAACTGGTTGATCGTCGACGCCGCCGGCGCGATCACGCTCCGACGATCTGGCACGCCAGCGGCCTCTACGCCCTCTTGCGCGAGCGCGGGGTACGACCGCACTCGGCCGCGCAACGCCTGGGCGCGGTGCGCGGCCTCGTCGGCCGACGCCGCCCTGCTCGGACTGCCGGCAGGCGCACCGTTGATGACGATGCGGCGGGTGATGCACGACGTCACCGGCCGCATCGTCGAGCTCGGCGACCACCGCTACGACGCCGCCCAGTACACCGTCGAGCTCAACGTCGTCGAGACGCTGTGAGCGCAGCTGACGCCGGTGCGTCAGCAACGGGTGCGCGGTCGAGATGCGCCGCGCAGCTGAGCGCCGACTGCAGCGATCGAGCTCGGTGCGAGCCTGAGTGACTCAGTTCCCGCCCTCGGCGAGGGTCGACTTCGATCGGGGCGAAGCCCTCGCCCGCGAGGTCGAGCCCGGAGTCGGCGAGCAGCGCCCACGCTGCCTTCGACGACGTCGTTGGTGAAGGCACCGTCGGTCGGTGGCGCGGTGAGCACCGTCGCCCCTTCGAGGTTCGGGGTGCTCTGGGCGATCTCGACCGTGCGATCCCATGCCGCCTGATCGATGTAGCCGATGCCGCTCGGCCGCGGGCCAGATCAGCTTGTTGATCTCGTTCATCTGCCACAACTGGTGGCTGGCGCCGAGCGTCGGCCCGGCGGCGAGCACGATGTCGGTGCAGGCCTGGACGTTGTCGCGGCAGTACACCCAGCCCTCGATCGACGCCGCGACGAACCGCGTCGCCAGGTCCATGTAGGCCGGATCGCTCGGCCGAGCGCCCGGCGTCGGCCCAGATCGCGTCCTGGAGCATGCCGACGCCGACGTCCTCGTAGCTGATGACGTTGAAGTCCTCCGGCGTGTAGAGCTCGCCGGTGTCGGGGTTCACGGCCTCGAGCACCTGGGCGTACTCGTTGTAGGTCATCGCCTCGGCGGCGTCGATGCTGCGGTCGAGCAGCCCGACCATGTCGAAGTTCTGGGCGACGAGCGTGACGTCGGATGCCGGGTCGAGGTTCTCCTGCCCGAGGGCGGCGAAGATCTCGTACTCGTTGCCGAAGCCCCAGTTGCCGATCGTCTTGCCGGCGAAGTCGGCGGGGCTGGTGATGCCGGCGTCGGCGAACGACACCTGCAGCGTGCCCGAGCGCTGGAAGATCTGGGCGATGTTGGCGATGTTGGCGCCCGCTTCACGGCTGGCGAGCGCCTTCGGCACCCAGGCGATCGCGAAGTCGGCGTCGCCGTTGGCGAGCTGCGTCTGCGGCACGATCTCGACGCCACCTTCGAGGATCTCGAGGTCGATGCACTGATCCTCGTAGAAGCCCTGGTCGAGGGCGGCGTAGTAGCCGGCGAACTGTGACTGGATGAACCATTGCAGTTGCAACGTCACCGGCTCGAGCGACTCGCAGACGACTTCGCCCTCGGCGGGCTCGGTCGACCCTGCGGGGGCGTCGGTCGCGGCGGGCGCCTCCGTTGCCGCCGGAGCGTCGGTGGCAGCGGGCGCATCCGTGGCGGCCGGCGCGTCGGTTGCGGAGGCGGTGTCCTCTGCGGTGTCTGCGGCGGTTTCGGCGCCACCTTCGTCGTCGTCGTCACCGCATGCTGCGGCAACGAGCGAGAGCGCCGCGATCGCACCTGCGATTCGGCGAACCTTGCGTGATGTCATGATCATTCTCCCCCGGGGCGGACACCCCGTCTGTGTGTGATGACGCTCTCCAGTACTACGGAGACCAGGTAGAACGTTAGACCGACCACGCAAGCGCCGAGGACGTACGCCCACGCCACGGCGTTCTTGGAGATGGCCACGTTCGAAGTGATGCGGTTGCCCAGGCCGTTCTGGTTGCCACCGAAGTACTCGGCGACGAAGGCCGTGATGACCGAGGTCGGGGCTGCGATCTTGAGTGCCGTGAACAGGTACGGAACGGCGTTCGGGACCCGCGCCTTGCGGAGCACCTCGATCGGCGAGGCGGCGTACGAGCGCAAGCAGCTCGATGTGGATCGGGTGCACCTGACGCAGCCCCTTGGCGACGTTGACGAGCACGATGAAGAACACGATCAGCGTGACCATCAGGCGGCGCGGCATCTCGCTCGTCGACGGGTACATGTTGATGAACAGCGACACGAGCACGATGATCGGGATCGCGTTGAGGGCCACCGCGAGCGGCGTCGCCAGCTCGTTGAGGATCTGGAACCGCATCAGCAGGAACGCCGCGCCCGTCCCGAGCACGGTTCCGACGACGAGACCGACGAGGGCGTTCTTGCCCGACACGAAGGCGGCGTCCTTGATCAACCCGAAGTTGTCGACGAAGGCCTCGGCGATCGCGCTGGGCGCGGGCAGGAAGTACGGCTTGAGATCGAACGCCTGCACGGCGAACTCCCACACCAGCAGGAAGCCGATGCCGAACACGACCGGCGCGACCAACGACTCGGCCAGGTTCCTGAGTCGCCGATCAGACGTGCGAGATCGTCGCCGTCATCGGTCGTCGACTCCGCCGTGGCCCGGCGCCGGCGCGCGCTCGACCCGTCGCAGCGCCTCGCGCACTTCGGTGATCTTCTCGTAGAAGCTGGTCAGCTCGCGGGTGTCCTCGTCGCGTCCGCGTCCGAGGTCGACGTCGATCAGGTCGGTGATCCGACCCGGCCGCGGCGACATCACCACCACTCGGTCCGACAGGTAGACCGCCTCCGGGATCGAGTGGGTGACGAAGACGACCGTGGTCCGGGTGGCGGCGCAGATCCGCAACAGCTCGGCCTGCATGTGCTCGCGGGTCATCTCGTCGAGCGCCCCGAACGGCTCGTCCATCAGCAGCAACTGGGGATGGGCGGCCAGCGCTCGGGCGATCGCGATCCGTTGCTGCATGCCGCCCGAGAGTTGCCACGGCATGTGTCGGGCGAATTCCGGGAGTTTGACGAGTTCGAGCATTTCCTGCGCGCGCGCCTGACGCTTGGCCTTGTCCCAGCCCTTGAGCTCGAGCGGCAGCTCGATGTTCTTCTCGACCGTGCGCCAGTCGAACAGGCCGGCCTGCTGGAACGCCATCCCGTAGTCCTGGTCGAGCCGGGCCTGGGCGGCGGGCTTGCCGTTGACGGTCACGCTGCCGGTGCTCGGTTCGATCAGGTGGGCGATCAACCGCAGCAGGGTCGACTTGCCGCAGCCCGACGGGCCGATCAGCGACACGAACTGACCGGGCTCGACCGACAGGTCGATGTCGACGAGGGCGTCGACCTGGTTCGGCCTGCCGGCGTTGAACACCTTCGAAAGCCCGTTCACGGCTACCGCACTCACGCCTTGCTCCATGCTCTCACTCGGCTTCCTGTGGTCGATTGCGCATCAGCGCGACGTCGAGCAGCACGATCGCGCCGTACAGCAGCAGGCCCATCGCGGCCGCGCCGAACACCGCCGCGTAGACCTTGGTGGGGTCACCGGTGGCCGCCTGGCTGTACGAGATCACGGCGCGCCCGATGCCGCCGCTGACACCGGTCGAGATCTCCGACACGATCACCCCGACCACCGACAGCGTGGCCGCCAGCTTGAAGGCCGGCACCATCGACGGAACGGCGGCGGGGAAGCGCAGCTTGATCAACGTCCGCCACCACCCGGCGGCGTAGCTCTGCATCAGCTCGAGCGCCGCCGCCGGGGCCGACGCCAGGCCGCGCAGCGTGCCGACCGAGATCGGGAAGAACGCCAGGAAGGCGGCCAGCGTGCACACCGACAGCCATCGCGGCCACTCCCAGCCGAACAGGTCGATCCTGCCACTCCAGCTGACGACCTGCGGGGCGAGCGCGATCAAGGGCACGGTCTGCGACATCACGATCCACGGCAGCAGCCCGCGCTCGACGAACTGGAAGCGGGCCATCACCACCGCCGCGGCGATGCCGACGATCGCCCCGAGCAGCAAGCCGAAGGCCGCCAGCCGGAACGAGTACCAGGCGTACCCGGCGACCGAACGCCAGATCGCCTGGCCGCCGCCGCGGCTCTCGGGTTCGCCGAGGCGCGTCGACCATGTCCCACGTGTGCGGCATCGCACGGTCGTTGGTCTTGGCGAGCGGGATGCCGAGCAGATCGCCACCTTCCTCGGGGCCGACCGACTTGTAGAGCTCCCACAGCACAGGCGACGAGCAACAACGCGACGACAGAACAGCACGTTCGGCGGATGGCGCGGCGTGTCACGAGGTGTGGTGGTCCGGTCTTCCTGGGCTTACGACTTGGCGAGCGTGTGCTCGTTGAGGCGGGGGATGATGTGCTCGCCGTACGCCAGCAGCGTGTGGTCCTTGGCGTCGTGTTGGAGGTAGACGGCGAACTGGTCGACACCGAGTTCCGCGCAGCTCGGTCGAGCCGGCGCAGGTGCTCGTCGGGCGGGCCGAGGATGCAGAACCGGTCGACGATCTCGTCGGGCACGAACTCGGCGTGGGTGTTGCCGGCCTGGCCGTGCTGGTTGTAGTCGTAGCCCTCGCGACCCTTGATGTAGTCGGTGAGCGCCTGCGGCACGTCGCTCGTGTCGCTCGCCGTAGCGCGTCACGATGTCGGCGACGTGGTTGCCGACCATGCCGCCGAACCAGCGGCACTGGTCGCGCATGTGCGTCGAGGTCGTCGCCGACGTAGGCCGGGGCGGCGACGCAGATCGTGATCGCGTCGGGGTCGCGGCCGGCCTCGCTCGGCGGCGCTGCGCACGGCCTTGATCGTCCACTGCGCGATGTCGGGGTCGGCGAGCTGGAGGATGAAGCCGTCGCACGTCTCGCCGATCGTCTTGAGCGCCTTCGGCCCGTACCCGGCGCCCCACACCTCGAGCCGCGACCGCGATCGCCCACGGCAGCGTGATCGTCGAGCCCTTGTAGTCGACGCTGCGGCCGTTGGCCAGCTCGCGGATCACGTGGGTCGCCTCGGCCATCGTCTGCAGCGTGGTGGGCTTGCCGTTGGTGACGCGCACCGCCGAGTCGCCGCGGCCGATCCCGCACACGGTGCGGTTGCCGTACATCTCGTTGAGCGTGGCGTAGGTGCTGGCGGTGACGGTCCAGTCGCGGGTGGCCGGGTTGGTGACCATCGGGCCGACGATCACGTTGCGGGTCTCGGCCAGGATCTGGCTGTAGATGACGTACGGCTCCTCCCACAGGATGTGCGAGTCGAACGTCCACACGTGCGAGAACCCGAGCGAGTCGGCCCGCTTGGCGAGATCGATCACCCGCGCCGCCGGCGGTGTGGCCTGCAGCACCACGCCGATCTGCATCTATCGCGTCTCCGGGAAGCCGAGGTCGATCGTCGACTTGGCGGGGTCGGGCCAGCGGCTGGTGACGACCTTGCCCCTGGTGTAGAAGTTGATCCCCTCGGGGCCGTACATGTGGGTGTCGCCGAACAGGCTCGCCTTCCAGCCGCCGAAGCTGTAGTAGCTCACCGGCACCGGGATCGGCACGTTGATGCCGACCATCCCGACCTGGATGTCGTACTGGAACTGGCGCGCCGCGCCGCCGTCGCGGGTGTAGATCGCCACGCCGTTGGCGAACTGGTTGGCGTTGATCGTCGCCACGCCGTCCTCGTAGCCGTGCACGCGCACGACCGACAGCACCGGACCGAAGATCTCGTTGTCGTAGCACGCCATGCCGGGCTTGACGTTGTCGATCAGCGTCGGGTTGATGAAGAACCCGCCGTCGTTGCTCTCGGGGCGGCCGTCGACGACCAGCGTGGCGCCCTCGGCGGGGGCACCGTCGATGTAGCTGGCGACCTTGTCGCGGTGCTCGCCGGTGATCAGCGGGCCCATCTCGACGTCGGGCTCGTTGCCGGGCCCGACCTTCACGTTGGGGATCCGCTCGGCGATCTTGGCGACCAGCTCGTCGGCGATCGACTCGGCGGCGAGCACCACGCTGATCGCCATGCAACGCTCGCCGGCGGCACCGTAGGCGGCGCCGATCGAGGCGTCGGCGGCCATGTCGAGGTCGGCGTCGGCCAGCACCAGCATGTGGTTCTTGGCGCCGCCCAGGGCCTGCACGCGCTTGCCGTTGCGGGTGCCCGTCTCGTAGATGTACTTGGCGATCGGTGTCGAGCCGACGAAGCTCACGGCGGCGATGTCGGGATGCTCGAGGATCCGGTCGACGGCGACCTTGTCGCCCTGCACGACGTTGAAGCACCCGGCCGGCAGGCCGGCCTGAGCCAGCAGCTCGGCGATGAACAACGAGGCCGAGGGATCCTTCTCGGACGGCTTGAGGACGAACGTGTTGCCGCAGGCGAGGGCGTTGGCGAACATCCACATCGGCACCATCGCCGGGAAGTTGAAGGGGGTGATGCCGGCCACGACGCCGAGCGGCTGGCGGATCGAGTACACGTCGACGCCGGTCGCCGCCTGCTCGCTGAAGCCGCCCTTCATCAGGTGCGGCACGCCGCAGGCGAACTCGATGTTCTCGAGACCGCGGGCGACCTCACCCATCGCATCGGACAGCACCTTGCCGTGCTCGGCGGTGAGCAGCGAGGCGATCTCCTTGCGATTGGCGTCGACCGAGCTCGCGGATCCGGAACATCACCTCGGAGCGCCGCGACAAGCTCGCCGACCGCCAGCCGGGGAAGGCCGCCTTGGCCGACGCCACGGCGGCGTCGACCTCGTCGACCGACGCCAGGTCGACCTCGCCCGACTGCTCGCCGATCGCCGGATTGAAGACCGGCGCCGTGCGGCCCGAGGTTGACTCGACGACCTTGCCGTCGATCCAGTGGTGGATGCTGTTCATGGTGATGCTCCTTCGCGCGGTCCGTCAGACCAGGTACTGGCTGAGGCCGCGCTTGATGAATTGTCCGTGACCCTTGCGGCCGACGTACTCGTCGTTCTCGATCAACACGGTTCCACGACTGAGCACGGTGTCGACCTTGCCGTCGATCACCCAACCTTCCCACGCCGAGTGATCCATGTTCATGTGATGTTTATCGTTGATGCCGATCTTGGTCTTGGTGCCGGGATCCCACACGACGACGTCGGCGTCGCTGCCGGGGGCGATCACGCCCTTCTTGGGGTACATGCCGAACATCCGCGCCGGTGTGGTGCAACACGTCTCGACCCAGCGCTCGAGTGACAGCTCGCCGGCGACGACGCCTTGGTAGATCAGCTCCATCCGGTGTTCCACGCCGCCGATGCCATTCGGGATGGCGGCGAAGTTGCCGAGACCGAGCTCCTTCTGGTCCTTCATGCAGAACGGACAGTGGTCGGTCGACACGACCGCCAGCTCGTTCATGCGGAGGCCCTTCCAGAGGTCGCCCTGGTGGCCGTGCCCCATCTGGCCGATGTAGTCGGGGTCGTGGTCCTTCGAGCGCACCGGAGTGGAGCAGACCCACTTGGCGCCCTCGAAGCCGGGCTTGCCGAGCGTCTCCTCGAGCGTCAGCCACAGGTACTGCGGGCAGGTCTCGGCGAACACGTTGCGCCCTTCGTGGCGGGCGGCGGCGACCTCGTTGAGGGCATCGCCGGCCGACATGTGGACGATGTAGAGCGGGACGTTGCCGGCGACGTGGCTGAGCACGATCGCGCGGTGGGTGGCCTCGGCCTCGAGCGGCGACGGGCGGGTGTAGCTGTGGTACTTGGGGTCGGTCTCGCCGCGGGCGAGCGCCTGCTGCACGAGCACGTCGATGGCGATCCCGTTCTCGGCGTGCATCATGATCATCGCCCCGCAGTCGGCGGCGCGCTGCATCGCCCGCAGGATCTGACCGTCGTCGCTGTAGAAGACGCCGGGGTAGGCCATGAACAGCTTGAAGCTGGTGACTCCCTCGTGCTCGGTGAGGTACTCCATCGCCTTCAATGACTCGTCGTCGACACCGCCGATGATCTGGTGGAAGGCGTAGTCGACGGCGCACTCGCCGCCCGCCTTGCGGTGCCATTCGGCGAGCCCCTCGTTGACGTTCTCGCCGTAGCGCTGCACGGCCATGTCGACGATCGTCGTGACCCCGCCCCACGCCGCCGCGCGCGACCCGGTCTCGAACGTGTCGGATGCGAAGGTGCCGCCGAACGGCAGCTCCATGTGGGTGTGCACGTCGATCCCGCCCGGGATCACGTACTTGCCGGCGGCGTCGATCGACCTTGTCGGCGCCCTGCTCGGCCGACTCGAAATGGCCGGGCGCACCGACGGCGACGATCACCTCGCCGTCGATCAGCACGTCCTGGGCGATGACACCCGTGGTCGAGACGACCTTGCCGTTCTTGATCAGTGTGGTGGGCATGCTGCTCCTGGGTGAGGGTGGCTAGCGGGCGACGATCTCGTGGTAGGCGTCGGGGCGGCGATCTCGATAGAATGCCCACGTGTCGCGGACCTCGCGGATCCGGTCGAGGTCGAGGTCGCGCACGATCAGGTCGGGCTTGTACGCGTCGCCGACGTCGCCCACGAACTGGCCGCGCGGGTCGACGAAGTAGCTCTGGCCGTAGAAGTCGTCGTCACCGAGCGGCTCGATCCCGACCCGGTTGATCGCCCCGACGTAGTACATGTTGGCGACCGCCGATGCCGGCTGCTCGAGCCGCCACAGGTACTCGGACAGACCCGCGGCTGGTCGCAGACGGGTTGAAGACGATCTCGGCACCGTTGAGACCGAGGCACCGCCAGCCCTCGGGGAAGTGCCGGTCGTAGCAGATGTAGACGCCGACCTTGCCGACGGCGGTGTCGAACACCGGGTACCCGTCGGTCCCGGGCGTGAAGTAGTACTTCTCCCAGAACCCCTTGACCTGCGGGATGTGCTGCTTGCGGTACTTGCCGAGGTAGCTGCCATCGGCGTCGATCACAGCCGCCGTGTTGTAGTACAGGCCGGCCTGGACGTACTCGTACATCGGCAGCACGAGCACCATCCCGAGCTCCTTGGCGATCGACTGGAAGCGCTGCGTGGTCGGTCCGTCGGGAATCGGCTCGGTGTAGCTGTAGTACTCGGCCTCCTGGACCTGGCAGAAGTACGGCCCGTAGAACAGCTCCTGGAAGCACATCACCTGCGCCCCCTGGGCCGACGCCTCGCGGCGCGGCCTCCTCGTGTTTGTCGATCATCGACTCCTTGTCACCGGTCCAGTCGGTCTGCAGGAGGGCTGCTCTCACGATGTTCGCCATAGGACGCCGATGGTACTGAGGCCTTGACAGACCGTAAAGCCGAGCAGTGTTCCGCGGCTGGCTTACGATTCAGGGCATGACGAGTCTCGACGCCGAGTCCGAGGATCCGATCACCGCCGCCGACGTCGACCGCTACGTCGCCACGGCGTACGCCAACGACCGCGCCCACGTGTTCCATTCGTGGTCGGCCCAGGGGGCGCTCGATCCGACGGTGATCGTCGGCGCCAAGGGCTCCCGGATGTGGGACGACAAGGGCACGACGTACCTCGACTTCTCGTGCCAGCTGGTCAACGTCAACATCGGCCATCAGCACCCGCGGATGATCGAGGCCATCAAGCAGCAGGCCGATCGCCTGTGCACGGTCGCCCCGAGCATGGCCAACGACATGCGCAGCGAGGCCGCCCGGCTGATCGCCGAACGGGCGCCTGGCGACGCTCGACCGGGTGTTCTTCACCAACGGTGGGGCCGAAGCGATCGAGAACGCGATCCGTCTCGCCAAGGGCCACACCGGTCGGCTCAAGGTGCTGTCGATGTATCGCAGCTACCACGGCAGCACGATGGGTGCGATCACCCTGACCGGCGAGACGCGCCGGCTCGACAACGAGCCGGGCATGCCGGGGGCCGTCAAGTTCTTCGGCCCGTACCTCTATCGCTCCGAGTTCGGCGCAACCACCGAGCAGGAGGAGTCCGAGCGGGCGCTCGCCCACCTGCGCTCGGTGATGCTGGGCGAAGGCCCCGACCGGATCGCCGCCGATCGTGCTCGAGACCGTCGTCGGCACGAACGGGATCCTCGTCCCGCCCGACGGCTACCTCGCCGGCGTCCGCGCCCTGTGCGACGAGTTCGGGATCATGATGATCTGCGACGAGGTGATGGCAGGCTTCGGGCGCTGCGGCGAGTGGTTCGCCGTCAACCACTGGGACGTGACGCCCGACCTGATCGCTTTCGCCAAGGGCGTCAACTCCGGCTACGTCCCGCTCGGCGGTGTGGCGATCTCGCCTCCGATCGCCGAGACCTACCGCGAGCGGATCTACCAGGGTGGGCTGACCTACTCGGGCCATCCGCTGGCATGCGCCACGGCGGTCGCCTCGATCAACATCTTCGAGGAGGAGGGCATCCTCGATCACGCACGGATGCTGGGCAACGACGTGATCGGTCCCCGCCTGCGGACGATGGCCGAGTCACGGGCGGCGGTCGGCGAGGTGCGCGGGCTGGGCGTGTTCTGGGCGATCGAGATCGTCTCCGACCGCCAGCGCCGGACGCCGGTCGACGCCGCCACGATGCAGCGCCTCGCCGGCCACTGCAAGCAGAACGGTGTCTGGCCGTTCATCGCCGCCAACCGGATCCACGTCGTGCCGTCGTGCAACATCGCCATCGAGGACGCCTACACCGGCCTCGACGTGATCGACGAGGCACTTGCGCTGCTGGACTGAAGCTGGAGATCGCCGCCCGCCTGGCCACTCGTGACGCTGGCGAAAACCGAAATAGGAACCCGAGATCGGCGGCCTCCGCCAGCCGCCGACTCGAGTTCGTCGCATCATGGTGCCAAGCAGTACGGGCGTACGTCAGTCCCGGATCAGTCCCAGTTTGGCCCGATGCCCTTCGTCGCTCAGCGCGACCGGTGTGCCGCCAGCACTTCCTCCCCGACCCGTTGCGAGGCCGAGTTCAGGCGCCGGAAGTAGGCCGAGCGGCTGAGGTGGAGCTGACGCGCGATCGCTTCATGGGGTGCGGCGTCGGCGAGGAAGGCGATCTCGATGATGCGGCGTGCGAGCTGGTCGTCGGGATGGCTCCCGAACACGTCGAGCGCGGCGGTGACCCGCTCCCTCAGGTTGGCGAGCCGCTCGGCAGGGGTGGCTCCCAACCAGGTCGGGCCGTCGGAGAGCCCGCCCGGCTCGCGCAGCAGCCGCAGCAGGCGCGCCGGGTCGGCACTCGGGCGGTCGACCGGGGGTGTCGACCCCGTCTCGCGGTAGATCCAGTCGCGCTGGAACCCGATCAGGCCACCCGGACCGAAGTCGACGACGAAGCACTCGAGGTCCATGCCGTGGGCGTGCACGTCGAGGGCTGGGACGTGGACGGCACCGAGGGCCTCGCTGAACTGTCGTGCGGCAGGGATCAGCGGTGAGATCGGCAGGAACCCGTAGCGCGGGTTGACGACGCCAGTCGAGAGCAGGCCGCCCGCTCCGAGCAGCGACGTGACCTCACCCATCTCGCCGGTCAGGTCGACCGCCTCGCGCCACATGACGACGCTGTTCGTCTTGAGCTCGTGGCGGGCGTGGTGCAGCCACGGCCCGAGCAGCGGATCGCGCTCGGCGGCCGCCGGGGCCGAGGCCGGCGACACGGCGATGAAGTACCCGCCGATCCGGCTGTTGGCATCGCGCGCCACCCCGCAGTGCTCCGGGTGGTCGGTGAAGAAGACCTTCGTGACCTCCCACCACTCGCCGGCGCCGACCGCCGCCAGGATCGCCCCGATCACGTCGGCGTCGCCGGGCCGGACGCCGTCGATCCGGTAGCGGTTGCCGACGTCGGAAGCGAAACCCCAGCGCACGTCGGGATCGACGACGAGGTGCTGGAGCTCGGTCGACAACCCGTGATGCCCGGCCACCGCCCGGCGGTGGAGATGGTCGGCGATGCTGCGCCGCAACGCGGCCTCACCGATCGGGTCGAGGGCGCGGATCCGGCCGCGCACCGCCTCGGCGACCAGTGAGTGCAGCGCCACGCCCGACGCCAACGGCTCGCTGAACGTCCGCGACGCGAGCCACTTGTAGCTCTGGTGCGGATCGGCGTCGCCGAGCACGTCCTCGAGCAGTTCCGGCGTGGTGACCCGCGCCAGGGCGGCCACGCTGAGTATCCGGTAGTGGGCCGGGTCGACCTCGTCACCGAGCAAACGATCGGCGAGGTCGCCGACGGAACCGGTGGGCCCCGCCTCGGCGCCGACCACCAGCGCCAACGGCGAGCCGTGGCTCCGCCTGACCAGCTCGCCGACGTCGTCGTCGGCCTGCACCCCGTGGGCGCGCACGAGCCGGGCGGCGTCGGCCGCAACCAGGCCGTCGAGCTCGATCGTGTGCACGAGCGCGTCCCAGCCGTGCTCGAACCAGGCCCTGCTCGGCGGCTGGCGCGAGGCGAACACCACCACGGTCGTGTCGGGCAGCTCGGGGATCACCGTGTCGCGGAGATGGCTGTCGAGCGAGCTGATCAGTTCGTACGAGTCGAACACGACGAGTGCCGGCGAGGCCTCGGTCACGGTTCGAAGGGCGGCGTCGACCTCGGTCGGGAACGGGGGCAGGTCGCGCCCGTCGATCCACACCGTGTCGAAGCCGCAATCCTGGGCCCGCCGCGCCACCTCGCGCAGCAACGCGCTCTTGCCGATGCCACCGATGCCGCTGACATGGACGATCCGGATCGTCGAGTCGTCCGTGAGGACGGCGTCGAACAGCCGCCAGCTCGTCGGCACGGCCGACGAACAGCTCACGATCGCGACCGGCAACGCGAGATCGCAACGTCGCCATTGAGCGAATGTATCCGCCGATCGCCGGAGGCGCCTGTCGAGAAATCGGCAAGGATGGCTCACGATGAGTAGTGATCTCGCTCCCCTGCTCGAGGCCGCACGCCAGCGCTACGCCGACCGCCGACCGCGGTCGAAGGAGCTGTTCGAGCGGGCCACGGCCGTGCTTCCGGGCGGCTCGACACGTTCGGTGCTCGACGTCGACCCGTTCGCCTTCCGCATCGCCAGTGCCTCCGGTTCACGCATCGTCGACGTCGACGGACACGAGTACATCGACTTCCTGGGCGACTACTCGGCGGGTTTGCTCGGGCACGACCCGACCGTGGTGTCGGCCGCCGTGCATGCCGCCCTCGACCGGGGTTGGAGCTTCGGTGGCGTGCACGTCGACGAGATCCGGTTCGCCGAAGCCGTGTGCGCCCGGTTCCCGTCGATCGAGCAGGTGCGGTTCACCAACTCGGGCACCGAGGCCAACCTGATGGCGATCCAGCTCGCCCGCCACCACACCGGCCGTGACCGAATCGTGGTGGTCGACGCCGCCTACCACGGCGGGTTGCTGTACTTCGGGCACGGCGGCGAGGCACTGCTCGCCCCGTTCGACTTCGAGCGCATCACGTACAACGAGCTCGACGGCCTCGACCGAGGTCATCGACGATCGCGTCGCGGCGGTGCTGGTCGAGCCGATGATGGGTGCCGCCGGGTGCATCCCGGCCACGCCGGCCTTCCTGACGGCGCTGCGCAGCGCGCTGCGACGCGGCCGGCGCACTGCTGGTCTTCGACGAGGTGATGACGTCGCGGATGAGCGCCGGCGGTGTTCAGGCGCGGCTCGGGCGTGATCCCCGACCTCACGACGCTCGGCAAGTACCTCGCGGGCGGGATGACGTTCGGCGCGTTCGGCGGCCGGGCCGACATCATGGCCGCCTTCGACCCTGCCCGCGGCGGCACGCTGACGCACGGCGGGACGTTCAACAACAACGTCGTCACGATGGCGGCAGGCGCGGCGGCGCTCGGCGAGCTGCTCACCGGCGACGTGCTCGACGCGCTTGTTCGAGCGAGGCGAGTCGTTGCGACGCAGGATCGCCGAGGTGCTCGACCGATCGCCGCTGCCGCTGTGCGTGTCGCGGCATGGGCTCGCTGATGACGATCCACACCGTCGCCGGGCCGGTGCGCAGTCCCAGCCGACCTCGAGCGACGCCGACCCGCTGCTCAAGGAGCTGTTGTTCCACGAGCTCGTCGACCGCGGCATCTACCTCGCCGCCCGCGGTTACGTCGCGCTGTCGGCGGCGATCACCGACGCCGACTGCGACCGTTTCGTCGACGCCCTGACCGACGCGACGGACATCGATCGCCGCCGGCGTCACGGCGAGGCTGAGACCGAGCGCGGCCGCGACGGTGGCGCGCTCCTCCGTCGGTCACGGGCAGCGACCGGGGTGATCGCGCCGTCGGCCACGAGCTCGATCGAGGTCATCGACCCTCACGTCGGGGCTGAACTCGGTCATCGACCGGTCGACCGGGGACCTCGAAGCGGGCGTCGGACCCGGCGACGAGCGAGAACACACGCCGGTCGGCCGACGACTGCGCCGCCCAGTACGTCGGCGCCGTCGTTCATCCACCCGACGTTGCGAGCGATGGCGACCAGCAGCAACGCCCGCGGGATCCAACGCGCCCAACTGGCGAAGCGGTAGGCCTGGTCGAGCGCGACCGCCAGCGCCGGCGCCGACCATCATCGCCGCCATGTACTGATAGCGCGGCCAGCCGCCGGCGAGCACGCCGAACACCTCGCGCCTGGCGCCGATGCCGGCGAACATCACGAGCGCCGTCGCCAGCAGGGCGATCATCGGCGCCCTGCGGGCGGCCCCGGTTCCCGGCCACACGGCCATCGCCACGCACAGGAAGAACGCCGGCCACGCCAGCAGCCCGGTGCCCGATCAAGCTCCCGAACGTCGACCAGACAGCCCGATCTCGACGAAGTTGACGACGAACCGCACGCCCGCCACGCCTGCGTCGCCGGCCGGATCGTCGCCCCACGTGAGCCACCACCACGACCAGGCGATCGCCTGCGGGACGACGGCGACCGCGGCCGCCGCCCAGCGTCGACGCAGGACCAGCAGCAGGCCGACCCCGAACCCGAAGAACGGCCCGAACCCGGACGACGACACCCCGATCAGCGACAGCACCGACGCCTCACCCAGTCGCGTCGGTCGACGGGACCGTCGTGATCGACCAGCAGGGACTGGCCGAGGAACGCCAGGAGCGAGATGTTGTAGACGATCTGGACGGCGAACATCAGGTTCTCCCAGCCGGCTCCGAACACGAGCAGCAGGATCGTCATCAGCGTCGATCGTCCAGGCCGACACGCCGAGCCGCACCATCCACGCCGGCGCCAGCACGACCACGCCGACATGCGTCGCCCACAGCACGACCAGGTACGGCAGGTACGAGCCGGTGCCGAACACGTCGTGCAGCGACGCGGAACACGAGGATCGGCCACGTCATCCAGTGCCCGTCCTGGGGCGCGAGCAGCATCTCGTCGAGGCCACCGACCTCGCGCATCCGTTGGCGCGTGAAGATGAACGCCCAGTCGTCGCGGGCGAACCACTGATCGCGCCCGATGACGACGATCGTCAGGACGCCGAGCGGCCATGCCACCCACATCGCCCAGCGCGCCGTGCGGTCGGCCTCGACCCGCGTCAGCCAGGTCGCGCCCGAGCCACCGGCATCCACGGTTCCGGGGTCAGCCGCTTCGGAGTCGATGGCTTCAGCGTCCACGGACCACCAACCTCCACCACAGCGCCACCAGTTGCCGGGCACTGCGAGCGATCGCCGGCAACCGGAAGAACTGCGAGCTGCCGTGCGGACGGAAGTAGTGGTGCACAGGCGCCTCGACGAATCGCGCGCCGGCGACGTTGGAAGCGGTACATCATCTCGACGCAGATCACACCGCTGCGTCGAGGTCAACGGTTGCTCGGTGAACAGGCTGCCGACGGAACAAGCGGAAGTCGCAGTCGGTGTCGCGCACCTCGAGCCCGAACAACGAACTTGACGCACGTGGTGGTACGTGCGGCCGATCACCTTGCGGTACCACGAGTCGCCGCGGCCGACCTTGTACCCCTGGACGACGTCGACGTCGGCGGTGGCGAGCGGCACGAGGTCGGCCGCTTCGCGGGCGTCGTACTGGGCGTCGCCGTCGGTGTAGAAGATCCATTCGTGACGCGCCGCCGGAAGCCGCTGATCAGCGCCTGGCCGTACCCGCGGTTGGTGTCGTGGTGGACGACGCGGAGCCAGGCCCGTTCGCTCGCCATGGTCGTCGAGCAGGGCGCCGATCCGTCGCCGGAACCGTCGTTGACGACCACCACCTCGACGGTCGGCGACGAGCGGCGTCGAGCGCCGCGATACACCTGGTCGACCAGCCCGCCGATCGTGCGCTCGTCGTTGTAGCACGGGAACACCGCGGTCACGCTGCCGACGTCGTGGGCCGCAGGGTGATCGTCGGGCGGGTTCCGTCATGACGCGATCACCGGCAGGGCCTGCAAGCGCTGATGCCACTCGGTCGATCTCGGCCGTCGGTCAGTCTCCGGGAAGCACGGCACGGTGACGCACTCCGCCGCCCATCGCTCGGCCTCCGGGCAGGGCTCCCGAACAGCTCCTGTAGCCGGGCTGTTGCGTGAGTGCCAGCGGATAGTGGACGGCGGTCGCCACGCCGGCGTCGGCGAGCCGGTGGCGGACCGACTCGCGGTCGGTCGTGCGGAACACACACAAGTGGTAGGCGTGACGCGGGTCGTCGCGCTGCCAACGCAGGTGTGGCGCCGCTGCTCGATAGGTCGCCGCGATCTGTCGCCGGCGGGCGACGATCGTCGTCCAACGACTCGAGTCCGAGCCGCAGCCAGGCCGCCTCGAGCTCGGACATCCGGAAGTTCTGCGACACCGATTCGTGCACGTACTGCGCCGTCATCCCGTGGGCGCGGAGCGTGGTGACGCGCCCGGCCAGGGCGGCGTCGTCGACGACCACGGCTCCACCGTCGCCGATCCCGCCGAGGTTCTTGGTCGGGATAGAACGAGTACGCGGTGGCGACGGCGGTCGTCGGTCGGGACAACGCACCGAGCCGCCTGGGCGGCGTCCTCGATCACGACCAGATCACCGCCGTCGGGAGCGTCCGGCAAGCGGAACGGGAAGCCCGTAGAGGTGGACGACGATCACGGCCCGAGTGCGCGGCGTGCGCGCCTCGGCGATCGCTTCCGGTGTCACGCAAGCCGACTCGGGGTCGACGTCGACGGCAACCGGCCGCGCGCCCGCAGGCGACCACAGCCGACGCCGTGGGGACGGCGGTGAACGCCGGCACCAGGACCTCGTCGCCTGCGCCGATGCCGCGTCGCCGTGAGCGCCAGTTGCAGCGCCGAGGCGCCCGACGCGACGCCAACTGCGTGATCGGCGCCCAGCCAGCCGGCGAACTCGCGCTCGAACGACGCCAGCTCGTCGCCGAGCAGGTATGCGCCCGGACGCGGCGATGCGAGCGGCGGCGTCGTGCGAAGTCGCGGCGCCAACCGGGAGCCGCGCCGGCTCAGGTCGACGACAGGTACCACGGATGCTCCCGGTAGAAGTCGATCGGTGTCGAGCACACCCGTCGTCGAGATCGATCGATGCCCGCCAGCCGAGCGCCTCGCCGATGCGGGCGCTGCCGGTGTGGAACGAGCCGATGTCGATCCGCGCCTGCTCGTCCGGCCAGTCGACGAGCCGTACCCCGCCGTCACTGCCGGCGGCAGCGCGACGATTCGCTCGGCGATCTCGGCCACCGTGTACGAGCTCGGATGACCGACGTTGAACACCTGGCCGACGGCGCGCGTCGTCGGTTGCCATCGCGATCGCGGCCACGACGTCGTCGACGTGGAGGCAGTCGCGGCGTTGCGTGCCGTCGCCGTAGATCAGGATCTCCTCACCCGACAGCGCCTTGCGCATGAACACCGGCAGGAATCCCAGATCGTCGCTCGTGAGGCGCTGTCGAGGCCCGTAGACGTTGGTGAGACGCAGCGCGCAACTGGCCAGGCCGTAGGCGTGGGCGTAGACGAGGTGCAGCTGCTCACCGGCGAGCTTGGCGACCCCGTTGACGTCGACCGGGCTGGCGGCGTGGGTCTCGTCGACGGTCGACATCGTCGACCGGCCGTAGACCTGGCGGGTCGACGTGTAGACGACTCTCGCCGCGGGCTGCACGCGTCGGATCGTGTCGAGCAGCGTCGCGTGGCTCGTGGCGTTGAGCTGCAGATCCTGCTGCGGATCGCGCATCGAGGCACTGTGGCTGACCTGACCGGCGACGTTGAACACCACGTCGACGCCGTCGATCAGGTCGGCAACGACGGGATCGGCGATCGAGGCCACGACCACCTTGTCGACGTCGACCCCGTCGAGATGATCGGCGCGACCTCCGTGGCCGGGCACGAGGGCGTCGACGACACGAACCCGTGCGCCGCCGTCGACGAGCGCCCGAACCAGGTTGCAGCCGATGAATCCGAGGCCACCGGTGACGAGGCACGCCGTGCCGGCCCACTCCGCGAAAGGCCGATTCTCGTGGAGCACGTGCGGCACAGTATCGCCCGACGCATGTCGCGCCGGACCGTCGCCCGTGATGGGCGCCGAGCGTCTGTCATGATCGACCGCTCGTGGACGCAGACGAGTATCGCCGCATGGCGGCAGCAGGTGAGCGCCACTGGTGGTACGTCGTCGACTCGACAGCTGCTGTCGGAGCTGATCGAACCACATCTCGCACCGCGTCACCGGTTCGACGCGATACCTCGACGCCGCCGGCGGGAGCGGGGCGACCGGAGTTGGCTGGCGGCGCGCGCCGACCACGCTCGTCGATGACGTCGACGAGGCGAGTGTTCGCTACGCGTCGTCGATCACCGGATATCGACCCGTGGTCGCCGACCTCAACGCCCTGCCCCACGCCGACGAACGTTTCGACGCCGTGCTGTGCGTCACGGCGCTCTGCCATCGAATGAACACGGATCCCGGCGGCGACCGTGCGCGAACTGGCACGCGTCGACGAAACCGGGCGGTCGTCGTCGCACTGATGGAGCCGGGCGTGCCGCGCCTGCGCCGCGGCCACGATCGAGTCACGCACACCGCGCGACGCTTCGATCGCGCCACCCTGGCGGGACTGCTCGACGCAGCCGGCCTCGACCGTCGTGCGGTCCACCGGTGCCTACACGTTCCTCGTGCCCCCTGCGGCGGCGCTGGCGGTGCTGGAACGCGGTCGCTCGACGAGCGACGTCGGACGCAACCAATCGGGGTTGGGTGGCGTGTTGCCGGCCCTCGCCAGGATCGAGCGCTCGCTGCTCCGCAGGGTCGACCTGCCGACCGGACTGTCGGTGATCGCGATCGCCCGCAAGCCCGGCTAGAACCTGTGCATGCCCGCTGATCCCGCCCGCGTCGTCGCCGACCTGCTCGAGCTGCGCTCGCTCACCTCGCAGCCCGTCGACGGCATCCCGCAGACCGTGTGCGGACGTCCCTCGCCGGGCCCACCGCTCGGCAGTGCCCGGCTGGCATGGACCGAGCCGTGGGTGCAGGCCCGTGAGTGGTTCATCGTCGACGTTCGACGGTGTGCCGGTCGACACCCACACCGACCCGGCCGGCAACCTGTGGGTGACGCTGCCTGGCGCGCGTCCCGACCGGATCGTGCTCGGCAGCCATCTCGACTCGGTTCCGAACGGCGGCTGGCTCGACGGCAGCCTCGGAGTGCTGGCCGGTGCCGAGGTGCTGCGGGCACTCCATCGTGACGGCGTCGAGCTGCCGGTGTCGGTCAGCGTCGTCGACTGGGCCGACGAGGAAGGCGCCCGCTTCGGTCGCTCGCTGTTCGGCTCCGGGGCGGTGTCGGGCACGCTCGACGTCGAGGCTGCTCGCGATCTGGTCGACAACGGCGGTCGCCAGCTCGGAGACGTCGTCGCCGAGCACGGCGTCGAGCTCGAGACGGCCCTGACCAGCCGGCGACGTGCTGTCGTCGATCGTGGCCTCGGCCGAGCTGCACATCGAGCAGGGGCCGCTGCTCGAGGCGGCCGGGCTGCGGCTGGCGGCGCTGCACGGGATCCTCGGGGTCGAGCGCCGGATGGTCCGGCTCAAGGGTCAGGCGTGCCACGCCGGGGCGACGCCGATCCCGATGCGGCGCGACCCCACCGTCGCCGCGGCGCGGATGGCGGTCGCCATCCGCGATCTCGGCCTCGACCACGACGCGTTCACGACGGTCGGTGTGTGGCGCGTCCACCCGAGCGTCCCGACGGCGGTCAACGGCCGCACCGAGTTCAGCGTCGACATGCGCCACCTGTCCCGCGACGCGCTCGACTCAGCTGGTGTCCGGCCTCGAGGCGCTGGTGCGCACGATCGCCGACGAGGAGCGGGTCGAAGCCGAGATCGACGTGCTGTGGTCGATCGACCCGATCGACTTCCATCCCGACCTGGTCGAGTTCGCGGCCGACATCGTCGAGCGCGCGCAGCGGCGTGCGCCACGTGATGCCGTCGGGCCCGATGCACGACTCGGCCGAGATGTCGCGCGCCGGCGTCCCGACGGTGATGATGTTCACGCCGTCGATCAACGGCCTGTCGCACACCCACATCGAGGACACCGCCGAGGCCGACATCGAGCTCGGCGTCGCCGCCTTCGACGATCTCGTGCGGCGCATGCTGCCGTGGGCGGCGGCGCGGCTGGAGGGCGGCGCGATCAGCGATCGGGTCGGCTGAACCGACGGTGCACGGTGATCACGATGGTGTCACCCGACCGCTCGACGTCGATGTCGTCGGCGATCTGACGCACGATGCCGAGCCCGCGGCCCGAAACCCGGTCGGCGCGTGCGGTCGTCCATGAATCGACGTCCGGGAGGGTGTCGGCCTCACCGCGGCTGGTCACGGTCACCGATGCCCCTCGTCGTCGCTCCGGACCGTGAGCACGACGCTGCCGGAACCATGCTCGAAGGCGTTCGTGACCAGCTCGCTCGTGACGAGCATCAGGTCGGACAGCGCCGGTTCGGGGGCGCGACCCCCGAGCTCGGTGCGCACGAATCGACGGGCGGCGCTGACGTTGGACATGTGGCACTCGAGCTCCACCGTCGATCCCACACCCGCGCTCACAGCCATAACCTAACGCGGAGCCTGGGTTCGAGCGCGCGCCATGAGCGTCGACGCGCCCGTTGTGCTGGCGTTGCCCGTGGTTGTTGCGGGGAGCGAGCGATCGCTCGGCGGCGTGCATCGCCGCTTGTGTGCGGTTGCTCACCCCGAGCTTGGCGAAGACCCGCCGGACGTACGTCTTGACGGTGTCGATCGACAGGAACAGCTGCTCGGCGATCTGGGCGTTGGTGCACCCGAGCGCCAGCAGTGCCAGCACCTCCTCCTCGCGCGCCGACAGACCGTCGGACGTGGCGCTGCGCGTCGCCCGCACGGGTGTGTCGAGGCCGAACTGCTCGCCCCGAGCGACGCGTTCGATGGCGGTCGCCAGCTCCTCGCCGGAGGCCGACTTGAGCACGACACCGGACACGCCCACGGAGCGGGCGATCTCGAGGAACTCCTCGGTGGCGTCGAACGTGTACAGCACGACGTGGTCGACCCGCCGCTCGGCGATCATCTGCCGAGCGCGGTCGAGTGCGTCGCGCCGGCTGGCGAACGTGTCGAACAGGGCGACGTCGGCGACATGGTCGGGAGTGCCTCCGATCTCGTAGCTCGACGACCTCGATCCGTTCGGCGAACGGGGCCAACATGGCGTGCAAGCCGCGCAGGATGATCTCGTAGTCGTTGACGAGCGCGACGCGCACCGGGCGCGTCGACTCCCCCGTCCGATGTACGGGCGGGGGAGGAGGGGGTTGACGATGTCGTCACGGGCACTCCGCGATCATCGAGGTCAGTCCTGACGGACTTCCTCCACGAAGTGCTGGCCATCGGCCGTCATGTGGCGCTCCGTATGGAAGTGGGCGTTCTTGGTGGACATCCAACCGGCACCCTGGATCAAGGCAACGAGCAGCGAGAGCCCACCGCCGGCCATCATGATCCAACCGATGGCCACGAGGTCGACACCGTCGGCGGACCGATCGATGGCGAACGTGATGATCGCCCCGGCGACGATCAGGAGGATTCCGAGGGCTGCGAACATTGGTGTGTCCTTTCGTCTGTTGCGAAGCCCGGTACCCAGGCCCGTCCGGCACGCAAACATGCGGGTAGTCGGCGCCCGAGTCGTCGTCGATGTCGCAGTTGCCGGCGTCGACGACGTCTACGACGGCACGTCGGAGTCGTCGGCGCGTTGCCGCAGCCGTTCCAGCGCCGCTCGCAACAGGCGCGACACGTGCATCTGCGAGAGCCCGACCACCTCGGCGATCTCGGATTGCGACATGTCCTCGAAGAACCGCAGCTCGAGGATCCTGCGCTCGCGCTCGGGCAGCGTCGTCAGCAGCGCCCGTACCGCCTCCTGATCGTCGACGTCACCGAAGCCACGGTCGACGGACGCCGTCGCTCCCAGGCGGTCGGCTGCGCCGGCGTCGTCGCCGGCCCCTGGATCGATCGAGGCGACCGAACGGGCGTGATCGGCGGACAAGCCGGTGACCACATCTTCGCGGTCGACACCGAGATGGGCGGCGACCTCCTCGACCGTGGGCGATCGCCCGGTCGACACCGACAGCTGGTCGACCGCCCGCCGGACAGCGACGTTCAGTTCCTTGGCGCCGCGCGGGACCTTGACCGCCCACGTGGAGTCGCGGAAGTAGCGCTTGATCTCGCCTTCGATGGTGCGGCCGGCGAAGGCGGTGAACGGCACCCCGAGCGTCACGTCGAAGCGGTCGACGGCCTTGACCAGTGCCAACATCGCCGCCTGCTCGACGTCGCGATCGCGCCGCGAGCGGTTGTCGAAGCTCCGCGCGATGTGGATCGCCAGCCCCATGTGCTCCTCGACGATCCTGTTGCGGATGCTCCGGCGACCGGTGCGGCTGTACTCCTCGAACAGCTCGGTCGAGTCAGTCGTCATCGGCCACGGCGTGCTTCACGACGACGAATGAACCGTCGTCGTCGACTCGGAACTCGTCGACCACGGCGCGCAGGATGCGCACAGCCAGGTCGTCGACGTCGTCGATCGAGATCGACTCGGGAACACCAGTCCGTCTGGCGACCACCGTCATCGTCGAGCCGGCGGTGGTGAAGCGCAGGTGAAGCCGGCCGGTCTCGACGCCGTCGACGTCGGCCAGCAGCGACGCCGCCTCGTTGACCCCGAGTCGGAGGTCTTCGATCTCGTCGACCGTGAACCCGGCATCGGCCCCGAGCGCGGCGGCGACCACCCGGACGGTCGACGCATGGCGATGGGTGAGGGGCAGGTCGAGCTCGACCACGTCGTTCGGTTGTGTGCTGGCGGTCATGCGAGCGCTCAACATACAGCGGGCCGACCGGCACCGGCACGTCGATCCCGAGTCGATCCCGACGATCCGACCGTGGCCGCGTCGTGGTTTGGCCGATCACGGCGTCGGGTACCGGACCGCCATGCTGTACACGATCCTGATCATCCTTGCCATCATTGCTCTGGTCCTGTTCATCCTCGGCCGCGCCCAGCGTCTGACGCAACCGAACTCGAAACAGGAGCTGACCATGTCACTCAACCTTTCCGCGCTCCCCAGCATGCCCACGCTGGACACCTCATCGCTTCCACTGCCGAGCGTCGCCGAAGTCGGTGACGTGATCGTCACCGCCCTCGACACCGCGGGAGACGCGGCGACCGTTGTCGTCGCATCCGCCCGCCGTCGCCCGGCGATGGCGGTCGGCATCGTGTCGGCGGCGGTGCTCGCCGCTGCTCGCGCGTGCTGCTCGTCCGGCGCCGCCGGCACCACACGAGCGACCGCTGTGCGATCCGAGCAGCCGCCCCGCATCGTGGCTGCCTGACCGCGACTGCTGGTCAGGATTGTCATCCGAACGGGTGATTGTCCTGATGACCCGCGGGGCGCAGGGACCGTCGTCCCTGCGCACCAATACGATGCCGACACGATGGCACGGCGCGACAACAACAGTCTGCGTGTCCGAGTCGGCGTGCTCGGCTGCATCTTCCTGGCACTGGTCGTGTTCGCCGTCGGACTCTCGGCCCTGATGGTTCGATCCTGGGATCGGGCCCTCGACGACAGGGGTCAGCTGCGAGTCGCCGCCGCCGAGGTGTCGGACCTGCGCTTGGCCTACAGCGACCAGGAAACCGGGATCCGTGGGTTCCTGTTGACGGACGATCCGAGCTTTCTCGAGCCCTACCGGCAAGGTGCCGCGTTGGCGGCAGTGATGGAGGAGCGCCTCCGAGCGCACACCGCCACCGACGTGATCGACCTCGACCAGCAGATCGACCAGGTCAACGAGGCTGCCGACCAGTGGCGCGCCGACGTGGTCGTGCCCTCGCTCGACCCGGATTCCGCACCGCCCGACGAGCAACTCGCCCGGGAGCGCTTCAACGTCGTGAGAGTCGAGCTCGAAGCGCTCGACTCGATGGTGACCGACGAGCTCGACCGCTTGATGGAACGCACCGACGACGTGAAGCGCAACACGTTCGGGGTGCTGGTCGCCAGCGCCGTCGCCGCCTTCGGCGCGATCGTGCTCGTGGCGATGCTCTTCCGCCGTTGGGTGACCCAGCCGTTGGAGCTGATCGGAGAATCGGCGCGCGCCCTCTCGATCGACGATGAGCAGGAGTTGCCCGATTTCGACAGCGTCGAGTTGCAAGAGGTCGTCGACGCCATCCGCGCATTGCAGCGCTCGTTGGCGCACGAACGCGACCGGGCGGTCACCGCCTATCGCGGCGCTCGAGCAGAGCGCCGTGCTGGCGCTCCACGTTCGCTCCGAGCTGGCCGACGAGCTCGGCGACCCGCCGCCCGGGTGGTCTGTGGGCAGCGCCCTCGTCCCGGCCGAGGGTGTCGTCGCCGGCGACTGCTTCGACCTCGGCCTGCTCGACCAGCACCGCCTGTACGTGGTGATGGTCGACGTCACGGGTCACGGCGCGGGCGCCGCCCTCGACGCCCTCAAGTCGAAGAGCCAGCTGCGCGCGGCGATGCGCAGCAGGGTCAGTCCCGGAGGCGCGCTCGACTGGTTGTCGCGGGAGAACCGCAAGGACGAGCGGGCCGACCTCCTGACCGCCGTGGTCGCCGTGATCGACGTCGACACCGGGGTCTGTCAGTACGCCAACGCCGGCCACCCACCGCCGATCCTCACCAACGGCCACACCACGATCGAGCTCGCCCGCACCGGCCCGTTGCTCGGTGCTTTCGAATCGACGTGGCAGACCGAGTCGGTCACGATCGATCCCGGATGGACGTTGCTGCTGTACACCGACGGCGTGACCGAAGCGATGGGTGCCGAACGCCAGCGATTCGGCGACGAACGCTTCGCCGAGTTCCTCCACTCGGCGGCCGACTCGCGATCCGAAGCAGCTCGTCGCCGGGCTGCTCGGGAGCGTCGCCGAGTTCCAGGTCGGCACGCGCACCGACGATGTCACGGTCGTGGCGCTGAGACGCTCCGAACCGGTGGCCGCGCACGAATCGGCGCACGACGAGATGGATACAGTGCAGACATGACCGCACCGGACACGCCGCTCGCCATCACGCCGACCGGGAACGGGTTCGCTGTCGTGGGCGAGATCGATGCCCACACCGCGCCTCAGATCTCGGCGGCCGTCGCCGACTCCGACGCCGCCGCGCTCGAGATCGATCTCAGCGGTGTCGAGTTCGTCGACTCGAGCGGATTGCGGGCGCTGATCGAGGCCCACCAGCAGTTCGAAGCCAACGGCGGTTCGTTGACGCTCGTACGTCCGTCGCCCGTCGTGGCCCGACTGTTCGACATCAGCGGCGTCGGTGAGTACCTGAACGTCAGCGGTTGACGGTCGCGTCGGCGTCATGACGCGGCCGGGCCGCCGGCACGTCCGGCGGCCCGATGCGAGTTCGAATGACAGCGGCTGATGAGCCGCACCCGTCACGTCAGAGGTTCAGGAGTTGAACTTGTCCTTGACGGCGTCGACGGCGTCGTCGACCTTGTCCTTGGCCTTGTCGGTGATGTCCTTCACCTTGCCGGCGGCCTCGTCGCGCTCACCCTCACGCTGCAAGTCCTCGTCGTCGGTCAGGTCTCCGGCCGCCTGCTTGACGCGACCCTTCATCTTGTCCATCTCACCGCTCATGCGATGCTCCTTTCAGGGGGTACATGACGAGCCACCGGTACCCACGCCCGATCGACGTGAAACTCGTCGAGCGTGTCGTCGTGCGTCATGGTTGCGCGTCACGAGGTTTGGAGACGTACGCCGGGTGGGTATCGCCCGCTCATGATTCGACTCCTGTCACGCACCACTCGGCCCGTCATGCGGCCGATCAGCCGGTCGGCGGCCCTGCTGCTGGCGTGGAGCCAGCGCTACACCCTCGCCCTCTGGTTGCGCTCGATCCGCGACGAGTTCATGCACCAGATGTCGCGCCGTCAGACCGACATGCGTCGCTGGAAGCGTCTGATCTCGTCACTGTGGCGGATCTCGTCCGACCCGCGTCTCGCCAACACGCCCGAGCTTCGCAAGATCTCGATCGAGGGCGATTCGGTGACGCTCGACGCCACCGAGACGTGGCACGGCCGCTTCCTGCTCGACAGCAAGATGAACCTCACGAAGATCTCGTCCGACGACCCGCGTTCCGGCTCACCCTTGACCAACCAGGCCGACTCGGTGCTCGCCGGGTGAGTCGACGTTCGTCGCACTCTTTCCAGACCACACACACCTCACAGAGGAGCACAACCACATGAGCGCCACCCTGCTTTGGATCATCGCCCTGATCCTCGTCGTCGTCGGCATCGTTCAGCTGATCCAGGGACAGATCATCCTGGGCATCGTGCTGATCGTCGCCGCCTGCCTCGTGGGCCCCGGGGGCTACAGCGTCTTCCGCAGCCGAACCTGAGCCGCCGCCACTCACTGGCACAGATCGGAGACCGGCATGAACAGCGATCCGACGCACGACCCGGAGGTTCCCCCGCCGCACAACCCGCCGCGGCCGGGGGAGCCACCGACGATCATCATCCCGGATCCGGGGCCGGTGGTCCCCGATCCGGAGCCGCCCGAGCCGTACGTGCCCGATCCGGCGCCGCCCGACCCTGTGCCGCTCGAGCCGATCGTGCCGCAACCGATCACGCCCGACCCGCTCACGCCGGACCCCTGGCCGGTCCAGCCCGAAGTCACCTGACGACGGGCCTAGCCGACGGCTCGCTCGAGCTCCTTCTTGGTCATCGTCGAACGCCCCTTGACGTTCCTGCGCTGCGCTTCCGCGTACAGCTGGCGATAGGTCCGGCCGCCGGCGCCGGAATGCGACCGCAGACCGCCACGCCGCCCGGACGAGATGTCATCGGTCGACGACTTGCTGGCGGTCTGGGCCTCACCACTGCGGGCACGTTCCTTGTTGACCGTGCGGGCGGCGATCTCCTCCGCCGTGTCCTCGTCCTCGCCACGATCGAGAAGACCGTCCTTGATGTGCTCGTACTGGCGTTCACGCTTGGAACTCCACGCTCGCTGTGGCATCACTGAACCTCCATGAGTGCCGAGCCTCGGTGCTCGGGCGGGTTACCGGAGCGCCGGGAGCGGGTGGGTGGCTCCGCTCCCGGCGCTCGACGTATGTCGCCGGCCTCTGGGGGGCACGCCGGCGCGCCGGTCGACTACCCGAGCACGACCGACGCCAAACATGCCTCCGATGGGTTCCGATCCGGCGCCGTGGCGGGTAGCAGACGTCATGACGCCCACGCTCGGCCAGTTGATCGACGGCCTGACTGCCAACCGCCTGCTCGACCGTCCGGCGGAACTGGTCGCACACATCGGACGCGGCACGCCGCGGCGACTGGCCGACCGGGCGTACGACGTGCTCGGCCATCCCTCGCATCCGCTGTTCACGGACCTCCCGATCGGGTTCTGGACGAGCGCCTGGGCGCTCGACATCCTGCCCGGGGGCGGCGCCGATGCGGGCGCTCGCCGGCTGCTCGGGCTTGGGGTGCTGAGCACCGTGCCGGCGGTGGTGAGCGGGCTCGGCGACGCCTCGCACCTCGATCAGCAGGGCCGCAGGAGCGCCGCCGCGCACGGAGCGCTGAACGCGGCGGCCACGGTCGCCTTCGCCTACTCGTGGTGGCTACGCCGGCACGGCACGACACCCAGGGCACGCCTGGCAGTGCACGTCGGCGCCGCGCTGGCAACGGCGGCGGCGGCCATCGGTGGCCATCTCGCCTTCCCGTCCGACGACGATCCTGACGACGCTTCCTGACGCCGGCGCCACGTTCGACACGTTTGACGTGGTGCGACCCGGGGTACCGCACCGCTCATGGGCGCACCCAGAGGTGTTGACGTCGGATCCCCCATCGTGGCTGGGAGGACACCATGACAGACCAACGCGGTGGCCCACTCCAAGTCGACCTCGACGCTGCCGGCGTGCTGGTGGTGCACGGCGACATCGACGTCGCCGGCGGGCCCACGCTCGAGGCCTGCGTCCTGACACGTGAGAACGATGCACCGATCGTGCTCGACCTCGGCGATGTCGATTTCATCGATTCGTCCGGCTTGCGGACGCTGCTCGGTGCCAGCCGCCGGGCGGGTGAGCGCGGCACCGCGGTCCACCTCAGGAACGTCGGCTCGGCAGTGCGGCGGATGCTCGACATCACCGGCACGACCGAGCAGTTCCGCCTCGAGGACTGAGTGCCGATGAGCACCGCCGAGCAACACTGGTCGACGGCTGCCGCTCGTTCAGGTCCGATCGAGATCCGCCTGCCCGCCGATGCCGATCTGGTCTCGGCGATCAGGCTCACCGCCAGCGGCATGGCATCCACGGCCAAGTGCACGCTCGACGAGATCGACGACATCAAGTTGGCGGTCAGCGAGGTGTTGCTGGCGTTGATCGAGCACGGATCGGCCCGGACATTGACCCTCACGCTGCAGGTCGGCGACGGCGAGTTCGCGATCGTCGGACGTGGTGCGACACGGAGCTTCGACCCCGATCATCCCGACCTCGTGCTGTCCAAGACCGTCCTCGCCGAGGTCTGCTCGGCCCATTCGATCGACCTGTTCGACTCGGAGATGCGGATCTCCGCCACCGTTCGACTCCGCCGGACTCATGCGTGCTGAGGCGATCAACCGCGACCAGGTGGCCGACTGGCTCGACGAGGCCGTCGGCGAGTTCGCCGAGACCCGCGACCCGGGCCTGCGCGATCAGATCGTCGAACGCGGCGCTTGGCTCGCCCGGCGCGTGGCGCGACGCTTCGCCGAGACCAGTGAGCCGTTCGACGACCTCTGCCAAGTGGCGATGATCGGACTCCTCAAGGCCGTCGATCGCTACGACCCCAACTTCGGTGTCAGGTTCGGCACGTTCGCCACCCCGACGATCCTCGGCGAGCTGCGACGCCACTTCCGCGATCACACGTGGTCCGTCCACGTCCCGCGCGGCGCCAAGGAGCTCAGGATCCAGATCAATGGCGCGGTCGACGAGATGACCGCCGACCTGGGCCACTCCCCGACCGTGGCCGAGCTGGCCGAGCGCCTCGACCTGCGCCGCGAGCAGGTGCTCGAGGGCCTCGAGGCGAGCGCCGTGTACTCGTCGGTGAGTCTCGACGGGCTCCAGGGCGTCGAGCCCGTCGACGACGGCGAGACGCGGGCCAACGACGTGCTCGACCGTCAGGTGCTCTCCGAGCTGCTCGACCAGCTGCCCAAGCGCGAGCGCAACATCCTCTACCTGCGGTACTTCCACGAGCTCAGTCAGGCCCAGATCGCCGAGCGGGTCGGCACCAGTCAGGTCCACGTCGGGCGCCTGATCGCGTCGAGCCTGTCGTCGTTGCGGGAGTTCGCCGAGCAACGCAAGGGATAGCGCACGGGGATGAGGTCGGCGACCGCAGTTGCCGGGCGACGCACGCAGCGCCGGAGCGATGGGAGGATGAGCACGTGAGCGATGACGAATCGACCAGCGCCTCGAATCGCCGAGCGGCCGCCCAGCTGTGGGGCCCGCAGACCACGCGGGCTGTCGAGAACATCGGCCGCATCGCCGGTCCGCCGCCTCGCGACCTGATCCTGGCGGTCGTGGCGATCAAGATCGAGGCCGCGGCCGTCAACGCGCGGCTCGACGTCATCACCGGCGAGATCGCCCAGGCGATCGCCGCCGCCGGCGAGGAGGTGCTCGACGGGCGCTTTGCCGACCAGTTCCCGGTCGACGTGTTCCAGACCGGCTCGGGCACGAGCACCAACATGAACGTCAACGAGGTGCTCGCCAAGCGGGCGTCGGAGATCTCCGGCTCGGGCGTGCATCCCAACGACCACGTCAACGCCTCGCAATCGTCGAACGACGTGTTCCCGTCGGCGATCCGTATCGCCGCCCTGCTGAGAGTGCATCGAAGCCTGTTGCCGGCGCTCTCGCGGCTGCACGAACAGCTGAGGGCACTGGCGTCGACGCACGCCGACACGGTCAAGCTCGGACGGACGCACCTGATGGACGCGGTCCCGATGATGTTCGGTCAGGAGGCAGGTGGCTGGGCCAGGTCGATCGAGCTGGCCGCTCCCAGGATCGCAGTCGTCGTCCGAGCGACTGCTCGAGCTGGCGCTCGGCGGCACGGCCGTCGGCACCGGATTGAATGCACCGCCGACGTTCGGCGCCGAGATCGCCCAGCGCTTGGCGCGCCGCTTCGACCTGCCGCTGCGTGAGGCAGCCGATCACTTCGAGCCGCAAGGTGGACAGGAGGCGTTCAGCGACCTCAACGGTGCGTGTCGGACGGCGGCGCTGGCGATGAACAAGATCGCCGGCGATCTGCGCCTGCTCGGTTCGGGTCCGGCGAGCGGGCTGGGCGAGGTATCGGTGCCCAACCTCCAGGCGGGCAGCTCGATCATGCCCGGAAAGGTCAACCCGATCGTGCTCGAGGTCGTCCAGCAGGTGGCGGCCCAGGTCGTCGGCAACGACGCCGCCGTCACGTTCGCCACGACCAACGCCACGCTCGAGCTCACGACGGCGATGCCGGTCATGGCCCGCAACCTGCTGTCGAGCATCGCCCTGTGTGCCAAGGCGGCTGACCTGCTCGGCGAGAAGGGGGTGGCGCTGCTCGAAGTCAACCGGCAACGGATGCGCGAGCACGCCATCCGGTCACCATCGTTGGTCACCGCACTGGCGCCCTACATCGGCTACGACCGGGCCGCCGTGATCGGCAAGCTGATGATCGAGCACGGCTCGACGATCGAGCAGGCCGGACGTCACGAGTTGGGGGACGAGGCGTGGGACAAGCTGGCGGTCTACGTCGACCCGGAGCGCATGGCGCGCCCCCACATGTCCGGCTCGGGCCCCGACCGATCAGGAGCCGAACGGTCCGTAGTAGGCGTCGTAGCGAGCTTTCCAGTCGCCGTTGGCCTGCTCGTCCCAGTCGGGGGCGGCCTTGATCTGATCCTTCGTCATGTTCACGGAGACACGTCGCTCGACGTCGTCGACGCTGGCGATCACTCCGGCGGGGATCAGACGCTTCTGACCGAAGATCCAGAAACCGGTGTCGACCACCATGTGTGCTGCATCGGCGTCGTCACTGGCCTTGTCGATCTTGCCGATCCGGCCGTCGATCGCTTCGACCGTGTAGTCGACGATCTTGCTGCCCGACGTCACGTCCGGGCGGTATGTCCAAACTCCGAAACCTGGTTGCGCTTGCATCTCGAACCTCGCTCGTGTGGCAATGGAATCGTTACCCCGCGACGGTTCCCGTCGGCGGAGGGACGTAAACGGGTGGCTCGAACGGGTGGCCGCGTTTGGCAAGCCGGCTGGTCGGGTACGCACCGGCATGGCCAAGCCTGATCACACCGCACCGTCGGACAACACCACCCTGGTCGACGTGCTCGAGGGTTACACCGAGGCCGGTTTCGCGTCGAGCTTCGCCGCCGAGGAGGACGGGATCGTGCACTGCGATTCGTGCGGGTCCGACCTCGACTCGAGTCGCGTGGTGATGCGCAGCCTGCGCCGGCTGGAAGGCGCCTCCGACCCGGACGACATGATGGCTGTGGTCGCGCTCGAGTGCGGGGTGTGCGGAGCCGCGGGCACGATGGTGCTCGGCTACGGGCCGTCCGCCACGGCGGCCGACAGCGATGTGCTGCGAACGTTGCGGGACCACCGCGACGACGGCGAGCTCCCGGCCGATTCGCCTCCCAGCGAAACTCCCGACTGACGTCCGGCCCGGCTCAGCTCGGCGTGAGTGCCCGGGCGAGATCGACCAAGGCCTGCTCGCCGGCCTGTTCGGCGACGCGTTCGGGTGCACCGTCGAAGTGGTAGGCGCGGGCATCGGCGTTCCCGTCGAGGGCGATGCCGACGAACACGGTCCCGGCGGGCACGCCGTCGACGGGCTCTCCCCCGGCGACTCCCGTGGTGGCCACGGCCACATCCGCCGACAACAGGCGGGCGGCGCCGAGCGCCATCTCGCGCGCCGCGAGCGGCGAGTAGATCGACGCCGCCTCGACCCCGAGCAGACCGCGCTTGATGCGCTCCTGATAGGCGACGAGACCACCCCGCAGGAAGTCGACCGCGCCCGGGACGGTGGCGAGCTGCGCGGCGATGCGCCCGGCGCTGATCGATTCGGCGGTGGCGATCGTCCGCGACCCGACGTGGCGGGCAATCGTCTCCAGCGCCTGCTGGAGCGTCACTCGGGACCGTCCGCCCGCCGTCGCCCGTCTCGTTCTTCCCCATCGTCCGACTCGTCGAACCGTGAATCGCCGTCGTCGCCCTGTTCCGGCGGTCCTTCCCCGTTGGCGCGGTCGGCCGACTCCATGTCGTCCGACAGATCCGGCGGGTCTGTCGGCCGCGGGTCGGGGGATCGTTCGCTCGCCTTCGGCATCGGGCGTCCGGTACCCGTCCGAGCGATCGGCGAAACCGGGCGGGCCACCATGATCACTCGTTGTTGATCACTCGTTTGGGGTGCTCGAACGGGTGGTACCTGAGCCTGGCACGTTCGAGAGGAGCCGTGATGAGCAGCGTTGCAGAGCGACATCGACGGATCGGGTCGAAGGGTGGTGCCACCGCGTCCAGCCAGAGTCGGTTCGAACGATTCGCGCACCGGATCTCCGAAGCCACCGGTCATCCCACCGCGTTCGCCTTGGCGATCGGTGTGATCGTGGTCTGGGCGGTGAGTGGTCCGTTCTTCGGGTTCAACGAGACGTGGCAACTGGTGATCAACACCGGCACGACGATCGTCACGTTCCTGATGGTGTTCCTCATCCAGTGCATGCAGAACCGCGACACCGCGGCTCTGCAGCTCAAGCTCGACGAGTTGCTGTTGGCGGTGTCGACCGCCGACAACTCGATGATCGAGGTCGAGCGCGAGGGTGAGCGTTCGATCGAAGCCGCCCGCTCGAGGATCCGCAAGCAGGTCGAGGCTGCCGGCTCCGATTCAGAGCACGGCGGCTGAGCGCGTCACCGCTTGCCGGTTCCTGCGCCGGCCTTCTGGCGCGTGCCGACTGCTGACACTGCGTCGGCCAGCTCGTCGCGCCACCAGTCGATGAAGCCCTGCTGATCCGGGCCGACCTGGTGGAAGTGGAGCTTGGTGAACCCGGCCTCGGCGAACTCGGTCACGGCTTCGACGACCGCGTCGACGTCGTCCCCGCACGTGATCTGGTCGGCGATGTGCTCACGGGTGACGAGCTCGGCGGCCTGCTCGAAGTGAGTGAAGGTCGGCAGGTCCTGCGAGAGCTGACCTGGGATCGCGGCGTTCGGCCAGATCTCGAAGGCCGTGTCGATCGCCTTCTCACGGTCGCGGTCGAAGCACAACGTGAGCTGTCCGATCACGTCGCCCTTGCCGCCCGCCTTCTGATATGCGGACACGATCTTGGCCTCGGGCGACGTCGACCACAGCCCGTCGGCATGTTCGCCGGCGAGGCGTGCCGACTGCTCGCCGGAGGCGGCCCAGATCACCGCCGGTGCCTCGTCGGGCGCCGAGAACAGATGGGCGTTCTCGACCACGTAGAACTGACCCTCGTAGTCGACGGTGTCGCCGGTCCACAGGGCGCGGATGATCTCGACCGCCTCGACCAGCATCTCCTGGCGCCGCTCGATCGGTGGCCAGCGATCGCCGGTGATGTGCTCGTTGAGCGCCTCGCCGGTGCCGACGCCGAGGAAGAACCGCCCGTCGCTGAGCTCGGCCGACGTCGCCGCAGCGTGGGCGATCACGGCCGGGTGGGTACGGATCAAGGGGCAGGTCACCCCGGTGCCGATCGCGACCGAGTCGGTGAGGGTGGCGATCGCCGCCACCGTCGACCACGCGAACGGGCTGTGGCCCTGGGAGCTGGTCCACGGGTGGAAGTGGTCGCTGACCGTCACGAACTCGAAGCCGGCGTCCTCCGCCAGCACCGCGTTGCGCGCCAGTTCGCTGGCTTCGAATTCCTCGCTCGAGCACGTGTAGCCGAATTTCATGCGACCCATTACCCGCACGACCTCGCGCTCACACGCCCGGCGACTGATTCGTCATTCGTCGAGCAGCGCCAGCAGTCGCAGCTCGTGCTCGTCCATCAGACCGTCCTTGCGGCGGCGCGGCTTGCGGGCCGTGTGCAGGCGGCCGTCGACGTGCGATTCGAGCACGCGCGGGTGGATGTAGCTCTGACGGCAGACCGTTGCCGTGTTGCGCAGCAGCTCGGCAGTGTCCTTGACCGCCTGTCGGACCTGGGCTTGTGCATCGCGCTCGGTGTCGGCCGGTCCGAGGCGGAGCAGCTCGCCCAAGGTGTAGGCGCTGGCGCCCCAGGTCCGGAACGTCTTGGCCGTGAACGCCGTGTGGGTCGCTTCACGGATGTAGTCGTTGACGTCGCGTGAGCCGATCCCCCGCACGGCGTCGTCGTCGACGAGGTACTGGAGCAGTTGCTGGCCGGGGAGGTCCTGGCACTCCGAGACGATCTTGGCGACGCGCCGATCGCTGAGCACGAGATCGTGCTGCTTGCCCGACTTGCCGACGAAGCGGAACTTGATCGTGTCGGCGGTGACGTCGACATGCTTGTCGAGCAGGGTCGTCAGTCCGTACGAGTCCTTGGCGTACTCGGTGTTGCCCACTCGGATCAGCGTGTGATCGAGCAGCCACACGGTGGTGGCGACGACACGATCGAACGACAGGTCGCGCCGGCGGATGTCGTCGGCGACTCGCGATCGAAGGATCGGCAAGGCATGCCCGAAGTCGACCAGCGAGTCGAACTTGGCCTCGTCGCGAGCGCGCTTCCAATCGTCGTGGTAGCGGTACTGCTTGCGCCCTTTGGCATCGCGACCGGTCGCCTGGATGTGACCGTCCGGGTCGGGGCACAACCACACATCGGTCCACGCCGGCGGCACCGCCAGGCGCCGGAGACGATCGATCGTGCGGGCGTCGCCAATCGTCTTGCCGTTGGTGTCGAGGTATGTGAACCCTCGTCCACACCGCCGCCGCCGGTAGCCGGGCGCGCCGTCGTCGACGTAGATCAAGCCGGGCACCGGCTCGGCGATGCTCATCGGTGGTCGTCGGTGCTCACGTGTCGGGGGTGCACCAGCCGCAGATACCCAGACCCTGCTCGGTCTACACAACCCCGCGCCGCCAGGGTTTGCCGTGGCCGGCTGTCGGGCACAGGCCTGCCGTGAGAACTCCTGCCAGGTTGTGCGTGCTCGCCCTCTTCAGTGCGACGATCGTCCTCGGCGCGTGCGACGACGACTCGCCGGCGACCGACCCCAATACACAGGACGGCGGCACCCAGGTCGACGGTGTCGACGAGACCGTGTTGCCCCAGTCGAGCGATCCGGACACGTCAGCGGCACCGAACCCCGCGGCCGGCGCAGGCGAAGCTCCCGGCCCCGGCACGTCGTCGCCCTGAGGCGTGGTTTGCCCGCGCCGCTGACTGGGTATCTCGGCCGCCAGCCCGCACCCAGCTGATCGAGACACTGTGACCACACCGATCGACCACGCGACAACCGAGCCCGTCATTGCGCAACGCCCGATGCACCCCCCGCGCCGACGGGCGCGTCATGCGGTCGGCGACGACGGGCCGCTCGTGGTCGCCGAACAGGTCACCAAGACGTTCGGCGACCACGAGGTGATTCAACCACTCGACCTGACCGTGGAGCGCGGACGGATCCTCGGTCTGATCGGTCCGAGCGGGTGCGGCAAGACCACGACCGTCCGACTGATGACCGGGCTCTGCTTACGCGCCCACCAGCGGCACGGTCGCCGTGTTCGGAACACCGTCCACGGCGCTCACGTCCAGCCAGCGCGCCCGATCGGATACCTGCCCCAGACACCGGCCTTGTTCCCCGAGCTCTCGCTTGCGCGAGAACCTCAACTTCCACGCCTCGATGTACGGGCTTGCCGCTTCGCCGGAGGCGGCGCATCAACGAGTTGCTCGACTGGGTCGAGCTCGCGATCACCGCTCGACACGGGTCGCCGACGCGTCCGGCGGGATGCAGCGCCGGCTGGCCCTGGCCGCCGCCTTCGTCCACGACCCGACGCTCGTGTTCCTCGACGAGCCCACGGCCGGGATCGACCCATCCTTCGCAGCAAGTTCTGGGAGCGGTTCCGGAGCATGGCCGAGCGCGGCAAGTCACTCGTGGTCACCACCCAGTACGTCGGCGAGGCCAGCGAATGCGACCTCGTCGGGTTGCTGAGCGACGGTGAGCTGCTGCTGCTCGACACGCCCGACAACCTGCGCCGGGCGGCGTTCGAGGGAGAGGTCGTCGACGTCACACTCAACCGCCAGCCCAGCGACGAAGAGCTCCAGCGGATCGCCGCGCGAACGTTCGTGGTCGGCGACATCGAGCGCCTCGAGCGCAACCGGATCCGGATCGTCGTCGACGACGCCGAACAGGCACTCCCCGACCTCAGCGCCGCGCTCGACTCGCTCGGCCTCCAGGCGAGCGAGGTGTGCGAGCACGTCGTCGACTACGACGAGGCCTTCGTGCGCGTCGTCGAACGTCACCGCAGCGGCGAGCGTGCGACCGCCGAGCGAGGCGAGGCGTCATGAGCCGCAGTCGCGCCTCGACCGGCGCTGCCACGGTGCGTCGCGGCTGGGGCGTCGTGATCCGTTCCTTCGCCTTCCTCCGCAAGGAGGTCGTCGAGATCCTGCGCCAGCCGCGACTGGTCGCGCTGCTGGTGCTCGGACCGTTCATGCTGCTGCTGCTGTTCGGCTCCGGCTACGCCGAGAGCGACATGCAGAAGCGGGCCTTGTTCGTCGGACCACCCGGCTCGATCTACGAAGAGCTGCACGACTCGTACAAGGTCACCTGGCCCAGTTCATCGACTCCGAGGGGATGGTGGCCACTGAGGACGAAGCGCGGGCGCCTTGGCGACCGGCGACGTCGACATCGTCGTGGTCTTCCCGCCCGACCCGCAGCAGTCGGTGCTGGCCGGCGAGCGAGCCGTGATCGAGGTGCTCCACGACGAGATCGACCCGATCCAGCAGGCGGCGATCGAGTTTGCCGCCCAGTTGGCGATCGCAGAGGTCAACGCCACCGTGCTGGCGACGCTTGCCGACGACGTCCAGAGCGAGCTCGCTCCGGCGTCGGGGCTCGGTCGGCAACTCCTCGATGCCAGCGACACGATCCTCGGCGATCCGGTCGGCACCCGTGACCTGCTTCGCCAGCCGCTCGACGTGCTCGACGACGCCCGTCGACGACTCGGCGCGACATCCTCGCCGGCTCGGACGACAGCGACCCCGAGCTGATCGCTCAACTGGAGACGACCCGGCAACAGGTCGGCGATGTCGCGAGCCGTCTGCAGACGATCGACGCCGACACCACCGACGAGGAGTTGACCGCCGTCTCGGAATCGCTGCGAGACCTCGCCGATCAGCTCGAGCGACTCGGTCGTGCTCGACCCGGAGGTGCTGGTGCGGCCATTCGACAGCAGCACCGAGAACGTCGTGTCGGCCTCGACCTCCCCCGACCGACTACTTCACGCCGGCCTCGCTCGCGCTGCTGCTGCAACACCTGGCGCTGACGTTCGCGGCGCTGTCGATCGTCCGCGACCGCCGCACCGGTCTGTTCGAACTGATGCGGGTCGGCCCGCTGTCGTCGATCGAGATCATCATCGGCAAGACCTTCGCCTACCTGCTCGTCGGCTGCGTCGTCGGTGCGGCGCTGATCGGCAGCGGCGGTCTTCGGGCTCGGCGTCGCCGTCGCCGGCTCGATCGCCTGGCTGGCTGCCATCGTCGTCGGCGTGCTGCTGGCGTCGCTGGCGCTCGGCATGGTGTTCGCGATCATCTCGCAGTCCGAGAGCCAGGCCGTGCAGTACGCGATGTTGGCGTTGCTCGCCGGGCTGTTCTTCAGCGGCTTCATCCTGCCGATCGAGGGCTCGATGTATCCGGTGAGGTGATCTCGTGGCTGCTGCCGGTGACCTACGGGATCGCCGGGCTGCAGGACATCATGCTGCGCGGCGCAGGACCCGTCGCTGGAGATGCTGGGCGGGCTCGGGCTGCTGGTGCTCGGCTACGGTGCACTGGCGGTGATCGGGTTGCGGCGTCGTTTGCGGGTCAGTGCTGCATGAGCGTGGTCTCACCGCGGGCGCCGGCCGTGTTTCGCACGATCGCCGTGGTGGGTGTCGTCGTCGCCGTGATCGGCACGATCGTGATCTGGACGTTTCTCGGCAACCTCGAGGAGACAACGGATCGAAGCTTGCTGATCGGCGAGCAGGTGACGGTGACGCTGACCGAGACGATCGACGTCGCCGACCAAGTGCTGGCGGCGATCGATGACGGCCTGGTCACGATCGAGTCGACGCTCGACACCGTCGACGAGGTGCTGCAGTCGACCGCCGGGCTGGCCGAGGCGACGGGTTCTCTGGCGGCGACGCTGCCCACCAGCTTCGACGGGATCGATGCCGCGCTGGCGACGGTGGAACAGCTGGGTCAGACGGTCGACACGACCCTCCCGGCGCTGTCCAGCATTCCGTTCGGACCCGACTACGACCCCGAGACGCCGTTCCCGGAAGCGGTCGCCGACCTGCGCGCGGTGCTCCAGCCGATCGGTGACGACCTCGCCCAGATCTCCGACGAACTGCAGAACTTCGCCGACGGCTCGGGACAGATGACGTCCGAGATCGACGCCTTGGTGACCGACCTACAGAACACACGCGAAGCGTTGTCCGGGATCGACGGCCTGCTCGACCAGTACCGCGACGCCACCGCCGATGCCTCCGAGCTGGCGGCCGAGACGCGTGGCAACCTCGAGACGTCGATCACTCTGATGCGGGTCGTGCTCGTGGCGCTGGGGCTGTTGCTGGTGCTCAGCCAGTACGTGCCGTGGACGCTGGCCGACGCCCTCGAGCGTCGCGACACGGCGGCCGACGATGCCGTCGACGACCGGACCGGGCCGGATCCGGATCCCGATCCGCCGCTGCCGCCCGCCGCCGACCCTTCCTGAATCGTCTCATCGAACCGGACGCTCCGGATCATCACCCGTTCGGCTGATTAGAAGGCGACCGAATCGGGTACGTGCCGAGCATGCACGTGGCTGTTCTGGAGACCGCCCGGCACTGGAGCATCTGACATGGACGCGTCACCCCTGCCCGACACCGACCACACCGATCTCACGCTCAGCCAATGGGCGCGGGCGCACAACACCGGCTTGACGGTCGTGTCGAAGTCGGAGCCCGAGCCGGTGTTGCTCGCCCACAACCTGATCGCCGTGGTCACCGACCCCGAGGTCGCTCGCGACCTGATCCTGAAGTGGGAGCGGATCCAGCCATCAGATGCCGGCGTCGGTTTGGTGGCGATGTCGGCCGGTGGTGATCGTCACGCCACGCCACCGTCGGGCGTACCCGGCGCGGCGAAGTCCGATCCCGAGAAGGTGACCGGCCATGCCGGCCGACGGATCATCGTGGGTGCAATTCCCGGCGCCCTGATCGGCGCCGTGATCGTCGGCACGATCGTCGCCATCCTCGCTCCGAGTGTCGGCGCCGTCGTGAGTGGTGCACTGGCCGGTGCCGCGTTCGGATTCGTGGCGGGCGCATTCGCCAGCTTCGTCGGACGCACCGGTTGGGGCGAGGCCTACAAGGAGAGCTTCGTCGAGCCCGATACGACCGACGTCGTGTTCGCCTCGATCCACTCGGACGACCCGGACATGATCGCCGAGGCGGCGAAGGTCGCCAGCCTGCCGGGCGACGTGTTGCTGAGCGTCGACTCCAAGGGCCACGCCACAACGCGTCGAACGACATAGTCGCCAACGCGGGCGGTCGAAACGCGACAGGGCCGCCCGGTCGATCGCGTGGAGATCGGCCGGGCGGCCCGTTCGGAATGTCAGTCGGGAGTGGTGACTTCAGGATCGATCGCGTCGTCGAGCGTGTCGAGTTCGTCGTCGATCTGATCGTCGACACCGTCAACCGGGTTGTCGATGTCGTCTTCTTCGCCGTCGTCGTCACTGCACGCCGACGCCCCGAGGATCAGGCTCGTGGCAGCGACCAGTGTGAGCGCCGAACGGCGCATGGTGTGGTGTGCATACATGACGAATAGTTACCCGTGGGTATCGACACCCAAACCGAGGCGGCCCGTTCGATGAGTGACAGTTCGTGCAAAGTCCCTGGCAGAGCGTGTTGCCAGTGAGACGAGTTGGGAGGAATGGCTGAAGGGCTTCTTCCCCCGTCATCCAATCGTGACGAACACGCGGTGAGCTCCGGCCACCGATCTAGATTTCCTCTCCGCCACCATCACACGCGCCACGAGACCGGAGTGACATGACACAGACAGCCACCGGATCGACTCGACTCCACTCCGGCAACCCGGCGTTGAGCGAGAAGTTCGTCGAAACCCAACTGACGGCGAGCGCGACGCGCTCGATGACGGTGGCCGGCGTCAGCATCAAGACGCTGGTGCTGTTGCTCGTGTTGATCGCGGGTGGTGTCTGGGGATGGGCCTCCGCCGTCGAACCGATCGCAGAGGACATCGGCAGCGGGTACGCCAACACCACCGTGACGATCCCCGGTGGGTTCTGGCTGGCGAGCTTCGGTGCCTTCCTGCTCGGCATCATGATCGCCGTCAACCCCCGACGAGCGGCGGTGCTGGGCTTCGTCTACGCACTGTGCGAGGGATTCTGCCTGGGTGCGATCTCGGCCATGTTCGACGCTCAGACGGAAGGCATCGTGGGCGCCGCGATCCTGTCGACGGTGTGCGTGTTCGTCGTGTCGTGGCTCCTGTACGTCGACACGGATCGTCAAGCCGACCCAGAAGCTGGCCTTCGCCGTCATCGCCGGGATGGGCGGACTGATGTTGCTCTACACGTTCGTGTTCGTGCTGTCGATCTTCAACTGGGACTGGCTCTACAGCGAGAGCTTCCGCACGGTCGGCCTGATCGTCACGATCTTCGCCATCGTGCTGGCGGCGCTGAGCCTGGTGCTCGACTTCGCCACCATCGAAGCCGGCGTCCGGGTCGGAGCCCCGAAGGAACTCGAGTGGTACCTCGGCTTCGGCCTGATGGTCACCCTGATCTGGCTCTACATCTCGATCCTCAAGCTGCTCGCCCTATTGGCACGCAACCGCTGACAACGCAGATCACCGAGCCTGAACGGTCGGGAGTGGTGGAGACGATGGGACTCGAACCCACGACCCCCTGCTTGCAAAGCAGGTGCTCTAGCCAGCTGAGCTACGTCCCCGAATGGGGCGAAACCAGGATAGCGGCCGCTCGACTCAGTCGTCCTTGAGGGCGACGGCGTTGGGGGTGACGTTCATCTTCGGCTCGTACTCGGCGAGCTCGACCACCCGGCCTTCACGGCGGAACAGGTCGCGGAGCTGGGTGCGGCAGTCCACGCACGGTCCGTAGAACGTCGCCTCCACGTTCGAACGGCAGCGAGGGCAGGTGAACTCCACGGCCGCCGATGGTACCGGCGCAAGTTCATCGGCCGAGGCTTTCCGACGGCCTGTCGGTTGCCTACAGTCCACCTCGATGTCGCAGGGGCGCACCGCACCGTCGGGCGAGCTGGCGCGCCCTGGCTCTTCGCGCCAGGCGCCCAACTACGCCGCCCGTCGCATGCTGGTCAGCACGATCGCCGTCGCCCTGGTGCTCGCCGGCGGCGTCGTGGTCTGGCGCTCGCTGCGGGACGGTTCGGCGACGGCCGACACCGAGGCCGGCGAGTGGAACGAGATCGTGTTCGTCGACCGCACCGACGGCGCCGCCGTCAGCGTCGATCGCGACGGCAACGCAGGCGGCACTGCCACCGCCACGGCGCGCACGACCGACGCCCACGTCGAGGGCGCCCGCCTGGCGCTGGTCGGATCGGCTCAGATCGCGCTCACCGACCTCGGCGGCGAGTCGCCCCAGATCGTGCCGATCGAGCCCGGATCGACGGTGACCCGCCTGCCGATCGCCGACTCGCTGTGGCTGGCGGTCAGCGACCCCAACGGCGGCAACTTCGTGCTCGTCGACGGCCTCACCGGCACCACCTACGACTTCGGTGCGCTCGCCGACCCGATCGAGACCCGGTTCTTCATCGACCCGCTGCGCACGCTGCGGTTCGACCTCGCCGGCACCGTGTTCGCCGCCGCCGACTCGGTCAACTTCCAGACCGTCGTCGTCGACACCTCGGCCGAGACCCCCGAGGCGCTGTTCTTCCAGGACCAGCCGCTCGCCGATCTCGACCGAGCGCGTCGTCACCAGCCAGGTCGTCGGCCAGCGCGCCGACCTCACGCTGTTCGCCGCCGACAGCGAGCAACTGGCGAGCGTCACCAGCGAGCTGACGGCGGGCGCCGCCCTCGACGGGGACGACGTCGTCGTGGCCTCGCTCGACGGGGCGATCTCACGCTTCGGCGAGGGCGACGAGGAGACCGAGCGGGTCGGCGCCGTGGCCGTGCCGGCGGGAGCGTCGGTGAAATGGGTGCAACCGATCGCCGACGGCAGCCGGTGGGTCGTGTTCGGCGACGTGTTCGAGGCGATCGTCGATCTCGACGGGCGCACGATCTTCACGACCACGTTCACCACACCGGTCGAGCCACCCACGATCCAACCGGCGTGGTCGTGCCTGCCGGTCGGCGGTGGCAGCAGCGCGCACTCGATCGTGTCGGTCGAGCAGGGCGATCAGATCGCCGACCTCACCGGTCTGACGGTCACCGGCATCTCCGCCGACGGGTGCACCGTCGTCGGCACTCGGGCCGGTGCCTTCGAGGTGGTCGGGGAGGGCGGCACGGCGCCGCTCGGGCCGGTCCGCAGCGCGGCGCTCGCGCCCGACGGTCGCGCCGTCGTGGTCCAGACCACGACCAACACCACCGAGCTGATCGCGATCGAGGACGACTGGACGCTCGGTGAACCGGTCGACCTCAGCGAGCACGCCCCGGCCAACGCCATCGTCGGCTTCCGCCAGACCTGACCGTGGCGCACTAGCTCGGCTCGATCAGCACCTCGCTGCCGATCGGCACGAAGCCGGCGGCGAGGAAGGCCCGCAAGGAGGCGGCGTTGCCGGGCGCCACCTGGGCGAACACCAATGTGTCGACGGGGATCGCGGCGAGACCGGCACGGATCAGGTCGCGCCCCGCACCACGGCCGTGCTCGACGTCGAGCAACTCGACCGACAGCTCGGTGCGGCCGACCAAGCCAGACCCGATCGTCACGAAGCCGCGCTCGTCGCCGCAGCACGCGCACATCGCACCGGTGATGGCGGGCGCGTTCGCACGCGCGGGTGATGCTCGAGATCGTCTCGATCCGACAGCGACGGCCCGACCCCGCCACCGCGCGTGACGAGCACGACGTCGATCGAGCCGATCGCCCGGCCGGCCGCCAGGTGGACGAGGGCATTGGCCTCACTCGCCGCCCCGTACCCGTCGAGCTCGAGCGCATCGAGCGCCGATGGCGGCAGGTCGGTGAGCACGCAGGCGTGCCCGGTGAACGACACCACCGCGCACGTCCCCATCGCGTCCGGCGGCATCAGCTCGGCGACGCCGTCGACGGCAGGGAACACGCCGCCGCGCGGCGGCCTCGAGCACCGCCACCAACGGGTGGTCGACCGCTTCCGTCACGCCGTGGACACGTACGTTCGAGCGATACGATCGCCTCGCTCGATCGCTCGCCACGACCGATGCTCGCCCGCCATCGCCGCGCGGCGACGGCGATGGTCGCGGTGCTGATCGCGGCCGGCGCCGGGTGCGCCAGCGATCCGCCGGCGGCGGTGGTCGGTCTCACGGTCGCCGGCTGCCCGCCCGGGCACGGCCCACGGCAGTGGGATCGTGATCGAGCCCGGGCTGGTGCTGACCTCGGCCCACGTGGTCAAGGGCGCCACCGAGATCGAGGTCACCAACGGCGACCGCTCGACGACGGCGACGGTCGTCGGCTTCGATCCCGACATGGATCTCGCCTACCTCGCCGTCGATGGAGAGCTGGCGCGCCCGGCGGCGCTCACCGACGATCCGATCGAGGGCGGTGAGCTCGGGCCGCGCCTACGTGTTCCGCGACGGCGCGGTCGAGGTGCTGCCGGTGCGCGTGCGGCGCCCGGTGCAGATCCACACCGAGGACATCTACATCGAGGGCGACACGTACCGTCCCGGGTTCGAGCTCGACGCCGAGATCAGGTCGGGCGACTCGGGTGGCCCGGTGATGGTGGACGGCGAGGTGATCGGCGTGATCTGGGCGCGCAGCTCGAAGTTCGACGCCCGCGCCTACGCCATCGACCCGCGTCGCCGGCGGCGACACGATCCGCCGCCAGCTCCGAACGGGTGAGATCGACGAGTCGATCGACCTCGCCCGCTGCACCTGATCAGCCGAGGGTGGCGAGCTCGTCCGGGTTCCAGAACCCGGGGATCGGTGCCGCCTGCCCGGCGCCGTAGGCGGCGAGCCGCTCCAGCGCATCGGGGTCGAACACGTCGATCACGTCGAACATCGCCGCCGGCCCGGCGGCACGCAGCGCCTGGTCGAGCTCGGTCCGCCGGCGCGGCAGCTCGGACGTGAGCACCAGCACCCGCTCGCCCAGCCCGCGCAAGGCGTGGGCGCGACCCAGCGTGCGCCAGACGGCGTCGACCGACGTCAACCCGCCCCGGAAGCGCACGAACGGCCCGCCCAACTCGATCACCCAGCGACCGCCGGTGGCGTCGGTGGCCACGTCGTGGACGACGATCCCCGAGCCGCGCAGCCGAACCGGTGGGCCTTCGGTGGTGAAGCCGGCCTCGGCGAGCACGTCACCGACGCGTTCCTTGGAGCCCGACCCGCGCTCCTCGTCATAGGCGATCGGGTCGCCCTCCTCGTGCACGCGGGTGCGCGCCAGATCGACGTAGCCGGCATCGAGGTCGTAGCCGACGTAGCGGCGGCCGGTTCGTGAGGCGGCGACGAGCGTCGAACCGCTGCCCATGAACGGATCGAGCACGAGATCGTCGGCGAACGTGTAGAGCTCGATCAACTTCTCGGGCAGCTCGACCGGGAACGGTGCCGGATGGCCGACCCGCCGTGCGCTCTCCGACGGCGTCTGCCACACGTCGAGCGTCAGCGCCATGAAGTCCTCGGTGGCGATCGTCGACTCGTGCGGGAGCCCGGCAGCGCGGCGCTGCTCGACCGAGAGCGCCCGCTGGAACCGGCCCTTGCTGGCCACGATCACCCGCTCGGTCACGTCGCGCAGCACCGGATTCGACGGGTTGCGGAACGAGCCCCAGGCGCACGAGCCGCTGGCACCGGCGCCCTTCTGCCACACGATCTCACCGCGGAGCAGCAGCCCGAGCCGGTCCTGGAGGATGTGCACGACGTCGGCCGCCAGGCTGCGGTACGGCTTGCGGCCGAGGTTGGCGACGTTGACGGCGATCCGCCCGCCCGGCTCGAGCACGCGGACGCATTCGGCGAACACGTCGTAGAGCAGTTCGAGGTACTCGAGGTACGAGCTCGGCACACCGTCGCGCTCGAGCTCCTCCTCGTACTGCTTGCCGGCGAAGTACGGCGGCGAGGTGACCACCAGCGCCACCGACCCGTCGGCGAGCGTGTGCATCCGGCGGGCGTCGCCGCACACGAACGGCTCGTCGATCGGCGTCGGCGGCAACACCCGCTCGTCGTCGTTGATCACGGGGGGCTCGAACCGCCCGTAGAACCCCGAGGCGTCGTGCGACTCGCGGCGGCTGACCCCGAAGTTGGACGTGGTGGTGCGGGCCGACGGACTGCGGCGCCGCGCGCCAACCCCGGTCCGCTGGTCCGACATGCGGTCAGGCTAGGCGACCGATCGCGCGGCCGCGCGATGCGAATCGTCAGGTCACCGGGTCGCCACGGTGCATCCAGCGCACCGGATCGTCGAGCGCTCGATAGCCGAACTTGGCGTACAGCTGGTGGGCGTCACGCGTCGCCAGGAACTGCCACCGCACGCCGGCCACATCGGGATGATCGACGATCGCGCCCACCATCGCCGTACCCAGACCGCCGCCTCGATGCTCGGCGAGCACGTACACGTCGCACAGCCAGGCGAAGGTGGCGAGGTCGGTCACCATCCGGGCGAAGCCGACCTGTGCCCCGCCGGCCGCGTAGGCGCCGACGACGAGTGCGCTGTGCTCGATCGCCCGCCGCTGCACGTCGAACGGCCGGCCTCGCGCCCAGTACGAGTCCTCGGACAGCGCCCGGTGGACCTCGACCAGGTCGATCCGGGCCGGATCGGAGCTGACGAGGTAGTCGCCGTGTCGGAACTCGACGAGCGAAGCCGGCATCGACCGATCATGGCAGTCGGGCACGCTCGGGATCGGCGAGGTTCCGACGCGACGGTGCCCGCAGCGCTCGGCTGCGGGCACCGCACGTCAGTCAGTGTTCAACTGTTGTCGTCAGGGAGCGGGTTCGACGAACGTCCCCTGCGGGCCGGCCGGTGCCGGGATCTCGAAGTGGCCCGGTACCCGCCTGCCGGGCACACCGTTCACCGACTCGGTCGAGTAGGCGTAGGTGAGCACGGCGAAGGCGATCGGCGTCGCTGTTGACGTCGAGCGCCTCGTCGTTGTTGTTGTCGTAGGTGTCGCAGGCGGCGTGGTAGCACGGGTCGAACTGGGCGTCCGACGGTGCCGCCCCAGATCTCCACCTGCGCCTGGGTCTTGGGCTCCTCGGCACCCGTGAACAGACCGCTCGAGGGAACCCCGTTGGCGATGAAGGCCTCGTAGTCGCTGCGGCCCGAGAACTCGGTGTCGTCGTACGGCACGCCCGCCCACGTGTAGAACGACTCGAACGTGTCCTCGATCGCGATCGAACCCGTGGGCACCACGACCGGCGCCTCGAACGTCGACTGGTCGGCGTCGTAGACCATGAAGATGTAGTTCGGCGAGCCGACCATGTCGAAGTTCATGTACATGTCGACGTCGAGCGTGTCGTTCTCGACCTGCTCGTTGACCCAGGCGGTCGAGCCGACGAGTCCACTCTCCTCGGCGCCCCACCAGGCGAAGCGCAGCGTGTTCTCGGGCTTCAACTTGGCGAGGTTGAGGGCGGTCTCGAGCAGCGCTGCCGAACCGGAGCCGTTGTCGTTGATCCCGGGGCCCTCACCGACGCTGTCGAGGTGGGCACCGGCCATGACGACGTTGTCCTCGTTGCGCCCGACCTTCTCGGCGATGATGTTGACGTCGGTGCGGGTCTCGTTCGGCGGGACGGCGACGCGCACGGTCTGCGGCGGCGGCGAGCGCCGACCCGTCGGCGAAGCTGGCGCCGACGACCGGGATCCCGATCTCCGTGACGTCACTGCCTTCCGGCGGCGCGGCGTTACCGACGATCAGCTCGATGCGGGTCGGGTCGTTGCCCTGGTTGAAGATGATCACCGCCGAGGCGCCGGCGGCCTCGGCGTTGAGCGCCTTGAGGCCGAAGCTGCAGCCGCCGCGCTGGATCAGGGCGACGTTGCCGGCCGGGAAGCCTGCGAAGTCGTCGGCACCAGTCGGGATCGGCCAGGATCGGAGCGCCGACGGCGGCCTCGGTGAAGGCACCGTCGCAGCCGCTGGTGATGACCGACGGGTCGGTGATGTTGATGTCGACCGGAGTCACGGCGGCCGTCACGTCACCCGAGCCGCTGCCGGTGAACGTGCCGGTCAGATAGTCGGCGGGCGTCGGCGTCACCTGCTGCAGGATGGACGGGAACACGAAGTCGAACTCGAACGGGTCGAGCGTCACCTCGTAGCCGGCGTCCTCGAGCAGGCCGGCGACGTAGTCGACGCTGTCGGCGTAACCCTTGGTGCCGGCTGCGCGGCTGCCGGGATAGAACGGGTCGTCGTTGGCGTCGGCGATCTCCTGGAACGCCTGCTGGTGCTCGCGCACGCCTTCCAGCGTCACGCAGTCGAGCAACTTCTGGTACGTGTTGTTGGTGCGTCGTTCACACGATTTCTGATGGTGGTGTCCGCCCGCTGAGACCTGTGTGGTCGGGATCGTCATCGCAGCTGTCGCCGCAACGAAGAGGCCGGCGACCAGCCGGCGCCTGAATTGTGGTGGTCTGACTTCACGTGGACCCTCCTTGGTCGCGTGTAGGGGCCCGTCCGCCGCTGTCGCAGAGCTACCCACCGATCACGGCCAGCAGACTCGATGACACCATTCTTGGCGTGGCCTTGACGTTCGGCGTGTCGGATTTGCCGTCACGACAAATCCGACCGGCGCGGTCGCCGATCAGATCGACGATCGGACCCAGCACGCGATCGAGGTAGTCGTTGCGGAACGTGCCCGTCGGGGTCGAGCCGCGCCCGTTGGGCGGCGAAGGCGTCCCATTCGGGATAGCGCTCGCGGAGCGTGGCCGCCGTCTGGAAGTGCATCTTGCCCCAGTGCGGGCGGCCGCCGTAGTCGTCCATGATCGCCTCGACGCCCTGGAAGTAGTCGTGATACGGGGCGCCCTTGTACTGGTGCACGGCGACCCACCCGTTCTCGCGTCCGTAGCCGGTCGACAGGGCGATGTCGTCGGCGGCCGACACGCGCACCTCGATCGGGAACAGCGTCGGGAAGCTCAACCGGCTCGTCAGGTGACGCACCCGGTCGACCGCCTCGGGGATGTGCTCCACCGGCACCCCGTACTCCATCTCGACGAACCGCACGTGGCGCGGGCTGGCGAACACCCGGTCGCTGCGGTCGATCAGATCGCGCTCGCCTGCGGCCCCGGCGACGGCCTTGGCGATCGCCGGGGCGAGCGACGGGAATCGCCGGCCGACGCGGCACACGAGACCGAAGGCGAGGTTCTCGGCGAGGTACTTGTCGCGGGCGTAGGCCAGCTTCGACGGCGGCCGCGCCGGTTCGTCGGTGCGGCGGTTGCGCTTCACCTGGCACCGCCGGCTGCCGGGCATCCAGAAGAACTCGGCGTGATCGGCGCTGGCGCTGAAGGCATCGAAGCCGGCGAGCAGGTCGTCGAGCGGCTCGATCGTCTCGCAGGCGTGCAGGTTGAAGGCCGGCACGCACTGGATCGTCACCGCCGTCACGATGCCGAGCGCACCGATGCCGACGCGCGCGACGCGCAGGAGATCGGCGTTGATCGTCTCGTCGCACCACACGACCTCGCCCCTGCCGTCGACGAGCTCGATCGCCACGATCGTGGTGGCGATGTTGCCCCAGTCGCGTCCGGTGCCGTGGGTCGCGGTGCTGATCGCCCCCGCCACCGACTGGACGTTGATGTCACCCAGGTTGGGCATCGCCAGCCCGACCGCGTCGAGCTCGTCGGCGAGGGCGCGCAACGTGATCCCGGCCTCGACCGTCACCCGCTGACGCTCGCGGTCGACGTGGCGCACCGTGCGCATCCGCTCGAGCGACACGAGCACACCCGATGTCATCGCCGCCGGGGTGAACGAGTGGCCGGCGCCGATCACCTTGACGCGCTGCTGCTGCCGGTGGGCGGCGCCCACCAGCGCCGCCACCTCGTCGGTCGACCCTGGTCGCTCGACCCGGAGCGGCACGCAGGCCTCGTTGCCCGCCCAGTTGCGTACGGTCCGACCGGCCATCGTCCGCACGGTAGCGAGGTGATCGATACGGCGCTGCGTCCTACCATGGGCAGATGACCATCGCCGAGCCGACCCGCACCGTGAACGGGACCTGTCACCACGACTGCCCGGATTCGTGCGGATGGACGGTCACGGTCGAGGATGGCGTCGCCGTCAAGCTGCGCGGCAACCCCGATCACCCGTACAGCTACGGCGAGCTGTGCCCGAAGGTCAACCGCTTCCTCGACCGCGTCTACTCACCCGACCGCGTGCTGCACCCGCTGCGCCGGGTCGGTCCCAAGGGCAGCGGAGCGTTCGAGCAGATCACGTGGGACGAGGCGCTCGACGAGATCGGCAGCCGGCTCGGAGCGATCATCGCCGAGCACGGCGGCGAGGCGGTGATGCCGTTCAGCGACGCCGGCAACCAGAGCCTGCTCGCCACGGAGGGCATCTCCGACCGCTTCTTCCACCACATCGGAGCGACCCGGCTGCTGCGCAACATCTGCGGCCCGACGGTGGGCGCCGGGGTCTCGATGACCAACGGCACCGGGCTCGGCGCCGACCCGCTCGACATCGAGTACTCCAAGCTGATCCTGCGTGTGGGGCACCAACACACGGCTCACCAACCGCCACCTCTGGCCGGTGATCGAACGGGCCCGCGCCAACGGGGCGCGACTGGTGGTGATCGACCCGATCCGCACCCTCACCGCCGACGAGGCCGACCAGTTCGTCCAGCCCCTGCCCGGCACCGACACGGCGATGATGCTGGCGATGATGCAGGTCATCATCGACGAGGGGCTCGTCGACAAGGAATGGATCGCCGAGCACACGCTCGGCTTCGACGAGCTCGCCGCCCACGTCGCCGACTGGTCGCCGGAGCGGGCCGCGGCCGAGTGCGGCGTCGACGCCGAGGTGATCGCCACCCTCGCCCGCGAGTACGCCACCACCCGCCCGGCGGCGATCCGCACCCTGATCGGTGCCGAGCACCACGAGCACGGGGCGATGTTCTACCGCACGCTGGCATGCCTGCCGGCGCTGACCGGTGCGTGGCGCGATCGCGGCGGCGGGCTGATGCGCAGCGTCGGATCGTGGCAGGGCCAGCTCGTCGACGGCGCCGCCCTCGGCCGGCCCGACCTGCTCGCCGGTCGCGCAACCGCGCACGCTCAACATGAGCCGGCTGGGCGAGATCCTGCTCGACGAGCAGCCGCCCGTGCGGGCGTTGATCGTGTGGAACTCCAACCCGCTCGTGATCGTCCCCAACGCCGAACGCGCCCGGGAAGGGATGGCCCGCGACGACCTGTTCACGATCGTCCACGAGCAGTTCCTCACCGACACCGCCAAGTACGCCGACATCGTGCTCCCCGCCACCACCCAGATCGAGTCCCACGACGTCACCCCCGCATGGGGTCATCTCTGGATGGGATGGAACGAGGCCGCGATCGAGCCGCTCGGCGAGTCGGTCAGCAACACCGAGTGCTTCCGCCGCATCGCCGGCGGCGATCGGCCTCACCGAGCCGTCGCTGTTCGACGACGACATGACGATCCTGCGGGCCACCCTGCCGACGGTCGACCTCGACGCCCTGCGCGCCGACGGATGGCTCCGCGTCCCGTTCCCCGAGACGGCCTGCCGTGGGCCGACGGCGGGTTCCCCACGCCGTCGGGCAAGGTCGAGTTCGTCAGCGCCCAGCTCGAGGCCGACGGTCACCCGGCGCTGCCCACCTACATCCCGGCGGGCGAAGGGCCGCGCAGCGAGCACGCCGCCCGCTTCCCGCTCCAGCTGATGACGCCCAAGCACCACACGCGGTTCCTCAACTCGGGCTACTCGCACCTGCCCAAGCACGGCCCGGCCGAAGGTGGCCCGTTCGTCGAGCTCGACGCCAGCGATGCCGCCGCCCGCCAGCTCGCCGATGGCGACTGCGCCCGCGTGTTCAACGACCGCGCCAGCCTCGAGCTGCCGGTCAGGATCTCGCAACGCCTGCGCCCTGGCCTGGCGGCGATCCCGTGGGGTTGGTGGCGCCAGCATCATCCCGATGGCAAGGTCGCCAACAGCCTCACCAACGACACGCTCACCGACTGGGGCGGAGGTGTCGCCTTCAGCGACACGCTGGTGCAGATCGAACGCGCCTGACACCCGCCGCCGACGCCGACTGTTCATCTGTTTCATCGCCCGCCGTGATCAGGGGCGACGGGTAATCTGCCTGCATGGCAGGCGAGGTGATCTACGCATTCAGGGTGATGCGCTTGCCGTTGCTCGACGCCGGTGGTTCCGAGATCGGCAAGATCACCGACATCGTGCTCGTCCCCGGCCGCCCGGGCACCGCGCCCCGGGTCGTCGGCTTCGTCGCCACCAGCCAGCGCCGCAAGATCTTCGTCAACTCCGCTCGCGTCGCCGGGCTCGACAACGACGGCGTCCGGCTGCGCAGCTGGGACCTCGACCTGCACCCGTTCAAGCGCCGCCCCGGCGAGACGCTTGATCGCGGCCGAGCTGATCGACCGCACGGTGCGCGGCGAGAGCGTCAGCGACATCGGCCTGCGCGAGGTCGAGGACGGGCGCGTCCGGCGGTGGGAGGTGGCCACGATCCGGCTCGCCCGGCGCAACTCGCTGCGCCGCCGTTCCAACTTCCGGCTCGCCGAGTGGCGCGAGGTGCCCGAGCTGTGGGCGGCGCCCAACGAGGCCGCCGCCGAGGCCGCCCGCTTGCGCGACATGCACCCGTCCGACGTCGCCGGCGTGGTGCGCGCCCTGCCGCTCTCGCAGCGCCGCCAGCTGGCGGAGGCGATGGACGACGACCGGCTCGCCGACCTGCTCGAGGAGCTCCCCGAGGAGGAGCAGCTGCGTCTGATCGAGGGCCTCGACCTCGATCGTCTCGTCGGCGTGCTCGACGAGATGGAGTACGACGACCTCGCCGACCTGCTCCACGAGATGCCGCTCCAGCAGCGCACGGCGATCCTCGCGGCGATGGACGACGACGAGGCCGAGGTCGTGTCGCGCCTGCTCTCGTACGAGGAGGCGACGGCGGGCGGCATGCTCACGCCCGAGATCATCATCCTCGGCCCCGACGACACGGTCGCCGAGGCGCTCGCCCAGCTCCGCGATCCCGACTGGACGCCGAGCATCGCCAGCCAGGTGTTCATCTGCCAGTCCCCGCTGCGCCCGCCGACCGGCCGCTACCTCGGCGTCGTCTTCATGCAGCGCCTGCTGCGCGAACCGCCGAGCATGGAGCTCTCGCGCTGCGTCGACCAGGTCGCGATCGTGCGCCCCGACACGCCCGACCGCGAGGTGTTCGAGGAGTTCGCCTCGTACGACATGCTGGCGATGCCGGTGCTCGACGAGGCCGGGCGGCTGCTCGGCGCGGTCAGCGTCGACGACGTCGTCGACCGCATGCTCGGCTCCGGATGGCGGCAGCGCTCGCGCCGGCGCCGCGACGCCACCCGACCGGCGGTGACGACATGAAGCGCCGCAGCGACCTCACCCAGCCGCGCCAGCGCGGCCGCATCGCGCGTGTCGTACGACGCCGAGCTGTTCGGCCAGTTCAGCGAGTCGATCGCGCGCTTCATCGGCACCGCCCGGTTCCTCGTCTGGCAGACGGTCATCTGCATCGTGTGGCTGGCTGGCCAACATCGCTCGCCCCGGAGAAGCTACCAGTTCGACCCATGGGACCGCGGCCTCGTGCTGCTCACCCTCGTGCTCTCGTTGCAGGCCGCCTACGCGGCGCCGCTGATCCTGCTCGCCCAGAACCGTCAGGAGCGGCGCGACCGTGTCGCCGCCGAGCAGGACCGCGACGTCGCCGAGCGCACACAGGCCGACACCGAGTTCCTCGCACGCGAGATCGCCAGCGTGCGCTTCGCGCTCTCCGACGTCGTCACCGGTGAGGAGATGCGCGACGAGTTGAGCGGCGTGGTCGAGGCCCTCGAACGCCTCAACGCCCGGCTCGACGACCTGCACGCGGCACGCCCCGCCTGAACCGACGCCACGCGCCGGCGTGTCGCGTCAGCCGCGCTGGGGGACGCCGGTGAACTCCTGCAGTCGCACGCCGAAGCTCTCGATCAGATCCAGGGCGGCGAGCGTCGGCACCGATGCCTGGCCGGCCACGACGAGCCCCGCCGGCAGGCTTCGGTCGAGCACCAACGTGGCGAACGCCGCCGCCGTCGCCGCCGCCGCCGTTCCGACCAGTTCCGCGACGCCGACGATCAGGCACTCGCGGCCGCCGTCGGCGTTGGCGCCGCGCACCTCGACCCGCAGGGCCCCGATGCCGCCCTCCTGATGGGGCGGGCTGAGCATCGGCAGCCGGGCCGTGAAGCGGTCGCGCCGGCGCGCCGACCGCCGGGCGCTGATCGCGCGACACCTCGTCGAAGCGCGGTGTGGAGCAACAACGGGTCGGCGATGTCGGCGCGATAGCAGTCCTTGGCACCGACCGGCTCGGGGAACCAGCACAGCTCGCGACCGCTGCCGCCGAGGTGGTCGGCGAACTCGCCCTCGTGCCACGCCATCGAGCGGCGTGACAGCGAGCGGTGATAGCTGCGGGCGCACGCCGGGCCGGCCGTGCCATGGATCGCCACATGGATCTCGTCGGCGCGCGCCAGTTGCCCGGCGAGATGGCGCGCCAGCAACCCGGACAGGCCCGGCGACATCGCCGCTCCGACGACCAGCGTCGTCCCCCGCCGCTCGAAGCCGGCGCCGATCGGCAGCAGATCCTGGGCGTCGTCGAAGTCGTCACCGACCGTCACCACGGAGGCGCCGCGCTCGCCCCACTCCTGCGCCATCGGGGCGTGCTCTGCAGGGTGACACAGGATGGCGAGATCACCGCCGGCGATCGACGGCAGCGGGTCGAGGCGCGGATCGTGGAAACGCACCTCGTGCGCATCGAGCAGCCGCGCCACCCGCCGCCCGACGATGCCGCGACCGACGATCCAGACCGTGCTCATCGACGCTGATCGGGCAGCTCGAGCGGGCGCCAGCCACCGTGTTGCGGCGGGGTGCCACCCTTGCCCTTGACGCGGATGGCGGCGGCGGCCGCACCGGTCATCACGAGCACAGCCAGGATCCGCCGCAGCAACCTCATCGGCCGAGCGTAACCGGAGGGCCGCGATCCCCTCTCTGGCAGGCGCGTGTACGGTTCCGGCATGGGTCGAACAACGCGTTCTATCGGCGCGGCCGTGGCCATCTCAGCGCTCGTCGGAACCACGCTCGTGATCGCCGTTTCGTCGGCACCGACGTCTGCCCTCGGCGCCAGTGTCACCTGCACTCCCGTCACGGGCACGCCGGTCGAGCATCCCCGCCGCGCCAGCTTCTGGCCGGCCACACCGACGCGCCTGGTCGACACCCGCGACGGGACCGGCGGCCTGAGCCAGCCGCTCGGCGCCGGGTGCACGATGATCATCGACCTCACCAACTCCCCCGTCCCGGTCACAGCCGAGGCGGTGGCGCTCTCGGTCACGGCGATCTCGGCGCAGCGCGGCTTCCTCACCGTGTTCGCCTGCGACGAAGGCCAGCCCGGGACGTCGAACCTCAACACCCGCGCCGGATTCCCGACGCCGAACCTGGTCGTCGCCGCGGTCGACGCCGATCGCCAGGTGTGCATCTACTCGCTGTTCGAGGCCAACGTGATCGTCGACGTCACCGGCTGGTGGGCCGATGGTCCCGACCGCTACACGCCGATCGCACCCGATCGGGCGTTCGACACCCGTGAGCTCCCCGGAGCGGCCAAGCTGCCGGCCGGCCAGGTGCGTGCGATCCCGCTCGCCGGAGAGCTGCTCCCCGACGACGCCACCACGGCGATGGTCAACCTGGCCGTGATCGAAGGTGTGTCACCCGGATTCCTGGTCGCCTTCCCGTGTGGCACGCCGCCGCCACTCGCCTCCAACCTCAACTTCCGCGCCGGCGAGGCGCGGGCGATCGCCGCCATCGTCGGGCTCGGACCCGACGGCGACCTGTGCGTGATGAGCAACGTCGACGTGCACGTGATCGTCGACGTCACCGGCGGCTACGCCCCGGCGCCGGCGTTCGGGCCGACACCAGCGCTGACCTCGCTCGTCGGCCACCGTGTCGCCGACACGCGCACGCCCGACGAGCCGTGGAGCTCGCGCTTCGCGGCCGGCGAGACCCGCCGGCTCGATCCACTCGCGGGAACGGTGTTCGCCGGCAAGGGCGGTGCCGTCGTGCTCAACGTCGTGGCCGCCGGGATCGCCTCGCCCGGATACGTGGCGATGTACCCGTGCGACGGGCCGGTCCCGACGGTGTCGTCGCTCAACCTGATGCCCGGCAGCGAGGCGACCAACCTGGTGCCGGTCGAGCTCGGCCCCACGGGCGAGGTGTGCGTGCTCTCGTCGACCGCCACCGACCTGGTGGTCGACCTGTTCGGTGTGATGGGTCCGGGCGACAACTCGCTGGCCGAGCTGATGTCGTTCGGCGGGCGCACGACGTTCCCCGACTTCACCCAGCCCGGCGGCGACTACGGCGTGATCTGCGACGAGGGCGACACCGATCTCACGCTGCGGCTCGACCCGCTCCCCAACGTCACCGCCCGCGTCAACGGCGTCGTCCACACCTCGGGCGAGATCGACCTCAGCGTCGCCACCGACGCCCTCGTCACCGTCGACCTGCGCCGCGGCGTCGACCGCTTGCAGTACTACTTCCGCTGCCTGCCGCCCGACTTCCCGGCGCTCGACATCGACCGCGTCGGTGAGACCAGCCCCGGCTGGTACCTGACGACGTTCACGCTCGGCACCGACCCGACCGGTTCGTTCTCGGTGATCCTCGACGAGCGCGGGGCACCGGTCTGGTACAAGCGCACCGACGTCGACGTGCTCGACTTCAAGCGCCTCTCCAACGGTCAACTCGCGTACGTGCCGCTGCTCGGCGCGACGTTCGGGATCGACCCCGATCGCGGGTATCGCATCACCGACCTCGAGGGCAACCTGATCGACGAGCGCTTCACCGACGACCCCGAGAACTTCCCGGTCGACCATCACGACTACGTCGAGCTACCCGGTGGCGGATACTCGCTGCTCAGCTATCCACTCGTCGAGGACCAGGACCTGACCGTGCTCGGGCCGCAGTACTTCGACGACGAGACGATCGTCGACGGCGTGATCCACGAGCTGAACTCGTCGGGAGCGCTGGTGTGGGACTGGTCGGCGCTCGACCACTTCAGCTACGAGGAGGTCACGTTCCCGCAGCGCTTCGGCCTCTACCCGTCGGAGCCGCACGGTGGCGAGGTCGACGTGTACCACCTCAACTCGCTCGCGCTCGCCGGAGACGGCAGCGGCGACTACATCGTCTCGGCCCGTCACCTCGACGCCATCTTCCGGGTCGATCGCGCCACCGACGACATCGACTGGATCCTCGGTGGCGATTCCACCGTGGTGCGCCCCGAGCGGCTCACGATCGTCGGCGACCCGCTCGGCGGGCCGCTGCGCCCGCACGACGCCCGCCTCACCGGCGACGTGCTGACGTTGTTCGACAACCGGGCCGGCACACCAGGGCCGGCCCGCGCCGTCGCCTACCGGATCGACGAGGTTGCCGGCACGGCGACGATGCTGTGGGAGATCCGCGAGCCGCAGGGACGCCCCAGCCCGGGGCTCGGGAGCGTGCGCGTGGGAGGCGACGGGTCGGTCCTGATCGACTGGGGCGCGCTGCACCCGATGTTCCAGGAGTACGCCGCCGACCGCAGCCTGCTGATGACGATCGCCCACGTGCCCGGGCATCCCGCCTACCGGATCGTGAAGTACCCGCCGGCGGCGTTCGACGCCGCCGTGCTGCGCGCCACCGCCGGCGGCACGGCGGAGGCCCCGGCCTAGCGATCGGCGTCGAGCGCCCGGCCGGTTCGTTCCAGCAACGCCTCGGCGTCGGCCGCCCGGCGTTGCAGCGCGTCGCGTTCGGCGTCGGCCTCGGCGAGCTGCTGGCGTGCCCGGTCGAGGGCGGCCTCGGCCTTGGAGAGCTCGGCCTGCGCCTTGCGGACCGTGCTGTCGGCGCGGTCGAGATCGCGCGTGGCAGCGCGCAGGTCACGTTCCGCCTGCTTGCGTTCGGCTTCGATGGCGCGCCGTTCGGCGACACGTTCGGCGTCGGCCCGCTTGTCCGGCTGGCTCTTGGATGCGGCTCGCTTCGGCGCTGGCTTCGTGGCCGGCTTGGCGGCCCGCTTGGCGGCCTCCGCCGGCGGTGGACGATCAGGCAGCTCGATCCCGGCGAACAGCTCGTCGCCACCGGCATCGGCCTCGAGCAGCACGCCCGCCCGCAATCGATCGGTGGCGGCCTCGTCGGCGGCGACCTGGGTCAGCCGTTCCGTGAGCTCGGCGACCGACGACCCTCGTCCGTTGGCGGTGAGCACCGCTGCCGCCGCTCGCGTCAGCTCCGCCGACTGGTCGCGCAGGCTGCTGATCGCGGCCCGCAGGTCGACACCGCTGCGTCCCTCGAGCGCTGCGTGCTGGGCGTCGCGCATCACCGCCGCGGCGCCGGCGAACTCGTCGACCACGGCCACCTGCTCGGCTGCCGCGGTGTTCAGCGCCCAGTCGATCCACGACGGTCGTCGCAGGCTGGTGAGTGCCGTCGCCCCGTCGCGGTCGCCGTCGGCACGGAGTTGCTTGGCGAGCGCGTTGCGAGCGCTCACGAACTCGTCGGGGCGAGTCAGGCAGAGCTGTCGGAGAAGCGCCTGGTCCAGGGCCGTGACGTTACTCGCGCCGGCAGTTGGCCGCCCTGGCGGCGAGCATCCGTCCGTATCACTCGATCGGGTGACAATCTGTTACCGTCGCCGCCCAGGTCGCAGGGGCTCCGCCATCCGCCGGGCGGAGCCACTGCACCCACCGCCTGTGAGATGCCGGGGCACTAAGGTCGCGGTCGCGCTCGAGGGCGCATCCGGTCCGCGGACAGGGGCACGGCCCCACCTCGTTCACTCCACCGTGGTGCCATGACGCTTTCGATGGCCCGGGACGATGCGGACGACGGGCCGGGAAAGGCCGTCATGCAACCGCATCGAATCGACGTCGACCGTGCCCGCCGCGAGGCAAGGCGCTGCTCGCATCCGCCCGTGGAGGTGATTTCGCGGCGCTGGCCCAACTCCGCGACGACCGCCCGCCTTCCCTCGCCGACGCCCAGCGGGCCGTCGCCCTCAGGCACGGGTACCGCAGCTGGCAGGGTCTGCTGGCCGGCAACGACCTCGGCCGGCAGCTCCGTGAGGCGGCGCGCCGCGGTGATGACGACGCGGTCTACGCCCTCCTGCTGGCGGGCGCCGACCCGAACGCCGCCGGCCGGCGCAGCGGGCACACCGCACTGCACCTGGCGGCGGCGGACGACCAGCTCGACAGCGTGAGCGTGCTCGTCGGCTGGGTGCCGACCGACAAGAACCGCCGCGACGCCGAGGGCCGGACGCCGCTCGAACTTGCCCGACCCGGATCCCCGATCGCCGCCGTGCTGGCGCAGTTCGCGCCGCGCAGCCGCCATGAGTTGCGCAGCGACCACGCCGTGCTGGCCGACGTCGGCTACTACCTGCCTACGAGCCCTGAGCCCTGGCGCCCCGAACGCGAAACGAGGCCCTCGGGGGCCTCGCTGTGGTGGGGCTAACAAGAATCGAACTTGTGACCTCATCCTTATCAGGGATGCGCTCTAACCGACTGAGCTATAGCCCCAGCAGGGACGCGAGGTTATCGCCCGAGGCCCTCGAATCCCTCAACCGCTTGCGCTACGACGAGGCCTTGCCGACCGGTTGGTCGTCGTCGACCGACCAGCTCGTGTCGGCCGACCAGCGGGGACCTCGGACGGGGACCGGATCGTCGACGTTCCAGGCCGTCGTGCCGGTGGCCGCCAGCGGCGGCCGGCGCACCACGTAGCGCCGCGCCGACGAGGCCGTGCGTTCGACGACCTCCTCCTCGAGCACGGTCACCCGGATCCCGCCGACGATGTCGCTGACGAGGTTGAACAACGTCGCCATCAGCACCGCCGCGCCGGTCAGCCCGACCGCCACGAACAGTCCGATGATCCAGGCGTTGTGGAAGATCTCGCCGCCGTCGAACTCGAACGTCTCCCAACCGAACTGGGTGAACCAGCGTTCGACGTTGTCGAGCGTGCCGGTGCTGTCGGCGACCTGCCACAGCAGCACCCCGGACGTGAGCACGACCAGGTAGCCGACGAGGCTGAACACGAGCGCCAGCTTGAACGTGCTCCAGGGGTCGACGTGGCGCACGACGCGGGTGACGCGGCGCACACGCGGGCGCCTGCCCGGCGCGCGCAGCTGACGGGGAGCCGGCAGGCGCAGGTGTGGCCGGCGGCAGGTGGTCGCCCCAACTCGTGGCCGGGACCGGCGCCGGGGCTGCCTGAGCCAGCGCCGGGGTCACGACGGCTGTCACCGGGGCCGGAGTGGGCCCAGGTTGCGCCGGCAGCGCCACCGCCGGCGAGGGCGAGGCGGTCGGGAGCGGCGTCGTCTCGGCGACGGCCGCGGGTGGCTCGGCGATCGGGACGTCGACCGTGGCCTGCACGATCTCGGGCAGCTCGTACGGGTCGTACAGATCGCCCTGGGCGTGGCCGGCGGCCTCGGCATCGCGGGGTCGGCAGCTGAGGTGCGCTCTTGAAGATCTCGTCGAGCGCGTCCGACAGGTGTGAGGACGCGTCGTCGGGATTGCTCACGCGATCGAGTGTAGGCAGCCGGGTCATGGGGCATCGGTGGCGCGTCGCGGTCGCCCGAGCGTCGCCGACCGCGACCGTCACCGTGACCTCGTCGCCCGATCGCGACCAGGCGATCAGCGCCGCCCGTTGGCGGCGGCGATCGCCGCCGAGGCCGGCGCGCCCGCCGGTCGACCCCGGCCAGCGCGGCGGCATCGGCGGCGCTCTGGGCGTGCTGACGGTCGATCAGCCCGCCGAGCACCGGGCAGCAAGGCCAGCGTCACCGCCGCCGTGACGGCGACACCGACCATGCACCACCAACACCAGCATCGATCCGCGATCGCGCATCGCACCTCCACGGCGTGCTTCGAGCGTTCGAGGCGACGCAGGGTCGCGATGCCGATCGACCGCCCGAGCGGCGGCCGCTCAGTCCTCGTCGTCGTCGGAGGCGATGATCGGGGCCACGCTGGCGACGGTCTGGCCGTCGTCGAGGTTCATGATCCGCACGCCGGTGGCGTCGCGACCCTGCGACGAGATCTGACGGACCTCCATGCGGATCGTGACGCCGCCCGACGAGACGGCGACGATCTCGTCGTCGAGGCCGACCATGAAGGCGGCGATCGACGTGGCCCTTCTTGCCGGTGAGCTTGATCCCGCGCACGCCCTGGCCGCCGCGGCCCTGGACGTTGAACTTGTCGAGCTGGGTGCGCTTGCCGTAGCCCGCCTCGGTCATGATCAGGATCGCCGTGTCGTCGCGGGCGACGTCGCACGACACCACGGCGTCGTCGCCGTTCTTGAGCTTCATGCCGCGCACGCCGGCGGCGCTGCGACCCATCGCCCGCACGTCGTCCTCGTCGAAGCGGATCGTCATGCCGTCGCGGCTGACCATGAAGATGTGGTCGGCGCCGATGGTCTCGATCACCTTGACCAGCTCGTCGCCGTCGTTGAGGTTGATGGCGATGATGCCGTCGCGGCGCGACGAGTCGTAGGCGTCGAAGGCGGTCTTCTTGACCGTGCCCTTGCGGGTGGCGAAGAAGATGAAGCGCTCGCCGGCGAAGTCGCGGGTGTCGATGATCGCCTGGATCTGCTCGTTGGCCTGCAGCGGCAGCAGGTTGACGATCGGCATGCCCTTCGCCGTGCGCTCGCGCTCGGGGATGTCGAGCGCCCGCAAGCGGTAGACCTTGCCCCGGTTGGAGAAGAACAGCAGGTGGGCGTGGGCCGTGGTGAAGATCACGTGGCGCACGATGTCGTCGGCCTTGAGCTTGCCGCCGCTGACGCCGCGACCGCCGCGGCCCTGGGTCTTGAACGCCGAGGCCGGCACGGCCTTGACGTACTGGGCCTCGGTCATGACGATCACGAGCTCTTTGTCGTCGACGAGGTCTTCGATCGACATCTCGCCGTCGTCGTAGGTGAGCTCGCAGACGCGCGGCGTGGCGAAGCTCTTCCTTGATCGCCAGCATCTCGTCCTTGATGACGCTGCGCAGCTTGACGTCGTCGGCGAGGATCGCCTCGAGCTCGGCGATGCGGGAGCGCACGTCGGCGAGCTCGGTCTCGAGGTCGATCCGGCTGAGCCGCGTGAGCTGGCGGAGCTGCATGTCGAGGATGTCGATCGGCCTGCACCTCGCTGAACTCGTACGGCTCGGCCATCAGCGCCGCCTTGGCGGCGGCGGCGTCGTCGCTGGCCCGGATGAGGGCGATGATCGGCGTCGATCACGTCGAGCGCCTTGATGCGGCCCTCGAGGATGTGCTCGCGGCGGCGCGCCTTGTCGAGCCGGAACTCGGTGCGGCGCGTGACGACCTCGAGCTGATGGCGGATGTAGCCGTCGAGCGCCGGTCGCCAGGTTGAGCGTGCGCGGCACGCCGTCGACGAGGGCGACCATGTTGATCGAGAACGTGCGTCTGCAGCTGGGTCAGCTTGAACAGGTTGTTGAGCACGACGTTGGCGTTGGCGTCGCGCTTGAGCGTGATCACGAGGTGGGTCTTGCCGCCGGCCGAGCCGTCGTTGACGTCGGCGATGCCGTCGAGGTCGCCGGCGGTGACCAGCTCCTCGATGCGGCCGGCGATCGACGAGCAGCTCGTCTGGTACGGCAGCTCGGTGACGACGATCTCGTAGCGACCGCTCTTGCTCTCCTCGATCGACGGCCTTGGCGCGCATCTTCACGCTGCCGCGGCCGGTGCGATAGGCGTCGATGATGCCCGCCCGCCCGAGGATCTGGCCGCCGGTCGGGAAGTCGGGGCCCTTCACGAACTCCATCAACTTGTCGGATGCGGTGGCCGGATCGTCCATCAGCTCGGGGTGGTCGAGCAGGTGGATCGTGGCGTCGATCACCTCGCCCAGGTTGTGGGGCGGGATGTTGGTGGCCATGCCGACGGCGATGCCCTGGCTGCCGTTGACGAGCAGGTTGGGGAACCGCGCCGGCAGCACCGCCGGCTGCTCGGTGGTGCCGTCGTAGTTGGGGATCATGTCGACGGTGTCCTCGTCGATGTCGGCCAGCAGCTGCATCGCCAGCGGGTGCAGCCGGCACTCGGTGTAGCGCGAGGCGGCGGGGCCGAAGTCGGGGATGCCGTAGTTGCCGTGGAAGTCGATCAACGGGTGGCGCAGCGAGAACGGCTGGGCCATGCGCACCAGGGCGTCGTAGATGGCCCAGTCGCCGTGCGGGTGGAAGCGGGCCATCGTGTCGCCGGTGACGCGGGCGCACTTGACGAACGGCCGGTCGGGCCGGAAGCCCTGCTGCTCCATGTCCCAGATGATCCGGCGGTGGACCGGCTTGAGCCCGTCGCGCACGTCGGGCAGCGCCCGCGACATGATGACCGACATGGCGTAGTCGAGGAACGAGTTCTCCATCTCCTCCTGCAACGGGATCGGCTGGATCGGGTCGTTCGCGCTCGGGTCCGTCGCCGTCGGTGTCGATCGGGGGGATCGGGGTGTCGCTCATCAGTCAGAAGTCCAGGTTCCGTACGTCGCGGGCGTTGGTGGTGATGAAGTTGCGGCGCGACTCGACGTCGTCGCCCATCAGCACGCTCATGATCGCGTCGGCCTCGGCGGCCTCCTCGACGGTGACCTGCAGCAGCGTGCGGGTGGCGGGGTCCATCGTGGTGGACTTGAGCTCTTCCCAGTCCATCTCGCCGAGGCCCTTGAGGCGCGGGAACTCCTTCTTGTGGTTGGGGCGCTCGGCCAGGAACGCCGCCTTGGCGGCGTCGTCCTTGAGGTACACCTTCTCCTTGCCGACCTCGGTGGAGTACAGCGGCGGCTGGGCGATGTAGACGTAGCCGGCCTCGACCATGTCGCGCATCTGGCGGAAGAAGAACGTGAGCAGCAGCGTGCGGATGTGGCTGCCGTCGACGTCGGCGTCGCAGAGGGCGATGATCTTGTGGTAGCGGGACTTGCCGACCTCGAACTCCTCGCCGACGCCGGCGCCGATCGCCGTGATCAGCGCCTGGATCTCGTTGTTCTTGAGCATCTTGTCGATGCGGGCCCGCTCGACGTTGAGGATCTTGCCGCGGATCGGCAGGATCGCCTGGGTGCGCGGGTCGCGGGCGTCGAGCGCCGTGCCGCCGGCGGAGTCGCCCTCGACGATGAACAGCTCGGACTCGTCGGCGTTGTTCGACGAGCAGTCCTTCAACTTGTCGGGCATGCCGGCACCCGACAGCGCCGTCTTGCGGCGGATCGCGTTGCGGGCGTTCTTGGCGGCGACGCGGGCCTGGGCGGCGCTGATCGCCTTCTTGACGACCTTGTTGGCCTCGGTCGGGTTCTCCTCGAGCCACTCGGCGAGGCGCTCGTTGGTGGCCTTCTGGACGAACGAGCGCATCGGGACGTTGCCGAGCTTGGCCTTGGTCTGGCCCTCGAACTGCGGGTCGCGGAGCTTGACCGAGATGATCGCCGTGATGCCCTCGCGGATGTCTTCGCCGGTGAGGTTCTCGTCCTTCTCCTTGAGCAGGTTCTTGGCCCGGGCGTACTTGTTGATGACCGTCGTGAGCGCGGTGCGGAAGCCCTCGACGTGCATGCCGCCCTCGATCGTGGAGATGCCGTTGGCGTAGCCGTGGACGCCCTCGTAGTAGCCGGTGTTCCACTGGATGGCGATGTCGAGCATCTGGCCGTCGTCGTCGTCGTCCTCGAACGAGCAGACCTTCGAGAACAGCGGCTCCTTGGAGGCGTTGAGGTGCTTGACGAAGTCGACCAGACCGCCCTTGTACTGGTACGTCTGCGGTCTGCTGCTTGCTCGGGGCGCTCGTCGATGAAGACGATCTCGAGGCCCTTGTTGAGGAACGCCATCGTCTGCAGACGCTCGAGCACGGTGCGGGCGACGAACTCGGTGCCCTCGGCGGCGAAGATCGTGGGATCGGGCCAGAACGTGATGGTGGTGCCGGTGGCGCGGCCGCGCTTGGGCGTCTCGCCGACGACGGCCATCTTGCCCTGCGGCTTGCCGCCCTTGGCGTACTCCTGGAAGTAGTGCTTGCCGTCGCGGTCGACCTCGATCATGAGCCGCTCGGAGAGGGCGTTGACGACCGAGACGCCGACGCCGTGCAGGCCGCCGGACACCTTGTAGCCCTCGCCGCCGAACTTGCCGCCGGCGTGGAGCACGGTGAGCACGACCTCGGCCGCGCGACTTGCCCTTGTGCGGGCCGGACGGGTAGGGGTCGACCGGGATGCCGCGACCGTTGTCGTCGACGCGGCAGCCGCCGTCGGCGAGCAGGGTGATCGCCGATCCGGGTGCAGTAGCCGGCCATCGCCTCGTCGACGGAGTTGTCGACGACCTCCCAGATCAGGTGGTGGAGCCCCGCCAGACCGGTGGAGCCGATGTACATCCCGGGCCGCTTGCGGACCGGATCGAGGCCCTCGAGCACCTGGATGTCCTTGGCGCCGTAGTCGGCGCTCGGCTTCTTCGAAACTGGGGGGGTGTCAGTATCGGACACGCAGTACCTCGATCGGTTCAGGGGCGCGGAGCGGGTGGCCCCGGGTTGCCGTAGATGCCTGATCAGGGGGTCGATCTGGCATCAAATCGCACTCATGTGATTGTACCAGCGGGGTGTCACAGGGAGGGTCGATCGCGGCCCGAAAACCGGGGGGATCTGGGCTCTGTGGGGAGACCCGGGTGAGGTCCCGCGGCACCGCCCCATCGACCGACTCGGGCGGAGATGTCGCCGATCCTCGTCCGGTGGCATCACACCGCTGATGATGATGTCGGTGGAAGCCGAACCACAGAGCGACGGCGAGCTGTATCGACGCCACGCGCCCGAGCTCGTGCGCTTCGCGACCGTGTTGGTCGGCCCCTCGGGAGCCGACGATCTCGTCGCCTCGGCGGTGCTGAAGGCGTTCACCAACCCCGGGTGGCACAGCGTCGAGAACCGCCGCGCATACCTGTACCGGGCGGTGCTCAACGAGGCCCGCCAGGAGGGCCGGGCGGCGCAGCGGCGACTGCGCCGCGAGCGGCTGGCGGCGCCGTTCGAGGCCGGCGAGCAGACGATCGTGCGACCCGAGGTGATCGCCGCCCTGCGGCGGCTGGAGGTCCGACAACGGGCGATCGTGTTCTTCACCTACTGGCAGGACCGCACCCCGGCCGAGATCGCCGACGCGCTCGGCGTGACGGTGCGAACGGTGCAGCGCGAGCTGGCCGACGCCCGCACCCGACTCCTGGAGCAACTGCGATGAGTGACGACGACCTGATCCGCGACGCGGTCCACGAGCTCGTCGGTGCCGCACCGGCGCCCAAGCCGCTGCCCGCGCGAGGCGCGCCGGCGGGCGGCTCGTACCGCTGGCTGGCGGTGGCGGCGGCGGCGATCCTGGTCGTCGGCGGGATCGCCGCGATCGCCTGGCTGCGATCCGGCGACGACGACGCCGTGAGCGTGGGGACCACCACTCCCCCGCCGGCATCGACCGCACCGAACACCAGCCCCGGAACGAGCGTCGCCACCTCGACGATCCCGGGCACGCGTCCCCCCGTCGACCGACCCGTCGGCCACGACGAGCACCACCTCGCCACCGACGAGCACGACGACCACCACCGAGCACCACCACCACGACCACGACGGCCCCGGCCTCCCCGGAAGCGGGCAGTCCTTCAGGACTACCTCACGGCACTCGGCGACGGGCGCTACGCCGACGCCGCCGTGCTGCTCAACGAGGGCGGGCTCGAGCCCGAGCGGCGCGCCGATCTGCGGCCGTTGTACACCGAGTACGGCGACATCGACGACCTGCCGGCCAGGCTCCGGTCGTGGTGCGACGAGCAGGCGATCTGCACCGCACCCGACAGCGCCCCGGTCGACATCGGCGGGTTCTGGGTGGCGACCTGGACGACACCGGAGGGTGTGCTGACCGGGTACTTCCGCTCCAGTTCGTTCGAGGGCTCCCCGAGCGTGCACGGGCTCCCACCGCGCCGCAGCAACGGGTCCGTACGAGCCTGCCCGACCAGCGGCGTGGTCCTGGTGCGCGAGGCCGAGCTCGACGCCGACGGCCATCCGGAGTCGATCGTGATGACCCGCGGTGGCGGTTCGGAACTGCTGGTCGACGTGTGCAACACGAGCCTCTCGGTGCCGACGCTCGAGCTCCCGCCGACGGAGACGCCCGTGGCCGGCGTGCTCGACCCCTCGACCGCACCCGACGCCACGCTGCTGTTCGGCGAGGCCACCGAGACCGGCGTGTGCGCCGCCACCTACCGGATGGCGGCGTCAGCCGGAGCGCTCGTCGCCGTCGGCTGGGAGGGATGCGTGGGCAACACCGGCGAATCGATCGGTTGCCGGTACGTCGAGGCGGAATCGGAGATCGCCACCTACCGGTACACCTACGTCGACGGTGACCGGCTCGACAACAGCACAGCGATGGACGTCGAGGTGTTCTCGTTCGACGGCTCGCCGGTCGACTCGTACACGCTCACCCTCCCCGATCAGGCGCAGGATGCGCTGATGATCGTCGATCCCCACTGCAACGGGCTGCCGGTGTTCACCGAGGGATAGTCGTCGCCGAGCGGACTCGGTCCTGCGGAGGCGGCGGCCGGCGGTCACGTCGCCGGCCGCTGCGCCTCCGTGCGAAGCGACGCATCCCAACCCCAGTCGTCCAACGTCGAACGCAGCGCCAACCCGGCAGCAGGGAACTCACCGAGGAACGCCGACAGGGAGGCGTTGCGGCGGTGATTGCGGCGTTCGGTGACGTCGACGACGGGGTCCTCTGCGTCGTGCCTCACGCCTGCCGAACGTACGGATGCCCGGTGAACGGCGGTCCACCGTGTGGTGACCAGGCGGCGAACACTCGCCGAACCGCGGGCGACCCCGCTGGTGGCAGCTCAGCCCAGGGCGGCCTTGACGAGCGCCGCGATCCGGCCACCATCGGCGGCGGCACCGGCACGCTCGCGCACGGCCTTGATCACCTGTCCCATCGCCTTCGGGCCGGACGCCCCGGTGGCGGCCGCGGCCGCGACCTCCTCGTCGACGATCGCGCCCAGCTCGGCATCGCTCATCGCCGCCGGCAGGTAGCGCTCGATCACGACCAGCTCGGCACGCTCCTTGGCCGCCGACTCGGCCCGCCCTGCCTGCTCGTAGACCTCGGCCGCTTCGACCCGCTTCTTCGCCTCCGACTGGAGCACGGCGATCGCCTGGGCGTCGCTGAGCTCGATCGCCTCCGAACCGGCCACCTCGGCGTTCGTGATCGCCGCCCGCAACATGCGGATCGTGGAGGTGGCGATCTCGTCGCGCGCCTTCATCGCCAGCGTCAGATCGCCCTGGAGCCGGGCCTTGATCGTCTCTGTGTCGTTCGACATATCCCCATCATGCCGGGCCGTTCAAGAACCGGGCGACGAGAACCGATGCAGAGAACATGAGTGACACGGTCGTCAACGACCCCAGTAACGCGAACCTGGTCGAGGAAGATCAGCCACGTATCGGCGCGCCCCATCCCATGCTCAACCAGGCGCCCCAGGGCTCGGTGTTCGACACCGCCCCCACGGCGGCCGCGCTGCCGGTCGTGTCCCCGGTGCTGACCGACGGATCGAACCCCGTCATCCAGTCGCCACCCGGCGTCGCCGCCGCGATCGCGACCGCGCCCGCTTCGGAGGCACCGAGCCTGCCCACCCTGCCCACGCTGCCCGCGCCCGGGCTCCCGACCGCCGGCGCGGCGCCGGTGCTCCCGGCCCCCAATGCAGCGGTGTTGGCGATCCCGCCGTCGCTCGTCGACGCCGTGATCGAGGGCGAGCCCGACCCGCGCAAGCACCCGATGGCGCACCTGATGCCGGAGAAGATGAAGCCGACCGAGGCCTCGCTGCGCGCCGCCGAGGCGCGGGCGGCCAAGAAGGCCAAGGCCCGCAAGATCAAGATCGTCGTCTGGGTCTGCATCCTGGCGTTCAGCGCCGTCGTCGGTCCTCCCCTCGGGAAGTGGCTGGTCAACGCCATCAACGAGGCCGGCAGCACCAAGCCCGACGAGCCGCCGGCGACCGTCGCCCCCACGACCGTGGCGCCGACAACGGTCGCACCCGTCGCCCCGACCACCGTCGCCCCGGCCGCCAGCCTGGCGCCTGAGGTCGTCGTGCCGCCGACGGTCGCCCCGATCACGATCCCACCCGTGGTCGGCGCGCTGAGCTCGATCGCTCCCTGACCGGCCCGCTCCGGCGGAGCTCAGAGTCGGGCGCCGCGGGCGCTGCGCGGATCGACTCGCACCTGGATCCGGTCGACCTTGGCATCGGCCACCTCGGCCAGCCGGGCGATGATCGTCGGTGCCAGGAACTTGACCTGGGTCGCCCAGGCCGGGTCGTCGACCTCGACCGAGAGCACGCCCTCGTCGAGCTTGACCGGGCGCACGTGCTGCGCGACCTGTTCGCCGACCGCCTCGTCCCAGCGGCCGAACAAGCCCCCGACGGCGCGCCGGCTGGGGCCGCGCAACGACTTGACGACGCCGTCGAGCGAGGTCGCCAACGAGACGAACTCGTCGTCTGGCTCGGTGGGCGAAGCGCCGGAACTCATCGCTCGACGACGGTACCCGCTGCGATCTCGAGCACACGGTCAGGATTGGCCGCCGGCGGGAGCGGCGACGCCGACGTGATCACGACCTGCCCCGGCGGCAGGTTGGCGAGCAGGGCCGTCGAGCGGTCGGGGTCGAGCTCGGAGAGCACGTCGTCGAGCACCAGCACCGGGGTCGAACCGGTGCGCTCGGCCACCAGGCGGTGCGCGGCGAGCCGCATCGCCAATGCCAGCGTGCGCTGCTCGCCCTGCGACGCCTGGGTGCGCGCCGGCAGGCCGGCGAGCGCGATCTCGAGCTCGTCGCGATGCGGGACCGACGGTCGACACCCCGCGGCGCACGTCGTCGTGGCGGGCCGCCGCGAGCGCTGCCGCCAGGCCCGACGGTTCGCCACGCCGGCTCGTACGCCAACGACACCGCCGCCGCTTCGCCGGCGAGCTGCTCGTAGGCCTCGGCCACCATCGGCTGGCAGCGCGCCACGAGCGTTGCCCGGGCGTGACCGAACTGATCGCCGACCGCCGCCAAGCGTGCGTCCCAGACGTCGAGCGTGACCGCCAGCTCGTCGGTCGAGCCGTCCGCCGGCCTGCTTGAGCAGCGACGTTGCGTTGACGCACGACCCGATCGAGCTCGAGTCGCGCCGCGTCGTACTTCGTTGCAAGTGCAACGAGTGCCTCGTCGAGGAAGCGGCGACGCTCGGACGGCGCCACCCTTGACGATCACCAGGTCGTCCGGAGCGAACACGCTGACCCGCACCACGCCCAGCAGATCGTTGGCCTTGCCGAGCCGTTGCCGGTTGACCTGGACGCGATTGCGCCCGGTGCGCGACAGCTCGGCCTCGATCAGCACCTCGCGTCCGTCGTCGTCGCGCAGCGTGGCCCGGATCACGCCCGGCGTCGGCGGCGACACGGATCAACGCGTCGGGCGGCGCGCCGCGGAAGCTCGACAAGCGTGGCGAGATAGGCCAGCGCCTCGGCGAGGTTGGTCTTGCCCTGCCCGTTGCGCCCGAGCACCGCCGTGACCCCGGCGGTCAGATCGAACTCGGCGCGCTCGTAGTTGCGGAAATCGACCAGTTCCAGCCGCTCGACGATCACGACGCCGGTCACGAACGTCACGCCCGTCTCAGCGGCACACGGACCGGCATCAGCAGGTACAGATACTCGTCGTGGCCGACGCCGCGCAGCACGGCCGGCTTCATCGGGTCGAGTGTCGACAAGCGTGACCTCGTCGCCCTCGACCGCCTCGACCCCGGCCGCGAGGTAGTCGGGGTTGAAGGCGACGGTCATCTCGGTGCCGTCGTAGGTGGCGTCGATCTCCTCGTGGGCGTTGCCGACGTCCTGGGTGATCGCCGTCAGCCGCAACGTGTCGCCGCCCAGCGCGAGCCGCACCGGCGTCGAGTCCTGGGCCAGGATCTTCACTCGGCGCAGCGCCTCCATCAGCGCCTCGCGGCCCGACCGTGAGCTGGTTCGGGTACGACGACGGCAGCAGGTTGCGGTAGTTCGGGTACTCGCCCTCGATCAGCCGCGTCGTGAGGCGCGTGCCACCGACCTCGAACACCGCCTCGCGGGCACCGAGCCGGACCGACAGCTCGGCATCGTCGATGACAGCACGCGTTGCAGCTCGGCCAACGCCCGCCCGGGCACGAGCACCTTCTGGCCGGCGGCCAGCATCGACGACTGCGGCAGATCGCGCACGGCCAGCCGGTACGAGTCGGTGGCGACCATCTTGAGGCCGTCGTCCTCGGACGCCGACGAGCACACCGGTGAGCACCGCCCGGGCATCGTCGGTGGATGCCGCCCGCACCACCTGGCGCAAGCGCCTCGCCGACCTGCTGGCTCGACAGCGTGACCGGCGCGGCGTCGGTCTCGACCTGCGCCGGGTAGTCGCTGAGCGACAGCGGCCGCACCGAGAACTGCGAACGGCCGGCGCTGATCGACATCTCGTCGTCGGTGACGGCTGACCTCGACGGCACCGGCCGGCAGCGCCTTGACGATGTCGCCGACCAGTCGGGCCGGCACCACCGCCGAACCGTCGCGGTCGGCTGTGGACCGGGACCGAGAGCCGGATCGTCAACTCGAGATCGGTGCCGGTGACCGTCAGCTCGTCCGTCGCTGACGTCGAGCCGCACACCCGACAGCACCGGCAACGTGCCGGAACGACTGGTCGCCGCCCGGCCGGCGGTGGTGAGCGCCTCGGCCAAGATCTCTCGTTCGCAACGAAACTTCACAGCGTCGCCCTTCTCCCCAATAGGTGATGTATCGATTAGTAGTAGTAGTAGGTGCTGTGGATTGTGGACAACCCTTATCGGCCCAGCGTAGAGGGTCGGTGTGACGCGCGGTGTTGTCCACCATGATCCACAGCGCGCGGATGACACGCGTGTGGTTCGGTGGACGACGAGCGGTTGTCCACCGAACGGCGTGGTGATGTCCCCGCGGTGTCCACTGCGTTGTGCACGATGCCGTTCCGGCGTGCGCGTGCTCATGCCTTGAGCCTCTGGATCACGTCGGTGACCTGTTCGTAGATCGCCTTGCGCTCGCCCATCTGGCGCTGGATCTTCTCCACGGCATGGATCACGGTGGTGTGGTCGCGCCCACCGAACAGGCGAGCGATGCTGGGGTAGCTGAGATCGGTCTGCTCGCGGAACACGTACATCGCGATCTGGCGGCCGGTGACGAGCGGGCGCTGCCGGCTCTTGCCCTTCAACGCCTCGACCTCGAACCCGAGATAGCCGGCGATCTCGTCGAGCAACTCGGCGTCGGTGCGGGTCTTCGGCTGCGGCTCGGTGAGCAGGTCGGCGAGTTGTTGCTGGGCGAGCTCGGTGGTGATCGGCGCCCCGCTGAGGCTGGCGTAGGCGGTGACCCGGATCAGTGCGCCCTCGAGCTCGCGGATGTTGGTGGAGATCTTGGAGGCGATGAACTCGAGCGTCTCGGCCGGCACCTGAACCCGTTCGCGCTCGGCCTTGTTGCGCAGGATGGCGAGCCGGGTCTCGACGTCGGGCGGCTGGATGTCGGTGATCAGTCCCCACTTGAAGCGGCCACGCAGGCGTTCTTCGAGCGTCTGGATCGCGTCGGGCATGCGATCGGACGAGATCACGATCTGCTTGTTGGCGCCGTGCAACGAGTTGAACGTGTGGAAGAACTCCTCCTGGAGACCTTCCTTGCCCTCCAGGAACTGCACGTCGTCGATCAGCAGCACGTCGATCTCGCGGTACTTGCGGCGCAGCCCGGCCATCGAGTTCGAGCGGATCGCGTCGACGTACTCGTTCATGAACGTCTCGGTCGAGACGTAGCGCACCACGTGGTGCTGGTAGTTGTGGTGGACGTAGTGGCCGATCGCGTGCAGCAGGTGGGTCTTGCCGAGCCCGGCCGAGCCGTAGATGAACAGCGGGTTGTACGAGCGGGCCGGCGTCTCGGCGACGCGGAGGGCGGCGGCCAGCGCGAACTGGTTGGAGGCGCCCTTGACGAACGTCTCGAACGTGTAGCGGGGGTTGAGCCCGGCGGCGTCGATCATCGGCGTCGGCGGACGTCGGCGCGTCTCGTCGACGGCCTCGGCGACACCGTTCGCCGGCGTCGCTGATGTGGCTGCTCGGCTCGGGGGCGGTGATCACGACGTCGAAGCGCCGGTCGCCTTCACCGAGCTCGGCCAGGGCGTCGGTGATCAGTGGCAGGTAGCGGGTCAGGATCCGGTCACGGGCGAGCGTGCTCGGCACCTGGATCACGAGGTTGTGGTCGTGGTCGGACATCACGGGCACGACCTCGGAGAACGTCGAGAACCAGACCGACTCGGTGAGCTGGGCGCGCAGCAGCTGGGCGACCGCTGTCCACACCTCCTGTTGGTCGCTCAAGCCAGGCCTCCAAACCGGGATCAACTGTTGTCCATCGATGTTCGGTTGCCCGTCCCGTCGACTATCAGCCCAGGTCAAGGGCGTCGATCGATCATCTCCCGAACGTCCACACGCTTGTCCACAGGTGTGGACAAGCCACAGCCCGCAGGGCAGGCGCAGGACCGTAGCACGATCGCGACCCGGTCCAAAACGCCAGCGCCGCGGGACGTGCTCACCCTGCATCTCGGCCGTGGTTGCCGCTGGCCATGATCAGGCCGTAGCCTTGCCAGGTCGACGTGCGCGCTGGCCGCGCATCGCGGCACTTGCAACAGCTCTCTTGCATCAGGTAACGGCCACTGGCAAGGCATGCACGCCAGATCGGTCGAGGAGGACCTCGTGAAGCGCACATTTCAGCCCAACACCCACCGGCGAGCCAAGAAGCACGGGTTCCGCGCCCGGATGTCGACCCGCGCCGGTCGCGCCGTGCTCAAGAGCCGTCGCGCCAAGGGCCGCGCCCGCCTGTCGGCTTGATCCGTCGGATCCGCGGGCGCGACGCCTTCCAGCGTCTGGCACGCGACGGCACGCGGATCCGTCGTCCCGCCCTTTGGTGCACGTGGTGTCCCGACCCAACGACCAGTACAACGGCAGTGGCGTTCGCGATCGGGCGCGCCCTCGGGCTCGGCGGCCACCCGCAACCGGCTGCGCAGGCGCCTGCGGGCGATCCTCCACGAGCTCGAGCCGGCGCTGCGGCCGGGAGCGCTGCTGATCGGCGCCCGACCGACCGCGATCGAACTGACGTTCGATCAGCTCCGGGGCGAGGTCACCGAGCTGATGGCGACGGCGGGCACGCTCGAGCGGACCGCCGTGCAACGCCTGATGCTGCGCGCGATCGGCTGCTACCAGCGGGCATTCGCCGGGCGGCCGTCGCCGTGCCGGTTCTTCCCCTCGTGCTCGGAGTACTGCCGCGAGGCGATCGAGACCCACGGCGCCGGGCGCGGGCTGTGGCTGACGGTGCGCCGCCTGCTGCGCTGCCGCCCGTTCGGGCCGTCCGGGTTCGACCCGGTCCCGCCGCAGCGCCTGGCCGACCACCGCGGTGCGTGCTGCGCTCCTCGCACCTACCGGACTGGAGTCCTGACTCGATGATCGCCGGCGTTTTCGAAGTCCCAGCGGCGCTGCTGGCGTGGCTGTACGCGCTCACCACCAACTACGCGATCGCGATCGCGCTGATCGCCGTGGTGGTGATGCTGCTGGTCACCCCGCTCAACCTGAAGAGCACCAAGGGCATGCTCGAGATGCAGCGGTTGGCGCCCGAGATGCGCAAGCTGCAGAACGAGCACAAGAGCGACCGCCAGAAGCTCAACGAAGAGATGATGAAGCTCTACCAGGAGCACAAGGTCAATCCGATGGCCTCGTGTCTGCCGTTGGTGGCGCAGATGCCGGTGTTCATCATCATGTTCCGGATCCTGCACGGCATGACCTACGCGCCCGCCGGTGGCGACGAGGTGATCGCCAACGCCGTGCTCGACCGCCGGCAACGACGATCGTCCGATCGGCTTCGTGCCGCGCTACCTGTCGCACGGTTCCGAGCTGTACCAGTCGCTGGTCCGCAACGAGACGATGACCTCGTTCGGGCTCGACCTGTCGATATCGCCGGCCGAGATGCTCGGCCAGGACTTCGCGATGGGCCTCGTGTTCTCCGCCCTGGTGGTGTTGCTCGGCGTCCTGTACTGGGTCCAGCAGCGGATGGTCGCCGCGCGCGCCGCCGTCAGCCCGACCATGTCGCCCGCCCAGCAGAAGCTGATGCAGTACCTGCCGGTCGCGTTCGCCGTCTTCCAGGTCTTCTTCCTGCTCGGCCTGGTCGTCTACTACATCGTCCAGACCGTGCTCCGCATCGCCCAGCAGTACTACATCACCAAGCGCTTCTACTCCGGCGACGAGTCGCTCGGTCGCCAGGCGCAGGCGGCCAGTGCCCACGCTCGGGAACTGGCCAAGGCCGACGGTGGCGGAGGGCGCGCTGTCCCAGGCCAAACGCGACCTGACCGACGCTCGCAAGGGCGCCAAGGGCAAGCAGGCGAGCGACGCCGGCCGGGCCGGCGGCGACGAAACGCACGACGCCGCCCAAGAACCGCCCGACGGCGACATCCAAACAGGCGTCGAACCGTCCCGGTGGGGCGCGTTCGAGTTCGAAGAAGCGAAACGGCTGACGGCAGGCGCCGAGCCGGACATTGCGGGTCGCTCATGGTGAGCGCCCGACACGACTGGAGAAACACGATGGAATGGGTGGAGACAGTGGCCAAGACCGTGGCCGAGGCGCGCGGACATGGCGCTCGACCGGCTCGGCGTGGCCGAGGACGACGCCGAGTTCGAGGTGTCGAGGAGCCCAAGGCCGGGCTGTTCGGGCGTGTGCGTGGCGAGGCGCGGGTGCGAGCCCGGGTCCGCCCCACCGCCGTGCGACCCAAGCAGGACCGCCGCACGCGTGGCCGTCGTCCCGAGCGCGGCGCCACGTCAGGTGAGGCGCCGACCGAGTCGGCCGACGCCACGTTGCCAAACGACGCTGCGCCGCGCGAGGCTTCACCGCGCTGCGTCGGCGCCGCGTGCCCGCCAGGGTCAGCGCCCCCGTTCCAAGCAGCAGAAGGAGCCCACCGTGACGAGCCTCGACGACCAAGGTTCAGACGACGATCGCGTCGGTGCCGACTCGGAACCGGTCGACCCGACCGCTGTCGGTGAGGCGGCGATGAGCTTCATGACCGACCTCGCCGCGGCATTTGGCGCGACCGCCACGGCGACCCTCAACGTCGAGGGCAGCGAGCTCGATGTGCGCCTCGACGGCGAGGACCTCGGGCTCTTGATCGGTCCCGGGGGACGGACGCTGATGGCGGTCCAGGATCTGGCTCGGGTCGCCTCCCAACGCCGTCTCGGCGATCACGAGACGCGGCTGCGGATCGACGTCGCCGGTTACCGCGAGCGGCGCCGGGCGGCGCTCGAGAAGTTCGCCATCGCCGTCGCCGACGAGGTCCGCACGACGGGGCGCACCAAGGCGCTCGAGCCGATGGTCGTCCGCCGACCGCAAGATCGTGCACGACTCGATCCACGAGATCGAGGGCGTCGCCAGTCACTCCGACGGCGAGGAGCCGCGCCGCCGGGTCGTGATCACCCCGGCATGACGGTGAGCCGGTACTCGTGAGTGCCGGCCCCACCATCCGATCAGAGACGATCGAAACGCTGCGCCAGGCGCAGCGTTTCGGCTTTCTGGGGGCTCGTCCGGTCGAGCAGGCTGCCGCCCACTCGCTCGGTTTCGTGGACGCGATCGGTGACCTCGCGCCCGGGCGCGCGCCTGATCGACATCGGCAGCGGCGGGGGACTGCCCGGCCTGGTGCTCGCCGACGCCTTCCCCAGTGGCCAGATCACGCTCGTCGATCGGCGCCAGAAGCGCACCGATTTCCTGGCGAGGGCGGTGTCGCGGCTGGGCCTCGATCATGTCACCGTCCGATGCGACGACGTGGCCGACATTGCCGATGCCGTCGGGTCGGGGATCGAGCCGGCGTTCGACGTCGTCACGGCACGAGGATTCGGCCCACCCGATACCACGCTGCGTTTGGCGGCGCGGCTGCTCGTCCGAGGCAGGGCATGATCGTGATCAGCGAGCCCCCGACCGGCGAACGCTGGGACGCCGGCCCTGTTGAGCGAGTTGTGCCTGGTCAGCGAGCCAGTGGGGTCGGTCCGACGCTTCGTCCGCGATGTTTCACGGGAAACATGTGAGGCCTAATTGGCGAGTGTCCGGAGGCTGGACGACGACCGCGCAATTGTTTCCCGTGAAACATCGGTTCCGGTCCAGTCCTCGCAGGGTATGCGCGGAATTGGCGGCGTGAACGGCCAGACTGTGCCGCAATGAACTCAGCCGCCGAAGAGCGCCCGGCAGCGCGTCCGCTCCCCCGCGTGATCGCCGTCGCCAACCAAAAGGGGGGCGTCGGCAAGACCACGACCACGATCAACACCGGCGCCTGTCTGGCCGAAATGGGGCTGCGGACGTTGGTCGTCGACCTCGACCCGCAGGGCAACGCATCGACCGGACTCGGCATCGAGAACCGTGGCCTGGAGACGTCGATGTACCACGTGCTGATGCACGACGTACCGCTCGAGAACTGCGTCGAGCCGACCGACGTGCGCAACCTGTTCGTCGCCCCGGCCAGCCTCGACCTGGCCGGCGCCGAGATCGAGCTGGTGCCGGCGTTCAGCCGCGAGACCCGACTGAGACGGGCGATCGAGGCCGTGCTCGGCGACTACGACTACATCATGATCGACTGTCCCCCGACGCTCGGCCTGCTCACCGTCAACGGTCTGGCGGCCGCCACCGAGGTGCTCGTCCCGATCCAGACCGAGTACTACGCCCTCGAAGGCCTCGGACAGTTGCTCCGCAACGTCGACCTCATCAAGCGCAACCTCAACCCCCAGCTCGAGGTGTCGACGATCGTGTGCGTGATGTACGACGCCCGCACCAAGCTCTCCGATCAGGTGGTGCAGGAGGTCCGCGACCACTTCGGCGACAAGGTCGTGCGGGCGGTCGTGCCCCGGTCGGTGCGCCTCTCGGAAGCACCCTCGTTCGGTCAGCCGATCATCATGTTCGACCCGCGTTCGCGCGGCGCACTGGCGTACCGCGACGTCGCCAAGGAGGTGCACTATGGCCCGGCGTAGTGGCTTGGGGAAGGGACTCAGCTCGCTGATCCCGCCGGGGGAGACCACTCCCGGTGAGGGTGGCGAAGCCCCCGTCCTGATCGACATCCCGGTCGCCGACATCACGCCCAACCCGCACCAGCCGCGGGTCCACTTCGACGAGCAGTCGCTGTCGGAGCTGACGGCGTCGGTACAGCAGATCGGCATCCTCCAGCCGATCCTGGTGCGGCCGGCAGAGTCGGGGAGTGGCTACGAGCTGATCGCCGGCGAGCGCCGGTGGCGGGCCGCCGGCCGCGCCGGCCTGGCGACGATCCCGGCGCTCGTGCGCCGCACCGACGACCTCGCCGTCGTCGAGCAAGCGTTGGTGGAGAACCTCCACCGCGCCGATCTGACCCCGCTCGAGGAAGCGGCAGCCTTCCAACAGTTGATCGACGACTTCCACCTCACCCACGAGCAAGTCGCCGACCGGGTCGGCAAGAGCCGCTCGGCGATCACCAACACGCTCCGGTTGCTCGGCCTGCCACCGTCGATCCAGCACCTGCTGGCCGACGGCAAGCTCAGCGCCGGCCACGCCCGTGCGTTGTTGGCGACCCCCGACCGCTCGCTGCAGGAGCGGTTGGCGCGCCAAGCGGTCGACGAGGGCTGGAGCGTTCGGACGATCGAGGAGGCCGTCAAGCGCGGCGGCGCGCCGTCCGCCGACGAGGCCGACGACCAACCCTCGACGTCACCGGCACCGGCCCCCAACCTCGACGGGGCGGGGATCGCTCCCACCACGCGCCTGCGCCCGCCGGGCCTGCTCGAGCTCGAGGAACTGCTCGCCGGACATCTCGAGACACGCGTCAACGTCCAGATGGGCGCCAAGCGCGGCCGCGTCACCGTCGACTTCGCCGACCTCGCCGACCTGGAACGCATCTACCGGAGAATGACGGGCGACTGAGCTCTTTGGGTTCGGGTCGCAGCGAAGCTGCTCGCCATCACCTCCGAGCTCGCCGTCTCCGCTGCGCTTCGACGCTCACCCGCCTGGCTGACCCGGCGGCCTCCGGTGCGTCGCGGCTGTCCTCGTGCTCCTCGACGACGTATATCGACGTTGTTGAAGGGTGAACCTGTCGTCGAGTTTCACGTCGTAGCTGAGCTTGAGTCACAGGGTGGGGACGAAACTGTGGATAAACCCTCGAGCGACGGCTCAGTCCCACAGGAGCATGTCGATAACCCTGCGATGACGGTGCACCCACACCGGGAGCGTCTTGTCCGGGCCATCTACCAGGGCCTCGACGGCGTCACTCATCCACAGGTAGAGGTTGGGTGTGCAACGGCTGCGCCCAGGCGGCCAAGGCATCGACCACACCGTCGATCAAGTGCACAGCGTGGTCGATCGCCAGAGGAATGTCACCGAGAGTGACGAGGACCGCCGGCATCCGGGTTTCCCGGAGCACCGGCAGCCGCATGCCCTGCACGACCGGCTCGAATCCGTCGATGCGCTCGGCGCACTGTGCCGCGATCGCCGTCGCCAGCAGCCGCCCACCGGCCGACTCGAAGTGCGGCACGGCGTAGAAGTGGACGCTCGAGCCGGGACCGCCGGCGGCCTCGAATCCGATGTACACGTGCGCCGCGAAGCGGTTGGCGGCGGCCGCCTGGGCGGCGGCATCGGGCTCGTCGGAGGCGGCGACGGTGGCGCTGCGATGGCGTAACGCCTGGACGAGACGTCGCGAGAGCGAGCTGAGCCCGCCGAACTGGCCGATCACGACCCGTAGGTCGGCCAGCGAGCGGGCGTTCGACGTCAGCGCCTCGAGCTCGCGGACGGCGGAGATCCCGGGGCCGGTGCCGGTCTGGCGGGTGAGCACCTGCAGGGCACGCACCGTGCGCGGCCCGCAGATCCCGTCGACGACCAGGCCCGAGTTGCGCTGGAAGTCCTCCAGAGCCTGGGCGGTGCGGGGCCCGAAGATCCCGTCGACGCGCCCGCAGTCGAAGCCGATCCTGGCCAGCGTCGCCTGCAGCTCGGCGACGTCGTCCCCGCGCAGGTTGGGTGCGACCAGCACCAGCAGTCGGTCACCGAGCTTCCACGAGGCCTCGACCAGCGCCCGCCAGGTGTCGTCGTCGCAGGTACCGGTCGTCCGCAACCCACGTTGGAGCTGGAACTCGCGGAGCGCCGATTCCGTCGACGCGCAAAAAAAACCCGCCTCGGCACCGGCCGGTGGAAACCCGGCGGTACCGAGGCGGCGTTGCAGGTCGCGAACGGCTTCGCCGCGCTGACCGGGTGTCAGGGGGAAGTTGCCAGAAATTCGTCGAGCTCCTGCATGAGTGCGCCCTTGCCCTTGGCACCGACGATCTTCTTCTTCACGTCGCCACCCTGGAACAGGAGCAACGTGGGAATGCTCATGACGCTGAAGCGCATGGCGATGTCGGGATTCTCGTCGACGTTGAGCTTGGTGATCTTGACCTGATCACCGAGCTCGCCCGCCATCTCCTCGAGCACGGGAGCGATCATCTTGCACGGTCCGCACCATTCGGCCCAGAAGTCGACGAGCACCGGCGCCGTAGAGCCGTTGACCGTCTCGTCGAAGGTCGAGCTGGTGAGGTGGGTGATCCCGTGGGCCATGACAGTTCCTCTCGATGAGCGAAGGTGGAGTGTACCGACGTCAACCCGACACCCCCGGTCAGCTATTCCGTGCAATCGGGCACGCCTCCCGAAGCTCGGAGGCGTCGCGAACGCTGGCCGTGAGCCAGAGCCCGAATGGCACTAGTCGTGTCGGGATTCGAGCCAGCGTTCGGCGTCGATGGCGGCCATGCAGCCGGTGCCGGCGGCGGTGATCGCCTGGCGGTAGGTGTGATCTTGCACGTCGCCGCAGGCGAAGACACCGTCGATGTTGGTGTAGGTCGAGCCGGGCTGGGTGACGAGGTAGCCGTTCTCGTCCATGTCGAGCACGCCGGCGAAGAGATCGGTGTTGGGCCGGTGACCGATGGCGACGAACAGTCCGGTGACGGGCAGCTTGGAGACGCTGCCGTCGACGGTGGACGTGACCTCGATGCCGTCGACCGTGTGCTCACCGTGGATGTCGGTGACGGTGTGGTTCCAGAGCACCTCGATCTTCGGGTTGGCGAACGCCCGGTCCTGCATGATCTTGCTCGCCCGGAACTCGTCGCGGCGGTGGATGATGCGTGACCTTCTCGGCGAACTTGGTGAGGAAGATCGCCTCCTCCAAGGCCGAGTCACCACCGCCGACGACGGCGATGTGATGGCCGCGGAAGAAGAACCCGTCGCAGGTGGCGCACGTCGACAGGCCGTGTCCGAGCAGCTTCGACTCGGACTCGAGGCCGAGCATCAGCGACTGGGCGCCGGTGGACACGATGATCGCGTCGGCGACGTACTCGGTCTCGTGGACCCAGACCCGGAAGGGGCGCTCGGAGAAGTCGACGCGGGTGACCTTCGCCGTGAGGAACTCGGCGCCGAAGCGTGACGCCTGGGCACGGAAGTCGGCCATCAGCTCCGGCCCCATGACGCCGTTCGGGAAGCCCGGGAAGTTCTCGACGTCGGTGGTGAGCATCAGCTGCCCACCGGGCTGATCGGACGTCGAGGACGGTTCGCCCTCGATCACGAGCGGGTGGAGGTTGGCGCGGGCGGCGTAGATGGCGGCGGTCAGCCCGGCGGGGCCGGACCCGACGATGATCAGGTTGCGGACGTTGGCATCTGGGACGTTGTCGGACATCGAGGGGTCTCCGAGTTACACAGCGGTTGAACAGTGGGGCGCAGGAGTCAGGTGCTGGTGCTGCTGTTGCGCTTCATCATGAGGAACAACCCGAGCAGCGTGAAGATTCCACCGAGCGTGAAGTAGCTCAGGTAGACCGCCACCGCCCACGATGTGCCGAGGTCGTACAGCACCTGCAGACCGCGGGTGATGCCGATCAGCGCCAGCACGAGCGCGAACAGGCCGAGGATCGCCCCGAGCAGACCGAACACCACTGCGCGGGCTGCCTTGACGGCGTTGTCGGTGGTCTTCTTGCGGACGTTGCCGATGAACTCGGTGATCTGGTCGGTGAGATCGGGTGCCCAGTTCGGATCGGTCAACGGGTTGCCCGGCATGGGCGCCGAGACTAGCTGAGTTGCGAACTGAGGCCGCTTACGGCGCGCTGCCGGAGGCGATCAGGATGCATTCGTCGCGGGCGAAGGCCGTCGTCGTCCCGCCGAAGCGGTCGACGACGATCAGCACCGGTGTGACCTCTCCGTCGACGACGTAGAGCCCGTCGGCGAGGGCGAAGTCGCGCGGGTCGAGGTCGGTGCCGCACGGGTTGTTGGTGATCGGCAGCAATCGACCGGCGGCGTCGTCCTCGAGCACTCGGCCGCCGGCGATGCCGAGCGCGACCTCGTCGGCGATCGGCACGCTGGGGTCGAACGCAGGGGGTGCCTCGCCGGCGGCGGCAGTGGTGGTGGCGGAGGCGGTGTCGGTGTCGCCCGACTCGGCGGCTGGTGGCTCGGTGGCGCTCGGCGCTTGCGAGGAGGCAGCATCGAGCAGCGGCACCTCGGTCGCGGCCGGCGCTTCGGTGCCGGCAGGTGCGGCGGTCGCGGCCGATTCGGCGGCGAGGTCGCTGGCGGCGGGCACCGGCGCTTCCAGTGCCTCGGCGGTCGCCTCGCCGGCGGCGACGCGTCCCGCAGCGCTGTCGCTGTCGGTCTGCTCCTCGGCGAGTTGGTCGAACCCTGCGGAGTCGTCGTCGCTGCCGCCGGTCCCTTGGGCGATGACGACGCCGACCAGGCCGATCGCCACGACCGCCGCCGCGGCGCCCAGCCAACCGGCGTAGGACGGCCGGCGCTTGAACGGGACGACCGGCGACGACCGGCGCACGGTGTCGAACTCGGTGAGAGCGGCGGCAATGGCGGCGTCGCGCGCGGCGGCGGAGGGGGCATCGACCTGGCGCAGCTCGTCCTGCAGCCCGCGCAGCTGCTCGACCTCGGCCATCACGGCCGGGTCGGCTTCGGCGAGCGCGGTCTCGGCGGGGTCGAGCTCGCCGTCGAGATAGGCGCTGGCACGCAGCAATGCGTCGGTGGTGTCGTCGTCGTTCATGGGTCCGTGGGGGGTGGTGCCGGAGGTGGAGCGGTGGTCGCCGGTCGTGAGGGGTTGATCGGTGGTGTGCCGCCGTGTTCATCAGTTGGACGTTGCGACTGGTCGTCGCGGTTCCCGAGACGTTCGAGCAGCATCCGGCGGCCGCGCGCGATCCGCGACTTGACGGTGCCGATGGGAACGCCGAGGGCGTCGGCGATCTCGGCGTAGTCGAGGTCACCGACGTCGCGCATGACGACCGGCACGCGGAACTCCTCGGGCAGATCGGCGAGGGCGGCGTCGATCGCGATCCGGTCGACGGCGCCTTCGACGCGGCGTTGGGCGAGCTCGTCGGTCGGTTCGGCGGTGCTGCTGCCACTTCCGTCGCGGGGTTCGCCGGCGACGTGGAGTTGCGGCCGGCGGCCGCGCCTGCGGAGCTCGTCGAGGGCCGTGTTGGTGGCGATGCGATACGTCCAGGTGGCGAACGAGGATCGTCCGTCGAAGCGCTCGATCGACCGCACGATCCGGATCAGTGCTTCCTGGGCGGCGTCGTCGGCGTCGCGGGTGGTGCCGGCGATGCGCCGGCACACGGCGTGGATCCGGTCGTAGTGGCGGCGCAACAGGGCATCGAGTGCATCGCGTTCGCCCCGCTGGGCGGCAACGACGAGGTCCTCGTCGGAGGCGTCGGTGAAGATCACGGCTGGAAGGAGATCTCGCCGAGACGCCCGCGGAACGGGTTGTTCTCGGTGCAGGCCTCGTCGCGGCCGAGCTCCTTCAGCCACACGAGCACGAACGTCGCTGGTGTGTCGACGTGCACCTCGATCACGCCCGGTTGCTCGGAGAACTGGGTCTCGCCGACTTGCTGCCAGGCATCGAGATCGGTGGGGGCGGCGGCCTCGGCGCTGGTGCGAATGTCGATCTGGTAGGGGCCGTTCAGCGAGGCCACGCTGACGGTGCCGGCGGTGGGACCGGAGAGGGTGAGGATCAGCCCGACCCCGCGCTTGCCGCTGAGGTACTGGTTGCCGTAGCACTCGGTGGGCCAGGCGGTGCTGGCGCTGCCGTCGGCGAACGCCAGGCCGGCCTGGGTGTCGTTCTCGGTGCCGTTGTCCCCGTCGGGGTCCCAGGCGCGCATCTCGACGATGCGCACGTCGGCGGCAGGGATCGTCACCGGGGCGGCGACCCCGGCGGGATCGGCAGCTGGGGCGGTGGTGGCGACCGCTGCCGGTGCGGCGCCGAGCGTGCTGTCGGGCACGACGACGGAGTCGAGCGCCACCTGTTCGGTCGGTTCACCGCGGTCGAGGCCGATGTACAGCACGAGGGCGACCACCGCCGCCACGCCGAGCAGTCCGCCGATGGCGATCATCGACGGGCCGAGGCGCTGTTGATGGCGGCGCGCCGGCCGGCCGCGGATGGGGACGTTGACGGGCGGCGTCTGGTCGGCTTCGCCGCGGGTCGGGGCGTTGCGCACGAGCGGCACGGTGCCGCTGACGTGTGGTTCGCCGGGGATCACCGGACTGGTGACCAGGCCAGGTGCGCCGGGGCGACCGGGGCCGGCACCGAGCGCCTGCCTGGGCGGGTTGGCGAGCCGGTCGGGCATCTCCGCAGGGGTGCCGTCGATCGCCGGCGGGGAGGTGTCGACCGACAGCAGCGCGGTGCGCAGGTCGGCGCCGGTCTGGGGGCGGTGGGCCGGGTTGCGCGCCAGCGTGCGGTGGATCAGGTTGACGAGGCCGATCGGGAGTGTCGGCCGCAGATGGCCGAGATCGGTCGGGTCGCGCTGCAGCCGCGCCAGCGCCGTGTCGGCGTCGGTCTCTCCGAGGAACGGCACACGCCCGGCGAGGCACTCGTAGAGCACGAGCGCCAGTGAGTAGAGGTCGGCCCGCCCGTCGAGGCGCTTGCCGCGAACCTGCTCGGGCGAGAGGTACTTGGCGGTGCCCATCATCACGTTGTCACTGGTGAGGTCGTCGCCGGGGGAGAGGCCCTTGGCGATCCCGAAGTCGGTCAGCAGCACGCGACCGTCGGACGTGACGAGGATGTTGCCGGGCTTGACGTCGCGGTGCACGAAGCCGGCGCGATGGGCCTCGTCGAGGGCGCCGGCGATGGCGGCGCCGATGTGGATCGTCAGCTCCGGCCCGAGCCGCTTCTGGGTGTCGAGCAGCTGGCGCAGGCTCTTGCCGTCGACGAGTTGCATGACGACCGCCTGCCGGCCGTCGTGGACGAAGACGTCGTGGACGCCGACGATGTTGGGGTGGCTGAGCCGGGCGACGGCGATCGCTTCGCGCCGGAAGCGCTCGGTGACGACGGGGTCGGCGGCGAGGTTGGTGCGCAGCCACTTGACCGCAACCTTGCGGTCGAGGTCGATGTCGGTGGCCACCCACACCTCGGCCATCCCACCCTGGCCGATCCGGCGTTCGAGTTGGTAACGGCCCGCGAGCAATTCACCTGTCGGTGCGTGCGACGGCGGTGGGGGTGCGCTAGGAGGCATGACCGCCGATCAACCTAGTTGCGGGGCCTCTTCAGATCGGGTCAATCGCGACGTGCTGAAGGCAACGCCGATCGTGCCCCGCCCGGCGTGGGTGCCGACGACGGGACCGATGTCGCCGACGACGATCTCGCCCGGATGGTGCGGGCGCAGCATGGCGACGAACTGATCGACGTCGTCGCAGTCGGCATGGAGCACGGCGAGATCGTCGATGTGGCCCTCGTATTCGGTCACCTTGTCGACGAGGAACTTGAGCGCCTTGGAGCGGGTGCGCTGCTTGCCGCCCTCGGCGACTGCGCCGTCGACGACCTCGATGATCGGCTTGATCGCCAACGCCGTGGCGAGCATCGCCTTGGCGCCGCCGATGCGGCCGCCCTTCTTGAGGTTGTCGAGCGTGTCGAGGGCGCCGAACACCTTCGTCCGCGAGGCGAGATCGGTGGCGAGGTCGGCGACCTCGTCGAGCGAGCCGCCGGCGGCGGCGCGGCGGGCGCAGGCGAGGGCGATCGTGCCGACGCCGAGGCTGACGCTGCGGGTGTCGACGACGCGGACGGGCACGAGCTCGGCGACGGCCCGCGCCGCCAGCTCGGCGCTCTGCAACGTGGCCGACAGCGCGCCCGACAACGACACGACGACGATCCCGGTGGCACCCTTCGGCGTGCAGGTCGCGGTAGGCGACCTCGAACTGGCCGGGTGCCGGGGCTGCCGTCTCGGGGAGCGTGCTGCTGCTCGCGCACTTGGCCCAGAACTCGGCGGTGGTGAGCTGCTCGCGATCGACGAACTCCTCGTCGCCGAATCGGATCGTGAGCGGAACGACGCGCACGCCGTGCTCGGTCACCACCGCCTCGGGCAGATCGCAGGAGGAATCGGTGACGACTCGGATGCTCACGGGCGTGAGGCTACTGGCCGGCCGGTTCGGCGGTACTCGTGGGATGGCGCCCGACGCTCTCGCTGACGAGCTGCTCGTGGATCTCCCGTCGCCGGCGTTTGAAGTAGGTGAACCACCACGTGGCGAGCACCAGGACGAAGCCGACGGTGAGCACCCGGCCGAGCCCGGTGAGGTTGTTGACGCGGGCCGTGAACACGACCGGTTCGGTGAGCCGGCTGCCCGCCGGGGTGCGGATCTCGACGCTGATCGGGGCGACGCCGTTCGACCGGGTCGTCACGTCGACCTGGATCTCGGTGGTGGCGTTGGGTGGGAGCTCGACCGGCAGGTCGTTGACCGGGAACGCCAACTTGTCGGACTCGAGGTGGACCTGCACGGTGAGCTGTGTCGACGACGTGTTCGTCAGGCGCAGCGGGATCTGCGCCTGACGCCCGCCGATCGTGAACGGGAACGCCTCGGGCGGTTCGACCGAAGCGCGCAGACGGTCGATGTCGAGCTCGACACCGTCGATCAACACGGTGGCCGCCGATTCGGACATGCCGGTGGTGAGTGCCGTTCGCAGGGCCGTGTCCCAGCGGCTGGGCATCGGGTCGCCGGGCGGGAGCATCGTGGTGACGTCGGCGATCCGGAACCGTTGGGCGTTGACGGCACGAGCGCGTTCGGAGAGGTCGACCGGCGGCTCGTCGTCGAGATCGACGGTGACTTCCTCACCGTCGACGAACAGTCGGTTGGTGATGCCGGGGAGCGCTGCGAGCGGCTCGAAGTGCATGTCGGGATGCGCACCGGCGAACTGCTCGAGGTACCGCATCACCTCTGCGTCGGGGACGCCGAGGTCGGGGGTGGTGAGGACCAACGAGCGGCGATCGGGCTCGAGCTGCGACTGCACGGTGGCGATCTCGGCCATCAGGTGAATCGCCTTGGTCACCGGTGTCGGGTCGCCGTCGTAGTCGGGGTCGAGGATGCGCATCGCCGGATCGACGACGGCGACCGCCATCGGCGTCTGGTCGGGGAGCATCGTGCTGAGCAGCAGCGTGGTGTCGGCCGACTCGCCGAGGCTGCCCTCGAGCCGGCGATACGACTCGAACGGCAGCACGAGCAACTGCACGCCGAGGTCGCCCAGCGTGCCGGCCCCGTCGGCGGTGGCGGGCACGTCGAGCAGCCATGCGCTGCGTTGCGTCGACGCGCCGAAGGTGGTGACGGTGCCGGCCTCGCCGTCGCGGAGCCGGCGGACGAACTCGTCCTCGACGCCGGCGGCGGTGGCCGACGACGGATCGAGTGGAAGGTCGGTGGTGGCCAGCAGGGCGTCGCCCCCCACGGCCGCCCGCAACCGTTCGGCGAGCTCCGGATCGGCCGTCAGCACCGTGTCGATCAGTTGCGCAGGTATGCGCAGCGTCAACGGGACCGAGGTCGTCTCGGCCAGCTCGGCGATCGCCGTGAGCTGCTGACGGGCGGTGTCGAGTTGGGCGTCGGTCGGCACGGTGGCGGTCTCGGCCACCCCGGCGAGGGGGGCCAACGACAGCGGTCGCAGGGCGATCCCGTCGGTGCGCGTGCGCTCGATGAACGTGGTCGTGGTGGCGACGAGCTGCCCGTCGCGCCGGATCTGGACGGAGATCGGGTACACCCCCGGATCCGGCAGGTCGAGGGCGCGCAGGTTGGCGCGCACGGCGATCGGCACTGCCAGCGACAGCCGGCGCTCGCCGGTGACCGGATCGAACGACGAGACGTCGTGGAGATCGAACTCGACGAGGTCGATCACGGGAGGGAGCGCACCGTCGAGGCTGGCGTCGACATCGGCGCGGGCCGTCGTCGGACGATGGGCGCGCACCTGCACGATCATCTCGGCCAAGTCTTCGACAGGCGCGAGTGGAACGGTGGTCGTCGCCGGTGCCGTGACGCCGGTGACGATGCTGCCGTCGGGCGGGGGTGCCGTCGCGCCCGGCAGGGTGGTGGTGGTCGTCGTCGTGGTCGTGCTCGTCGTGGTGGTCGTGGTGCTGGTGGTCGGCGCCGCGATCTCGGGCACGTCGGCGGTGACGACGAACTCGAAGTGCGCCAGTGATCGGGGGGCGACGGAGAACGTCTGGTCGACGAGGGCCAGCCCGTCGAGGTCCGGCGCATCCTGCGAGCGGACGCTGCCGGAGACGGCGAGCGACGAGATCGCCACGATGCCGACCGTGAGCGCGGCGCCCCACGCACGGGTGCTGGTCCCGCTCATGGGCGGGAGCGATGCTCGACGATCGTCAGTTGGTCGGCCATCCGCTCGAAGCCGAGCCGCTCGTAGAGCGTGAGCGCGGCGACGTTGTCGAAGCCGGTGTTGACGTAGGCCGTGGCGAGCGGGCTGCGGCGCATCCACCGCAGCGAGTCGACCACGAGCGCAACGCCGAGCCCGCGCCGGCGTTCGGTGGAGGCGACGGCGAGGCGTTGGATGTAGCCGGATTCGCCGCCGGAACCGGAGATCGCGAACCCGACCATCCGCCGCTGCCGGCGGATCATGCGGGCGCGATGGTTGGGCGTGGCACGACGGATGTCGGCGAGGCTGGCGGCGTCGTTGCCCCACACCGGCCCGAACGCCTCCTGATCGAGCGATGCCGCCGCTCGGTGGTTCCACGACCGGAGCGGCGCGAGTCGCCGGTCGCTCGAGCCCGAAGCGCGCCTCGAGCCGTTGGTCGAGGGCGTCGTCGAGCGGGAGTCGCAGGAGGCACAGGGTGTCGATCTCGACGAAGCCGTTGTCGAGGGCGACGTCGGCCGCCCGCGGGAACAAGGCGGAGGTGCGAATCGTCTCGGCGCCCGATCGCCGTGCCTCGGCGATCGCCGCCCCGAAGGCGTCGGCGGTGGGCACGCTGAGGTGGTCGACGAACACGAGCAGCCGCGCCGACGGGTCGTTCGGCCACGGACGCAGCAGCCAGCCCGACGATGGGCGCGTGGCAGGCGCACGCCACGTCCGCACCACCGAGTCGCTCACCAGCACGACGGTAGCTGCTGTCCGCTACGGCGCTTCGGGCGCGGGGAGCGTGACGCTGAAGCGTGCCCCGCCGGTCGGAGCGTCGTCGCATCGCACCTCGCCGCCGTGGGCGCGCGCGACCTGACGTGCGATCGCCAACCCGAGGCCGGCGCCCCCGTCCGTTCGACCACGCGCCTCGTCGATGCGCGTGAAGCGTTGGAAGATCCGGTCGCGATCGGCGGGCGGCACACCTGGACCGTTGTCGTCGACGTCGAGCGTGGCCGTCTGACCGTTGCGACGGAGCGCGACGTGGACGTCGGTCGCGGTGTGGCGGGCGGCGTTGTCGATCAGGTTGCGGACGAGTCGCGTGAGGAGTTGCTCGTTGCCGACCAGGCGGATCGGATCGCAGTGGTCGACCACGACGGGCACCGTCTGCGTCCGGGCCGACTCGCGCGTGACGACCTCGTCGAGGTCGACATCGGCGGTGCACCCGACCCCGCCCTCGTCGAGCCGGCCGAGTGCCAGCAGATCGTCGACGAGCCGCCCGAGGTGGCGCTGCTCGGTGAGCACGGCCGTCGCCGTCTGGGTCCAGTCGGTGGCCTCGGGATTGGCGAGGCCGACCTCCAACTGCACCCGGCTGGCGGCGACCGGGCTGCGCAACTCGTGCGAGGCGTCGGCGACGAACTGACGTTGCTGGCGATGCGAGTCGTCGAGCCGGGCGAGCATGTCGTTCATCGTGGTCGCCAGCTCGTGCACCTCGTCGTGCGACCGCGGCACGGGCACCCGATCGTTGAGGTTGGAGGCGCTGATCACCTGCGTCCGCGCCGTGATCGCCCGCACCGGGCGGAGTGCCCGGCCGGCGACCACCCAGGTGATGGCCGCCACGGCGGCGGTCAACGCCGGCACCGCGAACCACAGCACGGTGCGCACGGCGTCGAGCCCGTCGGACACCGCGAGCAACGGCATCGAGACCCCGACCCGCACGCGTCGGCCGTTGGGCAGCTCGAACGTCTGGGCGATGGCCACGACGTCGTCGCCGCGATCGACGGCGGTCGAGTCGTCGACGGCGCGCGGGGCGAAGGTGTAGGTGATCACGTCACCGTCGCCGGCGACGAACACGCCCGTGTTGGGCTCGACGCGCACGCCGCCGGCGGCGGAACTGCCACTGACGACGAGCGGCTGCTCGAACGGACCGGGCACCGAGGTGGCGACGCTGCCAGGCGGCAGCGCCTGGACGAACCCGACGTCGAGGATCGCCTCGCGGTAGTCGAGCTCGGACATCTCACGCCCGTTCTCGTCGAGGAAGAAGAACGATGTGCCCTCGTCGGGCTGCACGGTGGGCACGGCGGGCGTGCCACCGTAGATCCGCCCCAGATACTCGGACAGGATCTGCTCGGCATTGGCACGCGTGTCGTCGACCAGCCGATCCTCGACGATCCGCACGACGGCGATCGCACCGATCGTGGTGGCGACGGCGAACACCCCCGTCACGAGCACGGTGAGACGGGCCCGCACGCCGAGCCGGCGGATCACGACGCCACCGCCCGGTAGCCGATGCCGCGCACGGTCTCGATCCGGCTCGTGCCGGCCGGGCCGCCGGCCGGGTCGATCTTGCGTCGCAGGTATCCGATGTAGACGTCGACGACGTTGGACACGCCGGGGTGATCGGCACCCCAGACGCGATCGAACAGCTCGGCCCGGGTGAGCGGTTCGCCCGGCCTGCGCACGAGCGCCTCGAGCAGGGCGAACTCGCGGTGGGTGAGATCGACGGGGGCGCCGGCGACGGCGCAGTGGCGGCGCACCGGATCGATCTCGATCTCACCGACGACGAGCCGGTCGCCGCCGGTGTCGCTCTGGACGCGCCGCAGCAGAGCGCGGATGCGAGCGACGAGCACCGTGAACGAGAACGGCTTGGTGACGTAGTCGTCGGCGCCAAGGTCGAGGCCCTCCGCCTCGTCGAGCTCACCGTCCTTGGCGGTCAGCATGAGGATCGGCGTGGCGACGCCGTCGGCGCGCAGGCTGCGGCAGATCTCGTAGCCGTTCATGCCCGGCAGCAGGATGTCGAGCACCACCGCGTCGTACGGGAACTCGCGTGCCCGCCATGCGCCGTCGATGCCGTCGTGGGTGACGTCGACGTCGAAGCCCTCGGCGATCAGCCCGCGCCGAACACCGTCGGCCAGCGCCACGTTGTCCTCGACGACCAGAACACGCATGGCTGACATTGTGCCGAGTGCTGGATGAGAACCAGATGAGAACCATCTCATCGTCTCTCATCAGGCTCTCACCGTCGTCCGTGTTCGATCGCTGCGGCACACCCCGCCACCCGATGTCCGCTGAGGAGGACTCGATGCGATCAACCGACACCCGCCACCCGGCCAGCCGACTGGCTGCCGCCGCCGCCCTTGCCTGCCTTGCGCTGGTCGGCGCCGCGTGCGGGGCCGAGCCCACCGGCGCCGGCACCGACAATGCCGCCGACGACGGCGTGGCCTCGCTGCGCGACGACGGCTCCGACACCGGCGAAGACGACTCCGAAGCCGCCAGCGACGAAGCGACCGGCGACGATGCCGAGCTCGAGGCCCCGGAGGACCCGGAGGAGGCGTTCGCCCTCTTCAACGACTGCCTCGAGGAGCACGGCATCGATCCCGGGGAGGGCTTCATGGTCGAGGGCGGCGACGCGGCGATCGCCGTCGCACCGGTCGACGGCGGCGCCGATGGCCCCGGGTCCGGGCCGCGCGACCAGGTCTTCGTGACGGGCGAAGGTCCGGGCGGCACGTTGCCGGAGATCGACGACGAGTTCCTGGCCGCCAACGAGGCCTGCCGCGGACACCTCGCCAACGCCAGCCGCGGCTTCGACCTCACACCGGAGCAGGAGGCGGCGATGGAGGACGCACAACTGGCGTTCCAACAGTGCATGAGCGAGCACGGGATCGAAGGCGGCGGGTTCAGCATCTCGGTCGGGGAAGGCCAGGCGTTGGACGTCCAGGAAGCGCCCGAAGCCGAGACCCCACCGCCGGTCGAGATCGATCCCGAGGAGTTCCAGGCCGCCGCCGAGGAGTGCCAGTCGGTGTACGACGAGTACCCGGAGCTCGACGACGTGATGCCCGACGGCGCACCGTCGGGTGGCGTCTTCGTCGGCCGCGCGACCGAAGCCGGCCCGGAAGGCGGTGACTGATGCGCCGTCGCAAGGCACTCGCCGTCGGCGCCGCGCTGGTGGTGCTCGGCGCCGCCGTGGCGGTGGTGGCGACGGGCACGATCGACACCCCGCTGACCGAGGCCGACACCGTGACGACTCGGCGGCGTCGGAGACGACCGTCGACGACAGCGAGAGCGACTCGTCCGACGAGCTCGACATGGTCGGCATCGAACGTGGCGACCTGACGTCGACCAGCGAGTTCACGGGCGAGCTCGGGTTCGGCGAGGTGTGGCCGGTGCCGCTCACGGCGGAAGGGATCGTCACCGGCGCCCGGCCGGTGGGCACGGTCGTCGAGTTCGGGCAGTCGTTGCTCGAGGTCGACGCCGTTGCTGGTGTTCCTCGTCGAGGGTGACGTGCCGATGTTCCGCGACATGGAGCTGACCTCGCCGCGGATGGTCGGAGGCGATGTCGCCCAGCTGCAGCGCTACCTGATCGCGCACGGCTTCGACCGCGACGGCAGGGTCGTCGCCGACGGAGAGTTCGACAGCGACACCCGCCGGGCGGTGCTCGACTGGCAGGAAGCCACGCTGCAGCCCGAGACCGGCAAGGTCACGCGGGCCGAGATGGTGTTCAGCCCGGAGCCGGTGCGGATCGCCGGCGAGCTGCGCGTCGGCGAGGTGTTCGAGCAGCTCGAGCTGACGGCGTGGGAGCCGACGGTGACGGTCGAGGTCGCCAACCGCGATCGTCAGCTGCTCGCGGTCGGCACGCCGGTGACGATCGAGTTCGGCGACGGCACCACCGTCGACGGCACGGTGTCGGAACAGGTGTCGGTGCCGCAGGAGGACGGGACCACCAAGGCCCGCTCGACGATCGAGCCCGACGGGAGCGTGCCCGGCGAGACCGGCTCGGTGACGATCGGGGTCGACGCCACGCTCGCCTCGGACGTGATGATCGTGCCCGTCGGAGCGTTGCTGGCGCTGGCCGAAGGTGGCTACGCGGTCGAGGTCGTCGGATCCGGCGCCGGGAGCACGGAGATGGTCGCCGTCGATGTCGGCGAGATCCTCGACGGGATGGCCGAGATCACCGGTGGCGTCGAGGTCGGCGACAGCGTGCTGGTGGCGAAATGACCGTGGAGCAGCCGGTCGACCGACCGGCGGCCCGGTGCTGGAGCTGGTCGACGTCGTCAAGACCTACCGGGGCGCGCCGCCGGTGCACGCGCTGGCAGGGGTGTCGTTGGAGGTCGCCGACGGTGAGCTGGTGGCGATCGTCGGTCCGTCGGGCTCGGGCAAGTCGACGCTGCTGAACGTGATCGGCACGCTCGACCGCCCGAGCTCTGGTCGCATGCTCGTCGAGTCGGAGGACGTCACCGCCATGTCCGACGCCTCCCTGGCCGGCCTGCGTGCCGCCCGGCTCGGCTTCGTGTTCCAGCAGTTCCATCTGCTCGAGGGCGCCGACGCCGTCGACAATGTGGCCGCCGGCCTCGTGTACCGCGGCCGTCCCAGGCGTGAACGCCGGGAGCGTGCGGTGGAGGCGTTGACCAAGGTCGGTCTCGGACACCGGCTGCGGCACCGCCCCCCGCAGCTCTCGGGAGGTGAGCGCCAACGCGTCGCGATCGCCCGGGCGATCGTCGGCGAGCCGGCGTTCGTGCTCGCCGACGAGCCGACCGGCAACCTCGACTCGGTCTCGGCGGCGGCGATCGTCGAGCTGCTGTTCGAGCTCCACACCGCGGGATCGACGATCGTCGTCGTCACCCACGACCGCGACCTGGCGGAGCGCTTCCCGCGACGGGTCAGCATGCGCGACGGGCTGATCGACGAAAGGGCGGCGTGATGCACGGCGGCACCACCGACGACCGCGCCGGACGACGCGCCACGCGCCGTCGCCGGCGGCTGTACCGCTCGCGCCTGCGGCCGGCCGACCTGATGGCGGTCGGCACCTACGGCCTGCGCGGTCGCAAGGGTCGCGCGGCACTGACCGCGCTCGGGATCGCGATCGGGATCGCCGCCATCGTCGCCGTGTTCGGGATCTCGGCATCGAGCCGGGCCGACGTGCTCGCTCAGATCGACGAGCTCGGCACCGACCTGCTGGTGGTGCGGGCCGGCACCGATCTGTTCGGCAGCGACGCCCACCTCCCGGTCGAGTCGACGGCGATGGTGCGTCGCGTCGGCCCGGTCAACGCCGCCTCGGCGGTGAGCCGGCTCGACACCGAGGTGAGGCGCAACGGGCTCATGACGAGCTCGAACGGGATCGACGTGCTCGCCGCCGAGACCGGCCTGCTCGACACGCTCGACGGGACGCTCTCCGTCGGACGCGACCTCGACGAGCAACTCGCCGACCTGCCGGTGGTCGTGCTCGGTTCGGTCGCCGCCGAACGGCTCGGCATCACCGACCTCGACGACGGACCGATGGTGTCGATCGCCGGTGTGCGCTTCGCCGTGATCGGCATCATCGAGCAGTTGCCGCTCCATCCCGACCTCGACCGCTCCGTGTTGATCGGGGCCGGCGCAGCGGAGCGCTTCCTCGGCGCCGAGGTGATCCCGACCCGCATCTACCTGCGCGCCGATCCCGAGCACCTCGAGTCGGTGCGCAGCGTGCTCGGTCGCACGGTCAACCCGGCGGCACCGAACGAGGTCGACGTGTCGCGCCCGTCGGACGCCCTCGAAGCACGCGCCCGCGTCGACGAGAGCCTGCGGCGGCTGCTGCTCGGGCTGGGCGCGGTGGCGCTCGTCGTCGGCGGTGTCGGCGTCGCCAACGTGATGGTGATCTCGGTCCTCGAACGGCGGTCGGAGATCGGCCTGCGACGCGCCCTCGGGGCGACACGTCGTCACGTGGCGGGCCAGTTCGTCGTCGAGTCGGCGACGCTCACCACCTGCGGCGGCCTGCTCGGAGTCGGTCTCGGAGCCTTGGTGACGACGTGGTACGCCAACCGCCAGGGCTGGCGCGTCGACGTGCCCACCGATGTGCTGGCGCTGGCGATCGCCACCGCCCTGGCGCTCGGCGTGCTCGCCGGCCTCTACCCGGCGGCCCGCGCCGCAAGGCTGCACCCCGCCGACGCCGTGCGACCCATCTAGTGGCGGGCTCGTGCCTGCGCTTCCTCCTCGGCCCGTCCGCCTCTCGCTGGCGCTTCCTCCGGCTCGCGCCCACCGCTGCGTTCCTGGCCCCATGCCGTCGTTAGCCTGGTCGGGCCATGATCCCGGATCGCTTTGCTCCTGTGCTCGCCGAGCTCGCTCCATTGGCGAAGCGCTTCGCTGCCAACGGGCATCGCCTGTATCTCGTGGGCGGCAGCGTCCGCGACCTGCTCGTCGACGGTGACCACGGCGAGCACGACCTCGACCTCACCACCGATGCCCGGCCCGACGAGATCAAGCTCGCCCTCGACAAGTGGGCGAGCACGCTGTGGACCCAGGGTGAGCGGTTCGGGACGATCGGTGCCAAGCGCGGCAACCGCGTCTACGAGATCACGACCTTCAGGGCCGAGTCGTACACCGACGATTCGCGCAAGCCGCACGTCACCTATGCCGACGAGATCGAGGTCGACCTCAGCCGCCGCGACTTCACCGTCAACGCGATGGCGCTCGAGGTCACGGCCGACGGGACGCCGACGCTGGTCGATCCGTTCGGTGGCGCCGTCGACCTGATGAGCAAGGTGTTGCGCACGCCGCTGGCGCCGGAGGTCAGCTTCAGCGACGACCCGTTGCGGATGTTGCGGGCGGCGCGCTTCATCGCCGGCTACGACCTGCAGCCGACCGACGAGTTGGTGGCTGCCGCCACGGCGCTGGCGGGACGGCTCGAGATCGTGTCCGCCGAGCGGATCCGCGACGAGCTCGACAAGTTGCTCACGCTCGATCATCCGGCCGCCGGGCTGTTCTTCGTGTACGAGACCGGGCTCGCCGAGCACTTCCTGCCGGAGCTGCCGGCGATGCGGCTCGAGCACGATCCGATCCATCGTCACAAGGATGTGCTGACGCACACGATCGCCGTCGTCGAGAACGTCCGCCCGCCGCACGAGCAACCGGACGGACGGCCCGAGTTCGACTTCCGGCTGGTTCGCTTGGCGGCGCTGTTCCACGACGTCGGCAAGCCCCGCACCCGCGGCTTCCAGCCCGGCCGCGGCACGACGTTCCACCACCACGACGCGGTCGGGGCGCGGATGACCCGCAAGCGGATGGAAGCGCTGCGCTACTCGAACGACGACATCGACGCCGTGAGCGAGCTGGTCGCCCTGCACCTCCGGTTCCACACCTATCGCCTGGGATGGTCCGACTCCGCCGTGCGGCGTTACGTCCGCGACGCCGGCGATCTCCTGCACGAGCTCAACGTGTTGACGCGGTGCGACTGCACCACACGCAACGAGCGCAAGGCGCAGCAGCTCTCGAAACGGATGGACGATCTCGAGCAGCGCATCGCCGAGCTGGCCGAGGCCGAGGAGCTGGCGGCGATCCGTCCCGAGCTGGACGGCACGGCGGTGATGAAGGTGCTCGACCTGCAGCCCGGCAAGCAGGTCGGTGAGGCGCTCCAGTTCCTGCTCGAGATCAGGCTCGACGAGGGTCCGATCGGCGAGGAGGAGGCCGAGCGCCGGTTGCTCGCCTGGTGGCAAACCCGGCAGGCATCGGCAGATATCTCTGACTAAAGTCAGAGATATGTCCGGACCGGCGCCGACCCACGACCACCTGAGCCTGCTGCGGGCCTTCAACCGGACGGTCACGGAGCGGATCGGGGCGCTCGACGAGGAGTACCTGGCGCGCGGCCGGCCGCTCGGCGCCTCGCGTGTGTTGTGGGAGATCGGGCCCGATGGCACCGACGTGCGCGCCCTGCGCTCACGGCTGGGCCTCGATTCCGGCTACCTGAGTCGTCTGCTGAGAAACCTCGAAGGTGATGGCCTGGTCACGGTCGAGACGCCCGACGACGACCGCCGCCGGCGAGTGGCGCGGCGCACCGCCGCCGGTGAGGCGGAGGCGGCCGAGCTCGACCGGCTCAGTGACGACCTGGCGCGCGCCTTGCTCGATCCGCTCGACGAATCCCGCCGCCGGCAACTGCTCGAGGCGGCGGCCACCATCGAGCGGCTGCTGACGGTGGGCATGGTCGAGGTCGCGGTCGAGGACCCGGGCAGCGAGGACGCGCGGTTCTGCATCGAGTCGTACTACGCCGAGCTCGACGTCAGGTTCGACGCCGGATTCGACCCGGCGCTCAGTCGCTACGGCGACGTCGCCGAGTACGCCGAGCCGGCCGGCTTGCTGATGCTCGCCCGGCTGCGCGGTGAGCCGATCGGCTGTGGGGCGCTGAAGTTCGGATCGGCCGATGCGACGGAGATCAAGCGCATGTGGATCGCGGCTGGAGCGCGCGGGCTCGGAGTCGGGCGGCGATTGTTGGGCGAGTTGGAGGCCGAGGCCGCCCGCCGCGGTGCCACGACCGTTCGGCTCGACACCAACCGCAACCTGACGGAGGCGATCAGCCTCTATCGCGCGGCGGGCTACCACGAGGTCCCGGCGTTCAACGACGAGCGCTACGCCCACCACTGGTTCGAGAAGCCGGTGCGCTGAGGCGCGGGGTCGGCGGTCGGCCTCGACATGCGGTCGGCGAGCTGCTCAGCCGATGCCGGTGTCGATCGTGGCCGGGCCTGTCGCCGGCGACGACCGACTCGAGGGCCGGCACCAACTGCTCGAGCACGAACGGCAGGCTCAGCACGCTCGTGAAGTAGATCGCTCCCGCAGTGACACCGTCGGTGAACACCTGGCGACCCTCCTGGACGGGCACCAGCGCGTTGTAGAGCGGCTCCTCCTCGAGCGCAGCCCGATCGCCCGGAGACTCGGTCGCCCACAGCAGCACGTCGGCGACATCGAGCACGCCCAGTTGCTCGAGCGGGATGTACGCCTGGCCCTCGGGCGTGGCGAACTGGTCGAGCTCGGCCGGGATCGTGAAGCCGAGGTCGGTGAGGAACTCCGTGCTCAGGCCGTCCTGATAGGCGATCGCCGATCCGTCGTAGAAGGCGTTCTGGAGGAACACGATCTGTTGCCCGGCGAACTCCGGGTGAGCGGCGGCGGCCTCGGCGAACTGGGCGTCGATGCCGGCGATGATCGCCTCCATCTCGTCTGCGCGTCCGAGTGCCTGGCCGATCAGGCGTGACTGGTCGTCCCACCGCGAGAAGTAGAGCGGGGCACCGGCGGGGTGGGCGATGGTCGGGGCGATCTGCGAGAGCAGCTCGTACGAGGCCTCGTCGATCCCGGCGTTGGTGCCGATGATCAGGTCGGGATCGAGGGCGGCGATCCCTTCGTAGTCGAAGCCGTCGACGTTGTGGAGCACCACCGGCTGGGCGTCACCGAGCTCGTCGGTCGCCCATGGCCACGTCGCGTACGGCAGCTCGCCGTACCACTCGGTGACCCCCACCGGGGCGATGCCGAGGGCGAGCACGGCGTCCTGCTCGGTCACGCCGACCGTCACCACCCGTTCGGGTTGGGCGGTGATCTCGGTCGTTCCGAGGGCGTGCTCGACCGACACCGGGAACGTCGCCTGCGTCGTCGGTCGGCGCTGGGGACGGCGGCACGGTCGAGGCGCGTTCGGGTCGATTCTGCCGGCCGGGGTCGCCGACGAGGCGGGCTCGTCGTCGCCGCACGCCGCCACGAGCAGTGTCAGGGCGATCAGCATCGCCGGGCGACGCACGCGGGAGGTTGGGTGTCGTTCGATCGAGGTCATGGGTGTCGTCCTTGTCGTTGTGAAAGGGTCTGGAAATCCGGGATCGGGTGCTCAGCCGGACAGCGTCGGCGTGCAGTCGCCCGACGCGCCCTCCGGACGGTGTCGAGGTCGAACGGGCGGCAGGCGCACACCACCACGACGCCGGCGATGCGGGCGATGCCGTCGCCGGGGCACCACGCGCAAACCGTGCTCGCGGCGACGAGTTCGGCCCGATGTGAGATGCGGGTGGAGGGGACGCGGCATCAGTCGTCCCCTCCACCGTCGAGGTGCTGCACCACCTCGAACGCCAGCAACGAGGCGTGCGTGGCGACCGGCTGCCCGTCGCTCGATTCGCGCACCGCGCGTGCCCTTGACGGAATCCCTCGCTCGAGACCCAGCCCTGGAACGACTCCTCGTCGGTCCAGCGTGTGTAGACGAAGTAGCGCGTCTCGCCCGAGACCGGGCGCAGCAGCTCGAAGCCCTCGAAGCCGGGCATCGTCTCGACCACCCGCGCTCGCTCGGCGAAGCGATGCTCCAGCTCGCGATCCCATGCCTGTCCGGCACCTCGATGGCGTTGATCTTGACGACAGACATGATGTGTCTCCTCTCAGGCCGGGCAGGCGTTGCGGGCCGAGGCCATGAAGCTGCAGAACTCGGACCGCGAGACGGTCCACATGCCGTCGACGTTGGTGATCTTGCCGGTCAGGGCGGTGTAGGCGGCGCTGTCACCGAACATCACGTCGTAGGTGACGGTCGCCGTGTCGCCGTCGATCACGACGTCGGTCGGTACCGAGCGAGATGCCCCCCATCGCCGACGCCGGCGGCCGCGTAGGACTCGACCGTCGCCTGCAAGGCGGCGGCGTCCTCGATGATGCTCGGCCTTGTCGTCGAAGCGCGACGGTCGAGTCGAACACTGCCGCCCACGCGTCGGCGGCCGCCTGCTGCCTCGGCGTCGAGTGCGGCCGCGGCGGCGACGCGTCGCCGGTCCGGCGCTCGGCACCGAGGATCGCCTGCCGCCGATGGCACCGCCGTGGCCGGGTCGCCGTCGACCGCCAGCGCCAGCTCGGGCACCAGCTGCTCGAGCAGGTACTCGATGCTCAACGGGCTGCCGAACGAGAAGGCACCGCCGAGCTCCGTGTCGGTGAGGAGCTCGCGGCCCTCTGCATAGGCGCGCAGGCTCGGCCGAGTCGGCGATGCCCGCGATCGCCGGCCGCTCCTCCGTCGGTGCCGACGATCCAGACGAGGACGTCGGTGTCGAGCATGCCGATCTCCTCGTTGCTGACGGTGAAGTAGAACGGCGTCGCCGGCGAGCTCGTCGAACTCGGGCGGGATCGTGAAACCGAGGTCGGTGCATGAGCCGGCTGCGGCTGTCCTGCGAGGAGTAGGCGCCCGGGCATGTCCTCGAAGTAGAACGCCACCGCCGCGGTGGCTCCCGTCGAACTCCGGGTGCGCGGCGCGTGCAGCGGCGTACAGGGCGTCGACGTGCTCGATCATCGCCGCCGCCTCGGCGCGCTTGCCGACCGCCTCGCCGATCAGCTTGGTGGTCACGTCCCACGGCGTGCCGTAGTCGATGTAGTCGCCCGGCTGGGCGAGCGTCGGCGCGATCTGCCGACAGCTTGTCGTACTCGGCGCTCGGTCATCCCCGAGCCGACGCCGACGATCAGGTCGGGGTCGCAGCGCGGCGATCTGCTCGAAGTTCAGCTCGGTGCTCGGCAGCACCTCCGGCTGGGCGTCGCCGAGCTCGTCCTGGGCCCACGGCCAGGTGGCGTACGGGAACTCGCCGTACCACTCGCGGATGGCGATCGGCGTGACGCCGAGCGCCAGCAGCCAGTCCTGATCGGCGAAGCCGATGCTGACCGACCCGCTCGGGCTCGGACTCGATCGTGATCTCGCCGAACTTGTGCTCGATCGTGACCGGGAAGGCGGCCGGCGCCGCGGTCGCCGACGGTGCTGTGGCGTCGGGCGACTCGGTCGATCGCTCGGCGGTCCGAGCCGTCGGCGGTGGCGCCCGCCTCCGCGGTAGCGGTTCGGCCTCTCGACCGCGCCGGCGCGGTGTCGTCGTCGCTGCCGCAGGCGGCCAGCGCCAGCGCCAGGGCAGCTCAGGATCGGGATCGCTCGCTTGATGGGCTTCATGATGTCGGTTCCGGGCTTTCTCGTGGGCCGCCGTCGGCGGTGCATCGGTCGGGGGTTGCTGACGGGAGTGCAGCTCTGGATGCAGGTCGGCGACGAGTTGGCGCATCATCTGGCCGGTGCGCGGTCCGCCGCCGAGCAGGTACTGGTCCTCGTAGGCGAGCACCCGGCGGTCGCGGCCGGCCGGCGTCTGGGCGAGGCCGGGGATCGCCGAGCAGGCCGTCGATGCCGCCGACCGACTCGAGGCCGGTGGTCGTGACGAGCAGCACGTCGGGCTTGGCGAGCAGCAGCGCCTCGGCGGTGATCTGTCGGGTGTCGTCGACGCCGAGCTCGGCGGCGACGTCGACGGCGCCGACCGCCGGCAGCACGGCGTCGATCCCGCTGCCACTCGCCGAGGATCAGCTGGATCTGGTCGCCGCGCAGGTAGAGCGGCAGCACGCGCGGGCGGTCGCTGACGGTCGCCGGCGTCGGCGCGTCGGCGGCGCTCGATCTCCGACGTGCGTCTGCTGCGGCGAGCTGCTCGCCGCGCTCGGGCACGCCGAGCGCCGTCGGCCACGGCGTCGGATCTTGGCGGCCGGGCCCGTCGAGCGCCGGGCTGGCGATCGATCACGCACGACCGGGATCGCCGAGCCGGCGCAGCTGCTCGAGCGTCTCGGGTGGGCCGGCCGAGATCGGTGGCGAGCACGACCGTCGGCTCGACGGCGGCGATCGGCTCGGCGTTGAGCGCCCGCTGGTAGCCGATGTCGGGCACGGTCGTCGACCTCGGGTGGGTAGGTCGCCGAGATGTCGGTGGCGACGACGCGGTCGCCGAGCCCGAGCGCGAACACGATCTCGGCCAGGTCGCCGTCGACGGGCACGATGCGGTCGACCGATGTGACCGTCACCTCGGTTCCGGTGCTGTCGGTCAGCGTCACCGGCAGGGCCGGGGCGGCGTCGGCCGTGACGCTGGTGACCGTGTCGGTCGACGGTGCGTCGGACGTCGGCGGTGCTCGCCGCCACAGCCGGCGGCGAGCACGGCGATCGCGCGAGCAGCAGCGCGCGACCGTTCACCTGATGGAGCCCCGGGCGATCGCCCGTGATTCGTCGAGCTCTCCCACGAGGCAGGCCGACAGCACCCAGTAGGCGACCTCGTCGAGCTCGGCCGGATTGGCCGGGGTGTGCCCGGCGGCCGAGACCCGCACGGCAGTGGTGCCGAGCTCGGGGTCGGGGGTGAGGCGCACGGCGCAGGTCTCGTGCGGCAGCCCGTGAGGCGTGTCGGCGATCAGTCCGGCGACCCGGGTGTGGGTCAGCGTGGTGACGAACCAGCGCTCGCTGCCGGCGAGCCCGACGCCGCGGCCGTAGAGGCCGCCGCCGAGGTGGTCGAGCCCGGACGCGACCTCGACGCCGGTCACGGCGTCGGCCAGGCTCGGGACCCCGGGAGCGCTGCCGGCGAGCAGGGCGCAGCGCAGTTGGCACGGCGTGAGCTGGGCGTCGAGCCGCCCGTACCCGACGCTCACCTGCTCGCCGTTGCAGCACGTCAGCGCCAGCACCACGCCCGGCACCGTGTGCGCCAGGGTCGTCGCCACGTGCAACTGCTCACCGATCGACGAGGTCGAACCGGACGACGGCGGTCGGGCAGGCATGCCCGGCGACAGTAGTTGTTAGGTTTCCTTAATACAAATTCTCAGGAATGGTTACCCAGTCTCGGCTACCCCAGGATCGGTTGCTCGTCCGTCAGGCGTCCGGCGTGCACGTGCAGCGCCCGATCGCAGCGCTCGGCGGTGTTGCGCGGTGGGCGATCACCACGACCGTGCGGCCGGCCAGCGTGCGGTCGAGTGCCTCGCCGACCAGTCGCTCGGTCGCGTCGTCGAGCACACTCGTGGCCTCGTCGAGCACGACGACCGCCGGGTCGAGCAGCACGATACCGGGCGACGTTGACGAGTTGGCGACCACCGTCCGAGAGCTCGACCGCCGGCGTCGAGAGCCCGGACGACAGGCGCCCGAACCAGTCGCTGACACCCATCGCCTCGAAGGCCGCTGTCATCGTCGCATCCGATGCGGAGGGGACCACCAGCCGCAGGTTGGCGGCGACCGTGTCGTGCAGCAGGAATCCCTCCTGCACCGCCAGCGTCGGTGGACGGTCGCCGGCGAGCGTCACCGTGCCACGATCCGGCCGGGCAAGTCCGGCGATCAGACGGGCGATCGTCGACTTGCCTGCACCGGTCTCCCCGACCAGTGCCACCCGCTCGCCGGCGGCGACCTCGAACGACACGTCACGCAGCACCTCGTGGCCCGGCTCGTACGAGAACCACACGTGCTCGAACTCGATCGCCGACCGGGTGGTCGGCTGAGCGGCGCGGCGCCGACGGCGGTGGCGTGGCGGTCGCCGGCGTGGCGAGAGCGACCACGCGATCGAGGGCGGCGCCCGCCGACTGGATCTCGTCGACCCACTCCAGCAGGCTGGCGAGCGGCGCGTACACACCGCCCAGCGCGAGCAAGCCGGCCGATGCGGCACCGACCGAGATCGTGGCGCCGGCGGCGAGTGTGGCAACCACGATCGTGATCGTCGCCGTGACGAACGCTTGCGATGTGGTGACGGCGATCGAGAAGCGGTTGCGCATGTGCGTCCCGACCTGGGTCGCGGCCACGGCGTGGCGGTTGGAGGCTCTCAAACTTTCATGGCGCCGGCGCTGACGGCCGAACGTCCGGATCGTCTCGAGCCCCTCGATCGACTCGGTGAACTCGCCCGTGGCCGCTCCGGCTGCGGCGCGCTCGGCCGGGTACACCACGGCCGCCCGGCGCTGCAGCCAGCGCCCGGCGATCGCCATCGGCGGGATCACCAGCAGCGAGAGCAGTGCGATCAACGGCGACACCAGGAACAGTCCGAACAGCGCGGCGGCGAGCGCTACGACGTCACCGACGGCGAACGGGATCGCTTCGCTGACGACGCGCCCGAGCTTGTCGACGTCCGACGTGACGCGAGCGACGAGATCGCCCCGGCTGCGACGCTCGAACTCACCCAGCGGCTGACGGAGCAGGCCCGAAACGGCGTCGACCCGCACACGGTGGAGGATCCGTTGGCCGGTCCGCGCCAGCAACGACGTCTGGAGGCCGGCCGCCAACCCGGTCACCGCCGACAGTGCCAGCAGCACGAGCGCGGCGACGCGGACGACGTCGAGCTCTCCGGCGACGACACCGTCGTCGATCGCCCACTCGATCACCGGCGCCATCGCCCCGCTGTCCGATCGTCGACACCAGCACCAGCACGGCGCACACGACGACCCAGGTCCGCTCCGAGCCGACCTGGCGACGGGCGAGCGACCAGCGGTCGGTGCCAACGACGTCGACCGCGATCATCGTCGGCTCACCTCCGGTCGGGCGGCGCCGAGATCGATGACGCCGGTCGCCAACCCGGCAACTCCCGGATTGGGGCTGACGACGACGATCACCGACTCGCGCAGAGCCTCCCGGAGGCGGGTGATCAGCTGCAGCTCGCGGGCCGGCTCGACGGCCGTCGTCGCCCCGTCGAGCAGCAGCACCGACGGCGCCGCCAGCACGGCCCGGGCGAGCCCGATCCGCTGGCGCTGACCACCGGACAACGTGACCCCTCGTTCGCCCACCAGGGTGTCGAGCCCGTCGGGCAACTCGGCGGTGAACTCGATCACGTCGGCGGCGGCGGCGGCGTGCTCGACCGCCGAACGCTCGGCGTCGGCGTGGGCGAAACCGATGTTGTCGGCGATCGAACCCCGGAACAGGTACGGCGACGGGCCGCACAGCACGACCGCTCGTCGCCGGTCGGCGAGCGGCCACTCCCCGAGATCCCGGCCGCCGAGCCGGATCGTCCCGGACGTCACCGGGTGGGCACCGGCGAGCGTGCGCAGCAGCGTCGTCTTGCCCGATGCGACCGGTCCGTCGAGCCAGGTGGTCGAGCCCGGCGCGAGCGTGACGTCGAGACCGTCGAGCAGTGTCCGCCTGCCGTCCGACGACCACCAGTTGATCGACGTCGAGCAACAGCCCGCCGTCGCTCGCGACGTCGAACTCGCTCACGGCGTCGGTGACGGGGTCGTGATCGACGAGCTCGGTCGTGATCGCGGCCAGTCGTCTCGCCGACACGACCGCCAGCTGCACCGTCACCACCCGCTCACCGAGGGTGCGCACCGGTTGGGCGATCAACAACACCAGCCCGACCGCCGACACCAGGCCGCCCAATCCGAGATCGCCGTCGATCACCCGGCCTCCGCCGTACCACAGCACTCCCGCCACGGCGGCCGCCGCCAACACGTCGAGCAGTGGTTCGAAGCGCAACCAGAACCATCCGAGCTCGATCGAGCGCTGCTCGAGCTGCTTCGACGCCGCTGCGTAGCGTTCGACGACGTTGGCCTCGGCCGCAGGCCGCGGATGACCTTGTAGCCCTCGACGGTCTCCTCGGCGACGGAGGCGGTCGTGGTGTACGCCTCTTGAACGGCCTCGCCGGTGGCGACCCATGCCGCCGAGAAGCGCCACACGGCGAGCGCCAGCAGGACCATCGCCAGCGTGACCGTGAGACCGATGCGCGGGTCGATCCACCACAGCGCGACGAGCACGGCCGGCACAGCCACGAGGTGAGCGACGGTGTGGCAGATCGAGTCGAGCAGTTCGGCGACCATCTCGACGTCGCCGGTGGCGCGACCGATCAATTCACCGGTGTCGAGCTGCCCGCCGCCCGGCGCCTGCGACGGTTCGTCGAACGAGGCCCACAGGATCGATTCGCGCAGGGTCGTCAGGCCCTCTGCGTACGTCGTCATCGCCGATTGGTGGCGAACCGCCGACAGCAGGCCTTCGACCAGTCCGAGCGCGGCGACCGCCGACGCACCGATCCAGATCGCCGAGCGGTCGTCGTCGACGATCCCGCGCTGCACCGTCCAGCCGATCACGAGCGGCAGGCTCAGTGCAGCCGCCTGCCAGCCGATCCCGGCCAGGACTCCGGGGATCAGCAGCCGCCGGTAGCGGGCGATCAGGCGCCGCAACAACAGCAAGGCGTCGGCGTAGGAGGCGGTCATTCGTGGCCGTCAGGATGATCGATCCACCATCTGGCGCGATAGATCGACTCGGCCTTCGGGATCAGTGGGCACAACATGCAGTACGTATCCCAACGCGGATCACAGCCGTCGTCGCGCTGGATTCGCGCGTGTTGGGCCACTTGTACGCGAGGCAGCACGATGTCGTCCGCAGCTCGGTGCGGGCCCGCCCGCCGTGCTCGAACTCGATCCAGTCGAGGCGCCGGTCGAAGGGCGTGCCCTGAGCGGCGGCCAGCACCCAGCGCGACGCGGGCGTGGGCGGCCGCCGGCGGTTCATCGTCGGCTTGCTCGGCGAACGGCCAGAGCAGCGAGTCGAGGGTGATGCCCCACAGGCCGCGGCGACCGACCGAGACGTGAGCGCGGACGGTGTCGACGATCGGCGACAGGAAGCTCACCGCCTCGCGCACGAGACTGCGGTACATAGCGTCGTCGTCGGCGACGACCTCGACACCGTCGAGACCCTCCAGCGCGTCGCCGGCGATCACCTGCGAGTCGCGGCCGGCGGAACCACACACCACGGAAGCCGGGATGGTCGTCGCCGAGCTCGAGCCGCAGCACGAGATCGCCGGGGTCGATGATCGGGCGCCGGCCGAGCACCGCGGTGAGCTTTGTGGCGGTGTAGATGACCGGGAAGCACACGCCGGCGAGCAGGTTGACCCAGTGCAGGTCGGGGTCGACGTCGGGTCGCTGCCGACGTTGCAGCTCGACGAGACCCGACATGCCGTGGGCGTGCTCACCGGCGAGCAATGCCGCCGGCGTCGTCCACATCCCGCTCGGAGCCTGCCCCCCGACGTCGCGGGTGATCCACTCGTCGTCGCCGAACACGGTCGCAAGGTCGTCGCGCAGGGCGGCGTCGACCGGTCGTGCGACGGTGAGGGCGGTCATGTCACCGCGATTCGAGGAATGCCGTGAGCCCGGCGTCGATCTCGTCGAGGTTGACGACCAGCGCCGGGTACGAGTAGTCGGTGCCCCACGGGCTGTCCTCGACGTAGCGCACCATGCCGGTGGTGACGGCGTTCATCGACGGCCACAGCGGGTGTCCCTCGAGGATCCGCTGGGTCTCGTCGATGCCCAGCGATCCGCTCGCCCACAGCAGGTCGGCATCGGCCTTCGTGAGCTGCTCCGGTGAGAGCTGCTCGAACAACGTCGGCGGGGCCGGGCTGACGCGAGGCATCTCCATCAGGTCGAACAACGGGTGGGCCTGGATCCAGATGTCGGCCTCGTCGAACACGCGCACGGCATTGACCGACGGGCGCTCGCCCTCGAACTTGGCGACGATCCCGTCGACGCGGCCGCGGAACTGGGTCTCGAGCTCGTCCGCCTGTGGCCGCAGCCCGAGCACGTCACCACAGTCGCGCAGGAGCTCCATCATCTCGTCGACCGAGTTGTAGCCGTTGAGCGCCGTGTAGACGGGCACGCCGAGCTTGAGCAACTGGTCGCGGACCTCGTCCCACATGCTGAGCACGACGATCACATCGGGATCGACGGCGGCGATCGCCTCGAGGTTGGGCTCGGCCAGCTCACCGACGTTGGTCAGGGCGGCGAGATCGATGTCGTCGGCGAGGTAGCCGTACCACTCGACCGGGTCGAGATCGGCTCCGAAGGCGACACCGGCGATGCGGTCGGCGGGAAAGCCGAGGGCGACGGCGTTGCCGAGCGTGGTGGCGTCCATGAACACGACGCGTTGCGGTGCGACCGGGACCTCGACCTCGCCGAACTCGTCGGTGAGCACATGGGTGGCGGCATCACTGGTGGCGCCGGTGGTGGTGGCGGGCGCGGCGGTCGCCGCCGCCGGCGGCGCGGTCGTCGACGCCGCGGCATCGGTGCCGCCCTCGTCGGCGCTGCCGACGTCGGCGGAGGCGGTGTCGTCCGCCGCCGGCTCGTCGTCACCGCAGGCAGCGATGACCGCCGCCGATCCGGCCAGGATCAGGAGTTGGCGTCGGCTGATCGATGGGAACATGTGGGGGAGTACTCCTCGTCGGGGAACAGGGCCGGCATCTGGGCGTGGTTCGGGGTAGAGATCGCGGGGGCCTGTGCACGGCGGGCGGCGGGGACGACCAGCGGGGTGCCCGACACGGGGTCGGCGATGACCACGCAGTCGAGCCCGAACACCTCGTGCACGAGCTCGGCGGTGATGACCGACGTGGGGTCGCCGGCGGCGACGATCTGCCCGGCTTTCATCGCCACCACGTGGTGGGCGTAGCGGCAGGCCTGGTTGAGGTCGTGCAGCACCATCACGACCGTGCCGCCGCGGCCGGCGTTGAGGTCGGCGACGAGGTCGAGCACCTCGACCTGGTGGGCGATGTCGAGGAACGTGGTCGGTTCGTCGAGCAGCAGCAGCGGCGTCTGCTGGGCGAGGGCGAGGGCGATCCACACCCGCTGGCGCTGGCCGCCCGACAGCTCGTCGACGGCGCGGTCGGCGAGCTCGATCGTGTCGGTCGCCTGCATCGCCGACAGCACGGCCTCCTCGTCGGCGTCCGACCACTGCTGCAACAGGCTCTGATGCGGCGACCGGCCGCGGGCGACGAGGTCGGCGACCGTGATCCCGTCGGGCGCGATCGGTGACTGCGGGAGCAGACCGAGGCGGCGGGCGACCTCCTTGGTCTTGATCGACTGGATCTCCTGGCCGTCGAGCAGCACGCTCCCGGCCTGCGGGCGCAGCAGCCGGGCGAGGGCGCGCAGCAGGGTCGACTTGCCGCAGGCGTTGGCTCCGACGACTGCGGTGATCTGACCGTCGGGAATCGCGATCGAGAGGTCGTCGACGATCACCCGCTCGTCGTACGCGAGGCGGATCCCGCTCGCCGACAGCCGGCACTCGGACGATTGGCCGGCCCGGCATCACATGGCTCCGCTTCGGATCTCGCGAGTGAGCAACCACAAGCAGATAAGGAGCGCCGATCGCTGCGGTGGCGATGCCGACCGGGAGCTCGGTGGGAGCGAAGATCCGGCGGGCGACGAGGTCGGAGAAGACCGTCAGCAGCGCGCCGGTGAGCGCCGCCGGCACGATCGTGACGCCCGGCGAACGCACCAGGCGGCGGGCGATCGGCGCTCCCACGAGGGCGATGAAGGCGATCGGTCCGGCGGAGGCGGTGGCGATCGCCGCCAGCGCGATCGCCACCAGCACCAGGGCCAGCCGGGTGCGCCCGACCCGGACGCCGAGCGCGGCCGCGGTGTCGGTGCCGAGCTCGAGCAGGCGCAGGCTGCGACAGAGCACGAGCGTCACCGGCATCAGCACGGCGAGGGCGATGCCGACCGGGCGGACGTGCTCCCACCCGCGGCCGTTGAGCGAGCCGGTCAGCCACACGGCGGCGCGCTGGACCTCGTAGATCTGGGCGCGGGTGATCAGGTAGTCGGTGACGGCGGCGACGGCGAAGCCGATGCCGATCCCGACCAGGATCAGGCGATAGCCCTGCACGCCGCGCTTCCAGGCGCACAGGTAGACCAGCGCCGCGGTCAGCAGGCCGCCGAGCAGGGCCCCGGCCGAGACCTGGGCGCTGCCACCGCCCACGACCACGATCGTGAACACCGCCCCGAGCGCGGCGCCGGAGTTGAAGCCGACGACGTCGGGCGAGGCCAGCGGGTTGTGGGCCAGCGACTGGAAGATCGCGCCCGACACGGCGAAGGCGGCACCGACCAGGATGCCGGTGAGGACGCGCGGCAGGCGCAGCGTCTCGACGATGAACTGGGCGTCTTCGCTGCCGCCGCCGAGCAGGGTGGCGACGACGTCGCGGATCGGGATCGGGAAGTCGCCGACGCTGATCGACCAGCAGCTGACGATCACGATCAGCGCCGACAGCACGAGGCTGACGCCGACGGCGCGCGTGTCGAGCCGCACCGACCAATGCCGCGACCGCAGCACGCGCCCGGGGATGACGCGCTTCGACGGCTCGGTCGCCGTCGGAATCGTGACGGTGGTGGTCACAGCTGGGCCATCCGCACGCGCCGCACGAGGATCACGAACGCCGGGCCACCGATCGCCGCCGTCATGATGCCGACCTGGACCTCGGAGGGACGGGCGACGACGCGGCCGGCGACGTCGCAGGTGAGCAGCACGACCGGACCGAGCACGGCCGAGTAGGGCAGCAGCCAGCGCTGATCGGGTCCGCAGATCGACCGCGCCGCGAGCGGCACCACGAGACCCACGAAGCCGATCGGCCCGCAGGCGGCGGTCGCCGCGCCGCACAGCAGGGTCACGGCGACGGCCGTCGTCACCCGCGTCCAGCCGACGCGTGTGCCGAGCGCCCGGGCGGTGTCCTCGCCGAGACCGAGCGAGTTGAGCGGGCGCGCCAGGCCGATGCTGAGCACCAGCCCGACGGCGATGAACGGGAGCACGTCGAGCAGCGTCGACTCGTCGCGCCCGGCGAGCGATCCGACCGCCCAGAAGCGGTACTGGTCGAGCGCCTGCTGGTCGAGCAGCAGCACCGCCGACGTGAACGATCCGAGCAGCGCCGTGAGCGCCGCCCCGGCCAGCGCCAGCCGGATCGGGGTCGCGCCGCCGCGGCCGATCGACCCGAGCACGAACACCATCACCGAGGCGATCGCCGCCCCGACGAAGGCGAACCACACGTAGGCCGAGAGCGTGCCGATGTCGAACAGGTAGATCGCGAACACGACGGCGAAGGCGGCGCCGGCGTTGACCCCCAGCAGACCCGGCTCGGCCAGCGGGTTGCGCGTGATCGCCTGCATCAGTGCGCCGGAAACGGCCAGCGCCGCGCCGACCAGCAGCCCGACCAACGTGCGCGGCAGGCGCAGCTCGCGGACCACGAGGTGGTCGTTCGATCCGTCGAAGTCGGTGAACGCCCGCACCACCTCGCCGAACGGGATCGACTTGGAGCCGACCGCCAGCGAGAGCAGCACGACGAACGCCAGGAGACCGGTCGACACGACCAGCCCGATCAGCCTGATCGAGCGTCGACGGCCGAGCCCGCCGGCGGCGACGACACGTGGCCGGGCGAGACCGGTCGCCGCCGGCGCCGGCTCGAGCTCGACGGAAATCTCAGTGACGGTCACGCGCCACCTGGTCACTGATCGCGGCCAGGTCGCCGGGCACGACCAGGATCGCAGCGGCCACGGCGCGGGACACGGACGTGAGCGCCCGTGACGCCTGGACCTCGACCGCGCCGCCTTCGCTCACCGACAGCACCCGTAGGCGGGTCCCCGGCAGCACGCCGGCCGACTCCAGGGCTTCGCGCTCTCCGGCGTCGAGGCCGGCCTGGATGCTCACGACCTGGGCCACGCTGCCCGGCGCCAGCGACGCCAGTGTGACCGTGACCAGCCCGGGATCGGCGCCGCCGATCACGTTCGGGCTCGGCTCATGGGCGCACATCACGCGATGATGTTAGGTGTGCCTACCAGACACTGACAAGTTGCCATCAGATGTGCCAGGAGCGTGATCAAGTCGTTAGTTCGGTGGACTAACTATCTGGATAGCATGGAACCATGACGACCACCGTCCCCACCGCCGATGGCTCGGGAGCGATCGAGGCCGAGCGCGCCGACCGGCTGCGTCACGCCATCGCCCGCATGGCGCGATTGCTGCGCCAGCAGGACGACGGCGATCTCGGGGCCACCGCCACGGCGGCGCTGGCCTCGGTGCGCATGCGGGGACCGCTGACGCTGGGCGAGCTGGCGGCGGCAGAGCACGTCGCCCCGCCGACGATGACCAAGGTCGTCGAGAAGCTCGAGGCACGTGGGTTCGTCACCCGCGACGTCGACCCCAACGACCGCCGCGTCAGCCGCGTCAGCTCGACCTACGAAGGCAACCGCTACCTCGAGGTCACCCGCGCCCTGCGCACGGCGTGGCTCTCCGACCGACTCGGCGAGCTCGAGCCGCAGCAGCTCGAACAGCTGCCGGCGACGATCGAGCTGCTGGAAGCGATCATCGCCGAGCGCGGCAGCGACGCGTGACCCACCGCCAGCGATTCCGCGTCGGGCTCGACGAGACGCTGCGGTCGTTCCGGATCAGGAACTTCCGCCTGTTCTTCGGCGGCCAGCTCGTGTCGCAGGTCGGCAACTGGCTGACCCTGATCGCCCAGTCACTGCTCGTCCTCCACCTGACCGACAACAACGCCGTCGCCGTCGGTGTGCTCGCCGCCTGCCAGTTCCTGCCGGTGCTGGTGCTCGGCGCCTGGACGGGACTCGTCGCAGACCGCAGCGACAAGCGCAGGCTGCTGATCTGGGTCCAGGCCTTCGCCATGCTCCAGTCGTTCGTGCTGGCGGCGTTGGCGTTCTCCGGTGATCCGCCGTTGCTGGCGTTGTACGGCGTGGCGATGGCGGGCGGTGTCGCCACCGCATTCGACAATCCGGCCCGCCGGGCGTTCGTGGTCGAGATGGTGCCCGACACCGACGTCCAGAACGCCGTCAGCCTGAACTCGGCGCTGATGACCGGCGCCCGCGTGGTCGGCCCGGCGCTGGCCGGACTGCTGATCGTGACCACCGGCTACGGATGGTGCTTCGCGATCGACGGTCTCAGCTACGTCGCCGTGATCGTCGCCCTGTCGCGCATGAACCCGGCCGAGCTGCGGCCGGCGGCGGTGGTGGCGCCCGCCAAGGGCCAGATCCGGGCTGGGCTGCGCTACGTGCGATCCGAGCCCGACCTGTTCGTCCCGCTCGTGATGATGGCGATCGTCGGCACCTTCGCCATGAACTTCAACGTGGTCGTGCCGCTGTTCGTGAAGGAGACCCTCGGGGGCAGCGACACCACGTTCACGCTGCTGTACTCGGTGGTCGCCGTCGGGTCACTCGTCGCCGCCCTGGTCACCGCCCGCCGCACGTCGATCGCCACCGGCGACGTGGTCAAGGGCTCGGTGCTGTTCGGCATCAGCCTGCTCGGAATGGCCTGCGTGCCGTCGCTGGCGAGCTCGTTCCCGGCCGCCCTCTTCCTCGGCTTCGCCAGCATCGTGTTCATGACGGCGACGACGGTCACCGTCCAGCTCCGCACCGAGCCGGCGATGCGAGGACGGGTGCTCGCCCTGCAGGCGATCGTGTTCCTCGGCAGCAACCCGATCGGCGGCCCGATCCTGGGCGTCGTCATCGAGCGCTTCGGAGCCCGGGCCGGGTTCGCCGTCGGAGCCGTCGCCTGCTTCGTCGCCGCCGGCTGGGGAGCGGCGGCAGTGCGACGCACGTCGCGGCCACCGGTCGATCAGAGATCGCCGGTGAGCACCGTCAGCAGCGTCGCCTCGAACCTGGCGCGATCCGGGATCGGTGGCGACGCGCACGGGTGTGCCGAGGTCGTCGACGAGCGTGGTGCCCGTCCCCGATCCTTCCGTGGAGACCCGGATGGTGGCGTCGGCGAACGTCGCCAGCGAGTCGTCGATGGCGATCGCCGCCGTGAGCTCGTCCCAGAACGAGAACCCGGTCTCCCACGGTCGACCGGTGCCGAACATCCGGAACACGGCGTCCGCCGATGGAGCCGAGTGGTCACCTTCGAGCGCCACGAACCACTGCTCGGTGACCGGGACGTCGTTGGTCGCGTCGAGCGGCACCAGCGTGACCGGCAATCCCGAGCGGACGACGACATCGACAGCGGTCGGATCGACGTAGAAGTTCCACTCGGCGGTCCCGTTCGGCGCATTGCCGGCGACATCGATCGCGCCTCCCATCGTGTACAGCATCGACACGTCGTCCACCAGTGCCGGATGCCGTTCGACGGCCTCGGCGATGTTGGTGAGTGGCCCCAGCGCCACCACGATCGCCTCGCCACCCGCGGCCGCGACCGTGCCGGCCAGCAGGTCGGCGGCGCCCTGATCGGATTGGGTGGCGGCGCTCCCCGTCAGTTCGAGCCCGGCCAACTCGTCGGCGGCGTCGCGCCACTCCGATGGCCATTCGTTGCCGGCCCCGATCGGTTCGCGTCCGCCCGCAGGCCACGGGCACGTCGGGATGACCGGCGAGCGCCAGCAGGGCGACCGTGTTGGGGATCGCCGCCTCGCAGCGCGACTCGCCGGTGCCGGCGAGCGTCACCGCCCGCAGGTCGACGCCGGGGTGCTCGGCGAGGTACAGCAGGGCGGTCACGTCCGATGACGTCGGGCTGTAGTCGACCACCACGGGGATCGGATCGCCGGCGACCACCGGCACCGCCGCGGCGGCATCGGGACGGCAGCCGGCGTGCGCCCTCGCCGTCACCCTCGCCGTCACCCTCGCCGTCGATGTCGATCCCGCAGTTGTCGAGCACCCAGGCGGCGCCCGACACGTCCGGCTCGGCTCCCGCCGCGAACGGTGAGTCCTCGCTCTCGAACAGTGCCTCGACGGCGGCCTCCTCGCTCTCGGCGGCGACGAACGCCTCCGTGACCACGGTCGCGAAGTCGAGCAGCTGCCGGACGCCGGCGATCGCGGAGGCGTCGACGACCTCGCTCGCCGAGGCGTCGGCCCGGGCGAGCAGGCGCCCGACCTCGGCGTAGCCGCTCTGTTTGACGGTGAACGACTGCTCGCTGGCGTCGAGCGCGGCGAACTCCGCGTCGACATCGCCGATCACGTCGCACCACTGCTGGCGATCGCCGATCGTGGCGTCCGCGGCGTCCGGTGCCACCGCACCCTGGGAACCGCCGTCGTCGCCGCAGCCGGCGAGCAGCGCCAACGCCGCCGCCGACACCGACAACATGGCGGTTGCCGTCCTCACCCTCGAACCGTACGTGTGCGTCCTCATCATTGCGTCCTTCGTCTGCGTCAACCGGCGACATCCGTGCCGCCGTCAGCCACTTCTTCGCGCCCTGAGCGCCAATCGGTTCACGGGCATTTGCGCTCTGTGGCTGGTCTCACGGCCTGCGGTGACGTAGCCTCGTAGCGTGAGCGTTGGGGCTGACCAGGCGGTCGTGGTCATCGGCATCGTCGCCGTCGCCGCGCTCGCCCTCAGCATGTGGAACCTGCGCCGCCAGGACGAGCGCATGCGCCGCCGGCTGGCCGCCGTCGAAGAGGCCGAGTCCGAGGTCCGTCGCCTGCTCGACGAGCTGCCCGAAGCGGTGTTGCTGGTCGATGCCGCCGGCGTCGTGCTGTCGACCAACGCCGCCGCGCTGCAGATGTTCGACCTGTCCCGGCGCGAGTTCGTCGAGACCCACCTCGTCGACCAGGCCAGCGACGACGATCAGGTCAGGCTCGGGGCGGCCATCCAACGCTGCTTCGAGGGGGACGACGTCGACCCGCTGCTGGTGGCGATGAACGCCGCCCGGCATCGCAAGGTGGTCGTCGAGGTGTCGTTCCACATGCCGCGTCACCATGTCGTCGACGACGAGCAACGGCTGGTCATCCGGCTGCGCGACGTGTCCGAGCGGGAGCAGCAGTCGCGTGCCCTCGACCAGGCCCGGCGTCGCTTCCAGCAGGCGTTCCAGTCGGCGCCGACCGGCATGGCGTTGGTGCGGCTCGACGACGGTCGCATCGTCGACGCCAACCAATCGCTGGCCGAGATGTTGCGTCGCGACGTCGACGATCTCGTGGGTTGCACGCTCCGCGAGTTCACGCATCCCGACGACGTGCGCACCGCCCAGCCACACCGGGCGCGGCTCGAGCTCGGCATCGTCGATTCGTACCGGATCGACCAGCGCTACCGCCGCCGCGATGGCGAGTACGTGTGGGCCCGCACGCGCGTCTCGTCCACCGAGGACGACGGCGTGATGCTGGCGATCACCCACATCGAGGACGTCACCGAGCAGCGTCGCGCGGCGGAGCAGTTGCGCTACGCGGCACGCCACGACGAGCTGACCGGTCTCCCCAACCGCTCGTACCTGATGCACCTGCTCCACGATCGGTTGGCCACGGCCGAGATGGGCGAGGTCGCCGTCCTGTTCGTCGACCTCGACCACTTCAAGACGATCAACGACAGCCTCGGCCACGAGGTCGGCGACCAGCTCCTCCAGGTCGTGTCCGAGCGGTTGCGCACGGTGCTGCGCGAGCACGACGTGCTGGCCCGCTTCGGCGGCGACGAGTTCATCGTCGTGATGCAAGGTGAGCCGGTCGACGTCGCCGACCGGCTGCGCAAGGCGGTCCACGCCCCGGTGATGGTGGGCGAGCACGAGCTGTTCGTCACCGCCTCGATCGGCTACTCCACGAACCACGAGCACGGCATGTCACCCAACGACCTGCTGCGTGACGCCGACGCCGCCATGTACCGCGCCAAGGCACGCGGGCCGCGACTGCGTCGAGGCATTCGAGGTCGGTGGGCACGAGACCGGCGTGCAGGCGCTGCGCACCGCCGGCGAGCTGCGGCGCGGGGTCGAGCGGGGCGAGGTGGTCCCGTACTTCCAGCCGATCGTCGAGCTCTCCTCGGGGCGGGTGATCGGCTACGAGGTCCTGGCGCGCTGGCTGCACCCCGACCGTGGGCTGTTGCCGCCGGGCGACTTCCTCCCGCTCGCCGAGGAGACCGGACTGCTGGTCGAGCTCGGTGCGCGCATGCTCCGCGATTCGCTGTCACAGCTCGCCCAGTGGCGCGGCGCCGGACATCCCTTCGCGCACTGCTCGCTGTCGGTCAACGTCGGCACCCGTCAGCTGGTCGACCCGACGTTCTACGACATGGTCGTCGACGCCCTCGCCGAGACCGGCATCGACGCCGATTCGTTGTGGCTGGAGATCACCGAGACGGCACTGCTGTCCGACGTCAAGTCGGCCACCGTGGCCCTGCGCGACCTGCGCAGTCTCGGGCTGCATCTCGCCGTCGACGACTTCGGCACCGGCTACTCGTCGCTCACCTACCTCAAGCGCTTCCCGATCGAGGCGATCAAGATCGACAAGTCGTTCGTCGTCGGGCTCGGCATCGAGTCGGAGGACACGTCGATCGTCGAGGCCGTCGTGCGCCTCGGCCAGGCGCTCGGACTGAGCGTCGTGGCGGAGGGCATCGAGTCGCCGCTCCAGCTCTCGCGTCTACGCGACCTGGGCTGCGACCGCGGCCAGGGCTACCTGTTCGGACGACCCCGCCCGGCCAACCTGATCGAACGCGAGCGCACCGGCGTCGAGGTCTGAGGCCGACGCCGGAGGCTTTACTGGTAGTAGCCGATCACGTCGAACAGCACGTCGACGGCGACGTTCGATTGCACCAGGAAGGTGGCGCCGGGTCCGCACCGGGTGACCGTGGTCGACGCCACGGTGAGGCCCGCCGCCGACCAGTTGACGTTCGACGTTCCCGGCCACGCGCCTTCCGGCCACAGCGTCAGGAAGCCCGGTCCGGCCCCGTTCGTGATCGTGGCGTTGACCAGCAGACCGGTCGCCGTGGCGGGGACACCACTCGCATTGAGCTTGGCATCGATCGTGCGCGGCGTGGCGGGGTCGAGTGGCGACTTGGGCGGGACCGTCAGCGGCGCCTCGGTCGGGCGGCTGTCGTAGATCCGCACCGGTGCGTCGAGCAGGTGCAACTGGCCGGCCGTCGCCGGACCACCGAGCTTGCGCCAGACGCCCGGGTTGCCGTCGGCGATGCACAGCCACAGGTCGCCGTTGCTGTCCTCGACGAGCTCACCCTGGACGTGGTCGACCAGCCGCGCCATCGGCGGTGCATCCGGTCGCCAGCATCCAAGGCGTTGGCGCGGTTGACGCCGGCGGCGAGCAGGCCGACCGAGTTCTCGCCGCCACCGGCAGGCGACGACGCCGGCCAGGCCGTTCGCCGTGAAGCCGTTGATGCCGCTGCGATTCCCGCTCCAGCCCGCGATCGCGGCCGGGGACGATCGAGCTGCCGAGGTCGAATCCCGATGCCGTCGTCGATGAACAGCACGTAGCTGCCCGTGAATCCGTGCGGCGATGAGGGCGGTCGGGGACTGGGCGGTCTGGGTCTCGTTGCCGATCACGACGCCGTTGCCGTCGGCGGCGTGGGCTGTCGCCGAGCGGCCGAGGATGCCGACGGTGGCGACGCCGGCAGTGGCGATCGCGGCCTTCTTGAACATGTCTCTTCGAGACGATTCGACCGCAGTCGGTCACCACCCCCGTTCCTGCTCGTCGAGCTCGGCGCGCAGCTCGACGAGCTGCGCCTCGAGGGCCTCGATGCGGGCGTCCACCGTGTTCATGGGGTACCTCCTTGTCACGGATCGGGACCATCGAGCATGTCATGTCGCGGCCGTCGCCCGGAGCCGGATTTCGAACACCCGCACCCTTGATCGAGCGGTGACCGTCGGCTCCGTAGCCCTCGTAGCCGGCCGCGGCGACCTCGGCGCAGCGCTCGCGGAACTCGTTGAGGCCGCCGGTGTAGGCCATGAACACGCGCGGCTTGCCGGGGATGTTGGCGCCCATCCACCACGAGTCGGCGAGCGGGTAGAGCGTGCCCTCCACGAGCGTCGGCGACGTGGCGCACCCACGCCTGCTCGGCCTCGCTCGGTCGGCTCGATCGACGTGATCCCGTGCTGCTTCGAGGTACGCGATGCAGTCGGCGATCCACTCGACGTCGTGCTCGATCGTGGCCGGCACGTTGGTCAGCACCGCCGGGTTGCACGGTCCGTTGACCGTCAGCAGGTTGGGGAAGCCGGCGATGCCGAGCCCGAGGTAGGCGGTCGGGCCGTCGGCCCACCGGTCGGCGAGCCGGACGCCGTCGCGGCCGCGGATGTCGATCCGCAGGAACGAGCCGGTGAAGGCGTCGTAGCCGGTGGCGAAGATGATCACGTCGAGCTCGTGCTCGACGTCGCCGACGCGGATGCCCGTCGGCGTGATCTCCGTGATCGGCGTCTCCTTGACGTCGACCAGGTGGACGTGCGGCTTGTTGAAGGTCTCGAAGTAGTCGGTGTCGAGCACCGGGCGCTTGGCGGCGATCGGGTAGCCGATCGGCAGCAGCTTGGCGGCCGTCTCGGGATCGTCGACCGTCTCGCGGATCTTCTCGCGGAAGAACTCGGCGGCGAACTCGTTCGACCGCTGGTTGGTCAGCAGGTCGTTGAACTGCTGCAGCACGATCACGCCGCCCTGCGCCCACGCCGCCTCGTACCGCCGGCGGGCCTCGGCCTCGTCGACCTCGTCGAACGCTCTGGGTCGGCGCCGGCAGCGGCATGCCGCCAGGCGAGTTGGCGGGTGCGCGCGTTGAGCTCGGCGTAGGTGGCCTTGACCTCGGCGATGAACTCCGGGTCGAGCGGAGCGTTGCGGGCCGGCATGCTGTAGTTCGGCGTGCGCTGGAAGACGGTCAGCTCGGCGGCCTGCTCGGCGACGACCGGGATCAGCTGCATGCCGGTCGAGCCGGTGCCGATCACGCCGACCCGCATGCCGGTGAGGTCGACCCCCTCGTGCGGCCAGCTGCCCGGTGTGGTACCAGCGTCCTGCGAACGTGTCGAGCCCGGGGATGTCGGGGACGTTGGCGGCCGAGATCGAGCCGACCGCGGTGACCACGTAGCGCGCTTCGACGTCGTCGCCGGCGTCGGTCTCGACCCGCCAGCGCGTCGACGTCGTCGTCGTAGATGGCGCGCGACGACCCGCGTCTCGAGCTGGATGTCGGGTCGCAGGTCGAACTTGTCGGCGACGAAGTCGAGGTAGCGCATGATCTCGTCCTGCGCCGGGAAGCGCTCGGTCCAGTTCCACTCCTGGAGCAGCTCGTCGGAGAACGTGTAGCAGTAGAAGTAGCTCTCGGAGTCGCAGCGCGCGCCGGGGTAGCGGTTCCAGTACCACGTGCCACCGACGCCGTCGCCGGCCTCGTACAGGCGGCAGCGCAGACCGAGTTGGCGCAGCCGGTGCAGCATGTAGAGACCCGAGAACCCGGCCCCGATGATCACGGCATCGAACTCGTCGGTGGGCGTCGTCACGCCGCCAGGCCGTACTCATCGTCTCGAATCGTATACGATTGGCCGTGTCGCCACCGATCCGCGAGAGAGGGAGCGTCATGGATCTGGAGCTGGATGGCAAGGTCGTCGTCGTGTGTGGCGGGGCGACCGGGCATCGGGCGCGCTGCGCCGTCGCGTTCGCCGACGAGGGCGCGCGGGTGGCGATCCTCGACTGGAACGCCGACGCGCTCGCCGACGCCGAGGCCGAGCTGCGGCGGCTGGGCGCCGAGGTGATCACCCACGGCGTCGACGTGTCCGACGGCGCAGTCGGTCGAGGCCGCCCACGCGGCCGTGATCGACGACCTTCGGCGGCATCGACGTCGGGTTCAACAACGCCGGCATCATCTCGCCCAGCAAGGCGATCGAGGACACCAGCGAGGAGGACTGGAACCGGGTGATCGCCGTCAACCTCACGGGCGTCTTCCTGTGCATGCGCGCCCAGGTGCGGCACATGCGCCCGCGCGGTCAGGGCGTGATCATCAACACCGCCTCGGCGGCGTCGCTCGTCGGCGCGCCCGGCACGACGCCGTACACCGCCTCGAAGCACGGCATCCTCGGCATCACGCGCACGGTCGCGCTCGAGCTGGCGACCACCGGCGTGCGGGTCAACGCCGTGGCGCCGGGAACGGTCGAGACGCCGCTCAACAGCGTGCTGTTCGACAACGACGACCCGTTCGCCGACGCCCTCGTGCGCAAGGGTCAGCCGATCGGCCGCAACGCCCGCCCGGACGAGATCGCCGACGCCGTGCTGTGGCTGGCCAGCCCCCGCTCGAGCTTCGTGACCGGCTCGACCCTCGTCATCGACGGCGGGTTCACGGCCCAATAGCTAATCCCCTTCTTTGCGGGCGCGGATGACCAGGGTGGTGGGGACGGGGCTGATGTCGGTGACGCCGAGCTCGAGGATCTGGTCGACGCGGAAATTGGCCCGGCTGAGATGGATGAACCAGTCGCCGATGGTGCGACCGACCGATCCGTAGGGCTGGACGTTGGAGCCGTACTGGTCGCTGCTGTGGACCCCGGCGAACGGGTGCGGGACCGAGACCACGAAGGGGTGGCTGGCGCTGCAGCACGCGGTGCACCTGGCGCAGCAACCGGCCGAGGTCGTCGACGTCGGTCAGGGTGTGGTTGGCGACCACCAGCGCCGCCGAACCGCTGGTGACGAAGCCGAGGTCGGCCAGGTCGCCCTGATGGCACTCGACGCTGACCTCGGCCCGGGTGGCGGCGCCGCGCAGGTCGGCGACCGCCTCGGGCGACGGGTCGACGGCGATCGCCTTGGCGCCGGCGAGGGCGAAGGCGATCGCGTTCTGCTGGCGGCTGATCCCGAGCTCGACCGCCCGCTTGCCATCGCTGATGTCGCCGCACAGACGCAGTTCGCGGTCGTCGGGGATGTCGCGGCCGAACTGGATCGCAGGCGTCGTCACGCCGACCAGTGTGGCGCATGAGTACCCTGGCGGGATGGGATTCACGGCGGGTGCTCTCCGGGGTGGGACCGGCGCCCGCACGGGTAGCGGTGGCATCGTCGATCACCGCCTGGCGAGACGGATGTTGATCAATCAGGTGCGGCTCGGCCGGTTGCGTCGCGACGAGGTCTGCGACGCCCATCCCGAGCTGATCAGGGCTGCTTCCAACGTCGGCACCGAGACCAAGACCCTGTGTCCGATCTGCGAGGAGACCAACCTGCGGATCGTCACCTACGTGTTCGGGCACCGCCTGCCGGCCCACGGCCGCTGCGTCTCGACCGCCACCGAGCTGCGTCGTCTGGCCGGCCAGTCGACCGGCGAGATGACCGCCTACATGGTCGAGGCCTGCACCGCCTGCCGCTGGCACCACCTGCTACGCGTCTGCCGTTGTGACGTAGGGCTTCGCCCACCTGCTGACCCGCGGGCGATCGGGGCTCGCTGCGGACCCGGGTGGCACGGTCGGAACCTGCTCCCCTGCGTCGGTGAACCGCGGTGAGGGTTGGGTGGCACAGTGACTACGTGGGCCGAGCGCGGGATCATCGCAGCGACGACGAATTGATCCGTGCCGTCGCCGATCGCGACCGTGGCGCCCTCAACGAGCTGTACCTGCGCCACGAGCCGTGGCTGACGTTGCGCCTGACGTACCGGTGCGCCGATCGCGGCAAGGTCGAGGAGGCGGTCCAGGACACGTTCGTCAAGGTGTGGCGGCTCGCCGGCCGCTACGACGGCTCGGGCGAGGTGGCGGCGTGGATCTGGGGGATCGGCATCCGCACCCTCCTGCACACGATCCGGCCACGGCGGTCGGTGCTCGACCGGCTGGCATCGATGCGGCCGACCCACTCGTCGATCGACCTGATCTCGGCCGAGGACACGGTCCTGCTCGCCGTCCAGCACGGCGACGTCGGCGTCGCCCTCGGGTCGTTGTCCCCGGAGCTGCGGACCGTCGTGCAGGCGACCGTGCTCGACGGCCTGACCTGTGAGGAAGCGGGACGCATGCTCGACATCCCGACCGGGACGGTCAAGACGCGGATGATGCGCGCCAAGCGAGAACTGAGGGAGGCCCTGCTGTGATGCGACAGGAATGGCACATCGACTCCGACGACCTCGCCGGATACGCGGCCGGCAACACCGGGCCCGTGATGCTGTCGTCGATCGAATCCCATCTGGTCGCCTGCGAGGCGTGCCGGACGGCCCTCGCCGACCACGTCAACGGGGTGGACCGAGAGGTCGCCGACGATCGCGTGTGGGCCGGCATCGTCGATCGTGTCGACCGCGGCAAGCGCCCGTACACGCGGTCGTCACGGCTGCTCCACGTCTCGATCTCGAGCCCGCCACTGGCACTGGCGACGACGTTGCTGGCCGGGCTGCTGATCGGCTTCGTCTGCCTGGCCAGGCTCGGCGAGGCGCGCTATGCCACCACGGTGCTGGTGAGCATCGGCCCGCTGGTGCCGTTGATCGGGGCACGGCTGGCGTTCAGCCAGTCGATCGACCCTGCCGGATCGATGGCGACGGCGTCACCGCTCGCCGCCGGCCGCGTGGCGTCGACGCGAGCGCTGGTGGTGGCGACGATCGCCTGCCTGGCGGGGATCCTCGTCAGCCCGCTCACCACGATGAGCGCCGCCGACTCGATGGTGTGGCTGCTCCCGGCGGTCGCCGTCAGCGCCGTCATCGTGGCGATCAGCACCTACGTCGACTCGACGATCCCGACCGTCGCCTTCGCCGGCGGGTGGCTGTTGGTCGTCGGGGCCTGGCTCACCGGAGTGCCGCGTGGCCTGCGTGGCGTGTCGACCGACGGGATCGCCTCGCACCGCCCTGCGGTGCAGCTCACGCTGCTGCTGGCGACTGTCGTCGCCGTCGCCGTGTGCATCGTCCGTCGTGACTCGAATCCGAGCTGGAGGAGCGTGGCATGAGTACTGAGCGTGTGATCGTCGACGAGGTCAGCAAGCGCTTCCGCTCGACCGTTGCCGTCGACCGGTTGAGCCTCACCGCGGCCGGTGGTGTGGTCGGCCTGCTCGGCCCGAACGGCGCCGGCAAGACGACCCTGCTGCGGATGCTCGCCACCGTGCTGTCACCCGATGCCGGCGCCGTCAGGCTGTTCGGTCTCGACCCGGCCGATCGGCGCGATCGGCTGTCGATCCGTCGCCGGCTCGGCTACCTGCCGCAGCACGCCGGGCTGTACTCGGGATTCTCCGGTTTCGACCTCGTCGACTACGTCGCCGTGCTCAAGGAATGGAACGACCGCGCCCGACGTCACGACGAGGTGCGGCGCGTGCTCGAGCAGGTCGACCTCACCTCGGACATGCATCGCCGGATCAGGGCGATGTCGGGCGGGATGCAGCGCCGGGTGGCGATCGCTGCCGCGCTCGTCGGATCGCCCGAGCTGCTCGTGCTCGACGAGCCGAGCGCCGGACTCGATCCCGAGCAACGGCTGCGCCTGCGCAGCGTGCTGTCGAGCGCCGGACGTGACGGATGCGTGATCGTGTCGACCCATCTCACCGAGGAGGTCGCCGCCTTCTGCAGCCGGGTCGTCGTGCTCGACCGCGGCACGGTGAAGTTCGACGGCGAGCCGGCCGAACTGGCGTCGGTCGCGGCCGGACAGGTGTGGATCGACGCCGAGCCGACGCCCGGTGCATTGCACTCGTGGTACACGCCCGAGGGCTCGGTGCGCAGCATCGGCACGCCGCCCGGTGGGGCGCAGCTCGTGGCGCCCACGCTCGACGACGGCTACCTGCTGCTCACGCACGACAGCCGGGTCGCGTCGTGAGCGCCGTGGCGTTCACCGGCACCACGGCGGGCGACGTCGCCTGGTCGAGCGTCCGCACGCTGGCGGCGATCGAGGCCCGCCGCTACGCCACCCGCGCCAGCCTCTGGGTCGGGTGGGCGGCGACCGTCGTCGCCGCCGCCACCCAACGCACCGACTGGCCCGGCGGTGCCTACGAGTCGGTGATCCCGATGTCGTTCGGCTTCATGGTGCTGGGCGTGTTCGTCGCCGGCGCCCGCACCGGAAGCCGCGACGCCGATCGCGACCTCCCGGCGCTCGCCGACGAGGCCGCCCTGGAGGGCGGCGACCGCCTCGCTGCCCGACTGCTCGGCCTGGCGATGCCGGTCGGCCTGGCGTTGCTGACCACGCTCGGCATCGCCGTCGCGTCGCGGATCGAAGGCGGCTTCTGGATGGGCGAAGGCTCACGTCGCAGCGACACGGCGCTCCACTCGGCGCTGGAACTGCTGCAACCTGTGCTGCTGGTCGCGCTCGCCGGCGCCGTCGGCGTGGTGGCCGGACGTGCCACGCATCGCACGGTGCTGGTGATCATCGCCGGCGTCTTCGTGTGGATGCTGATGTTCCCGCTCTACTGGATCTGGAACAGCCCGCCGCTGCACGTGCTGGTGCCGGTCCAGATCGATGCCGTTGCGGGTCGAGCTCCACGACCTGATCTCGATCGACGAGACCCCGGCCGGCTGGTACGTCGAGTACCCGAACGAGTACGGGCGCACGTTCGCGCGCGACCTGGTGCACCTGCCGACGGTGGCCCTCCACGATCTCTACCTGATCGGCCTGATCCTGATCGTCGGCGCCGCCGCCGGGCGTGCCCACCGGCACACGTTGAGGATGCTCGGGATCGGTCTCGCTGTCGCCGGTGTCGCCGGACAGCTGGCGGTGAGCCCGTTCTGATGGACTGGTGGCGACCGACCGGGCGGGCGATCCGCTGGTCGCCGGTGGTCTCCGCCACCTGCCTGGCGCTGGCGACGCTGGTGGTGGTGAGGCTGCGTGGCGACCGCCTCGAACAGTTGGCGCAGATCATCATCACGACGACGATCGTGATCGGCGCCGTGTCCGGACTGCACGACCCCGGGCGTGACGTCGTCCACCCGCTGCCGGTCTCGACGCTGCGCAGGCTCGGTCAGCGACTGGCGATGCTCGTCCCGGTGGTGGTGCTCGCCGTGTCCACGGTTCGGCTCGTCGCCGGCCTCATGTTCGCATCGGTCGCGCCGGCTCCCGGCGGGGTCGGCGTTGGCGGCACTCGGAGCGGTGGGCGTGGCGGCGACGGTGGCGCTGACTCGCCGAGTCGGCACGCGTGCCAACGATCTCGTCGTCTTCGGATTGCTGGCGTGGGTCGTCGGGGGGATCTCGCTGGGGCAGGCCGAAACGCCGACCTGGGTGAGCACGACGTGGTCGCGTTGGCCGGTGCTGATGGTCGTGGCGGCGACGCTGATCGCCGTCGTGGCGGCGACGCGTGGCGCCGAAGCCTGAGCGACGACCTGACGCACGGAAACCGGCGACGAGCGGCCACCGCCGCGCTCGATACGGTCGGCGCATGCCGATCGTTCCCGACGACAAGAGTTGGACGTGGGTGCTCGAGCGACCGTGCCCCGACTGCGGGTTCGAGGCGAGCGCCATCGATGTCACCGAGCTGGGTGACCTGATCCGCGTCAACGCCGCGGAGTGGCCGCCGCTGCTCGCCCACGAGCACGTCCGGCTGCGACCCACCGACGACCAGTGGTCGGCGCTCGAGTACGCCTGCCACGTCCGTGACGTGTTCCGGATCTACGACGAGCGCCTGCAGCTGATGCTCGAGACCGACGACCCGCACTTCGCCAACTGGGATCAGGACCTCAGTGCCGTCGAGGAGCGCTACGACCTCCAGGATCCGGCCGTCGTCAGCGACCAGCTCGTCGCCGCCGGCGAGTCACTGGCGGCGCGCTTCGACTCGGTCCGGCCCGACCAGTGGGGCCGGCGCGGATACCGCAGCGACGGCGTCGAGTTCACGATCGAGTCGTTCGGCCGCTACTTCATGCACGACCCGGTCCACCACGTCGACGACATCGTCCGCGGCAACGCGATCCTCGCCGACGGGAGCCTGGATTAGCGCCCGGAGATCGTCGAGCAGGCGGTGGTGCCGCTCGTGTTCGGTGGCGTTGCGGAGGTCGGCGATGCCGTGTTCGGTGACGACGATGTCGATGTCGCTGCGTTGCGTCGACACGAGATCGACGCGCTCGACGATCGTCGGGCTGCCGTCGGCGGCCGTGGATCGCACGGCGATCACCGACATCCCGCCGGCCGACCGTGAGGCACCGGCGCAGAAGTCGGAGTGACCGCCGATGCCGGTGATCACCCGGTCACCGATGCGCTCGATGTTGACCGAGCCGTCGAGGCCGACCTGGAGCGCCGTGTTGCATGCCACGAAGCGCGGGGATCGAGGCGATGATGCTGCTGTCGTTGGTCTCGGTGACCGACACCAACTCGCAACATGCCTGCCTCGGCGAGCCGCTCGATCGGAGCGCCACCCCAGGTGTAGGCGGCGATCGCCGGTTCGAGCAGCAGCCCACGCTCGTGGATGGCCGCCATCGCGTCGGTGAGCAGTCCGGACCGGATCCGCACCGGGCGGTCGAGGGCGCTGGCGATGCCTTCGCCGATCCCGCCCGGGCCGAACTGCAGGGTTGCCCCGTCGGGGACCAGTGAGGCGACCAGCGAACCGATCCGCAGGTCGACCTCGTCGGCCGGCCGTTGGGTGACGGGGGCGGTGGCACCGCCCGGCCTCGGCACGACGGCGGCGACCCGGCCCTCGACGGTCGGCCCCCCGAGGTCGCGGCCGTGCTCGTCGACCTCGAGCACGAGCGCCGACGCCGCGCCGGCGAGCGCCGGCCCCCAACCGACCGAGCCTGCGAACGCGAACTCGTCACCGCGGCGCACGACGGCGATCACGCCGACGTCCGGCGGGCGCTCGGCGAGCAGCGAGGGGACCGCCGTCAACCGCACCGACAGCGGGATCAGGCGCCCGTCGGCGACAGGTTGCGACAGGGCGTAGCCGGCGAGCAGGGCGACGCCGCGCAGGTCGGGGTCGTCGAGCCAGGCGTGGCGCTCGACGGTGAGCCCCATCATCACCTCGGCGGTGCCGCTCAGGCCGGCGGCGGCGAGGGCATCGGCGGGCGAGATCCGGGCTGCGGCGGCGCCGTCGGCGTACGCCACGCGCCGCACCCCGGTGGCCGCCACCGTCAGAGGCCGGGGTCGTTGGTCTGCCCGTGCAACGTCCAGTAGTCGTTGAGCGATTTCTGGATCCGCACGTACCAGATGATCGGACCGATCAACGGCAGCAGGAACCACAGCCCCCAGAGCGTGGTGATCGGCGGATGGCGGCCTTCCTTCTGATACAGGTTCTCGACCTCGTTGGCCAGCATGAACATCGTCACCGGCGAGATGAACAGCGTGATCAGGAGATAGGCGACGCCGCCCAGCCCGTCACCGGACCAACGCTTCAACTCGTCGCCGTTCTTGTACGCCCAGACGATCGTCCAGATGCCACAGGTGACGATCGTCAGCAGGATCGTGAGGCCGAGCGAGCGCCGTTTGCCGAGCAGCGGGGCGAGGGCGCCGGCCGGCTGCTGCGGTGAGACACCCGACGATGGCGGGGGTGGCACGGACGGGGGCGGCGGCATGTCGGACATGGCGCGGCACGCTAGTTGAGCGGCGGGGCCGAGTGAGCCGAACAATCCGCGGCCTCGTACGCTCGCCGCATGGCGAACGCATGGTTCGAGTCGGTGGCGGTGGCCCAGCAGCGCGCCAAGCAGCGCCTGCCGAAGTCGGTCTACGCGGCGCTGATCGCCGGCGCCGACCGCGGGATCTCGATGGGCGACAACACGGCCGCCTTCGACGAGCTCGGCTTCCGGCCGGTGACGGCCGGGCAGTCGCCGACCCGTGAGCTGAGCACGGTCGTGATGGGGCAGTCGGTGTCGATGCCGGTGCTGATCTCGCCGACCGGCGTGCAGGCGGTGCATCCCGACGGCGAGGTGGCGGTGGCCCGGGCGGCGGCGGCACGCGGTGTGGCGATCGGGCTGAGCTCGTTCGCCAGCAAGCCGATCGAGGACGTGATCGCCGCCAACCCGCAGGTGTTCTTCCAGATCTACTGGGCCGGCGACCGCGACTCGATCGTGGCCCGCATGGAGCGGGCCCGGTCGGCCGGCGCGGTCGGCATGATCCTCACCCTCGACTGGTCGTTCGTCCACAGCCGCGACTGGGGCAGCCCGCAGATCCCGCAGGCGATCGACATGGCCGCGGCCCGGGCGCACGCCCTCGAGTCGGCGCTCAAGCCGCGCTGGTTGCTCGACTGGGCGAAGGCGCGGTCGCTGCCCGACCTCAGCGTCCCCAACTTCGCCGTCGGCGGCGCTCCCGCCCCCGGTTTCTTCGAGGCCTACGGCACCTGGATGAGCACGCCGCCGCCGACGCTGGGACGACGTCGCCTGGCTGCGCGCGCAGTGGGACGGCCCGTTCATGGTGAAGGGCATCGGGCGCGCCGACGAAGCCCGGCGCGCCGTCGACGCCGGTGTGTCGGCGATCTCGGTCTCGAACCACGGCGGCAACAACCTCGACGGCACGCCGGCGCCGATCCGCGTGCTGCCGGAGGTGGTCGAGGCGGTCGGCAACGAGATCGAAGTGCTGATGGACGGCGGCATCCGACGCGGCAGCGACGTCGTCAAGGCGCTCGCCCTCGGCGCCAAGGCGGTCATGATCGGACGCGCCTACCTGTGGGGCCTCGCCGCCAACGGCCAGGCGGGTGTCGAGAACGTGCTCGACATCCTCCGGATGGGCATCGACTCGACGCTGCTCGGTCTCGGCAAGGCGTCGATCGCCGAGCTCGCGCCCGGCCGACCTGGTGATCCCCGACGACTTCTCGCCACCCGTCAGCGCTGACCGTGACTCGCGGTCGGTAGGGTCGCGCGGCATGGCTGCAGACTCGTTCCGGGCGTTCCGTGCCGTCACCGACGGGGACTCGATCGAGCGTGGGGTGGTCACGATGTCGTCCGACGAGCTGCCCGCGACGGGGCGCTGGTCGAGGTCCACTGGTCGAGCGTCAACTACAAGGACGGGCTGGCGTCCACCCCGACCGGCAAGGTGGCGCGGATCTCGCCGATCGTCCCCGGCGTCGACCTCGCCGGCGTGCTCGTCGACGATCTGCCCGGCATGCCGGCCGGGACACCGGTGCTCGCCCACGGCTACGACATCGGGGTGTCACGCCACGGCGGGTTCGCCGAGTACGCCCGGGTGCCGGCCGAGTGGCTGGTGGCGCTGCCGGCCGGGCTCACGACCCGCGAGGCGATGGTGATCGGGACGGCCGGCTTCACGGCGGCGATGTCGGTGATCGCGCTCCAGGACCACGGCGTCGCGCCCGACGCGGGCCCGGTGCTGGTCACCGGCGCCACCGGCGGGGTCGGCTCGACCGCGGTCGGCATGCTCGCCCGGCTCGGGTACGAGGTCGTGGCGAGCACCGGCAAGCCCGACTCGGCCGACTTCCTGACGGCCCTCGGCGCGTCCTCGATCATCGATCGCGCCGAGCTCGCCGAGGAATCGAAGCGGCCGCTCGAGTCGACGGTGTGGGCGGGCGCCGTCGACTGCGTCGGCGGGGTCACGCTGGCCAACGTGCTGAAGAAGATCCACTACGGCGGATCGGTGGCGGCGAGCGGGCTCACCGGTGGCAACGGCCTGCCGACCACCGTGCTGCCGTTCATCCTGCGCGGCGTCAACCTGCTCGGCATCGACTCGGTGATGACGCCGATCGAACGCCGCCGAGCGGTGTGGGACCGGATCGCCGGCGACCTCAAGCCGGCCGAGCTCGAGCGGATCGGGCACGACCTCACCCTCGACGACCTCGACCGTGTGTTGTCGGAGATCCTCGAGGGTCGGGCGACCGGTCGCGGCGTCGTCGCCCTGCAACCGTGAGGTCCCCACGTCGCGACAGGTTCACCGAGCGTTCATCCCGCCGACGTTGGGTGGGGCGTGAACAACCCCGAGACTGAACCCATGAGCGCGCTGACCGGTCTCCGACACATCGAGTTCGAGGGCGCCCACAACTTTCGCGACCTGGGCGGCTATCCCTCGGCGCTGGGCGGCGAGGTGCGTTGGGGGATGGTCTACCGCGCCGGCCGGCATCGACGAGCTGACCGAGCGCGACATGGCCGTCTACGACGAGCTCGGCATCCGCACCGTCTTCGACCTGCGTCGCGACGACGAGCGCCAACGCTGTCCCGACCCGGTTCCCAACGTCCAGGTCTGCCTGTTGAGCCGCGTGTTCGAGCAGCGCCCGCTCCCCGACAGCGGCACGCTCGTCGATCACGAGCAGGCGGTGCAGTTCCTGCGTGACATGTACAGCGGGTTGCTCGCACACGCGGCGGCCGAGATCGGTGAGCTGTTCCGGGGGATGGCCGCCGACGATGCGCTGCCGACCCTGTTCCACTGCACGGCCGGCAAGGACCGCACCGGTGTCGTCGCCGCCCTGCTGCTCACCTGGCTGGGTGTCGACCGTGAGCTGGTGCTCGACGACTTCGAGCTGACCGAGCAGTACGCGGGGCACCAGATGCACGAGCAGATGTTCCAGCGCATGCTCGAGCGCGGCATGAGCCCCGAGGCGGCGGCGGGCATGTTGCACGCCACCCGGGCGAGCATGCAATCCGCCCTCGACGAGCTCGATTCGCGCTACGGCGGGATCGAGCGCTACCTGCGCGACGACGCCGGTGTCGACGCCGACACCCTGCGCACGCTGCGCCAACGCCTGCTCGCTTGACGCCTTCCGAGCCCTGAGGGAGCGCTTGTAAGCGCGTTGCAAGAGTGCGTCAACCGGGGTCATGCACGGTGGCGTCATGACAGCAACCATGATCCCCACCAAGACACGGCTCGAGCCGACCTGGATCGCGCCCGAGACCTACCTCATCCACGACCACCATGGCGAAGGCTTCGCCCCCGTGATCGTGCCGCTCAACTCGATGGTCATCCGTGGCGCCGAGCCGGTCGTCGTCGACACCGGCATGGCCGAGAACCGCGAGCAGTTCCTGGCGGACGTGTTCTCGCTCGTCGAGCCCGAGGACATCCGCTGGGTGTTCATCAGCCACGACGACGTCGACCACACCGGCAACGTCAACGCCCTGATGGAGCTGGCGCCCAACGCCACGCTCGTCATCAACTGGTTCATGCAAGAGCGGATGGGCGCCTCGCTCGAGGTCTCGCCGCTGCGCCAGCGTTGGGTCGGCGACGGCGAGATCCTCGACGTCGGTGACCGCAAGCTGCTGGCGATCCGCCCGCCGGTGTTCGACTCGCCCACCACGCGCGGCCTGTTCGACACGACGACCGGCGTGTACTGGGCGTCCGACTCGTTCGCCACGCCGATGCTGACCGTCGCCCGCAACGTCGACGAGATCGATGCCCAGTTCTGGGCCGAGGGCATGGCGATGTTCAACCGCTACGTCAGCCCGTGGCTCGAGCTCACCGACGACGCCAAGTTCCAGGCGACCGTCGACCGTGTCGCCAAGCTCGGCGCCTCGGCGATGGTCGGCTGCCACACGCCGGTGATCGGCCGCTCGCACGTCGCCGCCGCGCTCGAGACCACCCGCCGCTCGGCCACGGCGCCGAACGTCCCCGCCGAGCCCGACCAGGAAGTGCTCGACCAGATCCAGCTGGCGCTGCTCGCCGCCCAGTGAAGCGACCGACCCTCCCGTACCCGCCCGCCGACCCGGCACCAGCCACGTCACCGAGACAGAATCGGTGACGTGGCTGACGTCGTTTGCCGGCACCGGCACCGGCGACGCCAGCCGGCTCGACGTGCGCCTGCTGGGCCCGGTCGAGGTCGCGCTCGACGGTCGAGCCGCTCGAGCTCGGCGGGCCGCAACCGCGGGCGGTGATCGCCCATCTCGCGCTCGACCTCGGGCGCGTCGTCTCCGTCGAACGGCTGATCGGCAAGCTCTGGGGCGAGCAGCCGCCTGCTTCGCCGTTGTCGTCGCTGCACACCACGCTGTCGCGGTCTGCGGCGGCTGCTCGAGCCCGACCGGGCATCCGGCCGGGCGCCGAGCGTGATCGTGTCGGAGCCGCCCGGTTACGTGCTGCGCCTGCCGCGTGAGGCGGTCGATGTGCTGCGCTTCCGCGATCTCGCGCTCGACGGGCGGCGCGCCTGCCGCGGCGGCGCTCCACGAGCAGGCGCTGGCCCGGTTCGACGCCGCCCTCGCCGTGTGGCGCGGCGAGGCACTGTCGGGCATCGGACCCGACGACGTCGTGGCACCGATCGCGCTCGGCCTCGAGGAGGAGCGGCTGGCGCTCGTCGAGGACCGGTTCGACGCCCAGCTGGCACTCGGCCGGCACGCCGAGGCGGTCGCCGAGCTGTCGCGGGCGGTGGCCGATCATCCGCTGAGGGAACGCCTGTGGTCGACGCTGGCGATCGCCCTCTACCGATCGCAGCGCCAGGCCGATGCCCTGCGGGCGATCGAACAGGCCCGCCGCACGCTGATCGACGAGCTCGGGCTCGACCCCGGCCCCGGGCTGCGCGACCTCGAACGCCGGATCCTCGAGCAGGACCCGTCGCTGCTCGCCGTGCCGCTGGCGCCCGCTCCGGTGCTCGAGCGTGGCGCCGGTGGCACGCGCGTCCGATTCCCGGTTCGTCGGGCGCAGCGACGAGTGGGCACGGATGGTTGCCGCACTCGACGGCGCCGAGCATGGCTCGCCGCCGCTGGTGCTGCTCGAGGGCGAGGCCGGGATCGGCAAGTCGGCGATCGCCGAGCGACTGCTGGCTCACGCCGCCGATCGAGGTTGGAGCGTGGCCGTCGGGCGCTGTGTCGACGGCGACCTGGCGCCCGCCCTGTGGCCGATCATCGAGCTCACGCGCGACATCACCGGAGCACCGAGCACGCCGCATCCTGCCGAGGGCGGCGCCGCGAGCACTGCGGTCGAGATCGCCGATGGCGTGCTGGCGGCGATCGATGCCGCCGGCCCGACGCCGTGGTGCCTGTTCGTCGACGACCTGCACTGGGCCGACCACCTCACGCTCGAGGTCCTGGCGCTGATGTCCGAACGCCTCCGCGATCGGCGCGTGATGGTGATCGGCGCCTTTCGCCCGGTCGCCACGGTGCCCGAGTCGGCGTTGCACGGCATGATCGGCGCCCTCACGCGTGTCCACGGCAGCCAGCGCCTCGTGCTGCCACCGCTCGACGAAGGCGACGTCGGCGAGATCCTCCAGCGCGCCACGGGCTCGCGCCCCGTCGCCCGATGCGGTGCGGCTGGTGCACGCCCGCGCGGGCGGCAACCCGTTCTTCGTCGGGGAGCTGGCGCGCCTCTTCGGTGAGGGCGGCGTGCCGTCGGAGGGCGCCGTCCCCGACGCCGTGAGAGACGTCGTGCGTGCCCGACTGGCGCCGTTGCCACCGCTCACCAAGGTCGTGCTGCAGGTGGCGGCGATCGCCGGTGAACGGCTCGACCTGCCGGTCTTGATCGACGCCAACGGGCTCGACCCGGACAGCTGCCTCGATGCGCTCGACCCGGCGATCGTGAGCCGCATGATCGTCAGCGGCTCTGACCACGAGCTGCGATTCGCCCACGCGCTGGTGCGCGACGCGGTCCTGGCCGACATTCCCGTGCTGCAGAAGGCGCGCCTGCACCGGGCGGTGGCCGACGCCATCGAACGCGCACGCGGCGTGGGTGTCGACGAGATCGAGACGATCGCTCGTCATCGCCTGGCGAGCCTTCCGATCGGCGACGTGCTGTGCACCGCGCAACAGCTGGTCGAGGCGTCGGACGTGGCCCGTTGGCGGGGTGCCTTCGACTCGTCCGACGAGCTCGCCGAGCACGCGCTCGAGCTGGCGCATCAGTTGCCGCGCAGCGTCGAGGCCGACACCGTGGAGCTGCGTGCGCTGGAGGGGATCGTGGCCACCGAGGGCAAGCGGCTGGGTGCGCCGGCCGGCCCGGACGTGGCGGCGCGGATCGAAGGCATCGCCCGTCGCGCCGACAGCGACGCCGCCCGGGTCCTCGCCATCTACGTCCGGTGGTGGCGGATCGACGTCGAGCCGGTCGCCGGCTTCGCCGCGCTCGCCGAGTCGGCGCGGTTGCTGGCGGATCGCACCGCCAACTCGTTCGCCCGGCTGCTCGGCTATCACGTGGCCGGCATGCAGGCCTTCGAGGAGGGTCGCGTCGCCGACGCGACGCGGCTCGTCGAGGCTGCCGTCGCCGCCGCCGGCAGGCAGCGACCCGTGCCAGTCGCCGGGATACGTCCCGGCCGTCCACCTGCCTGCCCTCGCCGGGCTCGTCGCCCAGCTGCGGGGCGACGACGCGATCGCCGACACCCACGTCGTCAACCGCTATCCGGCCTGGTTCAAGCCACGTGGCCTGGTCGACCCGACCACGGCGATCGACCTCGGCTTCACGGCGGGAATGATCTCGGCGATGCGCGCCGATCCGGCCGGCACCCGGCGAGCGGTGATCGGCACCGGCTTCGAGGACCGTCCGGCGTGGGCGGCCCACACCGGTGAGGGATGCGCGGCGCTCGAGGGTTGGTCGGCGGCGCTGCTCGGTGACGTCGACGGTGGGCACAGGGCGGTCGCCGCCCTGGAGCGTCTCGACGCCGGGCGATCACCGCTGATCCTGCGCTCGGCACTGCGCACGTTCGCCGGTCACGCCCTGCTGCACACCGGTGAGGCACGCGCCCTCGACGTGCTCCAGCAGGCGCGGGCGGAGGCGGTCGACCGGGGCGAGGTGTGGTGGCTGGCCGAGACGCTGCGGGTGCTGGCGCTCGCCGAGCAGCGCTTCGGTGACCCCGACTGCGCGCCGCACCTGCTCGCCGAGGCCGCTGCCCTCGCCGAGCAGCAGGGTGCCCGGCTGCTGGTCGACCGGCTGGCGGCGCAGGGGTGAGCGGCGTCAGTCGGCAGGCGCCGCGTCGGGCTCGATCACGAGCCCGTGACGGAAGCGGTTGCTGGGATCGAGGGCGGCCTTGACGGCGCACAACCGACCCCACTGCTCGCTGCCGAAGGCGGCGCGTGTGCGGGCGGCACGCTCGCCGGCGTCGGTGCGGTCGAGGTAGACGGCGCCCGTGATCCACGGCGCCAGGCGTCGGTGGAGCACGACCGGATCGAGCCGTCGAGCTCGGCCAGCGTCACCAGGAACTGATCGCAGCGTCCACGGCCGTTGGCGGCCGCCCCGCTGCGCGACCGTGCCGCGCCGCCGACGAGCCGGATCTCGACGACACCGGCGCCCGTGCCGTCGGTGGCGCGGGCGATCGCGACCAGCTCGTCGAGCAGCTCGTCGCGCAACGTGTTGGCCCATTCGTTGGTCATCGTCGTCGACGCCGGCGACAGCCGGTGCTCGTTGATGGCGTCGACGTCGGCCAGCGCCCGATCCGCCCAGGTGTCGACGTCGGGTGCCCGCCACTGGCGCCACTCGTCGACCAGCGCGTGACCGACGCCGATCGCACCCGACCAGCACCCGTGCACGGAGACCGTGTCGGATGCCAGCACCACCGACGACGTCAGCTCCGGACGCGCTCCGGTGATCCACGCCCGCCAACGGCCGAGCACGTCGGCGGCACCGTCGATCGGGTAGGCCAAGCGCGCCGGCGTACACCGGCCCGAGCGGGTGCAGCTCGATCTCGATCGACGCCACGACGCCCAGCGATCCGTCGCCGGCGCCGCTCAACGCCCAGAACAGTTCCGGATGGGCATCGGCGGTGACGTCGACCATCAGGCCGTCGGGCGTGACCAGTTGGAAGCTGACGACGCTGTCGCTGGCCAACCCGTGGCGGCGGGCGAGCCAGCCGAGCCCGCCCGAGAGCGTGTCGCTCACCGCCGAGCGGTGCGACCACTCGCCGAGCACCGGCGCCAGGCCGTAGGCGGCTGGCCTCGGCGACGACATCGGCCCACGTGGCGCCGGCGCCGACGGTCGCCGTGCAGCACGCCGGATCGATCGCCACGTCACCGATCGCCGAGGCGTCGATCAGGACCGCACCGTCGGCGGCGGCCGCGGCGCGCTGCCCGAGCGAACGGATCGCGACCGGCAGCTGCTGGGCGCGGGCGAAGCGAACGGCGTGCACGATGTCGTCGACGCCGGCGGCGAGCACGATCACCGCCGGGCGTGCGGCCGCGCGTCGGCCCGGCCCCGCGCGCGGTGTCGTAGCCGGAGTCGGTGGGCGTGACGCACGGTTCCGTCGAGCGTGGCGCGGAGCAGTCCGATCGCCTCGTCGAGGGTCGCCGGGACGTGGTCGAGTTGGTGCATGTCGTCATCCTCGGCGGGGCCGCTTGCGAGACCCTGACGGGGCGCTTGCAGGAGCACCGCTGTCCAGGCTGTTACGACGTTTTGCACCGCCGGCTGCCGCGGGCCCGCCGTGTGGTAGACCTCGCCGGTGCTCACGGTGCACGTGCTCGGCCCGGTGGAGGTGCGCCGTGACGGCGTCCCGCTCGATCTCGGCGGACCGCAGCAACGCGCCGTGATCGCCCACCTCGCGATCGACGTCGGTCGTGTCGTGTCGGTCGAGCGCCTGATCGACCGGCTGTGGGGCGACGACCCGCCGCGGACGCCGCTCGGCACGCTGCAGAGCTACGTGTCGCGGCTGCGACGCGCGATCGAACCGGCGCGCGAGGCCGGCGCCGCGCCGCAGGTGCTGGTGTCGGAAGCGCCCGGCTACGTGCTGCGCGTGCCGGTCGACGACGTCGACGTGCACCGCTTCACGGCGATCGTCACCGAGGCCCGCGCGCGCCGCCGCCGCCGGGTACGCGGCGCAGGCGCTCGAGCGCTTCGACGCCGCGCTCGCGCTGTGGCGCGGGCCGGCGCTGGCCGGCGTCGGCCCCGACGAGCAGGTGCGGTCGGTGGTCGTGCGGTTCGAGGAGGAGCGGGCGCTCGCCATCGAGGACCGCTTCGAGGCGCTGCTGGCGCTCGGCCGCCACGCCGAGGCGGTGCCGGCGCTGCAGGTGGCGGTCGACGAGCAGCCGCTTGCGGGAGCGGCTGTGGGCGCTGCTGGCGCTGGCCCTGTACCGGTCGAGCCGGCAGGCCGACGCGCTGCGGGCGCTGTCGACGGCGCGCAGCGTCGTTGCTCGACGAGCTCGGGCTCGATCCCGGGCCCGAGCTGCGGACGCTCGAGAGCCGGATCCTCGCCCAGGACCCGGCGCTGCTGGCGACGCCCGAGGTCGCGGCGCCCCAGGTCGGCGGCTCCCGAGCTCGCCGTCGCGGCCGCATGCCGAGCTCGTCGGCCGCGACGCCGAGTGGAAGCGTGCTCGACGGGCGCCCTCGAGCGGGCGCGCGCCGTCGGGCGCCCAGGTGGTGCTGATCGAGGGCGAGCCGGGCATCGGCAAGTCGACGCTGAGCGACGCCTTCCTCGCCCATGCCCGCGTCGCTCGGTTGGCGCACTGCCGTCGGGCGCTGCGTCGAGTCGGGCCTGGCGCCCGTCGCTGTGGCCGTCGATCGAGATCCTGCGCTCGTTGATCGCCGAGACCGACGCCGATCCCCGAGGCCGCGCACCGACAACGTGCTCTACCAGTTCGCGCGTCGGCGGTGTCACGACTCAGTTCGGCGTTGTCGCCGGTCGAGCTCGCCGACCAGTTCCTGTCGCTCGCTCGACGCCCTCGAGGTGGCTCCGCTGGTCGTGCTGCTCGACGACCTGCACTGGGCCGACAAGGCGACGCTCGACGTCACCACGCTGGCGATCGAGCGGCTCGGGCACCGGCAGGTCGCTGGTGGTCGGCGCCCATCGGCCACCCGAGATCGTCCCCGGTTCGCTGCTCGGTGATGCACTCGGCCGGCTGACGCGGGCGACCGATGTGATCCGCGTGTCGATGTCGCCGCTGTGCTCCGACGACGTCGCCCGCCTGATGGAGCTCACCACCGGCACGGCGCCGTCGCCGGAGGTCGCCGATCGCGTCCAGCTCGCGCGCCGGCGGCAACCCGCTGTTCGTGGCCGAGCTGGCGCGGCTCGCCGGCGAGCGCGGCGCTCACCGACGAGAGCGCCGTGCCCGAGGCGATCCGCGATGTCGTCCGCAGCCGCCTCGCCCAACTCCCCGACATCGTCGACGCTCGAGCTGCAGGTCGCGGCGATCGCTCGGCGAGCGCTTCGACCTGCGCACGGCGATGGCCGCCAGCGAGCGCGACCCCGACGGCTGCCTCGACGCCCTCGACGCGGCGATCGTCACCCGCATCCTCGTCCCCGACGGCGACGGATACCGGTTCGCCCACGCCCTCGTTCGCGACGCCGTGCTGGCGCAGCTCACGCCGCTGCGCCGGGCCCGGCTGCACCATCGTGCCGCCGAGGCGTTGCAGGCGACCTGGGGTCGACGGCCCCGATCAGGCGGAGCCGATCGCCCACCACCGGCTGGCGGCGGTCACGGTTGCCGACCCGATCGTCGCCGCCCGGGCGGCGATCCGCGCCTCCGACGTCGCCCGCTGGCGCGGCGCCCTCGACGCCGCCGACGAGCTCGCCGACCAGGCGCTCGAAGCGCTCGCCGGGGTCTGCCGCGACGCCCGAGGTGCGAGGACGTCGAGGTCGAGGCGCTGGAGGCGATCGCCGCCGCCGCCTACCGCCGCGAGACGCCGGACGCCAAGGAGAACCGTCGGCGGCTCGCGTGCTCGCCCTCGCCGAGCGCACCGGCAACGACGCGGCACGCGCCCTCGGCTTGTTCCTCACCTGGGACGAGATCGACGAGATCGACGACCTGCGCAAGATCCGCGACGATCCGGCGCGGGAGCTGGCGGCGCGCACCACCGACCGCTATGCGATCGTCACCACCCGGTACATGCTCGCCTCGTACGCGCTGCTGGTCGGCGAGCTCGACGAGGCCGACGTGAGATCGAGGTCGCGATCACCGCCGCCGGGCCCGACCGATCCCGACGAGCGGCCGCAGCACGTGCCGCTCGTGCTGGTGCCGGTCGTCGCCGGCATCGTCGCCGCCGTGCGCGGGGAGGCCGACGAGGCGCGGATCCACACCCAGCGGCGTGCGCCGGCGTGGCTGTCCGAGCGGCTCGAGGTCGACCCGACGGCGCAGGTCGCGCTGGCGTTCAACCGGGCGCTGATCGAGGCCCTGCTCGGCTCGCCGCGACGGGCGTGCTGGCACGAGCTCGACAGCAGTCGACCTCACCGACTCGGTGGGGCTTCATCGAGCCAGCAGGTGGCGACCTGCGAAGTGCTCGCCGGCTGGGCGCGGGCGATGCCTCGGTGACGCAGACGGCGTCGACATCGCCTTCGCCGGATGGCGCAGATCGACGACGGCACCGAGCTCGTGCTGCGGTCGGCGCTGCGAGACCTTCCTCGGCCAGGCCCTGCTCGAGGTCGGCGACGAGCGCGCGGTCGAGATGCTGCCCAGGCGCGCCGCGAGGCCGAGGCCCGCGGCGAGGTCTGGTGGTTGCCGGAGACGATTCGCCTCCAGGCGCTCGCCGACCGGCGTTTCGGAGACGGCTCGCAGGCGGTGGCGTTGCTCGACGAGGCCGAGGCAGTTGGCGACCCGGCTCAGGGCGCGCGGTGATCCTGCCGCCGCATCGCCGCCAGCCGCTGACCCTTCCGGCGCGGCCTGCAAGCGCCCCGCAACCGGCCGACAAGCGGCCTCCTGCATCGTGAGGATCGTCAACACGACAGATCCCACGAGCAGCAGCCGTGAACCATCATGTGCATCCGCTACCGCCGCAGCAACCGCCGCCGCACGTCCGAGCAGCTCCCACCTCGTCTTCGACGGCACCATTCGCCTGCCGAACTCGAGCCAGTACAACCGCGCCCTCGCCGCTGCCTGCTCCGATTCCCGACGGGCGGATCACCTGATCGCAGCCGCATCCGGTGGGAAGATCGCCGGCGATGGGCACCGATCGACGCCGGATCAGGCGCACCCGACGACTGGGCCCCGTGACGATGCTGCTCGCCGTGGCGCTGGCCGCCGGCTGTTCCGAGCAGTCCGACCCGCAGCGACGACGTCGAGCACGACCACGGCGCCCGCGATCGTCGACCACCACGACCGTTGCCGCTGACACGTCGACGACGATCGGCGCCGACGTCCACGCCCGACCCCGCCCCCAGTGCCGCCATCGACGATCTCGCCGCCGACGAGCGCCACGGAGGCCCCGACCGCGACCGGGCGTCGTGCCGGAGGGCTTCGAGCAGCTCGCCGCCACGGCCACGGCCGCCGACGGCACGGTGTGCGAGCTGTGCCTGTGGCTCGCCGACGACGCGCGACCAGCGCGCGCCGCGGGCTGATGTTCGTCACCGACCTCGGCGGCGCCCGACGGCATGGTGTTCCGCTATCCGAGCGCCGACGACCGGCGTCGTTCTGGATGAAGAACACGGTGATGCCGCTGTCGATCGCCTTCTTCGACGCCGACGGTGCAGTTCCTCGACGGCTTCGACATGGAGCCGTGCACCGCCGATCCGTGCCCGTCGTATCCCACGCCGGACGACTTCGTGATGCGATCGAGGTGCCCGCAGGGCAAGCTCGGCGAGCTGGCGATCGGAGCCCGGGCAGCACGCTGCGCGTCAGCGACCTGCCGTGCCGGCGGCGCCTGAACCGGTCGTCAGATCACGCTGTCGTCAGATCGTGCTCGTGGCCGAGAGCCAGGCGTCGTAGAGCCGCGAGTAGGTGCCGCCGGCGGCGACCAGCTCGTCGTGGTGGCCGTCCTCGACCAGCCGGCCGCCGTCGAGCACGAGCACCCGGTCGGCGCGGGCGGCGGTCGACAGGCGGTGGGCGATGGCGATCGTGGTGCGACCCTTCGGCGAGCTTGCGCGAGGGCGTGCGAGATGCGCACCTCGGTGAGCGCGTCGACCGACGAGGTCGCCTCGTCGAGCACCAGCACGTCGGGGTCGGCGACACCGGCCCGCAGCAGCGCGACCAGCTGACGCTCGCCGGCCGACAGCGAGTCGCCGCGTTCGCCGACCCGCGTGTCGAGTCCGTCGGGCAGCGTCGTCCACCCAGTCGCCGACGTCGAGCTGATCGACGAGTCGCTCGATCTCGCTCGCGGGTCGCCTCCGGCCGGGCGAACCGGATGTTGTTGGCGATCGTGTCGTCGAACAGGAACGGCTCCTGGGCGACGACGACCATCCGCCGGCGCAGCTCGGCGTTGTCGATCAGCGCCAGCGGCACGCCGCCCAGCCGGACCTGCCCGGCGATCGGGTCGGCGAAGCGGGCGACGATGCGGCCGAGCGTGGTCTTGCCGGAACCGGTGGCGCCGACGACCGCCACCTGCTGGCCGGCGGGGATGAACGCCGACACGTGCTCGAGCACGATGTCGTCGCGTCGCAGCGCCCGGTCGCCGCGGCTGCGATACGAGAACGTGACCTCGTCGATGTCGATCGAGAAGCGGCCCGGCGGGCAGCGGCTGGGGATGCGCCGGCGGCGGCGGGCCGACCGGGATGTCGAGCACGCCGAGCACGCGCCGCAGGCCGGCGACCGCGGTCTGGGTCTGGTCGAGCACCTCGGTGAACTCGGCGATCGGCTCGAGGAAGCGGTACGTGAGGAAGATGAAGCCGACCAGCGCGCCGGCGGTCATGCCGCCCGTCGGGCCCGACGGCGACGCCGACGGCGACGATCGTGGCGATCGTGACGACCGAGAACACCTCGCCGAGCGGGAACAGGAAGGCACCGATGATGCCGCCCCGGATCTGGGCGTCGGCGCGGCGCTTGACGGCGACCTTGGTGCGGCGCGGCGAACATCGGCCCGGCGTGGTAGGCGCGGATCGTCTCGGCGCCGGTGACGAGCTCGCTGATCGAGCCGAGCATGTCGCCGTTGCGCTCGCGGGCGTTGTCGTAGGCCGCGCACGAGGTGGCGCTGCACGATCCGCAGCACGAAGAACAGCGGGATCGAGATCGCGATCGCGATCGATCGCCAGCAGCCAGTTGTAGGCCAGCATCACGGCCGAGACGATCACCATCAGCGTGCCGTCGATCAGCCACGCCAGGCCGCCCCAGCGGAAGAACTCGGCGAGCGTCTCGATGTCGCTGGTGACGCGTGCGACGAGCGCCCCGCGGCGCTCGTCGTTGTGGTCGGCGAGGCTGATCCGGTGGATGTGCTCGATCAGCCGCGTGCGCAGATCGTTGAGCGCCTGCTCGCTGCGGACGCCGAGCCGGATCGACGGCGGCGCGCTGGCAGACGCGCGGCGATGAGCGAGCGGCGACGACGCGCGATCAGCGCGCAGCGTGACGACGAAGTCGCATGCGCACCTCGTCGCGCCCGACGATGCCGCGGTCGATCGCCTGCTGGATCAGGATCGGCACGACCACCCGCCCGCCGGCGCCGATCGCGGCCAGCAGCCATGTGAGCGCCAAGCCCTGGCGCAGCACCGGCGCCTCCTCGAGCCCGCGCCCGATCGCCGTCGTGGCCGAGAAGCGCCCCATCGGCTCGGTCATCGTCGGTCGTCGCTCACGTCGGCACCGCCCGGTCGGTCTCGAACGCTTCGACCAGCTCGCGGTAGGCGTCGACCTCGGCCATCAGCTCGTCGTGCGTGCCGTGGGCGGTGATCCGGCCGTCTTCGACGAACAGCACGTCGTCGGCGAGCGCGATCGTCGACGGCCGCGAGGCCACCATCACCACGGTCGTGTCGGCCGAGCGCCGACGCGCAGGTTGGCGAGCACCGCCATCTCGGTCGCCGGGTCGAGCGCCGAGGTCGTGTCGTCGAGCAGCAGCAGGCTCGGGCTCGCGGGCCAGCGCGCGGGCGAGCGCGACACGTTGGCGTTGCCCGCCCGACAGCGTGACGCCGCGCTCGCCGACCAGCGTGTCGAGCTCGCTCGGGCAGGTCGCGGACGAAGTCGTCGGCGGCACGCCATGCCGCAGCGCCTCCCACACCTGCTCGTCGGTCGAGGTCGAGCCCGACCGGTGACGTTGTCGCGGACCGTGCCGCCGAACAGGAACGCCTCCTGGAACACGATCGCCCGTGCGCCCGGCGTCAGTGCGACGCGTGCCCTCGGTCGGGCGCACCAGCCCGGCGATCAGCTCGACCAGGGTCGTCTTGCCCGAGCCGGTGGAGCCCACGAAGGCGGTGACCGAGCCGGCCGGGATCGTGCACGTCGGCGTGCTCGATCGCCGGCTCGGCGGCGTCGGCGAACGTGTACGACACGTCGTCGAGCACGACCGCCGCCGGCGCCGTCGCCGGCCCGATCGACAGCTCGGGATCGGCGTCGAGCGGTTCGTCGATCGTGCCCTTGCACGCGGCGGTAGCCGGCCGACGAGTGGGGCAGCTCGGACAGCGCGTAGCCGATCAGCCGCAGCGGGAACACGAGCAGCGTGAACATGTAGATGAACCCGGACAGCTCGCCGATGGTGAGCTCGCCCGAGTCGACGCGCATCGCGCCGAGCACCACGATCCCGATGTTGGTGAGCGACGGGATCACCTCGAGCAGCGCCTCGAACGTGCCGCGCAGGTAGACGGCCCGGATCCGCGAGTCGCGGATCTTGCCGGCCATCGCCGACAGGCGCTCGGTCTCGCGCTCCTCGGCGCCGTAGGCCTTGACGAGCTGCACGCCTTCGAAGCTCTCGTGGACGGCGCCCGAGAAGTCGCCGAGCGCCTGCTGGGCGGCGTCGTAGTGGCGGTCGACGCGCTTCTGGTAGACGACGTTGAGCACCATCAGCACCGGGAACACGCGAGACCGCCACGAGCGCCGAGCACGAGGTCGGTCAGCGACCAGCCACACGCCGGAGACGACGATCAGCAGCACGCACGCTGGTGGCGAACGGGATCGGCGCCATCACGCCGACCGTGGTGTCGATGTCGACGCCGCCGCGGGCGACGAGCTGGCCGTCGCTCTGGCGCTGGTGCCAGCTCGCCGGCTGCTCGACGAGCCGGTCGACGACGTCGTCGCCGAGCGACTGGGCGATCCGCCACTGGGTGATGCCGGCGAACGAGCGCCGGATCGACGACGCCGATCGCCCGCAGCACGCCGACGCCGATGATCAGCGCGCAGCCGGTGACGACGGTGGCGACGGCGACGTCGCCCTCCTCGAAGCGGGGCACGATCACGTGGTCGATCACCCACCGGATGACGATGCTCGACGCCACGGTGCAGAGCGCGTACACGGAGGCGCCGCCGACGGCGATCGCGAACGTCTTCGGCTGGCGGCGCGACCATCGCCGCGACGAAGGCCGACGTACTCGCGGCGCCCGTGCCGCGAACGCGGCGTGTCCGAGCCCTCCGGCGGCACGGCAACCGTTTCTACCAGCGGACACGACCGGCGCAGCGGACCGTCGGCGTTGTCGACCGATGCCGGTGTCACAGCCCCTCGCGCACACTCGCCGGTATGCAGCGACGACCGTGAGCATGTCGGCCGGCGGGCGGTAGCGTGGCGCAGTCATATTCACCCTGCTCCATCCGCGGGATGGGGCCGTGTGGCCGCACCGAGTTCGACTCGAGTGCGGTCCGGAGTCCGAAGGGAGTTCCACACGCATGATGCGTGCTTACGAGTTGATGGTCATCGTCGACGGCGACGTCGAGGATGCGCAAGGCCCAGTCCTGGGTCAAGTTCGTCACCGACGAAATCGCGCAAGGCCGGTGGGTCGGTCCACGGCAAGCCCGATTGGTGGGGGAAGCGTGCCGTACGCGTACCCGATCAACAAGAAGGAATCCGGCTACTACCTCGTGGTCGAGTGCCTCGCCGCCGGCGGCGCGCTCGACGAGCTCGAGCGCCAGCTCCGCCTCGCGGACGACATCGTCCGCCACAAGTTGATCCGACTGCCCGATGCCGAGGCGGCCCGCCGCGGCATGGCGGTCACCGCCGCCTGAGCGGCGGCACCCACGAAGGGAGCCACCACATGTCCAGCAATTCCGTCACCCTGATCGGCAACCTCACCCGCGATCCCGAGCTGCGGTTCACCACCGGCGGCCGCGGCGTCGCCAGCTTCGGGCTGGCCGTCAACCGGCGCTACCAGCAGAACGGCGAATGGCAGGAGCAGACGTCGTTCTTCAACGTCGTGTGCTGGGGCGACCTCGGCGAGAACGCCGCCACCACCCTCACCAAGGGCTCGCGTGCGATCGTCACCGGCCGTCTCGAGCAGCGCAGCTGGGAGACCGCCGACGGCGAGAAGCGCTCGGTCGTCGAGGTCGTCGCCGACGAGGTCGGCCCGAGCCTGCGCTGGGCGACCGCCCAGATCGAGCGCACCGAGCGCACCGGCGGCGACGGCGGCTTCTCCGGTGGCGGTTCCGGCGGCGGCAGCCGGTGGTGCCGGCGGCGCCGGCGCCGGCGCCCGCACACCCGACCCGATCTACGGCGACGAAGAGCCGTTCTGACCCTCACTAGACTGATCTCGTCCCAGGAAGGACCAAGGCCATGGCCAAGGCCAAGGGAAGCAAGACGCCGTCCCGCGCGCCGCGCGGCAAGGACGCCAACCCCCGTAAGTACAAGAAGAAGACCAGCCCGCTCGTCATCGACAAGGTCGAGTACGTCGACTACAAGGACGTCGACCTGCTCAGCCGGTTCATGAGCGACCGCGCCAAGATCCGCAACATGCGGGTCTCGGGCAACGACCGTCAGCAGCAGCTCGACATCGCCAACGCGATCAAGATCGCCCGCGAGATGGCGCTGCTGCCGTACGCCAAGCGCGTCGCCTCGGCGAGCCGCACCCGTCCGCCGCGTGACGGCGATCGTCGCCCGCGCCGCGACGAGGGCTTCGAGAGCCAGGTCGAGGGTCGTCGAGGTCGAGGCTCGACGACGAGCTCGAGGTCGACGATCGTCGACGGCTGCCGACGTCGACGTCGACGAGAGCGAGGAGGTCTGAGCATGCAGGTGATCCTTCGCAGCGACCTCGACGGGCTCGGCAAGCGCGGCGACATCGTCGACGTCGCCGACGGCCATGCCCGCAACTACCTGTTGCCCAAGGGCCTCGCCCTCAAGGCCACCGCCGGCGCCGTCGATCAGGCCGCCAAGATGCGCCGCTCCCGCGACCTGCGCGACGCCAGCGACCGCGACGCAGCCACCACGATCGCCAGCACGCTCGTGCCCAAGGTGATCACGATCACCGCCAAGGCCGGCGCCGAGGGCAAGTTGTTCGGCTCGGTCACCACCGCCGACATCGTCGCCGCCGTCGAGGCCCAGACCGGCATCAAGCTCGATCGCAAGTCGCTGCACCTCGACGAGCCGATCAAGTCGATCGGCGAGCACACCGCGACGGCGTCGCTGCACCACGCCGTGTCGTTCCCGATCCGGGTCGAGGTCGTCGCCCGCCGAGCTGACGTCGACGCGGTCCCGGACGCGGCCCGCGCCACGGTCGCTCGCGTCGACCGGCGGGGCTGCTGCGCTATCGAGCGCTGTGCACGCCGGGTCGACGCTGTCCACACCGCGCTGCCACACCCCTTGTCCACAGTCGTCCACATGCTCCACGGGGCGTCCACAGGGCAATTCACACGGTTACCCCTCTAGCGCCCCACAAGCTCGATTCGGGCAACGTGGACCATCCATGCCGGGTGACGAATACTTCCCTGTCGACTCCGGCGGCGGGAAGCCGACCACGCACGCGACGACCGCCGCCGGCAGTCGTCGTCGCGTGGGTCGGGTGCCACCGCACAACATCGAGGCCGAGGAGTCGGTGCTCGGCGCGCTGCTGCTGTCGCGTGAGGCGATCGGCGTGGTCAGCGAGATGGGCGCTCGCACCCGGCCGACTTCTACAAGCCGGCCCACCGCCACATCTTCGACGCCATCCGCTCGCTGTACTCGTCGGGCGCCCCGGCCGACACGGTCACCGTCGCCGACGAGCTGCGCCGCGCCGGCCTGCTGGCCGAGGTCGGCGGGGCCGAGACGCTGCACGAGCTGCAGAACGCCACGCCGTCGATCTCGAGCGCCGGGCACTACGCCAAGATCGTCCAGGAGACGGCGCTCCTGCGCCAGCTGATCTACGCCGCCGGCGACATCGCCGAGCTCGCCTACAGCGAGCCCGACGACGTCATCAAGGCGCTCGACCTGGCCGAGACCAAGGTCTTCAACGTCGCCGAGCAGCGCGTGTCACCGACACCACCCGCACGATCGAAGACCTGCTGCCCGAGGTGATGGACCGCCTCCAGGAGACGTACGACCGGGGCGACATCATCACCGGCGTCCCCACCGGCTACACCGACCTCGACGAGCTGCTGTCCGGCCTCCAAGCCAGCGCCCTCTACATCGTCGGCGCCAGGCCCGCGATGGGCAAGACCGCCTTCGGGTTGGGGATCGCGGCGCACGTGGCGATGCACTCGACCAAGCCGGTGCTGGTGTTCTCGCTCGAGATGGCGCACCAGGAGCTCACGCAACGCATCCTCGCCAGCGAGGCGCGGGTCGACTCGATGAAGATCCGCACCGGCAAGCTGGCCGAGGCCGACTGGGCCAAGATCGGCAAGGCGATCGGTCGCCTCGAGGTGCCGCTGTTCCTCGACGACAACCCGCGCGTCACGGTGATGGAGATCCGCGCCAAGGCGCGGCGCATCAAGGCCCGTTACGGCGGCCTCGGGCTGATCGTCATCGACTACCTGCAGCTGATGGGCGGCAACGGCGTCGGCCGAGAACCGCCAGCTCGAGGTCAGCGAGATCAGCCGCAACCTGAAGATCCTCGCCCGCGAGCTCGAGGTGCCGATCGTGGCCCTCAGCCAGCTCAGCCGAAACCTCGAAGCCCGCGCCGACAAGCGCCCGATGCTCTCCGACCTTCGTGAGATCGGGCTCGCTCGAACAAGACGCCGACGTCGTGATGTTCCTGTACCGCGACGAGGTGTACCACCCCGACTCGCCCGACAAGGGCTCGGCGGAGGTGATCGTCGCCAAGCACCGCGCCGGGCCGATCGGCACCAAGCGGCTGGTGTTCCTCGGTCAGTACACCCGGTTCGACAACGCCGCCCGCGGAGTGTGACGAGATCGCACTCGAATTGCACGAGCGAGCGCGATTCCACGGGTCGACCTGTCAAGATTTCGTCTGTGATACAGGTAGGGCGGGAGTCACCACGGTGGTCGTCGCGGCGGGCACCGTGGCGTGTGGGTTGTTGATGCTCGGCGGCGTCGGTCCGACGCCGGGCACCCGGCCGGCGGCGAGACCGTTCCCGAGCTCCTGCCGACGACGCCGTCGACGAACCACCACGAGCGATCCTGACCACGACGACGATCACGGCCGACGACGACCACGCTCGACCGCGACGCACCGACGACGACGCGTCAGCCGCACACGACGACCACGACCGCGATCGCCCGAGTCGCCGCCGCCGGTGCCGCTCAGCGTGGCGCCCGTCGTCGGTGACGGTCGGCGCCGGCGGTGTCGCCCGCATCTCGGGCACCTGCCCGCTCGTCGACGGCGTCGCCGCTCGGACCGGTCGAGATCTGGGAGATCGGCGCTTCGGTCACGCGTCATCCCCACCGGCGTCACCGCCGCCGCATGGTCGTACGACTGGACCGCCCCGCCCGACGCGCAGCCGCTCGTGCTCCAGGTCTGGTGCGGCGATCCGTCCGGCTACGTCGGGCGGGTACCCGGCGGCGCTGCAGATCGAGGTCGTGTTCGTGGCCCAGGAGGCGGCTCCCACGACACCACGCCATGCGCCGGCGCGCGGAGTCGTGATCCCCGAGACCGACTGACCGCAGAGCGATCCGCAGACTGGAGCCGCATGACTCCGACCGAGATCGTGCAGTCGACGATGCCGCTGTGCGCCACGCTGGGGATCACCGCCATCCGAGTTCGCCGCCGAACGGGTCGTCGCTCCAACTCGACTTGGCAGCCCGACGCTGTGCACGAGCGGCGGGTCTGCTGCACGGCGGCGCGCTGATGGCGTTGGCCGACTCGGCCGGCGCTGCCAGCGCCTTCCTCAACCTGCCGGACGGGGCGACCGGCACGTCGACGATCGAGTCGAAGACCAACTTCCTCGGCGCCGTCCGCGAGGGAGCGTCGGTCACGGCGACGGCCGTCGCCGCTGCACCGGGGCTGGCACCACGATCGTCGTCGAGACCGAGCTGCGCACCGCCGACGGCGCGCTGGTCGCCAAGACCACCCAGACCCAAGCCGTGCTGCGCCCCCGGTCACTGACACAAACCGCGACGCGATCGATGTGACAGCCCTCGGGCAGACTGGCCGGCATGTCATCTGATCTGGCGATCGACGCCACCGGCCTGGTCAAGCGCTTCGGCGACAACGTCGCCCTCGGCGGTGTCGACCTCGAGGTCCCGCGTGGCGCGATCTACGGCCTGCTCGGCCCGAACGGAGCCGGCAAGACCACGGCGGTCCGGATCCTCACCACGCTGCTGCGCCCCGACGCCGGCTCGGCGTTGATCGACGGGATCGACGTGCGTCGCCGACCCCCACGAGGTGCGCACCCGGATCGGGCTCACCGGCCAGTACGCGGCGGTCGACGAGCGCCTCACCGGTCGCGAGAACATGCAGCACGTCGCCCGCCTGTTCCACCTGCCCAAGCGCGAGGTGGTCGCCCGCACCAGCGAACTGCTCGAGCGCTTCGATCTCGTCGACGCCGCCGACCGCGATCGTCAAGGGCTACTCGGGCGGCATGCGCCGCCGGCTCGACATCTCGATGAGCCTGATCGCCCGCCCGTCGGTGCTGTTCCTCGACGAGCCGACCACCGGCCTCGACCCGCGCAGCCGCCTGGCGATGTGGGAGATGATCGAAGAGCTCGAGCAGGACGGCACCACGGTGCTGCTCACCACCCAGTACCTCGACGAGGCCGACCGGCTCGCCCAGCGGATCGTGGTGGTCGACCACGGCAAGGTGATCGCCGAGGGCACCGCCGACGAGCTCAAGGATCGCATCGGCGGCGAGCACCTCTGGCTCGTGATCGGCGACCGCCGGCGCCGGCGAGGCGGCGCTCGGCGTGCTCGCAGTCGATGTGCGTCGGATCGGTCGAACGCGATCGCCGACGGTGTCAGCTTCGAAGCCCCGATCCGCAGCCCGCGACCAGTGGTGCCCGAGCTGATCCGTGCGCTCGACGACGCCGGCGTCGACGTGCTCAACATCGAGGTCCGGCGTCCGACGCTCGACGACGTGTTCCTCACCCTCACCGGTCGAGCGACCGACGACGAGCAGGAAGGTGCCGCCTGATGAGCCGGTTCCAGATGGCGCTCACCGACTCGTGGACCGAGGCCACGCGCCACCTCCGGATCATCCCCCGCAACATCGAGCTGCTGATCTTCGCCACGATCCAGCCGATCATGTTCGTGGTCCTGTTCGTCTACGTGTTCGGCGGCTCGATCACCGTCCCCGGCTACGAGAACTACGAGCAGTTCCTGATCCCCGGCATCTTCAGCCAGTCGCTCGTGTTCGGCTCGGCGTTCACCGGCATCGGCCTCGCCGAAGACCTGTCGAAGGGCATCATCGACCGGCTCCGCTCGCTGCCGATGGCGCGCTCGGCGGTGTTGATCGGCCGCACGGTGTCCGACCTCGTCCGCAACCTGATCACGTTCACGGTGATGCTGCTCGTGTCGTTCTGGCCGATCGGTTTCCGCTTCGAGGGCACGATCGGTGAGGCGATCCTCGCCACGCTGCTGCTGTTGCTCTTCAGCTACGCCCTCAGCTGGGTCCAGGCGCTGATGGGGCTGTCGGTCGGATCGGTCGAGGCGGCCAACTCGGCCGGGTTCATCTGGATGTTCCCGCTCACGTTCGTGTCGTCGGCCTTCGTCGACCCGAGCACGATGCCCGACTGGCTGCAGCCGATCGCCGACTGGAACCCGTTCACGAAGGTCACCGACGCCGCCCGCGCCCTCTACAACGGCATGCCGGTCGGCAACAACGTGTGGTACTCGCTGGCCTGGTCGTTCGGCTTGATCGCCGTGTTCTCGGCCCTCAGCATCCGCAAGTTCAACCGTTCTACGGTTGCCTGATGTTCCTCGGCGACGATCTCCTGCAGTGGCTGCTGCTGGCGCTCGGTGGCGCGTTGTTCGCCGGCAACCTGATCGCCGTCGTGCGCCCACCTGCCCAGCAACGTGACGAGCGCAACCTCGAGCGGGCGCCGATCGGGCGCAGCCTGCTGTTCGCCGGCCTCGGTCTGGTGGCCGCGGTCTGGGCCTTGGCCACCCTGATCAGCGGCTGACGCCGACCGTACACTGACCCCGATGTCGGGACGACCGCTCCAGCTCCGGTTCGTCTCGTCGGCGACCCGCACCCATGCCTTGCCCGATTCGACGCGCGGAGGTGGCCTTCGTCGGTCGCTCCAACGTCGGCAAGTCGTCGTTGATCAACGCCCTCGCCAACCAGAAGCAGCTGGCGCGCGTGTCGAACACGCCGGGGCGAACGCAGCTGATCAACATCTTCGAGCACGGCGGCGGAGGCACGCTGGTCGACCTCCCCGGGTACGGGTTCGCCAAGGTCCCCGGTCGGGTGCGCAAGGACTGGCCGGAGATGATCGAGGGCTACCTGCTCGAACGCCAGCCGCTGGAGATGGTGTTCGTGCTGGTCGACGGTGAGATCGGCCCCACCCCGCTCGATCAGCAGATGCTCGACTGGCTGCGCCGAGAACGAGGTGCCACACACGGTCGTCGCCACCAAGACCGACAAGATCAAGTCGTCGCAGCGTCAACGCCGCCGGCGCGAGCTCGCCGAGGGCTGCCGGCTCGAGCCCGGCGACATCGTGTGGGTGAGCGCCGCCAAGGGCGTCAACATCGACCAGCTGCGGGGCCTGGTCGTCGCCCACCTCGCCGGCTGAGCATCGAGTCGCGCACCCTGGCCACGAGGTAGCGGACGAGGATCTCGTCACCGAAGTCGGTGTTGCCCGGCAGGTAGCTCGACGGGGGACTGAGGTGCACCACGGTCCACCGCGACGATCGCTCGAGCTCGTGCAACACGGCGCCACAGCCGCGTTCGAGCCACACGTCGTGGCGTTGCGTGAGGGCGATCACGCCGCCCGGCCGGGTGATGCGGCAGAACTCGCCCCAGATCGCGGCCACGTCGGGCACGTAGGTGAGCACGCCGACGCACACGACACCGTCGACGCTGTCGTCGGCATGATCGAGCGGATCGTGCAGATCGCCCTCGGCGACATCGTCGTAGATGCCGCGCCGGCGTGCCAGCGCGACCGACGATGGTGACAGGTCGACGCCGAGCAGGCGCCCGGCGAACCCGGCGTCGACGAGTGCCTGTCCGGCGAGGCCGGTGCCGCATCCGGCGTCGAGCAGTGTCAGCCCGTCGCCGCGGCTGTCGAGCACGCCCATCACCAGACGGGCGACGTTGGCAGGGGCGTCGTACCCCCAGCTGTCGAGCGTCGTGTCGTAGGTTGCGGCCTGGTCGTCGTAGTAGCTGCGCACCTCGTCGGCGGACGTCGAGCCCCGAACCAGCCATCCGTCGTCGGACACGTCGCCGAGCGTACGCACAGCGCCGGTCCGCATTCGTGCCGGTCCCCGCCGGCACGCCAATGATCGGGGACGTGATCCGACACTTCGACGCCGCCTGGGCCGAGCTGATCGCCGACGGCGGAGGCTTCGCGATGACCGAGATCGAGGTGCGCGGCACCCCGATGCGAGTGTTCAGCTCGGCGCCGCCGACGTTGCGCTCGATCTGGGAGCTGGCCCAGTTCCACGGCGAGCATCCGTACCTGGTGTTCGAGGACGAGCACTACACCTACGCCGAGATCGGCGCCCAGGTGCGGGCGCTGGCCCACGTCCTGCGCCACACGCACGGGGTCGGTCCCGGCGACCGGGTGGCGGTGGCGATGCGCAACTATCCGGAATGGGTCGTGGCGCACTGGGCCACGGTCTCGATCGGTGCCGCCGTGGTGGGCATCAACGCCTGGTGGACGACGCAGGAGCTGGCCTTCGGGTTGAGCGACTCGCGCCCGAAGGTGCTGATCGCCGACGACGAGCGGCTCGAGCGTGTGATCCCGATCCTCGACGAGCTTCGGGCGAGCGGCACCGCTGCACGTGATCGCAGTCCGCACCGAGCGTGAGCTCGCCTGACGGATGCCACGTCGTGGGCCGACGTCGTCGAGCCGGCAGCGCGCGCCGACGGCCTCCCGGAGGCCGAGATCGATCCCGACGACGACGCCACGATCTTCTACACCTCGGGCACGACCGGCTTTCCGAAGGGTGCCCAGCTGACACATCGCGGATCCGTGCACAACGTGTTCAACATGGCGTTCATGACCATCGTGTCGGCGATGGCGGAGGCCAAGGCGGTCGCGGCCGGCGAGCTCGACGCCGCCACGCCGACCGGCGAGCTCCGGCTCGCGACCGGTGTTCATGGCCCCGACGCCGCTGTTCCACGTCACCGCCAACAACTGCCTGCTCCAGCCGTGCACGCTGGTCGGCGGCAAGATCGTCCTGATGCACAAGTGGGACGCCGGCCGGGCGCTCGAGCTGATCGAGCGCGAGCGCGTCACCAACTTCTCCGGCGTGCCGACGATGAGCCGCGAGATGCTGCTGCATCCCGACTGGGAGCGGCGCGACACGTCGTCGCTACGAGGGATGGGCGGCGGCGGCGCGCCGCTCCAGCCCGACCTCGTCGACAAGATCGACCAGTCGCTCGCCGGCGGCGCCCCGACCACCGGCTACGGACTGACCGAGACGACCGGGATCGTCACCGCCAACTCCAACAAGCTCTACGTCGCCAAGCCGGCGTCGTGCGGCCGCGTCGTGCCGATGCTCGACGCCAAGCTGGTCGACGAGCTCGGCGACGATCTGGCGCCGGGACCCGACGTGGTCGGCGAGCTGTGCGTGCGTGGCCCGGTGGTGATCAAGGGCTACCTCAACCGGCCCGAGGCGACCGCCGAAGCGATCCGCGACGGATGGTTCCGCACCGGCGACATCGCCCGCATCGACGACGACGGGTTCGTGTTCATCGTCGACCGCGCCAAGGACATGGTGCTGCGCGGCGGTGAGAACGTGTACTGCAGCGAGGTCGAAGCGGCGATCTACGAGCATCCCGACGTGGCCGAGGCGGCGGTGTTCGGCGTCCCCGACGAACGCCTCGGTGAGGACGTGGCGGCAGCCGTGGTGGCACGCGACGGGGCCGCGCTCACCCCCGAGGACGTGCAGCGGTTCCTCGCCGAGCGTGTCGCCAAGTACAAGATCCCGGCCACGATCTGGATCCGCGACGAGGCCCTGCCGCGCAACGCCAACGGCAAGTTCCTCAAGCGCGAGTTGCGCGACCAGCTGCTCGGGTCCTGAACGTCAGGCGGTGACCGGCGAGCGCGTCGAGCGACGCAGCGAGCGCAGGCTGAGACGCCAGCGGATCCGTTGCCAGAAGCGTGCGATCGGCGAGGATCGAACCGTCGACGGCGCGCCACGCCGCCACCGCGTCGTCGACGCGATCCCAGCTCTCGTCGGCGTGACCGAACGTGATCGCCGTCGCCGTCGTCGCCAAGCGCTGCATCTCGTGCGGGACGGTGGGAGCGATCGCGGTGCCCTGCTCGGCGATCCGTTCGTTGGTCCAGGCCGGAGCGATCGCCAGCCCGGCATCGACCAGTGAGTCGGTGGTGTTGGCCCACGCCCCACTGATCCGTGCGCGCCGGATCGGGGTCCTTGAGCCGGCGCCGGCGCCGGCGCCACTTGGCACCGAGAATGAGGCCGATCACGCTCACGATCGGGAGCAGGGCCGCTCCGCCCACGACCCCGCCCCGCGTCAGCCACGTCTGGACACGCTCCCAGTTGCCGATGTCGGTCTCCTGGTCGAGGGTGACGGTGTCGTCGTCGTTGGCCGGTTCGGCCGGCGGGGCGATCGGTGGTTGGGCGGCGGCCGGGCTCTGGGCGGCGGGGGGCGGGGGCAGCGTCTCGACGTCGCTCGTCTCCTGCGCCGGCACCGGATCGAATGCCAGCCAGCCGAGACCCTCCAGCTCGACCTCCGGCCACACGGCGGCATGTGTCGAGCGCAGCCCGAGCGGCGCCCCGAGCTCGCCGGGTGGCACGACGAAACCGGTGGCGACGCGGGCCTCGACGCCCAACGAGCGCGCCAGCAGCACGAAGCCGGTCACGAACTGCTCCTCGGTGCCCTGGTTGGTGTCGGACACGAAGCGGTCGATCAACGCCAGCTGCTGGCCGCCACCGGGTGCGTCCCTGTCGAGTCGCCACGTGTCGTGCATGGTGTGCTCGATCGCCTGCAGTTGTTCGAGCATCGTGCCCTCGCCGGCCATCGAGCGGGCGAGGTCGGTGAAGCCGGCGGAGATCTCGTCGACCTGGCGCGTGGCGATCGCGGCCGTCCTGGGCAGCCGCGGTTCCCGGCGCGATCTCGGCGGTGGCGCTGATGGTCAGCCCCGGCCGCGGGTCTTCGGTGAGGCGCACGACGGTGCGTCCGAGATCGGTCTCGACGCCCATCGCCGAGTCGGTGTCGACGTCGAGCGGCCGGCCGGGGATCGGCACCAGGTCGAAGTCGTCGGTGAGCAGCTCGACATCGAACTGGATCGGTGGGGCGACGTCCGGGCTGGGCGGCGAGGGCTGGCCGAGCTGGCCACCGATCGGACGCAGCGTCAGACCGGGCGTCCAGCGCTGACCGTCGTAGACGTCGAGTGCCGACATCCGCCAGCGGGCGGGCAGCGACGGGCCGATCAGCGTCGAGCGATCGGTCACCTCGAACATGCTGATCGCCGGGTCGACCTCGCGCAGGGCGACCGTCTCCTCGACCGGGTCGAGCAGCGTCGCCGTGGCCTCGGGGTCGTTGGTGACTCGCGGATCGGCGCGGTCGGTCCACGCCAACGCCGCGGCCGTGACCGCCCCGGCGACCACCATGGCGATGATGGCCACGACCAGCGCACGATCGCCGGCGACCGTCCGCACCCGCGCTCGGGCATCCTCGCCGGGCCGGAAGACGAGCACCAGCAGCGCTCCGACCGCGAGCGCCGCCATGGCAGCGGTCCGGGCCTGATCGGCGCCGCGACCGCCATCGCGCCCGCCAGGCCGACGGCGATCGCGATCAACGGTGCGAGGTGCAGCCGCGGCCGGCCGGCGAGCTCGACCGCGACCGCCGTCAAGGTGGCGACGAGCAGGGCGAGGGCCACGATGATGCGGGGGTCGCGCGGGCTCGGCCACTCGGTGGTGAGCAGGCGCTTGAGGCCCACGAACGGTCCCGCCAGAACCTCGGTCAGCCCGGCGTCGGCGACCAAACCGGCGATCGCCGTCGAGATCAGCACCGTCGCGCCGAGCACCGCGTAGCGCACGAGCAGCGGCCGGCGATAGCTGGCCAGGCAGGCGGCGGTGATCAGCGGAGGCGGAACCAGCAGTGCCCACACCAGCTCGTCGAACGCCTCGCTGGCGATCACCGCCAACACGGCGCACATCGCGCCGACGACGATGATGCGGATCGGCGTCGTCGGGATCGGTCGTCGCGCCTGTCGCCGACGACGGGCACCCCGCTTGGTCAGTGCCATGGCCGCCACCGGTGGGCGAACTCGACTGCGTCGGCGACCGCCATCGCCACACCCGGCGCGACGACGGCGTCGGCACCGACGCGGACGACGAACAACCGGTCGGTGTGGGTGAACGTGCTCGACGGCCCGGCGGGGCCGGTGATGAACATGATCGCCGTGTGGTCGAGTCCGCTGCGGAACATCTCGGCGAGCGACATCACCGCGTCGTCGGACGCCTGATGCACCGGCGTCAGCAGGTCGAGCACCTGTGTGTCGCGGGTCATCGGGCGGAAGGTCCCGGGGAACTCGCGCGCCGTCGTGCGCACCCGAACCTCGACGCCGTTCCGCAGGGCGTGCACGGCGATCGATGCGACGACGTCGACCATCTCCTCGAAGTCGTCGGCGTTGGCGACGGTGTCGGCGGCGTCGAGCACCACGGTGAACTCGGGTCGTCGCAGCTCGACGTGCTCGCGGAGCATCAGCGTCCCCAACCGCGCCGACGTCGGCCAGTGGATCAGACGCGGGTCGTCACCCGGCACGTACTCGCGCAGCGACACGAACCCGCTCAGCGGATCGGAGGCCGAGCGCCGGATGACGGCCTCGTCCTCGACCGTGTGCATCGCGCCGTACGGTCCGGAGAGGGAGTGCAGCCGGGGGTGCACGAGCACGGTGCCGATCTCGTCGCGACTCGCGTCGGCCGATGGCCAGGCCGAAGCCGTCGACCCGCTCGATCGCCAGCGGACCGACTGCGAACACGCCCCGACGGCGGGTCGGGATCGAGCCGACCACCTCGGTCCGGTCGTCGCGGCCGATCGCCGGCAGCGGCACGCGAACCTCGGCGCCGTCGCACGAGTCGACGATCACCGCCGCCGGCGAGCGCCGGCGACCGACGTTGGTGGCTCGGTAGATCGCGCGGATCGGCATCGCCGCGGGCGACGCGTGGGGCCGTGATCGGGCGCACGACGCGTGCGCGCGTGGCGCACACGCGAACTCCACAGCGCCCCGGCCAGCGGCGACCCAGGTGGCGACCGCCAGCACGAGCAGTTCCTCGTAGTGCCACCACAAGCCGGCGACGGCACAGCACGAGGGCGGCGATCGCCGCCGCCAGGCCCGACCTGGTGAGCATCGATCAGCCCTCGCGGGTGCGGGGCACCGGCACCTCGTCGAGCAGCGCCGCGACGACGTCGACGGTCTGTGCACCGCGCAGCTCGGCCTCGGGTGTGAGCGCGATGCGGTGGGCGCACACGGCGATCGCCACGTCCTGGACGTCGTCGGGCGTGACGAAGTCGCGTTCGGCGGTCGCCGCCCAGGCGCGCGCCGCGCGCAGCAGGGCGATCGTGCCGCGGGTCGACACGCCGAGCCGGAGGTCGGGGTGGTTGCGGGTGGCGGCGGCGAGCCGGACGATGTAGTCGTGCACGCCGCGCGACACCTCGACCGCGATCGACGGCGTCGATCACCTGCTCGAGCTGGTCGGCGTCGGTGACCGGGCTGACGATGTCGTCGCGCTGGTGGCGGTTGTACTCCTCGAGCAGCCGGACCTCGGTGTTGTGATCGGTGTACCCGAGGCTGAGCCGCATCGTGAAGCGGTCGAGCTGGACGTCGGGCAGCGTGAACGTGCCCTGGAAGTCCTTCGGGTTCTGGGTGGCGATCACGAAGAACGGCCGCGGCACCGGGCGCGACACGCCGTCGGACGGTGACCTGGCGCTCCTCCATCACCTCGAGCAGCGCCGACTGGGTCTTCGGGCTGCCGCGGTTGATCTCGTCGCCGATCAGCACGTTGGTGAACACGGGGCCTTCGCGGAAGCGGAACGTCCCGGTCCGCTGCTCGTACACCATCACCCCGGTGATGTCGCTCGGCAGCAGGTCGGGCGTGAACTGGACCCGCTTCCAGGTGCCGGCGATCGACCCGGCGATCGCCTTGGCGAGCGTGGTCTTGCCGGTGCCGGGCACGTCGTCGAGCAGCAGATGACCCTCGGTGAGCAGGCAGCACATGGCCATGCGAATCTCGTGGTGCTTGCCCTTCACCACCCCGTCGATGTTCTTGACCAGCGCATCGACGACCTCTGCGACGTCGCCGTCCACGCCAACGAGTGTAGGCGTGCGTCATGCTCGCCGTCGCGGCGCTGGCAAAGAGTTGAACATTCGCCTGCCGATTGGAGTCTCGGCTGCGAGACGGTGCCGTCAGTCGGCGTGGAGCACGACGGCGATGCCCTGGCCGACGCCGATGCACATCGTGGCCAGGCCCCAGCCGCCGCCGAGGCGGCGCAGCTCGTGGGCGAGCGTGGTGACGATCCGGGCGCCGGAGCAGCCGATCGGATGGCCGATCGCGATCGCCCCGCCGTTGGGATTGACGATCGAACGGTCGAGGTCGGGCCATTGCACGAGGCACGCCAGCGACTGGGCGGCGAACGCCTCGTTGAGCTCGACCACGGCGAGATCGCTCCAGCCGATGCCGGCTCGATCGAGGGCGCGCTGGGCGGCGATCACCGGCCCGATGCCGTAGAGGTGTGGCTCGATGCCCGACACCGCCCGGGCGACGACCCGCGCCAGCGGATCGCGCCCGAGCTCGGCGGCGGCCGCTTCGTTGCCGAGCAGGATCGCCGCCGCCCCGTCGTTCATCGGCGACGAGTTGCCGGCGGTGACCGTGCCGTCCGGGCGGAACACGGGCTTGAGCTTGGCCAGCGACTCGAGCGAGGAGTTGGCGCGCACGCACTCGTCGGTCGCCAGGTCGGCACCGAACGGGCGCGACGACCTCGGCGTCGAAGCGCCCGGCTGCCCACGCCGCGGCGGCGCGCTGGTGGCTGCCGACCGCGAACTCGTCCTGCTGCTCGCGGGTGATCGGCGTACTCGTCGGCGAGGATCTCGGCGCCCTCGCCGAGGGCGACCGTCCATTGCGCCGGATGGCGCGGGTTGACCATCCGCCAGCCGAGCGTGGTCGAGTGCATCTGCTGGTGGCCGCGCTCGTACGGCTGATCGGGCTTCTGCACGACCCACGGGGCGCGGGTCATCGACTCGACACCGCCGGCGATCGCGATCGACGGCATCGCCGACGGCGATCTCGCGGCTGGCGTTGAGCACCGCCTCCATGCCCGAGCCGCACAGTCGGTTGGCGGTCGCGCCCGGCACCGAGGTCGGCAGGCCGGCGAGCAGCGACGCCATGCGCGCCACGTTGCGGTTCTCCTCGCCGGCGCCGTTGCCGTTGCCGAAGTGGACGTCGTCGATCGTCGCCGGGTCGATCGCCGGGTTGCGCTCGACGAGCGCGGCGATCACGCCGCTCGCCAGGTCGTCGGGGCGCACACCGGCCAGCGCCCCGCCGATCTTGCCGATCGGGGTGCGAACGGCATCGAGCACGAACACGGCGTCGCTCACGGCGGCGACTGTACCGAGGTGCGAGCCTGTCGGCCCGGAGCGCTGGCAGCTCAGTCCCAGTTGATCGTCGAGGTGGTCGAGGGCGTCGGCCAGCACGTCGGCCAGCTGGCGGTCGCGGATGCCGGCGTGCGCGATCGGGGTGACCTCGGGGAACTCGGGCGCGAGCGCGCCGTTGGGGGCGCCGAGCAGCAGCGCCGATCTCGTCGACGATCGGGATCGATGCGGCTCGACGGCGGTCGGGCGGCGCGGTCGGCGGTCCGGTCGAGCCGGTGCAGCGGCACGACCTCGGCCAGGCCGCGGTCGGCGCGGCGCGGCCGTCGGCCGGCGCGTCGGCGGGCGCGCCGAGCCCTCCGCGCCAGCGCTCGATCAGGTCGGGCTCGATCGCGACCTCGTCGGACAGCGCGAACAGCGCCGCCACGGCGTGCTTGCAGGCTTCGTCGCGATCCCGTCGTCGGGGCACGTGCAGCGCGATCCGACACGTCGCGCTTGCCGGGCACGCCCTTGCCGGGCGTCGGCTTCGATCGTGACGACGTAGGGCTCGGGCCGGCTGCCCTGGATCTCGGCGGTGACCGCGCCGTGCCCGATCGACGATGTCGATCACGGCGTCGTCGGCCCAGTAGCGCTTGCCGCGCGCCAGCCGGCCCTGGTCGCTGAGCTCGGCCGCCAGCACCTTGATCATCGTCGCCGGCAGCCGACCCGGCGGGTTGGCCCGTACGGCTTGCGCGGCCTGCTCATGCGCCGCCGTCCAGCATCACGAGCCGCGCCAGCTCGTCGGTGGACAGCTCGGACAGCCACGCCTCGCCGGTGCCGACGACGGCGTCGGCGAGCGCCCGCTTCTCGTCGATCACCTCGCCGATCCGCTCCTCGACCGTGCCCTGGCACACCAGCTTGTGGACGTTGACCGTGCGTTGCTGGCCGAGCCGCCAGGCGCGGTCGGTCGCCTGGTCCTCGACCGCCGGGTTCCACCACCGGTCGTAGTGGATCACCTGGCTGGCGGCGGTGAGGTTGAGCCCGGTGCCGCCCGCCTTGAGCGACACGAGCAGCAGCGGGGCGCCGGCGCCGCCCTGGAACTCGGCGACCATCCGGTCGCGGCCGCGCCGTCGACACGCCGCCGTGCAGGAACGCGGCGTCGAGCGCGAACCGGTCGCGGAGGTGGATCTGCAGCAGGTCGCCCATCTCGCGGAACTGGGTGAACACCAGCGCCCGCTCGTCGACGTCGAGCAGCTCGTCGACGAGCTCGTCGAAGCGGGTCAGCTTGCCCGAGCGACCGGCCAGCCGCGAGCCGTCCTTGAGCGCCTGGGCCGGGTGGTTGCAGATCTGCTTGAGCCGGGTCAGCGCCGCCAGCACGCGACCGCGGCGCTGCATGCCTTCGAGGTCCTTGGCGTCGACCAGCAGCTGGTCGACGACCTGCTGGTAGAGCATCGCCTGCTCGCGGGTGAGCTGGGCGAAGGCGATCTGCTCGATCTTGTCGGGCAGGTCGGGCAGCAGTCGCCGGTCGGCCTTGGTGCGGCGCAGCACGAACGGCTGCGTGAGCGTGCGCAGGCGGGCCGCGACCTCGCGGTCGTCGTTGCGCTCGATCGGCCGACGCGTACTGCTCGCGGAAGCGCTGCTGGCTGCCGAGCAGCCCTGGATTGACGGCGTCGAGGATCGCCCACAGCTCGGACAGCCGGTTCTCGACCGGGGTGCCGGTGAGCGCCAGCTTCTGGCCGGCGCGCAGCCGGCGCACCGCCTTGGCCGCCTTGGTGCCGGCGTTCTTGATCATCTGCGCCTCGTCGAGCACGACCGTCGTCCAGTCGATCGACGGCGAGGGCGTCGATGTCGCGCGGCAGCAGCCCGTAGGTGGTGACGACGATGTCGGCGTCGGCGAGGCCGAACAGCGCCGGGTCGCCCTGCTGACGGCCGGAGCCGTGATGGACCACGACGTGCAGGTCGGGCGCGAACCGGCGCGACTCGGCCTCCCAGTTGTGGACGACGCTCAGCGGGCACACCACGAGGTGCGGTCCGGGTCGCTCGAGCAGGTGGGCGAGCGTGGTGGCCGTCTTGCCGAGCCCCATGTCGTCGGCGAGGCACCCGCCGAGCCCGACCCGCGCGAGGAACTGCATCCACGCCAGCCCGCGGCGCTGGTAGTGGCGCAGCTCGCCGTGGAACCGCGGCGACTCGACCGACCTCCTCGCAGGCGCTCGTCGGGCAGCCCGGCGAGCAGTGCCGCCACCCATCCGGCGCCGCGTCGTCGATCGCCGTCGTGCGTCGCCGTCGTCGTCGATCGTCGAGCTCGACCGGCGACGTCGCCGTCGCCTCGCTGCCGGCCGACAGCCGCAGCAGCTCGATCGCGCCCGACCCGCGACGCGCCGGGCGAGGTGCTCGTCGAGCAGCGCGCGCGCCCGGCGCAGCCCGGCCGGGTCGATGCGGACCCAGCGGTGCCCGGCGCGCAGCAGCGTCGTGCCGGCCGCCTCGATCCGCGCCAGGTCGGCCTCGGACAGCGGCGTGCTCGTCGACGACCGCCTGCCACTCGACGAGCGCCTCCTTGCCGAACCGGCCCTTGCGGTCGTCGGCCGGCGCCTCGCGGGCGGTGCCGCGCACGCCGACGCTTGACCGTGACGAGATGCTCGGGGCCGAGCAGCTCGATGCCGAGCCTGGCGAGCTCGGCCGGCGCGGCGTCGATGAAGTCGTCGGCCTGCTCGAGGTCGAGCTCGACCGCCGACGGCTCGTGCTCGGCGGCCGAGCTCGCGCCAGCGCCGGTGACGCTCGGCGCCGACGGTCGCCGCCAGCGTGAGCACCTCGTGCTCGAGCGTCGCCGAGGCGGCGCTCGCTCGCCGGCGAGGTCGAGCGCCCGCGGCGCGCGCTCCCACACGTCGTCGGCGGTGCACCACTTGCCGGGGTCGGCGTCGTCGACCAGCTCGAGCTCGACCAGCCACGGGTCGAGGGCGTCGTCGGGCAGCGTCAGCCGCACCCGGCCGCGGACGACCGGCTCGCCGTCGAGGCGGCGCCGGTGGCGGTCGAGCGCTGGCGACGAGCGTCGATCGAGCGCCTCGTCGAAGTCGTCGTCGCCGGAGCGCACGACCGGGTCGGGCTTGGCGAGCGCCGCGAACACGGCCCGCATCGCCTGCACGTCGGGCGACCGCTTGCGACCGAGGTCGGGCTTCCAGCCGCCGTGGTGGAGCACGGCTCGGGCGAGCCCGTCGACCAGCGTCGACGACGATGTCGTCGGTCGACGCGCTCGAGCCGTTGCGGCAGATCGCCGGGGCGACGGCGGCGGCGTGGGCGAGCGCGTCGCGGTGCTCGTCGGTCGAGCACCGGCCGCCAGCGGGCGACCGTGAACGGACCCTCGTCGAGCACCTCCGGCGTGACCCGTCCGGCGCCGACGACGCTGGACGGCGAACCGGGTGAGCGCCGCGAACCACGCCAGCGACGGCGACAGCTCGTCGCCGTGCGGCGTGTCGGACAGCCACACCGCGGCGCCGAACGGATCGAGCCGCACCGCCGGCACCGGGCGCCGGCCGCCGCTCGGGCAGCTCGAGCATCAGCCGCCCGAGCTCGCCGTACGAGATCGGCGAGTCGTGCCATCCTGCTCGCCGGCTCGGCCTGGGCGCGTCCAGCGGCTGCGGCCGAACCCGCCGTAGAGCCACGCCGCCGACGCCGTCGACTCGCCGTTCCAGCCCCAGACGTGCAGCGCCCCGGAACGCCACGTGCCCTGGGCCACGAACGGCGCACGATCCCGCGACATCCCTCCGAGGGTACCGAGGGGCTGTCGCCCGTGCCCGGCGCCGGTCGCGAGCCGGAGCCGGCTGCGTCAGGCGTCGGCGACGATCCAGCGTCCAGTACGACGGTGCCGTCGGCGGCGGCGGCGGCGCCGATGCCGATGTACGGTGAAGTTGCCGAGCATCTGGCGCCGGTGGCCGGAGCTGGCCATCCAGGCGTCGAACACCGCTGCGCGGTCGGTGAACCCGGCGGCGATGTTCTCGCCCCACGCCGTCCAGCGTGAAGCCGGCGCGCGGCAGCCGATCGCCGGCGTTCGGAGCCGTCGCTGCCGGTGTGGCGTCATCGACGTCATGGCGGCCATGTCGGCGGAATGCGCCTGGCGCCGCCGCCGCGACCTGGTCGTGCCACGCCACGCGGCGCCAGCCCGGCCCGCGCGCGCTCGGTGTTGATCAGCTCGACGACCGGCGTGACGTCGGCCGAGCTCGGGCCGCGACCGGCGGCCGGCGGGAGGTCGACCCGGCGCGCCGGTCGGCGCCGCCGTGGCCGCCGTGATCGACGGCGATCGTCGGCGACGTCAACGACCCCACGGCGGTGGTCGTAGTCGCCGCTACCAGAAGCCCGCCCACGAATCGCTTCGTGAGCAGCACGGCGCGGCACCGTAGCCGCACCCGACCTAATCTCGGCCGTCATGCCGCCGAACCGCCCGAGCCTCAGAACGCGTCGCCGATGCGCTGTACGCGCCGCGACGCCTGCTCGACAGGCGTTCGGGATCGAGATCGTGTCGTCGGCGCCCGACGCGAGCCGTGGCCCGCATGGCGGTGCGCACCGACATGTGCAACGGGTTCGGGATCGTGCACGGCGGCATGACGTTCCTGCTCGCCGACACGGCGATGGCGTTCGCCAGCAACGCCGAGAACGAGGTGGCGCTGGCCTCGTCGGCCGAGATCGACTGGCTCGCGCCGGTGCAGGACGGCGACGTGCTCACGGCGACCGCCGAGCGCCGCTGGTCGAGCGGCCGCTCGACGGTGTGGGACATCAGCGTCACGAACGCGTCGGGCGAGCTGGTCGCGATCTTCCGCGGCCGCACCCGCAAGATCGGCCGCGCCGTGATCGACGTCAGCGCTCAGGCGAACTCGGAGCCGAGGTAGGCGGCGATCACGTTCGGGTCCTGCTGCACCTCGGCCGGCGTGCCGAGCGCGATCTGCTCGCCGAAGTCGAGCACCATCACGCGGTCGGCGATGTCCATCACGAGTCCCATGTCGTGCTCGACCATGACCATCGTGATCCCCAGCTCGCGCTGGATGTCGAGGATGAAGCGCGCCATGTCGGCGGTCTCCTCGAGGTTCATGCCGGCCACCGGCTCGTCGAGCAGCAGCAGCGTCGGCTCCATCGCCAGCGCCCGGCCGAGCTCGACCCGCTTCTGGAAGCCGTACGGCAGCAGCGACACCGGGTGCCGGCGCCACTGCTCGATCTCGAGGAAGTCGATGATCTCCTCGACCTTCGCGCGGTTGGCGAGCTCCTCGCTGCCGCGCCGCGCCCCACCACACCGCGCCCGCCAGCCACGAGCGCTGCATCCGGATGTGGCGACCGGTCAGCAGGTTGTCGACGACGTTCATCTGCGCGAACAGCTCGATGTTCTGGAACGTGCGGGCGATGCCGAGGTCGGCGACCTGGTCGGGGCGCAGGCCCATCAGCGACGCGCCCTGGAAGCGGATGTCGCCGCTGCTGCGGCCGGTACACCTGGCTGATCGTGTTGAAGATCGACGTCTTGCCGGCGCCGTTCGGGCCGATGATGGCGAACAGCTCGCCGGGCTGCGACGTCGAACGAGACGCGCGTTGATCGCCGTCACGCCGCCGAACCGCAGCGTGATGTCGTCGACCTCGAGCAGCGCGGTCACGACGCCCACCGCTTGCGGCGCTTGTAGTGCTTGACGTCGCGGAACGACGAGCGTTCGCCCTCGTCGCCGTGCAGGCCGAGGTAGAACTCCTTGACGTCGTCGTCGGACGCGCAGCTTGGCGGCGTCGCCGTCCATGACGATCTTGCCGGTCTCCATGATGTAGCCGTAGCTGGCGATCGACAGCGCCATCATCGCGTTCTGCTCGATCAGCAGCACGCTCGTCCCCTGCCGGTTGATGTCGACGATGATGTCGCGGATCTGCTCGATCAGCTTCGGCGCCAGCCCGAGCGACGGCTCGTCGAGCACGAGCAGCTTGGGCGTCGTCATCAGCGCCCGGCCGATCGCCAGCATCTGCTGCTCGCCACCCGACATGTAGCCGGCGACCTGGTCGCGGCGTTCGTACGAGGCGCGGGAACAGTTCGAACACCCGCTCGCGGGCGGCGGTCGACGGCGGCCTTGTCGCGGTTGGTGTAGGCGCCGCACACCAGGTTCTCGTCGACGGTCAGGTCGGCGAACGTGCGCCGGCCCTCCATCACCTGGGTGACGCCGGCGCGCACGATGGCGGCGGCGCTGCATCTGGTCGAGGCGCTGGCCGTCGAACGTGACCGTGCCCTTGGTGATCACGCCGTTGTGGATGTCGAGCAGGCCGGAGATCGCCCGCAGCGTGGTGGTCTTGCCGGCCCCGTTGGCGCCGAGCAGGGCGACGATCTTGCCGTCGGGCACGACCAGCGAGAGGCCGCGCAGCACCAGGATCACCTCGTTGTAGACGACTTCGAGGTTCGAGATCTCCAGCACCGCGCGCCCCTCCCTGTTGGATCGGTGTGTGGTCGGTTGGCGGATGTCGACGTCCGGGGGTGGGCGGCCGCAGCCGCCCACCCCCAGGTAAGTGCGTGGCGATCAGCCCGCCACGAAGCAGGGCTCGGTGAAGTCGTAGTCGGCGGCGATGTCGCTGACGTACGGCCCCTCGAGCAGCGTCCCAGCCGGTCGAGCCGCCGCCCTCGCCGAGCGTGACCGGGTTGAAGTTCGTCGAGGTCGACGTCGTAGATGTACGACTCACGCACGACGAAGTCGTTGGGGTCGCCGCTCCACGTCTGGGGCGGGGCCAGCCCGTTGAAGTCGACCTGACCTCGTTGGCGGCGGCCACGATGCCGGCGCGCGTCATGTCGCCGTTGGCGGCTGCCTGCTCGAGGATCGCCTTGCGTGATCTCGACCTTCGGTCCAGCCGAGGATGTACACGTCGGAGACCGGCAGGTCGGGGCGTGCCGCGGTCATCGTGTCGACCACCTCCTGCCATGCCCGGCACGTCGGTGCCCCACGTGACGATGTACGTCGAGGCGATGTAGTACTGGTCGAGCAGTGGCGCCAGGTCGGTGCCGAGCAGCTTGAAGCTGTAGGTCGGCGAGTTGCCCGACCACAGGCCCGGTGAAGCCCTGCGACACGGCGCCACCCATGATCGCCGCCGAGCGTGGCCGGGTTGATCGCGGCCCACACCAGGTCGGGGTCGGTCTGCGACGATCTGGGAGATGATCGCCGTCTGGTCGGGGTTGGGGTTGTCGGCCGAAGGCGGCGTGACCTGAGCCGGTGCCGTCGAACACGACCTCGAGCCCGAGCGCCTCGGCCGCCTTGGCGGCACCGGCGGCACCGTCGCCGCCGTACTCACCGGGGAACGAGATGATCGCGACCGTCTGCACGTCCTGGTTCTTGTTGAACCACTCGAGCCCGTTCATCGACTCGAAGCAGTAGTTCGTGTACGACTCGAACGCGTTCTGCCCGAGCTCGCCGAACGCCCAGCCCGAGTACCACGAGAGCGGGATCGCGACCAGGTCGTCCTCGACCAGGCCGGGCGCGATCGCCGCCGTGTGCGGCGAGCCGGTCGACTGGCTGAAGATCGCCACCTCGTCGCGGAGCGCCTCGTACTTCTCCTGCTGCACGGCCACGTCGTAGCCGTTGTCCTCGATCATCGAGCTCGACCTGACGCCCGGCGATGCCGCCGTTGGCGTTGACGTTGTCCCAGTACACCTTCTGGGCCTCGACGATCTCGGTGACGAGCGGGGCGAAGGCGCCCGACAGGTCGGCGAGCATGCCGACCTTGATCGTGGTGTCGTCGACGCCGATGTCGGTGGCGATGTCCTCGGTCGCAGCCGCGGTGGCTGCGGTCGTCTCCGGTCGCGGCCGCGGTCGGTCGCCGGCGCGGTGCCGTCGGTGGCGGCCGTGGCTTCGGTCGCGGCGGTGCCGTCGGTCGTCGCCGGTGCGGCTGCCGTCGTCGCCTCGGTCGGTGGCGCGCGTCTCCGTCGGCGTCGTCGTCGTCGTCGTCGCCGCACGCGGCGACGACGAGGGCGAGTACCGCCAGCGGTTGCGAATCGCCTTCTTGCTGATTCTTCTCATTTCTCCCCCTGTGGGTTTCGGGGGTGCCGGTACCGGTGCCCCGCTTCGATCCGTCGCCCGGGTGACCGGACGACGGGCGATCTCGATTGCGTACGCGGTCAGTAGCTGAACGGCCATCCCTTCCAGTAGTTGCGGATCTTGATCCAGATGCCGTACAGGCCGAGCGGCTCGAACAGCAGGAACACGCACGACCAGCGTCGCCGTAGATCAGCTCGTCGAGACGGTTGACCGGGAGCGGGAACCCGGGTGCGATGTCGGCGGTCGAGATGAAGCCGAAGTCGCCCGGCCCGGTGCTGATGATCATGTCCCAGAACTTGCGACAGCGGGTTGTCGGTCGTCGGCCTGGCCGCCCATCCAGCCGGCGATGTCCTCGACGAACCGCGGCGACATGCACGACGAAGAACGTGCCGATCAGCACCCCGGCCGTGGTGCCGGCGCCGCCGATCAGCAGGATGGCGATGAACTCGACCGACAGGATCAGGTCCCACGTCTCGGGCGGCAGCTTGCCGACGAACGAGGCGAACAGCGCGCCGGCCATGCCGGCGAAGCCGACGACCCGGCGAAGGCGATCAGCTTGTACTTGGCCTCCGGGATGCCCATCACCTCGGCCGCCACGTCGCGGTCGCGGATCGCCTGCAGGGCCCGCCCGGTGCGGGTGCGGATCACGTTCTTGGCGAGCACGACGTGGCGACGACCAGCAGCGCCAGGCAGAACAGGTAGGTCTTGGCGTTGCCGCTGATGTCGAACCACAGCCAGTGGCCGTCGGTGGAGAAGTCGATGATCGGCTCGTCCTCCTTCCAGAGCTTGAGCTCCAGCGGCGGGAACTCGCGGCCGACCTCGGCGCCGCCCGAGATCTCCGGGAACACCTTCGACAGGTGGATCCCGATGAAGACCAGGCCGACGGTGACGATGCCGAGGTAAGCCCGCGCAGCCGCACCGCGGCACGGCGACACGATGATGCCCGACCAGCGCCGCGCCGACGCCGGCGCCGGGCAGCCAGATCCACATCGGCAGGCCGAGCCCCCACAGGTTCTCCGAGCTCTCGCCGCCGAGCACGACCGCCGTGTAGGCGCCGACGCCCATGAAGAAGGCGTGGCCGAGCGACACCTGGCCGGCGACGCCCGACAGCAGGTTGATGCCGAGCGCGGCGATGGCGAAGATCACCGCCTGGGTGAGCAGCCGGATCCAGTCGGGGTCGCCGATGAAGCGGACGATCGGCAGCTGGTTGATCACCGGCAGCGAGAACGGCAGCAGCACGGCGACGAGCAGCAGCAGCACGAGCGCGATGCGCTGCGTCCAGGTCGGGAAGATCGCGGTCTCGGCCTTGTAGCTGGTGTAGAGGCGCGGCCGGCCGCGCACCTCACACCCTCCTGATCTCGGGTGTGCCGAACAGGCCGTACGGCCTGACGAGCAGCACGCACGAGCATCACGATGTAGGGGACGATCAGCGAGTAGCCGTTGCCGAGCGTGTTGGTGTAGTCGGCGAGGTACTCACCCGAGAACACCTCGGCGCACCCGATCAGCAGCCCGCCGACGAGCGCCCCGCTGACCGAGTCGAGCCCGCCGAGGATGACCGCCGGCAGCGCCCGGAAGGCGAGCCCGGTGATGCCGGCGCTGACGACGCCGCTGCCGAGCGGGGCGCCCGAGCTGAGCACGCCGGCGATCGCCGCCAGGCCGGCGCTCGACGCCCCACGCCACGGCGAACACCTTGCCGACCGAGATGCCCTGTGCGAGCGCCGCCTCCTGGTCGAAGGCGACGGCGCGCATGGCGATGCCGAGCCGCGTGCGGAAGAAGAAGAAGATCGCCACGAACGCGATCGCGGTGGCGATGTAGATCGCGACGTACGTCCAGGCGACGAACGCGTCGCCGACGTGGAAGCCGTCGAAGCCCCACGGGATCGCCAGGCTGCGCGGGTTGAGGTTGACGGCGTCGAAGCCGATCGTGCGCAGGATCGCCTCGAGCCCGAGCGTGATGACGGCGATCGAGAACAGCGGCTCGCCGATCATCGGCCGGATCGCGAGCCGCTCGATGATCAGCCCGAGCACGGCCGTCATCAGCGCCGCCAGCACGACCGAGGAGATCCACACCACGTAGGTGTTGTCGCCCATCCAGCGGCCGGGGATCGCCCAGTCGATCAGCAGCAGCGACGCGAACCAGGCGCCGACCAGGGCGATCGCGCCCTGGGCGAAGTTGACGGTCTGGGTCGCCTTGAAGATCAGCACGAAGCCGAGCGCGACGAGCGCGTACAGCGCGCCCTGGGCGAGCCCCTTGGCGAGCGTCTGGACGAACCGTTCGGCGATGAGGCGAGGATCATCGCGCTCGACCTGGCCATCGATCGTCGCCGATGCCGCCACTCATCGGTAGAGCGACTCCACGAGCTCGCCGAACGTGTCGATCATCGCGTTGCGCTTCAGCTTCTGGGTGGCGGTCAGCTCGCCGTCCTCGTGGTCGAGCTCCTTCGGGAGCAGCGCGAACCGGCGGATGTTCTCGACCCGGGCGAACTTGGCGTTGGTCGTGTCGACGACGCCCTGGATGAGCTCGATCACCTCCGGCTTCTCGGACAGGTCGCGGTAGGTCGTGTACGGGATGCCGCGCCGCAGCGCCCAGTCGCCGACGTTGTCGAGCTCGATGCCGATCAGCGCCGTGAGGTAGTTGCGCCCGTCGCCGATCACCATCGCCTCCTTGACGTACGGCGACGTCTTGAGGCTGTTCTCGATCTCCGACGGCGAGACGTTCTTGCCGCCGGACGTGATGATGATGTGCTTGATGCGGTCGACGATGCGCACGTGGGTGCCGTCGACCCACTCGCCGACGTCGCCGGTCATCAGCCAGCCGTCGTCGGTGAACGTCTCGGCGCGTCTTCTCGGGCTTGTTCCAGTAGCCGGCGAACACGCCGTCGTGCTTGACCTGGATCTCGCCGGTCTCCTCGTCGATCCGGAAGCCGATGTCGGGGTACGGCTCGCCGACCGTGCCGAGCTTCATGCGGCCGACGAAGTTGGCGGTGGCGATCGCCGAGTTCTCGGTCATGCCGTACAGCTCGAAGACCGGGACGCCGAGGCCGATGAAGAACTCGAGCACCTCGGGCGCGATCGGCGCCGCGCCCGAACCGGCGTAGCGGCAGCGCCGCAGGCCGAGCCGCTCGCGCATCGGCCGGAACACGATCACCCAGCCGACGCGCGGCCAGCAGCCCGCGACGACATCGTGTGCTCGCCGCCGTTGGCGACCTTGATCCGCCCGATCCGGTTGCGCCAGGCCGAGCCCGAACCGCAGCATGCGCTTCTTGAACCAGGTGGCGTCGTTGGCCTTGATCAGCGAGACCGCGTGCAGCTTCTCCCAGATGCGCGGCACGGCGAAGAAGAACGTCGGCTGCACCTCGCGGAGGTTCTCGTTGACGGTCTCGATCGACTCGGCGAAGTTGAGCACCGCGCCGGCCGCCGACCACCGTCCAGGTCGAGAAGATCCGCTCGGCGACGTGGCACAGCGGCAGGTACGTGAGGATCTGGTCGTCGGGCGTGGGCGGTCCACCGGGGACGCGAGCCGTGCGAGTTGACGAGCTTGTCGATGCAGAACGCGCGAGTTGCGGTTGGTGAGCATCGCCCCCTTGGGCGGGCCGGTCGTGCCCGACGTGTAGACGAGCGTCATCACGTCGTCGTCGCGGGCGCTCGGCCATGCGCTCGGCGACCGCCGTCGGGGTGCTGCTGGCCGGTGCTGCGCGACCGAGCTCGAGGAAGCTTGTCCCAGAACAGCAGGCGGTCGTCGTCGGCGCCGACCATGCCGCGCGGCTCGATGAACAGGATCGTGCGCAGGTCGCGGAGGCGGCCGCGGTCGATCGCCGTCGACCTTGTCGAACTGCTCCTGGTCCTCGGCGAGGTGGACGCAGGCCCCGCAGTCGCCGAGCAGGTACTCGACCTCGGCCGCCGGATTGGTCGGATAGAAGCCGACCGTGATGCCGCGCACGGCGACCGTGGCGAGGTCGAGGATCACCCACTCGGGTCGATCCTCGGACTGGATCGACACCCGGTCGCCGGGCTGGACGCCGAGCGCCAGCAGTCGCGAAGGCGGCGTCCTCGATCAGCGCCCCAGGTCGGCTCCCACGTGTACTCGTGCCAGATCCCGAAGTCCTTCTCGCGCATCGCGATCTGGGACGGTGCACGCTGCGCCCAGTCGCGTGCGAGCGAGGCGACCGTGACGGCACCGCGTCGCGCCGGGCGCGGAAGCGGCGCTGTGCTCGGTCAACGTCATGTGATCCCCCGATCGTGACGCTGTGCCTCAGTTCCCCCGTCGGCCACGCTCGACACGCGACCCGACGCGATCGAACTTAGCAGGCTGTTCGCTGCGTCGTGCGAGAGCGCCGTCGCGTTTTCCGGTGCTCGGCGCGCTGTGCGAGCCTTGACGCGTGCAGCGAGTACATCCCTCCGCTGCGCGACATCGCGTTCGTGATGGAGCACGTCGCCGGCCTCGACGACGATCGTCGCCACCGACGCGTTCGGCCACGTCGATGCGCCGACGATCCACGACGTGCTGGCCGAGGTCGGGCGGCTTCATGGCCGACGTCGTCGCGCCCACCAACCGCGACGGCGACATCGATCGGCTCGCAGTGGCAGCCAGACGGCTCGCGTCGTCACGCCCGACTCGTTCAAGCCGGCCTACTCGAAGTGGGTCGAGTCGGGGTTCGGGGCGATGCCGTTCGATCCCGACTACGGCGGCGGCGGCTTCCCGTGGATCGCGGCGATCGCCGTCCAGGAGATGTTCACGTCGGCCAACATGGCGTTGTCGTTGTGCCCGCTGCTGACGCAAGGCGCGATCGACGCGCTCCACGCACCACGGCTCGGACGAGCAGAAGGCGACCTATCTGCCGCAGATGCTGACCGGCGAGTGGACCGGCACGATGAACCTCACCGAGCCGCAGGCCGGCTCCGACGTCGGCGCCGTGACCACCCGGGCCGAGCCGGCGACCGACCACGGCGACGGGCGCGTGGCGGATCACCGGTCAGAAGATCTTCATCACGTGGGGCGAGCACGATCTCACCGAGAACATCGTCCACCTCGTGCTGGCGCGCACGCCCGGATCGCCGCCGGGCACGAAGGGCATCTCGATGTTCCTCGTGCCGAAGTTCTTCGTCGACGACGACGGCTCGCTCGGCGATCGCAACGCCGTGCAGTGCGTGTCGATCGAGCACAAGCTCGGCATCCACGGCTCGCCGACGTGCGTGATGGCGTACGAGGGAGCGATCGGCTGGCTCGTCGGCGGCGAGCACGACGGGCATGCGCAACATGTTCACGATGATGAACAACGCCCGCCTGTCGGTCGGGCTGCAAGGGCTTGTGCGATCAGCGAGCGCGCGTACCAGCAGGCGCTGGCGTACGCCCACGAGCGCCGTCAGGGTCGCGCGCCGGGCGCGCCGGCCGGCGAGGCGAGCGCGATCATCGAGCACCCCGACGTGCGCCGCATGCTGATGACCCAGCGGGCGTGGATCGACGCCATGCGGTGCCTCGTGTACACCAACGCCGCCGCGCTCGATCGCGCCGACGCCGCCCGCGCGCGCCGGCGACGCCGACGAGGCGCAGCGTTGGCAGGAGCTGGCCGACCTGCTGATCCCGCTCTCGAAGGGTCTGTGCACCGACGTCGGCAACGAGATGACGTCGCTCGCGCTGCAGGTCCACGGCGGGATGGGCTACGTCGAGGAGACCGGCGTCGCCCAGCACTACCGCGACGCCCGCATCGCCGCCATCTACGAAGGCACCAACGGCATCCAGGCCGCCGACCTCGTCGGCCGCAAGCTCGGCGATGCGCGGCGGCGGTGTCGTGAGCGATCTGCTCGACGAGTTCGAGCCGCACGCCGAGCAGCTCGGCGACGCTCGACGAGCTCGGCGCAGTTCGCGCGCCTCGGCTCGGCGACGCGGTCGACCGCGCCCGGCGGCGACCGAGCACCTGCTCGGCGGTCGGCCGGCACCGATCAGCGCGGCGCTGCTCGCCGGCGTCGTCGCCGTACCTGCGCCTGCTCGGCACCACGGTGTGCGCCGGCCTGCTCGCCAAGGCGGCGCTCGCCGCCGTCCGACCACGACGACGAGTTCCACCGCGCCAAGGTCGTCTCGGCGCGGTTCTTCGGCGAGCAGATCCTGCCGGTCGTCGGCGGCCTGCTGCCGGCCGATCGATGCCGGCGCCGACGACCTCGATGCGATGCCGCTGACCCCTGATCAAGCTCGCCTGAGGGTTGGTCCGACTCGTAGCGGGTCGGACGGTATCGATCGCGCCGCGGGCCGGGTATTGCATCGCCAGCACCGTCTCACGTCAGGGAGGCGATCCGATGATCGATAGCCGCACCCGTGCGATGGCGTCGCGCCTGCTCGGCGTCGCCGCAGCATGCGTGCTCGTCACCGGCGCCTGCACCAGCGACGACGACGACGCAGCCGACACCGGCGGCGAGACCGCCGACGACGGCCGACGGCGGCCGACCAGGACGCGACCGGCGACGACACAGCCGAACCGACACCGGCCGACGACCGGGACGGCGACCGCCGACGACACGACGCCGCCGACGACGGCTGCCGCGAACGACACCGTCGTGACCGCCGCCCAGACCGGCGAGCCGGCTCGCAGGCCGTTCAGGAAGCCGGTGTGGTGCGCTGCGGCACCCGCGACGAGCTGCCCGGCTTCAACTTCCTCGACGCAGCGGCGAGCACGTCGGCTTCGACGCCGACTTCTGCCGCGCGATCGCCGCCGCCGTGCTCGGCGACGCCACGGCCGTCGAGATTCGTCGACCTCGACGCCGCCGACCGCTTCACCGCGCTGCAGTCCGGCGAGATCGACGTGCTCGTGCGCAACACGACGTGGACCGCCACACGTGACGGCGCCGAAGGCGCGACGTTCCTGCAGCCGACGTTCTACGACGGCCAGGGGATGATGGTCGCCAGCGACAGCGGCTTCACGCAGCTGACCGACATGACCGACGCGATCGTCTGCGTCACCCAGGGCACGACCACCGAGGGCAACGCCGCCAGCGAAGGGGCCCGGCTCGGGCTCGACTGGGAGATCCGCGCGTTCGAGGACCCCGACCTGATCCAGGCAGGCGTTCGAAGCCGGACAGTGCGACGGCTGGTCGTCCGACATCAGCCAGCTCACCGGGCTGCGCTCGGCGTACCCGGCCGGTCCCGAGGCGCTGACGATCCTGCCCGAGGTGTTCTCCAAGGAGCCGCTCGCGCCGGCGGTCGCCGACGGCGACAGCGCAGTGGGCGCAGGTCGTCGAGTGGGCGATCCTCGCCACGATCCAGGCCGAGGAGTTCGGCATCACGTCCGAGAACGTCGACACGCTTCACGACCTCGGAGGACCTCGGCATCCTGCGCTTCCTCGGGCTCGAGGTCCCTGGCGAGGACGGCGCGGCCGTGCTCGATCCCGGCCTCGGCCTGCCCACCGACTTCGCCGACCAGGTCGTGACGCCAGGTCGGCAACTACGGCGAGATCTTCGACCGCCACCTCACCCCGCTCGGTCTCGAACGCGGCGTGAACGCGCTGTGGACCGACGGCGGGCTGCTGTACGCGCCGCCGTACCGCTGACGCGGTGAGCCGCAGACCCGTCAGCCACGTCGCTGCGCGCCGAGTCGCGTTCCGCTGTGGCGCGACGTCCGCGTGCTGCAGTGGGTGTTCCAGTTGGTCGTCGTCGCCGTCGTGGCGGCGGTGATCATCTGGCTGTTCGGCAACTACACGTCGAACGCCGACCGCCAGAACATCCCGACCGAGCTTCGACTTCCTCGACAACCCGACCTCGTTCGAGATCACCGGCAACGACCTGTCGCAGAACGCCCCGGTGCGCGACGCGTTCGTCGAGGGCTTCCTCAACACGTTCCGAGTCTCGGTCGCCGGCATCGTGCTGGCGACCGTGCTCGGGACGATCATCGGCATCGGCCGCCTCAGCCGCAACTGGCTGGTGCGCAAGATGTCGGCGACGTACGTCGAGGCGGTCCGCAACGTGCCGCTCCCGCTGTTCGTGATCTTCGGCGCGCTGGCGGTGGTGCTCGGGGTGTTCCCGCGCATCCAGGAGGCGTGGGAGCCGCTCGGGCTGATGGTGATCTCGAACCGCGGCATCGCCGTGCCGTGGTTCGAGGGATCGGGTCTCGCTGCTGCTCGGACGTGGTCGCTCTGGCTCGTGGTGGTCGCGTGGGTGGTCGCCCGCTGGCGGCGACACGGTCAACGAGCGCACCGGCGCCCCGCCGCGATCCGGCCTGTGGGGCGTCGGGGCGGCGCTGCGTCGTGCTGGTCGTCGGATGGCTCGTGTCCGGACTGTCGTTGACGACTGCCCGAGCTCGACGGCCGCGCGACGAGCGGCGGCATCCGGGTCGACCCGTCGTTCTTCGCGATCCTCCTGGCGCTCGTGATCTACACCGCCAGCCACATCGCCGAGATCGTGCGCGGGCTCGATCCAGGCCGTGCCGCGTGGCCAGGGTGAGGCGGCCGACGCGCTCGCCCTCAGCGGCGTTCCAGCGGCTGTGGTACGTCGTGCTTGCCGCAGGCGTTCCGGATCGCGATCCCGCCGATCGGCAACCAGTACCTCAACCTGATCAAGAACTCCTCGCTCGGTGCCGGGATCGGCTACTACGACCTCACGCTCGTCACCCAGACGACCGTCGGCAACGGCTCGCCGGCGGTTCCGGCGTTCACGATCACGCTGCTCGATCTACATCGCGCATCTCGCTGGTGACGTCGGCGATCGTCAACATCGCCAACCGTCGGATGGCGCTGGTGGAGCGATGACGTCACCGAGCCGACGTGGCGATCACCCGGCCGCCAGCTGGTCATCGCTTGGCTTCGCCACAACCTGTTCCGCGGCCCGGTCGACAGCGGTCGTGACGATCCTCGCCGGCGGCGTCGTCGGCGTGGGTGCTGTACAAGACGATCCGCTTCGTGTTCGTCACCGGGCGCTGGGACATCATCGAGGTCAACCTCGCGCTGCTGATGATCGGCCGCTTCCCCGAGGTGCACGTGCTGCGGCTCGCCGTGACGGCCGTGGCGCTCAGCGCCTGGGCGGGCCTGCATCGCCGGGATCGTCAGCGCCCGCCAGGTCCGGTCCGGTCGTGTGTCGCCCGTGCGCTTCCGGCTGTCGTGGCGGCGTGTCGGCGATCTCGTGCGGCGGTTCTGGATCCCGGTCGTCGTCGTGCTGCTGCTGCTGTCGCTGACGACGACGAGCGGGCCGTGGATCACCGCCGGGCTGTCGCGTCGTCGCCGCCGTCGTCGGGCGGTTGATCGGCCCGTTCATCGGCCGGCTCGCGGCTCGGCCGGCTGGGGCGGAGCGATGCTGTTCGGCTGGCGCTCGCCGGCGGTGCCGATCGGGCTGTACTTCTACGTCGTGGACGCGGTCGGCTTCGACGAGTGGGGCGGGTTCCTGCTCAACCTGTTCCTCGCCGTCTGCTCGATCATCCTCTGCTACCCGCTCGGCGTGCTGCTCGCCCTCGGCCGGCGTTCGAAGCTGCCGCTGATCCGCTGGCTGTGCACGGTGTACATCGAGTTGATCCGCGGCGCTCCGCTGTACGTGCTGCTGCTGTTCGCCAACGTCGCGCTCGGATTCTTCGTGCCCGAGGGATCTCGACGCCGTCGACGGCCGACCCGCGCGATCGTCGTGTTCACGCTGTTCACCGCGGCCTACATGGCCGAGATCGTGCGCGGCGGCCTGCAGTCGGTGCCGCGCGGCCAGTACGAGGCGGCCAGGGCGCTCGGGCTGTCCCCGCCGCGCCAGACGTTCCTGGTCGTGCTGCCGCAGGCGCTGCGCAACGTGATCCCGGCCCAGATCGGCCAGCTGATCTCGCTGTTCAAGGACACGGCGCTGGCGGGCGTGGCGATGAGCCTGTTCGAGTTGCTCGAGGTGAGCCAGGCGATCACGCAGCAGCAGCAGTTCCGCGGGCAGGGCCTGATCGGTGAGACGCTGGCGTTCGCGGCGCTCATGTTCTGGACCGTCTCGTACACGATGAGCCGCGAGAGCCAGCGGCTCGAACGACGACTGGGAGTGGGGACACGATGACCGACGAGCGCCGCGACCGTGTTCGCCGACGCCACGCAGGTGGCCGGCGACGTGATCATCGAGATGGAGGGCGTGCACAAGTTCTTCGGCGACTTCCAGGCGCTCGACGACATCAACCTGCGCGTCGCCCGCAAGGAGGTCGTGGTCGTGATCGGCCCGTCCGGCTCGGGCAAGTCGACGATGATCCGCTGCATCAACCGGCTCGAGGAGCACGACCGCGGGCGGATCGTCGTCGACGGGATCGAGCTCACCCGCGACATCCGCAACATCCAGGAGATCCGCCGCGAGACCGGGATGGTGTTCCAGCAGTTCAACCTGTTCCCGCACCTGACCGTGCTCGACAACGTCACGCTCGCGCCGCGCAACGTGCGCAAGCTGAGCAAGGCCGCACGCCGAGGAGCAGGCGATGGAGCTGCTCGCGCAGGTGCGCATCCCCGAACAGGCCAAGAAGTACCCGGGCCAGCTGTCGGGCGGTCAGCAGCAGCGGGTCGCCATCGCCCGGGCGCTGGCGATGCGGCCGAAGGTGATGCTGTTCGACGAGCCGACCTCGGCGCTCGATCCCGAGATGATCAACGAGGTGCTCGACACGATGAAGGACCTCGCCCGCGAGGGGATGACGATGATCGTCGTCACCCACGAGATGGGCTTCGCCCGCGAGGTCGCCGACCGGGTGGTGTTCATGGCCGACGGCCAGATCGTCGAGGTCGGCACGCCCGAGCACTTCTTCACCGAGCCCGACCGAAGCCCGCACCAAGCGTGTTCCTCAGCCAGATCCTGTAAGCGTCAGATCCTGTCAGCGTCAGATCGCGTGAGCGCGTGCCCGGTCGAGTGTCCCGGATCGCTGGCACGGTCCTGCCCGCGGGTTCGGTAGGTCAGCCGGGCAGCAGGACCCCGCCGATGATGTGCACCGTGGCGTTGGCGGTCGGCACGTCCATGCACACGCTCGGCACGCCGTTGACGGTGAGCGTCCCGTTGTCGTCGGTGATCGTCAACGATTCGCCGTTGACGGTCTCGACGGTGCCGGCCGCGATCAGGTCGGCCGAGCTCAGCTTCTCGCCGGCGACGACGTGGTAGGTGAGGATGCTGGTGAGCAGGTCGTTGTCGGCGAGCACGGCGTCGAGGTCGGCGGGTGGGATGGCGGCGAAGGCGTCGTTGGTGGGGGCGAAGATCGTGAACGGGCCTTCGCCGTTGAGGGTGTCGACGAGTCCGGCTTGGCGTGACGGCGGTGACGAGTGTCGACAGCACCGGGTTGTTGCTGGCGGCGGTGGCGGCGGGGTCGTCGGCCATGCCGCCGAAGCTGCCCTCGCCGTCGGCGGGCACTGCCGAACAGGCCGGACCGCTCGGCGCCATCGCCGCGCCGGTCATCGAGCTCATCTCGCTCGACATCGCGCTCACTCGCGTCATGCTCGCTCGGCGCTCATCTCGTCGGCGGGCGGCATCAGCACGGCGTCGATGATGTGGACGGTGGCGTTGGCGGTCGGTCACGTCGGAGCACACGACGTTGACGCCGTTGACCGTCGTGCCGTCGGCGCCGAACGTCAGCGTCGCCGCCCTTGACGGTCGTCAGCTCGCCGGCGGTCGCCGAGGTCGGCGGCGTTGAGGCTCTGGCCGGCGACGACGTGGTAGGTGAGGATGCTGGTGAGCAGGTCGTTGTCGGCGAGCACGGCGTCGAGGTCGGCGGGCGGGATGGCGGCGAAGGCGTCGTTGGTGGGGGCGAAGATCGTGAACGGGCCTTCGCCGTTGAGGGTGTCGACGAGGCCGGCTTGGGTGACGGCGGTGACGAGTGTCGACAGCACCGGGTTGTTGCTGGCGGCGGTGGCGGCGGGGTCGTCGGCCATGCCGCCGAAGCTGCCTTCGCCGTCGGCGGGCACCGCCGAACAGGCCGGGCCGAACGGCGTCGCCGGCCATCGCATCGCTCGGCCATCTCGCTCGACATCTCGCTCGACATCTCGGCGGCGGTGGTGCGGTGTCGCGGTCTGGCGGCAGGCGGGTCGGTCGCGGCAGTCGGCTCGTCGTCGTCACCGCACGCTGCGGCGACGAGCGAGAGGGCGGCGACGGCGGTGAGGGTGCGGGTGGCGAGACGCCGGCGGGGTGCGGGTTGGTGTTCGGGTTCACGGTTCCTCCATGGGGTTGGTGGTGACTGGCGGTGGATGTCGGGACGTGGCGAGCGGTCACTCGACGATCACCACGATCTGGTGCTGGCCGGTGGCGCCGCTCGGGAATGGTTCGGAGCGCTCGTCGGTCTGGATTGCTCCGCCGCGTCTCGGTGGCGCGGACGCGGATGGTGTGGCTGCCCGGGCGTGGCGTCCCAGGCGTACGACCACTGCCGCCAGGTGTCGGCGTTCTGCTCGGCGGCGAGCTGCGGCTGCGACCCACTCGCCGTCGTCGATCTGGAGCTCGACGCGCGTCGATGCCGCGCGTCTGGGCCCAGGCCACGCCGGCGATGGCGACGGTGCCGGCGGTCACCTTGGCGAGCCCCTTCGGCGTGTCGATCCGGCTCTGGACCTTGATCGGCGCATCGTCGACCCAGCCCCGGCGCGACCCAGTACTGGTCGAACTCGTCGAACGTCGTCAGCTCGATCTCGGTCAGCCACTTGGTGGCCGAGACGTAGCCGTACAGGCCGGGCACGATCAGCCGCGCCGGGTAGCCGTGCTCGAGCGGCAGCGGCTCGCCGTTCATGCCGATCGCGATCAGGGCGTTGCGGCCGTCGAGGGCGGCGACGGGGAAGCCGCACGTGTACCCGTCGACGGAGCGGCCGACGATCTGGTCGGCGCCGGGGTCGATCCCGGCCTCGTCGAGCAGGTCGTCGAGCCGCACGCCGAGCCAGCGGGCGTTGCCGATCAGCTTGCCGCCGACCTCGTTCGAGACGCACGTCGAGCGTGATGTCGGCCTCGACGATCGGTCGCGACGATCAGCTCGTCGTACGAGAGCGTCAGCTGCCGGTCGACCATGCCGGTGATGTCGAGCCGCCACGAGTCGACCGAGACCTGCGGGCACGGTGAGGGCGGTGTCGATCCGGTAGAAGTCGGCGTTCGGGGTGACGAACGGCGACGCGCCGGCGACGCCGGCCGCGGCGCCACCGACGACCGGCGGCAGCTGCCCGGCAGGGCGTGGCAGCGCGCAGCGTCGCGTCGCTGGTGCGGCGACGTTCGAGCTGCGTCGCCAGCGCGCCGGCCACTGACGTGCCGACGACGAGCGGCACCGGCGGCGGTGGCTCCGGTGGCGACGAGGAAGCGACGGCGGTCGATCGACCGCCGACTGTTCGTCAGACTCGTTCGCTCCGGTTGCGTCGAGCGCGACGCGCTCGGTCTCGAGCAGCGCGTGTCGGAAGGCGAGCAGCGCCAGCGCCGCCACGAGCCCGCCGAGCGAGGCTCGGCGCCACCGCCCACCACGGCGCCGGGCGCCGGCTGCTCTGCGAGGCGTAGGCGCCGACAGCCCGAACACCGCCGCCCCGGCGATCGCCAGCCGCCAGCGTCGAGTCGAGCGAGCACGACCCGAGCACGGCGGCGTAGACGGCGAGCACGGCGCCGATCCCGATCAGCAACGCCAGCTTGTCCTTGGTGCCGAACCAGTCGATCGCCAGCGTCTTGATCGAGTTCGGAACGCCGTCGACGACCCGGTCGCCGACGTCGAGCACCGGCGACTGCAGCTGGTCGCTCGCCGACGGCTGCCGAGCTCGGCGACCGCCAGGCCGGCTGCCGCCGCCACGAGGCCTGCCGATCGATGCCGTACAGCCCGACGCTCCCGACGCGTTGCAGTTCGCGATTCATGTCGCGGGGTTCGGAACGGCGTGGCCCGGACGGATTGCCGGCGATCCGAAAATCCGTGGCGGCGTAGGCTCCGAACGATCAATGTGAACCGTGCCATGGCGATGCCGACATCGCTCGACGAACTCGAGTGCCCGATGGGTGTCCTGAGGCGCCTGCAACCGCGTCCGGCGGAGTCGGTCGTCGGTGCGGACGCGCCGGCCGCCGACCCGCAGCGCGACGCTGATCCAGCGCGTCGGGCGCGGCGACCAGGCGGCGTTCGGCGAGCTCTACGACGCGATGGCGCCGCTCGTGCACGGGGTCGTGCTCAAGGTCGTGCGCGATCCATCGCAGACCGAGGAGGTCGTGCAGGAGGTGTTCGTCGAGCTGTGGCGGATCGCCCCGCGCTTCGACGCCGGCGCGGGGCAGCGTGACGTCGTGGGTGGCGACGATCGCCCACCGTCGGGCGGTCGACCGTGTCCGGTCCGAGCAGTCGACCGCGCAACCGGATCGAGCGCGAGCTGCACGAAGATCGAGCGCGCCCACGATGTCGGTGGCCGACAGCGTCGTCGACGTCGACCACACCGAGTTCGAGCGGCGCCGTGTGCGGCGCGCCCTCGACCGGCTGACGGCGATGCAGCGCCAGGCGGTCGAACTGGCCTACTTCGGCGGCCACACCTACCGTGAGGTGGCGGTGTTGCTCGACGTCCCGGAAGGCACGATCAAGACCAGAATTCGCGACGGCATGATCCGGCTGCGCGACGAGTTGGGAGCACCAGCAATGAGCGACATCGAGATCCACCATCTCGGCGCCGCCTACGCCCTCGACGCCCTCGACGAACGCGAGCGGGCCGCCTACGAAGCGCACTTCGCGACGTGCGAGATCTGCCGCACCGACGTGCGCGAGTTCCGGGCCGCGGCCGCCGAGCTCGGCTCGTTGACGACGACCACGCCGCCGCCCGATGTCAAGGCACCGGGTGATGGCCGAGATCGCCACCACGCGCCAGCTCTCGCCGCTCCCGCCGGCGCGTCGTCCGCCTCGCCGACCGGCGCCGCAGCCGGGTCGTCGACGGCGTCCTGGCGATCGCCGCCGCGGCGCTGTTCTTCGTCGCCGGTGCCGATCGTGTTGGGCGGCCGCGACGACGACTCGTTCGGCGACGAGGTGGCGGCGATGATGGAGGACCCGACGTTCGCGATGGTCGAGCTGGGCGGCGAGGGCGAGGGCTCGTTCAAGGTCGCCTGGACCGCCGACCGGGCGGCGGTCATCGGCGGCGACCTGCCCGATCCCGGTCGCCGGCAAGCGCTACGAGCTGTGGATGATCGACGTCGGCCGGACCGCACGCGATGGGCATGCTCGACCCGGCCGAGGACGGCGAGGTCCGCCGGGTGATGGACGATCGACGGTGATCGCCGACCGGGTGGGGCGTCACGATCGAGCCCGAGGCGGGCTCGCCGGTGCCCACCGAGCCGGTGCTGTTCGTGGGCGAGGTCGCCGCCGCCTGAGCAGCCGTCCCCATCGGCGCCGCCGGCGCTCGTCGCTAGCGTCGCCGGTTGCCATGCCGACCGCACACGCAGTACCGCGAGGCGGCGAGCCGGTACGCCGCCCTCGGCGAGAACCTGCGCCGGCAGGCGGCCGAGATCTCGGGCGTCGGCCGTCGACAGCATGCTCGGGCCCGGGCCGGTGCGCCGGCTCGTCGACGAGCAACTGGCGTCGATCACGTACGAGCTGAGCACCTCTGCGGCGGGCATGGAACGCCTCGCCGCCGAGTGCCTCTGGAGGGCGACGGTCTGTGACGAGCTACCGACGCGCGCCACCAACGTTCAACCGTTGCCGGCACCGCCGTATCCGTGGGTCGCGGCGTGACGTGAGCGGACTCCGGATCGACACCGACGCGTCGTCGAGCGCGGCCCGCCGGTGGGCCGACTGGGGCGACCAGATCAACCGCCTCCACCTCGAGCGGCGCCGCGATGCCGACCGCCTGCAGCTCGAGCACGAGTCGGCGTGGGCGGTGTGGCGACTGGCGTCGGCGGCGTCCGGATCTGTGGGCGGTGAGCGGCCTGCTGCGCCTCGTCGTCGAGCAGGTCGAGGCTGCCGATGCGGGACGACCGGGTCGTATCCCGGCCTCGTCGCCGACCGAGCTGCTGCAGGTCGCGCCGGGGTGGCCCGGTCGCGGCGACAGTTGCCCGGCCGGCACGCCGTTCTCGGGCGCCGATCGGCGAGCGGGGCGGCACGCACTCCGGCGAGCTGCGCGCTCCGTACGACATCGCCGACGTCGATTCGGTGGCGGCCGGCCGCCAGCTCGTGATGCGAGCCCTCGCCGACACCGATTCGGCCGGAGCGGATCAGGGAGGACGAGTTCGAGCTCGTCCAGCTCGGCGAGCACCGCTACCTCGTCGTGCTGCCGGGCGTGATCGACCTGTCCTCGCCGGGTCGTGGCTTGAAGCCCGAGCACCGCAGCGTGCGCGACCTCGACCAGCACGCCCTGCCTTCCTCGCGCAGCGCCGATGTCGCCGACAACGCCTACGCCCAGATGGTGTGGTCGGCACTGCTCGAGCGCGGCGTTCCGGCCGGCAGCCAGCTCGTCATCGTCGGGCACAGCTTCGGCGCCGACACCGCGCTCGATCTCGCCGCTGACCCCGACTTCAACGGCGCCGATGGCGGGTTCGACGTGACCCACGTCGTGGCCTCCGGGTACAACTCCGGCCCGCAGCTCGAGCACGTCCCGAGCAGCACCCAGGTGCTGGTGTTGCAGAACCGCCAGGATGCGGTGATCGTCGGCGAAGCGATCGGTGAGGCCCACGTCACCGACCTCGGCTACGCCGTCGGAGATGTCGGCGAGGGACTGCTCGACTTCGACCTGCCGAAGGTCGTGTCCGGCACCGCCAGGGCGGCCTGGCACGAGATCGGCGCCGAGGTGGCGGCCGTCTCGCACGTCGTCAGTCGCGCCGACGACGTGCTCGGTGGCGATCTCGCCGACGCTCGTCACGCTCGAGCCCGGCATCGACACCCCGACCGCGTCGCAGGTGGTGGCCGTCTTCGACGGCGGATCCGAAGGCTTCGGGCACCACCAGGACAACTACGTCGACTTCATCGGCGAGACCGACGATCCGGCGGTGACGGCGTTCCTCGCGTCGCTCGCCGGCATCGACGGCGATCGGCACCGCGATCGCCGTCGACGTCTCGGTGCCGGAGCCGACGAAGCTGGGCCGGACGACGATGACGACTCATGAAACTTGAGTCGATGTCGTGTCAGGATCGGCGCAGTCCGGTGGTAGCATCGAGACATGGCACTCGACCCCAAGAAGTGGACCGTCAAGACCCAGGAGGCGTTCGCCGCGGCCATCGACCAGGCCAAGTCGAACCACAATCCCGAGCTGACACCCGACCACCTGCTGGTGGCGCTGGCCGACCAGGACGGCACGATCGTCGCCCCCGTGCTCGCCAAGCTCGGCCAGTCGCCCGGCATGGTGCGCGACCGGGCGTTGGCCGCGGTCGAGCAAGCTCCCGAGCGCGATCGGAGGCGACGAGCCGCGTCTGTCGCGCGAGCTCAACAACGTCACCGAGCGCGCCGAGCAGTACCGCAAGGACCTCAAGGACGACTACGTCTCGGTCGAGCACCTGCTGCTGGCGATGAACGACCGGCTCGGGGTCGGCAGCGAGGAGCTGCTGGGCGTGCTGCGCGACGTGCGCGGCAGCCACCGCGTCACCGACCAGAACCCGGAGGAGAAGTTCGCCGCCCTCGAGAAGTACGGGCAGGACCTCACCCGCCGCGCCGCCGAGGGCAAGATCGACCCGGTCATCGGCCGCGACGACGAGATCCGGCGTGTCATCCAGGTGCTCTCGCGGCGCACCAAGAACAACCCGGTGCTGATCGGCGAGCCGGGCGTCGGCAAGACGGCGATCGTCGAAGGCCTGGCGCGGCGGATCGCCGACGGCGACGTGCCCGAGGGCCTGAAGGGCAAGCGCCTGATCGCGCTCGACATCGGCTCGATGCTGGCCGGTGCCAAGTACCGCGGCGAGTTCGAGGAGCGTCTGAAGGCGGTGCTCAAGGAGATCACCGACGCCGCCGGCGAGGTGATCACGTTCGTCGACGAGCTGCACACGATCGTCGGCGCCGGCGGGGCCGAGGGAGCGATGGACGCCGGCAACATGATCAAGCCGATGCTCGCCCGCGGCGAGCTGCGCATGATCGGCGCCACCACGCTCGACGAGTACCGCAAGTACGTCGAGAAGGATGCTGCCCTCGAGCGCCGCTTCCAGCAGGTCTACGTCGGCGAGCCGTCGGTCGAGGACACGATCGGCATCCTGCGCGGCCTCAAGGAGCGCTACGAGGTCCACCACGGTGTGCGCATCCAGGACTCGGCGCTGGTCAGCGCCGCCGTGCTGTCCAACCGCTACCTCACCAACCGCTTCCTGCCCGACAAGGCGATCGACCTCGTCGACGAGGCGGCCTCCAAGTTGCGGATCGAGATCGACTCGATGCCGACCGAGATCGACATCGTCGAGCGCCGGATCCTGCAGCTCGAGATCGAACAGGTGGCGCTCGAGAAGGAGAGCGACGCCGCGTCGCATGAACGGCTCGACGCCCTCCACGACGAGCTCGCCCAGCTCAACGTCGAGCGGGCGACGATGAAGCAGCACTGGGAGGCCGAGAAGCAGGCGATCGACGCCATCCGCAACCTCAAGGAAGAGCTCGAGCACCTGCGCACGCAGCTCGAGCGCGAGACCGATCTCAACGTCGCCGCCGAGGTCCGCTACGGCCGGATCCCCGAGCTCGAGCGACGCATCGACGAGGCCACGGCTCACCTCGACCAGCTGCAGGGCGAGCACCGGATGCTCAAGGAGGAGGTCGACGCCGAGGACATCGCCGAGGTCGTGTCGAAGTGGACCGGCGTGCCGATGACCCGACTGATGGAGTCGGAGATGGCCAAGCTGATCCACCTCGAGGACTCGCTCCATCAGCGCGTGATCGGGCAGGACGACGCGGTCGTCGCCGTCTCGAACGCGATCCGCCGCAGCCGGGCCGGGCTGTCCGACCCGAACCGCCCGATCGGCTCGTTCATGCTGCTCGGTCCGACCGGTGTCGGCAAGACCGAGCTCGCCCGGGCCTTGGCCGAGTTCCTGTTCGACGACGAGCGGGCGATGGTCCGGATCGACATGGGCGAGTACATGGAGAAGCACTCGGTCAGCCGACTGATCGGAGCCCCTCCCGGCTACGTCGGCTACGACGAGGGTGGCCAACTCACCGAGGCGGTGCGGCGGCGTCCCTACAGCGTGGTGCTGCTCGACGAGATCGAGAAGGCCCACCCCGACGTGTTCAACGTGCTGCTCCAGGTGCTCGACGACGGGCGCCTCACCGACGGCCAGGGCCGCACGGTCGACTTCACCAACGCCGTGCTGATCATGACGTCCAACCTGCCGGGCGATCCCGAGCGACTACTTCCGGCCCGAGTTCATCAACCGCGTCGACGACATCATCCGCTTCCGGTCGCTCACCGAGGACGACCTGCGCCGGATCGTCGAGATCCAGCTCGCCCGGCTGCGGCAGCGGCTCGCCGAGCGCCGGATCACCTTGGAGGTCGACGACGCGGCGATGGCGCTGCTGGCGCGGATCGGGTTCGACCCGGCGTTCGGCGCGCGACCGCTTGAAGCGGGTCATCCAGCGCGAGATCGGCGACCGGGCGGCGGTGCTGATCCTCGAGGGTCGGGCCCACGAGGGCTCGACGATCGCGGTCGTCGACCAGCTCCGACCCGACCGGGGTCGAATCCGACGGCTTGCGGCTCGACGTCGTCCCGTAACAACACGGGTCGCCATCACCCCTGACCTGGGGTTTCGCGTACCTGCGGATTTTGCAAAAAGTTTACGGCCAGTTGGCTACTCGCTCACACGGGAGCCGCAATACTGCTCCTGTTTCCTTCCGCTCGCCGTCTCCAGGGCTCCCGCCTCCTGGAGACGGCGATTGGTTTTTTCGGCCCGGTCGTCAGGCCTCGACCTCGGCCGGGAGGGGCAGCACCAGGTCGTCGGCCGGTTGGTGATCGCCGCGGACGAGCCTGAACCTGATCCGTAGCGGTTGGTTGCCCACGACGTCGAGCGACGCTCCGTCGACCTGCGCCAGCCGCCGGGCGAGCGCCAGGCCCCTGCCGTGCTTCGCAGCAGGATCGACGGGGCCGTCGAACACCGTCCTCAGCCGTTCGGCCGACATGCCCTTGCCCTGATCGATCACGACCACCGATGGACCGTCGATCATCAAGCGTCACGGCTCCATCGCCGTGCCGCAGGGCGTTGTCGATCAGGATGTCGATCACCTGCCCGGCGAGTCCCATCGTGCCGACCACGATCGGAGCCGGCGTGGCGGTGATCACCGACAGATGGCGGCGCACGGCGCTGAAGCGCGGCTGCCACTCGACGGCGTGATGGTTGACGAGCGCCGTCAGGTCGTACGGCACGCGTTCCTGGGTCGATCGATTGCGGGCGGCGGCGAGCAGCTCGTCGATCGTGGCGTTGAGCTGATCGGTCTGGATCAGGCCGGCCTCGGCCTCGGTGACGACGTCGGGCTCGCCGCGCATGCTCAGGATCTCGAAGCGCATGGCGATCCCGGTGATGCCGGTGCGCAGTTGATGGGTGGCGTCGGCGGTGAAGTGACGTTCGTTGGCGAGCATCGTGTCGACCCGGTGCGAACTGGTCTCGAGTGCGCTGCCGATGTGGTCGATCTCGGGGATGTTGGTCTTGGCGATCGGTTGCCGGCTGAAGTCACCGTCGCCGATCCGGGCGGCGCGCGCCGCCAACCGCTCGAGTGGCCGGGCGAGTTGATGGGCCTGCACCGCGGCCAGGCCGGCCGCTGCCAGGATCCCACCGAAGGCCAGTACGAGCAGGATGTTGAGCTGGCTGCGAAACTGCTCGTCGAGCGGGTCCCTGTCGGTGCTCACCCTCACCCGCGAGCCGTCGACGGCGATCCGGGGGGTGCTGACGCGGGTCGACTCGACGCCCTCGAGCGCGCTTGGTGAAGAGCAGGTCTCCCTCGCGACTGAGGATCAGCACCCCGTCCTTGTCTCCGAGGAACGCCGATGCGGCCTCGTAGTCGGGCTCGCGTCCGGCGTTGACGTCGTTCGAGATGGCGTTGGCGATGTTGGTCGCCTGCTCCTGCAGCCGGGCATCGAGTTGCTGTTCGGCAGCGTTGTAGACGATCAGCCCCACGGGAACAGCGAGCGTGCCCAGCACGACGAGCACGATCGCAATCGTGGAGATGACGAGGCGTCGCCGCACGAACGATCCGGATCGTTATCTAGCCCTCGAAGCGGAATCCGACGCCCCGCACGGTGACAATCAGGGTCGGCGGGTCGGTGTCGTCACCGATCTTCCTCCGCAACGTCGAGATGTGCGTGTCGAGCGTTCGCGTCGAACCCCAGTAGTTCTCGTCCCACACGGCAGCCATGATCTGCTCGCGCGTGAAGGTCGCGTCGGGACGGCTCATCAGCAGCGCCAGCAGGTCGAATTCCTTGGAGGTCAGCTCCAACTCTTCGCCGTTGAGATATGCCCGGCGCGATTCGGTGTTGACCCGCAGCGGGCCTCCCGACAGCTCGCGCGGCATCTGGTGGGCAGCCTCGGCGACCCGCATGCGGGCGCGAATTCGTGCGACCAACTCGGCCAGACGAAAGGGCTTCGGGACGTAATCGTCGGCGCCGGCACCGAGCCCGACGATGACATCCATCTCCTCGGCGCGGGCGGTGAGCATGATCACCGGCAGCTCGGGGCGGTCGTCGCGGATCCGGCGACAGACGTCGAGACCGTCGATATCGGGCAATGTCAGGTCGAGCAGGACGAGGTTGGGCTTGCCCGACGCAACGGCGTCGAGGCCGGCGTTGCCGTTCGACGCATGAATGACATCGAAGCCCTCCGTCGAGAGCACGCGGAGCAGCGGCTCGCTGATCCGTTCGTCATCTTCCACCAAGAGAATCGTGGCCACGACACGACCTTAGGTCACTTGACGTGCCGGAGCACGCGCAGTGCACACATTCGGTGCTCAAACTTCACGCGTCGGTGCGCATCCGGATCGCCGCGGCGTGTGCCGGAAAGCCCTCGTGCTCGGCGAGGGCGACGACGGTCGGCGACAGGCGTTGGAGGGCGGCGGCGTCGGCCCGGGCGACCGCGGTGCGCTTGAGGAAGGTGTGGGCGGTGATGCCCGAGCTGACATGCGCGAACCCACTCGTGGGCAACGAGGCGGGGCACCCGATCACGAAGTTGGCGGCGCTGAACGGGGTGTGTTGACCGATCAGGATCTCGCCGGCATTGACGATCGCCGCGACCACCTCGTCGACGCGATCGTCGGCGACAGCGACCTGGAGGTGCTCGGGCGCGTACCGATTGGCGATCTCGACCGCCTGCTCGAGCGTGTCGACCAGCACGCAGCCGCCGTTCGGCCCGAGCGCGCTGCGGGCCGCGGCTGCCCTGGGCTCGGGCAGGGCGGCCAACTGCCGCGCCAATTCGGCGTCGACCTCGGTCGCCAGCGCCTCGGCGTCGGTGATCAGCACCACAGAGGTGTCGACACCGTGCTCGGCCTCGATCAGCAGATCGGCTGCAAGCCGGCGCGCGTCGGCGGTGTGGTCGGCCACGACGACGCTCTCGGTCGGTCCGAGCAGCATCATCGTCGTCACACCGTGGCGCTGCATCTCGACCTGGGCGATGGTGACCGCCGGTGAACCGGGTCCGACGACCTTGCGCACCGCCGGGATCGACTGCGTCCCGAACCCGAGGGCGGCGATTCCGGCCGGTCCGTTGACCCGGAACACGTCGCGCTGGCCGAGCTTGCGGCACACCACGAGCACGGCCGGATCGACCGCGCCGCTCCCGCCGGGGACGGGCGGCACGACGGCGACGATGCGCGGCACGCCGGCGACGAGCGCCGGCACGAGCAACTGATAGGTGACACTCGGGTAGCTCGCCTTGCCGGACGGGGTGAAGAGCCCGGCCGAGGCGATCGGTGTGATCTTCTCGCCGACGATCAGCCCTGGCTCGGACTCGAACGACCAGTCGCCGGATCGCATCATCTGCTGCTCGTTGAAGGCCCGCAGGTGGGCGACGGCGTCGTCGATCGCGGCGTCGACATCGTCCGACACCGACGCCGAGTCGAGCTCGTCGTCGGAGACCCGCAGTTGATCGGGCGTGACGTCGACCCGGTCGAACCGTGCGAGCGCATCGCAGACGGCGTCGTCGCCGCGCTCGCGCACGTCCTCGATCAGCGTCACGATCGACGCCCGCAGCTCGGGATCGAAGATCTCGTCGAGGCCGCGCCTGACCAACGCCGCCCGTGCCGACTCGGGCATCGACTCCCAGCGTTGGATGCGCATCACCGCCACGGCAAGCCACCGTATCGAGCACACCGCTGTAGAGTCAGCGCACGTTCCAGTCCGCAGTCACCGGGGAGCGTGCGCATGCCCGTCACCGTCGTCGTCGGCGCCCAGTGGGGTGACGAGGGCAAGGCGAAGATCATCGACCTGCTGTCGAAGGAGCACACCTACGTGGTGCGCTACCAGGGCGGGCACAACGCCGGGCACACGGTGGTGGTCGAGGGCGAGAAGTACGCGTTGCAGCTGATCCCGAGCGGTGTGCTCTACGACCACGTGATCCCCGTGATCGGCAACGGTGTCGTCGTCGACCTGCCGACGCTGTTCCGCGAGATCGACACGCTCGAAGGCGCGCGGTGTCTCCTGCGCCGACCTCAAGGTGTCGAGTCGGGCCCACCTGATCTTTCCGTGGCACCAGGCCCACGACGTGATCGCCGAAGCGATGCGCGGCGACGACAAGATCGGCACGACCTTGAAGGGGATCGGCCCGGCGTACGCCGACAAGGCGCGGCGGGTCGGCGTACGCGTCGGTGAGGTCGCCGACCTCGACGTCTTCGCCGGCACGGTGCGGGCGCGGGCGATCGCCGAGAACGAGCTGATCGAGCAGGCCGGCGCCGAGCCACTCGACGTCGACGAGATCGTGGCCCGCTTCCTGGAGTACGGCGAGCGCTTGCAGCCGTACGTGGTCGACACCGTGACACTGCTGCACCAGGCGGTCGCGAGTGGTGCCCACGTCCTGCTCGAGGGCGCCCAGGCGACGTTCCTCGATCTCGATCACGGCACCTATCCCTACGTCACCTCGTCGAACCCGACCGCCGGCGGGGCGTGCTCCGGAACCGGGCTCGGTCCGCGCGACCTCGATCGTGTGGTCGGCATCACGAAGGCGTACACGACACGCGTCGGGGCCGGTCCGTTCCCGACCGAGCTGCTCGATGCCGACGGCGACACGCTGATCGAGGTCGGCCGCGAGTTCGGCACCGTGACCGGCCGGCGCCGGCAGGGCCGGCTGGCTCGACTGCGTGATGCTGCGTCACGCCGTTCGACTCAACAGCCTCACCGAGCTGGCCCTCACCAAGCTCGACGTGCTCGACGGGTTCGGGGCGGTCAAGGTGTGCGTCGGCTATCGCCTCGACGGCCACCTGCTCGACGCCTACCCGGATCGGTCCGATGTGCTGGCGCGGGTCGAGCCGGTGTACGAGACGCTGTCCGGGTGGCGGACCACGCTGTCGGCGACTCGCGAGTCGGGCGGACTGCCCGAGCCGGCGCGCCAGTTCCTGGCGCTGGTCGAGGCCGAGGTCGGGGTTCCGGTGAAGGTCGTCGGTGTCGGCGCCGAACGCGACGACTACCTGCTGTGGACCGCATGAGCCTCGGGGTGAGGCCGTGATCCCGCGCTATTCGACGCCGGAGATGACCGCGGTCTGGTCCGACGTCGCCAAGTTCGCGCGTTGGCTCGAGGTCGAGCTGCTGGCGACCGAGGCCCATGCCGCGATCGGCGTCGTGCCCGCCGACGCGGCCGCGGCCTGCAGGGCCGGCGCGCCGGCCGTCGACGAGCACTTCGTCGCTGCCGTCCTCGAACGCGAAGCGGTCACCGATCACGACGTGGCGGCCTTCGTCGACGTCGTCCAGCAGGCGATCGGTGACGCCGGCAAGTGGATCCACTACGGGTTGACCTCCAGCGATGTCGGCGACACGACCTTGTGCTGGCAGATGCGCGACGCCGCCGACCTGCTGGTCGAGGCGGCATCGGCGTTGCTCGAGACGCTTGATCGCACTGGCTCGGCAGCACCGCGACACGGTGATGATCGGACGCACGCACGGGATCCATGCCGAGCCGACGACGTTCGGTGCCAAGGTCGCGCTGTGGGCACTCCAGGTCGATCGCGATCGCACGCGCCTTGCAGGCGGCGCGCCGGTCGGTGGCGGTCATGAAGTTGAGTGGCGCCGTCGGCACCTACTCCAACATCCCGCCGTCGGTCGAGGCCCATGTCGGTGGTGCGCTCGGCCTGACCCCCGTGGCGGCGACACAGGTGATCGCCCGTGACCGGCATGCCGAGTTCCTCTACGCCTGCGCGTCGATCGGCGCGACGTGCGAGCTGGTCGCCGTCGAGCTCCGCCACCTGCAGCGCACCGAGGTCAGCGAGGTGCAGGAGGGCTTCAAGCCGGGACAGAAGGGTTCGTCGGCGATGCCCCACAAGCGCAATCCGATCTCGGCCGAGACGATCTCGGGTCTGTCGCGTGTGCTGCGTTCGAACCTGCTGGCGGGATTGCAGGACGTCGCGCTCTGGCACGAACGCGACATCTCGCATTCCTCCGTCGAACGGGTCGTGCTGCCCGACTCGTCGCAGCTGGCGCACTACGTGATGCGGCGGCTGGCGCGGCTGCTCGCAGGCCTCGTCGTGTTCCCGGACCGGATGCGCGAGAACCTCGATGCCAGCCACGGGCTCGTGTTCAGTCAGCCGGTGCTGCTGGCGCTGGTCGACGCCGGTAGCTCGCGCGACGACGCCTACCGGATCGTGCAACGCAATGCGATGCGGGCGTGGGACGAGCGGGTCGATTTCAGGTCACTGCTGGAAGCCGACCCGGAGCTCGACGGTGCGCTCGCTCGACGAGGCGTTCGACCTGGCACGGTCGCTCGGCATCTCGATCAGATCTTCGATCAACTCGATCACATTGTTACGAGGTGAGGCGCGCATCCGCCGATGTTCGTCGGCGACCCGGGCTCACCCGCCGCGACTGATCCCTGCCCGCTTGAGCGTGGCCGCCGAGACCCCGACGTCACGCCACGTCGCATAGGAGATGCCCTTGCGCTCGCCATATCCCTTGGCGACGCCGACGAACGCCTCCTCGATGTCACCCGATGTCGACGCCGGCGCCGAGCGAGCCCAGCTCCGCATTCAGGTCGCGTCGCTCCTGCAGGAGCTGCAGCTCGTCGATGGCGCTGGCAGTCGGGCAACTCGGAATCGATCGCCGAGAGCCGCTTGTTGATCGAATCGGCGGTGCGCTTGCGCCCTCGCTTGGGCTTGTTCGACCGCAACGCTTCGAGATAATCACGGACGATCCGCCCCTCGGCGCGGCCCCGCTCGAGGGCTGCCTTGTGGGAGTCGGTCATCTCCTTGGGTCCGCGCTTCGCTGCCATGAGTGCAGTGTACGCAGCACCGGATTTCTCGCAAATCGGGCGCGATCGAAGAGTCGGCCAAAACGACAAAGTTATCGACCCAGGGCGATCGACTGGTCGTCAGTCGAGATCGGGAGCGACCTGCTCGGCGACCAGGTCGAGATGGTCGAGATCGGAGAGGTCGAGCACCTGGAGGTAGAGCCGATCGGCACCGGCGGCGTTCCATGCCCGGAGCGTGGCGGCGACTTCCGTCAGGCGTGCCGGCGGCGCCGTTCTCGCGCAGCTCGTCGGCGTCGCGCCCGATCGCCGCCGCCCGCCGCTGAACCTCCGCCTCGGTCTCGCCGCAACAGAGCACCAGCGCCGCCGACCAGGTCATCGACGCAGGATCGCGGTCGATCGATTCGCAGGCCTGGGCGACCCTGGCGGTCTGATCGCGAAACACGTCGATCGTGGCGAACGGCAGGTTGAACTCGGCGGCGTACTTGGCGGCCAGCGCCGGCGTCCGCGTGGGACCCTTGCCGCCGACGATGATCGGCGGTCCGCCCGCCTGAGCGGGCTTGGGCAGTGCCGGCGACTCGGTCAACCGCCAGGTCTCGCCCTCGAACGAGAACGTCTCACCCGGCGGGTGTGTTCCACAGACCGTGGAGGATCGCCATCTGCTCCTCGAGGTTGTCGAAGCGCTCGGCGACGCCCGGGAACGGGATCCCGTACGCCGCGTGCTCGGCCTCGTACCAGCCGGCGCCGAGGCCGATCTCGACCCGACCACCCGACATCTGGTCGACACCGGCGACCGAGATCGCCAGCGGGCCGGGCAGCCGGAACGTCGCCGCCGTGACGAGCGTGCCGAGCCGGATCGTCGTGGTGTCACGCGCCAGCCCGGCGAGCGTGATCCAGGCATCGCTCGGCCCCGGGAAGCCCCGAGACGCCCCCCATCTTGAGGTAGTGGTCGCTGCGGAAGAATGCTCCGTACCCGAGCTGCTCGGCACGCAACGCCACCGCCAACAGGTCGTCGTAGGTGGCGCCCTGCTGAGGCTCGGTGAAGGCGCGGAGATCGGCGAGTTGCATGTCGACGAGGTTAGGGCTCGAGATCGGCTGGCCGGGTTAGGTTCGGTTGCCGATGAGCGAACTGCCCCGACTGTCCCCGAAGCTCGACGCATTGCGGACGCACGTCCTGCGGCATTCCGTGAAGCGTGGCGAGTTCACGCTCAAGTCGGGAGCGACGAGCTCGTGGTTCCTCGACACGAAGCAGACCGCGTGCCGGCCTGATGGGATCGTGCTCGTCGCCGATGCGATGCTCGATGTGATCCCGCCCGAGGCGGTGGCGATCGGCGGACTGACGATGGGCGCCGATCCCGTGGCGTTCGGCGTCGCCGCGATCGCCGCCACCCGTGGCAGGGAGCTGCGATCGTTCAGCGTGCGCAAGGAGTCCAAGGACCACGGCGTGACCGGCCGCATCGCCGGCGCTCTGCAACCGGGCGACAAGGTGGTCATCACGGAGGACACGACCACGCGAGGCACGTCGCTGATGGAAGCCGTCGACGTGGTGCGGGCGTTCGGCGCCGAACCGGTGCTGGTCACGTTGATCGTCGATCGCGGCGGCACGTGCGCGGCGCTGTGCGAGGCAGCCGGGGTCGCCTACGTCCCGTTGCTGACGGCACCCGACATCGGCTTCGACTACGGCACCTAGGCCGGTCAGCCGCAGGCCTGACTGTCACAGACGCGCCACGAGTTGACACGAACGCGATCGTCGATGTCTTCCTCGTATGGCCGGTACTCGACGATCGATTGGATCGTCGATGTCGCACCGTCCTTGACCGCCGTCGAGGTGAGTTGGATCTTGGCCGTGATCGGGCTGGTCGGCACGGAGATCTCGAAGTTCGTCGCCGAGGTCGACGATTGCAGCACCAGCCGGGAGACGATCAGGCCACCGAGCATCTTCTGGATCGCCGAGTTCGAGACGTTCCCGAACTGGACCTGGGCGAGTGGCACGTACACCAGCGCCTGAGCGATGAACTCGCGGTTGTTGCCGCTGTCCGTGAAGAGGAAGTCCGGCATCGATCCACCCGCTGGAGCGGTGAGCATGCTCGCCCGACCGGTCAATCCGCCATCCCCACTCGGGTTGCACCAGTACCCGTCGGGTTCGGTGGCGCCCGCGACTGGAACTCGACGGCGTCGGGAGTTCCGTTGCCGTTCGGGTCGGGATTGCACAACGTCTGGACACTGACATAGTCGTTGCCCTGTTGGCGGGCATGGATCTCGAGCGAGCCCTGGGTGGAGATGTTGATGTGGGTGTCACCACCGAAGTAAAAAGTGGCGCCGAACTCGGGCGACGGATCGGCCGCCTGCTGGTTCTTGCACTGCGTCGACATGTCGGACGACAACTCATTGACCGAGGTGACGGCCGGGTTGATGTGGCCGGCGGTGACCGTGCCCTGGCGGATGCAGGAACGTTCGGTCGGCGCCCGTGAAATCGAACAGATAGTCGCCGGTCATGAAATAGGCGTTGCGGCCGGCCTGGTCGGGTGGTGCTGTGTAGTTCCCCGGCAGGAACACTCGGCAACCACCAGCGCCGGGTACGTCGACGTACGACCCTGGGCCGGTCGTATCGGTGAGACTCGTCGCCGCCACGGTGCCGTCGCGAGCGACGAGTGTCGTCAGGTCGGGCACCTCGGGGCTGTCGAACAAGAGCGGTCCACGGAACCGTGACGCACACCGGACCGAAGATCAGCTCGGGATCGAATACGAGCTTGTCCTGGTTGACGGCGGCGATCGTGGACGGCTTGACCGACCTGCACGGCACCGTGCCCGTCGTGTCGTGGTAGAGCAAAGGTCCGTCCTCGATCTTGACCGGGGGTGACGAGCGAGAACGCGGCGTTGTCGATCCGGGACATGTACACGGGACCGCCGAGAACCTTGGCGTTGCTGCCCGACTGAGACGACAGCAACGAGGTGCGAGCTCGGCACGCCGACTCCCGTCATCACCGCGGCGAAGGCCTGGATCCCCTCGTAGCCACTCGTTACTCGTTCGCACACGACCGTGGCGCGGGCGTTGTTGAAGTCGGCATCGACCCCGGGCAGCACGGCTTCCTGCGTGTCGAGAATGCACCCGGCGTTGCGCAGCTTGAGCTGGTCGATGGCGTATCGCATCCCGGCGTCCGCCGCCGAGAGGCGGTCGCTGCGGTCCTCGGCGACCTGCCCGTAGCTGAGGCTGGTGGTCGCGTACGTGGCGATCGCCAGCACCACCATCGAGCAGCACGACCGTGATCGCCAGCACGAGTGGCAGGACCGCCCCGTCGTCTCGGGACGCCGTCGGTGGAACGCCGTCGTCATGTGGGGAAGAACTCCGAGGGATTGCGAGAACCGGTCTCGACCAGGACCTGCTGGCCGCTCAGAGCGGTCAGCAGCACGTCGACCGACTCGACTGGGTCACCGCTGCTGCGGCCGTCTGGCATCAACGTGATGATCGGAACGGCGCTCGGGTGAGAGGCCGGACGTGAGGTTGGTCGCCTGCGTCCCGTAGAACGCTCCGGACCCCGTACGTGAGCACGTGTATCGCACGATCCGACCCGCCCCGCCGGACGACCACGAACCGGAAGCTCGACACGTACGTCCGCTCACTGAAACCGTCCTCCGTCCATTGGAGGTGGAGGATGTTGTTGCCCTGTCCGCCGCACGGATTGATCGTCGACGACATGTCGATCCCACCTTGGTCGGTCATCGGCTCGAACCGCGGCGCCGAGGTCGTGTCGTGCGACAGCCACGTCGCCAGTCCTCGGGTCGTTCGGGCATCGTCGAGGCGAACCTCGGTCTCGGGAGTCGTCCGAACGATCACCATGAAGGCGACCGCCAGACTCGGCACGATGATCCCCATGATCGAGATCACGATCAGCGTCTCGATCAACGTGAACCCGCGGTCCGCTCGTCCGTGGCGATCGGCGTGTGCTCATCTCAGTCCTCGTTCTTGACCATCTGGAGCGTCTTCACCATGCGACCGTCGGGACTGGTGACCTGGATCGTGACCCGCTGGGTATAGAGCGGGCTGTTGATGTAGATCCCCCCCTCGAAGCAGAACGCGGCGTCCCACTCGAAGTTGGCGTCGGGCGTCGTTCGCCCGAGGTACTCGACGTTGGTGACCGTGATCACCGCTCGTCGGCTCGGTTTCCCAGTTCACCGGTCGCGGGGCGCTCCGGGCGGCGGCGGTGTAGGCGGCGATCGCCGCCGGCCGACCAGCCGTACAGGGAATCCGCGGATCGTGGTAGATCTCGTCCGAGGCGGCCTGCAGCCACGAGTAAGCGATCGCGTGGTCCCGATCGATGGTCGTGGCGACGGTTGTCGTTCGAAGTGAGACGAGTACGCCGACGACCACGAGGCCCATGAGAACGACTGCCACCAGAATCTCGATCAGCGACAGTCCACGGTCGGTTGACGTACGCACGCGCGGGGAACGTGGCACGCGACGGTATCGGCATCTGCGCCGAGTTGAGCCCGCTGGGCAATCGTGACGGTTGTCTGACGAGGCGGTGTGGGCTCGCGGTCAGCAGCCAGCGATCGGTGATGTCGATGCCTAGGGCAGGAGCGCGTCGCTGACCCAGCACTCGGTGAGGTGCAAGGTCGACTTGATCCGCACGACCCGCTTCGGTTCGGTCGGCCCGCGGCCGCACATCGACAGCGCGGCCTTGATGCACGACTTCCTCGTCGGGCAGCACCATCGGCATCCGCGAGCGCCGCATGCCGGCCGGTCCGGCGGTGAAGCAGTTGATGTACGTCTTCCGGAAGTCGAGCTTGTTGGCGAGCGAGGCCGGGATGAAGTCGGCGAACCCGATGCCGAGCGCGTTGCCGTCGCTGACGTCGGTGAGCTCGAGCAGCACGATCGCGCTGCACGCGCGGCTTCTGCAGGTCGTCGAGACCGTTGCACCCAGAACCGACCGGTGACGTTGGGGTCGATCGTGGTGCCCGAGATGTCCTTGCCGCCGAGCTCGACGATCAGCACGTCGATCTCGTCGAACGGCAGCGCCGGCACGAGCGTCCGGGCGTACTCGGTGAGCTCGTGCTCGAACTCGCCGCCGACGTCGTCGGCGGTGAGGCCCTCGATGCGCACGACGTCGCCGGACGTCGATTCGATCGACCCGATGCCGCCCAGCAGCCGCCCGGTCGTCTTGATCGCGGCGCAGGCGTCGAGCAGGCGATCGCGCATCTCGACCGGCCCGCACGAGTGGACGAGGAAGGCGCCGGGCTGCTTGCCGAACCCGACCACCGCCATCTTCATGCAGCCCGACTCGATCGGCCCCTTGAAGCACGTGTGGGGCTTGATCCGGTTGACCGGCAGGAAGCGATCGGCGGCGGCAGCGTTGGCGTCGAGGTGGACCGGCGTGCCGGACGCCGGTGTGGGCGATCACGACCGTGTCCATCGTGGCCCGGATCTCGCAGCCGAGCGTCTCCTCGGTCATGCCCAACGACTCGAGCATGTGGATCTGGCCGGGTGCGGTGGCGCCGCCGTGCGATCCCATCGCCGGCACGACGAACGGTTGCGCACCGAGCTCGCGAAGCGCGGCGAGCGTGCCCCGCAACAGCTCGACCCGCCCCGTGAACCCCCGCGACCCACCGCCGACGGCGACGGTCATGCCGGGCGTGACCGCGTCACGGAACGTGTTCAACGCAGCGTCGTACGCCCCCCGCTCGATGTCGGCGACAGCCGGCGGCGAAGGCACGTCGAGCGGATACTCGTGCAGCTCGGGAACGACCAGTTGAGGATCGAACGGCAGCTCCACCCCGACCGACAACTGCTCCCACGACATGTGCGGGAGCTTAGAACCTGTAGTGGACGGCGATCCGACGCGGTCCAGCAGGCGGACGGATCGCAGACGCGCCAGTTGTCGCTGAGCCAGCTCCCACACGGTCTGCCCCCCAGGCGTCGGTCGAGGAGTGCCGGACCTCCGCGATGACGCGGACCCGGGTCGTACCGCCGTCCTTTGTTGCCGTCGACGTCAATGCCCACTTGTCGGAGCTCGGTGCACCCTGCACGCTGATGAGGAGGCCGTCGGCCGACCCCGACGCTTGCACATGCATCGCCGACACCACGGCACCGCCGATGATCTGGGCGACGACTGTATTGGTGACGTTGCCAAGCTCGACCGGCGTGTTAGGCGCCCAGATCAGGCCGTGGATCGCCATCTGCGAGTTGTTGCCCTCCTTGGTCGACAGCACGGCGCCGGATACGTGAGGGTGTAGCTCGGCAACGTCTGCACGCTGACCACATTGTCGATCTGTTGCCGCCGCAAAATCTCGAGCGAGGCCTGGTTGTCGACAACGAAGTGCGTCTTGCCGTCCAGGTAGAAACTCGCCCGGTCGGTGTGTCGGAGTTGCGCACGTCGTCGCACAGCGGGTTGTCGATCTGCTGCTGATCGCCGCCGACACCCTCGCGACCGGCGGTGACGAGCGCCTTGTCGATCACGATCTCGCCGTCGCCTGGAATAGCGAACACGTAGTCACCTGACATGAGATAGTTCGCTCCGCCGTGCGGAGCCTCGTTCAGTCCGGCACGCTCGTGTACCGGCCGGGAAATAAGACGCACAGCCGTTGATGTCCTGATACGGGGCGGGCGCGCGGTGGGCAACGTCGGGGTGGCGGGCGTTCCGAACAGCCCGCTCGGCTGCGCAGGCGAGTACTGCCAGGGGCGGTTGGTGCACCAGACGCCACGGATCGGCGAGTCGAACTTGAGGTGGCCCCCAGGCACACCCATGAAATCTCCGCCGGGGTGCACGAGGCGTCGCTGTACCAAAGGTCGCCCTGTTCGATCAGCAGATCACGTTGCAGACCGAGCAGGTTCTGCCGGGCGATGTAGGTCGGGCCGCCGAAGATCTTCTCGCCACCAGACTGCGTGGTGAGTCCTTCGCCGTTGGGAACACCACCTTCGCCGGTGATCACCACTGCCCACGACGTCATGTCGGCCAACTGGCCGCCGACCTGCTGACACCGGACGGTGATGTCGGCACCGCTGATGTCAGGTAGGTCCATGTCGATACCGCCGACGCCGGCTGCCGTGGAGCACAGCGGCAATTGCGAGTTGGTGATGCGGTCGATGATGTCGCGGATCCCACCTTCGGCCGCCGACAGGCGATCGGCGCGGCTCTCGACGGCGCGACCGTACCGCAGGGTCGAGGTGGCATATTCGGCAGTAGCGAAAACGACTCCCTCGAGCACCACGACGATCACGAGCACGATCGGCAGCACGCTGCCTCGGTCGGCGAGCTTGCGTGATCTCTGAGGAGTCATCGTTCTTCCAGTCACGTCCGTGGTGAGAACGGCGGTCCGTAGGTTTGCACCTGTGACGCCGTTTCGCAGGTACATGTTGTGTGGCCGAGCGACCAGTTTCTGCGGCCTGGAGGGGCCGTTCACGGTGACGCTCGTGGTCGCCGCGAAGGACAACACGTTGTCGGGGGTGCCTGCCAATCCATCGTGGTCGAAGACCAGAACGAGATTGGTACAAGGACCGGTGTACGCGACCGTGTAGGTCACGTTCGACGAGAGCTTGTGGTTGCCGCCTTGGAGCGGGACTGTCATGGCCATTGGAGTGAGTGAGGTCACGTTGCAGACCACCACCGAGAGGTTCACGGTCCCTGTGGCCACGCCGCCGCGTCCATCATTCATGGTGTACGTGAACGAGCCAGGTGTCTCGGTCCGAGCCGTCCGACACGACCGTCATGATGCGCGTTGTCTGATCGACCGTCGCCGTCAGACCATCTCCATGCGACCCGATCGTGATGAACAACGGATCGCCATCGGCATCACCGATCGGCAAGTTGACCAACAGAGGAGTGCCTGTCACGACGGTGTCGTTCACGTCGTTGGCGAACGGGGGTGTGTTGACGGGCGCGGCGACCAGCGTCACGGTCACTGTCGCCGGATCGGACAGTTGCCCGTACGGATCCCTAGCCCTGAACGTAAAGCTGGCAATCTCTCCCTCGGGCGCGGTGGCCGGTGGCGTGACGGTCACGTCGAATCCGGACACGACAGCGGTCCATCCCGGCGTCGCTGCCGTCACCGTCGGATTGGTCGGTATCACGACGAGGGCGTCGCCCACATCGGGGTCCTGGACCGTCAGCGCGATCGTGATGGGAGTGTCGACCGGTGTGCTCGTATCGACGTCATCTGCCGTGGGCGGCAGGTTGCCGGCCGGAATCGGCGGGAAGACGATGGGGGGCGTCGGTGGCAGAGTTTCGGCCGGATTGTTGGACCGCGCCTCGAGCGACTGTGTGTCACCGTCGATGGTGGTGATCTCGACATCGATTCCATCGGCGCCGACGAATTCGAATCTGATGGGCGGCTCGCCAGGATCCCAACTGGCCGGCAGCGCCGGGAACACGCTGGTCATGTTGATGCGAGAGGGGCCCCGCCATTGACGCATGAGTATCGGACGATGCCGCGACCCTGCCGGTTCCGGGATCGCGTGGTAGTTGGCGATGTACGTGGCAGTCGACCCGACCGACTCGGTCCACGTGAGGTGGAGAAGGCTGAAGCCGTCGGTGGCATTGCCGGCACAGCCCGTCGGTTGGTTGTCCGAATCGGCACGCGGTGTCGGAAGATCGAATCCCGCCGCGGGCGTCGAATCGACATCCTCAGGGAGATACGTGGTGATGCCCAGCAATGTGCGGGCGTCGTCGACCGTCGCCTCGGTTGGCGGTTGCGTACGGACGATGACGGTGAACGCAGCGGCCAGGACGGTGGCGATCAGGCCCAGCATGGCGACGACCATCAGCGTCTCGATGAGGGTAAACCCGCGAGCGTCCCGGCGCTGACTCACGGCACCTTCACCACGTCGACGGTCTCGATGATCTTGTCGTCGGCGTCGACGACCTGGATCTGCACCAGCTGGCGATCGATCTCCGGATGACAAGTCGCGCCGTACGTTCCGTCGGGTTGGCCGAACGTCACCACCGCCGGCACGGACAGTTGGGTGTTGACCCAAGCCGCCGGGATGATGTCGGGCGTCGCCTCGAAGTGCCGACTCGTAGGTACCTTGCAGTGCGGCGCCCGTGTTGGTCTCGCAGTCCCGCCATGGCACGTCGTTGACGAGGATCTCGCTGGCCGACTGCAGCCACTGGTGCGCTCGAGCGTGGTCCTGTTCAAGTGAGCTTCCGATGATGGTGGCCCGCACCGCAGCCAAGATGCCGACGACGGCCATGCCGAGGAGCACGATCGCAACCAGCATCTCGATGAACGTGACGCCGCTGTCCCGGCGCGGGGGATCCGTCGGAGGCAAAGCGTCCGCCTGGATCGTCCGTCGAATCACCGGTCTGCCCTTCTTGTGGTCGTGCAGGGTGACGGAAATCCGGGGAACGTCGGTTGTCCGCCACTAGCTGCGTTCAGGGTACTGCGCCGAACAGGCGCTGTCCCGAAAAGTTCACCGATCGAGCACTCGCGGTGCTCGATGAGCACTCGGCGCGGTCGGTGCTGCGCCGCGCGTACTCTTGCTTGACCGAACCTTTCGGGAGGGGGCCTCGTGGAGTCGTTCTGGAGATCGCTGGCAGTCGCGCTCGGCAAGCGCTGGAAGATCGTGCTGCTCGTCATGGTGGTGATCACTGCGTTGCTCGGGATCGGCCTCACGCAGGTCGAGTTCGCCACCGGTCAGGACAGCTATCTCAACTCCGACTCCCAGATCGCGATCGACAACCGCGAGTTCCAGAACTACTTCGGCGGCGAGGCCGTGATCCTGCTCTTCACCGCCACCGACGACTCCGCCGACGTGGCCGACCTGTTCGCCGGCGACAACCTCGCCGCGATGCAGGAGATCAACGAGCGGCTCGGGACGATCGAAGAGGTCGAATCCGTGGTCTCGCCACTCACGGCGCTGACCTTCAGCGAAGCGCTGATCGGCGCCGACGAGTTCGGTCCGGCCGCCAACGCGCTGCTGCGCGCCCCTCGAGCGCGACCCCGACGGTGCCGATGCCCGCAGTGTCGACACCGCGATCAGCCTCGCCCGCAACGACGCCGTCGCCGAGGACCGCGAGATCGGCAATCCGGCGTGGAACGAGCTGCTGATCTTCGGCAACGACGGGTTCACGGTCGACGCCGACGGGGCGCCGGTCGCTCCCGCCGACGACGAGCGCAACATCCGGCTCTCGCTGGCGTCGACCTTCCCCGATCAACAGACCGCCGTCGGAGGCGTGATCCTGCTCGGCAACGCCAGCCTCGACGAGCAGTCGGTCGGCACCGAGCAGGTGCTCGAGCACTTGGAGGGCATCGAGCTCGACGGGTTCGACCTCACCGTGACCGGCTCGCCCGTCTACCTCAAGGAGATCAACGACTACCTCCAGAGCGGGATGCTGCGGCTCGGCCTGGCCGCGATCGTCGTGATGGCGATCGTGCTGTGGCTGATCTTCAAGGTTCGCTGGCGGCTGCTGCCGCTGTTGGCGGTGCTGATCGGTGTGCTGTGGAGCTTCTCGCTGCTCGGTCTGATCGGGATCGATCTCTCACTGGTGACGATCGCCGGGCTCCCGATCCTGATCGGGCTCGGGATCGACTTCGCGATCCAGGTCCACAACCGGATCGAGGAGGAGGTGCTGCTCGACAACGACGAGCACCCGATCGGCGAGACGCTCGCCAACCTTGCGCCGCCGATGATCGCCGCCACGCTGACGGGCGTCGTCGCCTTCTTGGCGCTGCGAATCTCGAAGGTGCCGATGATCCGTGACTTCGGCGTGCTGCTGGCGGTCGGGATCGTGATGCTGGTGATCGTCGGGATCATCGTGCCCGGATCGGCGCTCGGCGTACGCGAGTTCCGGAGCCGGACCCAGGGCGAACCCAAAGGCGTCTGGGTCGAGCACCTCGTCGTCAAGCTCGGCAGCCTGCCGACCAAGGTCGCCCCGATCATCGCCGTGATCGGTGTCGGCCTGTTCGTCGGCGGGGTGCTGGTGGAGGAGAAGACCCGCATCGAGAGCGACCCGATCAAGTGGATCGACCAGGGCAGCCAGGTGGTCCAGGACATCGAGACGCTCGAGGACGAGACCGGCTTCTCGAGCACGCTCGGGGTCCTGGTCCAGGCCAACAACGTGTACGACCAGCAGGTGATCGACCTGATCTGGGACTTCACGCTCGACGCCGAAGCGCGCGAGGAGGTCGTCACCTCGTCCAGCCTCGTCAACACGATGGGCAAGATCCTGATGGTCCCGGACGCCACCCCGATCAGCCCGAGCGAGACCGACATCTACGAGGCATCGGCGGTGATGCCGCCGGACATCGCCGGCCCGCTGGTCCACTTCGAGGGCGATGTCCCGACGGCGGCGCAGATCAACCTGCGCCTCGCCCCGGCCAGCCTCGAAGAACGAGCGGTGTTGGTCGAGAGTCTGCGCCACCGACCTCCAACAGCGCATCGACGCCCTCGACATCGACGCGCACGAGCATCCTGCTCGAGGATCTCCCCGAGGGTCAGGATCCGGTGCGGGCCGTTCCGGCCGGGCTGGCCACGGTGGGCATCGGGCTGCTCGAGAACCTGTCGGCCAACCGTGCCGCACTGACCTACCTCGCACTCAGCCTCGCCGGGCTGTATCTCGTGCTGCGCACTGCGCAGCCTCGGTCGGGCGGTGCTGGCGCTGGTCCCGGTGTTCCTGGCGATCGGCCTGTCGTCACTGATCGTGTGGATGCTCGACATCACGCTCAGCCCGCTCACCACGGTGTCGGGTCCGCTGGTGGTTGCCAGCGTCGCCGAGTTCTCGGTGCTGATCATGGGTCGCCACATCGAGGAACGCCAGAACGGACTCGGTCCGGAGGACGCGATCCACACGGCCGCCCGGCGTACCGGGCGGGCGTTCTTCACCTCGGCGTGCACGATCATCGGCGGGCTTCGCAGTGCTGATCTCGTCGTCGCTGCCGCTGCTGCGCGACTTCGGATTGATCGTCACGCTCAACGTGGCGATCGCGCTGCTGGCGGCGCTGGTGCTGATGCCGCCGATGCTGGTGTGGGCCGACCGACTCGGGCTGCTTGCACCTGAAGGACCAGGAGAACATCCCGGGCGCGGTCGAGTTGGCGGCGACGTTCCCCGGACCGGCGACGCCGATGGCGGTCGTCGGGACGCTGGCGTTCGCCGGCGGTGCGATCGCGAGCTACGTGTCGGCCGACACCGACAGCGGCGACGTCGATCGAGGTGTCGTACACACCGGTGCGGCACCACCACGACGACGACCACGACCACCACCACGACGACCACCACGCACGACTGCCGCCGGCGCCCGGCGAGACAGCGCCGCCGACCACCGAGCCGACCGGTCCCGTCGTCGATCCGTTCGGGCTTCCCGACCGAGCGGCCGGCGACGCCGGTCGCCGGCCTGTTCTTCGACCGACTCGTCGAGCAGGGCGTCGAACCGAACGTCGCCAACTGCGCGATCAGCACCGCCTACGAGACCGCCGACGAGGAGGAACTGCTGGCGATGGGCATCGCCCAGGCCAACCCGGAGGCGCTCGCGATCGTCACCCAGGGCGCCCTCGACTGCGGCATTCCGCAGGAGACGATCGACGCCGCGATCGCCGCCCAGTTCCCGGCTAGCAGGGCTGATACGGCCGCGCCGACGCAATCGCGGCAGGCCAACTGCTGCAGAATCGAGGGCATGGCCGACCAGTGGAACGGCGGGCAGTCCGGACCGGGCGAGCGGTGGAACGTCAACCTTCCGGCCGTCATCGGTGTCGTGTTCGTGTTCCTGGTGGGCGTGATCGTGTGGGTGATCGCCGCCTCCGGTGGCGACGAGGAAGGCGCGATCCCGGGATCGTCGGTCCCGTCCGTGTCCACCACGTCGGTCGCCGCCTGGCCTGTCGACGGCGTCGACGACCCCGCTCCCGATGCCCTCGACCACGGTGCGTCCCTCCGCACCGGCCGACCCGCCACCCGCTCCACCGACGGCTCCGCCCACCGCGCCGGCGGTCACGCCCGCCCCGACGCCGGCGCCGACGCCGGCGCCGACCGTCGCTCCGACTGCGGCGCCGGCGACCCAGGCGCCCGCCCGCGCCCCCGACCGGCGGCGGCGACCTCGGAGTGGCGGGTCACCCGATGCAGCATCCGCCGTGCGACGGCGGCTTCATCACCATCCTCGCCTCGGCGATCGGCGAGCCAGGCCACGCCGGAGGGCATGGCCGCGGTGCTCGACGATTTCAGCGGCTCCAGTTACCTGCGCACCGACTCAGACCTGCCCGTCGCTCACGCCGTCGTCGAACGGCGAGCCGATCTACGTCGTCTACTTCGGCCCGTTCGCCACCGATGTCGAGGCCTGCAACGCCCGTGACGACGGTCCCGACGACTCCTACGTCCGGCGCCTGAGCAACGACCTCGGCCCCGACCACGGCGTCGACTGCGACTGACGACTCGAGTCGCCGCCAGGCGACCACGCCGTTGCCGATCGGCGTCGGTCGTCACCCTTCACGACGGCAGCCATGACCGTCACCACCACCCCGACCCCAGAGATCGAGTTCTGCGGCGAGCTGCTCGCCATCGATCGCCTGCCGTTCACGTCGGCCGCGACGCCGACCTCGTGCTCGACGCCGACAACCGCCACCTGCACCGCCAGTTCCTCACCATCGACGCATCAACACGGGGTCTGGCTGCTGGGCAACATCGGCAGCCAGCTCACGGCGACCGTCTCCGATGGCGACGGGCGGCTCGAGGCGTTCCTGGCACCGGGCGGATGTGCTCCCGCTCGTGTTCGCCGACACGACCGTGCGCTTCACCGCCGGGCCCACCACCTACGAGTTCTCGATCCGCCTGCCCGATCCGGCGTTCGTCGGTGGCGCCAGCCTCGACGAGCGCCGAGCACGGCGAGACCACCGTCGGCCGGGTGGCGATGACGCCCGACCAACTGCGCCTGATCGTGGCCCTCGCCGAACCGGCGCTGCGCGGCGACGGGCGGGCCGCGACCGTCGTTGCCGTCCAACCAGGACGTCGCCCGCCGGCTCGGGTGGACGCTCACGCGGGTCAACCGCAAGCTCGACAACGTCTGCCAGAAGCTCGCCGCGCAGGGCATCCGCGGCCTGCACGGAGCGCCGGGCCAGCTGGCCTCCAACCGCCGGGCGCGCCTGGTCGAGTACGCGATCGCGGTCCGGATGGTCACGCGCGACGATCTGGCGCTGCTCGACTCGAGCCGAGTCGTGCCGACGACTCGATGACTGAGCCCGAGATCGCCGGCTACCACTCGCTGGTCCGGATCGGGCAGCGGTGGCCTCGGCGATGTGTTCCGTGCGGTCGACCAGGCCACCGGGGCGACGGTCGCGATCAAGGTCCTGCGCGACGTGTCCGACTCGTCGGTCGCCTGGCACCGCACCCGCCGCGAGCTGGCCGCGCTCGAGACGCTGACCGGCCACCCGAACGTGATCCGCCCGATCGACCTGCTCGAGCTCGCCGACGGCCCGGCGCTGGTGATGGAGTACGCGCCCGGCGGCTCGGTCGCCGATCTGCTCGACGATCAGCCGTCACCGTCGCGTCGCCGGCTGACGGTCGATCAGACGCGTGTTCGTCGGGCGCCAGACGGCCGGCGCGCTGATCGCGGCCCATGCGCCAGGGGATCGTGCACCGCGACATCAAGCCGCAGAACCTGCTGATCGACGGCGACGGCCAGGTCAAGCTGTGCGACTTCGGGATCGCCACGCTCACCGCCGACGATCGTTACCGCACGTGCACCAACGCCGTGTCGATGCGCTACGCCAGCCCGGAGGATCTCGAGCACGACGACCCCGTCGGCCCCGCGGCCGACATCTACTCGCTCGGCGCCACGTTGCTGCACCTCGTGCACGGCGCACCTCCGACCCTGCGTGATCGACTCACACCGTGGGAACCGCCTGCGACCCGACGATCCCGATCTGGCAGCGCTCGACGCGGTGATCGCCGCCTGCCTCGACCCCGACCCGGCGATGCCGGCCCACGGCGGAAGCAGCTCCTGCAATCGCTCGACGACTGCGTGCTCGACTCCGGCCGCAAGGGCGTGTGCGAACTCCCGGTCGTCGACCGTGTCCTGCCGCTGATCACGCTCGACGACGTGCCGATCGACCTCCACGAGGCGCTCACCCTGAACCGCCGAGTCGCCCGGGCGAAGCGATCGAGCTCGAGCGACCGCTGATGCTCGACCCGACCAAAGGTCGACGGTATCGCCCGGCGCCGCGTTCGCAGCCGCAGCCGCCACGGCCGCCGTCGTCCTGCTCATCGTGGGAACGGTCGTCGCCCTCCGTGCGATCACGACGAGTCACGCAGCGAAAGCCACAGGCCCGATCACCACCCCCCGCCCACCCGGCTTGGCCCCGCTCGTAGACAGCCGACTGGTCGGCGGTGCCGTCGGCGACTGCCTCGCCCAACTCACCAACATCGACCCGACTGAAGGTCACCAACTGCGACCACCCCCACGACCTCCAGCGCTACCACCAGGCTCGCTGGCCCAGACGCGAAGGCAGCCGAAGCAGCAACGGTCGTGAACATCGCGTGCGACGCCGCCTTCGAGTCGTTCGTCGGCACGAAGTCGGCGACCAGCGATCTCGACATCGCCCAAACGCTCCCGTCACCCGAAAGCTGGCAAGCCGGCGACCGCAGCTTCGACTGCTACGTCGGCATCCAAATCCCGACGAATCCACGGAGACGCCAGCAGCCAGCGGATGGTGACACGCACGTCAGCGCGTGCGACGCAGCCCCGTGAGAGTCCCGCAGCGACGCCGCAAGTGTGAGCGGGTCGGTCAGGCGGGTGAGCGTCGAAGCGCAGCGGAGACGGCGAACTCGGCAGGCGCAGTCCGAAGAGAGCGGCGATCAGCCCGGCAGCTCACGGCGGCGACGCCGCAAGTGTGAGCGGGTCGGTCAGGCGGGTGAGCGTCGAAGCGCAGCGGAGACGGCGAACTCGGCAGCGAGGGCGATCAGCTTGCTGTGAGCCCGAGACCAAAGGAAGTGGTCGAGACCGGCGTCGATCCGGTGACCCCACGCTTTTCAGGCGTGTGCTCTGCCAACTGAGCTACTCGACCGTGCAACACAACGGCCGCCTTGCGGCGAGCACGTCTGCTGGCGGTCCCGACGGGACTCGAACCCGCGACCTCCGGCTTGACAGGCCGGCGTGAACTCCAGCTTCACCACGGGACCATGGAGCATTACTTGGCACCCCCAACGGGATTCGAACCCGTGCCGCCACCTTGAAAGGGTGGTGTCCTAGGCCACTAGACGATGGGGGCAAGGCCTCATCTCGCTGAGAGCGAGGCAAAGTTAGCAGCCAGGCGTCGAGCTTCCACCAGGCGATGCAGGCGCCGTTCGGCGCGACCCGTTCGGCGGCACGTTCGCGCCTCGTACCGGTCGTATCCCGCACGACGGGCAACTGCTACAGTCCGCGGCTCGGACCGCGCGGGTCCTGGAGCGCATCATCACCAGTTCAGGTTCAGAGGAGCATTCGACATGTTCGCGTTTTCGTTTTGGGAGGCCATCTGGCTGATCTTCGTCAGCTTCGTCTTCATCAGCGTGTTGATGATGTTGTTCAGCGTCATCGTCGATCTCTTCCGTGACGAGTCGCTGAGCGGGTTGGGCCAAGGCGGCCTGGGTGGTCGTGCCTGATCTTCTTCCCGCTGATCGGTCTGCTCGTGTACCTGATCGTCCGCGGCAAGGGCATGACCGAGCGCTCGATCAAGGAGCAGGCCGAGGCCAAGCAGTCGTTCGACTCGTACGTACGGACGTCGCCGGCGGCGGAGCGGCGTCCGAGCTCGAGAAGGCCAGCGCCCTGCACGCAGCCGGCAAGCTCAGCGACGACGAGTACGCCGCCTCAAGGCGAAGATCCTCGCCTGATGCGACGCGACGGCGAGCGCTGATCCTGCTCGCCGTGGGTGGCGGCGAGCGGGTCGGCGTCGGTCGTGCGGGCGCGACGGGCCGGCACCCGCGCCAGGTCCGCCGACGGCCGAATCTCCGAACAGCAACTGGCGGAGCGCTTCGCGCCCGTCATGATGCTCAAGCAGCAGGAGGACGACTGCGACCCCGACGGTGAGCCGTACCGGCCGACGGCGGTCGACATCGTGCTCGACAACCCCGAGATCGCGCTGCGCCAGGTCGGCGGCGGCGACCCGGTCGTCACGCGCGGCCCGAGCGCCGCCGATCTCGCCGGTCTCGAACGAGGGTTTCTTCCTCGACTTCCCCGGCAGCTCGCTCTCGCCGGGGTGCATCTTCGAGACCGACTTCTGGCAAGTACACCGGTGACCTGCCGGCCGCCGTGTACGCCCATGTCGTGCAACAGCCCGACGAGCCCGACCTGGTGTTCCTCCAGTACTGGTTCTACTGGTACTACAACGACTGGAACAACAAGCACGAGAGCGACTGGGAAGGGATCACGCTCAAGTTCGAGGCGTCCTCGGTCGAGGAGGCGCTGGCGGGGGAGCCGGTCGCCGTCGGGTACTCGCAGCACGAGGGCGGCGAGCGCGCCGACTGGGACGACGACAAGCTCGAACGCGAGGGCGATCACCCGGTCGTGTACTCGTCGGCCGGGTCGCACGCCAGCTACTTCGGCTCGGCGGTGTACCTCGGCCGGGGCGCGAGCGAGGGCTTCGGATGCGACACCACCGACCGGTCCGTCCGATCGGGTCGAGCCGGAGGTGATCGTGCTGCCCGATGCCGTCGACGATCCCGACGACCCGCTCGCCTGGCTGGCGTTCAACGGTCGCTGGGGCGAACGTCAGAACGGGCTCGTTCAACGGGCCGACCGGCCCGGCCACCAAGGCGCGCTGGCTCGAACCGGCGCCGTGGTTCGACGACCTGCGCGACTCGAGCGTCGTGATCCCCGCCGGCGACACGCAGGGCAGCTCGGTCGATCGGCGTGTTCTGCGACGTCGTCGAGCGGGGTTCGACGGCGCTGATCGACTTCAAGATGGAGCCGGCCCAGGTGTCTGGTCACTCTGGCGATCGCGGTCGCGCTCGTCGTGGTTCCTGGTGCGTCGCACCGCGTGGGACGAGGTCGAGCCGCGCCCGATCCGGCGCCGGCGGCGGGCCGGGCAGATCGTCCGCTCGGCGCTCGAGGCGTATCAGCGCGAGCCGCTCGTGTTCGTGCTGCTTCGGGCTCGTGTACATCCCGGCGGCGTTCGTCGCCGGGTTGCTCGGCGCGCTGCTCGACCGGCTCCCGTTCTTCCAGATCGTTGCGGCTCGCTGTTCGGCGTCGCCAGTGGCACCAACCTCGTGGTCGGCGCTGCTGATCGGCAGCCTCGTCAACCTGGCGGCGTTCGTCGTCGTCAACTCGATGGTGGCCGACTACATGGAGCGCCGACGCAGCACGGGCTGGCCGCCGCCAAGGCTGTCGGCCAGCGCACCTGTGGGCACCGCAAGGGCGACGTGCTCGGCGCCTTCCTGCGGGCGTACGGGATCGTGGTCGCGCTGCTGGTCACCGTGATCCTCGCTCCGATCGGCATCTTCCTGCTGGTCCGGTACCAGTTCGTGCCGCAGGTGGTGATGCTCGAAGGCGTCGACCGGACGCCAGGCGCTGCGCCGCAGCGGCCGGCTGGTGCGGCGCCGATGGATCCACACGGCGTTCGTGTCGGCCAGCCTCAACGGGCTCGTGCTCGTCACGGCCGTCGTCGCTCGGGCTGCTGTTGCTGATCCTGGTTCCGGGCCTGCCGCTGTGGGCGTTCTCGATGATCTCGGCCGTGGTGTACGCCGTGCTGGTGCCGTTGGCGGCGATCTCGATGACCTTGCTGTACGGCGATGCCGTCGCCGAACAGGAGCACCAACCGGCCGCCGACTCGTGCGGCACGACGACGATCCGGCTGTCGACCTGACGCCCGAGCCCGGCCTGAGCTCGTCGAACCGCTCGCACGCAGTGGTCGAGCAACCAGCTCAGGTACGCGTAGAGGTGGTACTCGGGCGAGCTCTCGATCTGCTCGGCGACCTCGTCGACGTCGGGATCGTCGCTGACGCCCGAGCATCGTGCCGAGCACGAGCCGGATCGCGTTGATCGACTGCATGAACGCGACCAGCTGCTCCTCGTCGAACGTGCGATCGTCCGCGACCCTTGAGCTCGGGCGCCAGCACCTCGTCGACGCGGCTCGATCGCCGCCAGCTTCGACTGCACCAGCTCGTCGCGCATCAGCCGCTGATACTCGGCCTCCGCTGCTCGTCGTCGGGATGGGCGACGGGGAACAGCCGCACGAGCAGCACGCCGTTCGTCGCTGTCGGGTGACGGGCTCGGTGAGCAGCTGGCGCAACTCGTCGAGCAGGCGCACGACGAGCGCCGCCTCCTCGTCGCCGAGGTCGATCACGAAGCCGTCGCCCGAGCGCCGCGACCGGCGCGCGGCGCCGCCTCACTCGGCTGCCGTCCTTCTGCATCGTGGCCCACAGCCCGTGCTCGTGGAGCCGGAAGACGTGCATCTCGGCCTGCTCGCGCGAGCCGTTGGCGACCACCGCGCGGCCCTTGTGGTGGACGTCGAGCATCAGCTCGGTGGCCTTCTCGAGCGAGTAGCCGAACAACTTCTGGAGCACGTAGGTGACGTAGCTCATGAGGTTGACCGGGATCGTTCCACACGAGCACGATCCATGGTTGATCGAGCGCGACGCGCTCGTCCTGGTCGGGCTCCTCCACCCGCGTCGGTTCGAGTGTCGTCGGCACGCTCATAGTGTGCCGCGTGGGCCGGTGTCTTCGCGGGCCGCCGGTCCGGTTGCCCGGGCGTTGGTCGCCCGAGCGGCGCGACCGTACGATGGGAGCGGTCATGTCCGTCGGCAGCCGACCTCTCGTGCCGTCCCGGCTGGCGCCGGGCGGGATCGCTCACGGCAGCCGCCGCACGGCGACGTCCACGGTGGGTGCCGTACGTCGCCCTCACCAAGCCGCGCATCATCGAGCTGCTGCTGATCACCACGGTGCCGACGATGGTGCTGGCGAGGGCGGGTGGCCGTCGACGTGGCTGGTGATCGTGACCCTGTCGGCGGGACGCTCGCGGCCGGCGGCGCCAACGCCATCAACATGTACGTCGACCGCGACATCGACCGCCTGATGGAGCGCACCCGCAACCGGCCGCTGGTCACCGGCGCGATCGCGCCGCGCGATGCGCTGATCGTTCGCGGTGGCGCTCGAAGTCGCCGCCTTCGCCGTGCTGTGGGCCGGCGCCAACCTGCTGTCGGCGGTGCTGGCGTTGTCGGCGACGGCGTTCTACGTGGGCGTGTACACGTTGTGGCTCAAGCGCACCAGCACGCAGAACATCGTGATCGGAGGTGCCGCCGGCGCGGTGCCGGTGCTGGTCGGCTGGGCGGCGGTGCAGCAACGGCCTCGACTGGACGCCGATCGTGCTGTTCGGCGTGATGTTCTTCTGGACGCCGCCCCACTTCTGGGCGCTCGCCATCAAGTACGCCGACGACTACCGGGCCGCCAACGTGCCGATGTTGCCGGCGGTCGTGCCGTTCGAGCACGCCGTGCGCCAGATGATCGGTCACACGCTGGCGATGGTGACCTGCAGCCTCGTGCTCATCCCGGTCGCCGACCTCGGGGCCATCTACGCGGTCGCCGCCGTCGTGCTCGGGGCGATCTTCATCGCCGCCACGGTGTGGCTCGGTCGAGCGGCCGACCGCCGGCCAACTCGATGCGCGTGTTCGGCTTACTCGATCACCTACGTCACCCTGCTGTTCGCGGCGATCACGCTCGACGTGCTGATCTGACGACTTGTCTCGACGGATGGAAGTCTCCCGCCGCCCGATGTCGGACGTGATCGCCGATGCGAGCCCGGCCGAGACCGTCGACGAACTGCTGGACCTGCTCGACATCACCCGCGACCACGTCGGCGACCTGCTCGGCGCCACTGCGTGAGGCGGTCACCCGGCGGGTCGACGAGGTGCGCGATCGGCGCCGATCGGGCGCTGATCCGATTCCGGTCGTGCAGTTCGAGGACGTGCGGGCGGAGGCAGTCACCGACGCCGAGCGCGAGTCGATTCGCGCCGCCGGCTGCGTCGTCGTGCGGGGCACGTTCGAACGCGCCGAGGCCGAGGACGTGGAACGACGAGCTCGGCCGACTACCTCGAACGCAACGGTTTCCGTCGATCGGCTGCTCGAGCAGCATCCCGGCGCCGTCGACGGCCTCCCGGATCTGGCCCGTCTACTGGTCGCGCCCGCAGGTGCTGGCTCGCCAGCACGCCAGCATGGTCGCCGTCCGGCGGTTCCTGAACGGCGCTGTGGACGGTCGACTCGCACGGCCGACAATGGTTCGACCCGATGCGCGACATCGGATATCCCGACCGCATCCGGCGCCGCGAACCTGGCGCCGTGGCCAAGGGCCTGCCGGCCCACGTCGACTCGCCGTCGGCCGGAGGATGGCGGATCCCCGAGAATCAGCGAGTGTTCGCCCCGCTGCTGACCGAGGGCATCGACGCCTACGACCCGTTCGACGCCGCCTACCGCACGACGACCGACGTCGAGTCCCCGGCGGGCTCGACCGCGTTCCGCACGTTCCAGGGCTGGACGGCGCTGTCCGAGATGCATCCCGACGACGGCGTGCTGCACGTCGTGCCGATCCCGACGCGCGGTCGCCTACCGGCTGGTGCACGGCCTGGCGGGCGAGCTCGGACTGCTCGAGCGACGCGCCGGTCCCGGCGCCGCGCCGCGACAGCGGCGACGACGCTGGTGCTGCGGGCGATGGTGCCGATCCCCGCGCGTCGAACCCGGCGACACCGTGTGGTGGCACGGCGACCTGTACCACTCGGTCGGCGCCGGCATCGAACGACTCGCGGTGGGGCAACGTGATGTACATCGGCGCCGCACCGCGTTGCCCGCGCAACGACGCCTACGCCCGGACCACCTACGCCCGGTTCGTCGAGGGACGCAGCCCGGTCGACTTCCCGGCCGACGACTTCGAGGTCGACTTCGTCGGGCGTGCCACGGCGGACGACCTCGACGACGTCGGACGCGACCAGTTCGAGCCGAGCTGACGCGGCCGGCGAGTGCCGTCACCTGGGCTTCGCTGCCCGCGACGGATTTCCTGTCGGGGACGGACTGGCCAGTAGTGTTCGGTCGGTAGTGTCGCGAGCGCGCCCGGAAGGACCGATCTCCCTTCGGCGCGGGACAGAGCTGACGTAGTCAGCCAGTACGGAATCAGACCCACCAAGACCGGATCCAAGGAATCATCAACGTCTCATGACGACGATCGAAACCCACGCAGAAGCCGCCTCCGAGCCGGCGGTGGTGTCGTTCTTCGCCGGGATGGCGGCCTGGGCTGGTCACCAGCGATCACAAGCGGATCGGCCGCATCTACCTGGGCTTCGGCCTGCTCGGGTGTGATCGCCGTCGGCGTGCTCGGGGTGCTGCTCGGGCTCGAGCGCAGCGACGAGTCGGAACTGCTCGACAGCGGCTCGCTGCTGCAGCTCATCCAGGGCTACCGCGTCGGCGCTCGTGTTCGCCGGCGTGATCCCGCTCGCGCTCGGGCTGTCGATCGCCGTCGTGCCGCTCCAGCTCGGCGCCCGCCAGATCGCCTTCCCGCGACTCGCCCTCACGGGTTGCTATGCCTGGCTGGGCGGCCTGGTGTTGACGCTCGCCGCGCTCGGCCGCAACGGGGGGATCGGTGGCGGCGACGACCCCGCCGTCGACCTGTTCCTCGCCGGCCACGGTCTGATGGTCGTCGGCCTGCTGGCCTCGGCCGGGAGCGTGGCGGCGTCGGTGCTCACCACCCGCGCACCGGGCATGACGATGCGCCGGGTGCCGCTGTTCGCCTGGTCGGCCCTGATCGGCGTCGCTGGGGATGCTGCTCGCGCTGCCCGTCCTGTTGGGCGCCGTCATCTACCTGTTCATCGATCACCGGCTCGGCATCCAGGCCAACTTCGGCGGTTCCGAGGGGATCGGCGAATGGGTCGGCTGGGTCTACTCGGTGCCCGCCGTCGTCGTGTTCGCGCTGCCCGGCGATCGGTGTCGCCGCCGAGCTGATGCCGGTCACGTTCAAGCACCGTCAACCGATGCGCGGCGTGATCTTCGCCGGCATCGCCCTCGTCGGAGTAGCCGCCCTGGCGGCCGTCACCCAGCAGCGCGTGCACGAGCTGAGCCTCGACAGCGACCAGACGTTCGGCGAGTTCGTCGACGACCTGTTGCCGTTCCTGATCTTCGCCGGACTGCCGTTGCTCGGCATCGTGATCGTGTTCGCGCTGGGCGGCCTCACCGCCAAGGGCGGGCTGGCCAACGGCAGGCCGCGCATCACAGCCGCCTTCGTGCTGTCGAACCTCGGTGTCGCCCTCGTCGCCCTCGGTCTCGTCGCCAACCTGATGCTCGGCATCGACGATCTCGAGCTGGTCGGCACGGTGTTCGAGGAAGGCGCCACGCTGCTCGTCGTGTACGGGGCGGCGACGGCGCTGTTGGGCGGCGTCGCCTTCTGGGCACCCAAGCTGTGGGGTCGGGTGTTGCCCGACAAGCAGCTCTACGCTGGTCGTGCTGCTGGCGCTGGGCGGCGCCGGCGCTCGCCGTCGCTGCCACTGCTGATCGCCGGATTCCTCGATCAGGTGGGTGGCGTGCCCGCCAACGACGCCCAGGTGGCGGCGATGCTCGACCTCGACTACGACAGCAGCGCCGAGCTCTGGAACATCCTGTCGCTCGTCGGTCAGGGCTTGATGGCGTTGGCCGTGCTGGCGTTCGCCGGTCTGATGCTCAAGACCTTCACCGGTGACGGAGAGACCGCCGATCGCAACCCGTTCGGTGGCCACACGATCGAGTGGAGCGCCGACTCGCCGGCGCCGGCCGACAACTTCGAGGTGCTGCCGACGGTCGCCTCGCCGTCACCGGTGTTCGACATGACCTACGAGGGGAGCCTGCCGTGAGTGTCGACACCGCCGACGGCTACCTCGCCCTGCCGCCGGTGGCGCTCCCGCCGCCCGCGCCGTCAACTGCTCGTCGGCACCGCGCTCGCCTGCCTCGCCGGCTCGACGTTGATCGGCGGCATGCTGGCGATCTGGGTCCTGCTCCGCGAGCGCGTGGTCGACACCGGCGAGCGCTTCCCGGTCGACTACATCATCACCGAGGTCGCCTCGAACGTGATGTTGATGACGATCTTCGCCCTGTGCCTGTTCGCCCAATGGGCGTTGTACGCCGCCAAGCGCGGCGACCGCGCCCACGCCGGGTTGGCGCTCGGCCGTGGTCGCGCTGATGGCGATCGCCTTCATCAACGGCCAGGCCTTCGTGTGGCACACGATGGAGGTGCCGATCAAGGAGAACTACTACGGCGCCCTCTTCTACGCCATGACCGGCACGATGACGCTGCTCGTCGTGCTCGGCCTGGTGTTCACCGTCGTCGCCGCCTTCCGCACGCTCGGAGGAACCATCCGCGACACCGAGATCCTGTCCGCCCACGCCCTCTACTGGTACTTCGCCGCCGCTGCCTACACCGCGGTCTGGTTCGTCGTCTACGTCACCAAGTGAGTTCTGCACCACGATGTTCACCACCGGCTCCAAGCTCCTGATCGGCTCCGCCTTCGCGGCGGCGGTGTTCGCCATCGTCTACGGCGTCACCCAGGACGGCTCGCTCGGCACGATCGGGCTGATCTCGGCGGCCGTCGGCCTGGCGCTGCTGGCCGGCATCAACGTGTTCGTGCGCGACTCGAACGTGTCGGCGATGGACCACGAGGCGTTCGATGCCAGCGCCGCCGCCCGGCCCACGGCGGGCCCCAGCGTCTGGCCGTTGCTGATCGGTCTCGGGGCGACGACGATCACGCTCGGACTCATCACCACTCGCGCCTTCTTCATCCTCGGCGTGATCGCCCTCACCGCCGGCAGCCTCGGATGGCTGGTCCAGTGCTGGAGCGAGCGGGTCTCCGCCGATCGCGGTTACAACCGCCGCGCCCGGCAGATGCTCATCGACCCGATCGAGCTGCCGATCATCGGAGCGGTCGGGGCCGGCATCGTCATCTACTCCTTCAGCCGGGTGATGCTCGGCCTGCCGAGCAAGTCGGCCACCGTCGTCGCGTTCGCCATCGTCGGCGCCCTCGTGCTCGGCACGGGTGCCGTGGTCGGGATCCAGCGCGGCACGTCGCGGGCGGCGCTCACCGGAACGTTCGGCCTCGCTGCCGTGGCGCTCATCACCGGTGGCGCCGTCTACGGACTGATGGGTGAGCGCGAGACCCACCCCCACCACACGCCCGGCGACATCGCCGAGGAGAACGAGTGCGGGCCGGAGGAGACCGAAGCCGACGACCTCGCCAGCCAGAACGTCGCCGCCAAGTCGAGCGTCGCCGCCGAGGTCGTGTTCGACGGCACCGCGCTGCACTACGACTATCCGGGCTACGACGGCGAGTCGGCCGGTCTCACGCTGCCGCGCTCGACGCCGAGCAACATCCTGTTCCGCAACGACAGCGACGACACCGTCCGGTTGGCGATCGAGATGCATCCGCGGCTCGACGAGAACGACGTGCCGCTCGGTCCCGAGCGGATCTGCACGCCGCTCGGTGAGCCCGACTCGGTCCAGTTCCTCACGCTCAACTTCCACATGCCCAGCTCGGCCGTCGAAGGTGGCTACGAGTTCACCGTGCCCGGCACCGACGCCACGCTCGAGGTGGTGGTGCCGTGAGCGCCCCGACCGATTCCGACCAGAAAGCACGGACCGCCACGATGAGAGAACGTTCCCCCGGCGTTCGCCATTGCATGCGTCTCGTCGCCGGCGTCGTCGCCGCCGTCGGCCTCACGGCGTGCGCACAGGACGCGCCGCAGGACACGTGGAAGCCGGCCGGCGACAACGCCCAGACGATCCAGGACCTGCAGTGGTGGGTGTTCCTGATCGCCGGGATCGTCGGCGTTGATCGTGTTCGCCGTCGTGCTGTTCTGCGTGATCAGGTTCAAGGATCGCGGCCAGCCGATCCCCGAGCAGTCGCACGGCAACGCCATCATCGAGTACACCTTCATCGCCATCCCGGCGGCGCTGCTGGCGGTCATCGGTGGGTTCACGGTCAACACGGTCTTCGAGCTCAACGAGACCGACGACACGCAGTGCGAGATCAACGTCACCGGGCAGCAGTGGTGGTGGGAGTACGACTACCCGGTCGCCGCCGACGGCACGATCTGCGGGACTACATGCCCAGCGTCGGCGGCCGCACCGATCGTCACCAGCGGCCAGATGGTGATCCCCACCGACACCAACGTGCTGATCCGCGGCACGAGCCGTGACGTGATCCACTCGTTCTGGGTGCCCAAGCTCAACGGCAAGCGCGACATGGTGCCGGGCCGCGTCCACACGTGGCGCTTCCAGGCGTGGCGAGCCCGGCATCTACGCCGGGCAGTGCGCCGAGTTCTGCGGTCTCAGCCACGCCAACATGCGGATGGAGATCGTCGCCCTCGACCCGCCCGACTTCCAGAAGTGGATCGACAACCAGCTCGAGCCGTACACCGCGCCCGACGAAGGCACGTTGGCGGCCACCGGCGAGGCGACCTTCATCGCCCAGTGCTCGCGGTGCCACCAGGTCGACGGGCTCACCGACGAGCGACGGCGAGCCGGTCGATCTCGGCACCCGACCAGTGGGTGTACGCCGGCGCCGCTCCCAACCTCACCAACCTGATGACCCGCAACACGTTCGCCGGCGCCTCGTGGGACCTGCTCACCGAGGACTGCCGGGACGAGGTGTGGGACGCTCCGCCCGACGAGTTCGGCGCCGCCTACCTCGAGGGCGTCACGCCTGACTGCCTCAACGAGATCGACCTCCAGGAGTGGTTGCGCAACGCGCCGGCCAAGAAGCCGATGTACGCCGACCCCGACGAACTCGGGCCCGACCGACGGCAAGTACCGCGGCATGCCCGACCTCGGTCTGTCCGAAGACCAGATCGACGAACTGGTCGCCTATCTGCTGGAGCGGAAGTGATCGCACCATGGCGCTGATCGAACGTCCTGCCTCTCGGGCATTGGTGCCCGCAGTCGCCACCCCCTCGGCCACCTACGGCGTGTTCCGCCGCCCGGTCGAGACCACCGGCTGGAAGTCGTGGCTGTTCACGATCGACCACAAGAAGCTCGGCATCATGTACGGCGTCACGGCGTTCTTCTTCTTCCTCGTCGGCGGCTTCGAGGCGCTGTTGATCCGCGCCCAGTTGGCGGGCAACAACGGCACGATCCTCTCGGCCGACAAGTACAACCAGATGTTCACGATGCACGCCACCACGATGATCTTCCTCTTCGTGATGCCGATGGTGGCGGCCTTCGCCAACTACCTCGTGCCGCTCCAGATCGGTGCCCGCGACGTCGCCTTCCCGCGCATCAACGCCTTCGGCTTCTGGTGCTTCCTGTTCGGCGGGATCTTCCTCAACACGTCGTGGTTCCTGGGCGGCGCCGCCGACGGCGGCTGGTTCATGTACGCCCCCAACTCGTCGGTGCCGTTCTCGCCCGCCGAACGGCATCGACTTCTGGGGTCTCGGCCTGCAGATCACCGGCATCGCCTCGCTCACCGGTGCGATCAACCTGATCGTCACGGTCATCAACATGCGGGCGCCCGGCATGAGCCTGATGAAGATGCCGATCTTCACGTGGATGGCGCTGGTGGTGCAGTTCCTGCTGCTGTTCGCGATCCCGGTGATCACGGTGGCGCTGTTCCTGCTGATGTTCCAGCGTGAGTTCGACGCCACGTTCTTCTCGGTCGAGGCCGGCGCCGACCCGCTGCTGTGGCAGCACCTGTTCTGGATCTTCGGTCACCCGGAGGTGTACATCCTCGTCTTGCCCTCGTTCGGGATCGTCTCGGAGGTGCTCCCGGTCTTCTCCAAGAAGCCGCTGTTCGGCTACCCGCTGGTCGTGTTCTCGGGTGTCGCGATCGGCTTCGTCGGGTGGGGCGTGTGGGCCCACCACATGTTCGCCTCGGGCCTCGGGCCGATCTCGGTCGCCGTGTTCTCGGTGTCCACGATGGCGATCGCCATCCCCACCGGCGTCAAGATCGTCAACTGGACGATGACCATGTGGGGCGGCAAGCTGCGGTTCACCACGGCGATGCTGTTCGCGATCGGTCTGATCGTGCAGTTCACGATCGGCGGCCTGTCGGGCGTCACCCACGCCGTGGCGCCGTCCGACACGCAGCAGACCGACACCTACTACATCGTCGCCCACTTCCACTACGTGCTGTTCGGCGGCGCCGTGCTCGGCTTCTTCGCCGGCTTCTACTACTGGTGGCCGAAGATGTTCGGCAAGATGCTGAGCGAGAAGATCGGCAAGCTGGAACTTCTGGGTGATGATCGTCGGCATGAACCTGACGTTCGGGCCGATGCACATCATCGGCCTCCAGGGCCAGCCGCGCCGGATGTACCAGCACCACCGAGGCCGCGCGCCGGCGAGGGCTTCTTCAACCTCAACTTCTGGAACCTGGTGTCGTCGATCGGTCGCTTCGTGCTCGGCATCGGCGTGCTGCTGTTCGTCGTCAACGTGATCTACACGCACCGCAAGCACGAGCAAGGCGCCGCTCGACCCGTGGGACGCGCGCTCGCTCGAGTGGATGACCACCAGCCCGCCGAAGGAGCACAACTTCGACGTGATCCCGACCGTCCACCACCTCGACGAGTTCTTCCACCGCAAGTACGAGGACCGCGGCGAGGGCGACCACCACGACTTCCACCAGGTCGCCACGGCCGAGGAGCTGATCGCCGAGCAGGAGGCCAACGCCGACCCGCACATCCACCTGCCGTCGCCGTCGTACTGGCCGATCGTGCTCGCCTTCGGACTGCCGGTCATGGCCTACGGCGTGATCTACAGCCTGCTGGCTGATCCCGGTCGGCGCCGCGATCGTCATGCTGTCGATGTTCGGTTGGGCGCATGGAGCCGCCCACCGCCACCGACGCCGACTTCGACCCGCCCGCCCCCGAGGGCGGCGCCGAGCTGGAGGTCGCCGCCCATGGCTGACGCCGCCATCGACGACCGTCACGAGTCGGCGACGTCCACGACGATCACGCGACGATCACGGCGTGCCACCACACCACGACCGGCCTGTCCAACAACAAGCTGGCGATGTGGCTGTTCCTCGGGTCCGAGTGCCTGCTGTTCGGTGGCCTGATCTCCACCTACATGCTCTATCGCGGCCGCCACTCCGAGAACCTCGGCCCCGACCAGGTGTGGGACATCCCGTTCACGTCGGCGTCGAGCTTCGTGCTGCTGATGTCGTCGCTGACGATGGTGCTCGCCGTCAGCGCCTCGCCAAGCGCCGCGACGACCGCAACACCAACCTCTGGCTGACGTCACGGCGCTGCTCGGCTCGTTGTTCGTCGCCGGCCAGGTGTACGAGTTCACGACGTTCTACCGCGAGGGTCTCGGCTTCACCACGAGCCTGTTCTCGTCGAGCTTCTACACGCTCACCGGCTTCCACGGCGTGCACGTGTCGGTCGGCATGATCATGCTGCTGCTCGGTGGTCGGCATGATCATCCAGAAGCGCACCGGCCGAGGACAAGTCGGAGCTGGTCGAGCTGGTCGGCCTGTACTGGCACTTCGTCGACATCGTGTGGATCCTGATCTTCACCCTCGTCTACCTGATCCCGGCCTGAGGTGACTGCGATGACGACCGACACCACACGACGCCGACACCCACGCCGACACACGACGGCCATCCGACGACCATCACCGATCACGGCACGACGGCAAGGCAGCACTGGACCGATCTGCCAGTACGTCAAGCTGGCGATCGGCGCTGGCCGTCGTCACCGCCGTCGAGGTGGCGCTGAGCTACATGGAGGACGACCTCGGCGCGGTGTTCCTGCCGCTGCTGCTTGGTCTTGATGGTGGTCAAGTTCTTCGCCGTCGTCATGTTCTTCATGCACCTGAAGTTCGACAACCAAGCTGTTCAGCTGCATGTTCTACATCGGGCTCGGGCTGGCCGTCGGCGTGTACACGGTCGCCTTGTTCACCTTCAAGTTCTTCGAATCCCTGAGCTGGGTAGAAGGCGTCGCGATGGCGCCACCGCTGCCCGATCGCGTCGTCACCGATCTCGGATCGACCCGCTGGCCGTTCCACTGGCACCCCGAGGTCTGGTTGCTGGTGGCGTTCCTGATCGGGGCCTACGTCTACATGGTGCGGGTGATCGGGCCCCGCGCCGTTCCGGCCGGGACGGCCGCGCGGTCAGCCGCGTCCAACCTCGTGTGCTTCGGCGGGGCGATGGCTGGTGCTGTGGGTGGCCTCCGACTGGCCGGTGCACGACATCAGCGAGGAGTACCTGTACTCGGTGCACATGGTGCAGCACATGGCGCTCAGCTACTTCCTGCCGCCGCTGGCGCTGATGGCGACACCGACCTGGCTGGCCCGCGTGCTGCTCGGCGACGGGCGGTTCTACCGGGTCGTGCGATGGTTCACCCATCCGGTCGTGGCCGGGCGTGCTGTTCAACGCCGATGGTGATGATCGTCCACATCCCGCTGCTCGTGAACGCCTCGGTCGAGAGCGGCCCGCTCCACTACGGCCTGCACGTGCTGGTGGTCACGATCGTCGCTGCTGATGTGGATGCCGGTGTGCGGTCCGATCCCCGAGTTCCGGATCGGCGCTCGTCGGGCACGATGATCTACCTGTTCCTGAAGTCGGTGGTGCCCACCATTCCGGCCGCCTGGCTGACGTTCGCCGAGGACGTCGTCTACCAGGTCGTACGACCGCCCGATCCGGCTGTGGGGCATCAGCGCCGTCGAGGATCAGCAGCTCGCCGGGGCGATCATGAAGGTCGGCGGCGGGTGTTCCTGTGGGCGATCGTGATCTTCCTGTTCTTCAGGCGGTTCGCCGACGCAGGCACGCCGACTCCTACGACTACCGGCCGGGCACGACGATGCCCGACGCCGAGATCGTCGGCCACGACGAGGTGCCGCTCACCACCGCCGACGTCGAGCGCGAGTTCGCCACGCACCGACGCACCCGAGCCGCACTGTAGACGATCGGAATCGGCAAGCCGGCCGCACGAATCCCGGTACGCGTAGCCTCGCCCGCGTGATCGACGTCCGGCTGATCCGCAACGACTTCGAGGGCGTGCGCGCCGGCGCTGGCGAGGCGCCACAGTGACGAGGTGCTGGCGGCGCTCGAGCGGGCCGCCAACCTCGACGTCCGGTTGCGTGACGATCGCCACCGAGCGCGACGCGCTGCGGGCCCAGGTCAACGAGCTCTCCAAGCAGGTCGGCCAGCTCCGCCGGGACGGCGACACCGCCGCTGCCGAAGCGCTGCAGGCCGAGAGCCGGCCGATCGGCGAGACCGAGAAGCAGCTCGCCGACGAGCACGACGACGTCAGCGAGGCGCTCCGCCAGGAGCTGCTGGTCATCCCCAACCTCCCGCATCCCGACGCGCCCGACGGCCAGAGCGACGCCGACAACCCGGTGGTCAACGGGCCGTTCCTGCCCGAGTCAGTTCGCCGACCACCAGCGCGTGCCGCACTGGGAGACGGCCACAGCGCTCGGGCATCCTCGACAACGAGCGCGCCACCAAGATCGCCCAGTCGATGTGGACGATGCAGCGCGGCGCCGGTGCCACGCTGGCGCGTGCGCTGTGCCAGCTCGCGCTCGACCGCAACGCCGACGCCTTCGAGGAGATCCGCCCGCCGTCGCTGGTGTCGACGGCGACGCTCACGTCGACCGGTCAGCTCCCCAAGTTCGCCGACGACGCGTTCGCCATCGAGCGCGACGACCTGTGGTGCATCCCCACCGCCGAGGTGCCGCTGACGTCGATCTACGCCGGCGAGATTCTCGACGAGGCCGAGCTGCCGATGCGCTTCATGGCGTACAGCCCGTGCTACCGCCGCGAGGCCGGCTCGGCCGGCCGCGACACCCGCGGCATGCTGCGCTCGCACGAGTTCGACAAGGTCGAGATCCTCGCCCTCGCCACCCCCGAGCAGGCGCCGGCGCTGCTCGACGAGATGGTCGGTCGGGTCGAGGCCACGATCGCCGCCCTCGAGCTGCCGTACCGGATCATCGAGATCTGCACCGGCGACATGGGCCAGACGCCATCACCGCAGCTTCGACATCGAGGTCTACGCGCCGGGTGCCGATCAGTGGCTCGAGGTCTCGTCGGTGAGCTGGTTCAGCGACTACCAGGCGCGCCGCGCCAACATCCGGTACCGCCCGCTCGACGCCGACGGCAAGCCGCAGAAGGGCACCGCAGCTCGTGCACACGCTCAACGGCTCGGCGCTGGCCGTGCCGCGCGTGTGGGCGGCGATCATCGAGAACTACCGCAACGCCGACGGCTCGGTCACGGTCCCGACATGCCCTGCGCCCGTACATGCGCGGGATCGAGCACGATCAGCGTGAGACGGACGATCGAACGATCGACGCGGTCCGCGACCGCGCCGCGGTGCAGTACGAGACGGCCGGGCTCGACGTCGCCGACGTCGCCGCCGATCCGATGGAGCAGTGGCAGCGCTGGCACGACGACGCGTTCGACGCCGGCGTCGCCGAACCGAACGCGATGACGCTCTCGACGGTCGACGACGGCGGCGCGCCCGATGCCCGGATCGTGCTGGTGCGCGGCGCCGACGACGACGGGTTCACGTTCTTCACCAACTACGAGTCGGCCAAGAGCCGCCAGCTCGATCGCCATCCGGCGGCCGCGGCCACGTTCGGCTGGCTCGATCTGCACCGCCAGGTGCGCCTGCGCGGCTCGGTCGACCGCGTGTCGGCGAGTCGAGAGCGACGACTACTTCGCCTCGCGCCCGCGCGGCGAGCCAGATCGGAGCGTGGGCGTCGCCCCAGTCGCAGCCGATCGCATCCGCGACGAGCTCGACGCGCTGGTCGACGACGATCGAACGGCGGTTCGGCGAGCGGCCCGGTGACCGCGCCCGCCGTTCTGGGGAGGTGGCGCGCTGCGTGCCCGTCGAGATGGGAGTTCTGGCAGGGCCGCGCCAGCCGCTCCACGACCGCCTGCGCTACCGTCTTGTCACCGATGACGCCGGCTGGCGGATCGAGACGCGCTGGCGCCCTGGACCCCGTCCGTTGTCACCGATTCGCGGGCGATCCCGGCCACCGTGCGACTGGCTATCGGCTGCGTACAATGGATGGCCTGATGCGAACCGATCGATGCAAGCTCCGCACGCTGCTGCCGCAGGCCAACGACCCCTGCTGGTGTGGCAGCGGGCGCAAGTACAAGCGCTGCCACAAGCGCTCGCGAGGGCCGGGTGCTGCAGGGTGTCGGTGTCGCCGATGCGCAGCGTGCCCGACCGACATCGACCGCCCGCCCTACGCCGAGACGGGCATTCCGGTCGCACTGGGACGAACCGCGCGATCAAGTCGCCCGAGATCATCGAGCGGATGCGCCACGCCGGCGCGGTGGCGGCCGAGATCCTGCGGCTGACCGGCGAGTTCCTGCGGCCGGGCATGACCACCGACGAGGTCGACGCGTACTGCCACCAGCTGTACATCGAGCGCGGTGCCTACCCGAGCACGCTCAACTACAACTTCTATCCCGAAGAGCCTGTGCACGTCGGCCAACGAGGTGATCTGCCACGGCATCCCCGACTCGCGGGCGATGCAGTCGACGGCGACATCATGAACCTCGACGTCACGGCCTACATCGGCGGCGTGCACGGCGACACCAACGCCACGTTCTTCGTCGGCGACGTCGATCAGCAGAGCCGCGACCTGGTGCGCATCACCGAGGAGTGCATGTGGAAGGGCATCGAGGCCGTCAAGCCCGGGCGCCCGATCAGCGACATCGGCCGCGCGATCGAGGAGCACGCCAAGGCCCACCGGCTCGGTGTCGTGCGGGCCTTCGTCGGGCACGGCATCGGCGAGCAGTTCCACACCGATCTCCAGGTGCTGCACTACTACGACTCGCGGAACTCGATGATCATGCGGCCCGGCATGACGTTCACGATCGAGCCGATGATCACGCTCGGCACGTGGCAGCACAAGATGTGGGACGACGACTGGACGGCGGTCACCGCCGACGGCAAGCGCACCGCCCAGTTCGAGCACACGGTGCTGGTCACCGACGACGGCGTCGACGTGCTCACCGGCGGCCCAGGGGCGGCGTCACCCGTCGCGCCCTGGCGTCGCTGAATCATCGTCGAGCCTGGTACCGGCCCGATCGGGTCCGGAACATTCGTGCCCGTTCGATCCTGGCATCGGAAGCGTTGGTCGCCTAGCTTTCTGCGGGGCGTTGGAACCTGCGGATGCTGGAGGCTTGGGATGGCTGGATCTGATCGTTTCGGTGTTGCTCGCGGCGGGCGTCCTGCGTCGCTCCAGATGGGGGTCGGCGACCGTCGTCTTCGGGATGGTGTTGGCGACGACGGCGGTCATCCACTCGGGCACCGGTTCGGCGGCCGGCGATCCGCCTGCCGAGCAAGCCGGCCCCGACGCTCGTGACGACCTGCAACCGGTCGCTGCCACGGAGGCCGGGGCTCCCGATCGCAGCGCCGATCAGAAGCTGCGTGTGTTCGCCACGGGCGATGCGCCACAGCGCTTCCTGATCCGCTTCACCGGCTCGGCCGTGCCCGCTTACGACGGTGACGTGCCCGGACTCGCCCCTTCGGCCCCAGAGGCGGGTGCCCAACTCGATCCGTCCGACGCCTCCGCGCGTGCCTATCGCACGCACCTCGTCGAGGAGCAGGTGGCGTTCGTCGATCGCATGCAGCGCACGCTCGGTCGTGACGTGGCGATCCCCTTCACGTACCAGTACGCCGTCAACGGCATCGCCGCCGTGCTCACGCCGGACGAGGCGCGCCAGATCGCGGACGACCCGGCGGTGGTCTCGATCACGCAGGATCAGGTTCGCCAATTGCACACCGATGTCGGCCCGCAATGGGAGGGCGCCGAAGCACTGTGGAACGCGATCGCCGAACTCGGACTCCCCGCGAACATCAAGGGTGAGGGTGTCCTGATCGGCACGATCGACACCGGCATCTCGCCAGGCAACCGCTCGTTCGCCGATGTCGGCGACGATGGATACGACCACAGCAACCCGCTCGGCACCGGCATCTACCTCGGCGTCTGCAACCCGGCCAACCCGGCCGCGGCCGGTGGCTTCGACCCAGACTTCCCGTGCAACGACAAGCTGATCGGCGCCTACGTCTTCGACGAGCTCAACGACACGGCGCTCGACTACGACAGCCACGGGTCGCACACCGCGTCGACGTCCGGCGGCAACGTCGTCGACGACGTCACCGTGGCGGCTCCGACCTACACCACCCCTCCCTTCGACATCTCGGGTGTCGCCCCGCACGCCAACGTCGTGTCGTACCTCGCCTGCTGCACCGTCGCCGCCCTCACGGCGGCGATCGACCGAGCGATCGCCGACGAGGTCGACGTCATCAACTACTCGATCGGTTCGTCCTCGCCCTCGGCGGCGTGGGACGACTTCGACACGCTCGGCTTCCTCAACGCCCGCTCGGCCGGGATCTTCGTCGCCACATCGGCGGGCAACGACGGGCCAGGCGCAGCAACGCTCGGTTCGCCGGCCGACGCCCCGTGGATCACGTCGGTCGGTGCCGAGAGCCACAACCGCGTGAACATGAACGCTCTCGTCGAGCTCACCAGCACCGACGGCACGACCCTCGACGACATCCAAGGGAGGTCGGTCACCGGCCCCCTGCCGGCGCCCGTGCCGATCATGTACGCAGGCGATGTCGACGACCCGTTCTGCGACGATACGGAGGGCCATGCGGCGGCCTTCACCGGCCACATCGTCGTCTGTGATCGCGGCGGCCTCACCGGTCGCGTCCAGAAGTCCGTCAACGTCGCCGGACAGGGTGCTGTGGGCTTCGTCATCACGAACAACGAGGCGAACGGCAACTCGATCGTCGGCGATCCGTACGCACTGCCCGGCCTCGCCATCAGCTTCGCCGACGGCCAGGCGCTCAAGGCGTGGTTGGCGGCCGGGAGCGACCACACCGCCGGCGTCGCCGGCACCACCTTCGTCATCGACGACGCCGCCGGTGACGTCCTGACCAGTTTCTCGTCGCGTGGCGTGAACCGGGCGATCGACATCATCGTCCCGCAGGTCGTCGCCCCCGGCCTCGGCGTGCTCGCCGCCGTCGGCCAGAACTCGTACGACTCCGACGAGCACAGCTTCATCTCCGGCACATCGATGGCCAGCCCCCACGTCGCCGGCGCAGGTGCCCTGCTCACCCAGGCCCGTCCCGACTGGTCGCCGGCGCAGATGCAGTCGGCGTTGATGACCACGGCCCGCCCGACGGTCGTCGACTTCGACGGCACACCGGCGACGCCGTACGAGCAGGGAGCCGGTGCCGTCAACGTCGGTCTGGCGGCGATGGCCGGGCTGCTGTTCGACGAGACGCTCGCCAACTACATGGCCGCCAACCCGGACGAGGGCGGCGACCCGAAGACCCTCAACCTGCCCTCGTTCGCCGACACCCAGTGCCTCGCCGTGTGCTCGTGGACACGCACGGCGAGCGTGCCGGACAACGCCGACGGAGCGGTGCCCGCCGACGTCACGTGGACGGCGACGGTCGAGGTCGACGACGGGCTCGCGCTCGACGTCTCGATCGACACCGCCACGGTGTCTCCGGGCGACACGATGTCGATCGAGGTCACCGCCGACGTCGGCGGAGCCCCGGTGGGCGGGACCCTCTTCGGCCGGATCACCCTCACCCCCGACAATCCGGCGGTGCCGACGGTGACGATGCCGGTCGCCGTCGTCCCGTCGTCCGGCGTGCTCCCCGTGGCGCTCGACGTCACCACCCGCCGCGACGCCGGTTCCCAGGTGGTGACCGGGATCGAGTCGATCGCCGTGAGCGAGTTCACCGGCACCGTCAGCGGGCTCGTGCAGGCCGAGGTCGGCGACCACTCGTTGACCGAGGACGCCACCAACACCGATCCCTACGACGACCTCAGCCAGGTCGACGTCCACGTGTTGGAGGTGCCGGCCGGGGCGACCCGGTTGGTGGCCGAGACCCTGGCCGCCTCGATGCCCGACCTCGACCTGTACGTCGGGACCGGCTCGACGCCGAGCCTCGCGACCGAGGTCTGCTTCTCGGCCACCGGCAGCAACCTCGAGCACTGCGACGTTCCCGATCCGGAAGCCGGCACCTGGTGGGTCTTGATCCAGAACTGGGAGGCGAGCGACGCCGACACCGACACGTACACGTTGGCGACCGGTGTCGTGCCCGGCGACAGCCTCGGCAATGCCGGCGTCGACGGCCCAGACGGCCCGGTCGACGTCGGCGTTCCCTACGACATCCGCTTCCACTGGGACCTCCCCGCCGGCGAGGCGGGCGACATCTGGTACGGCACGGCCGCGCTCGGCAGCTCGCCCGGTTCGCCGGGCGACATCGGCTCCTTCCCGGTGACCCTGCACCGCGAGGACGACGACGTCACCAAGACGGCGTCGGTCAGCACCGCCGATCCCGGCGACACGGTCCACTACGACGTCACCGTGCAGCCGAACGTCACGCCGAGCGACCTCGTGTACACGATCGTCGACACCGTTCCCGACGGTCTCACCGTCGATCCGGCGTCGGTGACCGGCGGCGGCGTCGTCGACGGCCAGACGATCACCTGGGAGGTGCCGGCACCGAGCCCGTTCCTCGTCACCGGCAGTTACGTGGCCTCGACCCCGGCCACCAATCCGCAATGCGCCACGTGGTCCGGCTTCATCGACCTCGCCCTCCCGCCCGCCAGCATCCCGCTGAACCCCGGCCTCGACGGTGACACGACGGCCGCCAACGCCTTCGCCAACGTCGGGCCGTTCGAGCTCTACGGCCAGGAGTTCCCGAACCTCGTCGTCGCCGAGGACGGGCTGGTGACGGTGGCGGGTGGCTACGGCGGCGAGCCGTGGGTGCCGCAGGCGATCCCGTCGGACGCTGTGCCGAACGGCGTGTTGGCGCCGTTGTGGTCCGACCTCGAGCTGTCCGTCGCCGATGGCAGCGGTATGCGCCTGGCGACGGTCGCCGCCCTCGGGGCCGCGGTGGTCCAGTGGGACAACGCCTTCGAGTTCACCGGCGACGATTCCGTCGGCCCCTCGGTCGGCAGGTTCCAGGCGTGGATCTACAACACCGTCGACGACTCCCGCCCGGAGGCCACCTTCGAGTACGGAGACCTCGGCGACCTGCCGGCGCTGGCCACGATCGGCGTCGAGGACGTGCTCGGCGAGCTGGCGACGTCGGTCGTCAGCGCCGGTGATCCCGGTGCGGTCCTGACCGAGGGAGGCACGATCTGCCTCGACTTCGAAGGACCGAGCTTCGATCCGATCACGGTCGGGTACGACGCCACCGTCGACGCCGGGACGCTCCCGGGCACGTACACCAACCAGCTGGTGCACGTCACCGACGATCCCTACGCCGAGCCGGTCACGATCGGCGCCGCGGTCGAGGTCGGAGTGGCCTGTGCCCGCACGATCACCGCGACCGGCTTCGGGACGCTCACCGTCTCGGACGGCGTCACCTGTCTGGATGGTGCGACGTGGATCGGTCCGATCAAGGTCCGCCGCGGCGCCGGGCTGCAGCTGCTCGACTCGACGGTCGTGGGCGGCGTCAAGTCCGAGCGGGCGACGTTGGTCATGGTCTGCGATTCGGAGGTGTTGAGCGGGTTCAAGGCCGATCGCAGTGCGGCCGTGATGCTCGGCAACCCGGAGATCGACTGCGCACCCAATCTCTTGGTGGGCGGTGTCAAGCTCACCAAGACCCATGGGCCGAGCATCGTCGCCGGCAACCTGATCGTCGGGCCGCTGGCGTGCTCCGGCAACCAGCCACCACCGGTCAATCTCGGTGAGAGGAACCTCGTGGTCGGACGCAGATCCGGCCAGTGCGCCCGGCTCTAGTGATCGGCGGGCGGCGGGAACGATCCCGCCGCCCGCCAGAATCGCAGGCATGAATCGAGTCGTCACGAGCGTCGGCCTGGCGGTGCTCGCGCTCGCCGGATGCGGTTCGGACGACGCCGGCTCCGACGCCGGCGTGTCGGTGTCGAACGCCTGGGCGAGAGCGAGCGCCCCAGGTCAGACCTCGGGTGCCGTCTACTTCGAGCTCGAGTCCGGAGCGGACGACACCTTGCTGGGTGTGTCGGTGCCTGATTCCGTGGCGGGCGACAGTCAGATCCACGAGTCAATGCCGGGCGCGGACGGCGGTGAATCGTCGGAGGCGACCGAGATGCGACAGGTCACCGACGGATTGGCGCTGACCGCCGGTGAGGCGGTCGTGTTCTCGCCCGGCGGCTATCACGTGATGCTGCTCGACCTCGTCGACCCGTTGGAGGTCGGCGAGCGCTTCGACATGACGCTCGATTTCGCCGGCGCCGACCCGGTCACCGTGTCGGTCGACGTCGCGGAGACGGCGCCGTGACCCGGCAGCTCGGCACATGGCTCGTGGTGCTCGGGTCGTCGATGGCGCTGTGCGCCGGATGCGGTGGGTCGAGCGGCGGCGACCGCCTCCCCGACGTCGCCGTGGAACCGCTCGCCGGAGGACAGCCGGTCTCGCTCAGCGACATCGACGGTCCGGCGGTGGTGAACCTGTGGGCGACGTGGTGCGTCCCGTGCCTCACCGAGATCCCCGACTTCGAGACCGTGCACCAATCGCGCGGCGACGACGTCCACTTCGTCGGCATCAACATCGGCGAGGATACGGCGCAGGCGGCGGCCTTCGTCGAGGACGTCGGGGCCACCTACGACCAGTACCTCGATCACGACGGATCGGTCGCGGTCGGTCTCGAGGCGAGCACGATGCCGTTCACGGTCGTGATCGACAGCGACGGCGACATCGTCGACCGTCACCTCGGGGCGATGAGTCAGGGCGAGCTCGAGGATGCCATCGACCGTGCCGTCGAGTCGTGACCGACGAACCGCACCAGGTCGACGATCGCCACGACGCACACACCGATACCCGTCACCAACGCCGCGGCGGTGACCGCACGATCGAGCCAGTACGGCGCCGATGTCGGGAGCACGCCACGCACCAGACCGAACCGGCGCATCCCACCCCACACGATCAGCTGCGAGCCGGCGACGAGGACCAGCGCCGTACGCAGGAACGGCGACCTGGAGCGCAGGAGCACGAGGGCGATGCCACAGGCGGTGGCGACGACGGGCGGGATCCACCAGATCGGACGCGGCCCGGTCTCGGCGGGCAGCGACAGGTACTGGGCGATCCCGACCGCACTGGCGGCAGCCCCGACGACGACAACGACCGCCGCCAGCGGCAGTCGTCGGTCGGGCAGCCCGGCGAGCACGACCAGCGCCAGGCCTGCGAGGCCACCGATCACGGCCGGCCAGGCCGACGGTGACGAGACCAGCGTGGTGATCACGGTGATCTCGACCGGGGTGCCGTCGACGGTGAGCGGGATGATCGACGCCGGCAGCGAGTCGCCCGGTGACATGTCCTGTGGTGGCCGGGCGCCCATGTAATGGGCGCGGTGGTCGTGCCAAGCCCATGCCCCGCCGTCACCGACGACGACCCAGTCGGGTGCCGCCGACGGATCGGCCTCGTCAGGGAGCTCGGCGATGCCGTCGCGGCTCTGGTTGTAGTAGGTGGCCGGCGAGTGCCGGTTCTCGTGAACGGCACCAGCGCCGTCGATCCACAGGTACGGTTCGCCGGCGTAGCCCGAGACCACGACGTCATGTCCGGTGAGCACCTCGATGCGTACGAAGGCGTCGCCCCCTTCGATGGTTGCCGTCACGACGCCATCGTCGGGCTCGATCCCGGCGATCTCGCTGCGCCAGTCGCTGGGTCCGGCGGCGTCGGCGTGCGCGGTGGTCGGAGCGGCGACGATCACCGCTGCCGCCGAGAGCGCGAGCAGCCATCGCGCCCGGACGCCGGCGGGCCGCACGTTCATCCCGGTTGGTCCTCGAGCAGCAGCTCGAGGTCGGCCGCCAGGTCGTCGATCGACACCCCGAACGGCCATGTGAGCACGACCCGGCCGGTGTCGTCGACGGCGTACAGCAGCGTCGTGTGGGCGACCTCGATCGCACCGTCGTCGGCCTCGCGCACCTCGTACGACACGCCGAACGGCCCGGCGGCGCGGTCGAGGTCGGCGAAGTCGTCGGTGCCGAGGGCGTGCGCCTCCGGAACGAAGCTCGTGACGTAGTCGGCGAGCACGTCGAGGTCGCGGCCAGGGTCGACGGTGACCATCGCCACGTCGACCCGGTCGGGATCGTCGAGGCGCTGCCGGGCGAGCTTCACATCGGACATCGTGGTCGGGCAGAAGTCGGGGCAGTTGGTGTAGCCGAAGTACACGAGCAGCAGCCGGTCGGGGTCGGCGACGAACGAGAAGTCGGCTCCGCCGGCGGTCAGTTCGGGCAGCGTGACGCCGGCGACATCGGGCACCGGTTCGCTGCGGTACCCGACCAACTCGTGGGGATCGTCACCGCCGCATCCGGCGAGGGCGGCGATCGCCAGCACGCCGGACGCGGCGCGGACGATCGAGCGGGCGACGCGTTCCACGCTCACAGTGTGCCGTCACGAAGGTGTCCGATGGCAGCCCGCGGCTCACACGCGGGCGGGGAGCTGGGCGCTCCACCAGGCGATCGCCGGATCGGCATCTGCGGCGTCGAGGCCGTACGCGGCAGCGATCGCACGCCCACATCCGACCACGTCGCCGCCGGCGAGCGCCGCAACGGCACGGCTGAGATCGCCTGCCGGCCACGGCAAGGCCCCCAGCAGCGCCGGTCCGACGCGGATCGTCGTCGTCGACAGGCCGGTGCCGGCGGCCAACTGCCAGGCGACGATGGTGGCGACCGGCGAGGTGAGCATGGCGGCGATGTCGAGCACGTTCGCCGCCGCCCGCGGCGTCACCGTGTTGACCGGCACGCCCGGGAGCCATGCGCCGGCGGGGTCGGCCACCGCTTCGAGCACCCGCGTCTGATTGGCGACGAGCACTTTCGGGACGAGCTTGCGCGCCGCCCACTTCGGGAACCGTCCGGTGAGCTTGTCGAGGTCGACCCGCGGCGCGGCGAACGTGGTGCGGGCGAAGGTCACCGTCCGCTCGCCCCACCAGCACACCCCGGGATCGATCAGTCCGCTCGTGACGAGTGGCGGCCCGTCGGCATCGTCGCTCACGGCCGGCACGAGGGCGTAGTACTCGTCGCGGAAGTTGGCGTTGATGTCGGCTCGATCGCCGAGCGTGCCGTCGACGGCGAGCCGCTCGACGTCGATCGCAGGAATCCCGAGCCGGTCGGTCACGACGCCGGTCCAACTCGCGGCATGCGTCGTCGCCGTCGACGGCCGCCGGAACCCGAGCGCACAGACGTTCACCGCAGCATCGAAATGCTGCTGGCGCGGCGCCCACCACGACCACACCAGATCGGCATCGTCACCCACCTGTGCCCGAACCGGGCCGGCGTCGCGGGCACCGATGATCGACTGGGGGAGCACCAGCCCGACCCTTCCACCGTCGGGTCGGGCGAGCCGGATCGCCAGGGCGAGGAACTCGGCGGCGGCGTCGGCGTAGGGCCCACCCCCGTGGCGGCTGGAGCCGCGACGGCTGGTGGCAGCCGCCATCTGCGACAGGAAGGGTGGATTGCCGACCACGATGTCGAAGCGTTGCGTGCCCCAGTCGTGCGTGAGGGCGTCGGCGTGGATGGTGCGCACCGACCGGTCGTCGATCGTCTGCAGCACCGTCTGGTCGACATCACATCCGGTGAGCTCGGTGGCGATGCCGGCCTGGCCGAGCCGCCGTCGCAGCTCGAGCAGGAACCGCCCGTCGCCGCAGGCGGGGTCGAGCACCCGCAGCGGTGCACCGCCGGCCGGTGTGGGATCCAGTGTGAGATCGGACAGGACGTTGCTGACGACGATGTCGAGCAGCTCGGGCTGCGTGTACCAGGCGCCGCGCAGCTTGCGTGCCACTTGCGTCGGTGCCATCCGCCGAGCGTAGGTTTGCGGCGTGGCCGATCGGTACCTCTCGTTCGATCGCGAGGAGTGGGCCGAGCTCCGGGCCGCGACACCGCTCACGCTCCGGCAGGACGACCTCGACTCGCTGCAGGGCATCAACGAGCGGATCGAGCTCGACGAGGTGGTCGCCATCTATCTTCCGTTGAGCCGTCTGCTCAACCTGTACGTGAGCGCCACTCAGGACCTGCAGCGCGTGTCGTCGACGTTCCTCGGGTCGGTCGCGCGCGCGCGTGCCGTACGTGATCGGCATCGCCGGCTCGGTCGCGGTCGGCAAGTCGACGTTCGCCCGCATCCTCCAGGCCTTGCTGTCGCGGTGGCCTGCCCATCCGAAGGTCGATCTCGTCACCACCGACGGCTTCCTGCATCCGAACGCCGTGCTCGCCGGGCGCGGCCTGATGGACCGCAAGGGTTTCCCCGAGAGCTACGACACTCGCGCCCTGCTGGCTTTCCTGCGCGCCGTCAAGAGTGGGGAGGCCGAGGTGCAGGCTCCGGTCTACGACCACCTCGCCTACGACGTGCTGCCCGACACGACCGTCGCCGTTCGCAGCCCCGACATCGTGATCGTGGAGGGACTCAACGTGCTGCAGGTCAACCGCGAGGGTGTCGAGTTCGTCAGTGACTACTTCGACTTCTCGATCTACGTCGACGCCGACGTGAAGGACATCGAAGAGTGGTACGTCCGGCGGTTCTTCGCTCTGCGCGAGTCGGTGTTCCGCAACCCCGACAGCTACTTCCGTCACTTCGCCACGCTCGATGACGATCAGGCCGACATGACCGCCCGTCACATCTGGGATTCGATCAACGGTCGCAACCTTCGCGAGAACATCGAGCCGACGCGCGAACGGGCGAGCCTGATCCTGCGCAAGGCGAGCGATCACCGAGTGACCGAGGTGCGGTTGCGCAAGCTGTGACGGGTCGGTGGTCGGTCAGCTCTCGAGCCAGCCGATCAGTTCGCCGATCGCGGCCAGCTCGGTGAAGCCACCGGCGTGGTCGAGCACGAGCTCGTGTGACCACGTGACGTGGTACGGGACGTGGACGCCCTGGCCGCCGAGCTCGAGGATCGGGAGCATGTCGGACTTGACCGAGTTGCCGACCATGAGGAACCGGTGGGCGTCGACCCCCCACTCGTCGAGCATCTCGCGCGTAGGTGGCGACGTCCTTCTCGAGCACCACTCTGATGTGCTCGAAGTGGTGGGCGAGGCCGGAGGTGCGCACCTTGCGCAACTGATGGACGAGATCGCCCTTGGTGATCAGGACCAGTCGGTGCGAGCGCCCCACCGCCGCCAGCGTCTCGGGCACCCCGTCGAGCAGCTCGACCGGGTGCATCAGCATCTCGTGGGCGTGGTCGACCAGTTCGCCGATCACCGACGACGGGATCCGCCCTCCGGTGGCGGTGACCGCCGCCTGGACCATCGACAGCGCCGTAGGCCTTCACGCCGTAGCCCGAGATCGGGACGTTGTCGATCTCGGTGGCGTGCAGGGCGTCGAGCACGTCGATCCCGTCCGGCGCGTAGGGGGACACGGCCTCGACGAAGAACTGCTCGGCCACGGTGAAGTAGTCCTCGCTCCTCCACAGCGTGTCGTCGGCGTCGAACCCGATCGTGTCGAACTGCTCGCCTCGCGTCATGCGCCGGACCTCCGTGTCTCAAGCTAGCCCGGTCCGCCTCTGGCAGACTGGGCCATGATGCCGCGCCGGAGCCTGGCCGAGTCGTGTGGTCGTCGCCGGGATCCTGATGCGGATCGGCGGTCGCGGTCGCTGACCGTGACGTTGGTGGCGTTCGGCCCACGTCCCATCGGTGGCCGCCCAGGACGATGGCGACGCCGAGCTCGAGCTGGCCGAACGCTACGCCCCGGTCGTGTTCGTGAAGCCCCAGGACGCGTCCGTGCGACACCGATGGGGAGCCGTTCGAGCCGGCGCCGGTCGAGATCGTGCTCGACAACCCGGAGGTGTTCCTGCGTCAGGTCGGCAACGACGACCCGGTGGCGATGCGCGGCCCCGCGCGCGGCCGACATCTTCGACCTGCGCGAGGGCTGGTACCTCGACTTCCCTGGTGACGCGCTCGAGCCGGGGTGCATCTTCGAGCAGGACTTCCGTCGCTTCTTCGACGGCCGAGCGTGGTCTACGCCCACGTCGCCGACGCAGGCCGACCGGCCCGGGCTTGATCGCCCTGCAGTACTGGTTCTTCTGGTACCACAACCCGGCCAAGAACGACCACGAGGGTGACTGGGAGTTCATCCAGCTGCTGTTCGAGGCCGACACGCGTCGAGCAGGCGCTCGACGACCGACGCCGGCGTCGTCGGCTACGCCCAGCACACCGGCGGCGAGCGCAGCGGCTGGGACGCCGACAAGCTCGACAAGGACGGCGACCGCCCGGTCGTGTACCCGGCCGTGGGTCGCATGCGAGCTACTTCGAGCAGGCGCTGTACCTCGGTCGCATCGGGCCGGGAGGGCTTCGGTTGCGACAACACCGACGGCGCGACACGGCGGCTCGACCCGTCGGTGGTGATGCTGCCCGACCAGGTGACCGACGCCGGCGATCCGCTGGCCTGGCTGGCGTTCCAGGGCCGGTGGGGTCAGCGCGAGTCGGGATTCTTCAACGGTCCCGACCGGGCCCGTTCGCCAAGGAGCGCTGGACGAGCCGGTGACGTGGTCAGGAGGGCCTGCGCAACTCGAGCGTCGTCGTGCCCGGGGCGGCGATCGTCAGGGCGACTCCGTCGTGTGCGCGTTCTGCCGCGGCGGTCGAACTCGGTTCGTCGGTGCTCGCGATCGGCTTCCGATCGCCGGTCGCCGACGCTTGGCGGTGCGCTGATCGTGCTGATCGTGTCGGCGGTGCTGGCGCAGCCGGACGCGATGGTCACCGGTCGTGACCGACGCCGGTGCGCGACGACCGGGCGATCGGTCAGATCATCCGCGCCGCGATTCGCGTCTGGCGCGACCACCCGCTCGCGATGGCGTGGGTCGGGCTGGTCTACATCCCCGTCGCCTTTGCCACGTCACTGATCCAGGTCGGCGATCCAGAACGCTGCCGTTCGTCGACCACCTGCTCGATGTTGGCCGGTGACCACAGCAGCATGGCGTTGCCTGTTCGTCGGTCTTCGTCGGCGGGTTCGGCAACCTGCTGGCGTTCGTCTACGTGTCGGCGGTCGGTCGCCCGCACGATCGACCGCCAGGCTGTGGGAGCGCGGGCCGCGCTGCGCGGTGCGCTCGACTGGGAGACGCTCGCGCCGCCTGATCGTGGCCGTCGTGCGCGGCGGCGCTGATCGTGCGTCGCCCTGCTGGTCTCGATCGTCGGCATCCCGTGGGCGATCCGGCAACTGATCCGCTACCAGCTCGTGCCGCAGGTCGTCGCCCTCGAGGCGCGACTCGGACGCGACGGCGCTGCGACGCAGCTCGGCGCTCGTGCGCGGACAGTGGTGGTGGACGGCCGGCGTGATCGCCGTGATGCAGGCGGTCGTCGCGTTCGCCGGCGTCGGCGCGGCGTTGCTGCTGCTCGTCCTCGTGACGGCGATCCCGCTGTGGCTGTTCAACGTGCTCAGGCCGTGATCTTCGTCGTGCTGATGCCGGTCGGCGCGGCGGCGATGACGTACGTGTACGGCACGTTGCCGACGCGAGCGACCCGACGTCGCCGAGCGATCGGCAGCGTGATCCGGCCGAGTTAGTCGATAACGACCGTTGTGACGGACGCAATTCGCGACCGACGACTACTCTCGATCGTCGTGTCGGGACTGTGTGGGACTGAGCGTGGACGACGGGCTACCTCGGTCGAGACGCTCACGCCGCGCGAGTTGACGATCGTCGAGCTGCTGCCCGACCCACCTGAGCTACGGGCAGATCGGCGACGAGCTGTACGTCAGCGTGAACACCGTGAAGTCGAACCTCAAGTCGATCTATCGCAAGCTCGGCGTGACCAATCGCTTCGAGGCGGTCGCGCCGCGCGCGAGCTCGGCCTGATCGCGCAGCCGGCTGACGGCCGGTTCAGCCGGTCTCGTCGAACGTGATCGAGTCGCGCTGCTCGAGAGCTCGAGCTCGTCGCCGTCGAGCTCGATCGACGGGCCCGATCGCCAGAAGTCGCTGATCCACTGCTCCTGCGCCGTGAGCGCCTGCGTCGCACGCCATCATCGTCTGCGCCAGCTCGCCCGGTGCGAGCATGCCGTCCTCGATCGTGTAGCCGCCGGTCATCGTGTTGCATCCGGTCTCGCACCGACAACGATGTCTTCGACGAACGTGATCGTGATCTCGGATCCTGGCGACCATCGTGAAGCCCTCGGTCTCGGTCGGCGAGTGAACGCCCGCCCGTCGAGGTCCGAGGCGCTCACCGCGTCGTCGTCCTCGTCGTCGCCGCACGCCGGCCACGCCCACGAGCGCGACCAGCCCGAACAAGCAGCATGCCGCCTGGCGGGACGGCGTGGAGGAGCCATCTCGCAAGGTTGACCCACGTCGACGTGGCGCACCACCCCCACTTCGGGTGGACCGCCAACGGCGACTGTGCCACCCGATTCGGGTGTTCGTCGCCGTTCGCGGGGCTGTCCTAACGTGCCCAGCGTGTCGGACAGCACGATCACCTTCATCGTGCTCGGCGCCGTCGTGGTGCTGTTCGTCATCAACCGGGTGCCGGTGGCGATCATCGCCGATCGGCACGGCGTTGTCGTTGTGGGCGACCGGCGTGCTCGAGATCGAGCAGGCGACGGCCGGTTTCGGCGACCCGACGGTGATGTTCATCGCATCGCTGTTCGTGGTCAGCGAGGCGCTCGACTCGACCGGTGTCACGGCGTGGGTCGGCCAGCAGTTGATCAACCGCGCCGGCACCGACCGCCGCGGATCGTCCTCTACGTGACGGTCGTGTGCGCGCTGTTGACCGCGTTCATCACGCCCAACGCTTCGGTCGCGGCGCTGGTGCCCGTCGTGGTGGTGATCGCCGTGCGGCTCGCACAACCCGACGTCGCAGCTGTTGATCCCGCTCGCGTTCGCCGCCCACGCCGGTTCGCTGTTGGCGCTCACCGGCAGCCCGGTCAGCGTCGTGGTCTCCGACGCCGCCGACGACGGCCGGCGCCGGCCGGTTCGGCTTCTTCGAGTTCGCCCTGGCCGGCATCCCGGTCGCTGATCGGCACGATCGCGATCGTCGTGTTCCTCGGCCCGCACCTGCTGCCGCACCGCAACCCGGCGTCGATGCCGGCCGACCTCACGCAGCTCGGCAGCAACGCTGAGCAAGCAGTACCGCATCGACGGCGAGCTCGCCGACGAGCTGTTCGGTCGGCGCTACGGCGTCGCCGAGCTCGTGATCCCGCCCCGCTCACGGCTGATCGGCGAGCGCTTCTACCGCGGGATGGTGACCGAGAGCGGCGAGCTCACGGTCGTCGCCGTGCTGCGCAACGACGAGCCGCTCGGCGACGCCGGCGTCGAGCTCGAGGCCGGCGACGCGCTGCTCGTGCGTGGCACGTGGAAGGCGTTGAGCAAGCACATCGACGCCGACGCCGACGTGCTCGCCGTCGATCCGCCCGATGTCGTGCGTCGCCAGGTCGTGCCGCTCGGCACCGGCGCCAAGGAGTCGATCGCCGTGCTCGTGCGGCATGGTCGTGCTGCTCGCCACCGACGCCGTGCCGCCGGTCGTCGCCAGCCTGCTGCCGCCGGGGCGCTGGTCCTGCTCAACATCGTCACGATCGAGCAGGCCTATCGTGCGATCGCCTGGACGACGGTGATCCTCGTCGCCGGGATGATCCCGCTGTCGATCGGCGATGCGCACCACCGGCGCGGCCGAGAAGCTGGCCGAGCACCTCGTCGACATCGTCGGCGACTCCGGGCCGTATCCGTTGCTGATCGGGCTGTTCATCCTCACCGCCGTGCTCGGTCAGCTGATCAGCAACATGGCGACGGCGCTGATCGTGATCCCGATCGCGCTGTCGGCGGCGGCCGAGCTCGACGTCGCCGTCGCGCCGGTGCTGATGAGCCTCAACGTGGCGACGTCGGCGGCGCTGCTGACCCCGGTCGCCACTCCGGCCAACCTGATGGTGATGGAGCCGGGCGGCTACGAGTTCAACGACTACTGGAAGATCGGGCTGCCGGTGCTGGTGTGGTTCTTCGTGATCGCCGTGTTCTGGGTGCCGGTGATCTGGAAGTTCTGAGATGACGACCCACCACTCGCTTCGTGTCGACCGGTTCGCTGCCCGACGTCGTGCGCGGCGGCAACCTCGTCGAGGACGCGCACCGCCGATTCCGCGACAACGTCGAGGGCTCGTTGTCGACCGTGTACCCGGCGCTGCAGCGGGCCGACCCGGCGCACTTCGGCCTGTGCGTGGCGAGTGCCCGCGGCGACATGGTCGAGGCCGGCGATGTCGACGTGCCGTTCTCGATCATGAGCGTCGCCAAGCCGTTCGTGCTCGCCCTCGTCTGCGAGGCGCTCGGTGCCGAGACCGTGCGCGCGGCGGATCGGTGTGAACGCCACCGGGCTTCCGTTCAACTCGCTGATCGGCGATCGAGCGGTCGCCCGACGGCCGTACCAACCCGATGGTCAACCCTGGCGCGATCGCCACCGCCGGCCTGGTCCCGGGCGACTCGCTCGAGGAGCGTTGGCAATTCGTGCTCGACGGGATGTCGCGCTTCGCCGGTCGCCGCGCTGGCGCTGGACGACGAGGTGTACGCCTCTGCGATCGAGACCAACCATCGCAATCGGGCGATCGCCGAGTTGCTGCACAGCCTCGGCGCGCTCGATGCCGATCCGCTCGAGGCGGTCGAGCTGTACACGCGCCAGTCCTCGCTCGACGGTCGACGGCGCGCGACCTCGCCGTGCTTGGGGCGACGTTGGCCGAACGGCGGGACCAATCCGCTCACCGGCGAGCGTGTCGTGTCGACGCTCGGTCTGTCACGACGTGATGGCCGTGATGACGACGGCCGGCCTGTACGACACGTCGGGCGACTGGCTCTGGGATGTCGGGCTGCCCGGCAAGAGCGGGATCGGCGGCGGGATCGTCACCGTGTCGCCCGGCAAGGGCGGCCTGGGCATGTTCTCGCCACTGCTCGACGCCGCCGGCAACAGCGTGCGCGGTCAACTCGCCTCGGCGTTCCTGTCGACCGAGCTCGGGCTCGACCTGTTCGCCACGACACCGGCCGCTCCGCACCGGCGGCACGTGACGCCGGCGCGTCACATCTCGATCGGGGAGCCCGGGCCGAGCGGGATGCCGAGCACCCACCACACGGCGAACAGCATGATCCACGACGACGGCGATGAACAGCACGTACGGGAGCATCAAGGCGATGATCGTGCCGATCCCGGACTTCTTCTGGTAGCGCTGGGCGACGGTCACGATGAACGGCAGGTACACCATCAGCGGCGTGACCACGTTCATCGGCGAGTCGCCGACGCGGTAGGCGGCGAGCACGGTCTGCGGTGCCACCCCGAGCCGCATGAAGATCGGAATGAACACCGGGGCGAAGATCGCCCACTTGGGCACGACGCCGGGGATGATGATGTCGAGCAGGATGATCACGAGGATCATGCCGATCAGCAGCGGCAAGGCTCCGACGCCGGCGCGCTCCAGCAGATGCGGCCAGCTCGACGGCCGCCACGCGTGGCATGTTGGTGTAGTTGAAGTAGGCGATGAACTGGGCGATCATCAGCAGCATGAACACCAGCCCGGCCAGCCCGGCGAAGGTCTGCGTGACGCCCTGGATCACGTCGGCGCTGCTGTTGATGGTCTTGGCGCCGATGCCGTAGCAGATGCCGCAGATCGAGGAAGATCAGCGTGATCAGGAAGATCAGGCTCGTCCATGAACGGCGTGTTGCCGATGATGTCGCCGGTCACCGGATCGCGCAGCGGAGCACCGATGGGGAGCGTGAGCAGCAGGATCAAACCGACCATCACGAGCAGCCCCGAACATGGCGTACCGCAGGCCCTTGGCCTCGAGCGCCGCGTGCGTCCTCGTCGAGTCGCTCGCTGCTCGCCCGGACACAGCCGGGTCGCCCTCGGCCGGGTCGTAGGCCGCCGAGCCGCGGCTCGACGATGCGCTGCGTCACCACGACGGCGACGATCGCCATCAGGATCGACGAGGCGACCGAGAAGTAGTAGTTGGCGGTGACCGTCAGCGTGCTCGGCACCGGTCTGCCCGATCGCCTCGTTCGTGATCTCGGTCAACATGCTGTCGACCGGGGTGATCAGCACGTTGACGGCGAAGATGCAACCGACACCGGCGTAGGCGGCCGCCAGCCCGGCCAGCGGATGTCGACCGAGGCTGCGCGAACGCGGCCGCCGCCAGCGGTATCAGGATCAGGTAGCCGGCGTCGGAGGCGACGCTCGACAGCACGCCGACGAAGATGATGAAGAACCCGATCAGCGCCGCCGGGGCGACGCTGACGAGCTTGCGGATGAGGGCCCCCATCATCCCGGCCTTCTCGGCCACACCGACGCCCGCCATCGCCACGAACGTCACGGCGACCACGGCGAACCCGGCGAAGTTGTTGACGAACGACGACAGCATGAACCGGATGCCCTCGATCGACAGCAGGCTCTGGACGTTGAACGTCTGCTCCTGCAACGATGTACTCGGGGATCGTGGAACGCTCTGGTCGGTGACGATGTCGTAGGCGACGATCGACCCGCCGAGCTGCCTCGCTGACGTCCTCGAACTCCTGCATCGGGACCGGCACGGCGACCGTCTCGGTGACGCTCGACGTCGAACGACGCCAAGATCGTCGACAGGACCGCGACGAAGGCGATCAGATAAGGAACATGATCACCGGATGAGGGACCTTGTTGCCGGCCTTCTCGATCCCGTCGAGCATCTTCTCGCCGCGGCTCTTGATCGTGCGCTCCGACCGCGATCGCTTCGCTCATGACGTGCCTCGCTCGTCGAAGTCGAGCGCGAGCTGCAGCAGCGAGTCGGGCACCGAACCCGGTGCATCCGGCGGTCTGCCAGCCGGCGTCGCCGGTCGACTGCGCCGCGCCGGCGATGTCGATGTGGGCCCACGGGGTGTCGCCGACGAACTCGGCCAGGAACAGGGCGGCCGTGATCGCGCCGGCGTTGGCGCCGCCGAGGTTGCGCAGGTCGGCGACCGTCGAGTCGAGCTCGTTGCGGTAGCGATGTCGAGCGGCAGCTGCCACACCGGCTCGTCGGTGGCGTCGGCCGCCGCCTCGACCTGGTCGACCAGGCCGTCGTTGTTGCCCATCACGCCGGCGACCTGGGTGCCGAGGGCGCGCATGCATGCGCCGGTGAGCGTGGCGATGTCGACGATCGCGTCGACGCGCTCCTCGGTGGCGAGCACCAGCGCGTCGGCCATCACCAGCCGACCCTCGGCATCGGTGTTGATCACCTCGACCGTCGTACCGCCGCGGATCGTGATCACGTCGCCGAGCGCCATGGCCGTCCCCGACGGCATGTTGTCGGTGCACATCAGCTAGGCGGTCACCTGCGCGCGCGCAGCCGGCCGGCCAGCGACAGCATCGCCGCGAAGATGCGCGGCGGCGCCCGACATGTCGTTCTTCATCTGGGCGTGGACCTCGTCGCCCGGCTTGATCGCGATGCCGCCCGAGTCGTACATGAGACCCTTGCCGACGAAGCCGAGTGGCCCGGTCGGCGTCCGCGGCGGGCGTGTAGTCGATCTTGATCATCCGCGGCGGCTCGGCGCTGCCTGGTTGACGCCGAGCAGCCCGCCACAGCCCATCTCGATCAGTTGCGTCCTTGTCGAACACCTCGACGTCGAGCCCACGGTCGGGGCCAGTTCGACGGCGAGGTCGGCCAGGCCGGTTGCGGTGAGGTGGCTGTGCGGCGAGTTGGCGAGATCGCGCGAGAACTGGGTGACGCAGGCGAACGCTGCGCCGCGCTCGGCGCCGGCGGTCGGCGGCATCGACGTCGGCCGCGGACGACGATCGTGAGCGCGTCGACCATCGTCCCGCTGTCGGCGAGGCTCCGCAGCGGGTCGTAGCGATAGCGGGCGAGCAGCACTCCTTCGACGACCGACTGGGCCGCCGTGTCGGCGGCGACCGCTTGGTGCCGGCGAGGTCGAAGGCGAGCGTGGCGTGCGTCGCCGCAGCCCGGGCGAAGGCGGCGGCGGCGTTGCGCAGACCGTTGGCGTCGAGTGTTCCGATCCCGATCCCGACGGCGATGACGGTGGCGCCGTCGGTCGTCGGCACGACCAATGTCGAACCGATCGAACCGTCGAAGCCGGCCGCGGCCAGCCGCGCCCGGACGACACCGAGCTGCGCCGGTGGCTCACCCTCGGTGCCGACCGGCACGCCGATCGCTGTGGCCGCGTCCGGTGTCGCCGCGGCGGCGACCGATGTGCTGTGCATCCGTTCCACCGACGGGATCGGCGAGAACGTCCTGGTTTGCTGCTGACTGTCGGTCATGTTCGCCCCTCCGAACGCGCGGAACCCGCTGGTGCCCGCAGTGTTAACACTGCCGTGAAACTCTACGGACCACCCGGATCGGGTAGATGGTCGGTCGGCCCGACGGGACAGCGTGGTCAGGCAGGTGTCAGCGTCCCCGAGAAGAAGACGTCGCCTTCCTCGCACTGGTCGGTCGCCGGGGCGTTCACCATCAGGCTGGCGCCGAGACCGGTCAGTTCGCGGGTGCCGTCGGACTCGATCGACAACCCGTCCTCGAACACCGTGACCGACACCTGGGCGGTGCGTGGCGTGCCGTTGCACGGAGGCACGATCAGGTCGCTCCCGGTGACGGCGAACAGCGAGCCCTCGAGTGCGAACAACCCGGCGGTGAGCACGGTCGGAACCTGGAGCTCGAGCCCGTTCGGACCCTGGACGATGTCGGCACGAATCGGCGCGCGCTGCTGGCCGCACGTGGGGAGCGCGGCGCAGAAGGCCTCGGTCAGCTGGAGCGTGTAGGCCCCGATCACGTCGAAGTCGTCGAGCGACGAGGTGATCTCGATCGGGAAGGCAGCCAGCACGGCCTCGCGTCTGGGCATCGAGCTCGACGGCTTCCGCCTCGATCTCCTCGGCGCGGGTGATCGTCGCATCGAGCTCGGTCTGGGTCGCCGTCAGGTCGGCTTCGGCGGTAGCCAGCTGGACGTTGAGCTCGTCGATCGTGGCCTGCTGCTCGGCGATCGTGGCCTCCGCCTCTGCGAGCGCGGCGTCGTCGCCGCCGTTGTCGTCGCCGCCGGTGTCGTCGCCGCCGGTGTCGTCTCCGCCGGTGTCGTCGCCGCCGCCGTTGTCGTCGGCGGTGTCGCCGCTCGTCCTCCGTCGTGGCGGCGTCGTCGCCGCCGTCGTCGTCGTCCGAGCAGGCGCCGAGCCCGGCGACGAGCGCGACGGAGACCAACGAAGCGGTGATCCACTTCCGTCGCCTCCCCGGTACGGCATTGATTGCTAGACCTCTCACGTCGCCACCCTTTCCACGCTTGACATGGCCCCTCACCGGCTCGACGGCGCCGGACGCTTGGCGACCCACCGTAGCCGATCACGTGCGGAGCGCGCGCTGGTGGGCGGTCGTTCGGTCGGCGCCGTCGTCGCCATCAACTACGTTGACGCCGATGTCCGCAGACACGGTGTTCGTGGTGGTCGTGCTGCTGCGGTTCACGGTCCCGCTGTTCATCCCCAAGTTCCCGCTGCCGGCCGTGATCGCCTGCCTCGTGCTCGACGCCGCCGATCAGTCGATCTTCCAGATGTTCACGGACGACCCGCTGCCCGGTTACCAGTCGTACGACAAGGCGCTCGACGTGTACTACCTGGCGATCGCCTACATCTCGACGATGCGCACGTGGCGCGACCCGGTCGCCTTCCAGCTCTCGCGCTTCTTGTACATCTACCGTCTCGTCGGGGTGCTGCTGTTCGAGTTGCTCGGCCAGCGCTGGCTGTTGCTGGTCTTCCCGAACACGTTCGAGTACTTCTTCATCGTCTACGAGGCGGTGCGCACGCGGTGGAACCCGCTGCGATGGAGCGCCACGGCACTGGTCGGCACGGCCGCCTTCATCTGGATCGTCATCAAGCTCCCCCAGGAGTGGTGGATCCACGTCGCCCAGCTCGACTTCACCGAGTTCATGGACGACAACCCGTGGGCGTACTACGTGATCGGCGCCGCCGCGCTGGCGCTGGCGATCGGCATCTGGGTCAATCGACGCAAGATCCCGGCGACCGATTGGCCGTTCACGGTCGCCGTCGACGAGCATCTCGATCCGATCGTCGTCACCGAGCCGCGCCGGTCGCTGTTCGACGCCGTGCTCGTCGAGAAGGTCGTGTTCATGGCGCTGGTGAGCGTGATCTTCGCCCAGATCGTGCCCGACATCCGTTCCGGCAACCTCGGCGTGGCGGTCGGTGTCGTGGTGTTGGTGGTGCTCAACGCGATCGTCAGCGAGTGGATCTACCGGCGCGGCCATTCGTGGACGAACAGCTTCACAGCTGTCGTCGCGATGCTGGTCATCAACCTGGCGATCGTCTTCGCCGACTCGTTGCTGTCGCCGAGACGCGACGCGCCGACGCTCGTCACGCTGTTCTTCGTGCTGATGCTGTCGATGTTGATCGCACTGTTCGATCGCTACCGGGCGACACGCGGGGCGAGCGACCTGCGCACCCCGGCGCTCGCCGCCTGGCGCGCCGAACGCCGACGTAAGGAGGCCCTGTCATGAAATGGGTTCGCACGGTTCTGGCAGGCATCGTCGGCGTGATCGCCGTCGTCGCCCTGCTGCTCGAGCGTCATCGGTTTCTGGGCGCGTGGCACGATCTTCGACGAGTCGGAGGTGGCCGGCGCCGTCGAGTCGGCACTCGACGAACCGGGCGTCACCGACGCACTGGCGGTGCGCCTCACCGACACCGTGATGTCGGCGGTCGACCTCGAATCGATCCTCAACAGCGTGCTGCCACCAGCGCTGCAACGCCTGACGCCGACGCTCGTCGGAGGCGCCACGCAGTTGGTGGAGCAACGTCTGACCGATCGGCTCGCCGACCCGGACACTCGGGCTGCGCTGGTGCTCGTGTTCGAGCGGGCCTACCGGGCGTTCCTCGACGTGCTCGAAGGCGATGGTCTGGTCGACGGCATCACCGTGGTGGACGGTGAGATCACCGTCAACTTCCTGCCGGTGGTCGCCGATGGGCTGCAAGCGTTGCAACGATTCGGGCTGCTCGACGACGTCACGATTCCGGAGCTCACCCGCGAGGGCGACCCGAGTCAGCAGATCGCCGACCTCGAGCAGGCGCTCGGACGCGACCTCTCCGACGACTTCGCACAGGTCGTCGTGTACCGCAGCGACTCGTTGGCGTCGGCGGGGGAGACGGTCGATCGCGTCCAGCAGGTGCTGATCGTGGTCAAGCGTTCGTTCCCATTGATCCTCGCCGTCACCGTCATCGGGCTCGTCGGCTCCGTGCTTGCTGGCGCGTCAGCGCCGGCGGGCGATCCTGATCCTGTTGCTGTCGTCGGCGGCGACGTTCGTCGTGGCTCGGGCGCTCGTGAACAGGGTGCTCGACGAGGTGCCCTCGATCGCCCGCACGCCGGCCGGGCAGGCTGCGGTCGCGGCCTCGACGTCGGCGCTCGCCGACGGATTGGTGAAGGCCTTCGGCGTGGGTGTCGTGCTGTTCCTGCTCGCGGCATCTGATGACCTACATGCTCGACCCGGAGAGCGCCGTACGGCGCAGGATCGCTGTCAACACCGGCGACAACACACTCGGGGCTGCGGTCGCCGCCTATCGGACCCCGGTGTTGTTGCTGGCCTTCGGCGCCGCGCTGCTCGTGATCACGCTCGCCGGGTTCAGCCTGCTGTCGGTGCTCGTGGCCGGCGTGCTGGCGGCGATGGGGATCTACGCCTGGCGGGTGCCGGTTCAGCCGGCACCGTCGCCGGCGAGCGGCGGCACCGGCGACTGACCGGCATCCTCACCCGTCGACGTCGTCGCCCCTGGTCGCAGGGGCGTCAGCCGATCGGCGAGACCGAGACCCTCGAGCGCCTGCCGGAAGGTGACGAGCGGGATCGTCGATCCAGGCCGGACTGCCGCGCCGGCCACTGATCGGCGTGTAGGTGCCCCAGTGGATCGGCACGACGCGGCGCGGATCGATCCAGTGCGTGGCGGTGGCCGCCCGGGCGGGATCGAGGTGACGCTCGCCGAGGGTCGGCCCCCATCCCCAGATCGGGAGCAGGGCGACGTCGATCGGCGGGAACGCGCGCATGGCGTCGAACAGGTCGGTGTCGCCGGCGAAGTAGACGGCCGCGTCCACCGACCCGGACGATGTAGCCGACCGGTTCGGCGACGATCCGTGAATGGGGCCCGCGGCTGTTGGAGTGATCGGCATGGACGGTGTGGACCTCGATCGCCGGGGCATCAGCGGTCGCCTGGCGAAGCGTGATCACATCGCCGTCGACGACCTCGTCGAGGCCGGTGACCGGGAGCGAACGGAACAAGCGCCCGGCTCCACGCGGGGCGATCACGCGAGCGCCCGCCGCCGCCATGCGCAGCGAACGCAGGTGGAGGTGGTCCATGTGGAGGTGCGAGATCAGCACGACGTCGACGGCGCCGATCGTGGGAGCCGCGACGCGGCGACGCAGATGGGCCACCCGGCTGGTGAGGATCGGGTCGGTGAGCATGCGCAGTCCGTCGATCTCGAGCAGCACCGTGGCGTGACCCACCCAGGTGATCGAGACCTCGGGCTGCGTCACCATCACCGGTCCGTCAGCGATGGATCGCGTTGAGGTAGTTGTAGACGGTGATCCGGCTCACGCCCATCGCGTCGGCGACGTCCTCGACGGCGCGGCGCAGGATGAACGCGCCCTTCTCGTCGAGCAGGCGCACGGCGCGCTGCTTGTCCTCGCGCGACAGCGACGGCAACGGGCCGCCCAGCTCGGCTTCGACGGTGTCGATCAGGCGGTCGAGCGCGCCGTGCAGCGGCGGCATGCGCACGACGCCGACCACGTCGCCGTTCCACACCAGCGGCACGTCGGACGGCTCCTGCTGTGTGATCGGCACCAGCGTGGCGCCCACGGCGTCGAGCACCGGCTTGATCGCGCGCAGCAGCGGATGCGGGCTCGGCGCTCATCGCCGCTCCACCGTCATCGACGGCGGTGACGTCGATGTTGACGTGCGTCGCTCCGTTCTCGAGCGCGGCCCGCACGATCGCCGCCACCACATCCGCGGTGCTGTTCGGTCGGGGCGACGCATCCCGATCCGAACGGTCCGAACTCGACGTCGATGCCGAGTTGCACGCACCGCCTCGAGCGGAGCCGTGACGTGACGAGCCCGGGCTGGCCCTCGACGAACGGCTCGACCGTGAACTCGACACGCTGCACGGTGGTGCATCGTACGCGATCGAGGGCTGACCGCGAACCCGTCGATCAGTGGGAGCGATCATCGCGCAGGCTCCCGGGGAGGAACGGCTCGGTCGCGACCAGCTCGGCGAGCTCGTGCGGGTGCGACGAACCGGGCCTCGGCGATCTCGCCGTCGTCGAACGTGAACGGCCCGTCGTGCACGACGCGGAAGACGTGGCACAGCTCGCGGGCGTGCTCGTCGTCGTGACGCGGCGGTCGTCACGAACTCGAGCGTCGACGCCGATCACGCCCAGCTCCTCGGCCAGCTCACGGCGGGCGGCCGCGCCGTACGCCTCGCCGGCGCCGACCACGCCGCCGGCTGCGAGGTCCCACCAGCCCGGGTAGACATCCTTGTCGTCGGCCCGCCGGTGCACGAGCAGCCGGCCGTCGGTGCCGGTGCACGACGATCGCCACCGATCGGTGGCAGCAGGTTCTCGGCACGCATCCGCGAGCGGCGTCACGACCTCGATCACGTCGCCTCGGTCGTCGACGTGCTCGACCAGCTCGTCGCGCTGGGGCCGTGTCCACCCCAACGGCATACCATCTCGGCATGACCCTCGACACCGTCCGCGAACGAAGCCCGCGACCTGCACGACGACACGGTCGACCTGCGCACGCACGTCTCCACGAGCACCCGGAGATCGGCAATCACCTGCCGGCCACCCGCGAGATGGTGCTGGAGTCGCTCGACGGCCTGCCGCTCGACATCACGCTGCACGAGACGACGTCGGGCATCGCCGCCCTGCTCACCGGCGGCAAGCCGGGCCCGACCGTGCTGCTGCGGGGCGACATGGACGCGCTGCCGCTGCACGAGGACACCGGGGCTCGACTTCAGCTCGCAGGTCGACGACCAGATGCACGCCTGCGGTCACGACACGCACACGGCGATGCTGGCGCGTCGGCGCAGGTTGCTGTCGGCCCGGCGCGACGAGATCCCGGGCCGGGTCCTGTTCATGTTCCAGCCCGGCGAGGAGGGCGAGCACGGCGCCCAGTTCATGCTCGACGAAGGACTGCTCGACGTGCCGCCGCTCGCCGACGGCACACCGTCACCGGTCACCGGCGCGTTCGCGCTCCACATCACCTCGACGATCCCGACCGGGATGGTGGCCACCAAGGGCGGCCCGACGATGGCGTCCGCCGACACGTTCCAGATCGTCGTGCACGGCGCCGGCGGCCACGCCAGCGAGCCGTTCCGCAGCGGTCGACCCGATCCCGATCGCATGCGAGATCGTGCAGGCGCTGCAGCTGATGGTGACGCGACGGATCGACATCTTCGACCCGGCCGTCGTGACCGTCGGGCAGATCACCGCCGGCACCACCAACAACATCATCCCCGACACGGCGACGATCGTCGGCACGATCCGCACCGTCAGCGAGCGCACCCGCGCCGCGGTGCACGACAACCTCCGGCGCGTCGCCGAACGGATCGCCGAAGCGCACGGGGCCACGGCCGAACCGGAGATCATCGCTCGGCTATCCGGTCACGTCGAACCACGACGAGTTCGCCGACTTCACGCTCGATGTCGCGACCGCGACGTGCTCGGCGACGACAACGTGCACCGCATGCCCAACCCGATCATGGGTGCCGAGGACTTCTCGTACGTGCTCCAGCGCGTGCCCGGCACGATGATGTTCCTCGGCGGCACCGATCGCGACCGCGACGCCGCGCACAGCGCCGGCCAACCACTCCAACCTGGTCGTGTTCGACGAGGACGGCGATGGTCGACGGCGTCACCCTCTACTCGACGATGGCGCTGCGGCACCTGGGCCTGGAATGAACGGGTCGTCGCGGTCACGCCGACGCGTCGCGGTGAGCCGCAGCGTGACGATCTCGAACGGCCGCAGCGTGAGGGCGCAGATCCCGTCGCCGACCTCGATCCCGGCGTGCGGTTCCTCGAGCAGGTTGCACAGGCTGGCGGCGATCGATCCGGCCGGTCGCACCGGACGCGTGATCGGGCGGCGATTGCCGCCCGCCTCGTGCAGGCGCACGATCAGGTCGCCCGGACTCGTCGTCGGCGAGCTTGATGGCGTCGATCTCGACGCCCGCGCCCGGTGAGCGACACGATCGGAGCGGGCGCGGCCGCGGCGTCGCCCGACGACGACCCGCAGTGGGACGTTGAAGCGCTCCGCCTCGTGCGACCACGTCGTCCAGCCCGGGCCCGTGCGGGAACACGGCGAGGTCGACCGCGTGCACGCCGCGGTCGGCGTCGGGATCGGGATATCGCGCCGCTCGCGCCAGGCTGACCCGGACCCGCCCGTCGAACAGGCCGTGCCCGTAGCGACCGTCGTTGAGCACGGCGACACCGAACTCGGGCTCGGCTGAGATCGACGAAGCGATGGGCGCACACCTCGAACTTGGCGGCGTCCCACGAGTTCGACGCGTGGGTCGGTCGACGCACGTGGCCGAACTGGATGTCGCAGGCGGCGTGTCGGCGCGAACGTCGAGCGGGAACAGCGATCGACAGCAGGTGCTCGTCGTGCTGCCAGTCGAGCTCGATGCCGACGTCGAGTCGCGGCCGACCCGGCGCGCATCGTGTACGTGACGGTGGCGGTCGACGGCCCGAAGCTGCGCACGACGCGGACGCGGCCGAGCAGCGGGCCGGTGGCGACGACCTCGACCGAGTCGGCGTCGAGCAGTGGCGTCGCCAGGCCGGGTGTCCACGATTCGAGATCCCAGGCGTCGTAGCGCACCGGCCGGTCGGGCGCCAGCTCGAGCACGGCACCGACCGTGCCCGGCCGGCAGCAGCTCGCGCGCGGCGCGCGACGTCGATGATCGACGTGATGTTGCCGTTGCTCGTCCCAACGCACGGCGAGGTGGCGGTTGGTCATCGAGTGCTCGGTGACGCACGACGTGGTCCTCGGTCGTCCTCGGCGACCAGGCGGGCGAGCGAGTTGGCCGGCGACGCGGACGCGCATCGGGCTTCCGTCGACCTCGATCACCTCGTCGCGGTCGACGCCGGCGGCGTTGACGACGTGCGGCGAGCCGGGCACGAGCTCGTCGAACAGCGCGGCCAGCCGCCGCTCGAGCTCGTCGACGACCGATGCGTGGGCCTGCTCGGCGTCGGCGTGCACCCAGGCGATCGACGAGCCGGGGATGATGTCGTGGAACTGCTGGGTGAGGACCTGTCGCCAGAGGTGGTCGACCTCGGCCCGCGTCCCGAGCGTGGCCGACCACAGCTCGACCTCGCGGAGCAGCCGCTCGCAGCGCCGGTTGCCGACCTTCGTCCGCAGCTGACTCGTGAGCGTGCCGCGGTGCGTCTCGAAGTACAGCTCGCCGCGCCACACCGGCACCGGTGCGCCCTCGCAGTGCTCGCGTTCGACGTGCTCGAAGAACTCCGCCGGTGAACCGATCGAGACGCGCGGCGCACCATCGAGGTCGTCCAGCCGGCGGGCGCGTTCGAGCATCTCGCGTGTCGGCCCACCACCACCGTCGCCGAGACCGAACGGCATCAGCGACCAGTTCGACCACGCCGCGTCGCGGAAGCGTTCGACCGAGGCGACGCACTCCGCCGGCGTGATCTCGGCGTTGTAGGTGTCGACCGGCGGGAAGTGGGTGAGCGACCCGCGTGCCGTCGAGCCCCTCCCACCAGAACGTGTGGTGGGGAAAGCGGTTGGTCGTGTTCCACGACAGCTTCTGCGTGACGAACCGGCGCATCCCGCCCGGCGGCGTAGAGCTGCGGCATCGACGCCGGATAGCCGAACACGTCGGGGATCCAGACCTCGCTGCAGCGCCGCCCGAAGCGCGACTCGAAGTAGCGCTGGCCGAACACGATCTGACGCGCCAGGCTCTCGCCCGACGGAAGGTTCATGTCGGCCTCGACCCACATCCCACCGACCGGCAGCCACTGCCCTCCGCGGACCTTGACGGTGATCCGCTCGAACAGGTCGGGATGACGCTCCTCGATCCACGCGTACTGCTGGGCCTGCGAACAGGTGAACCGGTACTCCGGGTACTCGTCCATCAGGCGCACCGCTGAGGCGAACGTGCGCGTGCACTTGCGGACGGTCTCCCGGATCGGCCACAACCATGCCGTGTCGATGTGGGCGTGGCCGGTGGCGATGACCCGATGCGTGCCGGCTGCAGCCGCGGTTGGCGAGCGCGCCGGCGAGCACGCGCCGCGCCGTCGGCGACATCGGGCCAGGCGTCGAGGGCCTGCCCGAGCAGCCTGCAGCAGGCGCGCCCGGCGCGGATCGGTGAGCGGCATCGTGCGCATCAGCCCGTCGAGCACGTCGACGTCGTGCACCAACGCCTCGGCATCGCTGTCGATCAGCACGAGGTCGGCACGCCGGAACCGGTAGAGCGGTCGCTCGCCGGCCGTCGTCGGCCGATCCCAGCGGCGACGGGGCGAACTGTGGGAACGCAGGATTGGAGGCCGCCTCGAGCGTGATCGTGAACGGCCCCGGGCGCGACTCGACGGCGTAGTTGCGTGCGTCGTGGATGGATGCCCTGCACGGGCCGCCCGGCATCGTCGACGATCAGACCCTCGCACTGGAAGCCGGGCGGGTCGGCACGGAAGCCGAGATCGATCACCGCTTCGACGCGTCGCCCCGCCCATCGCTCGGGCATCTCTCCGCTGAACACGAACCAGGTCGTGCCCCACGGCGGCCCCCACGCCGTGCCCGGCTTCGAACGGTTGCTGCCGGTCGTCGGCTCGGGTCCGGCCGTGATCGAGCAGCGCCAGCCGTTGTGATTCGATCGACGGCAGCACGCGCTCGATCAGCTCGCGGGTGACCCGCTCCTCGATCAGTGTCCGATCCGAATGCACGCCCGCGACGGTACGCGCCGATCAGCCGGCGGTCGACGATGGACGATCTTCGGCCGATCGACCCTGTCCGTCCCAGGTCGACGCCGCCGTCGGCGAGGGTGGCGATCAGCGTCCGGGTCGGCGGCACGAGCCCGCTCCTCCCAGTCGTTCCACATCGGTCCGCAGCCGCGGGCTCGCGGTGGCAGTTCGAGCTGCACGCCGGCGTCGGGCGGCAGGTTGACCGGGTTGCGGGCGTGCGTGCCCTGCAGCTCGATCGGGATGCGTTCCAGGTCGTCGATGATCTCGTAGTCGGGCAGTGCCGTTCGCAGGTGGCCGGCGAGGTGGGCGGCGAGCCGGCGGTTGCGACCTCCGAGCAGGATCGAGGTGAACAGCGGCCGGCGGCCGAAGCCGTGCACGGTGACGACCACGTCGACGTGGTCGAGGAACGCCTCGAGCGCCGGCGATTGGCTCGGGGGTGACGAGGATCGACGGCAGGTGCACCAGCAGCGACTCGGGTTGGAGCACGCCGTAGTAGGAAGCGCCCGATGCCAGCGCCGCCTGGCGGGCGATCACGTCGGTCGTCTCCTCCAGCGCCCCGCCGTGGTACGCCATGAAGCCGAAGCGGCCGCGCAGCTCGCACTCCTCGACGACACCGGGCATCGCCAGCAGTTCGGCGAACGTTGGCTGGCTCACGACGACGATCCTCGCGCATGTGCGCGATGGTGTGGTCCGGCGTGATGTGCCGGACCGAGCCGGCTACTCCATCTGATCCGGGTCATCGGGCCCCGGTAGCATCGGCGCCGATGCTGGTGTGGATGGATCTCGAGATGACGGGTCTCGATCACACGTCCGACGTGATCGTCGAGATCGCCACGCTGGTCACCGACGACGAGCTGAACATCGTCGCCGAAGGCCCCGACATCGTGATCCATCAGCCCGACGACGTGCTGATGAAGATGGATCCGTTCGTGGTCGACATGCACACCCGCTCGGGCCTGCTCGATCTGATCCGGGCCTCCACCGACGACGCTCGAACAGGCCGGCGCGACCACGCTCGCCTTCATCAAGGAGCACGTGCCCGATGCCGCGCACCGTTCCGCTGTGCGGCAACTCGATCGGCACCGATCGGCGCTTCCTCACCGCCTATCTCCCCGAGATCGAGGAGTACCTGCACTACCGCTCGGTCGACGTGTCGTCGATCAAGGAGCTCGTGCGTCGCTGGTACCCCGACGTGCTCGCCCAACGCGGCTGGAAGGCGGGCACCCACCGGGCGCTCGACGACATCCGCGAGAGCGTGTCCGAGCTGCAGCTGTACCGCGAGCTCGTGTTCAGCACGCCCGACGTCGTTGCGCGAACGGCTCGCCGTCAGCGCGCCTCGATGCGCCGACGAGCGAACTGCGTCGAGCAGCGCCGTAGGCACGTCGATGCGCGCCGTCGTCGTCACCGAGTACGGCGGGCCCGACGTGCTCGCCGTGCAAGACGTCGCCGATCCGGTCGCCCGGGCCCGACGAGATCCTGGTGCGCGTCGCCCACAGCGCGATCAACCGTGCCGACACGCTGCAGCGGCAGGGCGGATACCCCGACCCGCGTCGCCGCCGAGCCAGAGATCCTCGGGCTCGAGTACGCCGGCGTCGTCGCCGCCTCGGCGATCGGGTGACGGCGTGGCAGGTCGGCGATCGCGTGATGGGCATCGAGTCGGGAGCCTGCAACGCCGAGCTCGTCGTCACCCACGAGCGCCAAGCGCTGCCGGTGCCGTCGACGGTCGCGCTCGCCGACGCGGCGGCGATCCCCGAGGTGTTCCTCACGGCGTGGGACGCGCTCGTGGTGCAGGGCGGGCTCACGAGCGGCCGGTGGGCGCTCGTTCATGCCGGTGCGTCCGGAGTGGGCACGGCGGCGATCCAGATCGCCAAGGCGATCGGCGCCCGGATCGCGGTCACGTGCTCGGCCGGCAAGATCGAGGCCTGCCGGCGGCTCGGTGCCGATCTCGTGCTCGAACGCTCGCCGGCCGACTGGGCCGTCGGCCCTGGCGGACGCGGTGCCGGCAGGCGTCGACGTCGTGCTCGACGTGGTCGGCGGCGACGAGGCGAACCGCAACCTCGCCGCCGTGCGCGCCGCAGGGAACGATCGTCCAGGTCGGCCTGATGGGCGGCGGGCAGACGCCGGTCAACCTCGGGTTGCTGCTCGTCAAGCGCGTGCACTGGATCGGCACCACGCTGCGGGCGCGGCCGATCGAGCAGAAGGTCGCCCTCTCGCAGCGCTTCATCAGCGAGGTGATCCCGCTGTTCGAGTCGGGCGCGCTGCGGCCGGTGATCGATTCGCGGTACGCGCTCGAAGACGATCGTCGACGCCCACCGGCGGATGGACGCCAACGCCAACGTCGGCAAGATCCTGATCGATCTCTGATCGATCGCTGACCGATTTCGCATCGCGCGTATCAGGCCGTCGGCTGCGGCCTCTTTGGCTGCAACACCCGGGCGGGCATCCCGTCCGGACCGCCACGTGAGAGGCATCAGGAACATGACGTTGACCGATGTGCACACGAATCATCTCGATCTGATCGAGTCGATCGGGCCCGAGCCCGACGAGCCGGCGCTCTCGAGCTTCGCTCGCTGTGCCGACGGAAACGGCACGTTGACCCACCTGTTCTTCTCCGACGACGAGTTCGACATCGCCCGGGCCAAGGCGATCTGCAGCAAGTGCGGGCTGGCCACCGAATGCTTGAACGGCGCCCTCGAGCGGGTCGAGGTGTACGGCGTCTGGGGCGGCGAGTTGCTCGTCGACGGGGTCGTCGTAGCCGTCAAGCGTGGGCGGGGCCGACCACCGAAGCAGCCGCGTCTGCCGGTGGTTGTCGACGAGGTGCCGATTCCCCCGCACCTCGTCGCCTGATTGCGTCGCCCGAGCCGCTGGCGGAGCCGGCTCGGGCGGCGCACTTCGGTCGCGCCCCTCGTGCGTGCGCTGCCGATCTCGATCGACGTCGGTCGCGTGACAGAAACCTCCTTGACGCGAACTACTCCGGCGTGGTTCCCTAGGAACCCGTTGCGCGCGAACCGCGCGTGCCGACTCGAGACGAAAGGCGATTGCGATGAACTTGACGACGCTTCACCAGGCCCACGTGGCCGGTCGGGCGCGTCTTGGCGTCGCCTGCGTCCGTCCCTCCGCTGTACGCCGTTCGTGGCGTTCGGCACGCGTGGCCCCGGCATTCCACGGTTGCCGTACCAGCGGTCTCGCTGCGTTCGCAACCTACGGATACGCCCCCAACGCCACCATCCCGGCCGGCGACTCGGCGTTCATGGCGATGACCACGAACACCAAGCGGCCCGCCCGGCACCTCGGAACGAGGACGACGTAAGACCAACGTCGCAAACCTCCACCGAGGCCGCCGGGTTCCGAACCCGGCGGCCTTCTTCGTTTTTCACCCTCGGATCCAACCACGAGACGAACAGACCTTGAACACCAACCACCAGCACACACCACACCGATCAGCCAACACGAGCAAAGGACAACTCAGATGAACATCATCCAACTCCAGGCCATCGAAGAGTTCTCGATCTCCACCCTGCCGGTGGCGCGCTGCGCCGACGGCAACGGCACCCTCACCCCGCTGTTCTTCTCGGATCACGTCCTCGACATCGCCCGTGCCAAGGCGATCTGCGCCAAGTGCGCACTGCGCGAGCAGTGTCTGAGCGACGCCATCGAGCGTGAAGAGCCCTGGGGTGTGTGGGGCGGAGAGCTGCTCTCGGGCGGCCGGATCGTCGCCAACAAGAGACCGGGTGGCCGACCACCGAAGCGGCCGAGGCCGCCGGTGATCGTCAACGAGTTCGGTGTCGTCGATCAGGACATCGAGCTCGTCGACGTACCCGATCTGGACGACTTCGACACCGATTTCGAACCGATCGCCGTTTAGGCAACGCGTCACGGCCCCGGAGCCCACACCCTCCCCGAGGGCTCCGGGGCCGCAGCCGCGGGCATGGGCACCCGTAGCCTGAGGCTGTGTCCCGTCAGCGCCGTCGACTCGCCGCCGCCCTCGCCGGCGCCGCCGCGGCCGTGCTCACGGTCGGCGCCGTGATGGCGTTCGCCGACGACGAGCCCGACGTCGACGGTGAGTTCGTGCTCGACGAACCGGGCATCTACTCCGAACCGATCCCGACCACCGATCTCTCCGGGGACCCGCTCCCCGACGTCGAGTTGCTCGACGCCGCCGGCGACACCGTCTCGCTCGCCTCGTTCGTCGGCAAGCCGCTCGTGATCAACCTGTGGTACTCGACCTGCGCCCCGTGCGCGCGTGAGCTGCGCGACTTCGCCGAGGTCGACGCCGAGCATGCCGGGCACGTGCAGTTCGTGGGCATCAACCCCCAGGACGACGTCGACACGATGCTCGCCTTCGCCGAGGCGCGAGGTGTCGAGTACCCGCTGTTGCTCGACAGCGAGCTGGAGTTCGCGAGCGAGGTGCCGATCGCCGCCTACCCCACCACGCTGTTCGTCTCACCCGAAGGCCGGATCGTCCACCAGACGAACGCGATCGATGCCGACCGGCTGCGGGCCACGATCGACGAAGTCTTCTGAGGCCGACTCCGGGTACCGTCGGCAAGATGGACGATCGGGTGCGTGCCGCCGACGTTCCGATCAGCCCGGCGGCGACGGTGATGCTGCTCCGCGACGGGGCGGACGGGCTCGAGGTGTTCATGCTGCGTCGCACGCTGTCCGCCGCCTTCGCGCGCGGGCAGTACGTGTTCCCAGGCGGACGCGTCGACGAAGCCGATCACGGCGCCGATTTCGAGCCGATCTGTGACGGGTACGACGATGCGACGGCGTCTGCCGCGCTCGGCGTCGAGCAGGGAGGGCTGGCGTGGTTCGTCGCCGCCATCCGCGAGTCGTTCGAGGAGGCCGGCGTGCTGCTCGCCCGCCCCACCGGCGCCGATCACGTCGTGCGCTTCGACGCACCCGACGTCGTCGACCGCTTCAACGCCGCCCGCCACGCCGTGCACGCCGGAGAGTCGACCCTCGTCGAGCTGTGCGTGCGACGAGGACCTGCAACTGCTCACCGATCGGCTGCACATCGTGGCCCACTGGCTGACGCCTGTCGGTGAGCGCCGCCGATTCGACACCCGCTTCTTCGTCGCCCGCGGCACCGGCGTCGCAGCAACCGCTCCACGACGACGACGAGACGATCGACAGCCGATGGGTGCGCCCCGCCGATGCACTCGCCATGTGGCAGGCGGGCGAGCTCCACATGTTCCCGCCCACGGTCGCCTGCCTGCGTTGGCTCGCCTCACACGCCTCGGCCGACGCCGCCATCGCCGACACCGGCGAGATGCCGGCCCGCGATCGAGCCTCGCCTGGTGTTGAGCGATGACGAGCGCGTGCTCGGCGTCGTCGTTCCCGGTGAGCCGGGCTACGACACGACCCCGGTGCCCGAGTACGTGATCGCCAACCCCCGCTGACGCCAGCGAGGTCAGGCAGAGGGCCCGAAGGCGGCTTCGACGGCGCCCAGCAGGCGGGCCGAGCAGCCCGCCATGTCGATCGGGTCGACCTGGATCGGCGGCGCGATCTCGTTGGCGATGCGGGCCGCGATCTCGCGGAACACCGTGGCGGCCGTGCCGGTGCCGTGCAGCGCCACCGGCTCGCCATCGTCGTTGCCCGACGCCACCGCCGGCTCGAGCGGCACCTGCCCGAGCAGCGGAACCTCGATCTCGGCGGCCAGTGCCGCCCCGCCACCCGATCCGAACAAGGCGTACGACTGGCCGTGGTCGCACACGAACTCGCTCATGTTCTCGATCACGCCGACCACCGGCAGGAAGCTGCGGCGCGCCATGTCGGCCGCCCGCTGGGCGACCTTCTGGGCGGCGATCGCCGGCGTCGTGACGATCACCATCGACGTCTTGGGCAGCAATCGTGCGAGACCCATCTGCACGTCGCCGGTGCCGGGCGGCATGTCGATGATGAGGTAGTCGAGATCGCCCCAGGCGACGTCGGACAAGAACTGCTCGACCGCCTTGGTGAGCATCAGACCGCGCCACATCAGTGCCGTCGACTCCTCGACCAGGAACCCGGTGGACACCACTTCGAGCACCCCGTCACCGACCACCTTGCGGTTGGGGATGATCTTGGGCTTGTCGGAGCCGGGCACGCGCTCGGCCTCCATCCGGTCGCTCATGCCGAGCAGCCGCGGCACCGAGAAACCCCAGATGTCGGCGTCGAGCACACCGACCGTGTAGCCGAGTGCCGCCAGCGCCGTGGCGAGGTTGACGGTGCACGAGCTCTTGCCGACGCCGCCCTTGCCGCTGGCGATCGCCAGCACCTGGCAGGTGGCGGGAACGGCGTTGTCGGGGGCGTTGTCGCGAGCATGCCAGCGGGCCTTGCTCATGACGTCGGCGCGTTCGTCGGCGTTCATCTCGCCCCAGTCGATGCGCACGTCGGTGACGCCTGGATGGAGACCGACCCGCTGCTCGACCTCACGTTTGATGTCGGCCCGCAACGGGCAACCGCCGATCGTGAGCTTGATGCCGATCGTCACCACGCCGCGATCGTCGACACCGACACCGGGCACCATGCCCAGCGACACGATGTCGGCGCCGAGCTCGGGGTCGATGACGGTTCGCAACACGTCCTCGACCTCGGCATTCGTCGGTGGCGCAGCGCGCTCGGCCATGCATCACATGGTACCGGCGCGGTGGCTCGCAGAGCCGGGTGTGTCGATCCCGGGCGAGCGAGCGCCGTTCGTCGTGGATCAACCGCGATCGGTGCGGCGAGGCATTCTTCAGGCAGATCGAGCAAGGTTCTCGCTATCATGAGATCACCCATTCGAGAAAGGGCCCATCGATGATCACCCTCACCGACAATGCCGTCAGCAAGGTCAAGGAATTGCTCGAGGCTGAAGGTGCCTCCGATCTGGCCCTGCGCGTGGCTGTCCGGCCTGGTGGATGCAGCGGGTTCTCGTACGAGATGTTCTTCGACGGCGACGTCGCCCCCGAGGACGAACTGGCCACCTACCTCGACGACGTCAAGGTCGTGGTCGACCACGGCCTCGTCGCAGCTGCTCGAAGGCGCCACGCTCGACTACAAGGACGGGCTCAACCAGTCGGGGTTCTCGATCACCAACCCCAACGCCACCCGCACCTGCGGCTGCGGGCAGAGCTTCTCCTGAACGCCGGAGTGGCTGAACGCCACCCTGCGGTGTCGCGTTGCACTCCGTTGACGACCTGCTCCTGAGGTTGCATCGCGCCCGAAACCGGTGCGATCGTGAAATCCCATGCCCGCGCCGGCCCGGCTGCCCACCCCTCGTTACCGTCGCCGCATCCTGATCGGCGGCTTGATCGCGGCCGGTGCGCTGTATTCGTTCGGCGCCCCGGTCTACGTCGGCCGGATCGAGGACGACCTCGAGCAACGCGTGCCCGAGGACCTTGCCGAAGCCGGCTTCGCCGGTGTCGTCGCCGACTTCTCCGGGCAGGACGGCACGCTGCTGTGTGCCGAGCCGCTCGCCGATCCCGAGTCGGCGACCGCCGCTGCCTATGACGTGTGGGGCGTGCGGGCGATCACGCTCGACCGGTCGTGCCGGGTCAACATCGCCCCGTCCGTCGAGGACGACGGATCCGGCTCGGATTCGGCGGAATCGTCCGGAGCGGGCGATCAGTCCGGCGCGGCAGAGGGTTCGGGGACCGACATCTCCGGCACGGCCGACGGGGTCGCCTTCGCCACGATCGCCGATCTCGTCGACACCGACCCCCGGTTCTCGTACCTCTCGGTGCTGCTCACCGAGTCCGGGCTCGCCGACCGTCTGGGCGATCCGGCGGCGGAACCGGTCACGCTGTTCGCACCCACCGACCACGCCTTCGAGCAGCTCCCCGCCGACGTCAACGCCCAACTGCGCTCCGACCCCGACCTGCTGATGCGCGTGCTCGGCCACCACGCCACCATGGGACTCCTCACGGTCGCCGAGCTGACGACTGGTCCGCTGACCATGATCGACGACGAATCGGTCGAGATCGACGCCGACACCGACCCGGTCACCGTCAACGGCATCCCCGTCGTCGAGTCCGATCTGCTCACGGGCAACGGTGTCGTGCAGGTGATCGACCGAGTGCTCGTGCCCGACGGCATCGACACGGCACCTCCGGCGACGGCGGCCGAGGTGTCGGCGACACTCGCCGACGGTGTGCTGACGATCGTCGGCACCGTCGCCAGCGAGGTCGACCGTGCCAGGCTGATCGACGCCGCCGGCTTCGGCGCCGGATCCGCGGACGGCATCGTCGACCAGCTCAGCGTCGACCCGGCGAGCGGTCTCGACGGCGCCACCACCGCCGAGCTCGCCCAGCTCGTCTCGGCGATGCCCACCAACCTCGTCAGCGGAGTCAGCGGGTTCGACGGTCGCAGCCTCTACAGCCGGGGGATCTACGCCACCGATGCCGGCCGGGATGCGATGACGGCGGTCGCCGACGCGGTCGGGGTCGCTCCCGAGCTCGAACCGGTGCCGGCGGCGACGGCCGAGCAGGCGGCGGCGCTCGAGACGGAGTTGAACGACTTCGTCACCGCCAACCCGATCACGTTCCAGCCAGGGCAGGCCGTGCTCACGTCCGGCGCGGCGGCGGTGCTCGACGAGGTGGCGGCGCAGTTGCAAGAGCTCACCGGGCTGTCGATCGTCGTCGAGGGGCACACCGACAGCGACGGTGACCCGGCCCGCAACCTCACGCTCAGCCAGCAGCGCGCCGAAGCGGTCCGGATCGCACTGATCGCCCGCGGCCTCGGCGACCTCAGGATCACCGCCGAGGGCTTCGGGAGCGAGCAGCCTGTGTTGGTGAACGGGGTCGAAGACAAGGACGCCAGCCGCCGCGTCGGCTTCCGGGTCGAGGCCGTGTGATGAGCTGTCGGGCGAGCAACGAGCGGGCCGGTCCCGCGGAGGGACGTCGATGTCGTACACGTTGATGAAGGGCCTCGGCTGGTTCCTCGCCGCCTTCGTGTTGGGCATCGTGATCGGATGGCTGGTGCGCAGCGTGGCCGCCAAGCGCCAGGTGGCACGTGCCCGCGCCCATCACGTCGACGCCGTCGAGATGGAACGCCTGCGGGGCCGGATCGCCAACCTCGAACCGGTCGTCGCCGAACGCGATCGGCTGCGGGCCGAGCTCGACCACCTGCGCGCCGGTGATGCTCCACCCCCCGGCGAACCGGAGCCTGCGGTCACGGTGACAGCGACACCTGACATCGCCGCCGCGGCCGCCGTGCTGGGCCGCCCGGTCACGCTCGACGACCTGCAACTCGTGAGCGGGATCGGCCCCAACGTCGAGCAGTTGTGTCACGGGATCGGCATCCGAACGTGGTTCGACCTGTCGACCACCGAGGTCTCGCTGCTGCGCACGATGCTGCTCGACGCCGGGCCGCGCTTCCGCACTCACGATCCGTCGACCTGGCCCGAGCAGGCGGGCCTGCTCACCGAGGGCCGCTGGCAGGAGTTCAAGGAGCTCAGCGAGGCGGCCGGCGCCGGGTCGCCGAACGCCGAATCGACCGCCGAATGACGGGCGACGTCGTCCAGTTCACCCTCAACGGCAACCAGGTGCAGGCTCCCGCAGGTGGGTCGCTGCTCGATGCCCTTCGCGAGTCGCTCGGCGTGCGTTCGGTCAAGGACGGCTGCAGCCCGCAGGGGCAGTGCGGCTGCTGCACCGTCTGGATCGACGGCCAGCCGCGGGTGGCGTGCGTCACCCAGGTCGGGCGCGTCGCCGGCCGCGAGGTGACCACGATCGAAGGGCTGCCGTCGGCGCCGGCCTGGGCGGCGAGCTTCGTCGAGCACGGTGGCAGTCAGTGCGGGTTCTGCACGCCTGGGATCGTGATGCGTGCCGCCGCGCTCGACGAGCACCGCCGGACGCGGCCCGATGATGTTCGCCGGGCGATGCTCGCCCACCTCTGCCGTTGCACGGGTTGGCAGACCGTCGTCGAGGCCGTCACAGCCGTCGACGCGCCACATCGGTCGTCGGCCGATCCGTCGGCGAGCGCGGTGCGCGCCGCGCTCGAGGGCGGGGTGCCCCAGGCGGTCGGCCCCGACATCGCCCTCGGCGGGGGCGGCTTCGCCGACGACCGCGCCCCGACCGAGGCGCTCGTCGCCATGCGCGGCGCCGACGGCGAGTGGGTGGTGGGCGAGACGCTGGCCGAGGCGCGCCACCTGAGCGGCAAGGTCCAAGGTCGTCGAACCACGGTGCCGCTCACCTGGCCACTCGAGGTGCCGGAGGGCGACTGGATCCGCACCCTGCGCACGACCTGGGTCGAACCGGCGTACCTCGAGCCGGATGCCTCGTGGTGCCTCCCCGGTGGCGAGCCGGCGAGCGCGCACGGCAACGGTGGCGCCTTCGGCGGCAAGCTGGCGGCCGAGGTCGAGGTCGTGGCACGCCGGCTGGCCGACGAGCACGGTCGTCCGGTGCGCGTGATCGCGACCCGCGAAGACGTGGTGCGGCTCGGACCCAAGCGCCCACCGATCGCCGCCGGAGTTGCTGCCGACGGTTCGGGGTTGATCGAGGTCGTGCGCACCGACGGCATCGTCGAGGCGATCCAGCGCGTGGCGCCGCGACTCGAGGTTCGCCAGGCCGACGTCGACGGTCCGCCGACCTCGACCGCGTTGCGGGGCGCCGGCTGGGTCGAGGCGGCGGTCCTGCTGGGTTCGCTCGGCGACGGCCCGACGTGGACGGTGACGGCGCCGAACGGGGCGACCGCCTCGGTGGTGATCGACGTCGACGGGAGCGTGGCCGTGCGCGTCCGCTGCGGCCTCCCGCTCGACCCGGTCGTGCTCCGCAGCTACTGCATCGGCGCCGTCCACATGGCGCTCGGCTGGGTCCGGTCGGAAGGCCTGGCGGTCGACGAGCACGGTGTGCCGGCCGATCTGACGATCCGCTCGTTCGGCATCCTCCGCGCCTCCGACACGCCGCACATCGACGTCGAGATCGAGGACGACGATCGTGAACCGGTGAACGGCAGCGACGCCGTGTTCGCCGCCACTGCACTCGCCGCCTGGGCCGCCACCGGATGGCACCCGACGTGGCCCGTGCGCCGCTGACCGACGATCGGCGGGACGGTACCGTGTCGCCCATGAGCAAGCCACTCGGTCCTTACACGCCTGCGGTGCGCGCCGGCGACTTCGTCTTCGTGTCCGGCCAACTCGGCATGGCCGACGGTTCGCTCGTCGACGGTGGCGTCTCGGGCCAGACGACCCAAGCCGTCGCCAACCTGTCGGCGCGACTGCGCGAGATGGGTGCGACCCTCGACCAGGTGGTGAAGACGACCTGCTTCCTGATCGACATGGACACCTTCGCCACGTTCAACGCGGCCTACATCGCCGCCTTCGGCGATCATCGTCCGGCGCGCTCGACGATCGCCGTGCGCGAGCTCCCGGCCGGCGGCCACGTCGAGATCGAAGCGGTCGCCTACAGCCCGAAGGACTAGCCTGCTGACATGGCCGGAGCGATCGCGATCGTCGTGGTACTGCTGCTCTTCCCGACGCTGATCGCCATCTCGGGCGGCGTGGCGTCGGCGATCATCGGTCATTTCCTGCAGCGCGACGGCGAGATCCGCCACGCCGACAGCGAGTTGTTGACCCTTCCCGATTGACCCGGGTGGCAGACTGCCGCCATGCATCGGCACGACGCCTCGACCGAGGTCCTCACCCAGGCTGTGGTGCGTTATGCGGTCGACCGGGTTCGCCTCGATCCGCCACCGCTCGACGGGCCACGCACACCGGCCGAGCTGCGGGCGATGGCCGGCAAGACGATCACGGCCAAGGGGATCGGCGGGCTCGAGGCGTTGCGTGTGTTCGGTGACGTGCTCGCCCCGGCGTGCATCTCGGTCGACCATCCGCGATTCCTGTCGTTCGTTCCCGCGGCGCCGACCGAGGCGTCGATCCTGTTCGATCTCGTCGTCGGGGCGTCGAGCATCTACGCCGGTTCGTGGATGGAGGGCGGGGGAGCGGTGTTCGCCGAGAACGAAGCGCTGCGATGGATCGCCGACCTGGCCGGCATGCCGTCGAGCTCGGGCGGCGTGTTCGTCAGCGGAGGGACGGCGGGCAATCTCAGCGCACTGGTGGCGGCGCGATGGCGGTGGCGCAACGACGCCGGCGGTCGCCACGATCGCACGCGTGGTCTGGTGGTCGCCTCGAAGGGCGCCCATTCGTCGGTCGCCCAGGCAGCTCGCGTGATCGACAGCGACGTCGTGCTGGTACCCGCCGACGATTCGGGGCGGATGCAGGGAGCCGAACTGGCGGCGACCGTCGACGGGTTGCCGCCCGACGACCGGGCGCGGCTGTTCGCGATCGTGGCCACCGCCGGCACCACCAATGCCGGCGTGATCGACGACCTCGCCGCCGCCGCCGAGGTCTGCCGGCGGATCGGGGCCTGGTTCCACGTCGACGGTGCCTACGGTGCTGCGGCGCTCGCCGCTCCCAGCGTGCGCGACCGGTTCGCCGGCATCGAGCACGCCGACACCCTGATCGTCGATCCGCACAAGTGGCTGTTCGCTCCGTTCGACGTGTGCGCGCTGCTGTACCGCCAGCCGCAGGTCGCCAAGTCGGCGCACACCCAGCACGCCGAGTACCTCGAGGTGCTGCACGAGGACGACACCGACTGGAACGCCAGCGACTACGCCCACCACCTGTCGCGGCGGGCGCGCGGCCTGCCGTTCTGGTTCAGCCTCGCCACGTACGGCACCGACGCCTACCGCGATGCCGTCGAGACCACGCTCCAGGTCGCCCACGCCGGCGCCGACCTGATCCGCTCCAGCGACCACTGCGAGCTGGTGGTCGAGCCCGAGCTCTCGATCGTCGTGTTCCGTCGCAAGGGTTGGACTGCCGCCCAGTACTCCGAGTGGAGCGAGCGTCAGCTCGCCGAGCAGCGCTCGTTCGTCGTCCCGAGCGCCTGGCACGGTGAGACCGTGCTGCGCTACTGCGTGGTGAACCCACTCACCACCGTCGACGACATCGCCGACATCATCCAGTCACTCGAATGAGCGATCTCGTCGTTCGTCATGCCCGGTGTGTGGCGACGCTCGACGCCGCTCGGCGCGAGCTCGACGACGGGTGGGTGGCGATCACCGGCGGACTGATCGAAGCGGTCGGCAGCGGCGCCGCACCAGAGGCGACGGAGGTGATCGATGCCACCGACTGCCTCGTGACGCCGGGGCTGATCAACGCCCACCATCACCTCTACCAGAACCTCACCCGGGCCTTCCCGCCGATGACCGACAAGCCATTGTTCGGATGGTTGACGTCGCTCTACCCGTTGTGGGCGGCGCTCGACACCGAGTCGGTGTACGTGTCGACATGGGTCGGATTGGCCGAGCTGGCGCTCTCCGGCTGCACGACGTCGACCGATCATCTCTACGTGCACCCTCACGGTGCCGGCGACCTGCTCACCGCCGAGGTCGAGGCCGCCCGTCAGCTCGGGCTGCGGTTCCATCCCACGCGCGGGTCGATGTCGCTCTCGCAGAAGGACGGCGGCCTGCCGCCCGACGACGTGGTCAGCGACGACGACTCGATCCTCGCCGCCAGCGAGGAGGCGGTGCACCGCCACCACGACCGTGCGTGGGGGGCGATGACGCGCATCGCCCTCGCTCCGTGCTCCCCGTTCAGTGTCACCGAAGCGTTGATGGTGAGCACCGCCGAGCTCGCCGAGCGGCTCGACGTTCGTCTCCACACCCACTTCGCCGAGAACGCCGAGGACGACGAGTTCAGCGTGCGCACCTTCGGCTGCCGCCCCACCGAGTACCTCGAGCGAACCGGATGGGCCGGCGACCGCACCTGGGTCGCCCATTGCGTGATGCCCGACCCGGACGAGATCGTGCAGGCTCGGCGCGGCAGGCGTCGGCGTCGCCCATTGCCCGTCGAGCAACATGATCCTGTCGTCGGGCATCGCTCCCGTGGTCGACCTGCGTGCGGCGGGGGTGCCGGTCGGGCTCGGCGTCGACGGCTCGTCGTCGGCCGACTCCGCCTCGCTCTGGTTGGAGGCGCGCCAGGCGATGCTGCTCGCCAAGCTGCGCAACGGAGCGGCCGACGGCACCGCTCGGATGGCGCTCGAGATCGCCACCCTCGGCGGAGCGGCCTGCCTCGGCCGTACCGGCGAGCTCGGGGTGCTCGAGCCGGGCGCCGTCGGTGACGTCGCCGTGTGGTCGCTCGCCGGCCCCGCCTACGCCGGCGCCGTCGCCGATCCGATCGAGGCCTGGCTGCGCTGCGGACCGGCGTCGGCCCGCGACACGATCGTCGCCGGCCGCCCGCTGGTGCGGTCGGGACGGATCGTCGACGAGGTCCGGTTGGACGAGATGTTGGTGGCACACGACCGCCTGTCGCGGCGCATCCAGCAGCGTGTCTGACGCCTCCGGGCCGAATTCAGCCGCCACAATGTCGGGCATGCCCGTGACCCCCCAGGCTGGTCGACGCGCCCGCGCGGCCTGTGCCGCGCTCGTCGCCCTCGTGCTCATCACCGGATGCGCCTGGGACGGTCCGGCGTCCGGAGTCGAGGTCGTCCCGCCCTCCGCAGCGCCCGCCGTCGCCGTCGAGGGGGAAGTGGCGCTCGAGGCCGAGCCGACCGCGTCGACCGAGCCGCAGCGGGTCGAGGTCGCCGAATCACTGGTGACGGTGCCGGCGATCCCACAGGCGACGCTGCCACGCGTGCGCCCGGCACCGGACGACCTGCCGAGTACGGCGGCCGTCGTCGGCGACTCGTTGACGCTGTCGGCGTCGGACGAGATCGAGGCCTACCTCACGGCCCTCGGCATCGAGGTGTTGGCGGTCGACGGAGCCGAGAACCGCCGCATGACACGCGGGTCCGAGCCGCGTCCCGGCGTCGACGTCGTCGAACAGATCGCCGCCGTCGCCGAGCCCGAGCTGTGGGTGATCGCGCTCGGCACCAACGACGTCGGCGCCGAGTCGTCGGTCGAGGCCTTCGCCACGGATGTCGAGTCGGTGCTCGATGCGATCCCGGACGGAGCACCGGTGGTGTGGGTCAACCTCTTCATCCGCGACCGGGCGGCACAGGTCGAGGGCGCCAACGCCGAGTTGAGCACCACCCTCTCCGACCGGTCCGACTCGATCGTCGCCGACTGGTTCCAGCACGGAGACGAACCCGGACTCGTCACCGTCGACGGCGTGCACCTCACAGAGGACGGACAGTTCGTGTTCGCGGCGACGATCGCCGCCGCCACCGTGACACTCTTCGACTGACGCTGCTCGCGGTGACCCTGCTCGTCCGACGGACTCGCCGCTGAATAGTGTCGGTGTCGCAGGCAACCAGGACGAAAGGCGACGGTGATCGACGGCGACGTCGTACAACTCGGTGCGTACGAGACGGTGCTCACCCACCCGTGCACGGACGTTTCGCTGTACGCCCCCGACCTCGACGTGATGGCCTACATGCTCCAGGATCTGCGCACCCTGCTGCGGTCGCACGATGCCGGCAAGGCCGACCTGCGGGCCCACGTGCCGACCGTGTGGCACGTGCACGAGCTGCGGCGACGCACCGTCGTGTGTGAGCCGGAGCGGATCCGTGAACGCCAGCGGGTGTGCATCGTCGGCTTCTTCGGCAACCGCCGGGCTCAGCTTCCGTACGACTCGGTCGACACCATCGACGTCCGGCTGCTCGACGAGTTCAAGGCCTACCCCGGGATCCTGTCGTACACCTCGATGGAGCTGGCCGACGACTACTGGGCCAACCTCGTCGTGCACGCCGAGCCCGAGGACCGCGAGATCTGGCGCACGAGTGCCGCCCATGTCCGCGCCGTCGAGATGTCGCCCACGCTCTACACCGACGTGCGGATCTACAACGGGCACCTACCCGACGGCGTGTCCGGCAACCGGGCGATCGACATCGAGAGCACCAAGTACTGGGACTACGACCACGCCCCCGTGTGGCGCGCGGCGAGAGTGTTCGACCCGCCCCTCACCCGCGTGCGCCGTCAGGAGCCCCATCTCGATTGACCGAAGCGGTAGCCGACGGAGCGGACGGTTTGGATCAGGTTGGCGTACTCCTCGCCGAGCTTGGCGCGCAGGCGACGGACGTGGACGTCGACGGTGCGGGCACCGCCGTAGTACTCGTAGCCCCACACGCGTGACAGCAGCATCTCGCGGGTGAACACCTTGCCCGGGTTCTGGGCGAGGAACTTGAGCAGCTCGTACTCCATGTAGGTGAGGTCGAGCGGCCGCTTCGAGATCGTCGCCTGGTAGGTCTCGAGGTTGAGCACGAGGTCGCCGTACTCGACCAGGTCGGCGCGGGCGACGGCCTCGCCGGTGGCCCACAGCAGGTGCCGCAGCCGGGCTTCGAGCTCGGTGGGGTGGAACGGCGCCAGGCAGAAGTCGTCGAACAGGTCGTCGCGCAGGTCGAGGTCGGCGAGCTGCCCGCCGCCGACGAGGACCAGCACCTTGACCGAGGTCGCACTCGCCTTGCGCAACACGCGCAGGAACGCCCAGGCACCTTCGGAGTCGGCGGTGCACTCGACGACGACCGCGTGCCAACCGTCCGGCGGCTCGTGCTCGGCCGCCTCGTCGGCCGAGGCGACACCTTTCCAGGAGTAGCCGGCGAGGTCGAGCGTGCGCGCCAGCTCGGGTGCGACCGGGCTGCCGAACACGGCGAGCATGCGTTGATCGTCGGCTGCCTTGGCTGTCACTAGATCGCCCTCAGATAGCGGTCGATCTCGAACTGGCTGACGTGGGTCTTGTAGTCGCGCCACTCCCGGCGCTTGTTGCGCAGGAACCACTCGAAGATGTGCTCGCCGAGCGCCTCCTGCACGAGCTCGGAGCGCTCCATCACGGTGAGCGCGTCGGACAGCGACTGCGGGAGTTGCGTGATGCCGAGCTTGGCGAGAGCGGCGTCGTCCATCTCGAACAGGTTGGCGTCGGCTTCCTCGGGCAGCTCGTACCCCTCGGCGATGCCACGCATGCCGGCGGCGAGGATCACGCTGAACGCCAGGTACGGGTTGCACGCCGGGTCGGGCGAGCGGTACTCGATGCGGGTCGCCGTGGGGTTGCCCTTCTTGGCGATCGGCACCCGGATCAGCCCGCTGCGGTTGTTGCGCGCCCAGCTGACGTGGACCGGCGCCTCGAAGCCGGGGACCAGCCGCTTGTAGCTGTTGACGGTCTGGTTGGTGATCGCCGTGATCTCGCTGGCATGCCGCAGCAGGCCGGCCATGAACGACTTGGCGAGCGGCGACAGCTGATACGGGTCGTGCTCGTCGTAGAACGCGTTCTCGTCGCCGCGGAACAGCGACATGTGGAGGTGCATGCCGGAACCCTGCACACCTTCGAGCGGCTTGGGCATGAACGTGGCGTGCACGCCCTGGGCGGCGGCGACCTCCTTGACCACGAGCCGGAACGTCATCACGCTGTCGGCCATCGTCGAGCGCGTCGGTGTGGCGCAGGTCGATCTCCTGCTGGCTCGGGCTGTCCTCGTGGAACGAGTACTCGACGGGGATGCCGAGCTGCTCGAGGTTGCGGATCGTCTGCTTGCGCAGGTCGCCGGTGGCGTCGAGCGTGCCGAGGTCGAAGAAGCCGTCGTTGTCGAGCGGCTGTGGCTTGTGCCCGCGGGTGGGCGGGTCGAAGTAGAAGAACTCGATGTCGGGCGCGATGTAGAACGTGTAGCCCAGGTCGCGGGCGGCCTGGGTGTTGCGGCGCAGCACCTGGCGCGGGTCGCCACCGAACGGTGTGCCGTCGAGGTTGAGGATGTCGCAGAACACGCGTGCCTCGGCGGCCCCGGGCTCGCCCCACGGGATCAGCTCGAACGTGTCGGGATCGGGCACGGCGAGCACGTCGGACTCCTGGATGCGCGAGAAGCCGTCGATCGACGATCCGTCGAAGGTCATCCCGTCGTCGAGCGCGTTCTCGAGCTCGGCCGGGCTGATGGCGAAGCTCTTGAGGTTGCCGAGCACGTCGGTGAACCACAGGCGCACGAGCCGGACACCGCGCTCCTCGACGGTTCGAAGGACGTAGTCGCGCTGTTGATCGAGCATCTTGCTCACCTCCTCAGTTTGCTCGCCTGGTGCGGCGGTGGTGGAAAACGAACGAAAAACTCGAGCGGGGCCCCGCAGGGCCCCGCTCGAATCAGGTGCTGGTGAGCCGTGTCACTTCTTGGCGGCGGCCTTCTTGGCAGGCGCCTTCTTGGCCGGCGGCCTTCCTGGCCCCGCACACGGTCTCGGTCAGCAGGCGGGCCACGACGTACGGGTCGCAGTTGGCGTTGGGGCGGCGGTCCTCGGCGTAGCCCTTGCCGTCCTTCTCGACCTGCCACGGGATGCGGATCGACGCACCGCGGTCGGACACGCCGTAGCTGAACTTGCTCCACGGGGCGGTCTCGTGGGCGCCGGTGAGGCGGCTCTCGATGTCGTGGCCGTAGTTCTTGACCAGCTCGAGGTAGTTCTTGCCGACCGCCTCGACGGCGGCGAGCACGGCGCTGTAGCTGTTGCGCATGGCGACGCTGGAGAAGTTGGTGTGGCAGCCGGCGCCGTTCCAGTCGCCCTTCTGCGGCTTGGCGGCGAAGCTGATCACGACGTCGTAGTCCTCGGCGATGCGCTGCAGCAGCCAGCGGGCGACGTTGAGCTGGTCGCCGACTTCGGTGACGCCGGCGGGCCCGATCTGGAACTCCCACTGGCCGGGCATCACCTCGGCGTTGGTGCCGGAGATCTCGAGGCCGGCGTCGATGCAGGCCTGGGTGTGCTCCTCGACGATGTCGCGGCCGAAGATCTTGTCGGCGCCGACGCCGCAGTAGTACGGCCCCTGCGGATCGGGGTAGCCGCCCGCCTCGGGGAAGCCGAGCGGCGTGCCGTCGGTGCGGAGCATCGTGTACTCCTGCTCGAGGCCGAACCACATGTCGTCGGCGGCGTACTTCTTGCCGGCCGCCGCCGCAGCGGCGCGGGTGTTGGTGGGATGGGGCCGCATGTTCGACGCCAGCAGCACCTCGCACAGCACCAGGATGTTGCGCCCGCCGCGAATCGGGTCGGGACAGGTGAAGACCGGCTTGAGCACGCAGTCGGACTTGTCGCCGGTGGCCTGGTTGGTGGACGAGCCGTCGAACCCCCAGATCGGCGGCGTGGTGACCGAGTCGTCGATGATCTTGGTCTTGCTGCGAAGCAGTGCGGTCGGCTCGGTGCCATCGAGCCAGATGTACTCAGCTTGGTACGCCACGAATGGGTCCTCCGAAAGAACTGGTTGTAGGGGCGACGGCACGATGTCATCGGGCCATTACCCACCGATGTTCGCAATGTGAACGCACTGTGAACAACTCAGCCCGGCGAGCCGTGACTCGACACTCGGAGGGGGCGACGCTTCGTACGGCAGGCAGCGGGCGATGATCGCGATGCTGCGGGCGGCACGGGCCGGATCGCGATCGAGCACCGGGATGCGGATCAGGTCGTGCCCGGTGAAGGTCGGGGCGAGCAGATCCTTGACGGCGTCGAAGTAGGCGCGCTGGGCGCGGCGCCCGCCGCTGAAGTCGAAGTCGGGGCTCCACTGCCGCGTGAAGACGGCGTTGGCCTTGGCCTTCCACGTGTCGATCAGCGTTCGGTAGTAGTCGATCGAGAAGCCGAACGAGAACATCGTCGGGTACCGCGTCAGCGTGTCCCAGCGGGCGGAGGTGAAGTGCTGCACCTCGTCGAGCTCGATCAACTGACCGGCCGACGTGACGAGATCACTCTGCTGATGCTGGATCGGGCGCTTCGCCAGCGCCGCCAGATCGCCTCCGAGCGGCGCGGTGCAGGTCTTCGAGCACGTCGAGCAACTCGGGTGCCGCTTCGCGTTGCACGACCGGGTCGAGGTGGCCGCGGGTGCTCAGCCATCGCTGCGGTGTGCCGACCATGAGGCCGCGTGCCGCGTGCTCGCGGGCTTCGGCGATCACCTCGTACTCGAACGGCATACCTCTGTGTCGTCACGCGCGACTGACGAACTTGACCTCGATCTCACATCCGTGTTGGCACAGTGCGCGCAACGGCGACGCTCGGAAGCGCTCGCTTGCCATCAGTGTCTGGCAGCGCTCGAAGCGGCCGACGGCGTATGCCCAGAAGTCGTCGACGGGGTTGTCGTTGACGTGTTGGATCACGCCCCACAGGGTCCACAACAGATCGCACATCGCCTTGTGGATCACCATTCGGGCCGCTTCCGCCTCGGGTGGCGGACCGTCGAAGTAGGCGGCGAGCAGGGCGGCGTCCTGCTCGGGCGCCGAAGCCGCCCTCGACCGACAGGTCACCGAGGTCCCACATCGGGTCGTTGTTGCCGGCGTACTCGTAGTCGATCACGTACATCGTGTCGCCGGTGTCGAGGAAGTTCTCACACAGCGGGTCGCAGTGGCACGGGGCGAGCGGCACCGGGTTGGCGGTGAGCGCGGCCCGGGCGGCCTCGGCTTCGGCCTGGACCTGCTCGTAGCCGTCGGGCAGCACGGCCGACTTGGCGGCCAGCAACGCCTTGTACTCGTCGATCATGTCGAACAGCCGGAACTCGATCGCGAACGGCGCCGCCGTCGTGTGCAACCGGCGCAGGGCGCGCCCGGCGCGCTCGACGGCGCCGAGGTCGGCGGCGAAACCTTCCCCCGACATCGTCCGGGCGCCGTCGACGAACCTGGTCACCATCAGCCCGTCGCCGGCGTCGAAGTGCAGCAGCTCGGCGTTGACACCGGCATCCGACGCCGAACGGGCGGCGACCTCCTCGGCGTGGCGATCGATGTACTCGCTCGTGCCGGCACCCGGCAGCCGCAGCACGAAGTCGCCGATCCGGTAGTTGAGGTTGGTCAGTCCCGCCAGCCGCACCGGCGTCCCGGCCGACACGCAACCACGGGATCCGCTCGAAGGCCTGCCCGAGCGCGTCACTCGTGTCGTTCACGACCGCAGCCTCGCTCCGCTCGGGTCGTAGAGGGCGCCCTCGTGGCGGGTGGCGCGAATCGGTTCGCCGTAGACCTCGATCACCCAGTCCTGGCGCTCGAGATGCTCGACGCGCGACGTAGCCGTAGGCGATCGGCTTCGACGATGGCGTGACCGAAGTTGGCGGTCGTCGTGAACCCCACGACGGTGTCGCCGAGGATGATCGCTTCGCCGCCGACCGGATAGACCGCCTGCCCCGGCTCGGGCTCGAGCGTGAACGTGCACAGCTTGCGTTCGACGCCGTCGCGCGCGTTGCGCGTCGAGCGCGGCGCGCCCGCAGAAGTCACCCTTGTCCCAGTTGATGCGCCAGTCGAGCCCGGCCTCGAGCGGGGTGGTGTCGGGGGTGACGTCGGTCGACCAGTAGACGTAGCCCTTCTCGACCCGGAGCCGGTCGATCGCCCGGTAGCCCGACGTTGGCGATCGACTGCGGTTCGCCGGCTTCCCACAACACGTCGTACACGTGGGCGGTGTACTCGGTCGGGATGTGCAGCTCCCATCCGAGCTCGCCGGTGTAGCCGATGCGCAGCGCCAGCACCGGTGCCGCTCCGATCGTGAGCTCACGTGCCCGGCCGTACCGGAAGGCGGCGTTCGAGACGTCCTCCTCGCACGCCGCCTGGAGCACGTCGCGAGCGAGCGGGCCGCAGATGTTGACGACGCCTCGCGCCGACGTGAGGTCGCGCGACCTGGACGCTGCCGTCGGTGGGGCAGTGCGACCGGATCCAGCCCATGTCGTGGGCGCCGAAGGCGGCGCCGGTGACGACGTACCAGGTGTCGGGCGCGGTGCGGATCATCGTCAGGTCGCACTCGATCCCGCCCCGCTCGTTGCACAGTTGGGTGTAGGTGACGGTGCCGACCGACTTGTCCATGTCGGCCACCGACAGCCATTGCACGGCGTCGAGCGCCCCGGGGCCGGCGATCTCGAACTTGGCGAAGCTGGTCTGGTCGACCAGTGCGACGCCGTTGCGAACGGCGAGTGCCTCCCGCCCGACGTGCTCGAACGAGTTGCCGCCGGTGAACGACGGCTCGTCGACCGGCGCCACGCCGGGCGGCGCGAACCAGTTCGGGCGCTCCCATCCGCCGCGCGATCCGAACACGGCACCGGCGGCGGTGAGCCGATCGTGCAGTGGGCTGCGACGCACGCCACGCGCCGAGACCTTCTCCGACCCGGGTGCGGCGAGCTTGTAGTGGTGGCCGTAGAGCTCGACCATCCGTTGCCCGATGAAGTGGCGCGTGGTGTGGTGGAACGAGAAGCGCCGCACGTCGAGCGGCCACAGGTCGAGCGACGGCCGGCCCTCCAGGATCCACTCGGCCATCATCTTGCCCGCCCCACCGCCGGCGGCGATGCCGTACAGGAAGCCCGTGGCGACGAAGAAGTTGTCGAGCTCGGGTGCCCGGCCCATCACGAAGTCGGCGTCGGCGGAGTAGGGGATCGGGCCGTTCACCAGGGTCCGGACACCGGCCTGTTCGAGCACCGGCGTGCGCTTGGTGGCGAGCTCGGCGAGTTGGCCGAAGCGGTCGAAGTTGGCGTCGAACAGCCGGCGCCGGAACGGCGACGGGATCTCGCTGTCGACGCCGAAGGCGATCGTGTCGGGCTCGTAGCCACCGACCAGCAGGCCGGGCCCGTCGGGCTTGTAGTACACGAGGTGATCGGGGTCGCGCATCGTGGGCATGCGGCCGAGCTCGACCGGCGTGTAGCCGTCGATCGGCCCGCTCAGGAGGTACTGGTGCTCGACCGCCACCGCCGGCACCCGGGCGCCGACCATGCGACCGACCTCCATCCCCCACATCCCGGCGGCGTTGACGACGATCTCGCACTCGATCGCCTCGCCGGCGGCGGTGTGGACGGTGGTGCAGCGGCGGCCGTCGACGGTGATCGACGTGACCGGCGTGTGCTCGCGGATCACGGCGCCGCGCATGCGTGCCCCGCGGGCGATCGCCTGCGTGACCGAGGCCGGATCGATGTAGCCGTCGGTGGGCAGGAACGCCGCCGCCTCGACGTCGGTCGGTGCTCATCAGCGGGAACAGCGCCTGGGCCTCGTCGGGGCGTGACGATGTGCATCGGGAGCCCGAACGACTTGGCCATCGTGGTCAGCCGGCGCAGCTCCATCGTGCGCTCGGCCGAGCACGACAGCCGCAGGCTGCCGGTCTCGTGCCAGTCGACGGCCTGGCCGGTCTCGGCCTCGAGACCGCGGTACATCTCGACCGACTGTTCGAGCATGCGCGTGGTGTTGCGCGACGAGCGCAGCTGACCGACCAGGCCGGCGGCATGCCAGGTGGCCCCGTCGGTGAGCTCGTGCTGCTCGAGGATCAGCACGTCGCCCTCGCCGTACTTCGTCAACCAGTAGGCGATCGAGCAGCCGAGGATCCCGCCCCCGATGATCACGACGCGGGCCCGGTCGGGCGGCTCAACCACGGCACGAACGTAGCGGTCGATCACACCGTCATCAGGTGTTGACGCCTCTTCTAGTATCCGGGCGGTGGGGGTGAGGCCGTGACCGATCCGATGATCTCGGTTCGCAACTTGTGGAAGGTGTACGGCCCGAAGCCGGAGCGTGTCGTCGGGTCCGAGCTGGCCGACCTCCCGCGCAAGCTGCTCGAAGCGCGCACCGGCAACGTCGTCGCCATGCGCGAGATCGACCTCGAGGTCGCGCCCGGCGAGGTGTTCGTCGTGATGGGCCTGTCGGGCAGCGGCAAGTCGACGCTCGTGCGCTGCCTGACCCGCCTGATCGAGCCGACCTCGGGCACGGTCGTCATCGACGGCGTCGACGTCACCGCCGCCGACCGCGACCAGCTGCTCGAGGTCCGCCGCCACAAGGTCTCGATGGTGTTCCAGCACTTCGGGCTGCTGCCGCACCGCACGCTGGTCGACAACGTCGCCTTCGGGCTCGAGCTGCGCGGCGTCGACAAGTCGCAGCGGCGGGCGACCGCCGAGCAGACGCTCGAGCTGGTCGGCCTGGGCGGGATGGGCGCCTACAAGCCGCACCAGCTGAGCGGCGGTCAGCAGCAGCGCGTCGGGCTCGCCCGGGCGCTCGCCACCGACCCGGCGATCATGCTCTTCGACGAGCCGTTCTCGGCGCTCGACCCGCTGATCCGGCGCGACATGCAGGACGAGGTCGTGCGCCTCCGCCGCGAGGTCAACAAGACGATGGTGTTCATCACCCACGACCTCTCCGAGGCGCTGCGGCTCGGCGACCGGATCGCGATCATGCGCGACGGCCGGTTCGTGCAGGTCGGCACGCCCCAGGAGGTCGTCACCCAGCCGGCCGACGACTACGTCCGCAACTTCGTGCGCGACATCCCGCGCAGCCACGTGGTGCCGGTCGAGGCGATCATGCAGCCCGGGATCGGGTCGAACGGACCGGTCGTCGGCGAGGTCGTCGAAGGCACCAAGGTCCGCGACGTCGTCGCCTTGCTGGCCACCAGCGACCTGCCGGTGCGGTGGTCGACGAGACCGGGGCGCGGGTCGGGGTCGTCACGCGCTCCGATGCGCTCGGCGTGATCGCCGGCGAGGAGGAGTGAGACGGCGATGACGTCGGTCGCCGTCGCCGGCACTCCGGCCTTGACGTCGGAGCCGAGGCGATACCACCACGTCCGCACGGCGGTGATCGTCGCTGCCGTCGCTTCGGTCGTGATCGTCGGCTCGGTGTTGTGGAACGACGTCCCGTCGTGGCTCGACAGCGACATCCAGCCGGCGGTGCGCCGGATGTACTCGTGGATCACCGCCAACCGTCGCGACCATTGGCTGTTCACCAGCGTGTTCAACCCGATCGCCGACGTGATCGAGAATGCCGTCGAGCTCGTGCTGTGGATCCTGCAACAGCTGCGCTGGACCGGCGTGCTGGCGCTGACGGCGGCGATCGGCTGTCCACCGGCGGGTGGCGGGCGGCCGGGTGGGGCACGCTGGCGATGTTCGGCGTCGGCGTCGTCGGCTACTGGGACCTGACGATGATCACGCTCTCGATGATGATCGTCGGGATCACGATCGCGCTGCTGGTCGGCATCCCGCTCGGGATCTGGACGGCCCGCTCCGATCGTGTCGAACGCGCTGCTGCGCGGCTTCCTCGACACCGCCCAGGTGATGCCGGTGTTCGTGTACCTCGGCGTGCTCGTGCTGGCGTTCGGGATCCAGTACCCGCCGGCCGTGCTGGCGACGGTCGTCTACGCCGTGCCACCGGCCGTGCGGCTCACCAACCACGGGCTGCGCAGCGTGCCGGTGGTGATGAACGAGGTCGGCGAGTCGTTCGGCACGACGTCGTGGCAGCAGCTCACCAAGGTCCAGATGCCGATCGCCAGGCGAACGATCCTGCTCGGTCTCAACCAGGTGATCATGATGGCGTTCGGCATCGTCGTGATCGGGTCGCTGCTCGGCACCGGCGACACCGGCGCGGAGGTGCTGCGCGGCCTGCAGAAGAACGACGTCGGCACCGCTGCCGCGGCCGGCATGGCGATCGTGTTCGCCGCCATCGCGCTCGATCGCATCACCACCGGTGAGCGGCACAAGACGACGCCGGCTGGAGCGTCTGCTGCCGCGCCCGCTGGCGCTGCGTTCGCGGCGCTCGCCGGCGTGCGTGCTGGCTGGTCACGCTCGTGACACGGGCTGGTCGGCGGCTCGACCTTCCCGGACGCGCTCGTCGTCGACATCAAGCCGGTGGTCGACGACATCGTCGAATGGGTCGGCGACAACCTCCGCAACGACGTCCCGATCATCGGCGGCACGCAGGCGATCAGCGACTTCCTCGTCACCGACGTGCATCGAACCGCTGCGCGAATTCCTGGTGTGGCTGCCGTGGCTGGTGGTGGTCGGCCTGATCGGCCTGATCGGTTGGCTGAGCGGCGGCTGGCGGCTGGCGCTCACCGTCGCCGGTTGCATGTTCGCGATCGCGGTGATGGGCGACGTGCCCGGCGGCGAGGGCGGGCGCACCCAGATGTGGGACCACGCCATGGACACGCTCAGCCAGGTGATCGTGGCGCTGGCGATCACGATCGCTGATCGCCCTGCCGCTCGGGATCCTCGCCGGCCGCTCGCCGACGGTCAACCGACTGCTGCGCCCGCTGCTCGACACCGCCCAGGTGCTGCCGCAGTTCGTGTACCTGGTACCGGTGCTGTTCCTGTTCCTGCCCGGCCGCTCGGCGGGCGTGATCGCCTCGGTGATCTACGCCGTCCCGCCCTGCGTCCGGCTCACGGCGCTCGGCCTGGCGGAGGTGCCGATCACCCCGCGCGAGGCGGCGATCTCGTTCGGCGCCACCCCTCGCCAGGAGTTGTTCAAGGTGCAACTGCCGCTGGCGTTCAAGTCGGTGATGCTCGGCATCAACCAGACCGTGCTGATGGTGCTGGCGACGGTGATCATCGCCGCCCTGATCGGCGGTGGGGCGCTCGGGCTGCTCAGTCTGGGCGGTTTCCAGAAGCAGCAGTCGCAGATCGGCCAAGGCCTGGCTGCGGGCTTGAGTATTGTCTGCTTGGCGATCGTCCTCGACCGTCTCACGCAAGCGTGGGGTCGGTCGCGACCCGACCATCGCTGAGACAGAGGTCTGTTATCACGATGGGCCGCAAGGGGAGGAAAACGTGAACAAGTCATTGACCCGATGGTCACGAGTGGCGTTGGGAGCCGCACTCGTGCTCGCCGTCGCCAGCTGCGGCGACGACGACGAGTCGACCGCCGACGCCGATGCGTCGGACACCGCCGAGGCACCCGCCGCCACCGAGGCACCAGCGGGCACCGAGGCGCCGGCCGCGACCGGCGAGGCACCCGCAACCGGCGAGGGGATCACGCTCGCCATCAACCCGTGGACCGGCTCGGCCGTCAACGCCCACGTCGCCAAGGTCGTGCTCGAGCGCGATCTCGGCACGCCGGTCGAGTTCGTCGAGATCGACGAGTTCGCCACCTGGCCGGGCATGGAGGACGGCTCGATCGACGCCGTGCTCGAGGTGTGGCCGTCCGGGCACGCCGCCGACTACGAGACCTACATCACCCAGAACCAGACCGTGGTCGACCTCGGCCTGCTCGGACCCGAGGCCAAGATCGGCTGGTACGTGCCGACCTTCGTCGTCGACGAGCACCCCGAGCTCGCCACCTGGGAAGGCTTCAAGGATCCCGAGCTGGCCGGCCTGTTCGCCACCGCCGAGTCGGGCGATCTCGGCCAGTTCCTGATGGGCGATCCGAGCTACGTCACGTTCGACGAGCAGATCATCGCCAACCTCGAGCTGCCGCTGAAGTACGTGGTGGGCGGCTCCGAGGCGGCGCTGCTGACGGCGATCGACACCGCCTTCGCCGACCAGACGCCGCTGCTGATGCAGTTCTGGAAGCCGCACTGGAAGCAGCTCGAGGTCGACCTGACCGAGGTGACGCTGCCTGAGGTGACCGACGAGTGCCTGGCCTCGGCCGCCGCAGCCGACGGTGGCTACGCCTGCGACTACGCCGCCGACCCGCTCTACAAGGCGGCCTCGGCCGAGCTCGCGACCAAGAACCCGGCGGCGTTCGCGTTCCTCCAGAAGCTGATGCTCACCACCGAGCAGCAGAGCGAGATCGCCGGCTACATCGACCGCGACGGGATGGACCCGCGCAGCGGCGGCCCAGAAGTGGGTCGACGAGAACCCCGACGTCGTCGCCGGCTGGACCGCCTGACCGAAGACGCATCGCTGCACCCGGGCAGGTCACGACTGGTGGTGATACCAGTCGACCTGCTCGGGTGGCAGCGGCGTGTTGCCGAGGATCAGGTCGGCGGCCTTCTCGGCCATCATCATCACCGGGGCGTAGATGTTGCCGTTGGTGACGTAGCGCATCGCCGAGGCGTCGACCACGCGCACGCCTTCGATGCCGTGCACGCCCATCGTGAGCGGGTCGACCACCGAGTCGTCGTCGGCCGTGCCCATCCGGCACGTGCACGACGGGTGCAGTGCGGTCTCGGCGTCGCGGGCGACCCACTCGAGGATCTGCTCGTCGGTCTCGACCGCCGGACCGGGTGAGATCTCGCCGCCGTCGAAGGCGGCGAAGCCGGGCTGGCCGAGGATGTCGCGGGCGACCCTGATCGCCTCGACCCACTCGCGCCGGTCCTGCTCGGTGGAGAGGTAGTTGAACCGGATCGCCGGCTTGGCGGTGGGGTCGGCCGACGTGATCCGCACCGAGCCGCGGGCGTCGGAGTACATCGGGCCGATGTGCACCTGGTACCCGTGCCCGCCGGCGGGCGACGAACCGTCGTAGCGGATCGCGATCGGGAGGAAGTGGAACATCAGGTTGGGGTAGTCGACGTCGTCGTTCGAGCGCACGAACCCGCCCGCTTCGAAGTGGTTGCTGGCTCCCGGGCCCTTGCGGAACAGCCACAGGAAGCCCGATGTACGGGCGCTTCCACATCGCCATCCACGGCTGGATCGACACCGGTTGCGTGCAGGCGTGCTGGATGTACACCTCGAGGTGGTCCTGCATGTGCTCGCCGACCGCCGGCAGGTGGTGCACCGGCTCGATCCCGAGCGATCGCAGGTGGTCGGCGTCGCCGACGCCCGAGAGCTGCAGCAGTTGCGGCGAGTTGAAGGCGCCACCGCAGAGCACGACCTCGCCGGCGTCGACGCGGTGCGTGCGACCTCGCCGCGAGTACTCGACGCCCGTCGCCCGTGTGCCGTCGAACAGGATCCGGTGGGCGAGTGCCCGCGTCTCGACCGTGAGGTTGGGTCGGCTCATCACGGGATGGAGGTAGGCACGCGCCGCGCTCAACCGGCGGCCGCGGTGGATGTTGCGGTCGAACCTGGCGAAGCCTTCCTGGCGGTAGCCGTTGACGTCGTCGGTGAGCGGGTAGCCGGCCTGTTGCGTGGCTTCGAAGAACGCGCCGAAGAGCGGGTTCTCGGCGGGCCCGCGCTCGAGCACGAGCGGGCCGTGGTCGCCGCGGTACGCGTCGCCGCCGGCGAGGCAGTTCTCCATGCGCTTGAAGTACGGGAGGCAGTGGGCGTAGTCCCACGTGTCCATGCCAGGGTCGGCCGCCCAGCGTTCGTAGTCCATCGGGTTGCCGCGCTGGAAGATCATGCCGTTGATCGACGACGACCCTCCGAGCACCTTGCCGCGGGCGTGGTACACGCGGCGGCCGTTCATGAACGGCTCGGGCTCGGTCTCGTACTTCCAGTCGTAGAGCTTGTTGCCGATCGGGAAGGCGAGCGCCGCCGGCATGTGGATGAAGACGTCCCACTTGTAGTCGGGACGTCCCGCCTCGAGCACCAGCACCCGGTTGGATGGGTCGGTCGAGAGCCGGTTGGCGAGCGCCGATCCGGCCGATCCGCCGCCCACGATCACGTAGTCGTACCGCTCCGTCGTCACCACGGGCGCCGACGCTACCCGGCGCCGCACGGCGCGTATGGTGCGGCGATGGGCGCCCGGTCGATCGCGTTGCTGTTCGCTGCCACGGCACTGATCGCCTGCGGGGACGACGGCGAGCGACCGGCCGCCGACACGGGGCCTGCCGCCGCGACGACGGTGTCGGAGGCGAGCGAGCTGGCGCCGAGCCAGGTCACGGCGAGCACGGTGCCCGAGCCCGAGTTGCCGCCGCCGTGCGACGTGGGCGAGCTTCGGTTCAGCACTCCCGCCGACGTGACGACCGAGGGTTCGGTCGGCGCCGTGATCCGGATCCGCAACGCCGGCGACGTCGCGCTGCGAGGTCGACGTGATCGACTCGCCGGCGGCCGACCCGCTGATGGAGCCCGACGTGTGGATCGATCCCGGCGCCGAGGCCGAGCTGCTCGTCGATCAGGCGGCGAGCACGTGCGCCCAGCCGGCGCCGGTGACCTCGGTCGACCTCGTCGTCAACGGCACGCCGGTGACGGTGCCGGTGGCGATCGCCGAGGCGTGCGGCGTGATGCTGACCGCGATCTACGCCGTCGAGCCGGTCGCGTAGCGGTGGTCTACGCTGACTCATCCATTCCGACAGCTCGGGGAGGATGGATGAACATCGAACTGAGGTGGATGACGTCGGGGGATGCGGCGACCGTCGTCGCCGCCAGCTACCTGTTCGACGACGACGTCCAGTCGGAGTGGGCCGAGAAGTTCCTCCGCCAGGCCAACCACCACCTCTGCATCGCCTACGTCGATGACGAACCGGCCGGGTTCGTGAGCGGGGTCGAGATCACCCATCCCGACAAGGGCACCGAGATGCTGCTCTACGAGCTCGGCGTCGACGACGACTTCCGCCGTCACGGGATCGGCCGGGCGTTGGCCGTGGCGCTGCGCGACTACGCCCAGGCGCGCGGATGCACGGGCATGTGGGTGCCGACCGATCACGACAACGAGCCGGCGATCGCGATGTACCGCTCGACGGCCCCCGACGAGGATGCCCCGACGCGCATCCTGTGGTGGGACCTCTCCGTCGAGGAGTCGTAAATTCGGGCGCATGAGTTGGATCGAGCGGATGCTCGAGCAGCGCCTGGCCGACGCCGCCGCCTCGGGTGAGTTGCGAGCGCCGCACCTCGAGGGCAAGCCGTTGCCGGATCTCGACCGGCAGCGCCGGCAGGGCTGGTGGGCCGAGCAGTTCGTGCAACGTGAGCTCAGCTTCGACCGCCGCACGGCCGCCGCAGCGGCCGCCGCCGAGGCCCGCGCCGGCTTCTGGCGCGCCGGCTCGATCGAGGAGCTCGTCGACCGGGTGCGCACCGCCAACGCCGCGATCGCCGCCGCCAACATCAACCTCGTGGCCGACGATCGGCTCGAGCCGTTCGACCTCACCGATGTCGAGGCCCGTTGGCGCTCGATGCGCACCAGCTGACGGCGCCTGCGCCGGGGCTGTCACAGCCCCCCGTCATGCTGACCCGTGATCGCACTTCGGTGCCCACCACCGTCACGGAAGGGGAACGTCATGCTCGTACTCGTCGCCACCAAGGATCTGCAGGGAGTCCTGCCCACCGACCGCCAGTTCGCCATCGACGGTGAGCTCGTCGCCCCGGTCGTGCTCGAGTGCCCCGATTCGCACTGCGACGTCTGCGCCCGGGCCTGGTTCGGTCTCGTCAGCCATGCCGGCACCACGACGGCGATGGTCGCCGACCGCCCCGGAGTCACCGAGGCCGACCTGCGGCGTGCGATCCACACCTGGCTCGATCACCAGGGCACGGTCGACCTGATCGTGCAGGCCGCCGAAGACGGCGACTACGAGGTCGACGGCCAGGTGATCGACGACCCGGTCGCAGCCGTGGCCGACCTCGTCGATGCCCACCTCGACACGATCCGCTCGATCTGTGCCGAGTTCGCGGTCGGCACCACCGTCAGCCGCATGGGCACGCTCGTGTCGCCGCGCCTGATCGCCAAAGCCGCCTGAGCGCGTCAGACTTCGCGACGCATCGGCAACGAGGCACGCCACTCGCCGTCGAGGGCGTGCAGCGCTGCCGCAACCGCCGGGGCGGTGGGCACGAGACCGATCTCGCCGACGCCCTTGATCCCGTACGGCGAGCGCGGCTGGGGCACCTCGACGATCCGCACCTCGATCTCGGGCACGTCCTTGGCGCGCAGGATGCCGAGCGACCGCAACGTCATGTTGGTCGGGAACCCGGTGTCGGGATCGGTGGGGAAGTCCTCGGTGAGGGCGTAGCCGAGCCCCATGTGCACGCTGCCCTCGATCTGGCCCTCGACGAGCACCGGATTGACCGCCCTGCCCACGTCGTGCACGGCCACCACGCGCTCGATCGCGCCCGACTCGCGATCGATCACCACCATCTGCGCCGCGTACGAGAAGCACGAGTGGATCGTCGGGCTCGGATGATCGGGATCGCCGAGGTGGTGGGTCCAGTCGACGACGTGCTCGCCGTAGTGGTCGACGTCCGGCGCGCAACCGGCGGCGCGCGCCGCGGCGCACGCGCGTTGCACCGAACCGGCGGTCATCAGCGTGCCGCGCGAGCCGGTGGTCTGCCCGAACCCGAGCTCGCGGGTGGTGTCGACGATCACGTCGATCCGGTCGGCCTCGATGCCCAGCTCCTCGGCCGCCACCTGGAGGGCGACGGTGTGGACGCCCTGGCCCATCTCGGTCCAGCCGTGGCGGACCTCGACCCGGTCGCTGTCGCTGTGGAAGCGCACGACCGCCCCGCTCACCTCGCGGAACCCGTTGCCGAGCCCCGAGTTCTTCAACCCCAGCCCGAGCCCGACCGCCTTGCCGGCGGCGATCGCCGCCTCGTAGTCGGCGCGGATGTCGTCGAGGCACACCTCGGCGCCGCCGGCGCCGTCGTCCATCACCTGGCCAGGGCCCCACGTGTCGCCCGAGCGGATCACGTTGCGCTTGCGGATCTCCCACCCCGAGATGCCGGCCTGCTCGGCCAGCCGGTCGAGCACGCCCTCCAACGCGAACTGGGCCTGATTGGCCCCGAACCCACGGAAGGCACCGCACACGAGGTTGTTGGTGCGCACGGCGATCGTCTCGACGTCGACCGACTCCCACCGGTAAGGACCGGAGGCGTGCCCGGCGGCGCGTTCGAGGACCTTCATGCCGACGCTGGCATAGGCGCCGGAGTCGCCGATGCCGCGCACGTGCAAGGCGGTCAGCCGCCCGTCGGCATCGCACCCCGCCCGGTAGTCGAGCGTGATCGGGTGCCGTTTGGGGTGGATCCGGAAGCTCTCCTCGCGCGACAGCGCGCACTTCACCGGTCGGTCGAGCAACCACGCCGCCAGCGCCGTCTGGGCCTGGTTGGCCATGTCCTCCTTGCCGCCGAAGGCGCCACCGTTCGACACCAGCTCGACCGTGACGCGATCGCGGCCGAGGCCGAGCACGGCGGCGATGTCGTTGCGGTCGTCCCACACACCTTGCCCGCCGGAGTACACGTGCAACGTGCGCCCGTCACCCTCGCCGCTGGGCACGGCGAGTGTCGTTTCCGGTTCGAGGAAGGCGTGCTCGATGCGTTGCGTGCGGAACGTCTCGTGCACCGTGAAGGCGCTCGATGCCAGCATCTGCTCGACCGGGTCGCCGCGCCGGTAGGCGCTCACCGAGAGCGTGTTCGAGTCGGTGCCCCACACGCTGAGCGGGCTGTCGGCGGCGAGCGCGGCGACCGGGTCGGTGACCGGTGGGAGCACGTCGTAGGCGACGTCGACCAGCTCGACCGCGGCGCGGGCCTGCTCGCGCGTCTCGGCGACCACGATCGCCAGCACGTCGCCGGCGCACGACGTGCGGCCGCCGACCGGGATCATGATCGGCCAGTCCTTGTGGATCAGGCCGACCCGCAGCTCGCCCGGGATGTCGTCGGCAGTGAACACGGCGACCACGCCGTCGGCCGCGAGCGCCGCCGCCGGGTCGATGCCCGTGACGTCGGCGCGGGCGTGATCGGTGAGCCGCAGCGCGGCGTGGAGCATGCCCGGCACGCGCATGTCGTCGATGTAGTCGCGGTCGCCGAGCGCCAGCAGCGACGCTTCGTACTTGGCGCCGCTGCCGCCGATCGTGCCCGCCAGGCTCGGAGCGCATTGGGTGCCCTGGGCGACGGCGACGATCGCATCGAGCACCTTGACGTAGCCGGTGCAGCGGCACAGGTGCGCACCGAGATGCGGCTTCATCGCGTCGCGGGTGAGGCCGACGCCCTTCTTGTCGATCTGGGCCTTGGCGCGCATCACGATGCCGGGGATGCAGAACCCGCACTGCAGCCCGCCACAGGCGGCGAAGGCGTTGGCGAACGCCTCCCGCTCACCCGCGTCGACGCCCTCGAGCGTGACGATCGAGCTGCCCTCGGCCTTGTCGAGCGGCTGCTGGCACGACACCACCGCCTTGCCGTCGATCAACACCGTGCAGCACCCGCACTGACCCGAGGGCGAGCACCCGTCCTTCGGGGAGGTGACGTCGAGCTCCTCGCGCAGTGCCGCCAACAGGTGTGGGTGACGGCGGTACACCGACACCGGCGTGCCGTTGAGCACGAACGAGGCGGTCGGCGTCTCCGACGAGCCGGCTGCCGTGTCGTGGTCGAGTTGCGTCATCGTTTGAACATTTTGTCAAAGGCGGACGGGTTCTCAAAGCGATCGACCGAGAACACGGTGTGAACACGGCGTCTGCGCAGGCCACTGGCGATCAGGTGACCTCGATGATCGCCCAGTCCGGCGGCAAGCCGAGGCGCCCACCGGTCGGTACCTGCTCGAAGTACTGGGTGAACACGATCGGCTCGCCGCCGACCTCGAACCGGCTCGTGATCAGCGCCAGGCTGGGCCGGTCGGTGACGTAGACGTCGAACGCCAGCGAGTGCGGGAGGTCGCCCGACGCCACGGCGGAGCCGTCGAGGGTGGCGAACGTCAATGCCGCCGGAGGAGCGACGTCGTCGCCGATCACGACATCGACGCGGTACCGGCGGGCGATGCTTCCGTCGTCGAGCTCGACCAGGCCGTCGTCGGCGACTGCCGTACCTGACTCGAGCACCGGGCTCGTGATCGGCCCGGCCACGATGGCGTCGACGAGCGCCGTGAGGTCGTTGGTGCCCGGCGCGGCCGGTACTCCGATCGGTATGCCAGCCAACGCCCGACCCAGTTGCCGGTGCTGCTCGTGGTGTACGTCGTCGCCGTCGCGTGATCGACCAGCCAACTCGTGGTGACGCCTGCGGACTGCACGACGAGCTCGTCGAGACCGGTCGCCGGATCGCGAGTGACGGCGACAGACCTGACGGCGATCGTGTCGACCGGCGTCGACGCCTTTGACCTCGAACCGCGCCAAGGACGGTGGATGCTCGGCGGCATCGGCGATCGCCGCCGTCAGGTCGTAGTCGTCGATCTCGTCGTCGGCGCCGAGGGCGACACGATCGAAGACCGGCAGTCGCAGCTCGATCGCGTCGTCGATCGAGCGCTCGGCGAGCGGGAGCGTCTCCAGTTCCGGCAGGCGGTGCCGACGTCGACGAGGCGACCTCGTCGTCGCCATCGAGCGACACGACGGCGAGCGCGCCAACCGCCACGATCGCGGCGAGGCCGGCCACCGCTGCCGCGAGGTGGCGACCCGAACGCCATCCCGGCCCGCCATCCGATGTCCGATTGGGCTCGGCGGCGGCGCGCGTCGGCAGCGACCGGGACCGTGACCTCGCCGCCTTCGGCGTACTCACGCGACCACGGGCTCACCATCGGTCGCCACGCCTCATCTCGCGGTCCGCACGCCGCGCCGCGCCGTGAGGTGGGTGTACACCTCCGGCCGGCGATAGCGGTCGAAGTCGAACAGCGTGCCCGTGTACTGCTTGCACCAGTCGAGGTCGCAGTCGGCGACGATCAGCTCGTCGGCGTCGGTGGTCGCCGCCGCCAGCACCTCGCCGGACGGGGCGATGATGCGCGAGTCGCACAGCGAGGGCACGCCCTCCTCGATCCCGCCCTTGGCGACGCCGACCACGAACGGCCCGTTCTGATAGGCGCCGGCCTGCATCACGAGCGAGTTGTGGAAGCCCTGGAGCGGGTCCTGGCTCGGGTCGGGGGCGTAGTGCAGCGGCGTGTTGTAGCCGCACAGGATCAGCTCGACGCCCTGCAAGCCCATCTCGCGGTACGACTCCGGCCAGCGCCGGTCGTTGCAGATCATCATGCCGACCCGACCGCCGAAGGCGTCCCACACGCCGAACCCGTCGGGGGACGGCTCGAAGTAGTAGCGCTCGGCGTGCTGGAACGGCCGGTCCGGCTCGTGCTCCTCGTGACCGGGGATGTGGACCTTCTTGAACGTCGCCACGATCGACCCGTCACGCTCGACGAGCGTCTGCACGTTCCAGCGTCGCTGCTTCGGGCTGCCGAGCTCGCCGCCTCCGCTCCGCTGTGGCGTTCACCCGCCTGATCGCTGTCGCGACCGTCCTCGAGCAGGGCGTAGCCGAGGCAGAAGCCGATGCCGAGCCGCTTGGCTTCGTCGAACAGCGGTTGCGTGTCGGCGTTCGGCATCGAGCGCTCGTACCAGTGGTCGGCCTCGGCGATGTCGTCGACGAACCAGCGTGGGAAGAACGTCGTCAGCGCCAGCTCGGGGTACACGACGAGCGTCGCACGCCGGCCTCGCCGGCCTGCGCGAGCAGCGCCAGCAGCCGCTCGACCACCTGCTCGCGCGTGTGCTCGCGCTGGACCGGCCCGAGCTGGGCCGCTCCGACCCTGACGATTCGTGCCACGCCGCCCATTCTGGCCGCTCGCCGCCCTGCGATACTCACGGCCGTGGCGACTGTCCATCCCGCTCGATTCCTCACCCGCGGCAAGGACCTCGCCGATGCCCGCTACGCCGAGCCGCTCACCGTCGCCGACATGGCGCGGGCGGCGCGCCTGTCGCCGGCCCACTTCAGCCGCGAGTTCCGGGCGGCGTTCGGCGAGTCGCCACACCAGTACCTGCTGACGCGACGTCTCGAGCGCGCCGCCTACCTGTTGCGCAACACCGATCGCACTGTCACCGACATCTGCTTCATGGTCGGGCTCAGCAGCGTCGGTTCGTTCACCACCAGCTTCCGGCGCATGTTCGGGATGACGCCCACCCAGTACCGGGCCTCGTTCCCTCCGGCGGCGCACCTGGCGCGCGTCCCGCCCTGCGTGGTGCAGGTCTACGGGCGGCCGCAGAACCGCACGTTTCGAGAAGACGCCCCGCCCGCCCTTCCTTATGGTGCTCCGTACACCAACAACACGGCCCGCACGACGGCCGACGAACAGGAGCAGCAATCATGATCAAGATCGCAACCACCCAACTGTGGGTCCACGACCAGGACGAGGCGCTCGACTTCTGGACCAACAAGGTCGGGCTCGAGGTGCGCACCGACGTCACCGTGCCCGAGATGGGCAACTTCCGCTGGCTGACGGTCGGTCCCGCCGGCCAGCCCGACATCTCGATCGTCCTGATGGCGATCCCCGGCGCACCGATGATCGACGCAGGACACCAACGACCAGATCCACGAGCTGATGGGCGAAGGGCTTCGCCGGGACCGTGTTCCTCGTCCACCGACGACTGCCGCGCCTCGTTCGCCGAGCTCAGGGTCGCGGCGTCGAGTTCACCGAGAAGCCGTTCGACGCCCCCTACGGCGTCGACGCCGGGTTCCGCGACCCGTCCGGCAACAGCATCCGCCTGACCCAGGTCAACGAAGCTTCGGGACAAGGGCATGTGTTCGGTGGCAGGCTGTCGGCATGTCCGTCGTCAAGATCAATGCCATCGAAGTACCTCCCGGCGCGGGGCCCGAGCTCGAGCAGCGGTTCGCCGCCCGGGCCGGGATGGTCGACCAGCAGCCGGGTTCGAGGAGTTCATGCTGTTGCGCCCGACGGCCGGCGACGAGCGCTACTTCGTGCTCACCCGCTGGGAGTCGGAGGAGGCGTTCCAGAACTGGCGCAACGGGCAGGCGTTCCAGCATCAGCACAAGGACACCCATGATGAGCAGGGCGCCGGCGCCGCCAAGCCGCAGCAGCCGGTGTCGACCGGCGCCAGCCTGCTCGAGTTCGAGGTCGTGTCGCGGACCTCGGCCTGAGCCGGCCGTCGCCGGCGCCGCGAAGCAGCGTGGCAAGCCGCGACCGCCCTGCGTAGGCTCGTGGCCCAGTGGCACTGATCGTTCAGAAGTTCGGCGGCACCTCGGTCGGTGACCCCGACCGGATGAAGGCCGTCGCCGAGCACGTCGCCTTCACCAAGCGCCACGGCAACGACGTCGTCGTGGCGGTGTCGGCGATGGGGAAGTCGACCGACAACCTGATCACGCTCGCCAACTCGGTGTCGCGCACGCAGCCGGGCCGCGAGCTCGACATGCTGCTGACCACCGGCGAGCGCGTGTCGGCGGCGCTGCTGACGATGGCGCTCGCCGATCTCGGCGTCGACGCCGTGAGCTTCACCGGCAGCCAGGTCGGCATCATCACCGACACCGTGCACGGCAAGGCCAAGATCGTCGAGGTCAAGGGCGACCGTGTTCGCGAAGCGCTGGCCGAGCGGCAAGGTGTGCGTGGTCGCCGGCTTCCAAGGCGTGTCGACCGAGCAGCGAGATCACCACGCTCGGCCGCGGCGGCACCGACACCACGGCGGTGGCGCTGGCCGCCGCCCTCGGCGCCGACGCCTGCGAGATCTACACCGACGTCACCGGCGTGTTCAGCGCCGACCCGCGCATCGTGCCGCTCGCCCGCAAGCTCACCGCGCGTCCACTTCGACGAGATGCTCGAGATGGCCGGTGCCGGTTCGAAGGTGCTCGCCCTTCGCTCGGTCGAGTTCGCCCGCAACCACAACGTCCCGATCCACGTCCGTTCCAGCTTCACCTGGGAGCAGGGCACGTGGGTCACCTTCGAGGAGCCCGGCATGGAAGACCCGATCATCTCCGGCGTCGTCACCGACGCCAACGACGCCAAGGTCACCGTGCTCGGCGTGCCCGACCAGCCCGGCGTGTCGGCGGCGCTGTTCGAGCCGCTGGCGGTGCGCAACGTGATCGTCGACATGATCGTGCAGAACACGTCGACCGAGGGTCACACCGACATCAGCTTCACCGTGCCGAAGGCCGACATGACCGTGTCCGAGCAGATCGTCGGCCAGGTGGCGGCCGAGATCGGCGCCAAGGGCGTCACCCACGACAGCGACATCGCCAAGGTGTCGATCGTCGGCGCCGGTATGAAGACCGTCACCGGGCATCGCCGCCAAGATGTTCCGCACGCTCGCCGACGAGGGCGTCAACATCGAGATGATCTCCACCTCGACGATCCGCATCTCGGTCGTGATCGCCGCCACCGACCTCGAGCGCGCCGCGCGGAGCCTGCACACGGCGTTCGGACTCGACTCGGGCCAGGGCTACTCGGCCCCGCTGCCCGAACGGAACTGACGGCGTGCATCGTCGGTCGTTGTGACCGGTGACCGGGGGTGCCGCTCTCCGTGGCGGGCCCCGGTCTGGCAGAATCGCCCGAATGTCTCGCCAGTCGCAGCTGATCGCGTGGAGGGCGGCTGGGCGCGTGTCCGAGCAGATGGCGACCGGCGACGACGTCGTGCGTGAGACCGGATGGGTGTTCAACAACGAGACCGGCGACTCGCTGACGCTGGCCGAGTTCGTCGCCACCGGCGACGACGAGGTCCCGCCTACCTCGAGTACTTCGGGCTGCGCTCGCCCGACAACGACGCCCGCACGATGGTCGAGATCGGCGCCGGCATCGGCCGCATGACGTGCGCCTTCACCCGCGAGTTCGGCTCGGTGATCGCCTGCGACCTCGACCCGGGCTTCCTCGAGCGCTGCTACGAGACGGTCGGTCGGTTCGGCAAGGTCGATCGCCTGCGCACGCGTGCGAGGTCGCCGACGGCAAGACGCTCGACCTGCCCGACGACTGCGCCGACATGGCGTTCAGCTACATCACGCTCCAGCACTGCACGCTCGACGATGCCCTCGACCTCGTCGGCCGAGGCGGTGCGCGTCGTCCGTCCGGGCGGCAAGGTCGTGCTCAACTTCCGTGCGCCGGCGGCCTCCGACGTCGTCGTCGTGCCGGCCGGCGCGCTGATGCGCGCTGCCGTTCCGCATCCCCACGATCGGCGGCTGGCTGATCCGCCGGCGCAACCTGACCCGGGTGGCGTGGCAGGTGTCGCGGCTGCATCCCGATCAGGTGATCGGCCCGCTCCGGCCGCAACTCGCCGACGTCGAGGTGTGGACCAACGCCCGCAACCGCATCACCGGCTACGGCGCCACCCGCCGCAACTTCGACGGCATCAACAAGCACCACTGGTGGCTGATCGCCACCGTCGTCTGATCGGAACACACCGCATCGGGCGGGCGAGTCAGCGTTAGCCTTGCTGGCCATGCGAGTAGCAGTCGTTGGTGCAACGGGTCAGGTCGGCGGTGTCATGCGCCGCTTGCTGGCGGAGCGTGAATTCCCGGTCGACGAGATCCGCTTCTTCGCATCGGCCCGTTCGGCCGGCACGACGTTGCCGTGGAAGGGCACCGAGATCGTGGTCGAGGACGCCGAGCTGGCCGACCCGAGCGGCCTCGACATCGCCCTGTTCTCGGCCGGCGCCACCTCCTCCAAGGTGCTGGCCCCCAAGTTCGCCGCCGCCGGCGCGACGGTGATCGACAACTCGTCGGCGTGGCGCATGGATCCCGACGTGCCGCTGGTCGTCAGCGAGGTCAACGGCCACCTCGTCCGCAACGCGCCGAAGGGCATCATCGCCAACCCCAACTGCACGACGATGGCGGCGATGCCGGTGCTCAAGCCGCTCCACGACGAGGCCGGTCTCGTGCGTCTGATCGCCTCCACCTACCAGGCCGTGTCGGGCAGCGGGCTGACCGGTGTCGACGAGCTCGACAAGCAGGTCCGCCAGGTCTACGACCGCGCCGCCGAGCTCACCCACGACGGCGAGGCGGTGACGTTCCCGGCGCCCGAGAAGTACAAGCGTCCGATCGCCTTCAACGTGCTGCCGTTCGCCGGTGCGCTCGTCGACGACGGCGAGTTCGAGACCGACGAGGAGAAGAAGCTCCGCAACGAGACCCGCAAGATCCTCGACATCCCCGATCTCGCCGTGTCGGGCACGTGCGTGCGGGTGCCGGTGTACGCCGGCCACTCGCTGTCGATCAACGCCGAGTTCGCCCGGCCGCTGTCGGTCGAGCGCGCCTACGAGCTGCTGGCCGCCGCTCCCGGCGTGGAGATCAGCGAGATCCCGACGCCCGCTCCAGGCGGCCGGCAAGGACCCCTGCTACGTCGGCCGCATCCGCCAGGACCACGGCGTGCCCGACGGCCGCGGCCTGGCCCTGTTCGTCAGCAACGACAACCTCCGCAAAGGCGCCGCCCTCAACGCGATCCAGATCGCCGAGCTGTTCCTCTAGCAGGGTTGCGACTCGCAGCCGAGCTGCTCGTCTCCACCCACCGAGCCGTCAACTCTGGTCCGTGGGCCAGCCGTTGCGGGCCAGTGAGGCGTTGGTGTAGCGGCCGTCTTCGGTGACTTCGCGGCCGAACCAGTCGGGGGCGACGAATGCGTCGGCGGACGCGTCGTCGGTGAACTCGACCTCGACCAGTCGCTTGCCCGCCAGGTCGTCGTCGAACAGGTCGAGCTCGGCGGTGTTGCCGTCGGCGAGATCGATCCGGTGGCGCCGCTTGGCGATCCGGAGGTCGGTGGCCACCGCCCACAACGCCTCGAACTCCTCGGGAGCCAGCGCCCGCTCGATCTCGACCCGGTTCCTTCCCGACCCGGTCTTGATCGTCAACACGAAGCGACCGTCGATGCGCCGCACCCGCACCGAGGCCGGACCGGTGGTGAGATAGCCCTGCACGATCACCTGCGGCTGCGGCAGCGACTCGGGCTCGCGACGCCACGAGGAACCGCCGCTCACGCTCGATCATCAGCGTCATCGCGATGTCCCTGTCACGAGCACGTGCAGGGGATCGCGCCGCACTTGGGGCAGCCGTCGCGGTAGCGGTCGACGACCGCGGTGAGGTCGACGTCGACGAGGTTGGCGAGCGTCGCCACCCAGGCCAGCACGTCGCTGAACTCGTGCTCGATCTGGTCGCGCGTGCCCTTGCGGAGGGCCTGGGCGAGCTCGCCGGTCTCCTCCGCCAGCCAGGCGACGGTGCCGGGGACGCCGCGGGCGCGGTCGTGGTTGCCGTAGGTGCGCTCGATCACGTCTTGCAGCTCTGCCAGGTTCACGAAACGGGACGGTACCTGCTGGGGGTTACGGTGGCGACCGTGACATCCGAGTCGCAGTCGCGCTGGTCGATGACGTCGGGCATCGCCCGCGGCGCCGGAGTACGACGCCAAGTGGGCGGCGATGGCGGCACGCGGCGAATCGGTCCACGGTGAGGCCGACTTCGTCATGCGCTACTCGCCGGCTTCGGTGCTCGACGCCGGCTGCGGCACGGGCCGGGTCGGGATCGAGCTGGCGGCGCGCGGTGTCGAGGTGGTCGGAGTCGACCTCGACGAGAAGATGCTCAACGCCGCCCGCTGCAAGGCTCCCGATCTCGACGTGGGTCACCGCCGACCTGGTCGAGTGTCGAGCTCGGACGAACCTTCGACGTCGTCGTGCTGCCGGGCAACGTGATGATCTTCGTCGACCCCGGCACCGAGCGCGCCGTCGTCGCCAACATGGCCGACCACACGCAGACCGGGCGGGCTCGCTGATCGCCGGCTTCCAGCTCGGCCGCAGCTACACGCTCGACCAGTACGACGCCGACTGCGCCGCCGCCGGACTCGTGTTCGAGCACCGCTTCGCCACGTGGGACGGCGATCCGTGGAAGCCGGGCGGCGCCTACGCCGTCAGCGTCCACCGCCGCTGACGGCGCGGGAACGTGGCCACGGTGGCGTAGCTCGCCCCTTCGGCCGAGAGCGTGCTCTCGACGAGCGCGACCTCGGTCACCTCGAACGTCGCCGCATCGGGCTTCGTCGCCGGAGGCGCGAGTCGGTGTGCACGATCTTGTGGCGGCCGACCGCCCTGCCGATCGTGAGATGCCCTCGGAAGTGCTCGCTCATCGACTGCGTGCCGAGCGACTCCGTCGCCGCCCACACGGACTCGGCGAGCTCGTCGACCCCGCTGACCGGCAGCACCACGCTGTGCGAGCCGAGCATCACGAGCTCGCTCGACACCGTGGCCACGGCGCTCGGCAAGGTCGCCGCCGCCAGCGTGGCGGCGACCACGTCGGGCTCGGCCTCGCCGAGGAACCGCAGCGTGACGTGCCAGTTCTGCTCGGGAGTCCAGCGCACTCCGGCCCAGTCCGTCACGCCGCAGCTCGCGCACGTGCTCACGCACGTGCTCGGGTGGCCAGATCGCCACGAACAGCCGGGACATCCCCCCATCTTGACGCGGCGTACGCTCGCCCGCATGCGGATTGGGGTGAACGGTTCCGACAAGCTGCTGGCGTCCGACCTGGCCGTGATCGGCGACGACGCCCGTCGCGCCGAATCCGACGGCTTCGCGTCGTACTGGCTGGCGCAGACGACGTTGCTCGACGCCATCGGTGCACTCGCGATCGCCGCCAACGGCACGTCGGAGATCACGCTCGGCACAGCGGTCGTGCCGACCTGGACCCGCCATCCCCAGGCGATGGCGGCCGCCGCCCTCACCACCCAGGCCGCGACCGGCGGTCGGTTCGTGCTCGGGATCGGCCTGTCGCACCAGCCGGCGGTCGAAGGCCACCTGCACATGGCGTGGGAGAAGCCGATCAGGCACATGCTCGACTACCTCGACGTGCTGCAGCCGTTGCTCGAAGAAGGCGCGGTCGACACCGTCGGCGAGGTGTGGAGCTACACCGGCAGCTCCGTGCGCCCCACGCAGCAGCCGCCGCAGGTGATGCTCGCCGCGCTCGGCGAGCAGATGCTCAAGATCGCCGGCCGCCGCACCGACGGCACGATCCTGTGGTGCGTCGGCCCGGTGACGATCGAGCGCCAGATCGCGCCGGTGATCAACGAGGCCGCGAGCGGCGCCGGCCGACCCGAGCCGGCGATCGTGTGCAGCCTGCCGGTGTGGGTCACCGATGCTCCCGATCCGGCGCGCGAGTTCGTCGGCGCCGTGCTCGCCAACTACGCCACGCTGCCGTCGTACCGGGCGATGCTCGACATCGAAGGCGTGCACGGGATCGACGGGATCTCGCTGATCGGCAGCGAGCAGGAGGTCACGGACGGGTTGGCGCGGATCGCCGCCGCCGGCGCCACCGAGTTCGCCGCCGTCGTGATGGGTGGCAACCCCGACGAGATCGCCCGCACGCGCGCCGTCCTGCAGGGTTTCAGCGCCGGCTAACGTGCCAGCGCCGGGCGCGGGCAGCCGCCCCGCAGGCGGGCGATCAGGCGTCCGGCCTGGAGCGTGGTGCGGTCGTGGAGGTAGGGCCCGACGATCTGGACACCGATCGGCAGCCCGTCGTCGCCGATGCCGGCCGGCACCACGGTGGCCGGGAGCATCCCGGCGCCGGCCGGACCGGTCCAGCTGAACAGATCGAGGTACGGGCGCTCGACGCCGTCGATCTCGACCGTGCGGCCCCACTGCGGCGAGCGAGTGGTCGTGCGGGATCGCGCCGCGCGGCTGGACCGGCATCAGGATCACGTCGTACCGCTCGAAGAACAGCCGCCACTGCTCGCGGATCTGCATGCGGCGTTCGTTGTCCGCCAGCCAGTCGCGGTGGCGCGCGGCCGTGGCCCGCTTGACGAATCCCGAGCGGCGAGTCGTCGGTGTTGCCCGCCATGTGCTCGATCTTCTCGCGGGAGTGCTCGCCGACGAGAGCGCCGCGAACAGCAGCCGCTTGAACACGGTGTCGACCTTCTCGAGCGTGAACCCGGGTCGCGCCTCGGTGTCGACGCCGCCCGCCGGCCGACTCGATCGCCGCCACCGTCTCCCCGAGCACGCGCCGTGGTCGAGGCGTCGACCGGGCAGTGGGAGTCGTCGAGCCAGGCGGCGATCCGGAGCTCGGCCGAGCGTCGTCGCCCGTGGCGGCGGCAGCTCGAGCCGCCACGCCGGCGCGTTCCACCGGTCGGGGCCGGCGAGCACGTCGAGCTCGAGCTCGAGGTCGCCGATCGACCGTGCCATCGGCCCGGTGACGGCGAGGTCGGCCTCGGCGAGCGTGCCGGGCATGCCCGGGATCTGCCCGTGGCCGGGCACGATCGCCGAAGCTCGGCTTGTGGCCCATCACCCCGCAGTAGTGGGCGGGGACGCGGATCGAGCCGCCGATGTCGGAGCCGAGCTCGATCGGCGTGAAGCCCATCGAGAGCGCCGCCGCCGAACCGCCCGACGACCCGCCGCACGCTGCGGTCGAGGTCGTGCGGGTTGTTGGTGGTGCCGTACACGTCGTTGAAGCTCTGGATGTCGCCGGCGAAGATCGGCAGGTTGGTCTTGGCGAACGGGATCGCACCGGCCGCTCGCAGCCTGGCCACCGGCCAGGCGTCGGCGTCGGGCACGTAGCTGGGCGAAGTCGGGTGAGCCGGAGGTGGTGATGCAGCCTTCGGTCTGGAACGAGTCCTTGATCGTCATCGGCACACCGTGCAGGGCGCCGACCTTGTCGCCGTGGGCCACGGCTTCGTCGGCGACGTGCGCCGCTGCCCGGGCGCGGTCGAGATCCCACTGGACGACGGCGTTGATCGGCGGGTCGAGTCGCTCGATGCGGGTCGACGAAGTGCTCGAGTGCCTCGCGGCGACGACACCTCGCGCCCGCGGATCGCCGCCGCGAGATCGCTGGCCGTCCACCAATGCAGATCCGACGTCACCGAACCCCTCCTCCAGCGGTGGACCTTAGAGGCGCGAGTCGGATCGTCGCGAGGCCGCGAACGTCGATTGGTTACGGTGAGCGTGTGGGGATTCTCGGTTGGATCGTGGTCGGCCTGATCGCCGGTGGGCTGGCGCGGTGGATCGTCAAGGACGATCGCACGGGCTGCATCTACACGCTCGTGGTCGGTGTGTTGGGAGCGATCATCGGCGGTGGCTTGATGTCGATCATCGACGAGGAGGGTGTCGACGAGTTCTCGTTCCGCAGCATCCTCGTCGCCGCCCTCGGCGCGGTGCTGCTGCTGCTGATCCTGCAGGCGATCGCCGGTCGCCGCCGGCGTCACTGAGCTGCGCGTAGCGGGTGGCGCCGTCGCGGCTGGGGTAGCCGCCGCGCACCGCACCGGCGGCGATGTCGCCGAAGAACTCGGCGAACGTGTCGGGCAGGCGCCGGCTGTTGGGGAGGCTCAGCCAGAGCCGGAGCAGGTGGCGCCGGCGTTCCGGTTCCGGCCAGTCCCGGAACTCGGTGCGCATGTGGAACGCGGTGTGGTTGTTGCAGAACAGCATCGACCCGTTCTCGAGATGGCGCTCCACCCAGAACTGCGGTTCGTGGGCGACGAGGCGCACGTACTCGACGGCCTCGACCTGCTCCGGCCGCAGCGGCGGGGCGCCGACGTTCTCGGCCGCTCGGGTGATGTTGGTCGGCACGTAGGCGCAGCACACGTCGTCGTCGTGACGGCCGTACACGGGCTGCATGTACCAACCCTGCTCGCCGGGCGGCTGGTTCGACTGCCAGCTCACGGTCATCGGCTCGTACAGCAGCTCCATCAGGTCGGGCCGGCGCCGGATGATCTCGTTGTGGACGGCCACCGAGCTGGCGAGGCGGGTGGTGCCGCCCTCCATCGCCGACCGCAGGAAGAACAGGGCGGTCACGTCGGCCGCGTCGGAGTGCAGGCTCAGCTCCTGGTTCGACGTGTAGCCGCGGCCCGCTGCGCCGGCCGTGCCGGTGCCGATGTCGCGGACGTCGCCCATGACGTCGCCGCGCCAGCTCTGCGACACGGGCGTGCCGACGCGCTGGCCGAACAGGAACCAGATCGCCCGCAGCTCGTCGGGCGTCGTAGCGATCGACCGGGAAGCCGTCGATCAGCATCACACCGTGACGTTCGATCAGCTGCTCGCGGATCCGCTGCGCCAACGCGTCGAGCGTCGGCAGCGGGAACTGGTCGGGCCCGAGCACCGCCAGGTCGAGCTCGGGGCTGTGGCTGCGGGCGACGGCGAGGGCGGCATCGAACTCGGCGATCTCGTCGTCGGTGAAGGTGTGCAGCCAGTCGTCGGATGCCAGCAGTTCGTCGGCGAGCCACACCGCCGGCGTGTCGACGATGGTCGGGACCTCGATCTTCGCCACGACCGTATCCTCTCACTCCCTGCGACGTGCTCATGGCGTCGACGGCGACGGCGAGCAGGATGATCAGTCCCTTGATCACCTGCTGGTAGTAGATGTTGATCCCGAGCAGGTTGAAGCCGTTGGTGATCATCGCCAGGAAGAACACGCCGAGCACGGTGCGCCACACGGCGCCGCGGCCGCCACCGATCGAGGTGCCGCCCACCACGACCGCCGAGAAGGCGGCGAACACGTAGGTCGTGCCCTGGTCGGGTTGCCCGGTCGTGGTGCGTGAGGTGAGGATCGCCCCGGCGATTCCGGCGGCGAGGCCCACCACCGTGAACGACAGCAACTTGATCGTCTTGACGTCGATGCCCGACAGGCGCGCCGCGACCGGGTTGCCACCGACCGCGAACACCCGCCGTCCGAGCTTCGAACGCGACAGCACGAACGAGACCGCCAGGCCGGCGAGCAGCATGATCCAGATCGACCACTTGATCCCGATCAGCTCGCCCTGACCGAGGGTCTCGAACGAGTCGTCGCCCGTGATCGTGACCAGCCGGCCGTTGGTGAGCGCCAATTGGATCCCGTAGAAGATGATGCCGGTCGCCAACGTCGACACGAACGAGTTGATGTGCACGTACGCCACGAGGACGCCGTTGACCACCCCGCACACGGTGGCGACGGCGATGCCGATCGCGAACGCCCACCAGGTCCCGACCTCGTCGTGGAGGTTGGCGGCGATCACCCCGGCGAGCACGACCAGCGACGCCGGCCGAGAGGTCGAACTCGCCGTTGATCAACAGCCAGGTGAAGGCGAAGGCGAGGATCGCCACCGGTGCCTGCTGGCCGGCCAGGTTGAGCAGGTTCTGCTGGGTGAGGAACACGTCGCTCGTGAACGACAGCACCACGAACAGCACGACGAAGGCGCCGATGATGGCGTACTCGCGGAAGAACGGGAGCGTCAGCCACACCGGCCGGCCGGTGGTCTCCGGAGCGGTGATCGTGTCAGTCAACGTTGTCTCCCCTGGTCTGGTGATCGAGGGTCTGGCGATCGACGCTGCCGAAGGCGGCGCGCATCACGGTGGCTTCGTCGGCGTCACCGTCGAACTCGGCGACGATCCGGCCTTCGCGGACGACGAGGATGCGGTGGGCGAGGCCGAGCACTTCCTCGATCTCGCTCGAGATCAGGAGCACACCCATCCCGTCGGCGGCGAGCCTGTGCAGCATCTCGTAGATCCCGAGCTTGGCGGCGACGTCGATGCCGCGCGTCGGTTCGTCGGCGAGCAGCACGCGTGGTGTCTCGACCAGCCACTTGGCGAGCGACACCTTCTGCTGGTTGCCGCCCGACAGGGCGCGCACCGGCATCGTCTGGCTGGCGGCGCGGACGTCGACGCGCGCCATCGCTGCGCCCACGACCTTGCGCTCGAGCCCACGGTTGAGGCCGAACCTGGTGGCGATGGCGTGCATGTGGGCCATCGTCGTGTTCTCGTTGACGGGCCGCATCATCACCAGGCTCTGGTCCTTGCGGCTCTCGGGCAGCATCGCCAGCCCGCGCCGGATGCGGCCACGCGGTGTGTGCGACCGCAGTTCGTCTGCCGTCGAGCGTGACCGTTCCCGCCGTCGGATCGGCGCCGAAGATGGCGCGCGCGATCTCACTGCGACCGCTGCCCACCAGCCCGGCGAGGCCGACGATCTCGCCGGCGCGGATGTCGAACGAGACGTCGTCGAATGCCGGTGGGCGGGCGAGCCCGCGTGACGGTGAGCACCACCGGCGCGCCGTCGGCGGGCGGCGACTTGGGCGGGAACTGGAGGTCGAGCGAGCGACCGATCATCGCCGTCACCAGCGAGTCCTGGGTCTCGTCGGCGGCGGCGACGGTGTGCACGTGCCTGCCGTCCTTGAGCACCGTGATCGTGTCGCACAGCGCCAGCACGTCGCCGAGGAAGTGCGAGACGTACACGATCGTCACGCCGGTCGCGGCGAGCTCGCGGGTGATGTCGAGCAGCCGGTGCGCCTCCTCGCGGGTGAGCGCCGCCGTCGGCTCGTCCATCACGATCAGCCGGGCGTTGCGCACGAGGGCGCGCATGATCTCGATCTTCTGCTGGTCGGCGACGCGCAGCCGGCTGACCCGCGTGTCGGGGTCGGCGGTGAGGGCCAGCTTGGCGGCCAGCCCCGCTGTACACCTCGCGTTGGGCGGACCGGTCGAGCACGCCGTGGGCTCCGAGCTCGGAGCCGAGGAACACGTTGTCGAGCACCGACAACGTGTGGACCATCGCCAGCTCCTGGTCGATGATCGCGATCCCGTGCCGGATCGCGTCGCGTGGCGAGCGGTAGCGCACGGGCTCGCCGTCGACGACGATCTCGCCGGTGTTGGGGGCCACCGCTCCGGCGATCACCTTGCCGAGCGTCGACTTGCCGGCCCCGTTCTCGCCGACCAGGGCGTGGATCGTCCCCGGCTCGATCGTGACCGACACGTCCTCGAGCGCGAGCGCCGCGCCGTAGCGCTTGGTGACGTGACGAGCCTCGACGCGGGCGCCGTCGACCCGCCCGCCGGGCGCGGTGGGGTCGGGCGCCGGGCGCGTCGCGGGTGTGGGGGTCATCGCGTCGTGATGCGACTCGACGGTGGGTGGTCGGTTGTTGTCGCCCGTCCGACCACCCACCGGCGAATCCGTGGTGACGTCAGGCTCCGAGCGGCCACTCGGCGGTGAAGTCGCCGATGTTGTCGGCGGTTGCCGATGATGCTCCCGTCGCTGAACGGCGTGCCGTCCTGGGCGACGTCGATCGTGTTGTCGGCGATCGCGGTCCCGTGCAGGGCGTCGATCAGCATCTGCATGCCGAGCCTGGCCTCGGTGGCCGGGATCAGCAGCACGCTGCCGAACTGCGTGCCGTCCTTGATCTCCTGCACCGTGCCGGCGTCGGTGCCGGCGGAGACGATGCGCAGGCCGGTCAGCCCCATCTCGTCGAGCGCCGGGATGATCGGCGCCACGCAGAACGAGCAGTCGAGGGCGAGCACGTCGACGCCCTCGTTGGCGGGCAGCAGTTGCTGGGCGGCGGTGAGTGCCTCGTCGGGGCTGAAGTTGTGGGTCTGCTCGGCGACGATCACGATGTCGTCGCGACCCTCGAAGGCGGCCAGCACCGTGTCGCGTCCCTTCGACGACCAGTCGAAGGCCAGCGGCCCGAACAGGTAGACCACCTCGCACGGGTCGGCGGCGGCGTCGGCGCAGGCCTCCTCGATCAGCTCGACGATGCCGTTGCCGTTGGTGATCGCGGAATGGATCACGGAGCCGGCGAGGCCGTCGACCTGGAGCTCGGTGCTGGCCGAGTCGGGCCCGAGGGCGTTGCCCTGGGCGACGACGGTGATGCCGGCCGCGATCGCCTGTTCGGCGCAGCCGATCATCGTCTGGCCGGCGACGGCCTTGAGCAGGAACCCGTCGTACTGGCCGGAGGCGATCGCGTCCTCGCACTGGGCGATCTGGGCCTGCGGATCGTTGTTGGCGTCGAACAGGGTGACGTTGACGTCGCCCGCGGCGTCGGCGGTCTCCTGGGCGGTCTTGATGATCACTTCCTCGACCGGGTTGGCCTGGATGGCGACGAAGTGGGCGACCTCGAAGGCGTCGCCCTCGACTGCGCTCGGTGCGTCCGTGGCGGCCGGCTCGGCGGCCGAGTCTCGGCTGCGGCGGTGTCTTCGGCTGCGGCGGTGTCTTCGGCTGCGGCGGTGTCTTCGGCTTCGTCGTCGTCATCGCCCCCGCAGGCGGCGGCGACCAGCGCCAGGCTGGCGACGACGCCGATGAGGAGCACGCCGGGCGCGCCGTGGATGGTGTTGGTTCATCGGTCTAGCCCCCTTGTCAGATCCGTGGTGCCCGCGGTTTCCCGAGCCGGCGGGCCGACCCTTCGCTCCCCAGAGTGTCCACGATGTGGACAGCAGCTCCGGATCGCGATACGCACAGTCCACTCGATCGCGCCTCGATGTGCAAGAGTCGGCGCCAGGAATCGTGCAGCCGAGCGTCGCTCGATGGGGGTGAGCATGGGTACGTCAACGATCGATTTCCGCATGATCTCGGTCGATGATCACATCGACCTGCCGTATCTGCCGGGCGACCTGTGGTCGACGCGGCTGCCGGCGCATCTGCGCGATCGCGGCCCGCGCGTCGAGCTCGACGGCGACGGTGTCGGCACGTGGGTGTGCGGCGACGCCAACTGGGGGCGCTGGGCAGGCGGCAAGCGCGACAACGTCAAGCGCTCGTACACGCACCGCGCTCGAGCGGGCCGGGCTCGACAACGAGGGTGAGTTGCGTCCCACGATCGCCGAGCTGCGGCTGCTCGACATGGACAGCGACAACATCGAGGCGACCGTGATGTACGGGCCGGTGGCGGCGCTCGACATCGACGACCCCGAGCTGCGCCTCGCCGTGTACGCCGCCTACAACGACTGGCTGATCGAGTTCTGCGCCGGTGACCCGAAGCGCTTGATCGGGGTGGCGATGCTGCCGGCCGAGGACGCCGCCGGAGCGACGGCCGAGTTGCGGCGCCTGGCCGAGCGCGGCGAGACCCGACAGGTGAGCATGCACATCGCCCGCGCCGAGTCACCGATCTACGGGCCCGACTGGACGGAGTTCTGGGACGTGATCGACGGATCGGGGATCATCGCCTCGTTCCACCTCGTGCTGTCGAAGGCGATGATGACCGGCATCGACGATCGGGCGGCGCGGATCTACGCCGCCAGCAAGGAGTTCATCCTCCAGTTCCTCGATCCGCTGGTGGGCATGATCGGTGAGGGCGTGCTCGACTCGCGGCCGAACGCCAAGCTCGTGCTCGCCGAGAGCGGGCTCGGCTGGCCGCCGTGGGTGATGCAGGAGATGGACTACCGCTACTCGCGGTTGGTGTCGATGGGCGAGTACTGGTCGACCCGCGGCGGGATCGGCATCTCACGCCCGCCGTCGGAGATCTTCCGTGACCAGGTGTGGGTGACGTTCCAGGACGACCGGATCGGGCTCGAGATCCTCGACTGGTTCGGCCCCGACAAGGTGATGTGGGCCTGCGACTACCCGCACCCCGACTCGACGTTCCCCGAGTCGGTGGCGGTCGTCGATCGACTGACCGGGCACCTCTCGCCCGAGGCCCGCCGTCGGCTGCTGCGCGACAACGCCGCCGCGCTGTACGGCCTCTGACGAGTGATGCGGTGGCCGGTCAGCCGGCCATGAAGTCCTGGACGTCCTGGCGGCCGAAGAACTCGCTGGCCTCCTCGGTCGAGCACTCCTGCCCGATCACGCCGGTGACGTTGCCGATCTCGGTCAGGTCGGCGAGCGACACCTCCGACATCGAGCTGAACTCGTCCATCAGGCCTTCCATGTGGTCGATCGCGCCTTGGCAGTCGGTCGGCAGGTCGGCGGCGGCGTCGCCGGTCGCGCCGGCGGAGAAGTCCTCCGACAGGCTCTGGATCCACTCGAGGTAGGGCACGACGCCCGGGGCCCGGTCCTCGGCGATGTCGATCGCGAACGCCATCGAATCGGTGTCGTCGCCGAAGTCGTACCGCTCGCACTCACCCACGTCGTCGGCGGCGGCCGAGATCTCGTCGAGCTGCGTGCTGATCGCCTCGAAGTCGGCCATCGTCGCAGACTGCCAGTCGATGTCCTCGACGATCGGTTCGATCTGCTCCATCAGGTCGCCGAACTGGTCGATGCATTCCTGAGGGATGTCGCCGACGTCGTCGACGGTGATCGTCTCGCCGTCGTCGTCGCCGTCGCCTTCGGCGGTGGGCTCCTCAGCGGCCGTCTCCTCGGCTTCGTCGGCCGTTGCGGCAGCACCGTCGTCGGCGGTGGCCGCGGCGGTGTCGTCGCCGGCATCCTCGTCGTCGCCTCCACAGGCGGTGAGCGCCAGCCCTGCCAGCGCCAATGTTGCCGCCACACGGGTGAGGCGCACGTTCGAGAGTTTCATCAGAGGGGTTCCTTTCCGCCGAGCGAGGCCCTCGATCGTAGTTCGGGGCTGGAGGCGAATATCGGCGATTTGGTGGTTCAGCAGCCGAAGACGATGAACGGGGCACCGGCGGTGCCGGTGTTGCCGCGGGCGTCGGTGGCGGTCGCGACCCAGGCCCAGGTGCCGTTGACGCCCTGTGGTGTGAGGTTCCCGGTCCAGTTGGCCCCGCTGCGGGTCATCACCGTCGAGCCGGCGGCGCCGGGACCGGTCCAGCTCAGCACCACACCGCTGATCGCCGACTCGTCGGCGACGGAGACCGTGATCGGGCCCGACAGGGTCGGGCACTGCACCGACGAGCTCGTCCCGACGATCGTCACCGTGGGCGCGTGCTCGACCGAGGCGAGGGCGGTCAGCTGCGTGCTGCCCTCGGCGCTGCTGACGACGGCGAAGCTGCGGACGATGTCACCTTCCGGGAGGCCGGTGCGGTCGATGCCGAGCTGGACCTCGAACGTGGCGCCCGGCTGGAGCGTGCCGGCGGTGGTCGACCAGATGAACGGCGTCGCCGTGCCGCCGATCGACCAGTCGAGCGGCTGCCCGCCGGCGTTGGCGAGGTCGATCGAGCCGCTGGCGAGGTTGGCGCCGAGGTCGATCGTGCCGGCGGAGAGCACCAGTTGCCCGGCCGGCACCGGAGGAGGTGGCGGCGGCGCCGTGGGAACGGTGGTGCTGGCCGTGGTCGGAGGCGGGGACGTGCTCGACGAGCTCGAGCTCGACGTGGACGACGAGGTCGACGTGGTGGATGTGCTCGAGCTGCTGGTCGACGACGAGCTCGAGCTGGACGTCGAGGTCGGGGCCGACGTCGTCGTCGAGCCCGAGGTCGTGGTGGGCAGCGTGGTCGTCGCCGGCGCGACGAGCGCCGTCGATGCCGTCGGCACGCTGCCGGGGGTGCTCTCCGACGCGAGCGGTGTGTCGTCGTCATCGGCGATCACGAACAACGTGCCGCCGAACAGCACGAGCAGGGCGATCACCATCGCGATCAGTACGGCCAGCTTGCGTGCGGGGTTGGCGGCGACCGGGAAGCCGTTCGCCTTGTCGAAGTGGTACTCGGTCGACGACTCGACGGGTGCGTCGGCGGCGGTGTCGGCGAGCACCCGGTCGCGCAGCGAGAGCGGGGCGGCCAGCGCCGGGGCTGCCGAGAACAGCGGCACCACAGCCCACCTGCGGCTGGTCTCGCCGCAGATCTCGCAGTCGTCGACGTGACCGGCGATGCGCTTGCGGGTGAGCTCGTCGAACACGCCGTTCCAGGTGCTCAGCAGCGCCTGCAGATCGGGGCAGTCGTTGCGCCCGTAGCGGGCGACGGTGAGGGCGCCGATGCTGCGTTGGACGCGCTCGCGCATGCGGTGCAGCAGCACGTGGCACTGCTGCTGGCTGACGCCGATCGCGTCGGCGAGGTCGGCTCCGGTGAGGCCCTGCCGGGCGCTCAGCTCGAGCAGCAGCTGGTCGCGTTCGCCGAGCCCGCCCGCTGCCTCGCGGACGAAGTTGGCGAGCTCGGCGCGCTCGACCTCGGCGCCTTCCGCAGTTGGGGTCGTGGGTGGCGCTCATCTCAGGCATCCCCGCCGCGGTGAGATCGGTGGCACGCACCTTGGACCGCTTGCCCGATCGCCGGTAGACCTCGTGCCGCAGCACGGCGAACAGCCACGCCTTGCAGGCGCTCCGGTTCGCGCAGCTGGACGAGCTTGCGGCTCGCCACCACGAACACGTCGTGGGTGAGATCCTCCGCCTCGTGGCGGTCGCCCAGCATCGCCGCCGCCGTGTCGTAGAGCGGATCGGCGTAGCGGTCGTAGATCGCGGCGAGCGCGGTCCGGTCGCCACTCAGGTGAGCGGCGACCAGTTCGCCGATCGGTGCGGTGATCGATCATCGTGCATTCCCTCGTCCGTCCCCAGATTGCCAGTGCCGGCACGCACGATCGGTGTGATTGTGCGTGCCGGCCCTGGCGGGTGGTGTTCAGCCGTTGACGGTGACTCCGACGTAGGCGGTGAACTCGGGGTAGCCGCCGGGTGCATCGCCGCCGGTGGTGAGGGTCAGGCAGCGCTGCTCGGGGTCGGCGCCGTCGAAGCCGATCTCGACGCACAGCGGGTAGCTGTTGATCGAGTCGAGCGTGACGAGCCCGCTCGAGGCGACGCTCCAGACGACGTCGCAGCTGCCGTTGCTGCCGTGGTCGACGTCGGTGCCGAGCCCGGCCGTGCAGAACTCGACGAGGCCGTCGGCGTCGCGCTCGGTGGCGTTGACGTAGACCGTCGGCAGCCAGCCGGTGATGTCGTCACGGATGTAGTACGACTGGTCGTCGGCGAAGGCGATGTAGTCGCCCTCGTTGTGCTTGTGCTCGCCGTGGTAGCCGATCTGGTCGTCGCCGACCCGCCAGCCGAACGCCAGCTCGCCTCGGTTGATGCCGGCATCACCGTCGTAGTCGACGTTGAGGCCCATGAAGGCGTACACGACTTCGTACTCGGGCGCCTGTGGCGTGTGGAACTGGCCCGCTCGCCGGTCGACGTTGCCGTTGGCGTCAACAGCCTGGACGATGATGTGGTAGTCGGTGTCGGCGTGCAGCCCGACGATGTCGGTCTCCCACGTGGTGGCGCTGTTGAGCCCGCTGTTCACCCACACCTCGGCATCGGTGAAGCTCGGCACGCCGTCCTCGTCGTAGCTCGGCGCCTCGGTCGAGACGAAGGCCTGGAACAGAGCCGGTGTGTGGCTCTCGACGCTGAGGTGGCGTGACGTGTGATCGCCGGGCGTGAGCAACGCCTTGGTGATGCAGTCGTTCGAGCAGCCGGGCTCCTCGCCGCCGGTGTCGAAGCCGCCGGGCCCGTCCATCGGGGTCAGCGTCACGAACGAACCCGAGCGGTACGACGTGTTCTCGTTGACGTCGGTCGCCGAGACGATGATGTAGTACTTCGTGGCCGGCTCGAGCGGCGACAGGTGGGCGAGATGGCTGGTCGCGCCGACCGGTGAGACGTCCATCGGCTCGATGCCCGGGAACACGGGGTGACCGTCTTCCTCGTCGGGAGCCTGGGTCGACACGTAGCTGCGGATCGTCGCTTCGGTGTTGGTGGTGATGTCGAGGCCCATGTTGGGCGTGCTCAGGTTGGGCTTGAGCAGCGCGCTCGACGATGCACTGGTTGGCGCAGCCACCGGCACCCTCGCCGCCGCTGAGGCCGACATCGGCGGTGACGTCGGCGCCGGTCAGCTGACGGAAGGCGTGGACGTCGACGTAGTGGTTGTGGCCGGGCTCGCTGACCTTGATCTTGAAGTCGATCGCACCTGGATCCCAGGCGTCCTTGTCGATCACGAAGTCGAGCTCGGCGGTCTCGCCGGGCAGCAGGTTGGCGCCGTCGTCGTCGAGCGTGACGGACGGCTTGGTGGCGGCGGTCCAGTCGATGTCGCCGTCGCTGCAGTTGACGATCGAGATCGAGCCCTCGTAGACGCTGTCCTCGAGGATCAACGGGTCGGGACCGACCACGAGCGACGAGCCGTCGGCGACGAGCGCGTCGCACGGCCCGCTCTGCTGGCGGGTCGACGCCGTCGTCGTCATCGGGGATGTCGACGCCGCCGTCCTCGCCACCGTCGCCGTCGTCATCGCCGTCGTCATCGGAGGGGTCGGGGTCGTCGAGCGGCGGCTCGGGGACGTTGCCGGAGTCGTCATCGTCGTCGAGCGCATCCTCGCCGGCGTCGTCGTTGCCGGGGTCGGATGCGGGTGTGGTGGTGGTCGGTGCCACCGGCTCGCCGGTGACCGGGTCGGTGTTGGGTGGGGGGAGAGTGGGATCTGTCGGGACTGTCGATGCGGCCGTCTCGGCGGTCTCATCGGGTTGGTCGCTGCCGTCGGACGCGGCAGCAGCACAGCCGATGATCAGGATCGCGGCCGCGAGCAGACCGCCGGCGGCGAGGGTCACTCGGCGGCCGATGCGGTCGGACTTGTCGTTGGTGTCGGTGGTGTACATCGGGTGCTCCTTGTCGGTGTCGTGCGGTGCCTTCGTGCGCCGTACACCCGTGGTGAGCACCCGGATCGCTGCCACTTTCACTTTCTCCGAGAAATTTCTGGGAGGTCTACGATCGACCTGCATGTGGGCGATCCAGATCGACGAGCAGGGCGGCCCCGAGGTGATGCAGTGGCGCGAGCTGCCTGACCCGACACCGGGCGCCGGCGAGGTGCTGGTCGAGCTGGCGGCGGCCGGGCTGAACTACATCGACACCTACCACCGCTCGGGTCTGTACAAGGTCGCGCTGCCGTACACATTGGGTCTCGAAGGGGCGGGGACGGTGCTGTCGGTCGGCTCGGATGTCTCCGGTGTCGCTGTCGGCGATCAGGTGGCGTGGGCGACCGGGCCGGGCTCGTACGCCGAGCAGGTCGTCGTGCCCGCCAAGAACCTGATGAAGGTGCCGGCCGGTGTGTCGATGGAGGTCGCCGCCGCGATCCCGCTGCAGGGGATGACGTCGCACTACCTCGTGAAGGACACGTTCCCGCTGGCGGCGGGCGACAAGTGCCTGATCCACGCCGGCGCCGGTGGCGTCGGGCTGCTGCTGATCCAGATCGCCAAGCTGCTCGGCGCCGAGGTGTTCACGACCGTCGGCTCGGAGGAGAAGGCCGAGCTGGCGCGCGGCGCCGGCGCCGATCACGTGATCCTGTATCGCGACGTCGACTTCAAGGAAGCGGTCGAATCGATCGCCGGGCCGCGCCCGCTCGACGTCGTCTATGACGGTGTCGGCAAGTCGGTGTTCACGCAGAGCCTCGGCCTGCTGCGGATGCGGGGGATGATGGTGACGTTCGGCAACGCCTCCGGGCCCGGTCGACCCGATCTCGCCGCTGGAGCTGTCGGCCAACGGTTCGTTGTTCCTGACGCGCCCGACGCTGTTCCACTACACGACGACGCAGGAGGAGATCCAACGGCGGGCGGACGACCTGTTCGGTTGGATCGGTGCGGGCGAGCTCGACGTGCGGATCGGCGCCAGGTTCGCGTTGCGCGACGCCGCCGATGCCCACCGTGCCTTGGAGTCGCGGGAACGACCGGCAAGACATTGCTGATCCCCGTGAGATGCCGGGCCGTGCTGGATGACCTGAGGCGACTCGGTGTCGCCGAGGGTGAGCTGCTGATGGTGCACGCCTCGATGCGACGCGTCGGCGGCGATGCACACGAGTTGGTGGCGGCGATCGATGCGGCGGTTGGCGCGGACGGGACGTGGATGATGACGCTCGGCGCGCTCGACGAGTGGAGCTGGGTCAACGAGCGTCCGGAGTCGGAGCGCGCCGGGTTGCTGCTCGGCAGCCCGGTGTTCGACCCGCTGACAGCGCCGGCCGATCCCGATGTCGGCGTGCTGGCCGAGGTGTTCCGGACGACGGCGGGGACGGTGGTGAGCGATCATCCCGAGGGTCGGTTCGGGGCGCGTGGCCGCTTGGCCGAGGAGCTTGATGTCGGATGTGCCGTGGGACGACTACTACGGCCCGGGCTCGCCGCTCGACCGGTTCGTGCAGCACGGGGGACGGGTGCTGCGGCTCGGCGCCGACATCGACACGGTGACGCTGTTGCACTGGGCCGAGTCACTGGCGCCGATCGTCGGCAAGCGGCGCGTACGGCGTCATCGGTTGGTGCTCGGTGTGGATGGTCGCCCGGAGGTGCGGGTGGTCGACACCCTCGACGACTCCGACGGCATCGCCGACTATCCCGGCGTCGACGAGGACGAGTTCGGCGCGATCCTGCGGTCGTACCTGGTGCAGGGCGCGGGGTGCGTGGTCGGGTCGGTGGTGCGGACGCCGAGCTGGTCGAAGGCGGTGATCTGGTCGCATTCGCCGTCGACTGGATCGTCGGTCAGCCGCGCCGCAACGTGCCGTAGGGTCGCTCTCGTGCAGATCGACAACGGTGACGTGACACTGAATGTCGAGACCGCCGGTGACGAGGCCGCCCCGCCGCTGTTGCTGCTGCACGGGATCACCGCCAGCCTGCGCTCGTGGGAGTGGTTCGTGCCGGCGCTCGCCGACCGGTTCCACGTGCTGTCTCTGGACTTCCGCGGCCACGGCAAGTCGGGCCGGCCACCGACTACCAGCCGCAGTGGTACGTGACGGATGCGATCGCCGTGCTGGAGCAGGCGGCGTCGGGACCCGCAGTCGTGATCGGACATTCACTGGGTGGCGTGACCGCGGCAGCGCTGTCGCAGCAGCGCCCGGAGTTGGTGCGGGCGATGGTGCTCGAGGATCCGCCGCTCGGTTCGACGGAGACCGGAGCCGACCTGGAGGGTCACTCCATCAGCGAGGGCGTTCCGGTTGATGAAGGAGGCCCTGCCCGGTGTGCAGGCGGCCGGCATGCAAGCCGATGCGTTGGCGGCGACGATGTCGATCCTGCCGTCGTCGAGCGGCATGCCGATGGGCCAGCTCGTGTCCCAGGAGTCACTCCTGGGCATGGCGGCCGGCCTGCTCGAGCTCGACGTCGGGGTGCTCGACCCGCTCCTGGACGGCTCGGTGCGGACTGCCTTCAACCCGTTCCAACCGATCCCGGTGAAGACCCTGCTGCTGACCGCCGACCCGGCGATGCCCGATGCGGTGTGCATCGCGGCCGACGGCGACCGAGTACTGGCGACCAGCCCGTCGGTCTCGCGGCATGTGGTGTCAGGCGCCGGCCATCTGATCCACGACGAGAAGAACAGCCGTGCCGAGTTCGTGAACCAGACCGAGGCCTTCCTCGCCGGTCTCTGACGAGGTTGGCTAGTGCGGTAACTCCCGCATCTCGACCGTGGCGACGACTGACGCGTGCTCGCTGTGATCATGCACGATGTGGTCCTTGACCTCCTCGTGATACGAAAACACCAGCTCGCAGTACGGACATGAATGCGTGTCGTTGTGCGTGGCCATTGCGCCCTCCCATCTCGAGCGAACGATCCACCTAGTACGAAACGCCTCTCGCTCGCCGCGGTCAAGAGGGTCGATGATCGCACGACCGATTCTGGCCCTGGACTGACGAAGCGGGGCAGGATGACCGGCGTGCGGCAATGTCGTGTGTGGGCGGGTGTGCTCGCCGTCGCTGCGGTGTGTTCGGCTTCGTGCTCGGCTGCCGACGAGGGCGACCACGCGGTCGACGCGACGATGCCGGCGTCGGCGACCGTCGCCGAGACCAGTCCGTCAAACTCAGCCACGAACGTCACGACAGCCCCGAGCTCGGCGCCTTCGCCATCGGTAGCCGCGACACCCGGACGGTCCGGCCCAGTGCTCCGACGTCGACCGTGGGTGTCGGCGATGACGTCTGGATGGTGACCAGGGTGGTCGATGGCGACACCATCGACGTCGAGACGGAGACCGGTGAGGCAACTGTGAGGCTGATCGGCATCAATGCGCCGGAGGTAGGCGAATGCTTCTACGACCAGGCGACGACGGCGCTTCGGTTCATCGTGGGGTCGAGACCGGTGCGGCTCGTGCGCGATCAATCGGATGTCGATCGGTACGGGCGGCTGTTGCGATACGTCGAGCTGGCGGAGGGCGTCGATGTCGGCCGCGAGTTGGTGCGCGCGGGCTTCGCCAGATCGCAGCGATTCGAACCCGACACGAGTCGCAGCGGCGAGTACGACGCGCTGCAAGCTGACGCCCAGGAGGCGGACGGAGGCCTCTGGGCACCGAACGCATGTGGCGCGCCGATCGACGGAGCGGTCTCGGTGACCGTCGACATCGAGCCCGATGCCCCCGGCGACGACAACTTCAACCTCAACGAAGAATGGGTGAGGTTCACCAACGCCGGCGGGGCACCGCTCGACATCGACGGGTGGCAGGTAGCCGATGAGTCGAGCTCCCATCGCTACGAGTTCAACGAGTTGATACTCGAACCGCGAGCTTCGGTCACCTTGTTCACGGGCTGTGGTACCGACACGGCGACTGAGCGTTACTGGTGCAACGAAGACAGCGCCGTGTGGAACAACTCGGGGGACACCGTCTTCTTGTACGACCAGGTCGGCAACACCGTCGTAGCCGAGTCGTACCGCAACTGAGTCGGCCGGGGTGAGCGGCAGGAATTCCAGGTCGACCGGCGCTCGGCTAACCCGGAGGCGGCCAAGCGTCGTCAGCCGAGCCGATCGACTTCGGTGTTGGACTCGACGTGGGCTCAGACGCGCCGCCGTCGAGGGTGAACGGTGGGTAGGTGTCGGTCATCAACGCCGCATAGGCGATCACTCGGTAGAGCCAGCGGTTCATGCCCATCACGAAGTTGAACAGTCCTCTTGGATATCTCGCGGTGAAGAGCAGGGCGACGCCGGCGAAGATCGACACCCAGCCGATCAGGCCTGGGCCGCCGGCCGTCCTCCACTCGTCGTTGCCGACCCTGGGCGTACCAGCCGCCGCCGACGAAGAAGCCGACGATGATGTAGTGCGGGATCGCCAGCAGCCACCACTTCACCAACACCAGCCCGCGCGACAGCCGCTCCGGGTACTCGATCTCGAGCGTCGCCGGGTACTCGACCGACGCGAGTGTGAACGGCGGGTATCGGTCGGTGCCGATGCCGACGTTGCGAAGTACGTCACCCGCCACGTCCAGCGCAGCACGCCGACGTTGAACCGGAACAGCCGCTCGTGGGTAGCGCGCCGTGAACAGGATCGCGAAGCAGGCGATGATCGTCGTGACGAAGAAGCCGAGCCACAGGAAGCCGAGGATGATCCAGTGCGGGATGGCGAGGAACCACTTCACCAACCACAGGCCGCGGCTCAACGGCTCGTCGAGTCGGGCGTTGAGGCTCACCGGCGAGCGTGACGACGTGACGGCGACCGGCTCGGCCGTCCTGCTCGATCTCCGGCGGACGTTCGGTCGTCCCTGCGCGTCGCCCAGATGATCAGCCCCACCGCCAACCCGAGCGCGATCAGGGCGGCGATGCCGAGCCCGACGATCACCCAGATCAGGGCGTCGATCTTGACCCCGATCGACACGTCGGCGCTCACGCCGCGGTCGCCGTCCGGACGCATCGCCACGATCGACCAGTCGCCGCCTTCGACATCCCAGGTCAGCGTCTGCACGTCCCGGACCGGCGGCGCTCGCCACCCAGAAGTCCTGCTCGGTGGGCGGTGGCAACGACCGGGGTTGCCTGCCGTCACGTTGGTAGTCGACATCGTCGTCGCCCCAGTCGATGTCGCCGACCCGGTCGTGGGCGACGTCGCCGACGAAGGCGTCGACGTCGGTGGAGTCGGCGATCCCGATGAAGATCTCCTCACCCTCACGGGCGGTCGCCTCCAATCGCACCGTCGCCAGATCACCCTCGCCGAACGGCCACCGGTTGGGACGATCGTCGCTCCCGAGATCGATCTGCTCCGACTGCAGCGCCGCCGTCGCCGTCTCGATCCGAACCGTTCCGGTCGAGAAGTAGCCGTCATCGTCGCGTTGCGTGCTGTACGCCCACGTGAGAGCGAGCGTCCCGAGCAGCAGGCCGATACCAATCAACGCGGCGATACAACCGATCACCAGCGCCACGATCCGTCCAGGTCTCATCGCACGACCCTCCTCGTTCGGCCCGTTTCCCAGTATCGAGCCTCGCACCGATCTCGGTCAGAGTCGAACGGCCCGATCGCTCGACCGTCGCCCGCTCCGTCCTGCCGGGTCGAAATGGCCTAGAGGGTTTCGGCCATGCCGGCGGGTGAGAGTTGACGACCGAAAGTCCCCACAGGGATATCGAACAAATGTTCGACTTGCCGCCATCTCGTGGTATGGTGTGGTTTCCGACTTCCCCTCCTGTCAACCACCGTTGATTGGAGGATCTGATGCGAATATCCGACCCTGATGCCGCTGTTCGCGGCGCTGCGGGTGGCCGAACCGGATGTGATGGATCGCGACGAGTTGGCGTCGGTGACCGAGCAGATCGCGGCGCTCACGGCGTGGGTCGACTCGGTCAAGGTGCGAGTCACCCGCCGGCAACGCCAGCTCGCCGAGCAGGGCCGAGCGGAGGCGCCACGTGATCTGTTGGCTCGGGAGGGCCGCCAGTCCGGGCAAGGACGCCCGCACCGCTGATGAGCGTGAGCGGGTGTGTTCGGTGATGCCGGGGTTCGAGGATGCGTTGGCGGCCGGCACGGTGTCGGCTGGTCATGTCGATGCCATCGCTGGTGCGATCCGCAACCTCGACGAATCGACCAAGGCCGAGTTCGTGGCGCTTGGTGCCGAGTTGTTGGCCGACGCGGAGCGGTCGGGTGTCGATCTGTTCGATCGCAGCTGTCGTGATCTGGCACGGCATCTCAACGCGGTCGCGGCCGGCAAATCGGATGCCGACGAGTTGGACAAGCAGCGCGCAGTTGTCGAAGGTCAAGCGGTGGACCGATCGTGAGTCGGGGATGCGCCACACCCTGATCTCAGCTCGATCCGGTGCGTGACGCCAAGTTGTGGGCCGGGATCGACCGGGCCCGCCGCCAACTCCGCCGCAAGTCTGGCAATGGCGAGCTGGCCTGGGATCAGTTGCAGGTCGAAGCCGTGATCGACGCCGTGTCAGGCGGCGAGGCCGGCGAACGGGTGGTCGAGCTCGTCGTGCTGATCGATCACGACACGACCCTGCGCGACGGGTTGCATGCCAACTCGGTGTGTGAGCTCTCCGACGGACAGGCCGTGCCGGTCTCGACCGTGCGCCAGTTGGCGTGTGAGGCCGAGATCATCCCGATCGTGCTCAACCGCCACGGACGACGCATCGACGTCGGACGCGGCGCCCGGTTGGCGACACCGGCTCAACGCCACGCCCTTGCGGGCGATGCACCAAACGTGCATGTATCCGACCTGCAGCGTGCCCTTCGATGACTGCCGGATCCACCACATCGTCCCCTGGGAACACGGCGGAACGACAGATCTCGACAATCTCGGCCCGCTCTGCGAGTCAGCCAAACACCATCACCTGGTGCACGAAGGCGGCTGGAACCTGACGATGACACCCGATCGGGTCGCCACCTGGACCCGACCCGACGGCACCGTGTTCCACACCGGCACCACCATCGACCGAGCACCCAACGGCATTATCGAACGCCAACCCGACGCCGAGCTCCAGGTCTGCTGACGGGAAGGGGAGGAACGTGAGATTCGAGAGGGCTTGTTCGAGCGCGTCACAGGTGACCCTGTTCATATGCGCGGGCAGACTGGGTTGGTGTCAGAGAATGAAACTGCGCCAGCGTCGACGGAGCGCAGGGAGACGTGGAACACCGATCCGTTGTTCGAGTCGCAGGGTGGGCCTGACAACGCCGCTGACGGCGTGATGGCTGCCGCCAACGGCGTTGTCGTGTTGTGGCGCAAGATTCGGGCGAAGTTGAGCCGGTCGTGATCAGTTGAGCGCCAGCTCGGGGTTGGCGGTCGGGTCGTCGAACTGGGTTTGGTAGAGCTCGGCGTAGCGGCCGTCGAGGGCGAGCAGCTCGGCGTGGGTGCCGCGCTCGACGATGCGGCCGTTCTCGAGCACCAGGACGAGGTCGGCGTCGCGGATCGTCGAGAGGCGATGGGCGATGACCAATGCCGTGCGGCCTTCCAAGGCGACCGCCAGCGCGTCCTGCACCGCCGCTTCCGACGTGGAGTCGAGGCTGGCTGTTGCCTCGTCGAGGATCACGACCCTGGGCTTGGCGAGCAGTAGGCGGGCGATCGTCAGCCGCTGGCGCTCACCGCCGGAGAAGCGATAGCCGCGCTCGCCGACCACGGTGCCGAGACCGTCCGGCAGTGAGGCGATGAGACCGTCGAGGCGGACCTTGCGGAGCACGTCCCACAGGTCGGCGTCCTCGGCCGACGGGATCGGCGTAGCGCAGGTTCTCGCGCACCGAGTCGTGGAAGAGGTGACCGTCCTGGGTGACGACGCCGATCGTCGCACGCAGATCGTCGAAGCCGAGATCGCGCACGTCGACACCGCCGACCCGGACGCTGCCGGCGTCGACGTCGTAGAGGCGTGGGATCAACGAGGCGATCGTCGACTTGCCGCTGCCCGACGAGCCGACCAAGGCAACGACCTGTCCCGGTGAGACCGTGAGCGAGACGTCTCGCAGCACGACGTCGCCGCCACGCGTGTCGAGCGTCGCGACTTCCTCGAGCGAAGCGAGCGAGACCTTGTCGGCCGACGGGTAGGCGAACGTCACCCGATCGAGCTCGACCGAGACCGGACCGGGCGGCACCGCAGCGGGCGAGGCGGGCTCGTCGATCAGCGGCTCGAGATCCAACACCTCGAACACCCGCTCGAAGCTGACGAACGCCGCCATCGCGTCGACACGCGCACTGGCCAACGCCGTCAACGGCGCGTACAGCTGACCGAGCAGCAACGCCATCGTCACCACCGTGCCTGCCTCGAGATCGCCACGCACGGCGAGGAACCCGCCGACGCCGTAGATCAGCGCCAGCGCCAGTGCCGACACCAACGCCAGCGACGTCATGAACACGTACTCGCCCATCGCCGAGCGGACACCGATCTGGGCCACCCGGTCGGCGCGTGAGCCGAACTCCTCGGCCTCCCGAGCGGGACGGCCGAACAGCTTGACCAGCGTCGCCCCGGGAGCCGAGAAGCGCTCGGTCATCTGGGTCGTCATCGCCGCGTTGTGGCCGGCGCCCTCACGCTCGAGCTGCGCCAACCGTGCCGCCCATCCGCCGGGCCGGGATCACGAACAGCGGCAGCAGCACCAACGACAGCAACGTGATCTGCCACGACAACCGCAACATCACCGCCAGCGCCAGCACCAGCGAGATCACGTTCGAGACGACACCCGACAACGTCCACGTGAACGCCCGCTGGGCGCCGATCACGTCGTTGTTCAACCGGCTCACCAACGCCCCGGTGCGGGTGCGCATGAAGAACGCCACCGGCATCCGCTGCACGTGGGTGAACACGGTGCGCCGCAGGTCGAGGATCAGACCCTTCGCCGATCCGCGCCGACTGCCACCGCTCGCACGATCGAGATCACGGCCTGGAACACGGCGACCATTGCGATCGCGATCGCCAGCCACACGATCGTGCGCTCCGACCCGTCGTTGACGATCTGGTCGACGACCTGGCCGGCCAGCACCGGCGTCGCCACCGTCAGCACGGCGCCGATGACCGAGAACACCAGGAACCACGCCAGCTTGCGCCGGTGCGGGCGGGCGAACGCCCAGATTCGCCTCAACGTGGCACCTGAGATCGCTCGCCGCGGCTGATCCGATTGCAGCGCGCTCTCGAGCGCCATCCAGTGCCCGAAGTTCATCTCCATGTCGAGACCTCCATCGACCACAGGCTCGTCAGTTCAAGGGCACTTGAAGTCAACAGGGTTATCGGTCACAACTTCCCGGACAGAGCGTCGGGCGTGTGAGACGCACGACACACGAAACCGGCTCGCCATCGGCCGGCAACGGGATTACGATACGACACGGTTTCGTTTCGTAATAGTCGATCCGAGACAGTAGCATCGAAAGGCGCAGCGTGAGCGCTTCATCCCCCACAACTGATCTGAGTGCAGGTCGACGCACGACCTCGACCGAGCCGACCACGATCCGTCGACCCGCACGTCCACCAGCGGCGCTGGCTGATCCTCGGCCGTGCTGTGCATGAGCCTGCTGATCATCGTGATCGACAACACGATCCTCAACGTCGCCATCCCGTCGCTGATCCGCGACCTCGACGCCAGCAACAGCCAGATCCAGTGGATCATCGACGGCTACGTGCTGGTGTTCGCCGGCCTGCTGTTGACCGCCGGCAGCCTCTCCGACCGGTTCGGTCGCAAGGGCGCCCTCCAGCTCGGCCTCGTGCTGTTCGCCCTCGGATCGATCGCCTCGGCGACTGGCCGACACCGCCGAGCAACTGATCTTCACCCGCGCCTTCATGGGCATCGGCGGGGCGCTGATCATGCCCTCGACGCTGTCGATCCTCACCAACGTCTTCCACGATCCCAAGGAGCGCGGCCGGGCGATCGCGATCTGGGCCGGCTTCTCCGGGCTCGCCGTCGCCATCGGCCCGATGATCGGCGGCTTCCTGCTCGAGCACTTCTCGTGGCACTCGGTGTTCTGGATCAACATTCCGGTGGCCGGGGTCGCCCTCGTGGCTCGGCGCGTTCATCATCCCCAAGTCACGCGATCCCAAGCAGTCGCGGCTCGACCCCGTCGGCGCCGTGCTGTCGATCGTCGGACTTGCCACGCTGCTGTTCGGGATCATCGAAGGTCCCGAGAAGGGCTGGTCGTCCGACCAGGTGATCGCCGCCTTCGTGATCGCCGCCGTCACGCTCGTCGCGTTCGTGCTGTGGGAGCGCCACAGCACGTCGCCGATGCTCGACATGACGCCTGTTCGCCAACCCTCGCTTCACGGCCGCCAGCAGCACGATCACGCTGGTGTTCTTCGCCCTGTTCGGCTCGCTGTTCCTGATGACGCAGTACTGGCAGCTCGTCCACGGCTACTCGCCGCTCGAGGCCGGAGTGCGCCTGCTCCCGCACGCGGCGACGATGATGATCGTGGCGCCGCTCTCGGCCCGCGTCGTCGAGAAGGTCGGCACCAAGCGGGTCGTGCTCGCCGGTCTGGCGCTGATCATGATCAGCCTCGCACTGCTGTCGACGATCGAGGCCGACAGCTCCTACCCGCTGGTGATCTCGTACTTCATGCTGATGGCCGCCGGGATGGGCATGACGATGGCGCCCGCCACCGAGTCGGTGATGGGATCCGTCCCGCGCGACAAGGCCGGCGTCGGCTCCGCCGTCAACGACACCACCCGCCAGGTCGGTGGTGCGCTCGGCGTGGCGATCATCGGATCGGCCGTGTCGAGCGTCTACGTCAGCCGGATCGGCGACGCTGGCGAGCGACTCCGGGCTCGACCACGCGGCGACCTCGGCACGCCGAAGCGTCGCTCGGCGGCGCCCAACGCGTCGGCGCCGAGCTCGGCGACCAGGCGTCGTCGTTCGTCGCCAGCGCCAACCAGATCTTCGTCGACTCGATGGCGATCGGCATGCGGATCTCGCTGTTCGTCGTGGGCATCGCCCTCGTCATGGCCTGGAAGTTCCTCCCAGCCCGCGCCACGTTGCCGGCGGCAACGCCCGACGACGCGGCCTCGGAACCCGATCTCGCGCTGGCGGCCGCAAACGCCAGCGCGAGCGGTTCCGAGGGTTCCGACTCCCCGAGCGTCACGGTGGCACCCCCCGTCACCGTGACGCTCGTGGGCGGCAAGTGAGCTCGCGGTAACGCCGTGACCGTCTCGACAGCCCGCCAGACCCGCGCCGATACGACAGCCGCGGACACGCCGACTTCGTCGACCGTGCGTCGCCTGGCGACGAGAATGGTCGCCGTGACCGACGTCGACTGCGCAGACGCCCCCAGGCGGGGCCGCCCCCGCTCGACCGACGTCGACGCAGCCGTGCTGGCCGCCACGCTCGACGTGGCAGGGAAGTGCGGCGTCAGCAAGATGTCGATGGATGAAGTGGCCGAGCGCGCCAAGGTGTCGAAGGCGACGATCTACCGGCGCTGGTCGTCGAAGGAAGAGCTCGTGCTCGACGCCCTGCGCTCGGCGATCAGCCCGCTCGACGACATCGACACCGGCTCGTTGCGTGGCGATCTCGACCTCTACCTCACCGAGCTGGCCCATCGCTTCCAGAAGGGCCAGATGAGCGACGTGCTCCCGCACCTGATCGAGGTCGCCTGCCACGACGCCAACCTGCGATCGTCGCTCGACGACTACATCGAGTACCGGCGCACCCCGCTGCGGCAGATGCTCGAGCGCGGCCGCCGTCGCGGCGAGCTCCCGACGGGGGTCGACATCGACGTGTTGATCGACGCCATCCTCGGGCCGTTCGCCTACCGCCGCCTGCTCAGCCACAAGCCGATCGACAAGAAGTTCGTCAAGGCGCTGCTGACGATCGTGCTCCCCGATCTGCCGCCCGCGGTCTAGGTGTTGCGAGCGGGGAGTACGCCCCGCTGACATCGACGTGTCGGCTCCGTACGGTCCCGGCATGGACACTCACATCTCAACTGTCACCGAACGCGCCACGTCGAGGGCGCGGGTCGCCGCGTTGTGCGCGGCTGTGCTGCTACTCGTGCTCGCGATCACGGTGGCCGCCACGCTCGAGATGCCGCCGCTCGACGACGTACCGATGGTCCTCTTCTCGTTCGGCATCCCGCTGGCCGGCGCCACGTGGGCGCTGTTCACCGTCGGCGACTACCTGCGTACGCTACGGGCTGTCCGAGGTTCCGTTCGAGGTCGTCGCCGCGTTGATGGTGGGGATCGTCGCCGTCGCCGTGCTGTTGCTGCACCGTGCACTCGAGCTCTCGCGCCGAGGCCCGACGTGATCGTCGAGTCAGCGGCCTGGGTCGACCGCGGTTCAGGCTTTCGGTGGCTTGTACTCGACCGACTTGCCGACGGCCTGGTCGATCTCCTCGGGTGTGAGCAGCACGACCGTCTTGACCTCGGCGCCACCTGCTGCCGTGACCGTCATCGCCAGGCTGGCCGCTGACACGTTGTCGGGGAAGTCGGCGATCACGTAGACGTCGGCGGCGCCGAAGGCGAAGTAGAAGGCCTCGACCGTTCCACCCACGCTTTCGGCGGCGGCCGTGGCAGCCTCACGTCGGAGCGATCCACCGCCGGCTTTGACACCCTTGATGCCGTCCAGTGTGTAGCTGACCTCGAGCAAGTACTTGGCCATCGCCAACCTCCAGTCGTCGCCCGCCAGAGTCATTCAACGCCTCGCCGTCACGGGTGGCAAGCGACGTGCGGCCGTACTCGTCGCTATTCACACCCGACGCCGTCGTTGTCGTCGGTCGAGTCCGTAGATGTCGTCGCCGATGACGTACACCGGTCCCGACACGTAGGCCGGACCGTTGCCGCTCCCGCCGGCGCAGTCGACATCCGAGGCGATCGGGACACACGCACCCTCGTAGTTCGGATCGCACGTCGACGGCATCAACGCCTGCACGGCCACCGTCGTCGAGGGAGGTGGTGGCGGCGGCGGTGGTGGAGGTGGCGGCGGACTGGTCGTCGTGGGAGCAGGACGTCGTCGGTGGTCGGTGGCGCGACCGTGGTGGCGATCGTCGTCGCCGGAATCGTGGTCGGCGGGATGGTCGTGGCGGCGACGGTCGTCGGCGCGACGGTGGTGGCCGGGAGCGTGGTCGATGCGGCTGTCGTTGCCGGGAGCGTGCTCGCCGGATTCAGTCGCCGACGACGTGGTCGGGCAACCTCGGCGATCGCCGAGCTCGAACTGGGTTCGTCGGCCGTCGCCAACTGCGGTTCCTCGTCCGGGGCGAAGGCGGCGGCGACGATCACGAGACCGATCATCCCGGCGGTTGCCCAACCCCAGACCGGGAGCGCGGTGAGCCGCCGCGTCCACCAGCGCGCCCGCGACACCTCGCGGACCGCCGTGTCCGGTGGCGGTGGTGGTAGTGCGCTGGGTGGATCCCAGTTCGCCATGCTCGTCCCGCTCCTGGGCCGGCCCGCCCGACCCAATCATCAACTTGAATCACAGACGCCGATCCGGCGCCAGACCTCAGCCACGATCTGGACGGAAGCTTGAACGACGTCGGATACCGTGATCGCGTGACGTCGGCTCCGGAACGAGTCCTGCCCGAACGTGTGCTGGTGGTGTCGATCGACGGCCTTGCGCCGCGCGTGATCACGCCCGCCACGATGCCCAATCTGTGCGATCTCGCCCGCTCGGGCGGATCGTGTTTCACCGCTCGCACGGTCGTGCCGCCGATCACGGTGCCCGCCCATGCCTCGATGTTCCGAGGGATCGCACCCGAGGCGCACGGCCTGGTCGACAACACGCCGATCCCGCCTCACGGCGATGCCCCGTCGTTCCTCGCCGCCGCCCGCGCCGCCGGTCGCACCACCGCCTCCGTGCTGTGCTGGCTCCCGCTCGACCAGTTGATCGAGCCCAAGGCAGCGCGCTACCGAGTCACGCTCGACAGCGGGTACGACCCCTACGACGACGATGTCGTGACGGCCGAGACGATCGACCTGCTGCAGCGCTACCAGCCGGACGTCACGCTCACCTATCTCGTCAGCACCGACCTCGCCGGGCACGCACACGGATGGGGGAGCGACGAGTACCTCGCCGACGCGGCCCGGATCGACGTGCTGCTCGGCCAGCTCGTCGCCGCCGCCGGGCCCGATTCGGCGATCGTCGTCACCACCGATCACGGCGGTGTCGACCGCAACCACTTCGAGCCGCTGGCCGACACGCTCGAGACGTTCGTGGTCGTGCGCTCGTCGCGCGATCGCACCCGGATCGATGTGGACGTCGGCATCGATCCTCGACATCGCGCCGACCGTCGCCGACCTGGCGGGTGTCGCGGCCGCGCCGGAATGGGCGGGCTCGTCGTTGATCGGATCGGCGCGGTCGATCGTCGATCACCTGCTCGGCCTCGTCGAGACGATGGCCGAGCACTCCTACGGTGAGCGGGTCGACATGCTCCAGCACTCGCTCCAGACAGCGGCCTGTGCGAGCGCCGCCGGCGGGTCGGACGTCGCTCGTGCTGGCGGCCCTGCTGCACGACGTCGGTCACGTGCTCGGCGACGCCGGCGAATGGGGTTTGCCCGACCACGCCGAGGTCGGCGCCCGCTACCTCCAGCAGTGGCTGCCACCGGAGGTCGTCGAGCCGATCCGACTCCACGTCGCCGCCAAGCGCTACCTCGTCGCCACCGATCCGGGATACCTCGACCAGCTCAGCCAGGCGTCGGTCGAGTCGCTACGCCAGCAGGGCGGGGCATTCAACGTCGCCGACGCCAAGGCCTTCGCCCTCCAACCGCACGCCGACCATGCGATCGCCCTCCGCCGTCACGACGACGACGGCAAGGTGACCGGGCTCGACGTGCGACCGGTGGAGCACTATCGACCGCTGCTGGAGGCGGCGATCACCGGCGGGCCGACCATCTCGCCGATGTGGGCGCGCGACGCCTGCCGGTGCGAGCAAGTGCCGCCACCCGGGCAACGGCCAGCATCTGATCGACGTCACCGAGCTCTCCGGATGGCGAGTGGCCGGGGTTCAGCGAACAGGGTGACAGCCTGATCGTCGATCTCGAGCACACCCGCGAGGATCGGCGACATCGGTGCGTGATCCCGAACCGCACCCCGATCGCCGACCGGCTCCCGATCACGCACTGGAACCACACCCACGAGCCGCATCTCGTCGACCGCGCCGCACCCGCCGGCGACGCCGATGCCCCGCTCGATCGCTTCGCCTGCGACCTCGCCGAGTACGGGATCGCCCTCGCCACCGGCCTTCCCACCACGCCGGGAACGATCCTCGAGTTCGTCGAGCGCGTCGGCTTCGTGCGCACCACGAACTACGGCGACCTGTTCGACGTCGTCGCCGACCCGAATCCGACCAACCTCGCCTACACGGCGATCGGGTTGCCGTTGCACACCGACAACCCGTACCGCGACCCGGTGCCGACCGTGCAGTTCCTGCACTGCCTGCGCGCCGCCGAGGGCGGTGGCGGTTCGATGTTCGGCGACGGCTTCCACGCCGCCGAGCAACTGCGAGCCCAGTACCCCGACGACTTCGTCATCCTCACCACGACCCCCGTCGACTTCCGCTACTCGGATGCCTCGGTCGACCTGCGGGCCTCGACGCCACTGATCCAGCTCGACGCCGACGGCCGCGTCGTGCGGGTCACCGTCAACCACCGCAGCATGGAACCGCTCGACTCGATCTCGGGACCTGAGTGCGCCGAGCGCTTCTACGCCGCCTACCAGCGCTTCGCCGAGATCCTCGCCGACCCGGCCAACACGATCGAGATCACGCTCCGTCCCGGCGAACTGGTCGGGTTCGACAACCGCCGCGTGCTGCACGGCCGTCGCGGCTACGACCACGACCCGCACCGCCACCTGCAGGGCTGCTACCTCGACATCGACGCCATCCGCGCCATCGCACAACGGGCCCACGCCGCAACCCCCGCCGGCTGAGGCCACATACGATTCCTGCGTGCTGATCAGGCTGGCGGTCCTCGAGCGCATCGTGCGGGGCGAGATCGACACGCAGTTCCGGCGCCAGAAGCGGCCGACGGTCAAGCCGGGCGGCACGCTCCGCACCCAACTCGGGATGCTCAGCATCGACGACGTCACGCGGATCGACCTCGCCGACGTCACCGACGACGACGCCCACCGCTCGGGCGCGGCCGATCGCCAACAGGTCGTCGCAGAGCTGCAATCCAAACCGGAGGGCGACTTCTACCGGATCCGCCTCCACTACGCCGGAGCCGACCCGCGACTGGCGTTGCGTGCCGACGACGAGCTGACCGACGACGTCGTCGCCCAACTCACTGCCCGCCTCGAACGGCTCGACCGATCCGCCACGGACGGGCCGTGGACGCGCACGACGCTGCAACTGATCCACGACCAACCGCACGTGCGGGCACCGGATCTGGCGGCATCCGTGGGGCGTGAGACGGCCGCCTTCAAGAACGACGTGCGCAAGCTCAAGGCGCTCGGGCTGACGATCAGCCACAGCCCCGGCTACGAGCTCTCACCACGCGGCCACGCCCTCTTGCGGCGTCTCGACGGAGACGAGACATGAAGCCAACCGGTGAAGACCCGGCGCGAGACTGCCGGCGGTGAGGCGGTTCTGCGCGTCGATGTTGGTCGTGGCTGCGCTGTGCCTGGCGGCGTGCAGCGACGACTACGGAGATGACTCGGGCGACGACGATCCCGGCGCGCTGGCCGCGGCCGGACCGGCGACGACGATCACGACCACGATCACGACGCTGACATCCGATCCACCGGTGACCACGGCACCACCGGCGGGTTCGGTGCCGGCAGGATCAGAGCCAGTCGCGACTTCCACGGCGGCGTCTTCGCCTCCCACTTCGGCGCAGTCCCCCGTGTGTTCCGAGCTCATCACCCCCGGCGTGCACGAGTACACGTTGACGGCCGGTGGCGCTGATCATCCGCATCGGGTGTTCGTCCCGAGCTCGTACGACCGGACGCCGCTGCCGGCCGTGATCGACTTCCATGGGCTCGGCTCGAACGGGCTCGAGCAGGCCAACTTCTCCGGCTACGAGGCGCTCGCCGAAGCGGAGGGCTTCATCGTCGTCCATCCCACCGGTGTCAGCGACTTCGCCGACGGTCCCAACTCGTGGCAGCTCGTGGATGGCCAGGGTGCCGGCGGACGCGACGACCTCGCCTTCGCCAACGCTGTCGTCGACGACCTGATCTCGAACTGGTGCGCCGACTCGAACCGGATCTACTCGACCGGCATGTCGAACGGCGGGTTCTTCACCGCCCGCTTGGTGTGTGAGATGTCGGACCGGATCGCCGCCGCCGTCTCGGTCGCCGGGCTGTACCACCCACCCGAGTGCTCGCCGGCCCGGGCCGTTCCGTATCAAGGGATCCACGGCACGGACGATGCGATCGTCCCATTCGACGGCAGCGGCGAGTCGACGCTGCTCACTCCGGACTCGCCGCCGCAATGGCGGGTGTTCTTCGAGCAGGTCATCCCAGACGAGTTCGCCGAGTTCGCCGCCGACGCCGGGTGCGAGGCGCCGACAACCGGCACGCCGGTCGGCGACGACGTCGTGCGCTACGACTACTCCAACTGCGAGGACTCGACACCGATGACGTTCTTCGAGGTCGTCGGGGGCGGACACACCTGGCCCGGCTCGCCGATGGCGGCGCTGGTCGAGGGCGGGCTCGGCTACACCACCGATGCCATCGACGCCACGGTCGACGGCTGGGCGTTCATGAGTCAGCACTCGCTCGACTCGTGACCGTCACGGCACAGTTGTCGGAGTAGGCGGTGATCCGGCGCGGCGAGGTCGCGTCAGTGGCCACGTCGACATCGACATCACCGTTGTCGGCTTCGGCATCGACGGCCGGCGGGGATCGTGAGGCGGCGAGCTGGGGAGGCGGAGGTGAGCAGTTTGGCTGCGATCCGTCGCACCACGTACCAGCTGGTGACAGGATTCGGTGATGGGCGCCGAGGAGATCATCGCAGCGCTCGGGATGCGGGGACATCCGGAGGGTGGTCACTTCGTCGAGACCTGGCGCGGGGCTGACCGGGGTGACGGGCGGGCGGTCGGCACCGCGATCTACTTCCTGCTGCGAGCCGGGGAGCGGTCGCACTGGCATCGCGTCGATGCCGACGAGGTCTGGCTGTACCACGCCGGCGCGCCGCTGCGACTGTCGATCGCCGCAACCGGAGAGGCCACCGTCGACCACGTGCTCGGCACCGACCTCGGCGCCGGTCAGCGTCCGCAAGTCGTCGTGCCGGCCGGTGCCTGGCAGGCGGCCGAGCCGACCGGCGACTTCACCTTGGTCAGCTGCACCGTGTCGCCCGGCTTCGAGTTCGCAGGCTTCGAGCTCGCCGAACCGGCCTGGCACCCTGACGGGCAGGGCGACTGACGAGCATGGCTGAGCTCGGTCATCTCTCCAAGGCGCGCCACGTCGTGGTCGGCGTCGCCATCCTCGGAACGACGGCTCTGGCGGCGTTCGGCGTGATCGGCGACGGCAATCCCGGCGAGCGCTTCGACACGTTCCAGTCGATCGTCGAACCGGCCGAGGACCCGGACGCGCTCAGGATCACCGAGACCTTCGACCAGGACTTCGGCGACAACACGACGCCACGGGCCGGTGCGGGTGATCCCGAACGACTTCGGCGTGCCGACCGACGTGGTCGCCTCGTCGCCTGACGCGCCTGCCGACGTGACCGTCATCGACGAGGGCGACGAGACCGTGATCCGCCTCGGTCGCGAGGACGAGACCGATCACCGGGCAGCACCGCTACACGCTCTCCTACACGCTCCCCGAGGCCCAGCTCGCCCGCGGCTTCCTCGCCATCGACATCCTCGCCGGCGACGAGTTCGAGACCGACTTCGCCGAGGTCGTGGTGCGCGGCTTCGAGCTCGACGATCCGCACTGCTTCGTCGGTGCGTTCGGCAGCGAGGAGCCGTGCGAGCTGGTGGCCGGTGACGGTCTGTACCGGGCGACCTTCGAGCCGTTGCCGTCCGACCAGGGAATCACGATCGACGGCGTCATCGTCGGGCGGATCGCGCCGGTCGCCGTCGATCCGCCGCCGCTGCCCGATCGTCGCTCGAGCAACCGGCTCCCGGTCACGCTGGCGGTGGCCGTGCTCGGCTGCATCGGGTCGTTCGCGGTCTACCGCTGGGCGCGCCGGCGCGGCCGCAACGAGGTGTTCGCCGGGGGCGCCGCCGACGCCGCCTTCGGTGATCTGCCACCACCCGACCCCGACGGCTCGAACCCGACACTCGCCGCCGACCTCGCTCGTCGCCGACGACCGTCTCGACGACCTCGCCACGATCGAGTTCGTGCCACCCAAGGGGATCGACCCCTGGGAGGCGGCGGCGCTGCTCAACGAACGGCTCGGCGACGACACCGTCGAGGCCTGGCTGTCGGGGCTCGCCGGGCGCGAGGCGATCGAGCTGACCGAAGTCGACGACAACCTGGCGATCGGCAGCGGCCCGCGCCGGCGGCGAGCTCGACACGACCGACGCCGCGCTGCTCGCAGGGCTTCATCGGCGAGAGCGACCCGTACGTCACCGGCGAGTACGACCCCGAGTTCGCCGTCGCCTGGGGGCAGGTGGCGGCGATGCAGAAGCAGCGCATCGCCTCCAGCGGCTGGTGGAAGCACCTGCCGCCCGGCGGCGGCCTCGGCGGATCGGGCAGACCGGGAGGTGCGCCCTTCGGCCTGATCGCCTTCGCCGCCTTGGCCGTGATCTGGTTCGGGTCGGCTGTCACCGCCTTCTTCGGTGTGTTCTCGTCGTGGCCGGCGGCGCTTGCTGCTCGGCCTGCTGTTCCCGTCGATCGTCGCCTACTTCGTGTACCGGGTGCTGCTGCCGGCCCGCAGCGCACAGGGATCGGCGCTGACCCTGCGCACCGAGTCGTTCCGGCGCTTCCTGCACGCCAGCGAGTCGCGCCACGTCGAATGGGCGTGGGAGCACGGGCTGCTGCGCGAGTACAGCGGGTGGGCGGTGGCGCTCGGCGAGGCCGACGCCTGGTCGGATGCGCTCGCTCGATCCAACGTGCCGGCCCCGGCACGCGTCTCGGCGGCGCCGGCGCTGCTCGCCACGAGAGCGGCCTCGATCCGATCGTCGCGCACGGCTCCGCCACCGAAGAGCAGCGGTGGCTCGAGTGGTGGCTTCGGCGGATCGAGCGGCGGTTCCGTCGGTGGCGGAGGCGGGGGAGGCAGCCGCGGTTCCTGGTGAGTGGGTATCGACCATCGCCGGGGCGACGCTGCATAGCCTTTCCGGCATGGCGGCAACGCGTGATCCTCGTGATCGACGACCGGACGAACCGACCCAGCAGGTCGACGCCGAGGCGGTGATGACCGCACGACTGCGCGGGCAGTCGCTCGAAGTGTTGATCTCCGAGCTCTCCGCTCCGCTGCGCTCCACGAGATCGGCGGCCGAACAGCGGGCGTGATAGCGATGGCTCCATGGAGATCGGAGCAGTCATCCCGCATCACGAGATCGGCAACGACCCGGGTGCGATCCGCGCCTACGCCCAAGGTGCGGAGCAGCTCGGCCTCGGACATCTGCTGATCTACGACCACGTGGTCGGCGCCGATCGTGACCGGCCGGGCGGGTTCGAAGGCGCCTACGACAAGGACGTCGCCTTCCACGAGCCGTTCGTGCTGTTCGGATTCCTCGCCGCCTGCACCACCACGGTCGATCTGGTGACGGCGGTGGTGATCCTCCCGCAACGCCAGACCGTGCTCGTCGCCAAGCAGGCCGCCGAGGTGGCGATCCTCTCCGGCAACCGGCTCCGGCTCGGCGTCGGCGTGGGGTGGAACAAGGTCGAGTACGAGGCGCTCAACGAGGAGTTCGGGACGCGCGGGCGGCGCCAGAGCGAGCAGGTCGAGCTGATGCGGCGGCTGTGGACCGAGGACGCCTTCAGCTTCGAGGGCGAGTACCACACGATCGACCGGGCGAGCATCCTGCCGCGACCGAGCGCGCCGATCCCGGTCCTGTTCGGCGGGTCGGCGCCGCCCGTGCTCGACCGCTGCGCCCGCCTCGGCGACGGGTGGATGCCGCTCGGCACCCCCAACGAGAAGGCCGCCGAGCGGATCGCCCGGCTCGAGCAGGCCCGGGCGGCGGCCGGCCGCGACTGGGACGGGTTCCTGATCCAGGCCCAGGCCCAGTACGCCGGCGGCGACCCGGAACGCTGGGCCGCGCACGCCGCCAAATGGCGTGAGCTCGGCGCCACCCATCTCGCGATCTCCACCCAGAACGCCGGCGCCACCGACGTCGACGGTCACCTCGCCATGATCGCCGAGTACCAGGCGGCGGTCGCCGAGTGATCGCCGGTAGCACCGGCTGACGGTGACGAGCTCAGGTGGCCTGGAACCTGCCGGGTGCGACCTCGGCGGCCTCGCCCCGCGTCAGCATCCGCTGGAGATGCATCGCCGCGCAGCGGTGCTCGACGCTGTCGGCGAACACGTGGTCGACGTGCGGCCGGTAGATGAAACGGTGGGCGGCCATCTCGTCGATCGTGCGCGGCTCGGCGAGGAACGCCAGCATCGCCTGGTGGCGGCGGCCGATCACGGCGTGGAACTCGTCGAGCAGCTCGACGAACGTCTCGCGCCCCTCGATCACGCCCTTGTGATGGAACGTGACGTAGTAGTCGGCCTGCTCGTCGCGGACCTGCTCGAGCGAGCGCTCGAAGTCCTCGAGGTCGCTCCACACGTCGCCGTAGTACGGCCCGAACCCGGTGAGGTCGATGTCGGACAGGAAGAACACCCCGCCCGAGATGCGGAACCCGCTGTGGCCGCGGGTGTGGCCGGGCAGGTGCACGGCCTCGACCTGGGTGCGGCCGAGATCCCACACGTGCCCGTCGCGGAAGCCCTCGGCGTCGGGCCGGGCGGTGTAGTGGAACTGATCGAGCACCTGCTGGGCGAACGCCCGGCGCGGCTCGCCGCTCAGCCCGTAGACCTCCATCAAGCCGTCGAGGCTGCGCGCCCCGGGCAGGTCGTCGTCGTGGATGTGCAGCCGCGAGCCGGCGAACAACCCGTTGCCGGCCATGTGGTCCTCGTGGCTGTGCGAGACGATCACGGCGTCGATCGGCACGCTCGCCCCGCCGCGCTGCACGACCGTCACCGACGGATCGATGATCACCGCTTCGCCGTCGCCGCGCACCACGAGCGAGTTGCCCGACGGATAGCGGCCGTTGTCGGCGCCGACGAGCACGCTCACGTTGGGCGTCAACTGCCGCTCGGCCTCGCCCCAGTCGACCGTGCTCACCATCGCCACACCATCGCCTCAGTCTCGCGCCGGGCGAGCCCCGGCTCAGGCGTCGATCGTGCGCCGGCCCTCGAGCGCCCGCCCGAGCGTGAGCTCGTCGGCGTACTCGAGATCGCCGCCGACCGGCAGCCCGGAGGCGATGCGGGTGACGTTGAGCCCGAGCGGCTTGAGCATGCGCGCCAGGTACATCGCCGTGACCTCGCCCTCGGTGTTGGGGTTGGTGCAGACGATCACCTCCTCGACGCCCTCCGGGCCGAGCCGGGTGAGCAGCTCGCGGATCTTGAGCTGCTCGGGCCCGATCCCTTCGAGTGGGCTCATCGCACCCATCAGCACGTGATAGCGGCCGCGGAACTCGCCGGTGCGCTCGATCGCGACGATGTCGCGCGGCTCCTCGACGACGCACAGGATCGTGGAGTCGCGGCGGTCGTCGGCGCAGATCGGGCACAGCGACGCGTCGGCGACGTTGAAGCACCGGTCGCAGAAGCGGACCTTCTCCTTGGCGTCGCGGATGGCGTGGGCCAGCCGGTTGGCGTCGTCGGCCGACATCTTGAGCAGGTGAAAGGCGATCCGTTGGGCCGACTTGGGCCCGATGCCGGGCAGCCGGCCGAGCTCGTCGATCAACGATTGGACTGGAGGGGTGTAGGCGCTGGCCATGGGTGCGTGGTGGGTGCCGCGGGTCAGGCTTCGCTGACGAACTCGGAGCCGGGGAACGCCTCGGCGAGGCGGTCGAGCGGGGTCTTCACGGTCTCCGGTGGTGCGTCGGTGAGCTCGGAGAGGTCGATCTCGTCGTCGGCGGCCGGGGTGTCGGGCAACGGGTGCCGGATCGTCGCCGGCGTCGGCACCGGACGGCGGCGGAGTCGTCGGTGGCCGAAGCCGGTGCCTTCGGGGATGGCTTCGGCGCCGGACGCGCGGGTGGCTCGTCGTCGTTGCCCCGGGCGCCGACCACGAACTCGATGGTGACCGGCGACCCGACCGCCTTGGCGAGCGCCGCCTCGACCGCCGGCCGGTGCTCGCCGCACTTGGCGCCGTGGGCCTCGTTGGGCACGCTGAACTGCCACGTGTCGCCGCTGTTGCCGACGAACGACCCGACCGAGTAGAGCGCCCGCACGATCGGCTTGACCTGGCCCTTGACGGTCTGCTCCCACGCCTCGGGCACCGACATCGCCGGGCCTGGAGCGGCCGCCGGCGCCGCCTCGGTTGCGGCGGGCGCGGCCGGCGCGGCGGGAGTGGGCTCGGGCGCCGGGGCCGGCTTGGCCCGCGCCGCCCCGCCGAGCACGGCCCGGCCGGTGGTGGGGTCGCGCGGCGCCTGAGCGGCGGCGGGCGAGACGTCGGGCGCCGCCTCGCGGAGTTGCTTGACGGTGTTCTCGAGCCGCTCGATCCGTGCCAGCAGGGCGTCGGTGTCGGTGCCGGCCTCGTCGTTGGTGAGCTGCACGAGGGCGACCTCGACCAGGATCCGTGGGTCGGGCGCCTGGCGCATCTCGACCATCGCCGACCCGAGCAGCTCGATCGCCCGCACCAGGCCGGCCGCGCCCAACTGCTGCGCCCGCTGCGGCGATGGCGTCGAGCTGGTCGGAGGGCAGCATCACGAGTTCGGGCGCCATCAGCGACAGGAAGGCGTTGCGGAGGTGGCGCACCAGCTCCTCGGTGACGGTGCGCGGATCGCGGCCGAGGCTGACGGCGTGCGCCATCGCCGTGAGGATCCGGCCCGGGTCGTGCTCGATCAGCGCCGCCATGAACTCGTCGAGATCGACGACCTCGTCGACGTCGCCACCGGTGGAGACCAGCAGTTCGAGCGCCGACAGCGTGTCGCGGGCCGACCCGCCGCCCTGCACGAGGGCGGCGTCGAGCGCCGCCTGCGACAGGTCGAGCCCGGCATCGCCGGCCACCCAGTGCACGTGCTCGGCCATCGTGTCGGCCGGCAGCAGGTGGAACTGCAGGTGCTGCGTGCGCGACCGGATGGTGTCGCTCATCTTCTGCGGATCGGTGGTGGCGAGCACGAACACGACGTGCGGGGGCGGCTCTTCGAGCGTCTTCAGCAGCGCCGCCTCGGCCGCCTTGGAGAGCATGTGGACCTCGTCGAGGATGTACACCTTGTGCCGCCCGGGCGTGCCGAGCGATGCCTTCTCGACCAGGTCGCGGATGGCATCGACGCCGTTGTTGGAGGCGGCGTCGAGCTCGTGCACGTCGTAGCTGGTGCCGCGCTCGACCGCCAGGCACGACTCGCACTCGCAGCACGGCTCGCCGTCGACCACGTTCTGGCAGTTGAGCACCTTGGCGAGGATCCGGGCCGAGGTGGTCTTGCCGGTGCCGCGCGGCCCGGAGAAGAGGTAGGCCTGGCCCTCGCGGCCCTGGGCCACGGCGTCGCGCAACGCCTTGACCACATGGTCTTGGCCCTTCAGCTCGCTGAAGCGTCGCGGCCGGTAGCGCCGGTAGAGGGACTGAGTCGCCATCGGGGTCAACCCTAGCGACGGGGTGCACCAGCAGCAGTGGGTCCGCAGGCCGCCGGTGGCCGAAGCGTGCGATCGCGTTGCGTTCAGGTTGCGGCGAGATGTCGAACGCTGGAGGTCGGACCTGGCTACGGTGGCTGCCGTGAGCTCGGGTGACCTCTCACGCCCAACCCCGTCGCGGGGGGTCAAGCGGGCGCTGACCACACTTCTTCTCGGAGGATTGGCAGTCATCGTCGCGCTCGTGGCCGCCCCGCACCGCGGCCGCCCAGGACGAGACCAACTCGCTGCAGTCGATCGACCCGCCCAACGGCGCCACGCTCGACACCTCGCCGGCGGCGATCGTGCTCTCGTTCAACCAGGAGCTGCGCAGCGACGACCGGCCGATCGTCGTGCTCGCCTGCGGCACGCCGTCGCAGCCCCAGGACACCGGCAGCCCGGAGGTCGACGCCGACGGGCTGGTCGTCACGATCCCGATCAACACGCCGGTGCCGAGAGGGGCCTGCACCGTCTCGTGGCGGCTGGCCGACGCCGCCGGCGAGACGATCGTCGGCGACTTCACGACGTTCCGGGTCGACGCCGATCCCGCTCCGCCCACCACGCCGGCGCCCACCGACGGCGCCGCCGGCGCCCACCACCACCAGCCCGTTCATCTCGATCACGCCCGGCAGCGTCGACGCCAGCAGCGAGGTCGACTCGCCGAACGAGGGATCCAACGGCGGCGCCCTGTGGCTGGGGCGGCTGCTGTCGACGATCGGGATCATGGCCCTGTTCGGCGGCCTGGCGCTGATCGCCATCGGCTGGCCGGAAGGCCCGGAGTACGTCGTCACCGTGCGCTACCTGCGGGCGGTGTGGCTGCTGGCCCTGGTCGGGACGGTGCTCTACCTGATCGCCTACGCCGCCAAGTTCAACGACACCTCGTTCGGGGCGGCGATCAACCCGAGCGCCTGGCTCGACCTCAAGGACGACGGTTGGCCAGGTCGCGGCGCCCTGCTGCGGCTGGCGTTCGTGCTCGGCTCGGGCTGGGTGGCGATGCGCCCCGAGCGGATCATCGACCCGACCACGGCGATGTGGGCGTGGGCGATCCCCGGCGCGCGCGGTGATCGCGGTGGCGCTGACGCGGGTCGAGGGCCCGGCGCCGTGGCTCGGGGTGGCGATCGGCCTGATCCACGTGCTCGGCGCCGCGGTCTGGTTCGGCGGTGTGGCGCTCGTCGCCCGTGTCGTGCTCGCCGGACCGGGCGAGGAGGATCTGCTGCACGCCACGCGGTCGTTCAGCCGGATGTCGACCAAGGCGATGGTCGCCGTGGTGCTCACCGGCATCACGCAGATGGTCCGGCTCGACGGCAATCCGTTCACCAGCAGCCACGGGCAGGTGCTGCTGCTCAAGGTCGTCGCGGTGGCGGCGATGCTGGCGGTCGGGCTCGAAGCGCGACGCCAGGTCGGCTTCCGGCTCGACCGGGCGCACGAGATGACGGTGCCGCTGGCCGACCGCTTCCGGCGGGCGTTCGGCGCCGAGGCCGCGATCGGCGTCGTCGTGCTGGCGTTCAGCGGCTGGATGCTGGCGCTCACGCCGGCCAAGGTCGACCCGCTCGCCGACGAGTCGTACGCCCTCGAGCTCGCGTTCATCGACCCGTCGACCGGCATCGACGCCCGCGTCTTCATCGGGCCCGCGCACGGTCGGGCTGAACGGGTTCCGGATCGAGGTCGAGGCACCGCAGGAGGGCATCACCAACCTCACCCTGCGGTTCATCCCGCCGGTCGAGAGCGGCCGTCCGGTGCTGATCCAGCCGACTCCACCTCACGACGGCCGGCACGGCCGTGCTGCCGACCGAGATCGGGCTGCCGTTCGAGGTGCCGGGCACCTGGACGCTCGAGCTGATCGCCACCACCACGCTCGGCACGCAGCCCGGTGCCAGCGGTCCGACGTTCCTGGTCGCGCACGCCGACGGCACGGTGGCGACCGACGCCGACGCCGACCACGCACGACGGCTGCCGGTCGAGGTCAACGTCGTCGACCGGTCGACCACCGACGGCGCCGTTCGTCACCACCACGCTGCCGACGCACCGACGAGCAGCACCGTCGCCGCCGACTGACCTGACGCTGCTGACGAGTCAGCCCGACTCGGCGAGCAGGTCGTCGAAGCGGACCGGGCTGGCCACCTCGAGTTGCTCGTAGCGGCACGACTCGGGCGTGCGGTCGGGCCGCCAGCGCACGAACTGCACGCCGTGGCGGAAGCGCCCGCTCTCGAGCTGCCCGAACGTCACCTCGACCACCCGCTCGACGCGCATCGGCACGAACGACAGGTCCTTGTTGACGTTCCAGCGGCTGAACCCGCCCGGCATGCGTTGCTCGCTGTGGGCCTGCATCTCGGCCCACTCCCGCCACGGATGATCGTCGAGCGCGTTCTCGCGTCAGCGGCTCGAGCTCGTCGCGCAGCTCGCGCCGGAACTCGACGCTGAAGCGCGGCGCAGACCCCGACGTGGTTGAGCCGGCCGTCGTCGTCGAAGAGCCCGAGCAGCAACGAGCCGACGCCCTCGCCGTCCTTGTGGACCCGAAACCCGGCGACGGCGCAGTCGGCGGTGCGTTCGTGCTTGACCTTGACCAGCGAGCGCTTGTCGGGCGTGTACACGCCGTCGAGCGGCTTGGCCATCACGCCGTCGAGGCCGGCGCCCTCGAACCGCGTGAACCAGCGTTCGGCGATCGCCGGGTCGGTGGTGGCGGGCGTGAGGTGCACGGATGCGTTGGGGTCGAGGTGCTGCGTCGAGCAGTTCACGCCGCTCGCCGAACGGCGTGTCCATCAGGTTGCGGTCGTCGAGCGCCAGCATGTCGAACGCGACGAACGCCGACGGCGTCTGCTCGGCGAGCATGCGCACGCGCGACGCGGCGGGGTGGATCCGCTGCTGGAGGGCATCGAAGTCGAGCCCGTTGCCCTCGGTCGTCGGCGACCACGATCTCGCCGTCGACGACGCATCGCTCGGGGAGCGCCGTCGAGCAGACGGGGCAGCAGCTCGGGGAAGTAACGGTTGAACGGCTTCTGGTTGCGGCTCGCCAGCTCGATCTCGTCGCCGTCGCGGAACACGATGCAGCGGAACCCGTCCCACTTCGGTTCGTAGAGCAGCCCGTCAGCGGTCGGGATCGACCGCGCCAGCTTGGCCAGCATCGGCTGGATCGGCGGCATCACCGGCAATCGCATCGTCGAAGCGCCCGTCGAGTCGCTGGTCGGGTCGGTCATCGGGCCAAGTCTGCCGCAGTTCGGTGGTGGGGTCGGTCTCGGCGGCGTTGCTGTCGTCGACGACCAAGCTCAGGTTCGAACGATGCCGGCGTCGCCGGGCGACCATGCAGCAACAGGACGAGCAGCAGGACGCCGGCCACGATCCAGACGGCGGTCGTGATCCGGGTCCGGCCTCGTCCCTCCCAGTCGGAGATCGCCGCCGACGCCGAGCGGGCGGCGTCGATCGCACCGCTGGTGTCGCCGGCTGCGAGCTCGGCGTCTGCGGTCTGCAGGCGCTCGTCGGCGTCGCTGCCGAACTCGCCGATCCGTTCCAGGAACGATTCCGCTGACTGGCGCGCCAGGTGGGCCTCGACGACGGCATCGGCGGCGTCCTGGTAGTCGTCGAGCGTCGCCGCCGCGGCCTCCGGTGAGTCGGCGAACGCGTCGGGCGCGAGCGTCGGGAACGCTCAACTCGAACGCCGCCAGGGTGTTGTCGAGGTTGGTCTCGGCGTCCACCAGCTGCTCGGCCCGTTCGGCGAGCTGCTCGGTGTCGGTCGCCCACCCGAGCGGCGCTTCCTCGTACTCGCTCTGCGTCAGGTCGGGAGTGTCGAGACCGAGTCGGTCGAGCTGCTCGGCGAGCGCCGCCCGACCGGCGACGATCCGGCGCGCCGCCGCCAGCTGCTCGGTGAGCGTGGCGACCACCGGCTCGAGGTCGGTTGCTGCCTGGTACTCGTCCTCGATGGTTGCCGTCGGAGCGAGATCGACGTGACTCAGCTCCTCCGACAGGTCGTCCCGGACGTCGAGCGCCGCCTCGGCGTCGTCGATCCCGTTCATCGCCGCTTGGAACAGCCACTCGGCCATCGCCTCGCGGACGGCCTCGGGCGGGGCCCACGAGCCGCCCCGGGCGAGCAGCTCGGCGTACGCCTCGAGCGTCGTCCTGACGGGTGTCGAGGTCGTGCTCCTCGCCGGGCGTGACGACGTGCTGGCGGTAGTCGTCGACGAGCTCTGTCGAACCGCCGATCTGCTCGGCCAGATCGAGGAACTCGCGCCAGTCCGACGGCACCGGCATCGATCGGCTCGCCGTCCTCCGGACCGTAGGCACGGTCGCCGCGCAGGACGGCGGCCGATCAGGGCGCTCATCGTCTCCTCGCCGATCTCGTCGGACAGCTCGCGCATCACGCGGAACGACGTCTCGTAGCCGTAGGCCTCGGAGGCGTCGTCGAGAGCGCTCGCCGGCTGATCCCAACTCGTTGAGCCGGAAGTGGCTGGGATCGAAGTCGGGTGGCACGTCGTAGTCGTCGGGCCGTGGGAGCTCGTCGCCGAGCTCGGCCACGGCGCGGGCGCCGATCTCGTCCGCCAGCCCTTCGCTCAGCCAGCGGTCGGAGAGGTACGTGTCGTTGAACCAGGCGTGCGAGAGCTCGTGCAGCATCGTGTGGCCGTCGAGGTCCTCGGTCGACCTCGATCACGTCGGTGTCGGCGTAGTAGTAGCCGGCGTAGCCGCGCAGGTACGGCGTCGACGCCTCGATCACGTCGGTCTCGTTCTGTTCCGGCCAGGGCGTGCCCGTCAGCCGTTCCAGCACCGGCAGGCCTTGGTCGACGTGACGTCTGGCGAACTGGGCCCAGCGCGGTGTCGCCGGGCCACGCCCGCAGCTCGAAGTCGGATCCGGCGACCGTGATCGGGGTGGAGTCGAGCAGCTCGTCCTGCCGGGCGGTGAACAACACGTAGAACTCGTCGGGCGTCGTCGACGTCGAGTGCCTCGAGCACGACCACGTCGTTCTGGACCTTGCGCGACAGCGTGCGTGCCCGAGTACTCGGGTGTCCAGTCATCGGGGATCTCGACCCGCACGTCGGCGGCACCCGGGTCGGCGTAGGCGATCATCGGGAACGACACGTAGGCGGGGTTGACGCGCACCCAGGACGTCTCGGTGCGGGGTGGATCGCCGAGCAGGTCGTAGCGGACCACGATCGTCGCCGTTCGGCCGTACCTCAGGTTGTTGGGGAACTCGACCTCGACCATCGTGAAGTCGGTCTCGCGGATGGAGGACGTACTCGACAAGGCGGCCGTCGACCTCGACCACGAGGTTGCGCGCTCGTGCGTGGATCGGAACTGCTGTGCCGTCGAAGTAGTAGTAGTTGATCCGATTCCCGCTCCGGCGATCGGGGGTGGTGTTCGTCATCAGGTACGTCGACTCGACTGCCACCGCCTCGGTGGAGGGGTCGTAGCGATAGGTGCTCGTCGAGGTCATCGTGTAGCCCTCGGCGGCTGCCACTCGATCGGGCCGGACAACCCCTGCCACGGCGCCCACCGTCAACACAACGGCGACGGCGGCAGACAGCGATCGGGGTCGGATCGCGGCACAGTAGCCAGCAACGGCGCCGAATTCGGGAATCGACTCGGTGTTGCAATGTTGGTTCCGGCGACCACGCGAACGGCGTGGGCACGCCGCGGACGTGACCCGGTTCAGTCTCGTGGCAGTGGCTTGGCCATCAGGCTGACGAGCGTGCCGTAGTCGGTCTCCTGCTGGCCGACCTCGACGAATCCGAGCCCGGCGTGGAACGTCAGCGACTGGTCGTTGCGTGGCCGCAGGTTGACCTCGAGCGTGAAGTCGGTAGCGCTCGGCCGCCGTTCGGCGGCGAGCCGCTCGACCTCGGCGTACATCGCCCGCCCGAGGCCCGATCGTTGATGCGCCGGTGAGATGGCGATCCGGTCGAGGTACACGAAGTCGGCGTAGTGCTCGCGGAACCAGAGGAAGTTGATCGAGTCGTAGTCGGCGCCTGGCGCCAGCACGAGGCAGAAGCCGGCGATCTCGCTGTCGACCTCGGCCACGAGCGCGATCAGTCGACTCGGATGCGATGTGCCCGAGATCCTCGAGCGTCTCGGTGCCGACCGCCGGGTAGGCGGCCTCGTTGATCTCGTGGATCGTCGCCAGATCGTCCATCCGGTACTCGCGGCAGGAGCATGCGCCGACGCTACTGGTGGAGCCAGGTCTGCTTGACGTGCAGCGGCCGGAACCCGTAGCGCTGCACGTTGCGCTCGGAGTCGCCGCCGACGACGGTGGTGGCGGCCGCCAGCGAGCAACCCGCCTCGCGAGCCACGCCCAATCGGTGCAGGATCAACGTCGCCTGCACGCCTCGCCCGCGCTCGGCAGGGATCGTCGACATCCCCCCGAGCGTCGCCACCGTTGCGTTGATCGTCATGCTGGCGCAACCGAGCGGCCGCCCGTCCTCGGCAGTCGACGGCGATCACCATCCCATCGCCGTCGACGACGTGGGCAGCGCGCGCGAAGGCGTCGCTGGCGCGGCGGCGCCTCCGGCGTGGCGTGACCGAAGCCGAGCGCCGAGATCGCCTGCCACTCCTCGATCGAACGCTGGCTCACCGGCACCACGGTGATCCCCGGCCGGCCGAGCTCGGCGGGCAGGTCGGTGAGCGGGCGAACGAGTGCCCGTACGTCGCGGCCCTCCGTCGTGCACGAACCCGCATGCGGTGAGCAACGACCGCGACTCGGCGTGCGTCGCCGGCGTGACCTCGACCGCGGCGGGCACGCCGGCGGCCGTGCTGCGAGCCTCGATCAGGCCGATGTCGGCCGGGCGCAACGCCGGATCGATCCCGACCGCGATCGCGCGGTTGACGTACATGCCCGCGCCCGCTCAGCACGAGCTGTCCGCCCGCCACGGCGAGCGTCTCCGTGCCCCACGTCGGATCCTGCGTGGAGAGCGCCGATGCCATCGCCACGGCATCCCTTGCCCACACGCGTTCCAGCATGATCGTCAGAGCGGCATCGTCCACCGCAGCAGTCTGCTCCGAAAACGGTCGGTGCTCGCCCGGGTTCCACCGGTAGCGTCACGAGACGCATGACCGGCGCGCTGATCTCCGCCCGCAAACTGGTGAAGCGGTTCGGCGAGTTCACCGCAGTCGACGGGATCGATGTCGAGGTCCACCGCGGCGAGTCGTTCGGCTTCCTCGGACCGAACGGCGCCGGCAAGTCGTCGACGATGCGGATGATCGGTTGCGTCTCACCGGTCACCGACGGCGAGCTGACGATCTTCGATCTCGACCCGGCGCGCGACGGCAAGCAGCATCCGCGCCCGGATCGGTGTCGTGCCACAGAGCGACCAGCTCGACGAGCAGCTCACGGTGATGGACAACCTGATGCTCTACGGCCGCTACTTCGATCTGCCGCGGAGCGAGTGTCGCAAGCGCGCCACCGAACTGCTCGATTTCGTGCAGCTCACCGATCGCGCCGACAGCCGGATCGAACCGCTCTCGGGCGGGATGAAGCGGCGCGTCACGATCGCCCGCTCGTTGGTCAACGACCCGGAACTGCTGCTGCTCGACGAGCCCACGACCGGGCTCGACCCGCAGGCCCGGCACGTCCTGTGGGACCGGCTCTACCGGCTCAAGCAGCGCGGCGTCACGCTCGTGCTCACCACGCACTACATGGACGAGGCCGAGCAGCTCTGCGATCGGCTGGTGGTGATGGACGGCGGCAAGATCGTGGCCGAGGGTTCACCGCGGGCGCTGATCGAAGAGCACTCCACTCGCGAGGTGCTCGAGCTGCGCTATCCGGCGGGCACCAACGAGGCGCGTGCTGCGGCGGTGATCGACATCGGCGAGCGCTCCGAGGTCTTGCCCGACCGAGTGCTGATCTACGCCGACGACGGAGAGGCGGCGCTGGTCGAGGTCCACAACCGGGGCGCCCAGCCCGAGTCGGCGCTCGTCCGCCGCAGCTCGCTCGAGGACGTGTTCCTCCGACTCACCGGCCGCTCGCTGGTCGACTGAGAGTCCGAATGGCACGCACCTTCTCCACGCCCGCCTCCGTCCGATTGTGGGAGAGCCAGTTCCGGCTGTACCGCACGATCTGGAGGTCGAACGTGCTGGGCGCCTTCGTGCAGCCGTTCCTGTACCTGCTCGGGATGGGGCTCGGCGTCGGCGCGCTCGTCGACGAGGGCCCGGGCGCCGACACGCTCGGCGGGCTCACCTACTTCCAGTTCCTCGCTCCGGCACTGATGGCGACGTCGGCGATGATGGTCGCCGCCAGCGAAGGTTTGTGGCCGGTGCTGCTCGGGTTCAAGTGGGGACGCGGCTAGCACGCCGCCGCCGCCACACCGCTCACCCCTGGTCAGATCGCCGGCGGGATCGCGCTCTGGCAGACGACCAAGGCGATGATCACGGGCACCGGCGTGGCGCTGGCATTGGTGCTGTTCCCCGAGACGCGCACGTGGGGACTGATCCCGGCCGTGGTGTTCGCCGCCCTGACGGGGATCGCCTTCTCGGCGCCGCTGATGGCGTGGTCGGCGACCCGCGAGCAGGAGACCTCGTTCCCGAGCATCAACCGCTTCGTCATCACGCCACTGTTCCTGTTCGGCGGAGCGTTCTACCCGATCGAGGAGCTGCCGGACTGGCTGCAACCGATCGCCAAGGTCACGCCGATCTGGCACGGCGTCGAGCTCTGCCGCGACGCCGTCAACCACCAGCTCGAGCTCGGGTCGACCGCCGTCCACGTCCTGTACCTGTCGCTGTGGGCGGCCACCGGTTGGCTGGTGGCCCGGCGCACGTTCGCCGAGAGGCTCGGCAATTGATCACGCTCGCCGAGCTTCCGCTGCGGATCCTGCCGCCCCAGGTGCTCGCCGCCCGGCGCCCGCAGCGGATGCTCGAGCGGCAGTGGATCGTCAACCGCGCCGGTGGGTGGTCGATCGTGCTCAGCGGATTCTTCGAGCCGCTGTTCTACCTGCTCTCGATCAGGGTCGGGTTCGGCGGCCTGATCGGCGACGTGCAGGACGGCGGGAAGTCGATCCCGTACGCAGAGTTCGTGGCGCCGGCGTTGTTCGCCGCATCGGCGATGAACGGCTCGATCTACGAAGCGACCAACGTCTTCTGGAAGCTCAAGTACGACAAGGTCTACGACGCCGCGCTGGCGACGCCGCTCACGTCGGGCGACGTGGCCCTCGGCGAGATGCTCTACGCCACGATGCGCGGCACGCTCTACTCGGTGGCCTTCCTGATCACGATGTTCGCGCTCGGCATGACGTCGTCGGCGCTGGCGGTGGCGATGCTCGTCGTCGGGGCGCTGATCTCGTTCGCCTTCAGTGCCTCCGCCACCGCCCTCGTCACGTATATGCGGTCACACGCCGACTTCGAGTACGTGCCGTCGATCATGCTGCCGATGTTCCTGTTCTCCGGCACGTTCTACCCGGTGTCGACCTACGGCGATTGGGCCTGGCTGGCGCAGCTCAGCCCGCTCTACCACGGCGTGGTGGTGTGTCGCGGCCTGAGCCTCGGCGAGTGGTCGTGGACGTACATCCCGCACCTGGGCGTGCTCGTGGCGATGGCGCTCGTCGGGATCTCGATCACCGCCAGCCGGATCGACACGCTGCTGCTCAAGTAGCGGTCCGCCGGTCCGAGAACAGGTGTGCGGGACGTACGCTGGAGGCATGTTGTTCCGCACCAAGACCGAGATGATCACGGCCGACCAGGCGCTGCCCGGCCGCGACACGCCGATCGAGATCGCGCCGACGCATGTCGTGCTGGGCACGCCGCTGTACGCGCCCGTTCCCGACGGGATCGAGACGGTGTACGTGGCGATGGGCTGCTTCTGGGGGGCGGAGCGGATCTTCTGGCAGATCCCCGGCGTCCACACCACCGCCGCCGGCTACATGGGTGGCTGGACCAAGCACCCGACCTACGAGGAGACGTGCACCGCCCGACCGGCCACACCGAGACCGTGATGGTGGTCTACGACCCGAGCGTCGTCAGCTTCGACCGCTTGATGAAGGCCTTCTGGGAGAACCACGACCCGACCACCCCGAACCGGCAGGGCAACGACGTCGGCACCCAGTACCGCTCGGCGATCTTCACCACCACCGAGGCCCAGCTCGCCGGTGCCCTCGCCTCGCGCGATCGCTACCAAGCGGCGTTGGACGGAGCCGGCTACGGCACGATCAGCACCCAGATCGCTCCCGCCGAGCAAGCCGGCGACGGCGTCTTCTACTACGCCGAGGACTACCACCAGGGATACCTCCACAAGCATCCCGGCGGTTACTGCAACCACGGTTTCTGCCAGATCGGCTACGACCTCGAGGCGCACGGCCAGACGGCTGCGCGCGCCATGCTGCCCGACGCCTGAGCACCGGCGTCCCCGCCGCCGTGTCCGCATGGCGTGACTACACTCGCCCCGTCCCGGTCGGTCGACCGGGTAGACCGCCAACCAAGGGAGGCCGATCGCATGGCCGGATTGATGGAGAAGTTGAAGAACGCTTTGGAGGGCGCCAAGAAGCAAGCGGGTACCGCCAAAGACAAGGCCGACGTGTTGGTCGACAAGGCCGGGGAGAAGATGCCCGACAAGGTCAAGGACACCTACGCCAAGGTGTCCGAGAAGGCCGAGAAGATCATCCCCGGCGAGCGCAAGAAGGACGCCGGCGACGCCGTTGCCGACGCCTCTGACGCGGTCGGCGATGCCGCGACCACGGCCGCCGACAACGTCCAGGACGCGGCCGGGGATGTGGCGACATCGGCGGCCGACAAGGCGGAGGACGCCACCGGCAACTGACTGTCACCCGTACGAGTGACGAGCGAGGCCGCCCGGCGATCGGGCGGCCTTTGCCGCTGTCGTGACGCCGGAATCGGCCGATCGCCAAACTTGACTGAGTCTTGACGTGCCCCGGTACAGCGTGCGGCGCCTCGACCGATATCGCCGTGGCTGAGTCTGACTACCTTGGTCAACTGTTTGATTCTCGGCAGACGGAAGCGAGACGCGATGAGAACGCCAGCGGAGCTGCCGGCGGTCGTGCCCGGGATGCCGGGCGACTCTCTGAACTTTGCGGTCAGTTGACATTTGGCACGCCGTCGGCACATGTCGACCATGGCGGAATCTCACGGACAGCACGCGCACGCTCGCGCCGAGCGACGATCGACACGTGACCGCGGGTTCACGTTCGTCGAGATCGTCGTCACCGTCGTCCTGATGGCGATCGTGATCGTGCCCGTGATGTCGGCGGTGCTGGCGTCGGTCAAGGTCGTCGACGCGTCAGCCGGTCGCGCGGCCCAGGTCGAGACGGCGATGTCAACGCCGCCGACCGCGTCAACCGTGCCCCGATGGTCGTGCGACTACACGGTCTACGTCCAGGCCGCCGTGCAGACCGAGGGCTGGTCGACCCGACCAGCGCCTCGGTCATCAGGAGTACTACGACCCGCGCAGACCAACAGCTTGGGTCGACGAGGGTCCAGCGGAGTGCTTGCCAGATCGCAGCCGCCACCGACGTCCTCGTGCAGAAGGTCACGATCGTCGATCACGACGCCCGGATTCGCAGATCAGCCGCACGATTCAGGTGGTGAAGAGCAATGTCTGATTCGACCCGCGATCGCACGACGCCTCGACCGCGCTCGGCGCTCGTCGCCGACCGAGGCATGACGCTGCCCGAGCTGTTGATCGCGGTCGCCGTGCATCGGGCTGATCATGACCGTGCTCTCGAGCGCTCGATCATCGTGACGATGCGCCAGAGCGACAACACGGAGGGTCGCCTCAACGTCGCCCGCGGCGAGCAGAACGTCGACATGTATCTGCCCGACGACCTCGCCTCGGCCGAGTCGATCGACACCAGGACCCCGACGCCTCGCCGTGCGGGAGCGCCTGCCCGGCCGACGTCGTGCTCGACGGCTCCAACGCCCTGATGCTGACGTGGACGACCACACAGCCGAACGCCAGTCGGCACCGACTCGGTCATCGTCACGACCAACGTCTCGTACTACTTCGCCGAGTCGAGCGACGCCGGGCATGTTCGAGATGCGACCGGATCGAGTGCACGTCGGTCGGCGGCGGCGCCTGGACCGTGCGACGGTCCATGACCGTGCTCAGCGACATCGAGCTGCTCGACGCAACTGGACTCCCGGCGTGACCCGGTGCCCGACTAGCATCATCCACGGTCAGCGACCCGCTGGCCGCCGACGCGCGTCGACGAGTCCGGCGTCGTCGCCGGACGACTCGGCACCGCAAGAACGCCAACCGCGTGATCGTCACGGTCAACGGCGGCGGTGACTCCGACGGCGCGGCGGCGGCTCGCAACAGGATCAGCATCACGGCCGGCGGCACGACCCGGAACACGATCGCCGCCGACAGCATGCAGCAACGCCCCGACCTTCACCGACGCCCGCAGCCGCTGCGGTGGACCGATCGCGCTGATCGTCGACGACTCGGGCTCGATCGGCGGTGCGATGGGCACGGTGAGGACCGGCGTCGAGCTGTTCGTCCAGACGCTTCGCCGGGACGCCGACCCAGCTCCAGATCGTGCGGCTTCGACACGCACGCCGGGATCGTCGGTGGCAACGGCGCCTGGACCAAGTACTTCGACATGACCAACGAGGACGATGTCGACGACGCTGCTGGCGGCGGATCGACGCCCGAGCTCTGACCGCCGACGGTGGCACCAACTGGGAGGACGCCTGGTTCCGTGCCTTCTACGAGCAGGCGGCACCGACTTCATCCAGCACACGCCGGAGACGGTGGTGTTCTTCACCGACGGCGAGCCGACCTACGAGCGCCTCGCCCATCGTGCCGCAGGTGGCGGCGACATCCCGACGCAACCGGCTCCCGTCGGCAACTGGCCCCAGTACAGCGGCGGCGCCTACTCCAACGGCAGCGACTACAGCCAGGTCGCCTTCGACCGTGCCAACTGGGTCGTCAACTCGGTTCGTGGCAGTACGACCGGATCGTCGGCGTGGGCGTCGGCGACGGGATCCAGAACGGCGAATCGACCTTCATCTTCTCGCCGGGTCGCGGTTGGCACTGGGAGTACCAGCGTGGTTCCCGCCAGTTACCAGCGGGCCACCTGGGGTTACGAGAAGGTGACACGGCTGGCGCAGCACGGCCAACTTCCAGAAGGCCTCGCAGTTCGGCGACCTCACCGACTACGAGAGCAACCTCGACTTCGAGTACCGCACCAGCAGCTCGGCCAGCTGGCAGGACGCGACGCCGGCCCAGTACTACGCGGCGAGCGGCACCAACCGGCGCCTCGGCGGCTCGACCAGCCGTCCGTGGGTGAACGTGCTGCCTGACAACTACTGGTCGCCGACCCGGCCCGGCGCCAGCAATCGCTGGATGATCGACCCGACCCCGAATACCACGCCGGCGACGATCAGCGAAGCGTTGTACGACGCCCACGCCGACGCCAACGGCGCCGACACGAGCTCGGGCCGCGCCGACGGCTTCTACATCACGGGTTGGACCAACGTCACGCCGACCCAGTACTACACGAACTCCTCCTCGCCGAAGTATCGGGTGAGCGGCACCCGCACCGAGTACACCGTCACCCAGACCGAGTACAACAACTACGCTCACCTGCTGCCAGGGCAGTGGAGCACCACCTGGACGTCGACGACCCAGACCGACTACGACACCAACAACACCACGCCCGACGAGACCGACGGCTACCGCCGCACTGGCGAGCAGCTGGGTGTGGATCACACGGACCGAGTACGACACGTTCAACGTGCCGACCGCTTCGCCGGCCGAGTCCGACGGGTATCGCGACGCAGGCAAGCAGTGGGTGACGAACGACGCCGACGCCATGGAGTGGGAGGTCTACGCCACGACCCGCACCGACGGCGGCTACCGCCGGGTGCAGTCGTTCACGGCGCCGTTCACGCGAATGGGACGAGCGCGATGACGAAGTCATGGCGAACTCCGAGATCCTCTCCCGTCTGATCACCGGCACCGACGACCCGGCCGTGCCGTGGGACGGCGAACGTTCCCGGCAACGCCAAGGTTGCCGAGCTGTTCGTGCTTCCCGACTTCACCAAGTTCGCCGCATGCCCTGCAGTCGGTGGCGCTCGCGGAGTGCGGCGGGACGGTGACCTTGTCGACCAAGGTCGGTGGCATTCGCGCCGCCGATCCCTTCACCTACCAGAACACCAAGGTGTTCAGCGAGCGACGGTGGCGACCTCCAGGTGCAGCCGACCGTCGTGACGACGAGCATGTCGTTCCCGACCGGCACCTTCGACTTCGAGATCCCGAACGGCGGCTACGTCACCGTCGAGGTCATGCCCCACAACCTGTCCGACCTCACCGACTACCGCCTCGTCGGCTGGTCGTGCAAGGCCGGCATCACGGACATCACGGATCTCGAGTTCCCGCCCGTGCTCGACGTCGACGGCGTCGCCTACCCCGGCTGGACCGGGGTGCGGGTCAAGGTGCGGGCGAACCAAGCCGTGTGCCTGCTCGATGAATGTGACGCGGTGAACCATGAGTAGGCAGCAGAAGTTCGGCAGGCGGCAGGCGAGGGTGCGCCGTCGCGGTGGCGGCGGTGACGACAAGGGCACGGCACTGATCATGGTGCTCGTGCTCGTGATCGTCGCCTCGCTGATCGTCATCCCTCTGCTGTCCTACGCGATCTCGGTGATGCGCGCCAACCAGGTGCTCGGTGATCGCACGGTGCGCGCCGAAGCGGTCAAGGCCGGATTCCGGCACGCGATGGCGGAACCGTACGAACTGTTCGACAAGTGTGGGGGCGCCGGTCTCAACGTGGCGGTGACGCTCCCGTCGCCGCAGCTCTCGTTGCCGACCCGCACCCGATGCTTCCTGGTCGACACGGCGTCGGCGCTCGAGGCCGACGAACTTCCCTTCAGCGTGGCGACCACGTACGTCGGGTCAGTTCCTCCGTCGGGGCCGGGTGTGATCAACCCGGTGTACACCGGCTCGGGTGCGGCACCCGCCACGACGTGGCTCAACGCGTCGAGCCCGACGTTCACGCCCGACACGGTCTGGCTCCCCAACTTGCCCGTGCACGGACTCAACCTGCGCTCCGCCCTCGGCTACGAGATGATGGACGGGTACGAGCTCAACGGGTACACGGAGTGCACGGTGTACTTCCCGGGCACCTACAAATCGGAGGTCGTGCTCGACGGCCCGACCTTCTTCGCCTCGGGTATCTACTACTTCGAGCGCCAGGTCACGATCGCCGGCAACGCCGATGTGGTCGTCGGCGAGGGCAGCCTGCAGGGCTGCGCCGACAACCAGTCGTCAGCGTTCTACGCCACGGGTGCTCCCGTCACCCACAACATCACTGGGCTCGGTGCCACGTTCGTGTTCGGCGAGGAAGGCCGCTTGGTCGTCGATTCGACGCTCGGGCCGGTCACCTTTGTCATGAACAAGCGCTATGTCGCCGCCACCGACACGGGAACGGCATCGTCGGCGCGAGTGTCGATCATGACGGTCAATGGCGACCTCAACGCGGCGCTCGAGCTGACCGACTTCGCCAACAGCGGGATCGATCTCAACCTTCCCGGTGCTCCGGCCGAGTCTCAGTTGGTAGTGCCGCTCTCGAAGGTCGACACCGTCAACGAGCGCCCGGCGCCCAACGACCAGTACCGCCCGTCGGTGCTCACGCCGAGCGCCGCGCGCGCCAACTGCGCCGCGCAACGCCGCGCGGCACGGCGTACAACGGCGCGGCCGTCGTCGCGTGGGATGCGCCGATCAACGATGGCGGTTCGACGATCACGGATTATGTCGTGAACTCGACGCCCGGCGAGCACGCCGTGCCACACGACTAGTCAGCTGACGTGCACCGTCACCGGTCTGACGAATGGCACGAACTACACGTTCACGGTCGTCGCAACCAACGCCCTCGGCACGTCGACGGCGTCCGACCCCTCGACCGACGTCAGGCCCGAGTCGAGCCGGCCGACCCTGACCGTCCCGACGGCGCCGCCGTCGGTGACGATCAAGGCTGCGACGACCTTGCCGGTGCCCGGCGTCAGCCGCTACAGCAATGCCTTCACCGTGACGTGGGGTGCCGAACCGTCGACCAACGCCGCGCCGGTCAGCGACTACGACGTGGTCGTGACCGACCTGGCGACGCTCGAGGAGCGCACCTGCCTCTCGACCGGTGCGACCACGTGCACCGTGTCCGGCTTCACCCCGCCCGACCCGCTGGCGTTGCCGATCCCGTACCTGCCGACGTACAGTGTGAAGGTCACGGCCCGCAACGCGATCGGAGCGTCGACCGCCAGCACGCTGCCGCTGGTCAGTCTGGCGTTGCCGCCGGGTCGAGACCTACGTCGCGCCGGTGGTGCCACCGCACCCGCCGTACTCGCCACCGCCGGTCGTCGACATCTCGTCCGCCACCGCCAACGACGTGACGGTGTTCGTCCCCGGCTACATCTCGGCGCCGCAGGGCGTCGTCCGTGTGTCGGTCGACCCCGGTGGCGACCCGGCGCGATGTCGGTGGCGCTCGACGGCGGCGTTCTCGCGGCGTGGATCGACGTCTCGGCGACGCGCCCGTCGTCGTTCTCGCTCGGGCTGAACAACCCCGAAATGCACGACCTTGATGCTGACTTGCGCCTCCGCAGCCAGAACCCCGAAGAGCGGGCCGAAGAGCACCGCACAACTCAATACGCCGATCTGAGCGAGACGTCCTGTCATGTCAGAATCCATCCTTTGTTCATCCCACTGGAAGACCGCGGATCAGGTGGGAACTGGTCGCGCATTCTATTTCAACCTCGACTTTATGTATAGCCAAAAAGAGAGGGGCGCAAAGGAAACGGAGGGCCTCGCACATTCGTGCTAATGGGGACGCCCGGTTGCAAGCAGTCCGCAAACGTTACGGCTTTGTCACTCGAGACCCGGGAACCTGTGAACCGGAGAACCCGAACCCGAAAACCCTAAAGAAAGGACCGTGCAAGCATGGCCTGCACGGTCCTTCAGGGGGGGATCAACCCGAGACCAGTGGGCGCCGCGCGCCTGCCGTCGCTACTGAGCCGGGTACAAGAACGGGTAGCGCTCGTAGCGCTTCGCGACCGTGTCGAACGAGCCGTCGGATTCGGGCCGGGGATGGGGAACCCAGCCGTTGCCCTGGGATCACAATAGTCGGGTTCCCGCATGGCCGGACATGTCAGCGGTTCGACCTTCGTGTCGCCCTTGAGCTTGTTGCAGCTGCCGTCGTGCGCCAGGACGACCCGCACGCGCTGCCATCCCGTGTTGGTCTTGCGGATGGCGCTCAGCGAATAGCGAAACTGGTCCACCCGCACCCAGACACCATGGAACGCCCCGTCGTCATCGTCGGCATCCGAGGCGATGAGCCGTGCCTTCGTTATTGAACGTGTACAGCTCTGGATATCGGGACCCTGCGGGAATGTCGGTGTTGAACACCCACGTTCCGGGCAGCGAGCAGAAGTTGCACGGAATCAGGACAACGATCGAGTTGATATCGGCCGACGGCAGGACATGGGCGCCAGGCCGACCAGGAACGGCGGAAACGGGAAGAGCGAGGAGCCAGCGTTGGAACATGCGCATGTTTTCACGACCTCCAGCGCACGCAACTGTACCTCGAGGCACGCGTCATGACCGTGATAATGAGCTGAGGAAGTTGTGAGATTAAGGTTGGGGTTGCAACCGACTTGTATACTCGATCCAGGAGCGGGCCTGCGCAGGATGACCCCTCATTGTCACGAACCATACAGTCTCCGGCCTTCTCTTTCGCGGGTTTCGTCTTCGACCCGCGCACCGGCGAATTGCGGCGGCGGGGTGAGACCATCAGGCTGGCGCCGCAGCCGTGCCGGATTCTCACCGCCCTGCTCGAGTCGGCCCGGCCAGTTGGTCGAGCGCGACGAACTGCGGGTCGCGTTGTGGGCGCCGGATACCTTCGTCGACTTCGATCTCGGATTGAACTACTGCGTCAACCGCCTGCGATCGGTGCTCGGCGACGACGCCCGGGCGGCGCAGTTCATCGAGACCGTTCCCAAGCGCGGCTATCGATTCATCGCGCCGGTTCAGGTCTTACGCCACCCGTCGGACGCGGCGGTGGCCATCCTGCCGTTCGAAAACCTCAATAGAAACACCAACGAGGAGTACTTGCCGACTGTGTGACGGATGCGCTCATCGACGCTCTCGCGCGTGAGCCCTGCATGCGGGTC
>CAWKMO010000016.1:0-15992 GCA_963850755.1 Ilumatobacteraceae bacterium | reverse complement strand
TCGCCGTAGCGGGGGCCTTTTGGGCGCCGTTCGTGCTCGGCTCGTCGGGGACACTTGATGCGTTGCGACCGCGGATCCCGGTACTGCCAGGGTCTGTGCCCTCCCTATGGATGCTCGGCGACGAAGTCGGATCGGTCCACCGGGTGGTCCAGCTCGCGATTGTGCTCGCCGTCAGTGTGTTCGCTGTTCGTCGCCACGGCCCCCCAGCCGTGATCCTGGCAGGCAGTGCCGCCCGGTTGCTGTTGGACCCGGCGGCGTGGGGTTACTACACCGTAGGTTTGGTGCTCGGCGCCCTGCTGTGGGAAGCGTGCGCTTGCCGGCGCAGGATTCCCTGGCTGACGTTGATTGCCGCCGTGCTACTCGTACCGCACGACATCATCGCTGACGACGCTCTGCGGGCCGCGGCGCGGCTGGCGGTGTGCGTCACAGCTGCCGTTGTCCTAGTTGGCCTTGGCGCCTCGCGCTCGGCCTGCATCACTGCATCATCGAGCGGGATAGCGATCCCGATCGCTGCGTCGAACCCGAGATTCGCCAGACAGCCGTCGGAGCGTAGGTAGTCGGTGAAGTCATCGATCCATGCCACGGTGGGGACCCGGTGCGGCGACTCTTGCGCTGATCTCCTTGGCCTGCCTCAACACCGCCTCGGTGCCGGACTTCGTTGCTGTGCTCGATCGTGGCAGGGCATGCTTCGTCTCATCAGCGACCCGACCTGTAGACAACCTCGGCCGTTTTCTGCTACGGCGAGGAGATGAGGCTGGCGATCCGTCGTCGAAGGTGCTTGAGACGACGGTGGCGTCCGGCGATCATCGATCGGAAGTACTGCCGGTCGGCCTGCGGGTCAGCTTGGATCGCCGGCGGGCGGGAACCCAGCAGATCGCCGACAGAGGCGGCGCCTGTGTGAGCCAGCCGTCGGTCTCGTGTCGTGTGAGTGGCTCTCGGGTCTCCGACGCCGATGTTCTCCACGAGATTCACGTGCGGTTGCACGGCCAATCCCTTCCGAGCGAGCAGCGCGTAGCACCACGAGAAGTCCCACGTGTCCAGATCGCCGTTGCGAACCTGCCTCCACTTCTCGACGAAGAACTGGTACTCCTCGTCGTTGGCGAACCATTGCCTCACGTCCTTGCGCGCCCTGTCGGTCGAGTTCCGGAAGCTGGACGGGATAGTGATCCCACGCTCGGCGCCATGTGGCCCAACCCCACACCGCTGGGAACTGTGAGTAGTGGTAGCCAGGTGCGAGCCCTTCGTCGTTGTTGTAGCCGGCGATGTGCATGATCCGGTCATCGTGTTGATAGCGGTCGAGCAGCAGATCGCAGAACTCGAAAAACTGTGGCGTCGGGAGGCAATCGTCCTCGATGATCAGACCCTGTGACTCGTGCTCCAGGAACCACGTGATCGCCTCTTCGACAGCACGCTTGCAGCCCAGATTCGAAGGACGCATCAACGTGTGAACTTCGACCGACCCCTCGGCCTGCTCGAGCACGACACGGCGAGTCTCCTCGACGATCTCGCGTTCGGCCGGCGTGCGCGCACCGTCGCTGGCGACGTATAAGCGTGGGGGTCGTTGCTCGACGATCAACCGTGCCGCACGGACCGCGAAATCAGGGCGGTTGAAGATCATGAGCAGCACCGGATTGCCCGCCATCGGGTGATCAACCTAGCTCGGACGACCACGTGCGAGGCTGTGAGCCATGGACGTCGCACACGCCCGTCACCGTCGATTTCGGAAGTACATTCCACGCTGGATCCTCACGATTCGCACGGCCTTCCTGGCGACGAGGAATCTGCTGAAGCAGCAGGGTCTGTACCGGACGATTGCAACGGGGCGTCCAATTGCACGGGACGGAACGCCCATCCCGTGGTTCACGTACGGCGCCATCGCATACCTGGATCAGTTCGACTTCTCGACGTTGGACGTGTTCGAGTACGGCTCCGGAAACTCGACGCTGTTCTGGCAGGCGTGTGCCCGCCGAGTTGTTTCCGTAGAGGATGACCCCACATGGTTCGCCGAGATCGAGACGCAAATCGACCGATCTCGGGTCGATTATCGACTGGTGCCCGCGAGCGAGGACTACGTGAGCGCGGTGAGCGGGCGAACGTACGACATCATCGTCATCGACGGTTCGCATCGGGAGGAGTGTGTCGCGCCGGCGATTCGATCCCTCAATGCAGGCGGCTTCATCATCCTCGACAACGCAGATTGGTTTCCAGGACCATCAGCGGAGCTTCGGGCCGCAGGCTTGCTGGAGATCGACTTCACAGGTTTCGGTCCGATCAACAGCTACACGTCGACGACGTCGATGTTCATCCGTCGCGAGGCTGAGCTGGCACCCCTTGGGGCTCAGCCACGCGTGGGCCTCGGCGGAATGCCCGAGAACGTCCGACCGCTGAGCGGGACCGGCTCGAGCTAGTCCGCAGCGCCGCATACCAGAGCAGCACGGGTCCGGCGACCGAACACACGGCGAAGCCGATCACAGCTCCGTCCGACCCGGCGGCCAGCGAACCCGTGAGCGTGCCGAGTCCGACGATGACGGCGAGCACTGCGTGCGCGGCGAGCGACTGGCCAACTCGCCCGGTGCATCGAAGGACGTTGATCGCGCCCGTTGAGACCGCCGAACAGGCGTACACGATCCCCACGACGATCAGCACATCCTCGGCGCCGAACCACGTGAAGCCGAAGACTCGAGTGCCGATCGAGTCCGGTACCAACAACAGCACTCCCGTCCAAACGGCGGTCGTGACGAGGAGGAGCAAGGACTGCGATCGACCGTGCGTGAGGACGACTCGTCCGTGGCTGTGGTCGATGACCATCCGCGGCTGCAGGTACATGGTGGTCGCACCGAGCAGAACGGTCAGCGGTCCCATGAGGACTTGGGCGCCGCGCAACGAACCGGCGAGTTCGATATCTCCGATGATCCCGATGACCAATGTCAACGCAATCAGACTGGAGGCCATGAACACTGCGTACTCGGCGAACAACCGTGACGACAGGTGACGTATCGACCTCACCCAGCCCACGGCGGCGCGCGCATCTGGCAGGGAGCCTGTCTGGATTGCGCCCAGGACCACACTCGGCGCAGCCATGACGGACCACGCCATCATCGACAACATCACCGAGTCGTGGTTCGCACGGCGTAAGGCGATCAGGCTTGCTGTTGAGAGGACGAGCCACAGCAGATCGTTGGCGAAGGCAGCTTCACCTTGCCGACGGGCCAAGAGTGCGAATCGATAGACGTCCTGGACCAGTATCAGGGGCAGCCCGATCGCGAGCCCGGTCAGTGCCGCTTGGGCCGAACCGCGGAGTACCGCGGAGCCGACGATCAGGGCGACGCTGATCAGAATCCCGATTCCGAACGCGAATGCCGCGGCACCTCGCACGCGGGCATCCGCGCCGCTCTCACCGCCTGGAGTGACGATCATCAAGGCGTCGCCGCTCCATGTTCGGACGGACGTCAGGGCAAGGATGCCGATCGTGAACGCGACGGCCCAGGCGCCGAAGTCGGGGGCCGACAGCAGGCCCGCCGCCAGAGCTGAACACCCGAAGCTGGTCGCGCTCGATGCGATCTGATCGAGGCCCACCCAGAGGCGTTGGTGCTGCTTCATCGAACGAAGCCTTGTGTGGGCTGCCCGGCGCGACGGATTGGGCGGGGAGTCGATAGGCGATCTTACGTTCGACCTTCAATCGGTACCGCGGCATCGCAGGGCACACGGAGAATCACGTTGCTCGTCACTACGATGCGCAAGGTGAACGGGGTGGTGTCGCGAGCGGACAGCGAGCATTGCCCGGCCTGCGACGCCGAGATCGACGCTTCCCGCGATCGTCTCGGATGCCCCAAATGCGGTTCCCGTCGACCGCGCCGTGCCACGGAAGATCTCGATGGGCTGTACAACAAGGCGTGGCAGGCCCCGACAGAATCAGCGTTCGCCGTCGGATCGACAGATCTGCGGATCGCTGACGAACTGATACGGCTCATCGGTCGCGACCTTGCCGGCGTACGAGTGCTCGACTTCGGAGCCGGGACGGGCGGACTCAGTGACGCTCTTGCGCGGCGCCGGCGCGAGCGTGACTGCGTTCGAACCGTACGGCGCGGATCCGCAGGTCGAACACGTCACGTGGATCGGTTCCGAGCGCGAGTTAGCCGACCTCGAGCCGTTCGACGTCATTTTCCTCGTCGAGGTGATCGAGCATTTGCCGGATCCTGCAAGCAGTCTTCGCATGCTGCGCGAGATGCTCGCCGACCATGGCCAAGTGGTCGTGACGACCCCGAACGCATCGGGTCTGAATGCTCGGCTCCTTCGTCGACGATGGCGTGAGGCGCGCAACCCATCGCATCTCTGCCTCTTCACTGAGCGCGGTCTCAGCGAGTGCGCTTCACGTGCCGGGTTCGCGCGGGCAATTCGTGATACGCACCCGATCGACTTCGGGCATCGAGGTCCTCGACGCTGGGTCGGTGCAGCTCTTCAACGGCTGCGCCTCGACGGGAGCCTGAGAGCTCAACTGGTCCCTTGACACCTGTCAGGGCCGCGCGAGGAGCCTCTCGTACACGTCATCGAGCGTGGGAACCGAGCCGAGGCGATCGCGTTCATATCGCTGACGCGCTCCCTGTCCCCGTCGTCGGATCTCCTGCGGCGATCGGTGAATCTCCGACAACACCGTCGCCAGAGCAGGAGCCGACGGTTCGCTCAACCAACCGCACGTGTCGTCGATGTAGCTCACGAAGGCCCCGCGGTTGCTCCCGAGAACAGCACGACCAGCCGCCATCGCACTGATCGCGGTCAGCGGATCCGGCTCCGGCCAAATCGAACAGGCCACGAGCAATCCGATCTCAGCGATCAGCTCGGTGACCGCCGCCGGTTCGAGAAGTCCGTGGTACTGGATCGTGGGATCAGCGGCGGAGCGCTCCACGACGAGCGGACGGAGCGGACCGTCGCCGGCGATTCTGAGAGATCGGCTGGTCCGTGCTTCCGATCGGGACCACGCGTCGACGAGCTCGAGCACGCCCTTTTCCGTGGTCAGGCGACCCACGTACGCGAAATCGGTTCGTGGTGCGGTAGCCGGGCCGGGATCCGGCACAACGTTCGGCCTCACCATGATTCGTTCCGGGTCGATACCAAATGCCTGCAAGTTGTCGGCGACGGTCTGGCCAACCGGGAGGAACAGATCAACGAGCCGCCACGTCGATGGTCGAATCGCAAGGCTGACTGCCATGGCGGCCGACTGGGGACGAGAACCGCGGTAACAAGCGTGAGCGACCGACGGCCATGCGACCCTGCGGCCGACGCAGTCGGTGCACAGGCGCCCATCGCGAAAGAGGATTCCGCTGGCGCAGGTGTGCCGGTAGTTGTGGACCGTTTGGACGACCCTTGCGCCGTGTCGGCGAGCGAGCGTGACGACATGCGGCGAGATCAGCGGAAAGACGTTGTGAACGTGGACGATGTCCGGGCGAAACGACTTCATCTGGGATGACAAGGCCTTGGCATCCGTCCGGGAATAGGTGGGTCTGATCGGCAGTGCAAGCTTCTCCGGGATCGGCATGTCGGCGATCTCGTCGCTGCTGCGCAGATAGACCTCTACGTCGAGTCCTGCCTTCCGGAGCGCATCGACATCGTCCGTCGACGACGCGGTTTTCTCCGGATGGTTGATCGGACCGGTATTGGTTGTGGACGACAAGGACTCGCATGTCAGGCTCGCGTGCCGCGAACGCCACAGCAGGCGGATGAACTTGGTGTTGTAGACGAGGTATCGCTTCCACAGGCGGCGTGGTTCGGTCACCAATCGGTAGAACCACTCCATGCCGATCCGCATCACCCATCGCGGAGCCTGTGACTTGGTGCCGGCGATGAAGTCGAAGGCTGCTCCGATGGCGACGAACGTGATGTCGCTCATCGCCGCCATTCGGTGCACGAGCAGGTCCTGCTTCGGTGTACCCATTCCGACCCACACGATCGTCGCCCCCAGTGCCTCGGCCCGCCGCACCGATGCTTCGATCTCGTCGTCGGTCAGCTCGCGGAACGGCGGAGACTCGGAACCGACGACGTTGGCCGCGGGCCACCGCGCAGCGATCGCCGCCTCGAGCTCGCTGAGCACCTCCGGTGTGCTGCCGTAGAGGTAGTGGCCGGCAGTCGGGCTCAGCCCGCTCTCGAGCACGGCGCTCCATCAGGTCGGGTCCGTACACGCGCTCGGCGCCGGCGATGCCGTGTCGCCTGGCCCACCACACCAGCGGCATGCCGTCGGGGAGGTTGGCCGCCTCGTCCCGAAGTGCGGCGGCGACGTCGTCGCGCTCATCGGCGAGCGCCAACGTGTAGGCGTTGCACAGGTGCACGCCACCGCGCAGGCGGCCGCTCGCGATCGCATCAGCGGCCTCGCCCAGCGGGGTGAAGTCGACCGTCGTCGGCCCCACCGTCAATCGATTCATGCCATCGAACAATGCCAGCCTGCGGGGCCTTCACCGTGACTTTGCAGGTTCTGCCACCCTCGTGTGGCAGTTGGTTGATAATTGCCACAGAAGGTCGTAAGTTCTCACCATGGCGGACGGTTGGCGGAATCGCGCGCTCTGGTATGTGGCAGCCGGATACGTCGCGGCCCGACTCGCGATCGTCGCCGGGGTCGAGGCCACGCATCATCCCGACACGGCGAGCTATCAGGTGCCACCCAGCTTCACGGGCCACCATTCCCGTCCTTGGGTCGTTCCGCTGATGCAGTACCTCTTGCCCGAGCGCGGTGTGGTCGTCGGCCAAGCGCTGCTCGGAGCCCTGGCCTTCCTCGCGTTGGCGATGGCGTTGGCGAGCACCATGCGCGATTGGCGGGTGCGGATGGGCGTCATCTCGATCGTGCTGTTGTTGGGGCTCACGCCGCGGGTCACGTACTGGGACGCGATGATGCTGTCGGAATCGGTCGCGATCTCGCTGACGGCGCTGTTGATCGCGGCGATGGTGCGCATCGATCGGGTTCCCGCTGCGGCGTTCGTCGGACTCGTTGCCGTTGTGGGTGTTCACGCGCGACGGTCATCTCTACCTCGGCGTGATGCTGTTGATCGGGACTGGTCGTGTGGGGTTGGCGACATCAACGGCAGGTCGTGCCCGTCGGCGTCGCAGTCGTGCTCGCGTGGGGCTTCGTCGCCGGCGCCAACGACGACACGATCGAGGGCTACAACGTCGCTGCCAACGTTGCCCACCGAATCTCGGCCGACGACGCCCAATGGCTGTGGTTCGAGGAGGAGGGCATGCCCGAATCCGATGCGTTCGACGCCGCCAATCCGTACGGCCGACAGGCGGGCTTGATCGACGATCCCGTGTTCTGGACATGGTCGGCAACCGACGGGCCGGGCACGTATGCCCGCTTCTTGCTCGGGCATCCGCTGTTCACGTTCAGCGCCCTGCACCACATGCTCGTCGACGGTGGCATCGTCGACGAGGCGCTCGTCGACCACACCAACTCCCGGATCGTCACGACGCCCGGTCCCGACATCGTGTGGCCGCGTGAGGCGTCGTGGTACACGGGGCTGCTTGCCGCCGCCGCCCTGCTCGGGTCGTACCTGGTCTTTCTGAGCGGTCGTCTCGATCGGCGCTGGCTGTTGCCCGGGCTGCTGGCCGCCTCATCGATCCCGCACGCGATGCTTGCGTATCACGCGTCGCCGTTCGAGATCGCGCGACACGGCGTGATCCTGTCGCTCGTACTGGTCGTCGCCGGCTGGTGGGTGATCGCGTTGGTGGCCGACGCCGCAGTGGGTCGACGGATGAGTGGTTCCGCGAGGTCGGGACGCGTCAGCGTCGCTCGGCGAGCTCGAGCTGTCTCGGTAGCGAGATCAGGCGGCCAGGGCGGCGCCGGTCCAGCGCGGGATGTCGCTCAGCTGCTGCACCTCGCGCAGCTTGGCCATCATCAGCACGGTGCGGAACATGATCCACAGATCGAGCCGCAGCGTGGCGTGGTCGACGTAGTGGCGATCCCACTCGGGCGACTCACCGATCAGACCACGTGAGCCCTTCGACACCTGCCACAGGCCGGTGCATCCGGGCTTGCACCGCCACCGCTCGGCGACGAACTCCGGATCGAACGAGGCGCTCAGCGTCGGCATCTCCGGTCGCGGTCCGACGAGCGTCATCTTGCCGGCGATCACCAGCCACAGCTGCGGCAGCTCGTCGAGGTGGTGGCCACGCAGCACGTTGCGCGAACCGCGGCAGGCCGAGCGCCTGGAGCTGGTACTTGTCGGCCGTGTCGGGCGTGATCCGCGGCAGGGTGCGGATCTTCCAGAACGTGAACTCCCGTCCGCCGTGGCCGAGCCGCGGCTGCCGGAACAACGGGAACTCGCGGTACCGGAGCGCCGAGAGCAGCGCCAGCCCGAGCGATGAGCGGCAGCGTGATGATCGCCGCCGGGATCGCGATCGCCAGATCGAGCGCACGCTTGCCGGCCGAGATCCGGCGGGCCGGCACCGACACGCGGGCAGGGCTCTCGACGACGAGGTCCGTCGTCGGGGATGCCTGGATTGCGGTGTGGTGCAAAGTGTCTGTCATCACTCGTCCCCGATGGTCACGGTCGTGTACGTGACGTTTTTCGGCCGAGGTGGTCGCCGACTTGAGGCGGGACTTGCATGGTACCCCCCGTTTCTTGACTCGCCCAAGGACGTCCTTGACGAAAAAAGATTCCGCTTGCAATTCGCGGCGCGAATCTGGATAGAGTACTTTGCATTCCCTTGACGTGAACGGGCGGGGATCTGACAGGGAACGGCGGAATGAAGGGCGGACCACAAGAGATGGCGAAGCGGCGGCTGGATCGGGGTTACACCCTGATCGAGCTGCTGCTCGTCATCGTGGTACTCGCCATCATGGCCACCGTCGTCGTGGCTGCAGTCGGCGGGTTCACGGCCGAGGCGGAGGACACTGCCTGCCAGGCAGACGCCCACATCCTCATCATCGCCACGGAATCGTTCTTCGCTCAGCGGGCCCAGACGGTGATCACCCCCGTCGGCACGACCGCTGACCGTTACGAGCTGGCTCTCGTCGACGAGGGCTTCATGCGACGTGCGTCCGACCTCTACGACCTCGACGCCACGGGTCATCTACAGCCCGAGACCGGATCGCGCTGCCCGGCGATCGCCGGCCCCTGACGGAGTCGATCGATGAGCTCGTCAACGAAGTCGGCCGAGGGCATGTCGTTCCCACCTCCCAGTCCTGAGGGGATCGCCATGGCGCTGCGCGATCCGGACATGATCGCCGCCGCCCAGATGCCCTTCCTTCCTGCGCCCATGCGCCCCGTGCCGCAGATCTCCGAGGCGCCGGTGTTCGACGCCAGAGCGATGGTCGAATCCACCAAGCGCAAGGTCGACAATCCGGTGTACGGCGCGATGCCGGGCGGCACCGCCGAGGGCCGTGCCGCAGCCGACGCTGCGCGGGCACAGATGCGTCGCCGGCGCCGCCGCAACCGCGCGATTGCGTGGGTGTTCGCGGTCGTGTTCCTCGGCGTCGTCGCAGGAGCCGGCTACTTGGCCTATCGCGCGTACCAAGACGACCGTGACCGGCAACAAGCAGCCTCGTCCGACGCATCATCCGACACGAGCGATCCTGCCGCGTTGAGCCCACTCGGGCAGGAGGTCGAAGCGCTCGACGCACTCGATGCCGTCAACTCGGCAGCGACGCCTGCAGCGGGCGGACTCGTCGGAGCGATCGACGACGCCAAGGCTGCCGTCGGCCAGGGCGACACTCGAGCACCCAGCGCCAGCTCGCTCGCGCTCGGCGATGTGCTGCCGCCGGAGGTGCTCGAGCTCGCCAGGCCGCTCGATCCCGTCGACGGTTTCACCCGCTACGTGGTCGCCATGTCCGATCTCGAAGCGGCCGATCAGATCGCCGCCGATGCGTGGGTCGCCCGGCTCCAATCGCTACCCCAGGCGACGTCCGCCAGCCCCGGTCTCGCCGTGCTGCCCGCCGTCGAAGCCGGCCACGTGGCGATTGCCGTGCAGGCGATCGATGGTCTGCTCACCCGGCTGGTCGTGGTCGGGGTTGCCCCCGACATCAGCGTCGACCAGTAGCCGACGCGCCTCAGACTTCGGTGAGTGGGACGGCGCGGTCCATCGCCGCACCGACGATCGGATCGATCAAGTCGTCGGGGAACGGGACCCCGTCCCCGGTCAGCTCGAGCTGTGACAGCACGCGAGCATTGCGCAGGAAGATCAGGTCGAGGTACTGGCCGAGCGTCTGACCCTCGAACTCGAACGTGATCGCGACCTTGTACCAGACGGCCTCGCCGGAGGCAGCAACACCGGTGAGATCGACGCGATCGACCGTGACGTCGGAGATGGCCAGGCCCGGCGGGAGCGTCTCGGACGGATCGGCGCCGCTCTGCATGTTCTCGAACAGCGTGTTGATCGCCTGCAGGTAGCAATCGGGGATCGACTCGTCGCCGATCGCGGTGATCGCCGCCAATGCCGTCGTCGTGTCCTCCGCGAACCCGACCGTGTGCGTCACGCTCGCCAACCCGTCGGGCGACACGAACTCGGGCGAGGTCGCTTCGTTGTCGCCGGTGACGTCGTCGCCGAGCAGCGATGCATCGAGCCCGGTGCATTCAGCCAGCAGACCCTCGATCTCCGCGTCGTCGAGCTCGCCGTCGCCCTCGCTCGGGATCTCCGTCCAACCTTCGACGAAGTCATCCAGCGTGAGCAGCGCCGACTCGGCCCATTCGGCCTCGGTCTCGGGCGGGGGCTGCGTGGTTCCGGGCACGGTCGACTCCGGCGTGCTGCTCGCCGGTTCGGTGCCGGCCGGCGCCGTCGTGGCGGGCGCAGTGCCGGCCGACTCGGTCGTGCTGGGCGCACTCGATTCCGGAACCGCCGACTCCGCCCGCCGTCTCTTCCGACGCCGTCGACTCGGCGCTCTCGTTGGCGTCGTCGGAGTCTCCGCTGCACGCTGCCAGCACCAGAGCGGTGGCCGCCAGCACGATGTACCGCCGTGTTCTCATTCGACGAAGGTACCGTCCGGGCCGGGCGAATCGGCGGCTACCCGGCGCGCGTCAGGCGGCGGGGGTCATCACGTCGATCGGGGCGCGGGTGGCGGTGAGCAGCGCCGCCCAGACCTCGGCGTCGTCGTAGCCGAGCGCCCACAGGGCGGCTCCGCCCCAACCGGCGCGCCGGGCGATCTCAGCCCGGGCGGCTGCCCCCTCGGAGTCGACCCAGCGGACGATGCGCGTCTGGATGCACGACGTCGGTCCGTCGCTGACGGTGAGGTCGTAGGTGAACGACCACTCGCCGAGTGCCGGGTCGTAGACCGGTGTCCCGCCTCGCAGCGCGGCCAGCTCGAGCACGTTCTGGGAGGTGACCGTGGTCTTTCCTTCGGCGGTCGGCGGACAGGTTCCCATCGTCGCCGTGACCCAGTTCGCACCGTAGGCGGGCACGCCCAGCACCAGCTTGTGGTGGTACTGCTCGGGCACGGCTTTGGTGACCCCGTCGACCGCCTCGGTCACCCACGACAGGGGGGCGATCGGGCCAGGTTCGGCGACGGAGTAGTCGTAGGCCATGATCCGAATCGCGTCGACGTACTCGGCGATCGTGCCGTGGTCGTACACCCAGTACCCGCTGCCGCCGCTCACCGCCGGGTCGTACACCGGCGGGATGCTGACGGTGAGCGTGCGACCGTCGTCGTGCAGAGCGGCCGCCAGATCGCGAACGAAGGCCACCCAGTTCGGGCTGGTGGCGGCCCAGGTCGAGTCGCCGTCGGCGAAGGCGAACTGCTCGTAGTCGAGGTCGATGCCGTCGGCGCCTTGTTCGTCGGCGAACTCGAGGATCGTGTCGATGTGCTGCTGCGCGTGGCCGGGTCGGCCAGCACCGCAGCCATGCCGCCGGCCGGCATCTCGTCACGGATCGACGGCACGAACCGCGCGACCGAGTCGCGTGCCTGCTCGACGAACTCCTCGGCATCGTCCTGCGAGGCGTTGTCGTCGATGACGATCTCGGTCGCGCTGCGGGCGCCGTACCAGAACGGCGACACCTCGCGGACGTCGCGCAGCCGATCCTCGAGTGTCGGCAGCGTCTCGGTCAACGTCCAGTACGGCGCCCAGACGTCGATCGGGATCGCGCCGGGCGGCAACTCGACCGGCTGTTCCTCGCCACCACCCCGGAGCAGCTGCGAACGCCAGCGCCAGAACAGCGACCACCGCCAAGCCGCCGAGCACGAGCAGGCGCCGATCGTGCGTCCGCTGCCGTCGGCTCGTCGGCCGGTGGCGGCGCCTCGGGCAGTGCCGCGAGGTCCTCGAGTCGTGACGTCGCGCAGCGAGTCGACGATCGTCAACCCACTCGAGCCCGCTCGACGAGCGCACGTTGGGAACGCCGAGCACCCGGCATCCGGCGTCGCGCGCCGACCGCACGCCCGTCGGCGAGTCCTCGATGGCGACGCAGTCGCGCGGGTCGGCGGCGCAGAAGCCGGCACCCATCAGATACGGCGTCGGGTTCGGCTTGCCCTGACCGGCGGGCACCTCGTCGCCCGTGATGACGGCGTCGAACGTCCCCGGCGGCAGCGCAGCGACGATCGGGTCGACGAACCGTCGCCACGACATCGTCACCAGCGCGCACGGCACGCCGGCGTCGTTGAGCTCGCGCAGCAAGCGGCGCGCTCCCGGTCGCCACGGGATTCGCTGGCGCAGGCGGGCGATGACGCCGTCGAGCATGATGTCGACGATCTCGTGTGGCTCGAGCGGCACGCCTCCGTGCTCGGCGGATGTACTCCGCCGAGTCGAGCAGGTCGAACCCGACCACCGCCTTGGCGTGATGGTCGGGCCATTCGCCGCCGAACGACTCGACCAGCTCGCGCTCGACCTCGAACCAGTACGGCTCGGTGTCGACCAGCGTGCCGTCCATGTCCCACAGCACCGCTGCGGGCAGGCGGTCGAGCGTCTGCAGGTTGGAGCTCACTCCTGGACGAGCTCGATCAGCGTTCCGAAGCTGCCCTTGGGGTGGACGAACGCAACGGTGGTGCCGCGGCTCCCGGGACGCGGCGCCTGGTCGATCGGCGTGGCGCCGGCGGCGACCATCGCCGCCAACGCCGCGGCGCAGTCGTCGACCCGGTAGCCGATGTGGTGCAGCCCCTCGCCGCGCTTCTCGATCGACTTGGCGATCGGCGAGTCGTCACGTGTGGCGGCGGTGAGCTGGATGTAGCTGTCGGCGACCTTGATCAGCGCCTCCTCGACCCCGTCGCTCTCGACGATCTCACGGTGCTGGACCTGGCGCCGAACGCCTTGGCGTAGTAGTCGATGGCTGCCTCGAGGTCGTGCACGGCGATCGCCACGTGATCGATCTCCGTCAACATCATGCCTCCATTCAACCCGGTCGAGGGCGTGCACCGACCACGCGATCGCGTGACTGCGCGCTATCGGCGACACGACCTGGCGCGCTCAGCGCGCGGCGGAAGCGGGTGATCGTTGTCCTCGCCGATTCGTTGCGCGCTTCTCGGGGTCGGTGATGCCGAGCCCTTCGGCGGGGGCGAGGCAGAGCACGCCGAGCTTGCCGTCGGCGTCGTTGCGGTGCACCGCACGGGCGGCCTCGCCGACTCGATCGAGCGGGTACACGTCTCGCTCAGCACGGGATGGATGCGGCCCTGGTCGATCAGCCGGTTGGCGGCCCACGCCTCGGCGTAGTTGGCGAAGTGCGACGAGATCAGCCTCTTCAGCTTCATCCAGAAGTGGCGGTTGTCGAACTCGACCATGTAGCCCGACGTGGCGGCGCACGTGACGACCGTGCCGCCGCGCTTGACGGCGAAGACCGACGCACCCATCGTCGAGCGGCCGGGATGCTCGAACACGATGTCGGGGTCGTCGCCGGCGAGCTCGCGGATCTTCTTGCCGAACCGGCGCCACTCGGTCTCGTCCTGGGTGTGCTCGTCGGACCAGAACGTGTAGCCCTCGGCGCGCCGGTCGATCACCGCTTCGCATCCCATCGTCGTTGAGCAGCGGGCGCGCTCCGGCGACGACACCACACCGACCGGCGTGCCGCCCCCGTTGAGCACGTACTGGATGGCGTAGCCGCCGATCCCGCCGGTGGCCCCCCACACCAGCACCGTGTCGCCCTGCTTCATGCGCGCCCCGTGCTCGCCGACGAGCATCCGGTACGACGTCGAGTTGCACAAGGCGTTGACCGCCGCCTCCTCCCACGACAGATGGGTCGGCTTGGGCATCAACTGGTTGGCCTTCACGACCGACAGCTCGGCGAGCCCGCCGAAGTTGGTCTCGAACCCCCAGATCCGCTGATTGGTGGCCAGCATCGAATCGTCGTGGGCCGACGGATCCTGATCGTCGACGTGGTTGCAGTGCACCGTCACCCGATCGCCCGGCTTCCAGTTGCGCACCGCCGAGCCCGACCCGCAGCACGACACCGGACGCGTCGGAACCGAGCACGTGGTAGGGCTGGCTGTGACGCGCACCCCACTCCGACTCCGTGGCCAGCCGATCGAGGAAGCCGAACGTCGGCAGCGGCTCGAAGATCGACGTCCACACCGTGTTGAAGTTGATCGACGACGCCATCACCGCCAGATACACCTCGTCGGGCGCGAGCTCCGGCGTGGGCACCTGGTCGACGTGGATCGACTTGGTCGGGTCCTTGTCGGCCGAGGCGACGCCCTCGAACATGCCGACCTCGTCGCGCCGCACGAACGCCGCCCGGTACGACTCGGGAATCGGCAGGCCGGCGATCTCGTCGCCGGACGCCCCGGCCTGGATCGCCTCCAGGATCTGCTCCATCGCCCGATGTTACTGATCGGTAACAACGATGATCAAGCCGATCCGGCGTCTGGCGCGGTCCCGCCAGTCGAATGGCGGCCCGTGTGGGACGTGGTGCTCATCCTGTGGCCGTCGTGTCGCTGCTCGTCCTGCACGCGTGGGTCCGGCCTTGGGTGGCGGTGGCGGTGCCGGTCGCCGTTGGTCTTGTGACCGGATTGCTCGATGCCGACGAGGCGCTCGACGCCGTGCGACAGCTCGACTCTTCGCTGGCGTTCTTGTTGCTGGCGGTTCCACTGGCGGTGATGCTCGGCGGGGTCGGCTTCTTCGACGCCGCCGCCGAGCGGGTCGCGATGGGACATCGCTTGCGTGCGCTCGCTGTGGGTCCTCGCAGCGCTCGTGACGACGGTGCTCAACCTCGACGCCGCGATCGTGCTGCTGACGCCGCTGTACATCCGGATCGCCCGCCGCAACGGCTCGACCCGGTCCAGGCTCGCCTTCCAGCCGGTGCTGCTGGCGTCGCTGGCATCGAGCGCGCTGCCGGTGTCGAACCTGACCAACCTGATCGTCGCCGAACAGATCGACGCCGCGACGCTCGAGTTCATGTGGCGGCTGGGACCGGCCTCGCTGATCGCCACCACTGTCGGATGGTTGGCGTATCGCCGGCAGCCGGGTGGCGCCGACCGACGTTGCCGACGAGACCCTGCTGCCGATCGAGGGCGCGAGTCGCGCGGTTCTCATCGGTGTGCCGCGGTGATGGTGCTGCTGGTCGGATTCGTCGCCGGCGACGCGATCGGCATCGAGCCCTGGATGACGGCGGCGATCGTCGCCCTCGGCCTGGCATGTGTGACTCGATCGCTGCCGTGGCGACGTTGCCGATCGAGCCGGCCGTGGTCGCCGCCGGACTCGGCGTGCTGGCGCGGCAGCCGCCCCGCATCTCGGTCTCGACCAGGTGCTCGGCGGCTCAGGACTCGGGGCCGCGGCGCGTGCCTCGGCGGCCGGGATCGTCGGTGCCAACGCCGTCAACAACCTGCCGGCATTGCTCGTCGGCCTCCCACACGTCGACGAGCCGACCGTGTGGGCCTTCCTCGCCGGCGTCAACTTCGGGCCGGTCTTCTGGCTGAGCGGCTCGCTCGCGGGGCTGCTCTGGCGCGACATCGTGCGCCGCGAGGGATTCGAGGTTTCGTTGATCGACTACGCCCGTGTGGGACTGAGGGTCGGCCTGCCAGCGGTCGCTGCCGGGCTCCCGTGGTTGCTGTTCGTCGAGCGCGGTAGCGTACTTCCATGCCTGGTTCCGTGATCGTCGCC
>CAWKMO010000015.1:0-103485 GCA_963850755.1 Ilumatobacteraceae bacterium | reverse complement strand
GCCGTCACGGCACATCACTGCGCCTCCGACGTCAGCATTCGAGGATCCTGGCGATCACCTGGTCGCAGATCGAGTCGATCGGATCACTGGTGTCGACAGGCACAGAGGTGGGCCACGCGTCGCGGGCAGCGCCCACGATGCCCGGTGTGGCGTCGGACGGATCGCGACCCGATCGCTGCCGGCGACTGATCCGTTCTCTTGCCACCGTCGAATCGAGACGACATTCCAGTTCGATCAATCGGGCGCCCCGTTCGTGAGCCGCGGCGGCGTGCCAACTCGCGGTGACCCGCGCGTGCCAGGTCGCGTCGAGGACGACGGACTCGCCGGCGTCGAGCAGTGTCCCACCGCGATCGACAAGGCCGCGGTAGGTGTCCTCCGTCGACGCCTCGCTGTAGAGGTCAGGATGGAGCTCGACCCGGTGATCGTCGTGGTCGATGCCGCGGAGATCCTTCCTGAGCGAATCAGCGTCGACGACGGACCAGCCCATGGCGGCACTGAGCGCCCGGGCCAGTGTGGACTTGCCCACGCCCGGTCCACCACCCAGCAGCACCATGCTGACCTGTGCGCGTCGGAGGTGATCACAGGCCTGGGCGTGGTGCTGGCGCGCCTCGGCGGGGACGCGGCATCTCCCTGTACCCATCGCAGCGCCGAGACCTTGGCCCGGACGTGAGCGTGGTAGGCGACGTAATGATGGGCGAGCGAGGATGGATGGTGCTCGTTGGAGAATTCGCAGTACCACCGCAACAGGAGACGTGCCGGCTTCGTCCGGCGAGCCGTTCGACGTCCATCACGAGAAATGCGATGTCAGCGAGCACGTCCGAGGTCCGATACGTGTCGTCGAACGCGAGGCAATCGAGGATGCGTGGGCCATCGTCCAGCATGAAGATTTCACCGGCGGTCAGGTCGCCATGGCCGTCGCGTACGAATCCGGCTGACCGCCGGGGTTCGAACAATGGCGCGTGGTGGTCGAATAGGCCAGCGCAAGACGCTCGACGGCTTCGAACTCCTCGGGCTGGAACAGGGTCCTACGAGCGGACGCATGTCGTCGATGCTCGACTACCAGAATCCCGCGAGCCTGGTCCCTGGTGGAGAGCGGGACAGGTTCGGTCACGGGGGGCAGGCCGGCATGGAACGTGCCACCGCACGGGCGATGGCTCGCAGGTGTTCGTGGAACTCCGGTTCGCTTGCCAGCGCCGACAGTCGGCGGTCGTCCGGCAGGCGCTTCATGATGATCAGCCGGTCGACGAGCTCCTCACCCTCCCACAGATCTGCAGAGCCGAGGTACACATCTCGGGCGAGACGACGGTTCAGAACGATCTCCCGCTTCGATCGCCGCGATGCGACGCGGCGGGTCGGTGTGATCGAGGAATCCCGTCCGAATCGCTTGAGCATCTTGTACACGCGCTCCGGCGTGAAGAACAGCGTCGAGATGTGGGTCTCGATGACTCGGCACGGGCCGCGGTCAGGTGGCTCCTGTCCCGCGTCCTCGTGCGAGCCTCGGTCGACCATGTTGCACCTCCATGGTCAGTGAAGACCATCGCCGCGCCGATCGTCAGGGTCGTTCGGCACGAACCCTGAGCGACCCGATCGCTGACGTACGGCACGAGATCGGCAACAAGGTCCCGAGTCATCGGGACCAAGGGCCCTACGAGCGACGCTCGTATGAGGACGACGCTGATCTCAAGAGGTTCGTGAAGCATCACGAGCAGAACGAAAGGGGTTGTCATGAAGAATCGACTGGGAGTGATCGGCGCCGGCCTGATCCTGGCCGGAGTCGGCTTCGTCGTCGCCGGTGGCGTTGCATACGCCAAGGTGCAAGACGGATACGACTCGCTGCAAGCGTTCAGCGAGGCAGGAGAACGTCACTTGACCTACAACGATCAGGGTCAGCTGACCGACCGCGGCGAGACCACCGAAGCAGACGCCATCATGGCCCTGCTCGCCGACGACTGGCAGTACCCAGTCGTGAACAGCGACCTCGATCCCGACGATCCGCTCGTCAACACCGCCAGCGAGTACATGTACCAGATGGCCACGGTCGCCTATCACACATTGCACGGCACGCAGACCGTGACGCTCGACGAGGCCGTCGAGTACAACGGCGAGACGTTCGCTGCAGGCACTACGAGTTCGACGTCGACGGCCGCTACTGGACCGACTTCGACCGCACCATCCCGATCGAGGGACCGGCTCGTGAGCAGGCCTGGACCGGCACAGCGCACGGTCTGGTCGCCGAGCTCGGCGTCGGCACCGTCACCCACAGCACTCTCCAAATGGGCCTGGCGCTGGCCGGCCTGTTCGCCGGGCTCGGGCTGGTGTTCATGCTCACCGGTGGCGGCCTGATCTGGGCCGGCAGGGGCAAGCAAGTCATCGTGCCCGACACGGTCCCCGAGGCCTTCCACCCCGAGCCGGTGGTGGACACCACGCTCGAAGCGGTCTGAACGACCATCGATCAGACCCATCGACAACCCCAGGGTGGGTTCCTCGCAAGAGGAACCCACCCTGGCATTTTTCGTGCCCGATCATGATCGACATGCTCGTCGCCCGCGCGCGAGGATCCATCCGAAAGTCCGCACCTCCGATCGCCGAGGGTGCGTCGACTGCGCCAATCGTCGGCGTGACTTTGGACTCTGGCGGCAGAAGCGCGGCGGCGTGCTGATGAAATCACACGAAGGAGGTGCACGATGCGAATCAGCGAAGTGATGCGAACACCCGTCGTGACATGTCAGTCCTCGATGACGCTCGGCGACGTGGCGCGACTGATGCGCGACCGCAACGTCGGCAGTGTGCTCGTGATCGACAAGATCGGCTACCTAGCCGGCATCGTCACAGATCGAGACCTGGCCGTCCGCGGTCTGGGCGGCGGTCGCTCTGCCGACGTCCCCGTCGACCAAGTGATGACGCGCGACGTGGCAACCGTCTCGATCCATGCCGACGTCTCGGATGCCGCATCGATCATGGCTCAGCGCACGGTCCGTCGGATCCCGGTCGTCGACGAGCACGACCGTGCGCACGGAATGGTGACGCTCGACGATCTGGTCCGCCAACTCGGCACTGAAGCCGATGCGCTGTCGGACAAGATTATCGATGCAGGCTCGAAACCTCACGTTGTCGTGACCGGAACGGGTGTCCAGCCCGTCCCGACGTGAGAGCTGCGCCGGGGTTCCAGAGCGAGGTCGCCAGTCCGCGGGTCGAACGCCCCTGGCAGAGGTTCGGGATCGAGTGCACTCTGGATGGTGTGCCGGCCGTGCGCGGTTCGCCCAACGTGGCGAGTCGCGCAGTCGTGAAGGCAGGAATCGGCACAGAAGGAGTCGTGATGTCGCAAACGTGGCGCATGGAGATCAACTTCACGGAGGGCGATCGAGCCACCCGTGCTGACGTCGTTCTCGACGTCGCCGGGCGTCACCACCATGGTTGGGGACGCAGCACGCGGGATCCGCTCGACACCGACGTGCCCATCATCGGAGAGGAGGTGGCCGCTGCGCGGGCCCTGATCCGACTCGCCCATCAACTGCTCGGAGCGGCCGAGAGCGAGATCGAGGACATCGAGCACCACCCGGTCCGCATCCACGGGTGACCCGGAGGTCGGTCACGGCACGGGTCCCGAACGCGATGATCGGCCGGTGACGCACGGAATGTGCGCCACCGGCCGATCGCATTCGGTCAGTCAACTCCTGACCACCGGAACCCGCTTGGCCTCGGCCTCGGCCGTGTCGATCGGGACACGGACCTCCAGGATGCCGTCCGTGTACGTCGCGTTGACGTCGGATTCGGTAGCCCCGGGTGGTAGCCGCATCGACCGCTCGAACGACCCGTACTGGAACTCGGAGCGGTAGCCCGACTTGTCGTCGGTCTTCGTCTCCGAACGACGCTCGGCGCAGATGTGCAACCGACCGTCGGCGATGGTGATGTCGACGTCCTTCTCGGGATCGATGCCCGGCATCTCGGCGCGCACGACGAGCGTGCCGTCAGCCTCGAACTCCTCGAGCTTGAGCGACGTGTCCTCCAACATGTCCTTCCACAACGTCGGGAAGTCGGCGAGCGGCCGCCCGAACCAGGTCGGCCATTCGAGCTCGTTGCTTCTCCGCTTCATCAGTGTCATCGTTGCCTCCTCCGGCAGCACACTCCGTTCGAGCATGTCTGCCCGCACCCGTATCAAACCTCGCGCCACGCCGTCACTGGCAGGGCCGAACGGCACATTCGACGCCACGGCCCGAAGCGCTCGATGGTGTGGCGGTGCGGGGACCGGTTCGGTCACACCCTCGGGAACAACTTGACAGGCGACTCGAGCTCCGGGCCGGAGTCGTTCTCGCTCGGCGTCGAACTCGGCCTCGTCGACCACAAGCGTGCACCCGACGCCGAGACGCCCGAAGTCATCGTGCGCGCGGAACGGGAACAACGACCCTACGGCGGACACCACCAGCGGGTGGATGATCAAGTCATGACACAGCACATCATGGTTGGTTTCGATGGCAGCTCGGAGTCCCTGGAGGCGATGCGCTGGGCGGCCGAGGAAGCGTCGACAGCGCGGGCTTCAGGTCCGCATCGTCGGCTGCTATCGGATCCCCGTCGCCGGTGACATCCACACCGGCTGGGTCGCGACCGAGGCGTACAGCGGCATCATGGAATCAGCCGCAGCCCAGCTCCAGCGTGCTCGGGAGGAGACCGAACTCGAGCACCCCGAACTCGAGGTCACGAGCGACCTGTTCGCCGGCGCTCCATCGGCCGTGCTGGTCGATGAGGCGTCCTCCGACACGGTCATGATCGTGCTGGGTGCGAGCAGTCACAAGGGAGCGTCGGCGTTTTGGCTGGGCAGCACTCCGCGGGGTGTGATCCGCCACGCCAGCTGTCCCGTGATCGTGGTGCGTGGCAGTTCGGGCCATGCGTGCCCGGAGCGAGTCGTCGTCGGCGTCGACGGGTCCGATTCGGCGAAGCGGGCACTTCGGTGGGCTGCCTCCGAAGCGGACCGCTACGGCGTACAACTGCACGTCGTCCACGCGTGGGAGTACCCGTACGCCACAACCGAACTGGGGAGTCCGCAGGCACGCGACCTCACATGCGTCGATGCGGCATGCGTCCTCAACGACGCCGTCGCCTGCGCGGCGAGTGGTGCGGCGTCGACGTCGTCGGTGAGTTGGCCGAGGACAGTGCGCCCTCGGCGCTGCTCTCCACGGTGCGCGACGGAGATCTGCTCGTGCTCAGTTCGCGAGGCCGCGGAGCGCTCAAGGCCGGCGTGTTCGGATCGACCGTCAACACGGTGCTCGACCACGCCGATGTGACAGTCGCCGTGACACCCCACACCGCCGCCCGGTGACCGGCGGTGGAAGTCGGGTACTCCGGCCCTACCCGTGATCCTCCGGCCTACGTACCGTCCAAGTATCCCCGACACGGAGGAGGAGCCATGTACGCAGTCGTCTACCACGGACCCGGTCACAAGTCGTGGGAGGAGGTTCCGAAGCCCACCGTCACCGATGACACCGACGCCATCGTCCGCGTCGATGCCGTCACGATCTGCGGTACCGACCTCCACATCCTCAAGGGTGACGTCCCGGCCGTCACTCCCGGCCGGATCCTCGGCCACGAGGCCGTCGGCACCATCGAAGCAGTCGGTTCGGGCGTCAAGACCCGCAAGGTCGGAGACCGAGTGCTGGTCTCGTGCATCACGTCCTGCGGGACCTGTCGGTACTGCCGCGACGGCATGTACGGACAATGCCTCGGCGGCGGCGGCTGGATCCTCGGCCACAAGATCGACGGCACCCAAGCCGAGTACGTGCGCGTTCCGTTCGCCGACACCTCCACCTACCTCGCCCCCGACGGAGTCTCCGACGAGCAACTGCTCATGTTGGCCGACATCCTGCCTACCGGCTACGAGGTCGGCGTGCTCAACGGCAAGGTTCAACCCGGCGACGTGGTCGCCGTCGTCGGCGCCGGACCGATCGGGCTGTCGGCGATCATGGGCGCCCGCCTCTTCAACGCCAGCCATGTCATCGCCATCGACCTCGCCGACAGCAGGCTGGAAGCAGCCAAGCAGTTCGGAGCCGACGTGACCGTGAACAACGGGCGCGAAGAACCCGTGGCCATCGTGCGTGGCTTGACCGGCGGACTCGGCGCCGATGTGGCGATCGAGGCCGTCGGCGTCCCGGCCACGTTCGAGCTCGCCGCCGCATTGATCCGACCCGGAGGTCGCGTCGCCAACGTCGGCGTGCACGGCGCGCCGGCCACCCTGCACCTCGAGGAGCTGTGGATCAAGAATGTGACGATCACCACCGGACTGGTCGACACATACTCCACGTCGACGCTGCTCCGCCTCGCTCAAGGCCACCAGATCGACGCCGGCAAGTTCGTCACGCATCACTTCCACCTCGATCAGTTCGACGAGGCCTACGACGTGTTCGCCCGCGCCGGGGAGACCGGCGCACTCAAGGTCGTGCTCACGCGAACCTGAAGCGATCTGCTGGGTCGCCAGAGAGTGGGCGACAGCGCCAAGCCCAGGGTCGTATTCCTCTATCGGAATCGGGCCACGGGCGCGATGGTGACTCTGAAGCAGACGCTTCATCGAGAGAGGAGTGCCATGGTCACCGGAGGATTGCTCTTCATTCTGAGTCTGGTCGTCGCCGTCATACTGCTGTCGATGCTGCGACCGCACAGCGGGGCCGCTGGACACAAGCGGTGAGAACGCTGAACCGCAGAGCCGACGTCTTTGGTTGGTCCGTCGACGACGCTTCCATTTCGCGTGATCGATGCGCAGTCGGGTCGACGGGAGGGGCTGGTTGCGAGTGAACGCCTGGTGGACAAGCTATTGGTGGACGTCCCTCAGCGCTGTCGTCGGCGCCATTGCAGTCGCCGCCGTAGTGTCGCTGATCGCTCGACGATCGCTTCGGCGGCTCGCTCGTCGAGCCGCCGTGCGCTCTGCCAGCACCGCACCTGGGCAACGCACCGCCACGCGTTCAGTGAGTCGCGCCGATGCCGTGGCGCGGCTCATCGGGAGGCTGGTCACCTTGTGCGTCTTCACCGTCGCTCTCCTGTTCGGGCTCGAGCGGCTCGGTATCAACCTCGTACTCGTGATCTCGAGCGCCGGCTTCCTCGGCCTGGCGTTGGCGTTGAGCGGTCAGGGTCTGATCAGGGACCTGATGGCGGGGACGCAGGCCATGGTGGAAGACCGATATGCGATCGGCGATCGGGTGACGGCACACGTGGGCGGAGCCGAGATCATCGGAACGGTCGACCTCATCGCCGCCGCGTCGGTGCGGATCCGCACGGACGATGGCGCCACCTGCCACGTCGGGCACGACGCCATCGACTATCTGGTCAACCATTCGCAGACGCCGTCGACCACGACGTTGATGCTGCCGGCCGATCAGTGGCGTGAGATCCAGCCGGCCGCCGCCGCGACGCGGCTGGCCGCGGCATCCAACGACATCGGTCTCACCGGTGTGGTGTTCGTCGCCGACGTCGTAGGTCCGAGTGAGGACTCGGAGAACCGGCAGTCGGGCGAGGTCGAGGTCGAGGTCAACGCCAATCGCCCGCTCAGTCAGGCGCAATCCGAGATCGTCAAACAGCGCCTACTCGATGGTCCGTCCCGTCGTTCCGGGGACACGGCGCCGGATCCGCACGTCGTGACGTTCGGCCCTACGACGCGCCTGGCGAGAGAGCGAGATGATGATCCCAGTGAACGACAGACATGGAGGTGATCATGCGAGCTGACGTAGGCGACCGGATCGTGATCCGGGCGCATCGAATCGGAGAGCCGGTCCGCGACGCCGAAGTGTTGGCAACGGGAACAAACGGCGAGCCGCCATTCCAGGTTCGGTGGAGCGACACAGGGCACGAAGGCCTGTTCTTCCCCGGGTCGGACGCGTACATCGAGCACTTCACTCACACCGAGCGAGCCGCCGCAACAACCGGGTCCGGCGATGCAAGTTAGCGACGTCGTCCAGCGGACGCCGATCTTCCTTCCACCCGACGGCACGATTCGACGGGCGGCAGAACTCATGGAGACACATGGGGTCGGCGCGATCGTCGTCGTCGAGCACGGCTGCCCGACTGGCATCGTCACCGATCGTGACATCGTGAGACGCGCTGGTCGCACGCGGGCTCCAAAGCGATGCCCGCGTCGACGGTGTCATGAGCGGACCCGTGGTCACCATCGATGCCGAGGCTGACCTTCGGCACGCGTTCGACATCCTCCATGGCCACGCTGTCCGACGCCTCGTCGTGGTTCGCGACTCCACGCTCGTCGGCGTGTTGAGTGTCGACGAACTCCTGGTGTGTCTGGCGTCGGATCTCGCCAATCTTGCTCGACCTGTGACGGCTGAGCTGCTGTTCGCACACCGCGACGCACCCCTTCCAACGTCGCCCTGATCACCGTCCAATCGACCCCAGGCCGGACGTTCGGAAGCAGTTCGCGCTTCGAATCCCAGGGGAACAGACCAGTTCTAGGGGGGAGGCGTGGCTGCGGGTTCGGGGTGCTTCGACGCCGCCTGTGTCTGGGGTAGCCGGCCGGCCACGGGCAGGGCGGCCACTGCGAAGAGAGCCAGCAGCGCGAACGCCACCTGCAGTGCGCGAACGTGGGCCTCCGTGTTCTCCTCCACGATCTCGTCAGCAGTGGCTGGCGGCACGCCCGCCTCGGCGAGCGCTTCCGAGAGATCCTTGTCGGACACGAAGGGCACTCCGGCGACGAGCTCGACCTCGGCGTTGGCGGTGACAGACGCGCGGCACGTCAGGGTTCTCCGCGAGCCCGGACAAGAAGGTGCTCGTCAGGGCGGAGATCAACACGGCACCCATCAACGCCGTGGCGATCGAGGAGCCGAGGTTGGTGGCTGTGTTCTGAGCCCGCCGACCTCGCCGCTGCGTTCGTCGGCCACCGCCCCGACCGTCACGGCCCCCAACTGCGAGGCCAACGCCCCGGCGCCGAATCCGGCGAGCATGAGCGGCCAGGTGACGATCTCGGGCCCGCTCCCGACGTCGAGCAGAGCGACCAGGATCACCAGGCCCAGCGCCATGGAGAGGAAGCCGATCCGGGAGACGCGCCGCGGCGAAGCATCGGGGAGGAGCTTGGGGATTCCGACCGCGCCGGCGAGGAGCATGATCGACATCGGCATCAACCGAACACCAGTGGCGATCGCCGACAGGCCGAGGGCGACGGTCAGGAACAACGACATCAGGAAGAACAGACCGAGCAGCAGGAGGAACTGGAAGAAGAAGGCGGCGAGACCGATCCGCAGGTGAGCGACCTGCAACAGGGCAGGATCGACGAGTGGCTCACGACCTTGGGCGACCATTCGCTTCTCCCAGCCGAGAAACAGCCATAGAGCAGCACTCCGCCACCGAGCATCAACCAGAAGGCCGGCGACAAGCCCGAGCCACACCGGGGCAGCCGGCTTGGGCTCGATGAACCCCCATGAACCCGACCTCAACAGGCCGTACACGATCAGGCCGAGGCCCGACGCCGACAGCACGGCACCGACGCCGTCGAGGGTGACACCCTCCTCCGGCGGGGTGTCGGCAATCCGCTTGGAGAAGGCGAGGATGCCGGCGATCACGACGACCTCCCCGATGAACACCCAGCGCCAGGAGAAGTAGGTCGTGCAGATCCCGCCGATCAACGGCCCGGCAGCCACGGCGATCGCCATCGCAGCAGACAAGAGGCCGTAGGCGCGCGGGCGCTCCTCGCGAGCGAAGTTCGATGCGACCAGGGCCACGATCGCCGGGAGGATGAGCACTGCGCCGAGCCCTTCGAGCAGCGACCAGCCGAACATCAACATCGGCAGACTCTGCGACAGCGCCGTGGTCAGCGAACCCGCGGCGTAGATGACACATCCGATCATGAAGGCGCGCTTGCGCCCGATCATCGCACCGACCTTGCCGCCGGTGATCATGAACGCCGCCATCACCAGCGTGTACATCGTGATCGCCGTCTGGATACCGGTCACGTCGGTACCGACGTCCTCGGCGACGACCGGAATCGACACGTTCATCACCGAACTGTCGAGGGCCATCACGAACTGGCCAGCGGCGAGCGCGGCGAGAACGACGCCAGCCTTCGAGCGACCATCGGCAGCGACCACCGTCCGAACATATAGCGCGTTCTCGTGACCCGACGTGATGGCCCTGCGAAGGGCGCGATCACCCTCGGGGCTCTCAGGAGTCGGCTTGCCAGCGACGGTAGAGGTCCGGCTTCGGGAGGGTGCTCAACGAAGCCGGATTCACGCAGTTTCGGCGGGCCGCCGAGACCCCACTGAATTTGATCCTCGAGGCGAAGCGCTGACAGAGCGCCGCCCGATCGACACATCCGACCACCGAAGCGTCTGTCCTGATTCAGCGTCCCAGATCTCGGGTCTGCCACGCCGCGGCGTCGTCGATCAGGGCCTGCACGTTGGGGCGCAACTCCCGCTCGGCGAGATCGGCGATGGTCACGTCCTCGAGCACCGATCTGATGACGGAGCGAACAGCGACCCACAGTCCGACGAGATAGTCGGGCTCGCCGGCCGCCGCCAGTTCGTGCGGTCGCACCCCGCGCACCGACGCCAGTGGACCGTCGACGGCGCGCATCACGTCGGCGGCGGTGATGCTCGCCGCCGGGCGCGCCAACTGCCATCCTCCGCCGGAACCGCGCACACTCCGCACCAGCCCTGCGGCGCGGAGCAGTCGCAGGACGTCATCGAGAAATCTGGGTGGAATCTGCCCTCGAGCGGCGAGATCAGCCCCGGTCGTCCTGACGCCGGGAGTGTCGCGTGCAACTTCGGCGAGCACGACCATCGCCCGCAACGCGTAGTCGACCTTGTGAGACACGCGCACGCTCTGCAGGGTAATGACGGCGCCGGGAGCTGCGCCTAGCCGGCGCGTGCATGCTCGTTTCGCACGGGCGCCAGGTCGGCGATCGTGACGTGCTCGAGCACATCGGAGACGGCTTTCTCGAGCGAGCACCACAGCTCGACGACCGTGTCGCCGACGTCGGTGTCGTGCAGGTCGCGCGGTGGAACACCGCGAACAGATGTGATCGGGCCGTCGAGCGCCCTGATCACATCGGCGACGGTGATCTCATCCGGCGCGTGGGCGAGCAACCAGCCACCCCGGGTGCCACGATGGCTGTGCACGAGCTCGCGCTTGCGGAGATCGGCGAGCACCGCGTCGAGGTAGCTGTCGCGTGTGTCGAGGCCGAGCAACCGGTGACATGGCACTGGCACCTGGTCACCGCCACGCTCCGCCGCGGCGAGCGCGACCAAGGCTCGGAGCCCGGAGTCGACCCGCTGCGAGATGCGCACACGGCGACTATATGGCACCAAACACGATGAATCCAGTTATCTCTACCAGTAATGTAGGAAAGCCCGCGATTGGTCACTCGCGGATATGGGTATCGCAGGCCCATGAGCGATCACTCCGAAACCGCCGTCACCGCCCGGGGCATCGGCGGAATCATTCGTGTCACCGTCGCAGCGATCATCGTCGCCCTCGTCGTGATGGTCGCCGTCGACAACCGCCGAGACGTCAGGCTCGGCTACGTCACCGGGAGCACCGAAGCGCCCTTGTGGATCGTGCTCGTGCTGGCTGGGGTCGCAGGCCTGCTCGTCGGGTGGCTGGTCAAGCATCGACCGAGACACCACTGAGCCGAACGATGGATCAGTTGACGCGCTAGGCGGCGGACTTCTCGAGGATGTGGATGCCGCAGGCCGAGCCGAGGCCGATCACGTGGGCGAGGCCGACCTTGGCGCCTTCGATCTGGCGGTCGCCGCACTCGCCACGGACGTGCTGGCAGACCTCCCAGATGTTGGCGATCCCGGTCGCCGAGATCGGATGACCCTTCGACTGGAGACCACCCGAGACGTTGACCGGCGTCGAACCGGTGCGCCACGGCGCGCCCGACTCGAAGAAGTCGACCGCCCCGCCCTCGTCGCACAACATCAGGTTGTCGTAGTGCACCAGCTCGGCAGTGGCGAAGCAGTCGTGGAGCTCGACCAGGTCGAGATCGGCCGGCCCGACACCGGCCTGCTCATAGGCCTGCTTGGCGGCGTTGCGGGTGAGCGTGTTGACGTTGGGCAGCACCTGGCAGGCCTCCTCCCACGGATCGGTGGTGAGGATCGATGCCGACACCTTGATCGCCCGGCGCTGCTGCTCGAGCGACAGCGTCTTGAGCGTCTCGCCGTTGACCACGACCGCCGCCGCCGCCCCGTCGCAGTTGGCCGAGCACATCGGTCGCGTGTTGGGGTAGGCGATCATCACGTCGTTCATGATCTGGTCGAGCGACATCGCCTTGCTGTAGGCGGCGAGCGGGTTGAGCGTCGAGTGGCTGTGGTTCTTCTCGCTGATCCTGGCGAACAGCTCGAACGTGGCGCCGCCGTACTTGTGGTTGTACTCCTGGCCGATCTGGGCGAACACGCCCGGCATCGTCTCGGTCCCGATCCGGCCGTCGATCGGCGCCACGGCGCCGAAGCGACCGGTGGGCGACCACTCCTGGCCGTCGGCGGCGCGATCTCCGCCGACCAGCAGTCCGGCGCCGGCCAGCTTCTCGACACCGACGGCGAGCCCGTAGTCGGCCTCCCCCGCCTTGACCGCCATGATGACCGTGCGCAACGCGGTGGCGCCGGTGGCACAGGCGTTCGAGACGTTGTAGGCCGGGATGCCGGTCTGGCCGACCTGCTTCTGCAACTGCTGGGCGATCCCTCCGCGTCCCATCAGGTTGCCGGCCGCCATCACGCCGATCTCGCGCATCGACACTCCGGCATCGGTGAGCGCGCCTTGGATCGCCTCGGCGCCGAGGTCGACGATGTCCTTGTCGAAGTGCTTGCCGAACTTGGTCATGTGGATCCCGAGGATCCAGATGTCGTCGCTCCTGCTCATCGCGGTGCTCGCTTTCTCGCGCTTCGTTCTCTGAGATCAGTTGGCGGGTTCGAACCCGAACCCGATCGCTTCCGTGCCTTGGGCGTCGGTGCCCACTGAGTACGTCGTCAGACGCAGCTTCATGCCGAGCTGTACGTGCTCGGGGTCGGGCGGGCAGTTGATGACGTTGCCGCGCACGCTGGTGCCGTCACAGTCGATCACTCCGGCCACGAACGGGACGTCGACTCCCGGTGCGGCGAAGGCGACGATCGTGTACGAGCGCAGTTCGCCCTCGGTGGCCACGTCGACCTGCTCGAATTCGCTTGCGAAGCAACTCGCACAGGCGTTGCGGCGATCGAAGAATCGGGCGCCGCAGCTCGTGCACTGATGGGCGACGAGGTGGGGCGTGTCGCCGAGCACGAGATAGTCGACGAACGGGATCTGGGTCGAAGTCGTCATGTGACACCAATGTAAGACGCCGATCGGCGAACGCGTCGAATCGGGTCCGTGTGATCACCGTCGCGTCCATTCCTCGATGACGGCATCGGTGTCGGCGCCCAGCGGGACCGCGGCCGCTGGAGCGATCCGGCGAGGCGGTGCCGGGCGGTGTGAGGCGAGCGCGACCGGGTCGGAGACTCGCTGGGCGACGGCGGCGGCGACGCGGGCCAGGGCGACGTCGACGACCCAGCGACCGCCGGCGCCGATCAGATCGACGATCGTGCTCGCCGCCACCAGGCCGGTGATCGGATCGGCGATCGCATCGGCGATGAACACCGGCCCACCCTCGGCGACACCCACCAGTCCCCCGGCCGCCGCCGCGTCGTCGCCGAATCCGACCCGCATTCGCGTCCGAGGGACCGCGGCCGTAGCCCGTGATCGACAGCCACACCTCGAGGACCACTCGACACGATGTCCGCGGCCGAGATGCCCAACTGTTCGAGGGCGCGCGGTCGGGATCCCTCGATCACGACGTCGGCCGCTGCCACCAACGACTTCAGCTGGGCGACACCGGCGTCGGTGCGGAAGTCGACAGCGACGGAGCGCTGCCCGGTGTGCATGGCGTCGAACCAGGTCTGCGTCGCGCGGGCGCCGTCGGGTCGGGTGGTGCTCTCGACGAACACGACATCGGCGCCGAGGCGGGCGAGCACATCGGCGGCCAGCGGGCCGGCCCACAGTGACGCCAGATTGGCGACGCGCAGGCCGGCGAGCGGACGCGGTGCGGCATCGCCGAGGTGATCCTGGATCACGCCCGCGGTGGGTGCCGTCTCGCCGACAACGGCGCACGCAAGGCCGAGCAACGTCGCCAGACTCGACCAGCTCAGCGGATCGTCGCTCGCCCACCCGGCGGCCGACCTCGACCCACGGGTCGCTGTTGGTGACCACGAACGCCGATTGCGGGTCGACGCCGAGCCAGGCCGGCAGGGCACGGCGGTCGTCGGGTCGGGCGAGCGTGACGGCGATCCACCCGTCGGCGGCGCGGCAGCAAGCGCGTGGCTCCCCCACAGCTCGCCCGGCCCGCCGGCTGGAACAGCAACGACCCGGCTCGCTCGGACAGCGCGCCGAGACCGCACGCTCCGTATCGCTCCGCCAGCCCGGCCCCGGCGGCGTCGAGCCGTGCGACGACAGCGGCGACCGTTCGCACGAGACGTGACGGGACCGGCACATCGGGGTGCGTCAGCGACTGGCAACCGGACTCGGCCCAGACGCGTGCTGCGTCGACCTCGATCTCGGGCAACGGGGGCGCGGGTTGCCACGGCACGCCGCCATGTTGCTCCGGTCCTTCTACGCTGCCGACATCGAGCCACAGGTACTGACACCGGAGGCGTACACCGATCTCGTCCGATCGCCGTTCGTCGACGAGATCGCCGGTGATCCGCGCCGTCCTGTGCTCGTCGTCGAGGGACGTCCCGACGCTCCGCTGCCGTCGCCGGGCGCGCTGCCGGTCGTCGTGATCTGGGTCGGCAGCGGTTTCGGCGCCAGTGGCCCGGCCGCCGCCGACCTCGTCGTCGGGGGCGACGACCTCGACGCCGTGCTCACGAAGATCGCCTCTGCGCCGATGGCGGCGAGGACGTTGGCCGTGCTGCTGCGGGGGCTCCCCGGGATCGACGTCGACGCCGGCCTGTCGATGGAGTCGGCGGCCTACTCGATGCTGCAGGGCGGGCCCGAGTTCGCCGCCTGGCGTGCGGCTCATCCGGCGGCCGCGTTCACCGATGATCGCCCGACGGTGATCGTCGATCGCGTCGGACGCAACGCTGACGATCACCCTCGACCGGCCGCACCGTCACAACGCGATCTCGACCCGTCTGCGCGACGAGCTCTCACAGTCGCTGGCGCTCGCCGTGGCAGACGAGACGATCGAACAGGTGCTGCTGCGCGGCAACGGCCCGTCGTTCTGCTCCGGCGGCGATCTCGACGAGTTCGGCAGCCGCCCCGACCCCGTCACGGCTCACATCACGCGACTCGCCCGGAGCCCGGCGCGACTGATCCACCGTCTCTCGGCGCGCACCACGGTGCGCCTGCACGGCGCCGCATTGGGAGGCGGGATCGAGATGGCTGCCTTCGCCGGCAACGTCGAGGCGGACCCGGCGACCAGGATCGGCCTCCCCGAGATCGGGCTCGGCCTGATTCCCGGCGCCGGCGGAACGGTGAGCCTGACGCACCGGATCGGACGCCAGCGCACCGCTGCGCTCGGCCTGTCGGGCCGCGAGATCGACGCCGCCACCGCGGTCGAGTGGGGCCTCGTCGACCGGATCGTCGACGTCTGAGTCAGTCGCTGGCGGGGAGCGCCTTGGCTTCCTTGAACCGGAGCAGCTCGCCGCCGACCGCCGGCACGCCATCGCCGGCCTTGGTGCACAGCAGCTCGATCGTGTCGGCCTCGTCGACGTAGCGCTTGCCCATCGAAGCCCCACCGTCGTGGCCGTCGACCAACGAGCCGGTGCCGTCGCGATCGCCAGCGCTCAGGACCGGAGGCACACCGCCGATGGTGATGTCGACCTCCCCGGCGGGTGCTCTGACGGTGATCATCTCCGTCGGGCAGACGGTGCTGAACAGGCGAGCACCAGGCCTGAGTGTCATCGGCATGATGTCAGATTCTAGTGTCGCACCAGTGAGCGATCAGAACCCGTCCCCGGTGGAGGTCGACGTCGGCGCCGACGGCGTGGCCGTGATCACGCTCAACCGGCCCGCGGCGCGCAACGCGGTCAACCTCGAGATGGCGGAGGCGATCGTCGAGGCCGTCACGGCCTGCCAATCGGCTCGGTGCATCGTCGTCACCGGCGCCGACCCGGCGTTCTGCGCCGGGCTCGACCTGCGCAACCTCGGCACCGACCGTCTCGCCGATCTGCCCGAGTTCATCGATTCCGTGGCGACCTCCGGTGTGCCGACGATCGCCGCCGTCAACGGGCCCGCCGTGACCGGCGGGTTCGAGATCGCGCTGGCCTGCGACTTCATCGTGGCGTCGGAGCGGGCCCGTTTCGCAGACACGCACGTCCGGGTCGGCGTGTATCCCGGGCCGGTGTTGGTCGACCTGCCGCGCCGGGTCGGGATGGCCAAGGCGCGCGAGATGTCGATGACCGGCAACTTCGTCGATGCCGAGACGGCGCTGCGGATCGGGCTCGCCAACCACGTCGTGGCCCACGACGAGCTGCTGCCGACCGCCCATCGATTGGCGGCGGCGATCGCCGAGCAGAGCCCGCGAGATGATCGCCGCCATGCGCCACGACTGGGACGAGACGAGCCCGCTGCCGCTGCGCACCGCCCACCGGCGCCACCGCGAGATCGCCGCCGAGCACGGGTTCACCGGCGCAGGGAGCGACACGCTGAAGGCGAACATGGAGGCCGTCGTGGCCCGCGCCCGCACTCAGCCGTAGCCGGTCGTCAACTCCTGCAGCACGACACGGCGCAGCAACTTGCCGGTCTCGGTGTGCGGCAGTTGATCGCGGAACACGATCGTGTCGGGGGTCTTCGAGCCGCGCAGCTCGGCCCGCACCTGCTCGCGCAGTTCGTCGGCATCGACGGCGCGACCCGGGCGCAGCACGACGGCGGCGGCGATGCGCTGGCCCCACTCGTCGTCGGGCAGACCGACCACGCACACCTCGGCGACCGCCGGATGGGCGAGCAGCACCTCCTCGATCTCCGCTGGAGCGATGTTCTCACCGCCGCGGATGATCGTGTCGTCGGCGCGGCCTTCGATGAACAGGTACCCGCCCGAGTCGATCCAGCCCCGATCGTTCGTGCAGAACCAACCGTGCCCGTCGAGCAGGCTGCCGCTCGCGTACTCGCCCGAGATCTGCTCGCCGCGGACGAAGATCAATCCCGTGTCGCCCTGCGCCACCGGGTGGTCGAGCTCGTCGCGCAGCTCGATCTCGACCATCGGCAACACCTGTCCGGCCGACGAGATCCGGCGCCGGATCGCGGGGTCGTCGGACTCGATCGCCGCGCGATGGTCGTCGGGACCGAGCACGGCGATCGTCGATGCGGTCTCGGTCAGGCCGTAGGCGTTGACGAAGCCCGTCGTGGGGAACTTGTCGAGCGCCTCGAACAGCACCCGCTCGGAGACCTTGGCCCCGCCGTACGAGAGCGTCCGCAAGGTGGGCACGTCGGCGGTGCCCTCGCCGATGGCATCGACGATTCGGGCGAGCATCGTCGGGACGACCATGGCATTGGTGATGCCCTCCTCGCGCACGGTCGCCAGCCACACCGCGGGGTCGAAGTGCTCGAGGTACACGAGCCGCCGACCGGCGAACGTGTTCGACAGCATGTTCGCCATGCCTGCCACGTGGTACGGCGGCACCGCCACCAGCACCGCCTCGTCCTCACCGGCGCCGCCGAACTCGACCGACCCCAGCAGGTACGCCATCAAGTGCCGATGCCGCAGCAGCGCCGACTTCGGTTCCGACGTCGTGCCGCTCGTGTACAGGACGACCGCGACGCTCGTCGTCGTCGAACGGCGGGTCGGCGGCCGGTGGATCGTCGGGCAGCGAACCGAGCCACTCGTCGAAGACCGCCACCGGCGCGTCACCCGTGATTCGTCGCCGCCGTCGCCTCGTCCGACAGCACGAGCGCACCGGCTGACGGCCGATCAGGCTGTTGAGCTGATGGTCCTCGAGGCGATAGTTGACGGGCACGAACGGAATGCCCGCCCAGGCCGCCGAGAACAGGGCGACCGGCAGCCTCGGATGGTTCTCTCCGACGTAGACCAGAGCCTTGTGGCCGCCGAGCGTGGAGGCACCGGCACGCACGAGCCGGCCGAGCTCGGCACCGGTGACCGGGGCGTCACGCGTGCCCAGCAGGACGCGCTCGTCGAAGCCGGACTCGACCATCTCGACCAACGACGACAGATGCATGGCACCTATTGTTCAACACATGCGCGCCTACGTCGACGAAGCGCTCTGCCAGGGTCACACGCTGTGTGCGATGGCGGCGCCGGACGTGTTCATGTTGCGCGACGACGACGGCCACGCCTACGTCGCCGTCACCGAGTTCACTCCCGAGGTGATCGCCGCCGCCAAGCGCGCCGCCTCGACCTGCCCCGAGCAGGCGATCGTGGTCGAGGACTGATCGAGGAAGAACCCTGATGAAAGAGCAGAAGCGCGGTCGCAGGATCGCCATGGACCAGCAGGAGCTCGACGCCTTCCTCGGTGAGGAGCGGATGTGCCGCCTCGGCAGCGTCGACGCCACGGGCAGTCCCCACGTCTCGCCGCTGTGGTTCGTGTGGGACGGCTCGGCGCTCTGGCTGCACTCGGTCGTCAAGAGCCAGCGGTGGACCAACCTCGGGCGCGACCCCCGGGTGAGCGTCGTCATCGACGCCGGCGTGGGGTACTTCGAGCTCAGAGGGGCCGAGCTGATCGGTCGCGTCGAGGTCGTCGGTGACGTACCCCGCGTCGACCCCGACCCGGCGGTCGCCGAGCCCGAGCGGTTGTGGGCCGACAAGTACACGGGCGGCACGTTCCTGGCCGATGGCAAGCATGCCTGGTTGCGGCTCGTTCCCGAGAAGGTCGTCAGCTGGGACTTCCGCAAGCTCGGTGCCTGACGGTGGCGATCGACGCCTTCACCCTCGAACCGACCGGCGACGGACTGCGCTTCCTCTGGGCACCGTCACCGCTGCTCCTCACGCCTACTTCGACGCTGCAGGGTGGCGCCGGACTGGGCGCGGCCGTCGCTGCCATGCAAACGGCCACCGGTCGACCCGTCATCTGGGCCACCGCCCAGTACCTCTCGTTCGCCGCCGGAGCGGAGCCGATCGACATCGCGGTCACGATCGAAGTCACCGGGCACAACACCACCCAAGCCCGCTGCGTGCTCTCGCGCGACGGCGACGAGATCCTCACCGCCCACGCCGCGCTCGGGACCCGCGACTTCGAGTTCGAGGGTGTCTGGTGCACGCCCCCGGACGTGCCGGACCCGGACGCGTGTGCGAGCTATCCGTTCTTCGAGTCGGGGCATGGGCACATCGGCGACCTTGCCGAGTTTCGCTTGGCGCTCGGACGGCAGATCGACGACATCGAGCGCGACGGCGGCCGAGGCGACGGCTCGTTCGCGTTGTGGGTCCGTTGCTGGGACGGCCGACGGCTCACGGCGGTGCCCGACCTGACGTTCGTCGGAGACTTCATGCCCCTCGGGTTCGCCGACGCCACCGGGCACTCCTTCGCCGGTAACAGCCTCGACAACACGATCCGCGTCGGCAAGCTGGTCGAGACCGAGTGGATCCTGCTGTCGGTGCACGTGCAGCAGATCGCCAACGGCTTCGGCTACGGCCGGGCCGAACTGTGGTCGGAGGATCGCACGCTCCTGGGTGAGGTCAGCCAGAGCTCGATCCTGCGAACCCGCTCGAGGATCCGCGAGCGTGCCCCGTCGTGATCGCGTTCGAACCCGTCGAGCTCTCGGCGGACGAACACGCGCTGCGGCGCCAGGTGAGGCAGTTCCTCGCCGAGGAGTTGCCGCGCGGGTCGTTCAGTCCCGGGCTCGGGATGAACGCCGCGCGGGACGCAGGCTTCTCGCGCAAGCTCGGCGCCCAGGGTTGGCTGGGGATGGCGCTGCCACGCCAGTACGGAGGCCACGATCGCTCGGCCGTCGATCGCTTCATCGTCGTCGAGGAGCTGCTGCGCTGGGGTGCGCCGATCGGGCACCACTGGGTCGCCGACCGGCAGTCGGGCCCGGTGATCGCCACGTTCGGGACCGAGCAGCAGAAGCAGCGGTTCCTGCCGGGCATCTGCCGCGGCGAGCTGTCGTTCTCGATCGGCATGAGTGAGCCCGACAGCGGCAGCGACCTGGCGTCGTTGTCGTCGAAGGCGACCCGCGACGGGGACGGATGGGTGCTCGAAGGTCGCAAGATCTGGACGACCGCCGCTCACGAGAACGACTGGATCATCGTGCTGTGCCGCACCACACCGCGCGACCGGGTCGGCGACAAGCGCGAGGGCATGACTCAGCTCATCGTCGATCTCAAGTCACCCGGGATCGAGGTCACACCGGTGGCCTTCATCGACGGCACGGCCGACTTCTGCGAGGTGGTGTTCGACCACGTGTTCGTGCCCGACGAACTCGTGCTCGGCGAGGTCGGCCAGGGCTGGTCACAGAACACGTCGGAGCTCGCCTACGAGCGCGGTGGACCCGACCGTTGGCTCAGCTCGTACCTGCTGGTCGAGGAGTTGCTGCGACGGGACATCGACGCACCCTCGAACGAGTTGCGCGACCTGCTCGGCGAAGTGGTCGCCAACTACTGGGTGCTGCACCAGCTCTCGCTGGCGGTGGCGCGGTCGATCGACCGAGGCGGAGCGCCGGCGATCGAGTCGTCACTGGTCAAGGAGATGGGGACGCGATTCGAACAGGACGTCGTCGCCGCCGTCTTGTCGTATGTCGACGAGCCGCCGAACGCAGCCGACGGGTCGATCTTCGGACAGTTGCTCGTCACCGCTGCGCTCACGCAACCGTCGTTCACGATTCGGGGCGGCACGAGCGAGGTGCTGCGGTCGGTGGCGTCGAAGGGCCTACGTCCCACCGAGGCCGGGCGATGAACAGCGCCGACCCGCTGTTGGTCGAGACCATCGACCGCTTGCTGGCCGAGGTCTGCCCGCCGGACGAGGTCGAGCGCGCCGAGCTGGCGGGCTGGTCGAAGCCCACGTGGGAGGCGCTCGTCGAGGCCGGCTTCGCATGGGTCGGCGTCCCGGAGTCCGCCGGTGGTTCGGGCGGCACGATCTACGACACCGCGGCACTCGTCCACGCCGTCGGGCGGCGAGCGACACCGGTACCGCTCGCCGAGACGGCGATGTTGGGTGGGTTCTGCCTCGCATCCGTGGGCCTGCGCGTGCCGAACGGCCCGCTCGCGGTGGTCGATTCACCGTCGGCTGTCAACGTCGCCGACGGCCGCATCAGGGTCGACGGCACCGTCTGCTGGGCCCGCCATGCCGATCGCATCGTGCTCGTGGCCGACGATCTCGTCTGCTCGTTGCGCCGTGACCAGGTGAGCGTGACGCCAGGAGCCAACCTCGCCGGAGAGGCGCGCGACCACGTGTTCGCCGATCTGGTGCTCGACGACGTCGAGCACGGGGATGGCGGGTTGGGCGTGCAGTTGCGCCAACGGGGGGCGTTGTCGCGTGTGCTGATGGCCGCCGGGGCACTCACGTCGATCGCCCAGATGACGGTCGACTACACCAACGAACGGCACCAATTCGGCAAGCCGGTGGCGACGTTCCAGGCGGTGCAGCAGCATCTCGTCACCGTCGCCCAGTCGGCGGTGCGGGCGCAGATGGCAGCCGACATCGCGCTTCGGGCCGTCGCCGACGAACGCGTCGGCATCTCTGTCGCGGCGGCACGGGTCGTCGTCGACGACGCCATCGCGCTCGGGACGCGGGCCGCCCACCAGGCGCACGGCGCGATGGGGGTGACGCGTGAGTACCCATTGCACCAATTGACCCGACGTCTGTGGTCGTGGCGCCACGAATGGGGCACGACCGTTCAGTGGCGGCGCGAGCTCGGCGATCGGGTGGTCGCCGCCGGCGCCGACGACCTGTTCGCGCTGATCACCGAGTGAGCGTGACTGGCGGCAGCGCGTCTCTGTCAGGCCACGCGTTCGATGAACTCGATCACGGCCTCGTTGAAGGCGTCGTTCTCGTCGCCGGCGACCATGTGGCCGGCTCCGGCGACATTGACCACCTCGGCGTGAGGAATCAGCTCCTGCAGCTCGCGCACACTCTCGTCGCTGACGATGTCGCTCATGCGCCCGCGCACCAGCAGCGTCGGCACGGTCACGTGGCGCGCCGCCTCGCACAGGTGATCGTGCCGCACCAGGCCTTCCTGACCGTCGACGCCGTCCTGGTTGGCGATGAACCGTGGATCCCAGTGCCAGTACCAACGCCCATCGCCACGGAGCCGGAGGTTCTTCTCGAGACCCGAGAGGTTCTTCGGGCGTGGGCGATGCGGGAGGAACGTCGAGATCGAGTCGGCCGCCTGGTCGAGCGAGTCGAAGCCGCGCATGCCGGAGCGCATGAACTCGCGGATCTTCCGACCACCCTCGCGCTCGACACGCGGCGCCACGTCGACCAGCACGAGCGCCGATGCGATCGGTCGCTCGCTCTCGCCGATGGCGACCAGCGAAGCCAGCCCCCCGAGCGACGCCCCGACCAACGCCGGTCGCGCGTCCAGCGCGATGGTGACGGCTTCGACATCGGCGGCGAAGCGACCGATCCCGTAGATCCCGTCCGGCGACCAATCGCTATGGCCGTGGCCGCGTAGATCGATCGAGTAGGCCCGGCGGCCGGCTCCCGCGAACGCCGTGGCAGCGCTCCCCCAGGCGTGCCGGGTCTGCCCGCCGCCGTGCAGCAGCACCACAGGTGGTGCGCCCTCCGCGCCGAACACGTCGGCCACCAACTCGACCCCGGCTCCCGCCAATCGAACGGTCTCGAAATCGGTCGGCGCCGCAGTCATGTCGGCCATGATGACCGTCGGTCGCCACCGACGTCGTGTTCAGGCCGTCAGGTATCCGTTGGCATCGACGATGATGTCGGCCGCGGCGAGCGTGAAGATGCACACGTCACCACCTGCATCGAGCTTCGCCAAGGCGCCGTTGGCGACGACCGCGCCGGGCCCGTAGTTGATGTTCGAGGCGTTCGGCGGCGTCGGCGTGCACGGGTAGATGGTTGCGTACCCAGGTCCGCCAGGGCCGACGATCGTGAGATTGACGATCGCCGCCGTAGCACCGACCGGGATCCCACCGCGGCCGGCGACGTGGATCCTGGTGACGCTGCCTGCGGCGGCGCGGCCGATCCCAGCGAACTCGCCGTCGACCGTCGCCTCACCCGGACGCGTGTCGAGCAGTCGCGCCGGCGTGAGCGTGCCCACCTTGGAGCCCGCCTCGGCATAGGCGTTGGCGTCGATCAGGATGTCGGCCGCCGCCAACGTGAAGACACACACGTCGCCATTGCTGTCGAGCGTGGCCGTGACGCTGTTGGCGACGAACGCTCCGGGCGCGTAGTTGATGTTGGAGGCGTTCGGCGGTGCCGGCGTGCACGGGTAGATCGTGGCGTAGCCGGCGGCTCCCGGGTTGACGACCGTCAGGTTGACCATCGCTGCCGTGGCGTCGGCAGGGATCCCGCCGCGGCCGGCGATGCGGACCTTGGTCACGCTGCCTGCGGTGGCCTGCCCGATGCCGGCGAACTCGCCGTCGACCGTCGTCTCGCCGGGCCGTGTGTCGAGCAGTCGCGCCGGAGTCAGCGTGCCGATCCCCGAGTCGGACGGCACGAAGCCATTGGAATCGATCAGGAGGTCGGCGGCGGCGAGCGTGAAGATGCAGGCATCGCCATTGGCGTCGAGCGTCGCCGTCACGCTGTTGGCCACGACCGCTCCAGGCGTGTAGTTGATGTTCGACGCGTTGGGCGGGGTCGGCGTGCAGGGGAAGATCGTCGCGTACCCGGCGCCACCCGGTGAGACGACGGTGAGGTTGACCATCGCCGCTGCGGCATCGGCTGGAATCCCACCGCGACCGGCGATGCGGACCTTCGTGACACTGCCGGCGGCGGCGCGACCGATGCCGGCGAACTGTCCGTCGACCGTGCTCTCGCCAGGACGGGTGTCGAGCAGCCGAGCGGGCGCCAACGGGACTGCGTCGGGGATCGAAACGCCCTGGATGTGGCGGACGGTTCCTTCACCGGCGCGTTGGGTCGTCACGGCGATGTCACCGTCGGGCGCTCCCGCAATCGACGTACCCGTGAGGAAGCCTCCGACCGGCGCCGTGTAGTGGCCGAACGCTGCGTCGGTGGACCCATCGGCGAGCAGCCTGTCGACGCGCAGCGTGGTCACAGCGTCGAAGAGCGGGTCGTTGACGACCGCGACCGAGCCGTCCGCCATTGGCGCCATGCCGCCGATCGCACCGAATCCGGGGGCGAGCGTGGCGCGACCGCCGGTTCCCCAACCCGCGACCGGTGCGCCGGCCGACGACAAGCGGTGGACATTGCTGGCGGCGCCCGACATCGTCGACACGAGGATGTCGGTGCCGATCAGCTCGAGCGCGCCTTGGCGCTGATCCGGGAGTTCCTCGGGCGGGAGGATCGCGTACGACCAGATCGCGGTCATCCGTAGCGAGGTTCTGCTTGGTCACGATGATCGCGTTCTCGATCGTGCAACCGCCGTTGTCGCCGACACCGACGTCCAACACGTGGACAGCCTCGCTAGCAGACAAGCGCGCCGATCCGAATGGCCGGTATCCGAAGCCGACAGGAACGCAGCCGGCCGGCAGGGCGCCGGCGGCGAACTCGAGCACGTGCGACTCGTCGAACGCGCCCCGACGTCGATCGTCGTCAACCATCCTCCTCCGAGGCCGATCTCGGTGATCACGGCTGACCCATCAGCAGCGATGCTGCCGGTCTCGAAGTAGGCGGTGTAGCCCTGCGCCAGGATCGAGACGCCGTCGGAGTCGTATCCGGAGACGGGCACTCCGCCGTCTGAAACCTTGGCGGACCAGAGAGCGTTCGAGAACGGATCCGCAGTGGTACGTCGCTGCCCGATTGCCACGATCGAACCGTCGGTCAACACGCGAACGTCGACGAAGACCGCAGACACGGCGGCGATCGGGAGGTCGGCGCGCCCGTCGCCCGAGAACGCCGGGTCGGGCGATCCGTTTGCGAGGTACCGCGCGATCGCGATCGAGTCGGACTCCCTGCCGACCACGACCGTCCTGCCCTGACCGTCGACCGTGACCTGGCCGAACTCGTCGAGCAGCCCACCCGTCACGACCCCGTTGGTGCCGAAGCCGGGATCGGGCTCGCCGGGGGCGGCGAACGCCACCGTCGGTACGAGCGCGACAACTCCGCACAATGCAATGGCAATCCGCCTCATCGATTTCCCCCCGCTCATGTCACGCGATGTGGTCACGCGTGCGGTCGGACTGAATCGAGAGTGCCCGCCGAGAACGACTCTATATCACTGATACCGCGTGCGGCGAATCAGGGAACGGACGCCGCCAGCACGGCCGCCATCTCGGCGACGATCTGGTCGGCGGTCGAGCCGGGCGTGAGCACGGCCGCGATTCCGAGCTCGACGGAGCTCGTCGAGATCGTGATCGGGCACGATCCCGCCGACGACGACGGGGATGTCGCTGCCCAGCTTGCGCACTTCCTCGACCACGCGCGGCGCGAGCGTCATGTGCGCCCCCGACAACATCGACAACCCGATCGCGTCGACGTCCTCGTCGACCGCCGCCGCAGCGACGGTGAGCGGTGTCTGGAACAGCCCGGTGTAGATCACCTCGTAGCCGGCATCGCGAAGGATCCGGGCCACGACCTTGATCCCCCGGTCATGGCCGTCGAGCCCGACCTTGGCGATCAGTATTCGCTGTGCAGGCCCGTCGCTCATCAGATCGTCGGCACTTCGACGTGGCGGCCGAACTCGGATTCCATCGTGCGCATGATCTCCCCGAGCGAGGCGTAGGCGCTGGAGGCGTCGATCAGCGCCGGCATCATGTTGACGGTCGGATCGGCGGCGTCGGCACGCACGCGGGCCAGTGCGGCGTCGACGGCAACTTGGTCACGACGTGACCGGATCTCGTGGAGCCGCTTGCGCTGGCGCGACTCGTCCTCGTTGGTGATGCGGAGCAGGTCGATCTGGTCGTCCTCGTTGCCGTCGGTGAAGGCGTTGACACCGACGACGAACCGCCGGTTGGCGTTGAGCAGCCGTTCCTGTTCGAACGCCGAGTCGGCGATCCGGCCCTGGAACCAGTTCTCCTCGATGCCGCGGATCGCGCCTTCGAGCATCGAGCCCTCACCGAGCTCGTCGATGTGGGCGAACAGCAATTCGGCCTGGCGTTCGATCTCGTCGGTGAGCGCCTCGACGAAGTACGAGCCGCCGAGCGGATCGGCGACGTGGGCGACGTTGGTCTCGTGGGCGATGACCTGCTGCGTGCGCAGGGCGATCCGCACCGCCTTCTCGGTGGGCAACGCCAGCGCCTCGTCCATCGAGTTGGTGTGCAGCGACTGGCTCCCGCCGAGCACTCCCGCCAGGGCCTCGATCGCGGTGCGCACGATGTTGACCTCTGGCTGCTGGGCGGTCAGCGAGACACCTGCTGTCTGGGTGTGGAATCGGAGCTGCATCGAGCGCGGCTCGGTGGCGTCGTAGCGATCGCGCATCCAGCGCGCCCAGATCCGGCGTGCGGCGCGGTACTTGGCGATCTCTTCGAAGAAGTCGATGTGGGCGTTGAAGAAGAAGCTCAGCCTGGGCGCGAACGCGTCGACCGGCAGGCCGGCTTCGAGCGCCAGCTCGACGTACGCGAACCCGTTCGCCAGCGTGAATGCCAGCTCCTCGGCAGCGGTCGAGCCGGCCTCACGGATGTGGTACCCGGAGATCGAGATCGAGTGCCAGCGCGGCATCTCGGCCGCGGTGAAGTCGATCGTGTCGCGTACGAGCCGCATCGACTGGCGCGGCGGGAACACGAACTCCTTCTGCGCCTGATACTCCTTGAGGATGTCGTTCTGGAGCGTGCCGCCGAGCTTGCTGCGGTGGATGCCGGCCTTCTCGGCCTGGGCGACGAACATCGCGAAGATCACCGCCGCCGGGCTGTTGATCGTCATCGACGTGGTGATCTTGTCGAGGTCGATTCCGGCGTAGAGGTCTTCCATGTCGGCGAGGGTGTCGACGGCGACGCCGCAGCGACCGACCTCGCCGAGCGCCATCTCGTCGTCGGAGTCGATGCCGAGCAGGGTCGGCATGTCGAACGCCGTCGACAGCCCGGTACCGCCGGTGCGGATGATCTCCTTGAACCGCCAGTTGGTGTCGTCGGCGGTGCCGAACCCGGCGAACATGCGCATCGTCCAGAGCTTCGACCGGTACATCGAGGCATACGGACCGCGGGTGTACGGGTACTCCCCCGGGAACTCGCCATCGTCCGGCCCGTACACGGGCTCGAGCGGCGTTCCCGACATCGTCTGGAAGTCGGCGTCTCGGAGGGTCGAGGCGTCGTAAGCCGCCTGCCATCGCTCGCGATTCGTCACCATCCGTTCAAATTACTTTGACGCCAAAGCAAAGTAAAGTGCGCCCCATGGTCGTCCAGGAGTCACCCCCGTCCAGGTTGCGACATGATCCGATCGCCCAGGCTCGGCAGAATTGGATCGACATCGGGTGGGCCGACAGCGCCGACGGCATGGCGCTGGTCACCTCGATCACGCGCGTCCAGCAGGTCGTGATCCAGTCGATCGACGAGCTGCTGCGCCCGTTCGGTCTCACCTTCGCCCGCTTCGAGGTGCTCATGCTGCTGCGCTTCACCCGCACCGGTGCCCTACCGCTCGGCAAGATCGGCGAACGCCTCCAGGTCCATCCGGCCAGCGTCACCAACGCCGTCGACCGGCTCGAGGCGGCCGGACTGGTGCATCGCAGTCCGAACCCGACCGATCGGCGCAGCGTGCTCGCCGAGATCTCGCCGAGCGGTCGCGAAGCCGTCGAAGCCGCCGCCCGAGAGCTCAACTCGCAGGTGTTCGCCAACCTCCCGCTCGACCCACACGACATCAACGCCGCCACCGCAATCCTCCGACAGTGGCGCGCCGCCTTCGGTGATTTCGACACGAGCGGTGATCGTGCCGTCTGACATCACCGCTGTGTTCTGGGACTTCGGCGGCGTGATCCTGTCGAGCCCGTTCGATGCGTTCGAGGAGTACGAGCGGGCGCGCGATCTCCCGGTCGGCTTCCTGCGCTCCGTCAACGCCGTCGACCCGCACACCAACGCCTGGGCCCAGATCGAGCGCCGCACGATCACTCCCGAGCAGTTCGACGTCGCCTTCGCCGACGAGTCGGCCCAGCTGGGGCACCGTGTGCCCGGGGCCGACGTGCTCGCCCTGCTCGACGGTCCGATCCGGCCCGAGATGGTGGTCGCTCTCGATCGCGTGATCGCAGCCGGTTTCACCACCGCCTGCCTCACCAACAACGTCGCCTCCGACGTCCGCCCCGACGTGGCGGCGGTGATGGCGCGCTTCGACCACGTCATCGAGTCGAGCCTGGTCGGCGTCAGGAAGCCCGACCCAGAGTTCTACGAGATCGCCTGTGCCACGGCGGGCGTGGCGCCGGCCGAAGTCGTGTTCCTCGACGACCTCGGGATCAACCTCAAGCCGGCGCGGGCGATGGGCATGACCACCATCAAGGTCGAGTCGGCCGAGCAGGCGATCCGCGATCTCGGCGCCGCACTCGGCATCGACCTCGGCTCACAAGACGCCTGACACCACGGCGAGCGCCTCGTTCAGATCATCGGTGCGGATGCACCCGAATCCGATCACCAGCCCGTGCGGGGCATGCTCTGGATCGACCCAGCTGCTGCGGTAGTCGCCGAGCGCGACACCGTGCGCCGTCGCCCGCGCACGGACGTCGATGTCGCTCACGCCGTCGGGCAGGTGCACGGCGATGTGCAGTCCGGCGTGGTTGTCGGCGACCACGTGCAGGCGGCCGGCTGCCGCCTCCCGGCGCGCGAACTCGGAGACGAGCTGATGCCGAGGGCGATACACCTTGCGGCTCCTGCGCAGATGCCGGTCGAGATGTCCGTCGCCGATGAACCGCACCATCGCCTGCTGGTTGAGGATCGGCGGCTGCCAATCGAGCAGCTCGCGCATCCCGACGCTGGCCTCGATCAGCGATTCGGGGAGCACCGCGAATCCGAGCCGGAGTGACGGCGAGAGCGTTTTCGAGAACGTGCCCAGATAGATCACACGTCCCGAGCGATCGAGCGTGTGGAGCGGCTCGAGCGGGCGGTCGTCGTAGCGGAACTCCGAGTCGTAGTCGTCCTCGACCACGGCGACGGCGTGGCGCTCGGCGAACGCGAGCAGCGCCCGTCGCCGCGACAACGACATCGTGGCACCCGTCGGCGACTGGTGCGAGGGCGTGGTGTAGACGAGCTTGGCGCGCGGCGGGATGGCGTCGACGACGATCCCCTCGTCGTCGACCGGCACCGGCACCACCTGCGCCCCGGCAACGCTGCAGAGCCGGCGGATCGGCGTGTAGCCCGGGTTCTCGACGGCGACAACGTCGCCGCGCCCGACCATCACCCGCACCACGAGATCGATCGCCTGCTGCGTCCCGGCCGTGACCACGACCTGCTCGGGGGTGGCGACCACCGAGCGCGACTTGCCGATCCAATGGGCGAGGGCGCGTCGGAGCTCGGGCAGTCCCGCCGGGTCGCCGTAGCCGGGCGGCGGAACCTGCAGCGCGGCCGTCACGCACTGGCGCCACGCCACGAGCGGGAACAGGGTCGGATCGGGTAGTGCCGGACGGAGGTCGAACCTGGGCGGCTCCGGCGCACTCCCGATCGGACCGGGCGGTCGCTCGGGCACGACATGCCGGTGCGGCGAGATGGCAGCCGGGCGTGCCGGCCGGTGCCGAGCGGTGGTGACCGCACCCACGAAGCTCCCGCCGCCGGCGCGCCCTTCGATGAAACCTTCGGCGGCGAGCCGGCCGTAGACGGTGGTGACGGTGTGCCGCGAGATGCCGAGTTGGTTCGCCAGCTCACGGCTCGACGGCAATCGATCGCCGGCGGTGAAGCGTCCGGCGAGGATGCCGTCGCGGAGTTGGAGGAACAGCGCGCTGCGTCGCGCCTCGCTTCTGGTCGGGATCGAGAAAGAGGTCCATCAGCGAACGCCAACCATCGAACTTGGTCTGGAAAACAGCGGCATCTTTGGACCTTACACCAGACCAATGATCGGCGTACCGTGACCCTCATGACGAACCCATATCTGATCCAACTCAGCTCATTCATCGCCGAGCACGGCATCCACGCCGCCGAGACCGAGCTCCAGCAATTGGCCGGGATGGCGCGCCGGCGCGGTGTCGGCGTCACGGCCGCCAACGTGATGGCCGACCGGTCGGCGACACCCGTCGTCCGGGAACGGGCCTTCGCCATGGTGTGCTCGGCGCTCACCGCGCCGGCACGATCCCCCGTGTTCGAACTGCAGCGCGCCTCGTGATCAGCGCATGGCGCTGGTGAGGGCGACGGCGACGACGAGTCCCATCGAGACCGAGATCACCTGCATCGCCCGCCGAACGTGCCGATACTTGCGACGCACGATGCGCGAGAGGGTGTGCAACTGCGAGGCGTGGCGCACGCTGGCGTGCTCGGCGTCGACGACGAGCACGTCGAGCAGCGCCTGGGAGTCGGCAAACTCGGCGTGCTCCTGGAAGTAGCGCGCCTTGCCACGCTCGGGCGTCCCGAGACGCGGGGTCACGGCGAGCGCCAGCAGGACCAGCGACACCATGAACGACAGGAGCGCGAGCGTCGCCAACACCACCACCGAGCTCCCACTGGAGCGCAACTCGGAGGCGTCGTCGAGCAGCAGCCCGACCATGATCGCGATCACGGTCGCGACCGTGGCGAACAGCATGTTCGCCTTCGAATCGGCGAGTTGGACCTCATTGCGACATTCGTCGAGCAAGCGCAGCACGTATTCGTCGACTTCCGGCGCCGAGGCATCGGGCAGGGCGCTGATTCGTGGCGCGGCACCAGATACCGGCACCCCTTGACCGTCCGCCAGCGCAGTCACTGGGAACGAGGTTATCACGCTTGACCAAGGCCGTTCCAGGGGCGACGATGTGGCCTGACGTCAGCCCGGAGGACCGTGACCCAAGCGCTCGGCCAGTCGCTACATCCGTATCTCTCCGAGCACGCCGCGACCGCGTTCGCCGACGATCCGACGCCGCACTGGGTCGAGATCGACGGCTCGCTGGCGTTCTTCGACATCTCCGGGTTTCACCACGCTCACCGAACGACTGGCCACGACTCGGCCGGGCCGGCGCCGAGCACATCAACGACGTGCTCAACACCGTGTTCCGCGGCCTGATCGACGAGCGTGTTCCGAGCACGGCGGTGACGTGCTCGAGTTCGGCGGCGACGCGATGGTCGTGCTGTTCACCGGCGAGGACCACGAGCGGCGCGGCGGCCGTCGCGGCGGCCGCGCATGTTCCGGTTCATGGCACGCGAGGGCAGCATCGCCACACCCGCTCGGCGACGGTCCGACTGCGGCATGTCGTGCGGCATGGCCGCCGGGTCGCCAGGCGTACTACCTGCTCGGCATCGACCCGACGGGCGCTCGTCGTTGCCGGGCCCGTCAGCACCGACGATGGCCCAGCTCGAAGCGCGCGCCGACGTCGGGCGAGGCGCTCGTCAACGAGCGACCTGGCGACGGCGCTCCCCGACGTGGATGGGTCGCGCCGGCGACGACGGGAGCGTGTGCGCTCCGACCTCACCAAGCTCGGCACGCCGCACGACGCGGGCGACGGGCGTCGCTGTGAGCGCCGTCGGCCGACGGGCGTCGACACGACGATGCTGTTGCCCGACCCAGTTCCGATCGCTCGTCGATGTCGGTCATCGGCCGGGCGAGCTGAAGCAGGTCGCGATGTCGTTCATCCGGCTCGACGGCACCGACGATCTGCTCGCCGCCGCGGGTCGCGACGGGTGTTCGCCGTGCTCGGCGAGATCACCGAGATCGTCGACCGCACCTGCGGCCGAGCTCGACGTGTGCTGGCTCGAGACCCAGGCGGAGGCCAACTCGGTGCGCTGGACGCTTGATCGCCGGTGCACCGACGGCGACCGAGCGCGACGGTGAACGCCTGCTGCGCGTCGTCCGCGACGATCGCCGACGAGTCGCCCGCTCCCACTGCGGATCGGCGCCAACCTCGGCGTCGTGTTCGTCGGCGACATGGGCCATCCCGCAGCGCTGCACCTACATCGTCATGGGCGACACCACCAACCTCGCCGCCCGGCTGATGGCGCCAGGCCGAACCGGGCGAGATCATCGCCGGCGAGCGACTGGTCGCCACGTGTCCGAGGGCGGTTCGAAGCGGACGACGCTCGAGCCGTTCCTCGTCAAGGGGAAGCGAGCTGCCGGTGCGTGCCGCTCGCATCGGCGCCCTGGTCGCACGACGCACCGTCGGCCACATCGATGCCGCCTGCCGACGCACCGTGGTCGGGCGTGAACGACGAGCTCGCGCTGCTGCTCGACGCCATCCGATCGGGCGGACGGTCGAGCTGGTCGGCGAGGCCGGGGTCGGCAAGAGCAGGCTCTGGCACGAGGCGCGCAACGTCGCGAGCGCCGGACGCGAGTGGCTCGTGATGCGGGCCGAGCCGCACGAGCGCCGTCGCCGTACCTGCCGTTCAGGCGGCTCATCCGACGTCGGCTCGGCATCGACCCGGCCGCCGACGATCGGACGACCGGCACGGCGCTCGCGCGCCTTCGTCGACAGCGCTGTCCGCAGCTCGCTCGCATGGCTTCCCCTGATCGCCGACGTGGTCGGGGCCGACGTGCGATGCCACCGACGAGGTCGACGCGCTCGACCCAGCATTCCGCGCCGACCGGCTGCGCGGCGGTCGTCGCCGAGCTGATCGTCGCAGTCGCGGGCGATCGGCGCGGTCATCGTGGTCGAGGACGTGCACTGGCTCGACGAGGCGTCCCGGGCGTGCTGGACGTTGTCGGCCGCATGCTCGGCGCCACGCTCGTGCGTCGTGATGACCCGCCGCCCCGGTGGCTGGGACCCGCCTGACGACGTGACGATCGAGCTGGCACCGATCGACGACACGTTCGCCGAGCAGCTGCTGCTGCGCGAGCTCCCGGCAGCTGCTGCCAGCGACGCCACGTTGGCGCGTCTGCAAGCGTCCGCGGCAGGCAACCCGCTGTACCTCATCGAGCTCGCCGCGAGCGGTCGCCAGCGACCCCGACCGGCAGCGACGTGTATCCCGGAGTCGGTCGAGCGCCTGCTCGCTGCCCGGATCGATCAACTCCCGGTCGGCGGTCGGGCAGCTGATCCGGGATGCCGTCGGTGCTCGGCGTCGACCTTCGACCGATCGACTGGCGGCGACGCGTGCTCGATCGGCCGATCTGGCCGAGCCCGCCACGTGGGAGCGCGAGTTCGGCGACCTGTTCATCGTCGACGGCGACAGCGTCCGGTTCCGGCACGACCTCGTGCGCGTCGCCGCCTACGAGGGTCTCTCGGTTCGACGCCGCAAGGCCGTCCATCAACGCGCCGGCGATGTGATCGAGGAATGGGGCGATTCGGTGCCGATCGACGATCCGGTCGCCGGCGCTCGCGTTTCACGCCACCGGCTCCGGGATCGCCGACCGGATCGTGACGTGGAACCGGCGCGCCGCCGAGGCGGCGAGTCGCCAAGGGCGCGATGGAGATCGCCGAACAGCTGCTGCGATCGAGTCGTCGCCGCCCAGCGCGAGACTCGGGCGTCGACCCACAGCGCGACGCGACACCTATCGACTGCTCGCCACCGCGGCCGAACGCGCCGGGCATCCCGAGTCGGCGCTCGACGCGCTCGATCGCGGCGGCGCGACGGTCGGCGCGGCGACGAGCGGGCGGCGATCGCCGTCGAGCGCGCCCGGATCCTCGAGAAGCTCGGTCGCTACCGCTCGGCTCTCGTCGCCACCGCCCGGGCGCTGCAGTCGTGTCCGACGACCATCGGTACGTGCCCAACTGCTCGCTCGCCCGGGCGACCATCCGTAACTTCCTCGGCGAGTGGAAGGAGTGCCTCGCCCTCACGCCGGACACTGCTCGAGGACCGCGACGCTCAGCGCCGACCCACGCGTCGCTCGCCCAGGCGCACCTGCTGTCGGAGTGGTGCTGCATGGCGCTCGGGCTACCCGAGCGCGCCGAGCACGAGCGCGCCGCGGAGCGCCTGCTGACTCGAGCTCGACGACTCGATCGGCCTCGCCAACCTCTACCTCAACCGGGGTGAGAGCGCGTGGCGGGAGTGCCGGGTCGGGCGACGCCATCGCCGACTTCCGGGCCAGCTCCGAGCGATACCAGCGAGCCGGCGACGTGCGTCGGCGCGGCGCTCGCCGACAACAACCTCGCCGAGATGCTCACCCTGCAGCACCGGCTCGAGCCGGCGGAGTCGCTGCTCGATCATGCACGGCGCGTGACGCAGGCAGCCGAACTATCCGCACGGCGTGCTCGGAACCACCAGCGGCCTGTCGCGGATCGCCGCATGGCGAGGGAACACGGTCGAGGCGCTGCAACTGCAGACCGATCGCGTTGGACGGATTCCGCGAGCTGCGTGCCGACGACCTCACGCCGTCGATTCGCTGGTGAGGATGGTCGAGATCCACGTCCTCGCCGGAGACGTCGAGTCGGCATTGGCAACCGCCGACGAAGTGGCCGGTGCCGTCGGCGAGGTCCCGATCCTGTCGGCGACGCTTGCGCGCCTGCGTGGTCGGGCACTGTTGCTCGCGGGACGACGCGATGCAGCCCGTTCCGAGCTCGAGCGGGCGCGGGCCATGGCCGAGCGAGACTCGTTCACCTACGAGGTCGCGCTCGCCGAGATCGGCTTGGGACGGATCGACGGTGACCAGCGCGCGGATCGACCGAGGACTGGAGCTGCTCGCCGAGCTCGACGTGCTGGCTCCGCCGCCCGGAACGTGAGCGTCAGTTGCTCACCCGGAACTGCACGTCGTAGGTGAACGTCGCGCCGCCGGCCAGTTGCACGACCGCGGAGACCCGGTGAAACCCGTTCCGAAGTCGTCGGGTGTCGAGCGCGACGGCCGAGCCGTTGCGCGTCGAGCCCATCAGATCGTGGGGAACGGAGACGTCGTTCGTGACGACGCGGCCGTCGAGCCGGAAGACGACCGACGTCGCCCCGGCGATTCGATCGGATGCCGGCCCGAGGAAGATGTAGCGCCTCCCGGCCAACACCGCCCCGGAGAGTGGCACGGGGTCGCGCCGATCGGGCGAGCTGGACACGACCAGGCTGTGTGATGTCGTGTTGGCGACGTTGAACGTTGCGGTGACGACCGACGTCGATCCGTTGCGTTGCACCACCGTCGCCGTGATGACGTGTGAGCCCAGCGACAGCAGATTCGACTCGAACGGGTAGGCCGCGCCTCCCCGTGTCGTGCCGGCGAAGTCGTACGGTGCGGCCGGTTCGATCGAGAATGGCCGGCCGTCGAGTGTGAACACCACCCGCCTCACGCTGATCGCCGGACCCGGGCGCACGAAGATGTAAGCGCTCGAACCGCCGCTCAGCGTCGAACCGTCCAGCGAACGCACGTTGAACGTGCGCGACGAGTTGCTCGCGACGAGGAGCGCCGCGGTCGCCGCTTGTGGAGACACCGCGATCGGCACCGTGACCGGCGCCGATTGCACGATGCCGTCACTCACGGCGAACGTCAGCGAATCCGTGCCCGAGAACCCGGCGGCACTCGTGTAGCTGAAACCAGGTCCTGTGCCGGTCAAGGTCCCCTGGACCGGTGCGGTCACGATCACGAACGAGAGCGCGTCACCGTCGATGTCGGCGCCCGACAAGGCGATCGAAGTGGCCTGCCCGGACACAGCCGACACGGACGCCGGATTGGCGGTCGGTGGATCGTTGACCGGCGTGACCGTGATCGCCACCGTGGCCGTCACCGGCGGAGCTGTCCCGTCGCTCACTGCGAAGGTGAAGGTGTCGGGACCGTGGTAGTTCGGTGCCGGCGTGTAGGTGCGGTTCGGCTCCGGCTCCGCGTGAGGGTGCCGTGACCGGGCGCGGTGACGATCGTGAAGACCAACGGATCGCCGTCGGCATCGCCTCCGTGCAGCGGGACCGCCAGCGGTGTGTCCTCGGGCGTGTCGACTGTTGCACCCGTGGCCGTGGGTGGTCGATTGCCGTCGACGACGTTCACCGAAGTTGTGGCCGTGCCGGTCCCGTCATCGTCATCGCTCACCGATACAGCGACATCGTTCGACCCAGGCCCCGAATAGGCGTGCGTGCCGGAGCATGTGGTGGGTCCCGTGGCGTCGATCGCGCCCGTCGTCGAACTTCCGTCTCCCCAGTCGATGTCGCACGACAGGCTGTCGTTGGTACCGGGCTCGAGGATCGACGCGACGATCTCGACGTCGGCTCCGACGAGCACGGCCCCGACCGGCTGCGATTCGATGTCGACCTCGGGATCGGCATTGGCGACGTCGAGCGTCACCGTCGCCGATGCCGTCGGGCCGTACGTGTCGTCGACGACGACCGTGGCCGAGAACGCTCCGTCGTCGGAACAGGTGAACGTCGGCTGCAGCGTGCCGGCGCCGACGATCGTGCAATCACCGCCCGGATCGATCGATGCCGTCGGGACCACCGTCCAGTTGATCGTGAGGGCGTCGCCGTCGATGTCGTCGGCCACCGCTGTGACCGTGACGGGCGAGCCCTCGACGGCGGCTCGGACCTCTGGTGCCGACACCGTCGGCGGGTCGTTGATCGAGGTCACCGTGATCGACACCGTCGCCGGCTGGGACTGGTCGATTCCGTCGCTCGCTCGATAGCTGAACGAATCGGTCCCGTGGAAGTCGGGGTCGGGAGCGTACGTCCGCGAGGCGCCGGACCCGCTGAGCGTCCCGTGCTCGGGGTCGTCGAGCACAGAGAAGGTCAGCGTGTCGCCGTCACCATCGGTGGCGGCAAGCGTGATCGGTGCCGAGACGTCCTCGTCGGTGGTGATGGTGAGTGGGGTTGCGACCGGTGCCAGGTTGTCGGGGTTGTCATCGGTGACGACCTCGAGCTCGGCCTCGCCGATGGCGCTCCAGTTTCCGGCCAGGTCATGGACCCGAGCGAAGACCGTGTGCAGGCCGACCGGCAGGTCGATGCCCGTATCGCCGGTCAGCCCGCTCGGCCCGACCGTCAACGCCGTCGCCTGGCCGACACCGGGATCGGCGCCGGTCCACCATTCCCCGCCGGCAACGGTGGACAGCCCATCGGTCGACGCGACCGTGATCGACGATGTCGTCGACGCATCCCGCGATGGCGGTTCGAGCGTGATCGCCGGCAACGACGGCGGCGTGAGGTCGACCTTCACGGTCGCCGTCACCGTGCTCGTCCTGCCGACGCGGTCGACCGCCGTACCGGACAAGGCGATCGCTGCGCCTTCCTGCGCGCCCGACGACACGTCGTCCGGACAATCGGCAACACCCGACCCGGAATCGTCGCAACTGAAGGTCGCCGTGACCGGCTGGTTGCGCCAGCCGGCCGGATTGGCGGGTGGCGACAAGGAGATGGCGAGGGTCGGCGGTTGGGTGTCGAGTTGCAACGAACGGCTCGTCGAACCCCCGTCCGATCCGGTGACGGTCACGACGTGCATGCCGTTGCCGAGCCCGCTCGGCACGAACGGCCCGGCGTACGGCACTGCCGGACCGCCATCGATCGACACGTCGACGGTGGTCGACGGGGCGGGCGTGACGACGACCTGAGGAGTCGTCGCGAACCACCGGACGCGGGCGCCGAGGGCGACAACTCGACCTGCGGACCGGGAGGCGGCGGCGGCGTCGGGCTGAAGCCCGGACCCTTGTTGGCGGCCCACGCCACGTTGCCGGCCCCGTCGACGACCTGGACCACGACCCTGATCTGCTCGTTGGCGATCGCGGCCGGAACGTTCAGCGAGCCCGTGAAGGTCCCTCCGTCGTCGGTGAGATCGATCGTGTTCCAGTCGCCACCCGCCTGGTACAGGGCGACGACCCGGGCGACGCCGGACTGATCGAGGCCAGCACGGAGACGCGCGCGGTGCCTCTCACCGGGGTGCGTTCGATGCCGACGCCGCCGACCTTGGGCGGCGTCCAGTCGGTCGAGTTCGAGTAGTAGACCTGCCCGGCCATCTGGCGATAGAGCGTCTGGCTGCCGATGCCGGCGGCCGCGCCGGGTGCGGCGATGAACTGCCCGGGGATCAGCACCAGTTGCTGTCGTTGCGCGACACCGTCGGGACCGACCAGCCCGTTGGCGTCGCTGGCGGTGGTGACGCCGGCCAGCGTGGTGGGGAAGGCGGCGACGGAGTTGGCGGCCTCACCCTGGTCGACGGCGTCGATCAACGGCCTGCTGAAGGCGGCGTCGAAGTCGCCGACGATGCGGTCGGTGTCGAGCAGGCCGACCACCGCTCCGTGGGCCGGGAGCAACGAGTCGTCCGACGCTGCGGCGGTGACGTCGAGTCTCGGCGCGCGGCTGGATCGGGCGACCGGCGGTGATCTGCGGCAACTGCGGGCCGGTTCCGGTGTCGGCCTCGAACCAGCGCCCGTCCGGATCGCTGCGGGCGACGAAGCGTGAAGCTCCTCGTCGTAGTCGCTCGAGAACAGTCCCGGCTGTCCGGCCGACCGGGTCGACGCTCCGCGTTCTCGGGCACCGGGCGAACCGGTCGCTCGGTGCCGACGGCGAACATCGGCAGCCCGTACAGGATCGTGCTCGACAGCGCCTTCTCGTCGTACGACCCGTACAGGCCCTGGCCGGCGAAGTAGGCCTGCTTGGCGTTGCGCAGCGCGTCCCCGACGGACACCGCCCCGTCGAGCTCGCCGGCGAACAGCGTCATCAGCCGTTCCTGGAGGCCGACGCTGAACTCGTCGCCGTAGCCGTAACCGGTGGCCGCCACGTAGACCGCACCATCGCCCGCGATCGCCGCCGCCAGGTCGTCGGCGGCGGCACCCGAGCCGACCACGGCGTCGGAGACGGCCAGACCCGTGTGACATCCCATCGAGAACACGAGCCGGGCACCGTCCGGCAAGGCCGTCGCCAGATCGTCGGCGAGCATGGTGTCGCCTTGCGGGGTCTCGAGCGCTGTGTGGTCGGCGTGCGCGAACACCGCCGCGACCGACGGCGCCGGTGGCCCGGCGAGGTCGGCGAGCAGTTGGGCGGCGGTCCATGCGCTCCCGCTCGCCACCGGAGCGACGACCGCCGGCGCCCCGTTCGCCGTCGACAGCGACTCGATCAGGGCGTCGTTCACCGACCCGGCGGCATCGCTCATGAAGTCGTAGCCGGCCGTGTAGCCGCGGCGGCGTCGAGTCGGCCGGTGGCGTCGATGTAGGCGTCGAGCTGGGCGACGATCTGCGTCGGGGTCTCGACCAACCTCCCGACCGCCAGCTCGGGAACGTAGAGGCGCCGGGTCGCCCACTGCACGGGGTCGAGGTCGCCGTACGGGTCGTCGCTCAGGAAGTGGCTCGATCTTCAACGCCCCGTAGTACGGCCCGTTGATGTCGAACTCGTCGGCGTAGCCCGTCTCGTTGCCGAGCCGGGTGGTGTCGTCGAGCCGGGCCATCGGCACGATGTCGTCTCCGCCGACGACGACGACGTTCGCCAGATCCATGTGCGGGGCGACGCCGTCGAGGGCGCCGTTGCGCAGCCCGACCACGAGGCGGGTGATCTCGTTGACGACCTTGTTGGCGCGGTCGGCCAGGCACGGGTTGGCGTTCCAGTTGGCGTACGCAGTGGCGACCGCCGGCGAGCGCCTCGACCGGGATCACGACGCCCCCGACCTCGGGACGCGCGGCGAACGCTTCGAGCTGCGTCGATCGTCGACGCCGCCTCAGCGGCGCCGAAGCGGTCGCCGAGCCGCTGCTGATTGACGAGGAACACCGTGGCCAGATCGGCGGGCAGTGCGGTGAGGTCGGGCATCGACCCGGCGACGCCGCCGGTGCCGGCGTAGGCGACGCACGCGGGGACCGACGGAGGGTCGACCTGGCGCACGCGGAGCACGTAGGGCTGGTTGGACACGGCGTCGTTGTATGCGCTCACCTGCAACAGGTCGGGCGCGATCGCATCGACCGCCTCGAGATCGGTGTCGCGTGCGGCCGAACGTCCGACCACTGTCAACCCGTCGATCACGGGGACGGCGGCGTCGACGTCGGGCTCGGGCGTGAAGCCGGCGCCGGAGACGTCGAGGTCGTCGGACGCCAGCGGCGGTGTCGACGGCACGATCGTGCGTGTCTCGACCGGCGAGGGCGAGTTGGCGGGAGTTTCGGTCGCCGGGCCGTAGACCACGAGGTCGCCGTCGCCCGCCAGATGGCTGAGGCGCACGCCGACCTGGGCCAGCGGCGTGGCGTCGAACCCGTACAGGTCGAGATCGTCGCGGCGGTCGACATAGCCGAGGTACAGGACGTCGCTCTCGACGCTCGGCGCCGACGACCGGCACGCCACCGGCATCGTTCTGATCGACCATGTCGACCGACCCGCTGGATGTCGCCGCCCCGTTCGGGATCTCGACCCTGGCGACGACCGTGCTCGATCCGAGCGTCAGGGCGGGCGTGCTCCGGAACGAGAGCTCGTACGGCGTGTCGGCGGCGGCGCCCGTCAGCTGCCACACGAGCACCTGTCCGTCGGGTGTGTCGGTGATCGTCGGCCCGGTGATCGAGCCCGGCGCCGGTGCGATCACGTTCAACTCGGCCGGGGCCGGGCGGGACGGGGTGGGCCGGAAGTAGCGGAAGCCCGATCGGAAGCGTCGCCGTCACCGTGGCGGTGAACGGCCCCGGCCCGGCACGTGAGCTGTCGATGTCGAAGGCCAGATCCCAGTCGAGGGTCGCACCCGGTGCGGGCGAAGTCGGCCAGCCCGGCGGTCGACAGGTCGACGTCCTCCCAGGGGAAGTCGGACTGGTCGAGTGACCCGACGATCACGTCGTTGATGTCGGCGCCGGCCGGCAGGGCGACGGCGATCTGCGGCAGCGTGATCGGGGGTGCACCGGCGGCGGTGTGGTCGAGGAAGGCCCGCCCGACGTCCTGCAGCTTGCGCTTCGGGCCGCAGTGCGCCGGCCACGGCGGCCTCGGCGAGGGTCGCCGTCGCCGAGCACACGAAGGCTCCCGAGCAGTCGACCACGAGGTCGCGGCGACCGTACGGCCCGTCGTCGGGATTGGCGTCGTTGACCGGGATGTCGGCGATCCGCACCGACCCCACGGCGGGCGAGACGGCCACGGCGGAGGCGACGCTGACCTGACCGATCGTGGTGGCGAACAGGTTGAGCTCGTTCAGCCGGGCTTCCATCACCGGTGCGCCGATCGAAGGCCGCGATGTTCGGCCCGATCGGGATTCGACGCAGGTCGGGGTGAGCGGCGAACACCTGTGCCGCAGCCTCGTCGACGTCGAGCTCCATCAATGTCGTCGCCCCGCCGACGCCGAGTGCGGCGCAGTTGGTGGCGCCGTCACCGTCACTGCGGTGTCGGCTGCGAGCCGGTCGCACCACGTCTCGGTCGGTCCGAAGCGGATGTCGACGAGCGGGGTCGCCCCGATCAGGAACGCTGCCGGGCTGGCGGCGGCGAGTGGGGTGCCGTCGAGGAACGAGATCTCCTCGAGATTGAGGTCGCGCAGCGCCTGCGGCAGCGATGCAGGCTGGTCGTACAGCGCCAGGAACTGAGCGAAGCTGATGCTCTGGGTCGGCTCGCCGGCCAGGGAGGTGCCGGACAGCAGCGCCGGCCACCCGCCCGGGTAGTCGACCGGAATCTCGGAGAGCAACGTGTCCTGCACCGGGGCCCGCTTCAGGAAGGAGCGAACTCTGTGAGAGGTGCCCGCTTCAGGAACGGCGCCCGCTTCAAGAACGGCGCCCGCTTCAGGAACGGTGCCCGCTTCAAGAAGGGCGAATTGGCGACGTCGACATCGAGCTCGCGCATCCGCTCGTAGGGGATGTCGGTGAGGGCGATCGACGTCGCCCCCGGGCCGGTGACCGGAGTAGCGGGCGTGACGCCGACCTGGATCGGCGAAGGCTCGATCGTGACCGTGACGGTCGCCGTGTCGCTGCCGCCGAACCCGTCGTCGACGGTGTAGCGTGAACGTGTCGATCCCGAAGTACCCGGGCTCCGGCGTGTACGTGCAGTCTTCGGCGTCGCAGACGACCGACCCGTGCGTGCCTTGGCCGTAGCTCGACGACGGTCAGCGCGTCGCCGTCGCCGTCGGTGTCGCCGTCGAGCACGTCGATCGTCACCGCGACCTCTTGCGTGGTCGTGGCCGTGTCGTCGTCAGCCACCGGCGGCACATTCGGCCGCAGCACCGTGATCGTGATCGTGGCCTGCGTGGTGAACGTGCCGTCGCTGACCGAGTACACGAAGGCATCGCTGCTCCCGTTGGTCGGCGCCGTGTACGTGAGCACGGGAGCGGCGCCGGTCAACGAACCGGTGAGGGCGCCGTGCGGCGGCGTGACCATGCTCCAGGTGAGCGGCGCACCTTCGGGATCGACGGCGCGTCAGCACGATCTGCTGCTGCTGCCCCGGCCTGCACCCCGTAGCTCGCCGACACGGCCACCGGCGGCTGGTTGCCGGTCATGTTGACCCTGACCACCACCAGCCCGTCGGCCACGCAGACCGTGCGCGTCGCGGACCGTGTAGGTGAACGTCTCCATCCCGGCGAACCCGACATCGGGGGTGTAGTTCACGAAATTGGACACCGAACTCGCACCCGACCATGCGCCGGATCGACGACCTCGGCCACCGACGAACCCATCACCATCGGGATCGAAATCGTTGTCCAACACGAACACGTGACACCGTGCCACCGGTGGTCGAGCCCGAGTCGGGAACGGCAACCGGTGCTCGGTTGGGGTCGCCGGCAGCGAGGATCCGGATCAGATCGACTGCTTAGCGACATGCCCATTGGGATCGACCACCAGATACTCGATCGACTGATCCGTGTCCACGAACACCGGATCAGCACTCGGCGTGATACGTGAACCCCGACCCCAACGAACCCGACAACACCCCATCGACCCCGGCTCCGACACCGCCACCACCGTCAACGCCTGACCCTGCGGATCATAATCGTTGACCAACAACTGCGCCGTCGTGAACCCCACCGACGACCCCTGATACACCACCAGATAATCGACTCGAGGACCGGCGTCTGATCGCACCCAGCGCCGCCGAATCAACCCACACCCGCACCGTCACCATCGGCGACGCAGACCGTGCGCGTCACGGACCGTGTAGGTGAACGTCTCCATCCCGGCGAACCCGGGATCGGGGGAGTAGTTCACGAAGTTGGCACCGAACTCGCACCCGACCATGCGCCGGATCAACGACCTCGGCCACCGAGAACCCGTCACCATCGGGATCGAAATCGTTGCTCCAACACGAACAACGTGACACCGGCTCCCAGGACCCGTCCGCCCCACATCATCACCCGTCACCGGCGGCTGGTTGGGGTCGCCGGCGGCGAGGATCCGGATCACGATCGACTGCTTGGCGACATGCCCATCGGGATCGACCACCAGATACTCGATCGACTGATCGGTGCCCACGCAACGACCGGATCAGCACTCGGCGTGAACGTGAACCCCGACCCCAACGACCCCGACAACACCCCATCGACACCCGGCTCCGACACCGCCACCACCGTCAACGGCTGACCCTGCGGATCATAATCGTTCGCCAACAACCGCCCCGTCGTGAACCCCACCGACGACCCCTGATACGCCACCAGATAATCGACGTCGAGGACCGGCGTCTGATCACACCCAGCGCCGCCGAATCAACCCACACCCGCACCACACCATCGGCCACGCAGACCGTGCGCGTCACGAACCGTGTAGGTGAACGTCTCCATCCCGGCGAACCCGGCATCGGGGGTGTAGTTCACGAAGTTGGAACCGAACTCCACCCGACCATGCGCCGGATCAACGACCTCGGCCACCGCGAACCCATCACCATCGGGATCGAAATCGTTGTCCAACACGAACACCGACACCGTGCTCCCAGGACCCGTCCGCTCCACATCATCACCAGTCACCGGCACCTGGTTGGGGTCGCCGGCGGCGAGGATCCGGATCACGATCGACTGCTTGGCGACATGCCCATTGGGATCGACCGCCAGATACTCGATCGACTGATCGGTGCCCACCAACGACGGATCAGCACCCGGCGTATACGTGAACCCCGACCCCAACGAACCCGACAACACCCCATCGACACCGCGGCTCCGACACCGCCACCACCGTCAACGGCTGCTCCTGCGGGTCGTAATCGTTGACCAACAACCGCCCCGTCGTGAACCCCACCGACGACCCCTGATACGCCACCAGATAATCGACGTCGAGGACCGGAGACTGATCACCACCCAGCGCCGCCGAATCAACCCACACCCGCGCCACACCATCGGCCACGAGACCCTGCGCGTCACGCACCGTGTAGGTGAACGTCTCCATCCCGGCGAACCCGACATCGGGGGTGTAGTTCACGAAATTGGAACCGAACGCCACCCGACCATGCGCCGGATCGACGACCTCGGCCACCGCGAACCCATCACCATCGGGATCGAAATCGTTGTCCAACACGAACATCGTCACCGTGCTCCCAGGACCCGTCCGCTCCACATCATCACCAGTCACCGGCGCCGACTCGGCCCGCACGACACCCGAATCGACCAAGGTCGTCGCTGCCAGCGACAGCAGCACCGCCGTCGCAACCCGCGCTCGCGCCCATCCAGACCGTCTGGGTGTCCCGCCCCCCACCTCGATCATCGCGTTATAACCTCCGCCGTCCGCCTGTGGGCGTGAAATCTTCCACAAGTCGCGCAGGGAAATCCACACTTCCGCGCGCATTTCCGTGGCAATTTCTTAAGAAATGCCACGCATCGCATCCGAAACAGTACAAGCCTCTACTTCAGGTCGAGGGTTTCTGCATGCTCCGCAACCGGCCCGCTGCGGGCCGTGAGATTCGGCGGTCGTCCTTACGAATCCTTGACGAGTCGCAGGGCGTCGAACACGGCGGCGTGCACGTTGCGACTGCTGACCGCGTCGCCGATCCGGAACAGCTGGTACGTGCCGGCGGGGTTGCGCACGATCGTCTGCGGACGGCCCTCCATCAGCGCGCCGTAGTCGACGGCACCGAGGTTGGACGAACGCGGCTTGAGGTCGAAGTACAGCTCGTCGAGCGCCGACGTCCCGTGGTCGACGACGACCCAGTCGACGCAACGACGGGTGCGATGCCGCGACTGCTCGCTCCCCAGCTCGACCTCGAGCCGGTCGCCGGCACGCCTGACCGAGAGCACCTTGTGATGCAGGGTGATCCGCGTCTCGCACTCGTTGAACGCCCGGGCGTACGGGACGTGGTTCATCCCGCCCACCTCCACGCCGAACATGCGCTCCGGCGTGACGATCTCGAGATTCGCTCCGGAGCGGGCGATCAGCTCGGCCGCCGACAGCGCCGAGTGCGTGCCGTTGTCGTCGAAGAACAGGACGTCACCGGACGGTGTGACGTCACCGCCGAGCACGTCCCAGCTCGTGACGACCAGGTCGGCACCTTCCTCCAACTCGGGCAGCTGCGGCTGACCGCCCGTGGCCACGATCACCACATCCGGCTCGAGTGACATCACCGACTCGGCGTCGGCGAACGTGTCGTAGCGAATCTCGACGCCGAGCCGCTTGCACTCGCTGACCCGCCAGTCGACGATGCCCTGCAGGTCCTTGCGGCGCGGGTTGCGCACGGCGAGATTGAGCTGGCCGCCGGCCCATGGCATCGCCTCGAGCACGACGACGTCGTGGCCGCGCTCCCCCGCCACCCGCGCCGCCTCCAGCCCGCCCGGGCCGGCGCCGACGATCACGACCCGGCGCCGGGTGGCCGCCCGCTCGATCACGTGCGGCATCGTCTGTTCGCGGCTCGTGGCCGCATTGTGGAGGCACAGCGCCTCACCGGCGGCGTAGATGCGGTCGAGGCAGTAGGTCGCCCCGACGCAGGGCCGGATCTCGGCCTCGCGTCCTTCCATGATCTTGCGAACGATGTGCGGATCGGCGAGATGGGCACGCGTCATGCCGACCAGGTCGACCTTGCCCTCGCGGATGGCGTGCCTGGCCGATGCCACCTCGTCGACCTTGGAGGCGTGCAGCACGGTGAGGCCGGTGTTGGCCCGCACCATCCCGGCGAACTCGAGGTGCGGCACGGACGGCATGCCGTGGATCGGGATCACCTCGGTCAGTGCCGACTCGTGCTCGATGTGGCCACGGATGACGTTGATGAAGTCGATCAACCGCGCCTCCTCGAAGCGCTGCAGCGTGTGCAGTCCGGCGCGCGTGTCGATCCCGCCGTCGACCGTCTCGTCGATCACCATCCGGATCCCGACGATGAAGTCGGGCCCGACCCGCTCACGGATCGCCGACAGCACGTCCCAACCGAAACGCAGCCGCCCGTCGTCTCCACCCCACTCGTCATCGCGCCGGTTGGTGAGCGGCGACAGGAACTGGTCGAAGAGGTGGCCGTAGGCCTCGATCTCGACCCCGTCCATCCCGCCCGCCTGCATCCGCTCGGCGGCGTCGGCGTACTTGCCGACGATGCGCTCGATGTCCCACTCCTCTGCCTGCTTGGGGATGTTGCGGTGGGCCGGCTCGCGCAAGGGCGATGCCGAGACGATCGGGAGCCAGTCGTCCTGCGCCCAACCCGTGCGGCGACCGAGGTGGGTGATCTGGATCATGCACGCCGCCCCGTGCTCGTGGACCTCGTCGGTGAGGCGGCGGATCCAGGGCACGATCTCGTCCTTGTAGGCGTGCAGGTTGCCGAACGCCGGCGGGCTGTCCTCGGCCACGACCGCCGAGCCCGCGGTCATCGTCATCCCGATGCCGCCCTTGGCCTTCTCGACGTGGTACAGCCGGTAGCGATCGGTCGGCATCCCCTCGACCGAGTAGGCCGGTTCGTGCGACGACGAGAACACCCGGTTGCGAATCGTGAGATGCCTCAGCTGGTAGGGCTGCAGCAAAGGGTCGTCGGCGAGCGCCACCGGCCCATGTTCTCACCCCGTGTGGGATAGTGGGCAGGCGAGGGAATGCGATGTCGACGCTCGAGCTCAGACGACTGCAGAAGACCCATCCCAACGGGTTCCGAGCCGTCGACGGCATCGACCTGACGGTCGACGACGGCGAGTTCTTCGTGCTCGTCGGCCCGTCGGGTTGCGGCAAGACCACGGTGCTGCGGGCGATCGCCGGGCTCGAGCAGGTCAGCGAGGGTGAGGTGCTGATCGACGGGCTCTGCGTCAACGACGTCCCGCCCAGCGCTCGCGACGTGGCGATGGTGTTCCAGGACAACGTCCTCTATCCCCACCTCACGGTCGCCGAGAACATCGGCTTCTCGCTCCGGCTGGCCAAGATCGACAAGCGCGTGATCGATGAGAAGGTCGACGAGATCGCCCGGCTGCTCCAGCTTTCCAAGTTGCTCGACCGCTTCCCCGCTCAGCTCTCGGGCGGTCAGCAGCAACGGGCGGCGATGGGGAGGGCGATCGTGCGCACGCCGCGTGTGCTGTTGATGGACGAGCCGATGTCGAACCTCGATGCCAAGCTGCGCACGGAGATGCGGTTCGAGATCATCGCCCTCCACCAGCTGGTCGGGGTCACGACCGTCTACGTCACGCACGACCAGGTCGAGGCGCTGGCGATGGGTGACCGGGCGGCGGTGATGCGAGACGGCCGGATCGTGCAGTGCGGCACGCCGATCGAGCTGTACCAGCGTCCGGTCGACCTGTACGTCGCGCAGTTCATCGGCACGCCGGCGATGAACGTCGTCGAGGCCCGCGTGGTGATGGTCGACGACCTCCCCGCGGTGCGGATCGGCGCCCACGTCGTCGAGCTCGACGAGATCGCCCACGCCCGCCTCCCGGGCCTGGCGCAGCTCGTCGGCCGTCGCGTCGGCCTCGGCTTCCGACCAGAGGCCGTTCGGCGCGATCCCAACGGGCCATTGGTCGTGAGTGCGACGTTCAGCGAACCGCGAGGTGTCGATCAGCTCGTGTCGGCCCGCATCGACGCACGACGCGTCACGCACACCGATCTCGGCGTCGTGGTGAGTGACGACCCGAGCTCGGAGATCTACCTGTCGCTCCCGGCGCGCGACACGGTCGACATCTGGAAGCCGCTTCCACTCTCACTCGACACGATCGCGATCCACGTCTTCGACCTCGAGTCGGGACAGGCGATCGGCGGCCTGCCGTTCAGTACCACATATCGGGCATCGACGATTTCTTCTCGTCGATGAAGTCGCGCAGCCCCTCGTCGATCGCCTCGTCGAGCGGAGGTGCCTCGTACTCGGCCAGCGTCTTGGCGACGATCGACGCCGCCCGCTCCTCGGTGCGTGTCTCGCCCGAGTCGCGCCATTGCTCGAAACTCGTGTTGTCAGCCGTCGGGCTGTCGTAGAAGGCCGTCTCGTAATGCCGCAAGGTGTGTTGTGCCGAGAAGAAGTGCTTGCCCGGTCCGAGCTCGTGGAAGCCGTCGATCGCGAACTCGTCGGCATCGAGCGACACCCCCTCGAGCCAGCGATGCAGGGCGCCGCAGAAGTCGGCGTCCATCACGAACTTCTCGTACCCCATCGCCAGCCCGCCCTCCAACCACCCCGCCGAGTGGAGCACGAAGTTCGTCCCGCACAGGATCGCCGACATCATCGACATCGTCGACTCGGCCATCGCCTGACCGTCGGCGACCTTCGACGCGGTGAACGCCCCGGCGCACCGCAACGGCAGGCCCACACGTCGCGCCATCTGCCCGACTACGAGCGATCCGATCGCCGGCTCGGGCGTGCCGAACGTCGGCGACCCTGATCGCAGCGCCATCGACGACAGGAAGTTGCCGTAGATCACCGGGGAGCCGGGGCGCACGAGCTGGCCGAGGGCGACGCCCACCATCGTCTCGGCGTGGGCCTGGGCGATGTCGCCGGCGAGCGTGACGGGGCCCATCGCCCCACCGAGGATGAAGGGAACGACGACCGGAGCCTGGTTGGCCTCGGCGTAGGCGCGGATCGCACCGGTCATGGCGTTGTCCCAGACGAGCGGCGAGTTGACGTTGACGTTGCCGAGGATCACGCAGTGCTGTTCGAGGTGTTCGGCGCCGAACAAGATCCTCGCCATGTCGACCGAATCGCGCGCCCGCTGCGGTTGCGTGACCGATCCCATGAACGCCTGGTCGTTGTACTTGATGTGGGTGTACACCATGTCGAGGTGGCGCTTGTTCACGGGCACGTCGACGGGCTCGCAGATCGTGCCGCCCGAGTGGTGCAACCACGGCGACGCGTATGTGAGCTTGACGAAGTTCTCGAAGTCGGCGAGTGAGGCGTACCGGCGCCCACCCTCGAGGTCGCGCACGAACGGCGATCCGTAGGCCGGCGCGAAGACGACCGCGTCACCACCGATCACCACCGACTTGTCGGGGTTGCGGGCGTGTTGGATGAACTCGCCGGGCGCGGTCGCGGCGAGCGGCGCGCACCTGGCCGGGCTCGAAGCGCACCCGGTTGCCGTCGAGCTTGGCACCCGCGCCCCGGAACAGCTCGCGGTCCTCGGTCTCGTTGATGTCGATCCCGACTTCGGCGAGGAGCTGGTCGGCCTTGGCTTCGATCAGATCGAGCCCGTCGGGTGTGAGCAGGTCGTAGGGGTTCACCTTGCGTCGGATGAACGCCGGACCGTGGATCGTCGAGCCAGTCCGTTCCTTGACGCGGGCGTCGCGCCCTCCCCCTCGACGTGTCATGGGGTCATCATCCCATCACGGTGCCAGAGGTGTGCGCAGGTTGGCGCTTGCGCGAGAAGGCACCGAGGTTGATCAGCTCGCCGGTGAGTGCTCCGCGGAACTGAACGGGATCGACATCGTGGTCGTGCCCGCTCATCGTGGCTTCCACGATGTCGCGCATGAACTGACCGGCGATCGGCGCGTTCTTGAACTGGTTGCCGCTCGATCCGCAGGCCATGAAGTAGCCGGGCAACGACGAGCGGTCGTAGATCGGCACCCAGTCGTCGGAGGCGTCGTACAAGCGCGGCCAGGCCGGTGGGTTGCGAGGGCACGCCGAACTCGGGCACGCGCCGGGCGAAGCGCATCATGTACGTCTCGAACACCTCGACCGTCGGGAACTCGGAGTTCGTGTCGGGATCGTCGACCCAGTGCAACTCGTCACAATCCGGCTCGGCCCCGCCGATCAGCATCGTGCCCCCCGGCTGGGGCCGGAAGTACTGGCCGATGTCGAGGTCGCTGACGAACGGTGCCCCGTCCTCGAGCCGCAACCCGGCCGGGACGGCGGCCGCGAACACCTCCTGCCGGAGCGGGCGGTGGCCGATCGTCATGTCATCGGTGACGCCGGCCAACCGGTTGATGATCCCTGAGTGCGGTCCCCCGACGTTGACCACCACCGGTGCGAGGAGCGACCGGCCGTCAGCCAGCGTCACGCCCGCCGCCGCCTCACCGCCGGGCGTGCGATCGATCGCCACCACCTCGGAGCGGAAGCGGAACTCGGCACCGTGCTGCCGCGCCGCGTACGCCAGGTTCTTGGCGCACAGCATCGGGTCGTCCATGAACCCGCAGCGATGGTTGTAGATCGCCGTCAGCTCCCCCACGGGATCGTCGGCAAAGGCCGGGTCGTCGATCCGCTTCGGCGGGTAGTACTTGCCGGTGTCGAGCAACGGGAACCGGGCCTTCAGTTGGGCGGCGTCGAGCAGCTCGTACTCGATCCCGAACCGATCCCACCACGGGAGGATCGGCGCACCGTCGTATCCGGTGGTCTGGAAGATCAGGTTGGCGCACTCGATGAAGCGCGCCATGCCGTCGGGATCGACGCAGCCGAGATGACCCTCCCAGTCGAACCACATCTGCGCTGCTTCCCACGCCGTCAGGATCGAGTCGGGGGTGGAGTAGCTGTAGCGGATGATCGACGACGAGGCGCTCGTCGACCCGGTGCCCGGGCCCGATCCGCGTTCGACGACGATCACCGATCGCCCGGCGCGTGCCAGTTCGAGCGCGACCGACGAGCCGATCACTCCGGCTCCGATCACGATCGCGTCGCTGCTGAGTTGTCGGCCGGGTCATGGTGCCGCCGACAGTCAGCCGATGCTGGAAGCTCAGAGATCGTCGACGCTAGTGGTCCATCAAAGTGAGCCTCCGCCAGCTGCTCAGGTCCCACCTGTGGCCGTACCGCCGGTTGCTGCTGATCGTGCTCGTGCTCCAGTCGGTGCAGATCTTCGCCACCCTGATGTTGCCGCTGCTCAACGCCGATCTCATCAACAACGGGGTGCTGACCGGTGACAACGCCTACATCTGGCGCATCGGCGCGATCATGCTCGCTTTCTCGCTGGTGCAGATCGTGTTCGCCGTCACGGCCGTTCGCTTCGGCGCGCGAACGGCGATGGCGTTCGGGCGCGACGTGCGGCGCGACCTGTTCCATCAGGTCACCGACTTCTCGGCCCGCGAGGTCGGCAGGTTCGGTGCGCCGTCGCTGATCACCCGCATCACCAACGACGTGCAGCAGATCCAGATCCTCGTCGTGATGTTCACGACGATGATGGTGGCGGCACCGATCACGATGGTGGTCGGGGTCGTGCTCGCCGTCCGCGAGGACGTCGGGCTCTCGATCGTGCTGGTCGTGGCGATCCCCGTCGCCGTCGTCGTGCTGGGGCTGGTGATCGCCCGCATGGTGCCCGCCTTCCAGCTGATGCAGACGCGCATCGACCGGCTCAACACCGTGTTGCGCGAGCAGATCACGGGCATGCGCGTGGTGCGGGCGTTCGTGCGCGAACCACAGGAGTCGGACCGCTTCGCGGCGGCCAACGCCGACGTGACGGAAGTCGCGCTCCGCGCCGGACGGCTGATGTCGCTGATGTTCCCCACCGTCGGGCTGATCCTCAACGTCTCGAGCATCGCCGTGCTGTGGGTCGGGGCCGACGAGATCGCCAAAGGCGACCTCGAGATCGGCTCGCTCGATCGCCTACCTGTCGTACCTCGTGCAGATCCTGATGTCGGTCGTGATGGTGACGTTCATGATGTCGATGATCCCCCGGGCAGGCAGTTGCCGCCGAGCGGGTCGTCGACGTGCTCGACACCGAATCGTCCGTGCACCCGCCCGACGACCCGGTCACCGAGGTCGCCGAGCACGGCACGATCGAGTTCCGCAACGTGACGTTCGCCTATCCGGGCGCCGGCTATCCGGTGCTCGACGACATCTCGTTCCGCGCCCGACCCGGCGAGACCACGGCGATCATCGGCAGCACCGGCGCCGGCAAGTCGACGATCGTCGGCCTCGCCACGCGGCTGTTCGACGCCACCCGGGGAACGGTGCTCGTCGACGGCGTCGACGTGCGCCAGCTGCGCCCGACCTGCTGTGGGGACGGATCGGCTACGTGCCCGCAGAAGGCCTACCTGTTCGCGGGCACGGTCGCCTCGAACCTCCGCTTCGGCCGCCCCGATGCGGCCGACGACGAGCTGTGGGAGGCGCTCGAGATCGCCCAGGCCTCCGACTTCGTGCAGGCGATGCCCGACGGCATCGAGAGCGAGATCAACCAGGGCGGCACCAACGTGTCGGGCGGACAGCGACAGCGGCTGGCGATCGCCAGGGCGCTCGTCGTCCGACCCGAGATCTACGTGTTCGACGACTCGTTCTCGGCGCTCGACCTCGCCACCGACGCCCGGCTGCGGGCCGCGCTCGCGCCGCGGATCGCCGACGCCGCCGTGCTCGTCGTCGCCCAGCGCGTCTCGACGATCCGCAACGCCGACCAGATCCTCGTGCTCGACGCCGGCCGACTGGTGGGCGCCGGCACCCACGACGAACTGCTCGAGACGCTGCCCGACCTACGCCGAGATCGTCGCCTCGCAGCTTCCGGGGGTCGCCGCATGAGCGAGCACGACGAGACCTCCGACCGCAAGATCCTCGCCACCACCGGCACCCAGGCCCGGCGCGGCGCGTTCGGGCCCGGCGGCGGCGTCGGGATGCCCGTCGAGCGCAGCGACGCGTTCGGCGCCACCGTGCGCCGCCTCGGCAGCGATCCTCGGCCCGGAGAAGCCGCGGCTCGTACTGGTGCTGGCGCTCACGATCGGCGGCGTCGACACTCGTCGTGCTCGGCCCGCGGTTGCTCGGCCAGGCGACCGACATCATCGTCAGCGGCGTCACCAGCGGCGACGGGATCGACTTCGGCGCCCTCCATCGCAAGCTCACGCTGGTCGCCGGCCTCTACCTCGGGTCGTGGGCGCTGGCCTACGCCCAGGCGTACATCCTCGCCGGGGTCGTGCAGCGCATCGATGTACGCCCTGCGCGAATCGGTCGAGAGCAAGATCCACCGGCTCCCGCTTGAGCTACATCGATCGTCAGTCGCGCGGCGACCTGCTCAGTCGGGTCACCAACGACATCGACAACCTCGCCCAGAGCCTGCAGCAGACGGTCAGCCAGATCCTGACGTCGCTGCTGACGCTGATCGGCGTGACCGTGATGATGTTCACGATCTCGCCGCTGCTGGCCGTCGTCGCGCTGGTGACGGTGCCGATGTCGCTGTGGATGATGAAGCTGATCGGCGAGCAAGGCGCGCCCCGATTCATCACGCAGTGGCGGTACACCGGGCGCGTCAACGGCCAGGCCGAGGAGGTGTTCACCGGGCACGCGATCGTCAAGAGCTTCGGTCGCCAGCGCGACGTCGAGGAGCGCTTCGCAGCCGACAACGAGGAGCTCTACAAGGCCAGCTTCGGCGCCCAGTTCATGTCGGGGATGATCCAGCCGCTGATGGTGTTCTTCGGCAACATCCAGTTCGTGCTGATCGCCGTCGTCGGCGGCCTGCGGATCTCGAGCGGGGCGATCTCGGTCGGCGACATGCAGGCGATGATCCAGTACGCCCGCCAGTTCTCGCAGCCGCTGACGCAGCTGGCGTCGATGTCGGCCACGTTCCAGTCGGGGATCGCCTCGCTGGAGCGCGTCGTCGAGTTGCTCGACGCACCCGATCAGCTGCCCGACCACGACTCGACGCCGCCGCTGCCGACGCCCGTCCGCGGTCGGGTCGTGTTCGACGATGTGCACTTCTCGTATCGTCGCCGACAAGCCGCTGATCGAAGGCCTCGACGTGGTCGCCGAGCCCGGGCAGACGATCGCCATCGTCGGCCCCACCGGCGCCGGCAAGACCACGATCGTCAACCTGCTGATGCGGTTCTACGAGCTCGACTCCGGCACGATCACGCTCGACGGCCGCGACATCACCACGATCTCGCGGTCCGAGCTGCGTTCCGAGATCGGCATGGTGCTCCAGGACACGTGGCTGTTCGGCGGCACGATCCGCGACAACCTCGCCTACGGCAACCCGGACGCAACGCGAGGAGCAGATCATGCGAGGCGGCCCGGGTCACCTACGTCGACCGCTTCGTGCGCTCGCTCCCCGACGGCTACGACACCGTGCATCAACGACGAGGGCGACAACATCTCGGCCGGCGAGAAGCAGCTGATCACGATCGCCCGGGCGTTCCTCGCCGACCCGGCGATCCTGATCCTCGACGAGGCCACGAGCTCGGTCGACACCCGCACCGAGGTGCTGATCCAGGAGGCGATGAACGCCCTCCGGCAGGACCGCACCAGCTTCGTGATCGCCCACCGGCTGTCGACGATCCGCGGCGCCGACGTGATCCTGGTGATGGACGAGGGCCGGATCGTCGAGCAGGGCAACCACGACGACCTGATCGCCCTCGACGGCCACTACGCCAAGCTCTACAACGCCCAGTTCGCCGGCCAGGCGACCTGACCGTAGCGTGAGTCGATGCGCTTCGCCTTCTCGACCTCGCCGCAACGAACCACTTGGGATTGGATGCTCGACGTCTGGAAGCGAGCCGACGAGCTCGACGGTCTTCGAGTCGGGCTGGACGTTCGACCACCTCTATCCGCTGTTCGGCGATTCGACCGAGGACTGCATGGAGGGCTGGATCACCCTGACGGCGCTGCTCCAGGAGACAGCAGCGGCTGCGAGGCGGCGTGCTCGTGACCGGCATGGTGTACCGCCACCCCGGGTGCTGGCCAACATGGCGTCAACGCTCGACATCACGTCGCGGCGGTCGGCTCGAGTTCGGGATCGGCGCCGGCTGGAACGAGGAGGAGTGTGACGCGTTCGGGATCGAGCTCGGCACCGATGACCGAGCGCTTCGATCGCTTCGAGGAAGGCCTGGCCGTGCTCGAGAGCCTGCTCACCAACGACCGCACGACGTTCGACGGGCGCTACTACCAAGCTCACGGAAGCGATGAACAACCCCAAGCCAGCTCCAGTCGCCCAGTTCCGGTGTGCATCGGCGGCACCGGCAAGAAGCGCACGTTGCCGATGGCGGCGAGATACGCCGACCACTGGAACTTCGGAGGCACCGACCCTGGCCGGTTCGCGGAGTGCCGCACCGTGCTGCGCGACGCATGTGCCGCGATCGGGCGCGATCCGAGCGAGATCACGTGCAGCGCGATCGCGCGCTACGAAGGCGATGGTGACGCGACGCTGAGATCGATCGACGAGATGGAGGCCAGCCGGGAGCGACCTGTCGATCGTCTCGATGCCGAAGAACGCGTCCGCCCTCGGTGATCGAGTGACGTGGCCGCGCTGATCAGCCGTGCGGTGACGATCGCTTCCTGCCAGGCTGCGCGTGTCGGCCACGGCGTTGAAGGTGAACGAGTGCAGGGCCTCGATGCCGAGCCGCTCGGCGTCGTCGGCGAAGGCGACCACCATGTCGGTCGGGTCGTAGCCGCCTGGCGCCATCAGCTGCATCACGGTCGACCGGTTCTTGGCAGGTACCGCAACGACGTGCCGATGCCGAGCCGTGTGCCCATCGTCATCAGACGCGTGCGGTCGACGACGCCTGGCACGCCGAGCCGAACGGCTCGCGTGATCCCGGCCGCCCGCTGCGGCGGTCAACCACTCGGCGAATGCGGTCCTCGTCGAAGCACATCTGGGTCGACATCCAGCCGCCCACCCCGGCCTCGGCGAGCAGCGCCTGCTTGGCGTGCATCTGCTCGGTGACGACGGCCGGCGTCGATCAGGGCGTGCCCGTCGGGATAGCCGGCGAAGCCGACCGCGCTCGACGCCGGGATCGGCGTCGAGCAGATCGCGGATGAACGGCAGCGCACCCTCGTACGGCCCGGCCGGCTCGGGGGCATCGCCGGCGATCACGAACACTTCCTCGATCGCGTGCTCACGCAACCAGGCGGCGAGCTGCTTGGCGTGCACCTCGCTCTCGACCAGGCGGGCCGCGAAGTGCGGGATCGGGTGGTGTCCGAGCTCGAGCAGCCGCAGCGTGTACTCCTGCGTGGCGGGGATCCCCTTGGCCGGCGAGCACGTGACCGACACGTGCGCGCCCGGCGGCAGATCGGCGATCGCCTGGTCGATCGACTTCATCGGCACGATCTCGTAGTGCAGGTTCGGCACCAGCGCCGCGCATCGCCGGCGACGAGCCATCCGGCTCGGCGGCCTGTGCTCGCCGAACGGCCGAACAACTTCTTCAACAACGACGGTCAACTGCGTCGTCGACTCGCACGGTCGTCAGGTTCCTGTGTCGGTGTCATGCACGACGTCGACGAACTGCGGCGCGCATCAGGCGAACGTGTCGGGGAGCTCGGCCTTGCGGCGGGCGATGAACTCCTGCAGCTCGGCGTCGATGGCGTCGTCGAGCGGCGGCGGCTCGTACGCCGGCGAGCTGCTCCTTCCAGACCTTGTTGGCGCGCTGGGCGGAGTCGAGCGCGCCCTCGTCGAGCCACTGCTCGTACGACGAGTTGTCGGCCGTGCTCGAGCGGTAGAAGGCGGTCTCGAAGTTGGCCAGCGTGTGCGCCGTGCCGAGGAAGTGATTGCCCGGCGGGTTCTCGCGGATCGCGTCGAGCGCCTGCCCGTTGTCCGACATGTCGAGGCCCTTCACGAACGTCGACATCATCCCCAGCTGGTCGCAGTCGAGCACGAACTTCTCGTAGCCGATCGCCAGCCCGCCCTCGAGCCAGCCGGCGGCGTGGAGCACGAAGTTGACGCCGCCGAGGATCGTCGGCTGCAGCGTCGCCGCCGACTCGTAGGCGGCCTGGGCGTCGGGCAGCTTCGAGGCGCACAGCGACCCGCCCGAACGGAACGGCACGCCGAGCCGGCGCGCCAGGGCGGCGACCGTGTAGAGCACGATCGCCGGCTCGGGCGTGCCGAACGTCGGCGCACCGGTCTGCATCGACATCGAGCTGGCGAACGATCCGAAGATCACCGGCGCACCCGGGCGCACGAGCTGGGTGAAGGCCATCCCGGCCAGCGACTCGGCCAGCGTCTGGGCGGCGACGCCGGCCGACGTCGCCGGCGCCATCGCCCCGGCGAGGATGAACGGCGTGATGATCGTCGCCTGGTTGTTGGCGGCGTAGACCTCGGCGGCGGCGAGCATCGTGGCGTCCCACACGAGCGGCGACGAGGCGTTGATCAGGCTCGTCATCACCGTGCGGTCGTGCGAGGTCGCCGCCGAAGGCGATGCGTGCCAGCTCGACCGAGTCGGCGGCCCGCTCGCCGGCCGTGACCGAGCCCATGAACGGCTTGTCGCTGTAGCTTGAGGTGGGCGTACACCATGTCGAGGTGGCGCTTGCTGACCGGCACGTCGACCGGTTCGCACACCGTGCCGCCCGAGTGGTGCAGGTAGGGCGACATGTACGCCAGCTTCACGAAGTTCTGGAAGTCGGCGATCGTGGCGTAGCGCCGCCCGTTGTCGAGGTCGTGGGCGAACGGCGAGCCGTAGTTGGGGGCGAACACGGTGGCGTCGCCGCCGACCTGCACGCTGCGCTCCGGGTTGCGGGCGTGCTGGGTGTAGATCGGCCGGCGCCGACGCCTGCACGATCTGGCGGCCATGCCGCGCGGGAAGCGCACGCGGTCGCCGTCGACGTCGGCGCCGGCGTCGCGGAAGCGCTCGACCGCCGACGGGTAGTCGCGGATCTCGACGCCGACCTCTTCGAGGATCGTGTCGGCGTTGTGCTCGAGGATCTCGAGCCCCTCCTCCGACACGAGCTCGAACGGCTTCATCGTGCGCGTCAGGAACGCCTCGGCGCGAGCCGTGACTGGCGGCGCGCATCGCCTTGCGCCCTTCGCGCCCACCGCCCCGCCGGGACCGGTGCTCGTCAGCTCATCGGTCATGTGTCTCCTGTCTGCGCCGGCGGCGGCCACGCCCACCGGCATCGGATCGATCGGATCGTTCGACGGCGCTCGGGCAGGCGTCACGAGCTGACGCGAGGTTGGGCGGTCGGCGCCGTGGCATGCGGGAACGCCATCGCCGCCACGAACAGCTCCTGGAACCGCGGCTCGGTCGCGGTCTCGATCTTGACGACGTCGCGCACGGCCTGCTCCATCTCGGCCCGCAGCTGCTCGCGAGAGCAGCGCCTGCACGGCGCCGGTGCCGGCGGCGTTGCCGACCGCGCGAACGCCGTCGAGCGGGCAGTCGGGCACGAGCCCGAGCACCATGCGTGCAGCGGATCGATGTGGGCGCCGAACGCCCCGGCCAGGCGGATGTCGGTCGACGCGGCGGATCGCCGGCGTGCTCGACGAGCAGGTCGATGCCGGCCCGCAGCGCGGCCTTGGCGAGCTGGATCGCCCGCACGTCGTTCTGGGTGATCGCGATCCGCGTCGCCGGCGTCGTCGGGATCGCCCCACAGCACGTACGCGAACGTGCGACCGTCGGCGACGACGCGCGGCGAGCGCTCGGCCAGCTCGCCCTGCACCACGCCGTCCGCGATCGATCACGCCGGCGAGGTACATCTCGGCGACGACGTCGATGATGCCCGACCCGCAGATGCCGGTGACGCCGGTCGCGGCGACCTTGGCGGCGAACGTCGGGTCGTCCGACCACACGTCGACGCCGATCACCTTGAGCCGCGGCTCGAGCGTCGACCGGATCGATGCGCACGCCCTCGATCGCGCCCGCCGTGGCGCGCTGACCGGAGCTGATCTGGGCGCCCTCGAACGCCGGCCCGGTCGGGCTCGACGCCGCGAACTGACGGTCGCGATCGCCGAGCACGATCTCGGCGTTGGTGCCGACGTCGACCAGCAGCTGCATGTGCTCGGACCGGTGCGGCCCTTCGGCCAGGATCGCCGCCGGCGGTGTCGGCGCCGACGTGGCCGGCGATGCACGGCCCGACGTAGACGCGGGCGTTCGGCAGCTCGCAGATCGAGCGATCGCTGCCGACGTCACGACGGCGCGGTTGGTGGCGAGCGTGAACGGCGCCTGGCCGAGCGGGGTCGGGTCGATGCCGAGCACGATGTGGTGCATGATCGGGTTGCCGACCAGCACCACCTCGAGCACGCGGTCGCGAGCTTGACCCGCGCCTGCTCGAGCAGCTCGCCGACCAGCTCGTCGAGCGCGCCGCGCACCGCCTCGGTGAGCTGGCGGTCGCCGCCCGGGTTCATCATCACGTACGAGACCCGGCTCATCAGATCCTCGCCGAACCGGATCTGCGGGTTCATGCGACCGGCGCTGGCGAGCACCTCGCCGGTCGTGAGGTCGCACAGGTGGCCGGCGATCGTGGTCGACCCGATGTCGACGGCCACGCCGAAGGCGGCGTCGACGTAGCCGGGCCAGATCGGCGACGAGCCGGTCGGCCTCGTCGATCGCGACCGTGACCGCGCCCTGCTCGGCGGTCGAGCGCCGGTTGCAGCGACGCCAGCACGCCGAACGGCGACCGTCGGCTCGGCACGGCCGTGCTGCTCGACGCAGCGCGCGACCGATCGCGCCGATCGGCTGTGAGATCGTCGCCCGGCTGGCCGAGCTCGAGCTTCGGCACCTCGACGTACCACAGCGTGAACGACGGGTCGACCGTGATCGGCGGCAGGTCGAGGTCCTTGCGCACGACCTGCCGGTGGACCTGGCTGGCCGGCGGGACGTCGACCACGACGTCGCCGCAGATCGTGCGCCGCGCACCCGAGCCGGTGCCCGGCGACGCAGCGGCCGATTGCCGTGGTAGTCGGTCTCGATCGATGCCGGCGCCCCGAGCGCGTCGGGCGCGACGGTGATCGCCCACTTGGCGAACGTGCCCTCGCCGGGCACGACCTGGCAGCGACCGCAGATGCCGCGCCCGCCGCACACCGTGTCGAGGTCGGCGCCGAGCCGGCGCGCCGCTTCGAGCACGGTCGTGCCGTGCTCGACCGTGCCGCTCAGACCCGACGGCGTGAAGACGATCCGATGCTCGCCCACGGTGCGACGGTCAGTCCCGTCGCCGGCGACGGCCGCCCTCGCGACCGCCGCGCGCCCCTTCGCCGGCGGGGGCGTTCGGGTCGCGGTTGGCGCGGATCCAGGCGGCGCAGTTCTCGTCGGTGCCCATCAGCACGTCGGCGGCCAGCACCGCCGACTTGGCCTCGGCGTGGAGCGGGTTCATGATCGCCGACGTCATCCCGGCGCCGATCGCCATCGAGAGGAACGTGCCGGTGACGGCGTGCCGGTTGGGCAGACCGAAGCTGACGTTCGACGCACCGCACGTCGTGTTGACCTTGAGCTCGTCGCGCAGGCGGCGGATCAGGCTGAACGCCTGCTGCCCGGCCTGCCCGAGCGCGCCGATCGGCATCACCAGCGGATCGACCACCACGTCGCTGGCGGGAATGCCGTAGTCGGCGGCGCGCTCGACGATCTTCTTGGCGACCGCGAAGCGCACGTCGGGGTCCATCGAGATGCCGGTCTCGTCGTTCGAGATCGCGACGACCGCCGCGCCGTAGCGGGCGACCAGCGGCAGCACCCGCTCCATCACCTCGTCCTCGCCGGTGACCGAGTTGACGAGCGGCTTGCCCTGGTAGACGGCGAGGCCCGGCTTCGAGCGCCTCGATGATCGACGAGTCGATCGACAGCGGCACATCGGTGAGCGCCTGCACGAGCTTGCATCGGCTTGCGCCAGCAGCGCCGGCTCGTCGGCGAGCGGGATGCCGGCGTTGACGTCGAGCATGTGCGCCCCGGCCTCGACCTGGGCGACGGCGTCGGCCTCGACCCGGCTGAAGTCGCCGGCCTTCATCTCCTCGGCGAGCAGCTTGCGCCCGGTCGGGTTGATCCGCTCGCCGATCATCACGAACGGTCGATCGAACCCGATCACCACCTCCCGGGTGGCCGAGCTGACGACGGTGTCAGTCATCTGGACCTCTCTCCTTCGACTCGGTTCGTCCTCGTGTCGTCTTCCGAGCTCCTCGAGCGCCAGCAGCTCGTCGCGGTCGACGTCGTCGGCGCTCATGTCGGCGACGAAGCCGCCGGCGTAGGCGAGCTTGCCGAGGTACTCCTTCGAGTACTCGGCCTCGAGCGCCGCCGCCTGCGCCTCGGCCGCGAACACGTGGTTCTCGCACGGCTCGCTGGTGCGCCGCCACTGGGCGATGTCTTCCTCGGCGGTGTAGATGCCGGCCTTGCGCTTGGCGCGATCGACGGCGCGCTGGAACTTCGACGACAGCAGCACCTGGTGCCGGTCGCGCCCGCTCTGGCCGTTGACCTGAGCCGGGATGTCGCGCCAGTAGATCGTGACGACCTCGCTCCCCCGCGACTCGCGGCGCGGCATCAGCCGACCCTCCGGCGCGAGGCTCACCGACACCGCGTCGGCGAACGGCTGGCGGCCGACGTGGACGTGCTCGAATTCGAGACCGAGCATCTCCGCCGCCCGCCGGCCGGCGTCGACGACCGACTCGTCGTCGGTCTGCGACAGCAGCACGACGCGCGTGTAGTTGCCGAAGTACATGTCGCGCAGCTCGGGATGGCGGTCGAGGCCGAGCGATCCCCACACCAAGCGCGTCGAAGTGCTTGGCGAGGAAGTCGGTGAGATAGAAGGTGCCGGGCTCGGCCTCGTGCAGCGCGGCGAACGTCGACGAGCCGGCCATGAACTCGTAGCAGTGGTCGCCCGGCAGCCGCGTCGCCCGATCGCCGATCTCGGCGAGCAACTGGTCGAGGTGGCCACCGGTGCCGCAGTCGCCGTAGCCGAAACGATCGTCGCTCGCCGTCGTCGTCGGTGGCCAAGCTGTTCGCGGATCGCCGGCACGATCCGCTCCGGGCGGCTGTGATGCGGCGCCGGGAGATAGACGATCGTCGACCGAGTCGGCGAGGCCGAGCTGGCCGAGCACCGCCGCGCAGGTCGCTGGCGAGCGCGCCGCAGGCGATCACGAGCGGCTTGGTCACGTCAGCCTCGGACCGACGGGCCCGGCGGTTCGGCCCTGCGCAGGCGGCGGGCAGCGACGAGCTCCTTGGCGGTCTCGGCCGCGACCGCCGCGTCGCGGCAGTAGGCGTCGGCGCCGATCGCCTGGCCGAACTCCTCGTTGAGCGGGGCCCCGCCGCACAGCACGATGTACTTGTCGCGCAGATCCTTCTGACCCAAGCGTGTCGATCACGACCTTCATGTACGGCATCGTCGTGGTGAGCAGGGCCGACATGCCGAGGATGTCGGGCTGGTGCTCCTCGAGCGCGGCCAGGTACTTGTCGACGTCGCAGTTGATGCCGAGGTCGATCACCTCGAACCCGGCGCCCTCCATCATCATCGCCACCAGGTTCTTGCCGATGTCGTGGATGTCGCCCTTGACGGTGCCGATCACGATCTTGCCGATCGGCTCGGCGCCGGTCTCGGCGAGCAGCGGCCGCAACAGCTCCATCCCGGCCTTCATCGAGTTGGCGGCGAGCAGCACCTCGGGGACGAACAGGATCCCGTCGCGGAAGTCGATGCCGACGATCCGCATGCCCTCGACGAGGGCGTCGTTGAGCACCTTCTCGGGGCCCCACCCACGGTCGAGCAGGATCGTGGTCCCCTCGACGATCTCTCGGCGCAAGCCCGTCGTAGAGATCGTCGTGCATCTGCTTGACGAGCTCGTCGTCGGGCAGCGTGGCGAGGTCGAGATCGTCGTATGTCGTCGTCGCTCACGGCGCCTCCTACCCGTTCCTGCTGTTCCACGATACGGAACACTTCCGCATCGTGGAACACTACCAGGCGTTTATGGTCGGACACCAAGACCGAAGTCACGCGATTTCGCGTGCGCGCGTTCCCAATTCGGCGCTCCGATCGCCCACACTGTCGCCGACCACGATCGAGTCCCCAGGCGGACCGACTCTCGATGGAGACAGCCCCACGATGAAGATGATGACCCAGCCGCGAGCCCACGCACTGTGCCTCGCCGCGCTGCTGACCCTGACCGCCGCCTGCGGCAACGATCAGTCAGCCGAACCCCCGGCGACCAGCGCCCCGGTGCTCAACACACCCCCAGCCACCGTCCTGCCGCCGACCACCGGCCCAGCGACCACGGCACCGGCAACCCAGCCACCCACGACGACGCCCGCTCCCAGCTCGACTCGACACCGCCGGCGACGAAACGAAGCAAGCCGTGATCGACGCCGCCGAACACGCCTGGCACACGTTCAACGAAGCCAAGCTCGACCCGACCAACCCAGCCAAGGTCGAAGCAGCCCTCGCAGCCCACACCGGCGACGCGAAGGATCGCGTTCAGTCGATCATCGACCAGTACCGTGGCATCCAACTGGAAGTCGGTCACATCCGAGATCGTGCCCGCCGCGATCGACGTCGACGACAGAGTCGGTCCAAGTCGACGAATCAGGCCGGACACTGCGACGGTTGAGCTGTGCAACCTCGGCTCCAACATGATGGTCGAAATCGGCGGAAACTGCCGGATGGGTCCGATCGGGTGCTCGACGACACCGTCACCGCATACCTGAGCGCACGAGACGTACGAGTTCGATCGACGGCCGTGGCTCAAGTCGGACGGCACAGTCGTCGAGAGCTTTCGAGGGAGCATCTGACGTGCGAACCCGACGTAGTCGCGGTCGCCGTTGTCGCGGCATCGGCTGCGCGTGGCTCTGGCGAACTCGAGCAACCGCCGGACGACGGTACCAACCAGACGTCCCGCCGACGATCACGGCGATCGTGAGTCAGCCCGGGTCTGGGGCTGACGACGAAGGTCCGGCGAACCCCGATCCCGTGACGTGTGTCTGGGTTCCGTTTCCGGCGGCGCCTTCGCTTGCTGACAAGTTCAACGATGTGCAGGCCGGCGTGTGGGATCTGACCATCACGATCGACCTCGGGTACTACTCGTACGACGGCGCGTTGCACCGGTACAACCTGGGCACGGGGCAGTTCGAGCGTCGTGAGCGTCGCAGCTGCACCGACCCGAACCATCCCGAGCACGGGCAGTTGCGGTGGCTCGTCGTCGCTCCGCCCAACCCGGCGATCCTGCTGCCGATCGCGACCCGGATCGCCACCGAACGGATCGAGCTGCCCGAACCCGACGTCAGCCCTGCCGGTGATGTCGCCGTCAACCTCGGGATGTGGCTCGCCGTCGAGCCGGCCGGGCCGTACACGGCACGCGCCGCCTTCAACGACGCCGTGTGGGCCGAGACCACGGCGACGTTGGTGTCGACCAGCTTCGATCCCGACGACGGCAGCGCTCCCGTCACCTGCGACGGGCACGGCACACCGATCCCCGACCTGGGTACGCGCCGCGCCGGTCCGTGCGGCCACGTCTACGACGACCGGACCGACATCGGGCATCGCACGATGACGATCACGTCGACGTGGCGGATCACGTGGCGGCTGTCGAACGGCGCCAGCGGCCAACTGGCCGACATCGTGACGTCGGCGACGCACGAGTTCGACGTGTTCGAGGTTCAGACCGTCGGCGTGAGCGGCTGACCTACCAGGCGATCCGCTCGCTGACGCGAACGGCGGCGGCGCACGACCAGGTCGTCGATCTGCCCGACCGATCGCTCGCCCGGGAACCGGTACGACGGCCCATGAGCGTGGATCGCCGCCACCGCCAGGCCGGCCCGGTCGCGCACGACGGCGGCGACCGAGTTGATCCCGTCGGCGAACTCCTCGTACACCCACTCGACACCGGAATCGGCGACTCGCTCGAGCCGCACCGCCAGCTCACGCCGATCGGTCATCGAGCTCTTGGTCGTGGCCTCGAGCGGAGCCGACAGGTAGCGCTTGCGAACGGCATCGCTGGAGGCAGCCAGCAACACCAGCCCGGACGGCACGAGGTGGGCCGGCACCCGCTCGCCGGTCCAGTCCCGCACCTGCACGGCGTGCGGTCCGTCGACCTGGTCGAGGTAGTGCACCTGGACGCCGTCGAGCACGGCCAGGCCGGTCGCCTCCCCGAGCTCCTCGGACAGATCGACCAGATGTGGGCGCGCCAGCGCCACCAGGTGGGCGGTGGGGCTGACTCCCCCCGCCAGCTCGAGGATCGCCGCCCCGATCCGGTAGTCGCCGCCGGCGCCGAGCTGCTCGACGACGTCGATCTCGTTGAGCGTGGCGAGCAACCGCGACACGGTGCTCTTCGGCAGCTCACACCGTTCCGAGATCTCGGTGACCCCCGCCGGACCCCCGGCCAGGCACCGCAACACGGTGAACGCCCGCTCCACCGATTGCACCGACCCCATCGCGGCAGTGTTCCACATCGTGGAACTGTTCCACAATATGAAATAGGCTGCGGCGGTGCCCGGTGCTCGCTACGATGCGAGCTCGTGGCCTCACTCGCCAGGGCGAGCGTCCGCGGTCGACTCGCGGCACGGGCGTCGCAGTCGTCACCGTCGACTGCTCGTCCGTCAATACATCTACTCCGGTGAGCTCCTCGCTGGTGTGGGCGACTTGGGCGTTGTTTGCTGGGTTGACGTTGATGCTGATCGGCGGCGGGATGATCGCCACGCTGATCGGGGTGCGGGCCGAGCTCGACGGGTTCGCCGATCTCCAGATCGGCGCCATCGCCGCCGCCTACTACGCCGGGTTCCTCGTCGGGTCGCGGATCACGCTCGCCCAGCTCGGCAACGTCGGCCACATCCGCGTGTACGCCGCGCTGGCGTCGGTGCTGGCGGCGTCGACGATCGCCGCCGGGCTGAACGCCGACCCGTACCTGTGGATCGCGCTGCGGTTCGTCGCCGGGGCGTGCTTCGCCGGCCAGTACGTCGTCGCCGAGTCGTGGCTCAACGAGCTGGCATCGAACGAGAACCGGGGCCGGATCCTGTCGTGGTACAACCTGACGACGGTCGTCGCCTACGGCGTCGGGCAGTTCTGGTTCACGCGGCCCCCCCCCACTCGATCCGCTGGCGATCACCGGGTTCGCGGTCTCGGCGATCCTGATCTCGCTGGCCGTCGCTCCGGTGGCGCTCTCCGAGGATGCCGCCCCGCCGGTGGTCGTCGAGCCCAACCCGATGACGCTCCGCGAGCTGCTGCACTACGCACCGACCGGGATGTTCACGTGCTGATGGTCGGCGTCACGCATGGCGCCTTCATCGGACTCGGCGCCGTGTACGCCACCAAGCTCGGACTGTCGCTGACCGAGATCGGCCTGTTCGTGGCGATCCCGACGCTGGGCGTGATCCTGATGTCGGTGCCGATCTCGGCCGCCTCCGACGACATCGACCGCCGCGCCGTCGGCGCGCTGGCGGCGCTCACCGCCGCCGCCGCCGCAACCGGGCTGTTCTTCTTCGAGCCCAACTCGTGGAAGGGCCTGTTGTGCGTGATCGTGATCGGCGGCACGACATATCCGCTGTACTCGGTCGCCGGCGCCTACGCCAACGACTGGCTGCCGCGCGACCGGATCACCGCCGCCGCCGGGCAACTCGTGCTGCTCTACGGGGTGGGCGCCATGATCGGCCCGCTGATCGGGTCGGCGCTGATGGCGCGGATCGGGACCGACGGATTCGTGTGGATGGCGGTCGTGTGCCACCTGGCGATCGCCGCCTTCCTGCTGATTCGCATGGTCCAGTACCGCGAGCCGTTCCGGGCCAAGCCGTGGAGCGAGGTGGCGCTCGCCGGGCGGGTGTTCTACATCCCCGTGACCGTGATCGGGATGGGCCGTCGGGTGCTCAAGCGGTAGGCTCGCCTACCAATGATCGGCAAGTCCACCCTCATCCTCGTGTCCGTGATCGGTTCGGTCGCCGTGCTGGGCGCCTGCGGTGGCGAACGACGGGCCGACGCTCACCGTGTATTCCGGCCGGCACTACGGCATCGAGACGGCGTTCGAGCAGTACGAGGAGGAGACCGGCGTCAACGTCGAGTTCCTGACGGGCAACGACGCCGAGCTGCGCGAGCGGATCGCCGCCGAGGGCGACGAGACCGAGGCCGACGTGTACCTCACCGTCGATGCCGGCAACCTCTGGCGCGCGGCCGAGGACGACCTGTTCCAGCCGCTCAACTCGGCGATCCTCGACGAGTCGATCCCGGCCGAGCTGAAGGACGCCGACGACCGTTGGTTCGGGCTCGCCGTGCGCACCCGCACGATCGTCTACAACACCAACCTGATCGACGTCGCCGACGTGGCCAACCACCTACGAGGAGCTCGCCCAGCCCGAATGGAAGGGCAGGGTGTGCATGCGCAACGCCAACAACGACTACCAGCAGTCGCTCGTCGCCAGCATGATCGCCGCCGACGGCGAGGAGGCCACGCTCGACGTGCTCCGCGGCTGGGCCGACAACGCCGAGATCTACGCCAACGACGTGGCGCTGCTCGACGCGATGGCCGCCGGCGCCTGCGAGGTGGGCGTCGTCAACCACTACTACCTGGCGCGGATGCTCGAGGAGGCAGCCCGACACGCCGATCGGTCTGGTCTGGGCCGAGCAGGACAGCGCGTGGGGTGCACGTCAACGTCTCCGGCGGCGGCGTCACGCGAGTACGCCGACAACGTCGCACTCGGGCAGCAGTTCCTCGAGTGGCTGGCGACCGAGGGGCAGAACACGCTCGTCGCCGACAACCACGAGTACCCGGCCAACCCGGCGGTCGCGGCCGAGCCGTTGATCCGCGAGCAGTTCGGCACCGACTTCGTGCGCGACAGCCTGCGCGCCGACGTGCTCGGGTCGTTCAACCCCGACGCCGTGCGACTGATGGACGAAGCCGGCTTCGGCTGAGCCACCGCGCATGCCCGACTCGTCCGGGGTTGTGCTCCGCCGGCACTGGCTCGGGCCGGCCGGGCTGGGCGGCGCTGGCGGTCGTCGCCGCCGCCCTCGTGCTGATCCCGGTGGCGATGCTCGTCACCAGCATCTTCGATCCCAACACCGACGTCTGGCGCGAGCAGTGGGACACCCGGCTGCCCGATCAGATCGTGTCGACGCTGGTGCTGGTGGTCGGCGTCGTGAGCGTCTCGACGGTGCTCGGGGTCTCGCTGGCGTGGCTGGTCAGCGCCTACACGTTCCCCGGCCGGCGCGTCCTGAGTTGGATGCTGGTGCTGCCGCTGGCGATGCCCGGGCTACATCCTCGGCTTCGTCACCACCGCCGTGTTCGGGGTCGCCGGACCGGTCCAGACGTGGTGGCGCGATCAGTTCGGCGCCGACGCCTGGTTCCCCGAGATCCGGTCGATGCCGTTCGCGATCCTCACGCTCTCGCTCACGCTCTATCCGTACGTGTACCTCATGGCGCGGGCCGCGCTCCGCGATCAGGCGGCGAACGCCCAGATCGTCGCGCGCACGCTCGGCGCCTCGCGCGCCGAGGCCACCCGGCGTGTCGTGCTGCCGTTGCTGCGGCCGGCGATCGCCGCCGGGGCGGCGGTGGTGGCGATGGAGACGCTCACCGACTTCGCCACCGTCCAGTACTTCAACGTCGAGACCGTGACGGTCGGCGTGTTCCGCATCTGGCGCGGCACCTACGACCGCGACGCGGCGAGCGAGATCGCCTCGCTGGTCCTGATGTTCGCACTGCTGGCGATCGCCTTCGAGCGCCTGCTGCGCGGACGCGCCCGGTTCGGCGAGTCGGGCGGGCAGAGCGCCGGCGTCGAGCCGACGGCGGCTGCACCGGCTTCAAGGGCTGCCGCCGCCACTGTCGCCACCGGGTTCGTGGTCACGATCGCCTTCGTCGCTCCTGTGCTGCGGCTGCTCACGTGGGCGATCGACGAGCAGCGCAGCCCACGCGGCACACCGATGGTCGACGAGCTACGCCGAGTTCCTCGGCAACAGCCTGGTGCTCGCGCTCACCACGACGGTGGTGTGCGTGGTGGTCGCCGCCCTGATCACCAACGCCCGACGGTTCGGCAACCCGCGATTGATCGGCTGGGCCAACCGCCTCAGCGCCGTCGGGTACGCGGTGCCCGGACCGGTCGTGGCGATGGGCGTCGTGGTGGCGCTCGTCGCCCTCGACGACCGGCTCGAGCAGATCGGGCTCGGCCTGCCGGGCGCGGTCGCCACCGGATCGTTCCTCGCCCTCGCCTACGCCTACGTGATCCGCTTCCTGGCGCCGGCGATCGGCGTCGGCCGAGGCCGGGCTCGGGCAGGTTCCCGACGAGATGACGGCATCGGCGCGCTCGCTCGGAGCGTCGCCCACGCGGGTGCTCGGCCGGATCCACCTGCCGTTGTCGCGGGCCAGCCTGCTGACCGCGGCGCTGCTGGTCGGCGTCGATGCGCTCAAGGAGCTGCCGGTCGCCTACCTGCTGCGCCCGATCGGTTTCGACACGCTGCCCGTGTGGGTGTACAACCTTGCGTCGGAGTCACGTTTCCGGCAGGCCGCGCTGCCGGCGTTGACGATCATCGCCGTGGCGACGATCCCTGTCGGGATCCTGAGCCGCCAACTCGACAAGCGCCGTTCGTGAACAACCCGACCACATCCTCCCCCACGCCGGCGCTGCAGCTGTCGGGCGTGTCGAAGTCGTTCGGCTCGACGCGTGCCGTTGATCGACGTCGATCTCGAAGTCGCCGACGGCGAGCTGCTGGCGCTCGTCGGCCCGAGCGGATGTGGCAAGTCGACGCTGCTCCGGGTCGTCGCCGGGCTCAACGCCGCCGATCGGGGCGCGGTGCGCATCGGCGGCGTGCTCGTCGAGGACGGCACCGCGCCGCGCCGACCCCGAGCACCGCGATGTCGGGCTCGTGTTCCAGGAGCACGCGCTGTTCCCGCACCTGACCGTGAGCGACAACCTCATGTTCGGACTGCGCAACCTCTCGCGCGACCGATCGCCAACTGCGGCGCGACCACTGGCTGCGCGATGATCGGCCTCCAGGGCAACGGCGACCGCTATCCCGCACGAGCTGTCGGGCGGCGAGCGCCAACGGGTGGCGCTGGCCCGGGCGCTGGCCCCGCACCCGCGGTTGATGCTGCTCGACGAACCGTTCGCCAGCCTCGATCCCAACCTGCGCACGCAGATCCGGGCCGACGTGGTCGAGCTCCTGCACGAGACCGGCACCGCCGCCGTGTTCGTCACCCACGACCAGGCCGAGGCGCTCGCGGTCGGCGACCGGATCGCCGTCATTCGCGCCGGGCAGATCGAGCAGGTCGGCACGCCGGACGATGGTGTTCCATCGTCCCGGCAACCGCTTCGTGGCGGGTTTCATGGGCGAGGCCACGCTTCCTCGAGCTCGATCGCGACGAACACGACCGAGCTCGGCACCGCTCGCACCTACGAGCCGGCTGCGCCCGGCGAGCTCGATCGTGGTCCGACCGAGCGACGTGATCGTGCACCTCGGTGACGACGGCTCCGGCGTCGGCGATCGAGGCCAAGGTCGTCGCCGCCGAGTTCCGCGGGATGACCCGCGTCTACCAGTTGCGTCTGCCGTCGGGCACGCTCGTCGAGAGCTGCGCAGCCGCACACGGTCGAGCTGCACCCCGGCGACTCCGTGAAGGTCTCGCTTGGCCGCCGGTCCGTTCGCGGCGGTACCCGCCGAACCGGTCTGATCAGCCGTTGCGGTGCGTCGCCATCAGGTGGCGGGCGACCATCAGGTCGAGGTGGCCGCCGCCGCAGTTCTCGAACAGCGTGATCGAGTCGGCGTCGTCGTCGGCGCGGCCGGCGTGCAGCCCCTGGCTCAAGCTCGTACAGGTCGGCGCGCACATCGTCGGCGGTGATCACGCCGGAGGCGATCGGGATCACGAGGTCGCCGCCCTCGGTCAGCGTGGCCAGCCGCGAGTCGACGAAGATCTCGGCCCGCCGAACCACCTCGTCGTCGATCTCGCGATGGTCGGGAAGGTACGCGCCGACGCAGTCGAGGTGAGTGCCCGGACGCAGCCACTCACCGCGGATCAGCGGATCCTGCGTCATCGTCGCCGTGCAGACGATGTCGGCCTCGGCGACCGCTGTGGCGAGATCGTCGGCGACGGCGTCGGCGACGTGCTCGGTGACGAGTGCTCGGGCGCTCTCGGGTGTGCGATTCCACACCACGACACGGTCGATCGACGGCCGCACGGCACGGTGGGCAGCGATCAGATGCGGCGCCAGCCCACCGGCGCCGACCATCAGCAGCGTGCGTGAGTCGGGCCGCGACAGGAAGCGCGAGCCGAGCGCCGAGTCGGCGGCCGTCTTGCGATAGGTCAGCTCGGTGCCGTCGATCAACGCCAGCGGCGCACCGGTCGTCCCGTCGAAGAGCAGCACCACCGCCTGCACCGAAGGCAGGCGATGTGATCGTCGGGTTGTCGGGGAAGACGGTGACGAGCTTGATGCCGATCGCCTCGCCGGCCTGCCATGCCGGCAGCGCCAGAAACTTCTCGGCGCCGCCGTCGGGTCCGTAGACGATCCGCTCGACCGCCGCCGGCGGCTCGCGGTGGGCGGCTTCGAGGGCGTCGACCAACGCCGAGTAGTCGAGCCGCGCCACGTCGTCAGCGTCGAGGATGGCGATGTCGCGCAGGCCGCTCACGGCGCCAGCCTGGCACGAGCCCGCATCGAGCGGAACAGATCAGCGGATCTCGCTGCCGTCGGGGCGGTACGTGTGCCAGTGGCCATGGCGATCGCGGTGGACGGTGTAGCCGTGGGATTTGAACCGGTTGTGGCGCTTGCACCGTGGCCCACCGTTGTCGGGACGAGTCTCACCGCCGTGTTGCCACTCGACTGTGTGATCGGCTTGGCTGCGCCCGGCTCGCACGACGCAGCCGGGGTGGGTACATCGAGCCAGCAGCGACATCACCGCATCGCGGGCGGCGCCGGTGAACAAGCGTTGCTGGCGTCCCCAGTGGATCGGGATGCCTTCATCGTTCTGGATCACGAACCGGACGTGTCCCTCGAGCAGCACCTGCAGGGCGATTTCGGGGTCGATCAGTGTCCCGTCGCCGGTCTCGCACCGCAGTTTCGTGACCAGCGGCGTGGGATCGTCGAACGGGTCGACGTGTCGCTCGGGAAACAGGCCGGCTTCGACCATCCAGTCACTGAACGTGTGCCAGTCGACGTGCACCACGCCGACCGGCTTGGGCTGCTTGGATCCCGGAGCCGCGGCGGCTGCACGTTGGAAGATCGCCGTCATCGCGTCGGCGGCGCGCTGGGCGGCCGTGCGCGGCATCAACGCCGGACAGGCCTCGGTCGCCGTGGATGGCCACAGTCGCCGCCCAGTCGGCCTCGAACTCGGCCTCGACGAAGTGATCGAACACCTCCCGGTTGCGGGCCGCATCGAACGTGGCCCACTCACACACCAACATGCCCTTGGCATCGAGGATCGCAAAGTTTGGCATCGAGGATCGGACAGTCGGCGTTGCGGTTGGCATCGGCGTCGGCGTGTTCGGCCCGCGTCCCTGGATCGTTGAGCAACTGCCAGCGTTCGGGGAGATGACGGAAGTCGCCGTGTTCCATCCGCTTGGCCTCGGTGAGGAACGTCCCGATCACACCGTCGATCTGATCGCCGCAGCGCGGGTTGGCGAACGCCCTGGCGATCGAACACAGGTTGGCGACGCTGCTCCACGCCTCGAACAATGCCTCGCCGACCTCGGGATGAGCGTCGATCAGTCACCGCGAGCTGTGTCCGCGAGCGGCACTCGGCCTCGGACCAGCCCAGCGCCGATCGCAACTGCCCGAAGATCGAGGCGTGGCCGTCGGCCGTGTGCGCCTTGTCGCGCTCGAGTCGCGCCACCAGCACGCGGTCTCCGCTTCGAGTGTCCTGCGGGCGCCCTCGTTGTCGAGCAGGCGCTGCCGCACGGCATCGACATCGAGTGCCTCGATCCCCTCCGACAACTCCTCGAACGTCGCCGCCACCACGCCGACATCATGCGCACGGGGGTGTGACAGCCACCGCTCTCACCGCCTCGTGGAGCGCTCGGGATCGCATGGCTCGATCGCGTCATGAGCGGTGCGGTACCGTGGCGGAGGTGACGAAGTCCGGTGTCCGGAACTGTGCGCTCGCGGCGCTCCTGTTCGGTGCATCGACTCCCGCCGCGTCGGTCATCGCGGCCGACATGAAGCCGCTCGTCCTTGCGGGCCTGCTGTATCTCGGCGCTGCGCTGGCGGTTGCACCGTGGTGGGTCGCGCGACGACCGACTGCCGGGGCGCTGCGGGCCAACTTGGGTCTGTTGACGTTGGCGATCGTGGCGGGCGGCGCTGTTGGTCCGGCGTTGCTCGCCGCGGGGCTGGTGGACACGCCCGCGGCCACGGCCTCGTTGCTGCTCAACATGGAGTTGGTAGCAACCGTCGTGCTGGCGGCGACGTTGTTCCGCGAGCATCTCGGACGCAACATGATCGTCGCCGCGCTGCTCGTGACCACGGCGGGAGCGCTGCTCGTGTGGGACCCGGGGGCGACGGTGAACGCGTCGGCACTGTTCATCGTCGGGGCCTGCGTCTGTTGGGGGCTCGACAACAGCGTCACGTCACGCATTGACCAGGTCAGCCCGCAACATGTCGTGTTCCTGAAGGGTGTTGTCGCGGGCAGTGTCAACCTCGCCCTCGGACTGGCGATCACGGGGGCGGGCAACGTCGGCGGCTGGTCGGTCGTAGGTGCGCTCGTGGTTGGAATGTTGGGCTACGGGGCGTCGATCACGCTGTGGGTGCGCGGCGCGCAGCAACTCGGCGCAGCTCGCGGTCAGGTGATCTTCGCCACGGCACCGTTCCTCGGCGCGGTGTTGGCGTGGGTCGTGCTCGGCGACGGCATCGACGCCGTGCAGGTGATCGCGATGACTCTGGCCGCGGCTGGAGTGGCGCTCTCGTTGCACTCGGCGCACGAGCATCGGCATCGGCACACGGCGATGGAGCACACCCACGAACATGACCATGACGACGAGCACCACGACCACACCCACGTCGATGGCTTCACCGGCCGACATAGCCACGTCCACGCACACCGTGAGCTCGTCCACGCCCACCCCCACGTGCCCGACCTACACCATCGGCACGACCACTAGCGCCGAATGTGACTCGAGCTGGTCGGCGAGCTGCTTGGGACGGCTGAGGGCGGGGCAATGTCCGCCGTCGATCTCATCCGGGGTGATTCCCAGGCGCTCTCGGGCGACTCGACGAATGAAGGACGGCGGGAAGAGGCGGTCGTCGCGACACAGGAGAACGCGGGTCGGGACGTTCGGCCAGGCGTCGAGCGGCCAGGGCTCACCCATGCGCGCCTCGGACTGACCGCGCCCCTTGCTCATCGCCTCAGCGGCGAGCTAGGGCGGTACGTCGTGGTAGAAGAGCTGGATCGGGTCGTCGTACTGCTGGCGGTCCTCTTGCTCGTATCCGGTGCTCGTCCAATAGCTCGCCGGCGAGTCGCCGGGCGCGGGGATCATCGGCGCCAGCAGGACGAGGAGATCCGTCGCCACCCGGTCGCACACGAGCGGCGCCGTGAAACCACCGAGCGACTGCCCGACCACGACCAAGTTCTGCGCATCGCCGATCGCCTCGATCACCGCGTCCGCGTACTCGGGCAGCCCGGCCGCGTCGTCCTCGCACGGCAGATCCGGGGCGACCGTGTCGTGACCGCGGGCGCGCAGCTCGGCCTCGACGAGATGCCAATACCAACCGACATCGCCGGCGCCGTGGATCAGAACGAAGGTCGTCATCGGCCTGGTCAATCCTCAGGGGTGCTCGGGAACCGAGTGCGTCGCCGTCGTCGCCACCAAATCCACGCGGCGATGACGAGGATCACCACCGCGAGGTCGATCAGCACCCTCCACCACGGCGGCCACACCCAATCGCGAGTCGTAGCGTTCATGCGCCGTGCTCGAGGAGGAACGTCCGCAGCGCGTCGTTGAACTCGGCAGGAGCTTCCATGTTGCACACGTGGCCGGCGCCCGGCAGCACGACCAGCGTCGAGCCGGCGATCGCGGCGTGCATGGCCTCGGCGACAGGCAGTGGGGCGCGCACGTCCTGGTCGCCATAGACGAGCAACGTCGGGACGTCGACGAGCGGTAGCGCGGCGCGCAGGTCGACGTTCGAGGCCTCTGCCATCGCTCGAAAGCCGGACGGACGAACCGCCCGCAGGCAGTCGCCGAATTCCTCCACAACCTCGGGTGGAGTCGTCGCCGAGAACATCGTGGGCAGCAGCGTCTCGACGAGTGCTTCCGGTGAGAGGTCGGCCAACGCCAAGCGCTTGGCGCAGGCGCTGTTCCGCCACGTCGGCGGGCAGCGAACCGCGCCACCCCGCATAGGCGGAGACCAATGTGATCGTCCGTGCCATGCCCGGGTGCCGCCGGCACAGTTCCAACACGAGCGCTCCCCCGAACGAGACCCCGGCGACGTTCGGCCGATCGAACCCGAGCGCGTCGATGAAGCCGGCGAGGCAGTCGGCGTAGCCCGACATCCCGATCCCCTCGGGTGGGTCGGCCGACGTACCGGCCCCCGGTGCGTCCCACGCCACGAGAGTGAAGCCGTCGGCAAGCGCCTCGAGCTGCTGACGCCACGTCGTGGGACCGTCGCCGACGTAGCCGTGGACGAGGACGACCGGCGGCCCGTATCCGACACGTTGATACCCGATGTGAAGCCCGTCGACCTCGACCATGTCCATCGTCGTCCTCCGGCGAGAGTACGCCCTCTCGACGCTCAGATTGCCTGCTCCCGCTCGACAGCGCAATCGAGCTACCCGAGTCGCGCTGATCGGCACTCGATATTTCGGGACAACGCCTGCTCCCGCCTCACTAGCGTGGAGCGCTGAGACAAGGGGGCCTGCGTATGGCTGATGAGTTCACAGACGGGCGCGGTAGCCCCTGGGAATACGACCCGGGTCCGCCGAAGAATCGCCGCTGGGCACAACTGTTCGCCGAGACCCCCAACTACCGGGCGATCGGTGTGGCGATGAGCGGCTCCGAGGAGTTCCGTTGGCACTTCGGGCCGATGTTCTATCGCGGCCGGCTGCAGGACGACGCGGTGCGGGTGCTGGTGATCGGCCAGGAAGGCGCCCAGGACGAATCGTTGTCCCACCGCTCGTTCACCGGTGGCACCGGCGGCCGCATGCAACATTTCCTGGGGCACGTCGGCATCACGCACTCGTACCTGTTCCTCAACACCTTCGTGTACCCGATCTTCAGCCAGTACAACGGGCTGCTGCCCATGCTGGCACAGGATCCACGATCGCCGATCGCCCGCCATCGGGGCGAGCTGCTCGACTACGCGCTCGAGCGCAACGACATCCGACTCGTGATCGCAGTCGGTCTCGCGGCCAAGCAATCGGTCGCCACGTGGATCGAGTCACACGGTGGCGACGCCGACCCGAACATGCTGCACAAGGCCGACTCCCATCGGCTGGGCCCGAAGGTCAAGACGATCGGAGTGGTGCACCCGGGCGGCGCGTCCAAGGGTGGCGCCCTCACCGCGATCGTCGCCGACTTCAAGCGCGCCATCCGTCAGGTCGAGCAGTGGGAGACGCAATCACCCGGATGGCTGCCCGTCGATCCGGACGCGACCCGTCGGCCGGCAGCGTCTTACAAGTACTCCGCCGCCCCGATCCCGTTCCGCGACTTCCCGTACGGCACGACGTGGCGACTCGGTCGGGGCAGCACGTCGAGCAACCGCAAGGACGATCAGACGGCGATCCAGCTGTTCGGAAAGGGCGGAGAGTATGGCGACAGCAGCGTCAAGTACCCGGCGCCACCGGCGTCGTCGACTCCCGACAGCACGTACCTCCCGGCGCCCGGTGATCTCCCCTACGAGCCACCGCGTTCGACCTACGACGACTTCGATCGTGGACCGGGCAGCACGATGGCGCGGCTCCTGCAAGGTGGAAGTGCAGGACGACCCTGGCCGGACTTCACCACGCTCGGCTTGAAGGCGAACCGGTCGCTGGGCCTCGGTCCGGGCTACCGGGGCCGATTGGAGAAGCCGTCGATCCTCGTCGTCGCCGACCAGGAATCACCCGACGACGTGTTCACCGGCCGCGCCCTCACCGGCAACATCGGTCAGCACCTGCAGGCGTTCCTGCGCTCGGCGGGTGTCACGAAGCGCTACGCGATCCTGCGAACGCTGCCGGTCGACACACTCGCCGATCCCAAGGCGACGGTCGCGGCGGCGGTCGACCACCCCGCAACACGTTCGATCCTGCGCGAGGTGATGCGGCGGGCCCAGCCCAAGGTGATCCTGACACTCGGTGCGAACGCCGCGCGTGTCGCCGCCGACGACGCGCCCGCCGGCGTGCCGGTGGTGAACCTGGCTCCGTTCCAGCCCACGAATCCGGCCGGCGGGTGGCAGCCGGCGTTGCACGCGCTCGAAGGCACTCACCTTCCCGCGTGATGTCCCCGCCGGCCCGTACGCGGGTGGGCGCGAGCCGATTCCGCGTGCCGACCTGCCGTTCGGAACGCTGCGATGGCAAGCCACCACTGGCAACCGAGCGCAGCAGGGCAAGGTCGCCAACTCGCCGTCACCGAACTACTTCAAGCTGCGCATGCCCGCGTGGGCGGCGAAGAGCTCACCGACCGCGCTCACCACAGCCGAGGCGGCGGCAGTGGCCGCCATGAAAGCCGACCCGTGACGGCCGCTCCCCGCCCCCGGTGATCAGCCGCCTTCGACGAGCCGCAGCCGGGGCGGACCGATCAATGCCTCGACGCGTTCGGCGGAGCCGGTGCCGCTGGCGAGCCACGTGATCAACTGCAGCCCGCTGTCGTCGCCGAGCTCGAGCACCTCGTAGTCGAACACGAGGTCGCCGGCCACCGGATGGGTGAGGCGCTTGGTGCCGCGCCGCTTCTCCCCCACCGGGTGGGCGTTCCAGCGCGTCTCGAACTCGGAGTCGAGGCGAAGTTCGTCGACCAAGGCTGGCACCGCCGCGTGATGGGCCCAGAAGGTCGCCGCCCGACGCATGCGTGCCGCCTGCTCGTCGGCCTCCACTCGCCATTCCGGGAAGACCGTGCGCGCCGCCGGGTGGGTGAACACGAAGCGCACGAGATTGGGCACGTCCGGCAGCGCGTCGAGCAGGCCGAGACCGGCGGCGACGGCGGCCCATGCCGCGTTCCAGGCCACGATGTCGCCGGACGGGCCGATCACGAAGGCCGGAGCCGGATCGAGTGCGTCGAGCACCGCCGCCACGGTCGGCGGGACCTCTGCCGGGAGCGCCACCTGGGCGGGGCAGAGCATCTCGTTGCCACTCTTCACGCCGAGGTGGAAGAGATGGCGGCGCTCGTCGTCGTCGAGTCGCATGGCGTCGGCCAAGGCCAGCAGCACCGGCGCCGACGGGTGCAGATCGCGCCCCTGCTCGAGACGCACGAGGTAGTCGACACTGACGCCGGCCAGGGTGGCGACCTCCTCGCGCCGCAGCCCAGGCGTGCGGCGGCGACCGGAGTCGGGCAGCCCGACATCTCTGGGCGAGGTCTGCTCACGGCGCGCCCGCAAGTAGGCGCCGAGCTCACCAGCCGGCGGGACGTCGATCGGCACGTCGGGCATCTGCCCATCATGCCGTGATTTCGGCCGACGAGGGTGGCCCTGCGGGTACCAGGATCAACCCGGCCTTCTCGCTGCCGTCGATCACCCCCACGATGGCCGTCATGAGCATCACCGAAAGCACCGTTCTCCCACTCGCCCCCGGCCGCTGGGTTCTCGACACGAACCACTCGTCGGTCGGCTTCGTGATCCGTCATCTCGGGGTGTCGAAGGTCCGTGGCCGGTTCCAACAGTTCGATGTCGACGTCGTCGTCGGTTCGACGTTGGCCGACACGTCTGTCCAGGCCACGATCCAGACGGCCTCGATCGACACCGGCAACCCCGACCGCGACGCCCACGTCCGCAGCGCCGACCTGCTCGACGTCGACAATCGTCCGACGATGGCCTTCCGATCGACGTCGATCCTCGAGGCACCCAACGGCTGGGCCGTCGACGGTGAACTGACGATCGGTGACGTGACCCTCCCTCAGCACCTCGATCTCGAGTTCGGTGGGATCGAGGAGTTCCCGGGCGGACCCCGTCACGCCGGCTTCGAGGCGACCGGAGAGTTGCGCCGCAAGGACTTCGGTATCGACATCGCCATGCCGCCCGGCATCGCCACCGTGGCGCTCGGCGACGTGGTGAAGATCGAGCTCGACGTTCAGCTGCTGGAGCCATCCACCGCCTGATCCGACCAGACGACGTCGAGCCGGTCGGGCTTGCGGAAGACGGTGCCGGCTGCGGCCGGCGGCAACGCCGTCGGGTCGAGCCGAAGGTTGGTCAGTCGATCGAGCGCCGCCGTCGCGGCGGCGTGCGTCTCCAGGCGTGCCAGGTGCATGCCGGGGCAGGCATGCGGTCCGTGGGCGAAGGTGAGGTGCTGCTTGGCGTTCGGCCGTCGGGGATCGAAGCGATCGGGTTCGGGGAACGCCGCCGGGTCGCGGTTGGCGGCGGCGAGGGCGACGATCACGAAGTCGCCGCGCTCGATCTCGGCCTGGCCGACGCGCACGTCGCGGGTGGCGAAGCGGTCGACGCGCACGACGGCGGGCTCGAGGCGCAACGACTCTTCGATGGCGTTGGCGATCAGCGATCGATCGGCGTCGACCGCGCTCCACAGTTCGGGGTCGGCGAGCAGGTGGGCGAACAGGTTGGTCGTCATCCCCTCACAGGTCTCGATCCCCCCGAACATCATCACCCCGGTGTTCGACACGATCTCGTCGACCGAGAGCGTCTGCGTGGCGGCGGCGAGCACCCCGTCGCCGGCATCGATCGTGCGCACCACCGTGCCGGCGAGGTCGCTCACGGCGGGTGGCACCGCGTCAGGCCCGAACACCTGACCGGTCGACGTGGCGGTGACGGCGGCGACGATCTCGTCGTACCATCCGAGCAAGGTCGCCGGGTCGCCGTCGACGAGGTCGAGCGCCAGCGCCATCACACCCACGGCGAGCGGGCCTGCCAGGTCGCGCCGGAGCTCGGCCCGACCCGCCGGCGCCAGACCGTCCACGATCTCGCCGGCCAGCTCGCTGACCGAATCGGTGAACCGGCGCCGCACCTCGGGCACACGGAACGCGTGGGCGAACGGGTCGCGATGGCGGTCGTGCTCGGCACCGTCGAGTGACAGCATGCTCGGCCCCAGCACCTGTGCGGTGGAGAAGCGCGGGTCGTCGACGGTGTAGGTGACCGAGTCGCGCATCACGGCCACCGCCAGCTCACGTGACGTCACCACCCAGGCTCCCAGCACGGGGACCCACGAGATCGGCTCACTCGCCCGCAACTCGGCGAACGTCTCGTGCATCCCGCCCGCAAGCCGCTCGGCGGTGACCGAGGCACCGGCCGGGAACTGCTCGACCCGCTGCCGCACGGCGTCGACAGTACCCCCTTCCGTTCGGCGAGTAGCCTCGAATCCATGTCGAACAGCCGAGCATCACACGACGAGGTCCGAGCCACGACCGACGAGTTGGCGCGATCGATGACGCCGCAGAACGTGCCGGTCAACGCCTACGAGACGCCGGGTGCGTTCGTCATCGTCGCGCCCTTCCCGGCCGTGACCGAGGGCGACGTCACCGTCGAGCTCTCCGCCGATGGTGTCCGCTTCTCGGCCGCGCTGCGCAGCGCCGGACCGCGCGAGTACGCGATTCACGAGTGGGAGTACGGCGGCTACGAGCGCTTCGTCGAGACACCGCCCGGCTTCGGCGCCGGCGTCGAGGCCTCACTCACCAACGGTCAGCTCGTCGTGCGCGTGTTGAGCGGCGACTTCACCGATCACCAACTGATCCGCCCCGCATCCAGCTGAGCGGACGTCGCCGGCGGCGTCAGACGGCGCCGAGCATCCTCGCCGCGGACAGGGTGTTCTCGAGCAGGCAGCCGATCGTCATCGGGCCCGTGCCGCCGGGCATCGGCGTGATCGCACCGGCGACCGCCTGCACTGCGTCGAAGTCGACGTCGCCGACGATCCCGGCCTCCGACCGCGACACGCCGACGTCGACCACGGCGGCGCCCGGGCTTGACGTGCTCGGCGGTGATCATCCGCGCCTGACCGGCGGCGGCGACGATGATGTCGGCCTCGCGGCACACGGCCACGAGATCGGGCGTGCGCGAATGCGCCGAGCGTCGACCGTGGCGTCGACCCCTTGCGGCCGAGCAGCAGCACCTGCGGCAGCCCGACCAGCGTCGACCGGCCGACCACGACGGCCCGCTTGCCCGACGTCGCCACGCCGTAGCGATCGAGCAGCCGCATCACGCCGAGCGGCGTGCACGGCACGTGACCGGGCAGGCCGCGCACCGAGCCGCCCCATCGACAGCTCGGTGAGACCGTCGACGTCCTTCTCCGGCGGCAGCAGCGCCAGCACCGGCTCCGGATCGAGATGAGCGGGCAGCGGCAGTTGGACGAGGATGCCGTGCACCGACGGATCGGCGGCGAGCTCGGCGACGACCGCCTCGACCTCGGCCTGCGTCGGCGGTCTCGGGCAGCTCGACGCCCTTCGACAGCATCCCTGCCTCGTCCGCCTTCTTCTGCTTCATCCGCACGTAGATCTGCGACGGCTTGTCGGCGCCGACGAGCACGGTGGCGAGGCACACCGGCGGCGAACCGAGCGCCTCGATCTCGCCGCGCAGCCGCGCCACGGTCTCGTCGCGCAGCCGGTTGCCATCCATCAGGATCGCCCCGCCCGGCGTGCGTTCGAATTCAGTCGCTCACGACAGCCCGACGATCTCGCCGTTCTCGTCGAAGTCGATGATCGACGCCGCCGGTGCCGCGCCGAGGCCGGGCATCGTGCGCATCTCGCCGCAGATCGGGTACACGAAGCCGGCGCCGACCGACGCCCGTGCCTCGCGCACCGTCAGCGTGTGGCCGGTCGGCGCGCCCTTGAGACTGGCGTCGCCGGAGATCGACAGGTGGGTCTTGGCGATGCACACCGGCAGGTTGCCGAAGCCGTTGTCCTCGTAGTTCTTGAGCTGCTTGTTGGCGCCAGGCGTGTACTCGACGCGCTCGGCGCCGTAGATCGTGGTGGCGACCTTCTCGATCTTCTGCTTGAGCGTGTCGGTGTCCTTGTAGAGGAAGTGGAATCCGCTCGGCTCCTCGCACGCCTCGATGACGGCACGCGCCAGATCGGTGGCACCGGCGCCGCCGTCGGCGAAGTGCGTGCAGATCGCCACGCGGGCGCCGGCCGCCTCGGCGACCTGGCGGATCGCCTCGTGCTCGGAAGCGTGGTCGGTCGGGAAAGCCGTTGATCGCCACGACCGGCGTGACGCCGTGGGCCTTGACGTTCTCGATCTGCTTGGCGAGGTTGGCCGCGCCGGCCAGCACGTCGTCGGGGTTCTCCGCCAGCAGGTCCTCGGCGGCAGCGGCTTGCCGGCGACGATCTTGTACTTGCCGGAGTGCGCCTTGAGGGCGCGCACGGTGGCGACCAGCACGGCGGCATCGGGCGTGAGACCGGACGCCCGGCACTTGATGTTGAAGAACCGTTCGGCGCCCATGTCGGCGCCGAAGCCGGCCTCGGTGATCAGGTAGTCGCCGCCGTGGATGCCGATCAGGTCGCCGACCACCGACGAGTTGCCGTGGGCGATGTTGCCGAACGGCCCGGCGTGGACGATCACCGGCGTGTTCTCGATCGTCTGCAGCAGGTTGGGCTTGAGCGCGTCGCGCATCATGACGGCCATCGACCCGGCGCCGTGCAGCTGCTCGGCGGTGACCGGCTCGCCGCGTCTTGGTGTAGCCGACGACGATCCGGCCGAGCCGGGCGCGCAGGTCCTCCATCGAATTGGCGAGCGCCAGGATCGCCATCACCTCGGAGGCGGCGGTGATGTCGAAGCCGGTCTGGCGGACGACGCCGTCCTCCTTGCCGCCGAGGCCGATCACGATGTTGCGCAGCGAGCGGTCGTTGACGTCGAGCACACGCCGCCACGTGATGTTGTCGAGATCGAGGCCGAGCTCGTTGCCGTGGTGGAGGTGGTTGTCGATCATCGCCGACAGCAGGTTGTGGGCGGCGGTGACGGCGTGGAAGTCGCCGGTGAGGTGGAGGTTGAGCAGCTCCATCGGGATCACCTGGCTGTAGCCACCGCCGGCGGCACCGCCCTTGATGCCGAAGGTCGGGCCCATCGACGGCTGGCGGAGCGAGATCACGGCGTTCTTGCCGACGTGCTTCATCGCCTGGCCGAGCCCGACGGTGGTGGTGGTCTTGCCCTCGCCGAGCGGCGTCGGCGTGATCGCCGTGACGACGACGTACTTGGCCTTCGGGCGATCGGCGAGCTCGTCGATGGCGTCGAGGCTGATCTTGGCGAGCTCGCGACCGTACGGCTCGAGCAGGTGCTCGCCGATCCCCATCATGCTGGCGATCTCCGGCAACGGCTTCGCAGTCGCTTGACGTGCGATCTCGAGATCGGTTGGGAAAGACATGAACGCGCACCCCCGGAGGCAGCTATGTCACCGCACGTTCAGCGGTGCAGAGGAGGATTCTGCCATAGCGAGGGGTGTTCCACCATACGGAACCGTTCCGCCTGTCGGAACAGTTCGCTGACGACGCGGCCCAGATCGTCACGCCGATCGCGATCGTGCCGATCATCGCCAGCCGCGGGCGGCATGTACGGGGTCAGCTCGGGCCACACCAACCAGTGCGTCAAGAAGATCCACATCGATGCCGAGGCCAACCAGCCGATCGGCTGGGCCAGCAGGCGCGGGACGGGCAGCGTCGGCACCCACACCAACAGCATCAGCGCCGCGATCAGCCGCACCTCACGGTCGACGAAGTGGAAGAAGTCGGGCACCATCACCACCACCAGGGCGGACACGGCCAGGCGCTGCCGCCACGACGTGGCCCGGGCCGCCGCCCACCCCAGCAGGAAGCACCAGAGCAGGGTGTCGGGCCGGTAGATGTAGTTGTAGTCGCGGTCGACGAGACGGACCAGCTCGAACCGCATCGCCGCCGCCGGCACCAGCAGGAGCAACGGGAACAGGAACGGGTGGCGGCGCTCGAGCTCGCGCACCCTGGCGAAGCTGAACAGGACGAACAGCACCACCATCAGCTGGACGACGACCTCGAAGAACCAATAGCGCCAACGACCCTCGACATGCGCGGACGAGCCGACCAGGTTGTTGACGAGCAGCAACGTGGCGACACCGTGGCCGCCGAACACCAGCATCTGGGCGGCGATCCAGGCCGACACGACGGCGGCCAGCCGCACGATCGGCTTGAGCGCCTCGCGGACGCTCGCCGGCGTCGATCGGCCACCCGCAGCCGCGGGAGCTGGAACCGGGCGTAGTTGAAGCCGACCACCGCCAACAGGATGTGGGCGCCGGCCGGGATGCGGGCCATCGTGCATGTGGGTGCATCACGATGGCGACGATGGCGAAGGCGCGGAGGGCCACGTGTTCTCGACCCGGCCAGCCAGCGCACGGACGACTTCGGCTTCATCGCCCGCAGATCGGCGACCGACGTGAGATGCCATGCCGGTGGCAGGTACCCGAGCGACTGCTCGATCCGGATCGACACCTCGACGTAGGAGAACGAGTCGCCACCGAGCGACGCGAACGTGTCGGTCGTCGGCAAGCGTCGGACACACCGAGCACCTCGCCGAGGATCGAGTCGATCGACTCGCGCCTCGAGCGTGGGGTCACCGGATCGACCGGGTGCTCGGCGAGCAGTGCCTGATAGTCGGGCTTGCCGTTGGACAGGCGTGGTAGCCGTTCGCACACCACCACCTCGACCGAACGAACGGGGAGCGATGCCAGCTCGGCGACTGTGTCGGCCACCGACGGATCGGGGGACTCGAGCGCCACCAGCAGCCGCACGTCGTCACTGGCACACACAGCTTCGATCCCACGCTCGGACAGCTCGTGCTCCAGACGGGCGAGGTCGACCCGCAGCCCGAACAGCTTGGCGAACCGGTTGCGGCGTCCCACGATCTCGAGCAGGCCGTGTTCGTCGATGCGCCCCAGATCGCCGGTGACGAGCTCGTCGAGCTCGGCGCCGCGGGCGAGCTCGCGTCGTGCCTCGGCGTAGCCCATCATCACGTTGGGTCCGCGGTACACCACCTCGCCGACGCCGGGATCGAGATCGAGGTCGGGGCACTCACGAATGCTGATCGACCCGCCCGGCACTGCGACGCCGACACGATCGGGATGGTCGAGCGCCAGGTCGGCCGGCAGGTAGGCCATCCGCGCCGTCGCCTCGGTCTGGCCGTACATCACGAGCAGGTCCCATCCGAGACGTTGCCCGAGTGACGCCAACCGGCGCACCATCTCGGGGCGCATCCGACCCCCGGCCTGGGTGACGAGCCGCAGCGACGTCAACGCCATGCGCTCGGAGCCGGCCTGCTCGATCAGCTCGAACGTGTGCGGAACGCCGGCCAGGTTCGTGACCGCATGGTGCTGCATAGCGTTCCAGAAGCACGGGTCGACGACCGACAGCTCGGTCAACACGACCGATGCGCCCACCGCCGGTGGGCGTTGAGCACCGACAGCCCGTAGCAGTAGTGCAGCGGCAGCGACGTGATGCCGCGGTCGGCCGAGGAGAGACGCTGGAACTCTGCGATCGATCGGGCGTTGGCGTCGAGGTTGCGATTGGACAGCCGCACCAGCTTGGGGGCACCGGTCGAGCCCGACGTCGACATCATCAACGCCAGATCGGGATGCAGATCATGAGCGGATCGATCGCTGCGGCGTTCGATCTCGACATCGTCGGAGATGGTGGTCACGACCACGTCGGGCGCGTAGCGATCGATCAGAGGCTCAGCTCCCTCGACGCTGCTCAGGATCAGCGGATGACGACCGCTGCGGGCGGCGAGATAGGTGACGACGAAGTCGAGCTCGTTGCCACCCCTGAGCAGGATCAGCTTTCGTGCGGTGCCGAGCTGTCGCCGCCGCTCGCGCCACGCGCTGGTCGAGCTCGGCGTGCGAGATGACCCGGCCGCCGGCCACCAGAGGCGCTGCGGCGTCGTCGTCACGCCGGGCGCGTCCGATGACGTGCGGCGCGTCCACGCAGTCCCATGCAGCAGACGATACCAGTCACTGTAAGGACCACCTAACTGCGCTGGCATCAACTACGCCGACGGGATTGCATCCTCCGAAGGCACGTACGGGCGCGACAGCTCCTCGGCGTCGAGATGGCACCGCGAGATGTGTCCCGGTGCCGAGCTCGATCGTCACCGGCTCGACGACGTCGCACAGGCCGCTCACGAACCGGTGGCAGCGTGTGTGGAACACGCAACCGGCGGGCGGGTTGGCCGGGCTGGGGATCTCGCCGCTGAGCGGAATTCGTTGCTCGGCCTCACCGTCGACACTGGGGACGGCTGACAGCAAGGCCTCGGTGTACGGATGGTTGGGACCGTCGAAGATCTGCTCGGTGGTGCCGAGCTCCATGATGCGGCCGAGGTACATCACCGCGATCCGGTCGCTGAGATAGCGGACCACGCCGAGGTCGTGCGAGATGAACAGGTAGCTCGTGCGGTCACCCGCTTGAAGATCGGCGAGCACGTTCAGGATCGCCGCCTGCACCGACACGTCGAGGGCGCTCGTCGGCTCGTCGCACACGACGATCCGGGGGTCGCCGGCGAAGGCTCGGGCGATGGCGACGCGTTGCTTGAGGCCACCCGACAGCTGACGCGGCTTGAGGTCGAGGTGACGCGGGCTGAGCCGCAACGACTCGGCCAGCTGCTCGACCCGGCGATCGGCCTCGGCGCCCTTGAGTCCGGTGAGCTTCGTCACCGAGCGCTTGAGGATGCGCCGCACCGTCCAGTTGCGGTTGAGCGCCGAGTCGGGATTCTGGAAGATCATCTGCACGGCGCGTCGCTCGTCGGTGGAACGATTGTTCGTCAGCCCGGCGACGCCATGGCCCTCGATCTCGACCTCGCCGCCGGCATCGGGAGCGTGGATGCCGAGCATCGTCTTCGCCAGTGTCGACTTGCCCGAACCCGACTCGCCCACCAGCCCGAGCGTCTCGCCCTCCTCCAAGCCGAGATCGACGCCGACCAATGCCGGAACGTCGTGGCGCTGCTGACGGAACGTCTTCGACACGTCACGCATCTCGAGCACGACCCGGTGCGTGTCGGCGGTGTCGACCCCGGCCGTGCGCACGGTGGCGGCGAGCACCGGCACCTGATCGGCGTGATGGCACAGCGTGTAGTGCTGCTCGTCGACGGCGACCATCGGCGGCACCTCCGAGCGGCACACGTCGGTGGCCAGCTGGCAACGGTCGACGAACACGCAGGTCGGGAGATCGGCGCCGATCTGCGGGCAGCGTGCCGGGGATCGTCGCCAGCAACTGCTGGTCCTTGCGCACGCCGTGGCGTGGGAGACAGTTGAGCAACCCGACGGTGTACGGATGGTTGGGCTTGTCGAAGACCTGCTGAGCCGGTCCTTCCTCGACCACCTTGCCGGCGTACATCACGCCGACGCGATCGCACATCGAGCGGATGACGCCCAGGTTGTGAGCGATCATCAGGATCGCCGCGTCGGTCTCGACCCGAAGCGCGCGAACGAGGTCGAGCACCTCGGCCTCGACCGTCGAGTCGAGGCCGGTGGTCGGCTCGTCGAGCACGAGCAGGCGCGGGTTGCAGGCCAACGCCATGGCGATCACGACGCGCTGCTGCATGCCGCCCGAGAGCTGGTGCGGGTAGCGCTCCATCACCCGTGTCGGGGTCGGCGATGCGGACCTGCCGCAATGCATCGAGCGAGCGCTCGGTCGCCTCCGACTTCCGACTTGCCGAGCAGCGTGAAGCACTCGATCACCTGCGGACCGATCTTGAGCACCGGATTGAGTGCCGAACCAGGGTCCTGATACACCATCGACGCCCGCGTCGCCCGCAGCTGGCGCAGCTCGCGATTCGACATCGACGTCGACATCGGTTCCGTCGACGTACACGTGGCCGCCGGTGATGCGCCCGTTCGACGGCAGGTAGCGCAGAGCCGCGAAGGCGGTGGTCGACTTCCCGCACCCCGACTCGCCGACCAGGCCGTAGGCCTCGCCTGGCGCGACCTCGAACGACACGCCCCGCAGCACCTCGCGCGGGACGCCGCGGACCATGTAGGCGACGCTCGAGATCGTCGATCGCGAAGGCGCCGCGGTGCGGGCCGGCGCCGGTGTCGAGTCGACCTCATCGAGGCGTACACCGCCTCGACCGAGTCGGCGATCAGGTTGACGGCGATCACCAGGCTGGCGATCGCCAGCGACGGGGAAGACCGCCGGCCACCAGATGCCACCCGGGATCTGCGTGTACATCTGGGCGATCTGGTTGCCCCACTCGGGCGAGCCGGGATCGCCGCCACCGGCGATGAACCTCAGGGTGGCGATCGTGAACACCGCGTATCCGACGCGCACGGTGGCTTCGACGACGATCGGGCCGGTGATGTTGGGCAGGATCTCGCGGGTCATCGTGAACAAGGGACCCTCACCGCGCAGACGGGCCGACGTGACGTAGTCGAGGTCGGCCTCGGCGAGCGTCGCCGCACGCACGGTCCGGAACACGATCGGCGTGAACAGGAACGCCACAGTGAGGATCATCACGTAGCTGCGACGAGCCGAAGTTGGTGATGCATCAACAGTCCCGATCAGCATCACCGGGATCGCCAGCACGCGCCTCCATCACGCGGCTGATCATCTCGTCGAGCGACGCCGCGCATGTAGCCGGCGATCAGACCCAACATCGTGCCGGCCGATGACGCTCAGGACTGCCACCAGCGGTGCCGTGATCAGCACGTCGCGCGACCCGACCATCACCCGCGACAGCACATCGCGGCCGAGCGTGTCGGTGCCGAACGGATAGTCGCGACTCGGGGGATGCGTTGGAGGACGACCCGTCTGCGGCGCCCCGTACGGAGCGATCGCGCTCGCCGACCGACGGCGCAGAGACAACCAGAACAGCAAGCACCAGCGACCCGATGATGAACGCCGGGCGGCGCCGCAGCAGCCGCCACCGTTCGCTGCGGGCCTGCTGCGCTCGGACCGATCGCTGGCTCTCCGGCGGCCGGGCGTCGATCGCCGTCGTGAGCGGTTCGGTGGCACTCATGCCGCTCCACCCTGCAGTCGGGCGCGCGGGTTCATCCACGCCAGCATCAGGTCGGCGCACAGCGTGGCGACCATGTACACGATCGACGACCATCAGCACGCCCGCCACCAGTACCGGCGGATCCTTGGCGGCGGCGTTGGCGATCGTCAGCCCGAGGCCCGGGTAGTTGAACACCTTCTCGATCGCCACGAGGCTGCCGAGCACGTACCCGACCTGCACGCCGATCACCGACACCGTCGGCTGCAGTCCGTTGCGCAGCACGTGGTGACGGATCACCTGCGGGGCGGGCAGCCCCTTCATCGTCGCCGTGCGTGTGTAGTCGGCGTCGAGGGCGCGAATCACCCCGGCGCGCGTCATGCGGGCGATGTACCCGAAGTAGACGATCGACGAGCGCCATCGCCGGCAGCGTGAGGTAGCTCAACTGGGTCAGGAAGCTCGACCCGTCTGGGCGCGTTGGCGATCACGTGGAACCAGCCGAGCTTGACGCCCGATCGAAGGCCATCAGCACCACGCTCGACACGAACTCGGGGATCGACGAACTCGCCAGCCCGAGCGTGACGATCGACCGATCGCGACAGCTTGCCCTGGCGGCGGGCGGCGAACACGCCGGCCAGCGACGCTGATCGGGATCGTCAGCACGAGCGCGTAGGCGGCGAGCTTGATCGAGCGCCAGAACGCCGAACCGATCACGTCGGTGACCGGCTTGTTCTGGGCGTACGAGTCGCCCCAGTCGAGCGTGAAGACGCCCTTCACCATCCGCCCGTACTGCTCGATCAGCGGGTCGTTGGTGCCGAGCTCCTCGTTGATCTGGTCGACGACCTCCTGCGACTGGAACGGACCGGCGAGCCGGCGCCCGACGTCGCTCGGGAACACGTTGTTGATCAGGAACACGATCGTGATCGACCAGGAACAGCGTGACGAACGACAGCCCGACCGGCGAACGCGTACGGGTCATGCGTAGTCCCCCGATCCGCGGCTGCCGATGCGGCGTTGACGTGGCGCACAGCCTGCGACCGTGCCTGCTCACGACCGACCTGGGTGGCCTTGTCGAGGAACATCTGGCCGAGCGCCGACACCTTGATGCCGTCGAACTTCGTCGACCAACCCGTGATGTAGTTGTAGAAGTACGGGATCACGACCGGCGTGTCCTCGACCAGGATCTCCTCGATCGTCTTGCACGCCGCCGTCTGTGCCTCGAGGCCGATCGCCGCCGAGTAGGCGGCGAAGGCGGCGTCGAACTCTGGCGAGGAGTACTGCGACGAGTTCCAGATGCCGTTGGTCGACAGGGCGGCGTTGAGGTACACGTCGGGCGTGGCCACGGTGGCCGTAGTCGACGATGCCGAGCTCGGCAGCGCCCGAGCAGGGCGGGTCGGCCGGCTCGCCCGGGCACCACTGCGCGCCGTAGAACGTGTCGAGGCTCTCGCCGGCGAGGTTCGAGCGTGAAGCCCGCCTCGGCCGCCTGGGCCTGGATCAGCTGGGCCAGCTCGGGGATCTCCTGCAGCTGGCCGAAGTGCAGCATCGGCAGTGAGCCCGTCGGGGAACCCGGCCTCGGCGAGCAACGCCTTGGCGGCGTCGATGTCGCGCGTCGCGCTGCGGCACGGACGCGTCGAAGAACGGGTACACCGGGGCGATCACGTGATCGTTGCCGAGGTCGGCCTTGCCCTTGAACAGGGTCTCGATCAACGCCGGCCGGTCGATGCTGAGCGCCGAGCGCCTGGCGCACCCGCTTGTCGGCGAACTGGCCGGTGTCGCAGCGCATCCAGATCTGGCGGTGCGTGGCGGCCGGGAAGCCGACGACGTTGAAGTCGGGGTTGTCGAACAGCGCCTCGCCGCCGACGACCTGGAACTGCACGAGCGTGTCGACCTCGCCGGCGGCGGCGGCGGTGACCATCGCCCCCTCGTCGTCGAAGAACGACCACGCCGCGGTCGACAGCGCCGGAGCGCCGCCCCAGTAGTCGGGGTTGGCGTGCGAACTCGGCGCCGGTGGCGGCGTCGAAGCTGGTCAGCTTCCACGGGCCGGTGCCGTTCGGGCTGGCGTCGAGCGTGGTGCCGGTGGCGTAGGCGACGGGCGTGATCACGGCCTGGGCGTTGTACACCGACACGAGGTACGGGAAGTTGCCGTTGGGCGACAGCAGCGTGACGACGGCATTGGCGGGATCGGTGGCGTCGACCGAGCCCGCTCCGATCACGCCCTTGAGGCCGGCGTTGTCGGCGGCCGAGAGGCGGTCGAACGTGGCCGCCACGTCGGCCGAGGTGAAGTCCCGCCGGCCTGCCACGTGACGCCCTGGCGCAGGCTGAACGTCCAGACGCTGCCGTCCTCGTTGGGCTCCCACGACTCGGCGAGTCCGGGTGCGATGTCGCCGTCGTCGCCGAGCGTGGCGAGGAACTCGAAGCACTGGGCGATCACGCCGTAGGTGCCGAGGTCCTGCATCGCGATCGGGTCGAGCGCGGCCGGCCGGCTTCTGGGTGGCGACGCGGATCGAGCCGCCTGCGGCGGGGGCCGCGGTGGTGCCGGTCGGCGCCGCTGTGGTGCCGGTGGTCTCGTCGCCGGACGTGGCAGCGCCGGTATCGGCGCCTGTTGCCTCGTCGGCGTCGTCGTCGTCGTCACCGCAGGCCGCCAGGATCGCCGGCGAGGGTCGGAACCGACAGGCCGAGCAGCACGCCGCGACGCACGAAATCGCGCCGGCTGATCCGGCCTGTGTTGAGCGCGTCGACGAGATCGATCGGTTCCTGATCAGGTGCGGTCATTGACATCCCCCTTGGTGCGGCCGGTGATGGGCGAGCCGAAACCTACCGATCATCGTGCGCCCGGTCAATGCGCTCCGGCGGAACGGTCGTACCGGGAATGCGCTCGGCGGTGCCTTCGATGGTCGCCGATCCGGGTCTCTCGCCGTGCGAAGATGAGCCCTCGATGGGTCCCGGAATCGTCGTTCCAGTCCTGATCGTGACGGTCGCCGTGCCGGTTGTTCTGCTGTGGGCGCGGCGACGTTTCAAGGAGGGCGACGATGCCGACGGCGACCAGCAGCTCGTCGCGGCAGGGCGCCTCACCAGCAAAGCCCTGCGGTCGTTGCCGTCGCCGCCATGGCGCGTCGTCTACGAGATCGCCCACGAGAAGCTCGACGGAGTCGAGCACGTCCTGATCGGCCCGCCCGGGGTGTTCGCCATCGTCACCTCGATGGATCCGATGCCGGCGGCCGCCGTCGAGCACCCCGATCCCCACCAGATCGCCGCTGCCGCGATCAAGCGCGGCACCCTCGACGACACGCTCCGGCGATGCGCCATGACCAGTGATCACCTCGTCACGGTGCACTGGGGGATCGACGAGGCGGGTCGCGGCACGACCAGCGTCGACGTCGTGCCGGGAGCGATCGCCGTCGACGGGAGGCAGATCGAGACGTGGGCTGCCGCGGTCGGTGCGCGCGACCGCATCCCGTTGAGCCCGGCTCAGGTCGACCTCGCCTGGCAGACCGTCGTCACCGGGATCGGACGTCCCGACCCGCTCAAGTAGCAACGGTCGATCAGCGGAACAGGTCGCGTCCCGCCTCGCGGATGACGGGCGCCATCGATGCGTCGTCGTCGGGCTCCCAGACGTAGCCGCGCACGATCGCCACCGGCACCCGGCTGGTGTTGCCCTTGACGAGCTCGGCCGCCGCCGCCAGCTCGTCGGCAACGCACATCTCCTGCACCCTGAACTCGTGCCCGTGCGGATCGTGCTGGCCGATGTAGCTGTGCAACGGAGCGATCCCGGCGACGCCGATGGCGACGTCGGTCTGGCCTTCGCGCCAGGGCCGGCCGAACGTGTCGGTGACGATCACGGCGACGTCGACGCCGGAGCGCTGGAGTCCGGCGACGCAACCGCCGAGCCGAGTCGTCGGGATCGACCGGGAGCGTGAGCACACGCCCGCTGGCACCGCTCGACGACTGGTCGACGCCCGAGTTGGCGCACACGAAGCCGTGGCGGGTCTCGGTGATCAGCACCGGCCCGACCTGACGGACGATCCGCACCGACTCGCGCAGCACGACCTCGACCAGGCGCGGGTCCTTGTCCCACGCCAGTGCCCACTCCTGGGCGAACGGCGACGGCTCGACGTCGGACAGCTCGACCGCTCGTCCCTCGGCCTTCGACACGATCTTCGACGTGACGACCACGACGTCACCGTCGGCGAGGTCGACGTGGCTCCGCGATCAGCGCCGCCAGGTCGTGCACCCGGCTCGATCTCGGGCAGGCCAAGCACGGGGAGGATCGTCAGCACGGGCCATGCCCGCACCGTACTGGTGGTCATGAGCGATGCAGTCTCGGAGATCTTCGATCCCTCGTCCGTGGACGGCGGTGCCGGGATTCGAGTTCACCGACATCACCTACCACCGCGCCAACGACGTCGGCGCCGTGCGCATCGCCTTCGATCGCCCCGAGGTGCGCAACGCCTTCCGCCCGCACACCGTCGACGAGCTCTACACCGCGCTCGACCACGCCCGCATGTCGACCGACGTCGGGTGCGTGCTGCTCACCGGCAACGGACCGTCCCCGAAGGACGGCGGGTGGGCGTTCTGCAGCGGCGGCGACCAGCGCATCCGCGGCAAGGACGGCTACAAGTACGCCGACGGCGTCACCGCCGACACGATCGATGCCGGGCGCGCCGGTCGACTCCACATCCTCGAGTGCCAGCGGCTGATCCGGTTCATGCCGAAGGTCGTGATCTGCGTCGTGCCGGGCTGGGCGGCAGGAGGCGGCCACAGCCTGCACGTGGTGTGCGACCTCACGCTCGCCAGCGCCGAGCACGCCCGGTTCAAGCAGACCGACAGCGACGTCGCCAGCTTCGACGGAGGTTTCGGATCGGCCTACCTCGCCCGCTTCGTCGGCCAGAAGTTCGCCCGCGAGATCTTCTTCCTCGGTCGCGAGTACACGGCCGAGCAGATGCACGCGATGGGAGGCGTCAATGCCGTCGTGCCGCACGCCGATCTGGAGGCGACGGCGCTGCAATGGGCGCGCGAGATCTGTGGCAAGTCCCCCACCGCCCAACGGATGTTGAAGTACGCCTTCAACCTGATCGACGACGGCCTGGTCGGCCAGCAGCTCTTCGCCGGCGAGGCGACGCGCCTCGCCTACGCCAGCGACGAGGCGGCGGAAGGCCGCGACGCCTTCCTCGAGAAGCGCCGGCCCGACTGGTCCGACTTCCCGTACATGTACTGATGCGATGAGCGCGTTGATCGAGGTCGGCGCCGCCGACGATCCGCGGCTGGCGGAGTTCCGTCTCAACGAGCGCGGCCTCGCCAGCCGCACCGACAAGCGTGACGACACGGGCGCCGGACTGTTCCTCGCCGAGGGCGATCTGGTCGTGGAACGGGCACTCGCCGCCGGGTGCCGCCCGTACGCCGGGCTGGCGGACGGCAATCGAATTCCTCCCGTCGCCGAACGGCTGATCGCGGCCGGTGCCGACGTCTACGTCGGAGGTGACGAGCTGCGCCAGATGGTGACCGGGCTCGGGTTCCCGCACCCGATCGTGGCCTTGTTCCACCGTCCGCCGCGGCCGGCCGCGGGCGAACTGCTCGGCGCGATGCGAGCGGCTGGTGATCGTGGAAGGCGTCGACAACCCGGCCAACGTCGGTGGCATCGTGCGCAATGCCGCCGGCCTCGGATGGGACGGCCTGTTGCTCGACCACACCAGCGCCGATCCGCTCGCCCGGAGAGCGCTGCGGGTGGCGATGGGCACCGCGTTCACGCTCCCCCACGCCCGCACCCGGAACCTGGCCGAGGCGATCGGCGGTGACCACGGACTCACCCTGTATGCGCTGACACCCGACCCGGGCGCCGCCGACATCCGATCGGTGCGGCCCGCCGGGACGGAGGGCGGTCGTGATCGGATCGGAACGGGCGGGGTTGTCGGCCGAGGTGCTGTCGCTGTGCACGCCGGTTCGGATCGCGATGGCGAGCGGTGTCGATTCGCTCAATGCCGCGGCGGCCGCCGCCGTGGCGTGTTACGCACTCGCCTGATCGGGCTGGCGCCGGCGGCGGCTGGAACGCCCGCCGGGCGACTGATTCCCACTTGAAGTACTTCATCGGCGACGATCGCTCCTGCGACTCCCCACAACGCCACGTACGTCAAGTGACGCCAGTCGAATCCGGGTGCCGCCACCGCCGGATTGAGCGTGTCCTGGAAGGCGACGACGAACGGCTTCAAGGGAAAGAAGTTGCCGAGCGTCTCCAGCCATTGGGGCGGATCCTCGATCGGGATGAACACGTTCGAGATGAACCCGAGCGGGAGGATCGTGGCGTTGGCCACCGCAGCCGCCGAGCGGGCGTTGGGGATCAGGCCGGCGACCGCCAGGCCCAGCGCCGAGAACGCCGCCACCCCGACGAGGAAGGTGACGATCATCGCCGGCACCTTGGCGGCGTCGATCTCGAGGTCGTACGCCACGACCCCGAGCGTGAGCATGATCCCGGCACCGGCCACCGCCAGCACGAGCGCCGAGCCGACGAAGCCGGCGAGATACGCGGCCGGCGACAACGGGGTGCCGCGCCAGCGCTTGAGCACTCCCTCCTCGCGACGGATCGGCACCATGTTGGCGAGGTTGGTGTACGTGGCGCTGACCGCCGTGAACGCCGCCAGCCCGCCGGTATAGAACTGGTTGATCGGCCAGAGGCCCTGCTCGGTCTCGACCATGTCGTCGCCGAACAGGGCGTTGAACAGCACGAGCATCACGAGCGGCAGCAGGATCGTGAAGAACAGGGCGATCGGCGTGCGCCAGAACGTCAGCAGTTGGGCGCGGATCTGGCGCAGCACCAGCGCCACCGGTGACGGCCAGGCTGCCGTTGCCACGCTCATGCCGGCGGCTCCAGATCGGCGAGGCCGAGGAAGACATCCTCGAGCGTCGGGCGCGTGACCGAGAGCGAGTCGAGGCGCGCCCCGTGCTCGAGCGCCCAGCCGGAGACGGTGTGCACGTCGACCGTGGGATCGACCGATGTGAACTCGACCCGCTGACCGTTGACCACGGATCCGGCGGGGATCGCTCCCGCCATGTCGGCGGGGTGGGCGCCGACGAGCACGAACGACACGACCGTGTCGCCGCGTCCCTCCTTCAGCTGGGCGGGAGTTCCCTCTGCGACCAGCGCGCCGTTGGCGAGCACACCGACCCGGTCGGCGAGCTGCTCGGCCTCGTCGAGGTAGTGCGTGGTGAGCAGCACGGTGGTGCCCAGGCGGCAGAGCTCGGCGATCAGCTCCCACGACTTGCGTCGGGCAGCGGCGTCGAAGCCGGTGGTCGGCTCGTCGAGGAACAGCACGTCGGGGTGGCCGACGATGCCGAGCGCCAGGTCGAGCCGGCGCTGCTGCCCGCCCGACAGCGTGTCGATGCGAGCGTCGGCCTTGTCGTCGAGCCCGACCAGACCGATCACCTCGGCCGGCGCCCGGCGACGACGGTAGGGCGCGGCATACAGCGTGACCGCCTCGCGAACCGTCAGCTCGGTCTCGACCCCGGACGATTGGAGCACGATGCCGATCCGGTCGCGGAACTCGCGGCCACCCCTCGCCGGATCGGTGCCGAGCACGGTGACCTCACCGCTGTCGCGCGCCACGATAACCCTCGAGGATCTCGACGATCGTCGACTTGCCGGCGCCGTTGTGCCCGAGCAGGGCGTACACCTCTCCTTCGGCGATGTCGAGCGACACGCCTCGCACCGCCTCGTGGCCGCCGTACGACTTGCGGAGCTGGCGAACCTGGATCACCGTCACCGCGGATAGCTCGCCGACGTGATCGGGAGCCCGGTGTCGTTGCGCAGGTGCTCGGCGGTCGACACGAAGTAGCTCATCAACTCGGCGGCGATCACCGGATCGTCGCACACCTGCTCGATCGCGGCGCCCATGTGCGTCAACCATCGGTCGCGCTCCACAGGGCCGACGTGGAACGGGAAGTGGCGCATCCTGAGCTGCGGATGGCCGCGCTCCTCGCTGTAGGTCTGCGGGCCGCCCCAGTACTGGGCCAGGAACAGCGTCAACCGGTGGCGGGCGCCGGAGAAGTCGGGATGCTCCGGGTACAGCGGAGCGAGCACCTCGTCGCCGGCGACACCGCCGTAGAACGTGTCGACCAGTCTCTCGAAGAACGGCATGCCACCGGCACGTGAAAACAAGCTGGGCGCCGTGGCCTGATCGGTCACGGCGCCCAGCCTAGGGGGAAGGGGCTACGAGTCTCGGGTGATCAGAAGGTCGGTACGAACTTGCGGTACTCGACCAGTTCGTCGCGCTTGACCACGAACGGCGTCGAGCCGTCGCAAGCGTCGAGGATCACCGCTTGATCGGCGGCGAGCAATACGAGTGCGGAGATGACGTCACCACCGCGGGTGATCTCGAGCACATCGCCGGCCTCGATCGTGTCGTTCAGGATGGTCGTCATGGTGTTACTCCGTCTTGTGTTGCAATTCGCAACTGATATCGGGTCAAACACCAGGAAGCTTGAGACATTCCTGAGACAACTTGTGCCGTTTGACACAAGAACGCCGCTTTAGGAAAATTCGGGCTCAACCCATTCCGGGAACACATCCGGCAGCCCATCGCTGACCTGGTCGGAGAACGACGCCTCGCGCTTCTCGAGGAAGCTCGTCACGCCCTCCCGGGCGTCGGCGCTCCGGCCGCGCGCGACCATCGCCCGGCTGTCGGTGCGATGGGCGGCCATCGGGTGGGCGGCACCCAGCATGCGCCACATCATCCGCCGGGTCAGCGCGACCGATACCGGCGCGCTGCTGGCGGCGATCTCGTCGGCGATCTGGCGTGCGGCCGGGAGCAACTCGTCGGGGGCATGGACGCTGCGCACGAGTCCGCCGGTGAGCGCCTCACCGGCGTCGAAGATGCGCCCCGAGAACGTCCATTCCAACGCCTGGCTGATGCCCACCACGCGCGGCAGGAACCAGCTCGAGGCGGCTTCGGGGACGATCCCGCGCCTGGCGAACACGAAGCCGAACCGCGCCGCGGTGCTCGCCAGCCTGATGTCCATCGGCAACGTCATGGTGACGCCGACACCGACGGCGGCACCGTTGATCGCCCCGATGACCGGCTTGGTCGACTCGAAGATCCGCAGCGCCAGCATGCCCCCGCCGTCGCGCGGCACGCCCGCCGCGAGGTCGGCATCGGTCCTGCCGACCGTGAACGTGTCACCGCCCGCCGACAGGTCGGCTCCGGCGCAGAACGCCCGCCCCTCCCCCGTCACGATCACTGCCCGCACCGAATCGTCGGCGTCCGCCAGATCGAACGCGGTGATCATCTCGTGCATCATCCGCGCCGTGAACGCGTTGAGCTTCTCCGGACGAGACAACGTCAACGTCGCCACGTGGTCGGACACGGAATATGAGATCTGGGTGAAGTCTGAAGCCACGCCGCGACCGTAACGGTCGCTCACACGTCCAAGAAGCGCGATGCGGCGATACCTGATCCGATCATGCCCACCAGGGCGCCGAAGGCGAGGATCACGATCGCCACCGTCCACTGGTAGCCGTCGACCACCACCAGCGCCGTCATGCCGGAGCTCTCCGGGAAGTCCTGGACACCTTCCGACCATCGCCAGTTGATGAACAGCATCGCTCCGACCGCGGCGATGCCGCCGAGCAGGCCTTGGATCAGGCCTTCGAGCATGAAGGGTATTCGGATGAACCAGTCGGTGGCGCCAACCAATTTCATCACCTCGATCTCACGCCGTCGGGCGAACATCGCCGTGCGGATCGTGTTCCAGATCAGGAGACCGGAGGCGAACATGAGGGCGATCCACAGACCTGTGGTGTAGGTGCTGACGAAGCTCTGGAGCTTGCTGATCAGGTCGAGTTGCTCCTCGGCGAGGGTGACGTTGTACACCGACGGGAAGGCCGAGTACGTCTCCTTCAGACCGCGCAGGAACACGACGTCGGTGCCGTCGGTGGGCACGATCTTGAACAGGGTCGGGATCGTCTCGGGCGTGAGGAGTTGGCGCGTGGTGGGGTCACCGGCGAGCACCCGGTCGGCGTCTTCGAGCGAGCAGTCGACGTCGCAGTACGACCACGACTCGATCGACGTTCCGACCTGCTGGTCGAGCTGGTCCTCGATGAACTGGAGACCGTCGGGTTGCGTGCCGGCGTTGACGAACACGATCATCTCGACGCCGCCCTCCCACCGTTGCAGGAGGTTGTCGAAGCCGTGCTGGATCAACAACGTCAGTCCGAAGATCAGCAGCGACACCGCCGAGGTGATGATCGCCGCCACCGTGAGGGTGACGTTGCGTTTGAAACTCGCCCAGGTCTCCCTGAGCGTGTACATCAAGCGGGACCACATTATTCGTAGACGCCTCTGGCCTGGTCGCGGACGATCACGCCACGGTCGAGCTGGATCACTCGCTTGCGCATCGTGTTGACGATTCGTTGGTCGTGAGTCGCCATCACGACGGTGGTTCCGGTCTTGTTGATGCGGTCGAGGAGGCGCATGATGCCCTCGCCGGTGCCGGGATCGAGGTTGCCGGTGGGCTCGTCGGCGATGAGGATCAGCGGACGGTTGACGAACGCCCTGGCGATCGAGACACGTTGCTGCTCGCCACCCGAGAGCTGGTGCGGGAAGCGCTCTTCCTTGCCGGCCAGGCCGACCAGGTCGAGCACCGCCGGGACCTGCTGGCGGATCACGTGCTTCGGTTTGCCGATCACTTCCTGGGCGAAGGCGACGTTCTCGAACACGGTCTTGTTCGACAGCAGCTTGTAGTCCTGGAAGATGTTGCCGATGTTGCGCCGCAGGTGCGGGACCCGCGAGGGGGGCATGTCGATGATGTTGCGGCCGGCCACCCACACGGCGCCTCGCTCGGGGCGGTCCTGGCGGTTGAGCAGGCGCAACATCGTGCTCTTGCCCGATCCCGACGGCCCGACGAGGAACACGAATTCGCCCTTGGCGATGTCGAAACTGGCGTCGCGGAGGGCGACGACATCAGAGGCGTATGACTTGGTGACGTTCTCGAGGCGGATCATACGAACGCCCAACAGGGCGCCCTGAGGATACCGTCACGATCCTGTCATGTTCCGTCATGCACCATGGATGCATGCGAGTCGCGATTCACGGCGTCAACCTGCCCGGCCGGGTGTTCTGCTGCCCCGACGGCTCCGAGATGGGCAACGTCCACGTCGGCGTCCAGGTCCGGCGCGAACCGGACCAACTCGTGCGCGCCGACGAGGCCGAGGCGCTGTGGGAGCTCGATGTCGACGTCGTCTCGAAGGACGGCGTGCGCGACTTTCGAGGGCCGGCCGTGCAAGGCACTCGCGGCGATCGCTTCATCTATCTCACGTGGGGTGACATGAGCCACGGACGGTTCGACATGTTCAGACGGGCGAAGCTGATGCTCGATCGCGTCGACCCGACCGTGATGGACAAGGCGATCCGTACCGGACACTTGTCGGCCGTCGTCGACCTCACCGGTGGCGATGGCGGCCCCCGCTGCGCCCGCGTCGACCCACCCGCCATCGAGTGGTCCGCCGCAACCGAGCGCGACAATCGCTGAGTGCGCCGTGATCTCCTGCGTCGTCCGTCATGCCAAGTCGGCATGGGATGACCCATCGCTCGCCGACCATGACCGGCCACTTGCTCCCCGGGGCACGAAGGCGTTGGGGCGTCTGGCTGACTACCTGGCTGGAGCCGAGCATCGCCCGGACGTCGTGCTGTGCTCGTCCTCGCGGCGCACGATGGACACGCTGGATGGCATTCGCGTCGTCCTGCCCGAAGCGAGCGCGCGTTGAGCTGGCCGACGATCTCTACCTGGCGGACGCGAACACCTTGCTGGCGCGGCTTCACCGGCTCAACAACAAGGACCGCTGCGCGATGGTTGTCGGCCACAACCCGGGGCTCGAGGATCTCGTCTCGCTCCTGGTGGGTTCGGGCGACGCCGGGCTGCGGGCACGGCTCGCGATCAAGTTCCCCACCGGTGCCCTCGCGGCGCTCTCGTTCGAGGGCGCCTGGGCAGACCTCGACGCCGGTGCTGCCCGGATCGATGCCCTCTTCGTGCCCCGCTCGCCGCGTCCGTGACAGGTGTCCCCAGGTCCAGGAAACCGTCACGAGCTCAGACCGCATGAGCGCGGATCGGCAGCTATTCGCTACCGCGGCGTTCGCACCTCGGAGCGGCTAGCCGAAAGTCGGAATCACCACCATGGTGCGACCTGAGGTCATCGAATGGCGGATCTGCTTCGGTGCCTCGAAGTCAGGGTCGTTGTAGAACTCACGAAAGGCGTCCTCAGACGCCGCCCGAAAGACGACAGCACTGTTGGCCTCCCCCTCGAGTGGAGTGGTGTTGAGGCTGATCGCGACTACCTCGATGTGGTGCTTGCGCAGCACTGGCGTGATCGCTGGGATGTAGTCGCGAGCGAAGGCTTCGGCGTCGTGGACTGTGTGAGTCAGAACCATGTAGGCAGTCATGTGCGCTCCCTCGGGTGGCGACAATCCGCGGTGTGAACGATATGGCTCGACACGGCTAGCTCAGAACGTCACCCGCCCGTCACGGCAGTCTGCGTCGTCAGGATTCTGATCCCTCGGGGCGATCAGAATTTGGTGTGGTCAGCAAGTCGATCCGGACCGTGAAGTGGTTGCCGGCCCCGGCGATCCGGTCTATCCCGATGTCCACCGCTCCCAGCCGCACCAGGCCCGGATCAGGGACGGAATGACCGAAGTCCTCGTAGAAGATCGCGAACGTGTCGCTCGGGGCCCAGTAGTAGATTTGGCCGACGGCGGGGTCGAACACCGGCTCGACGCCGGTGACGTCGAGCGGTCCGGGCAGTCGGCCGGACTTGGCCTGGCCCATCGGGTCGTCGAGGTCCAGCTGCAGTGGCAGCATCGCGGCGAACTCTCGCGCAGCTGGCGTTCCAGCGAGTGTTGCGGTCGCCAGCTCGTCGCCGAAGCGCAGCTCGATGCGCACCGAGTCGGTCGAGACGGGAGGCGGCGTCGACAACCATGCTCGAAGGCTGGGTGGACGACACAGCGGTGTCGTCGCCGACAGCCAGACTGCCGACCGAGCAACCGGCCAGCACCGCGACCACCGAGCCCGCAGCCAGCATCGCACCAACCCGGCGGCGGATTGATCGGAGAGTCGTTGTCATCGGGTCCAGCAAACCCGCATCACAGACCCCGAGAAAGTCACTGTTGATGGGTGTACCGATAGGGCATCCCAGACCACCCGGTCCCGCCGTAGTGTCGTTGCGGTGGACAACCGTTCCGAAGTTCGTGAGTTCCTGACCTCGCGACGAGCAAAGGTCACCCCGCAGCAGGTTGGGCTGCCCGAAACCTTTCATCGCCGGGTGCCCGGACTGCGTCGCAGCGAAGTGGCAGCCCTCGCCGGAATGAGTGTCGAGTACTACGCCAAGCTCGAACGTGGCTCACTCGGCGGCGTGTCCGCCGGCGTTCTTGACGCGATCGCTCGCGCCCTCCACCTCGACGAAGCCGAACGTGCCCACCTGTTCCACCTCGCCCACGCCGCCGATGGCACCAGCGCCGCGATGCGACCCCGCCGCCGCGTCCCCAAGCAGTGGTCGGTGCGGCCAAGCCTGCAATGGACCCTCGACTCCATCACTACGGGACCGGCGATCGTCGGCAACAACAGGTCCGACCTGCTCGCCACCAACCACCTCGGCCGGGCGCTCTACATCGACCTCTACAACGACGCCAACAGCCCGCCCAACTTTGCCCGGTTCACATTCCTCGACGCCGCCGCCCACCGGTTCTACCCCGACTGGGACCTCGCCGCCGACATCACGGTTGCCAACCTGCGAACCGCAGCGGGGCAGGACCCGCACGACAAGGCGCTCCAAGACCTGGTCGGCGAGTTGTCCACCCGCAGCGACGACTTCCGCCGCCGTTGGGGAGCGCACAACGTCCGCACCCATGGCACCGGCACCAAACACTTTCACCACCACATCGTCGGCGACCTCACCCTCGCCTACGAAAGCCTGGACCTCAGAGCCGAACCCGGCCTCACGATGACCATCTACGCCGCCGAACCCGACTCACCCACCGCCCACTCCCTCGCCCTGCTCGCCTCCTGGGCAGCCACCCAAGAGCACACACCGTCCGGGCACACCAGTGAATCCCCGAGCGACAGAGGCGCAAACTCATGAACACGACACGCAACGGCCGATTCACCGGCAAGGTCGCCTTCGTCACCGGTGCTGGCAACGGCATCGGGCGCGCCACCGCCGTCGCGTTCGCCCAAGAAGGTGCCAGCGTCGTCGCTGCCGACCGGTCGATCGAGCACAGCCGCGACACCGTCGAAGCGATCGAGCAGCTCGGCGGACAGGTCATCGCCGTCGGCTGCGACGTCACCGACGGCGATCAGGTCCGCGCCGCGTTGCAGCGCACCGTCGAGGCGTTCGGGCGGCTTGACATCGCTTTCAACAACGCCGGGATCGCGCTGCCCACCGGCGCGGCCGCGGACATCACCGAGGACGAGTGGGACCGCACGATCGACACCAACCTCCGAGGCGTCTTCCTGTGCATGAAGCACGAGATCCCACTCATGCTCGAGCACGGCGGCGGTGGCGCGATCGTCAACACGTCCTCCGGCGCGGGGATCCGGGGTTCGCCAGACGGCGCCGCCTACGGGGCCTCGAAGTTCGGTGTCATCGGCCTCACCAAGTGCGCAGCGCTCGACTACGCCGCATCCGGGATCCGGATCAACGCCATCTGCCCCGGGTTCATCGACACCGACATGATCGGACGACTCTTCGATGACGCGGACGCCAAAGCTGCCGTTGTCCGAGACCAAGAACCGATCGGTCGGCATGGGCAGACCCGAGGAGATCGCTGCAGCCGTCCTTTGGCTCTGTGCCGAGGAAACGGCGTTCACGATCGGCCACGCACTCGTCGTGGACGGCGGCCAAAC
>CAWKMO010000014.1:0-212265 GCA_963850755.1 Ilumatobacteraceae bacterium | reverse complement strand
GAGGACCAAGATAGCCACCCGACGACCAATCCAGCGGGCCGCGCACGACGATCGGCAGCAGTGCCTGGATCGCACAGCCCGGCAGCATCAGCAAGCCGACCCGAACCAGGACCGTGTGGACCAGTCCCGAGTGGGCGCTGTAGCGCAGGCCGGCGACGGTGGCGCCGGTGAACGTCTCGGCCGGCGAACTGCCGACGGCGCGGGCCGCAGGGTGCCAGACGTACAGCACCGCGATCGTGCCGAGGAACGACACGGCATTGATGGCGAACACCCAGCCGGCGCCGGCGGCGGCGATGATCAAGCCGCCGATCGCCGGTCCGATCGAACGGCCGACGTTGTAGGTCAACGAGCTCAGCGACACCGCCTGGGCGAAATGCTCCTTGCCGACCAAGTCGGGTTGGATCGCCATCCAGGCCGGTGCCATCAGTGCCGATCCGATGCCGAGCATGAACGTCAGGCTCAGCACGCCGGTGGGGGAGAGCGAGTCGGTGAAGGTCAGCACTGCCATCGCTCCCGCCGACAGCAGCATCATCGCCTGCGTGAAGATCAGCAGGTGCCGCCGATCGAACACGTCGGCGAGCGCCCCGGCCGGGATGCCGACGAGGAACACCGGCAGGAAGGTCGCCGTCTGGACCATCGCGATCTGCGCCGAGGTCGCGCCGAGGTCGCCCATCAGCCAGGCGGCGCCGACGCTCTGCATCAACGTGCCGAGGTTGGACACGAGTTGGGCGACGAAGAGGGCGAAGAAGACGCGGCTCCGCAACGGGGCCCATGGAGACAGGTCGTGCGCCTGCGTTGATGGCGCAGACGACGTTGTCATTCCACGATCTTGCCCTGCCGAGGTCGCGGGCGGAAGCCGAGCGGCGGTCGATCGCCTGATGCGAACCTCCACCGGCCGGACGGTGATCTCACGACTAGCGTCGGGAACGTGGCCAAGCTGAGCGCGTCCGAGCGGTCGGCGCTCTCCGACAAGGCGTTCGCCTACGTCGATTCCAAGGGCAATCGACGCCTGCCGATCCACGACGAATCGCACGTTCGGAATGCGCTGTCCCGGTTCGGGCAGGTGCCGTTCGAGGATGACGCGGCGCGCGAACGGGCGCGGACGCGGCTGCTGCAGGCGGCCAAGAAGTACCGGATCGTGCCGGTCGGGTTCATCGCCAACGAGCTCGAGGTGGCGCAGCGCTCGACCGCTGCGCCGGCGGTGCTGCCGAGCGGATTCGTGACGATGCTGATGACCGACATCGAAGGTTCGACGGCGCTCGTCGAGCAGCTGGGCGCCCGATTCGGGGCGTTGATCGACGGGGTGTGGAATGCGTTGCGGACGGCCGTCGCCGACGCACAGGGTTTCGAGGTGGAGGCGCGAGCGGACGAGTTCTTCGCCGTGTTCGAGGCACCCCGCGCCGCGATCGAGGCGGCGGTCGCGATGCAACGGGCGTTTGCCGAGCGGTCGTTCGTCGACGACACGCGGGTGTTGGTTCGGGTCGGGGTCCACAGCGGCTACCCGACCTCGACCGCCGGCAACTACGTCGGCCTCGACGTCAACGCCACCTCGCGGATCACGTCGCTCGGGCATGGCGGTCAGATCGTCGTGTCGTCGAACACGCGAGAAGCGGTTCGATCGACCGAGGGACCAGCCGTGCGGTTCATGGCGCTCGGAGAGCACCGGCTTCGTGGTTTCCCTCGATCGGTGCCGTTGTTCCAAGTGGCGTCCAAGGGCTTACCGACCCGATTCCCGCCGCTTCGCACCTGACGAGGGGAGAAGTCCCCGCAGGGTTTATCGAACAAGTGTTCGACTGGTCCGGTCAACTGGTGGTATGGTGTCGGTTTCCGACTTCCCCTCCTGTCAGTCCCGTGATGATTGGAGGTGTGTGATGCGAACATCCGACCCTGATGCCGTGTTTCGCGGCGCTGCGGGTGGCCGAACCGGATGTCATGGATCGCGACGAGTTGGCGTCGGTGACGAGCAGATCGCGGCGCATGAGGCGTGGGTCGATGCGGTCACAGGTGCGCGTCACCCGGCGGCAACGCCAGTTGGCTGAGCAAGGCCGCGGAGAACCACCGCGTGATCTGTTGGCTCGGGAGGGCCGCCAGTCCGGCAAGGACGCCCGCACCGCCGATGATCGTGAGCGGGTGTGTTCGGTGATGCCGGGGTTCGAGGATGCGTTGGCGGCCGGCACGGTGTCGGCGGGTCATGTCGATGCCATCGCCGGTGCGATCCGCAACCTCGACGAATCGACCAAGGCCGAGTTCGTGGCCCTCGGTGCCGAGTTGTTGGCCGATGCGGAACGGTCAGGTGTCGATCTGTTCGATCGCAGCTGTCGTGATCTGGCGCGGCATCTCAACTCGGTCGCGGCCGGCAAGTCCGATGCCGACGAGTTGGACAAGCAGCGAGCGATGTCGAAGGTCAAGCGTTGGACCGATCGCGAGTCCGGGATGCGCCACACCCTGATCTCGCTCGACCCGGTCCGTGACGCCAAGTTGTGGGCGCGGGATCGACCGAGCCCGCCGCCAACTCCGCCGCAAGTCTGGCAACGGCGAGCTGGCGTGGGACCAGTTGCAGGTCGAAGCCGTGATCGACGCCGTCTCCGGCGGCGAGGCCGGTGAACGGGTCGTGGAGCTCGTCGTGTTCGATCGATCACGACACGCTCGTCGACGGGTTGCACGCCAACTCGGTGTGCGAGCTCTCCGACGGACAGGCCGCTGCCGGTCTCGACGGTGCGCCAGTTGGCGTGTGAGGCCGAGATCATCCCGATCGTGCTCAACCGCAACGGACGCACAATCGACCTCGGACGCGCCGCACGGCTGGCAACACCCGCTCAACGCCACGCCTTACGGGCGATGCACGCAGACGTGCATGTACCCGACCTGCAGCGTCCCTTCGATGACTGCCGGATCCACCACATCGTCCCCTGGGAACACGGAGGAACCACAGACCTCGACAATCTCGGCCCACTCTGCGAGAGCGCCAAACATCACCACTTGGTCCATGAAGGCGGCTGGAACCTGACGATGACACCCGATCGGGTCGCCACCTGGACCCGACCCGACGGCACCGTGTTCCACACCGGCACCACCATCGACCGAGCACCCAACGGCATCACACCCGAGCAGGTCGAGCACGAGCTGCAGCTCTGCTGAGCCCGCTGTCTCTCTCAACGGCGATACACAGAAATCGCGCGCTCGCTGGTGGCGGTGAACGGTTCGTCGTTCCAACCGCCCCAACGGTGGGCGAGGTGGAGACCGGCGATCCGCGCCATCAGGTCCATCTCGCTCGGCCACACGTAGCGGGTGACGATCGGGAACAGTTCGATCCCGGTGGGCGACAGGACGACATGACTCTCCTCGAGGATCTGCGTGACGGGGTCGTATCGCCCCACGTCGAGTGTCACTGCGTCGATCTCGATCGCCTCGGCATCGACGTACTGTCCGCCGCGCAGCGAGTGGAACGGATCCGGCACGCCGGCCTCGATCACGAAGGCCCCGTCGTCGGTGAGGTGACGGGCGACGTTCTCGAAGCAGAGCACCTGGTCGTCCTGCGTGAGCAGATTGAAGAACGTGTTGAACACGACGAACACCAGACGGTACGAGTCGGGCACTCCCACGTCGGCGAAGTCGCCGATCGTCACCCGGATCTGGTCACCGCCGGGCTTGGCTCGCAGCCGGCTGGCCATGGCGGGCGAGAGCTCGATCCCGTCCACGCGCACTCCGGTGGCGGCGAGTGGCAATCCGATCCGTCCGGTGCCGATCGCCAGTTCGAGCACCGGGCCGTCGCCCGCCAGCTTGCTCAGAAAGCCGACCGCATCGTCCTCGTCGCCACGCAACTCGTCGTCGTAGCCTGCGGCGACTCGCTCGCCGAAGCTGAGTACGGGTTCGTAGTCCTTCACGAACAGTCATCAGAGTCGACTCGATCGAGCGCACCAAACGGCTTTCGGCGCGACGCCTAGATTCTCGCCATGACCAGCGCCGGCGACCTTCGTGTGACGTTGCTCGGATCCGGATCACCACGCCCGAACCTCGCACGCTGCCACCCGGCGGCCCTCGTGGAATGGGGCGGGACCGGGCGGGTGCTCGTCGATGCCGGAGATGGTGTCGTCGCCCAACTGATGCGGGCCGATGTACCACTCGACTCCGTGCGGCACGTCGCCATCACGCATCTGCACTGGGACCACATCCTCGGCTATCCGGCGTTCGTCTGGGGGAGCTGGAACGTCGGTCGTGACGCACTCGTGGTGTGGGGCCCGGTCGGCACCCGCGACATGCACGCCCGCCTGGTCGACGATTTCTACGCCGATCAGGCGGCGTGGGCGATCGACATCGGATTCAAGCCGTCTGGCTGGCACGACATCACCGTCACCGACATCGAGCCTGGCTGGTCGAACGATGTCGACGGTTGCCGGATCGAAGCCGGCGCTGTCGTCCATCCGCCGATGACGGCGGTCTCGTACCGCTTCACCTACGAGGGCAGGTCGATCGTGATCTCCGGAGACACGGCGGCGTGCGACGAGCTCGTCGAGTTCGCATCCGGTGCCGACCTGCTGGTGGTCGACGCTTGCGCCTCCAACCCTCCGTCCGGCGCCCCACCTGAGCGTCAGGCCTTGATCCGGCGCCTTCGCCAGTTCCACGCCTCACCCCAGGAGTGCATCGACATGGCCGGTCGAGCCGGCGTCGGTCGGGTCGTGCTCACCCACCACCTGCCGGAGGCACAGCTCGACGATCTCGACGCATCGGCATACTCCGGTGCCGTCATCATCGGCTCGGACCTCGAGACCTTCAGCGCCTCGGGTTGACCGGCACACGCGATTGGCAGACCTCGTCGACCCGCACCTAACGTCGGGCCCACTGCTGCGGAGCCCTGTCGTGTCGCTTCGCCCCGCCCGAGGAGCAACTCGCCATGAACGTGATCGTGTGTGTGAAGCAGATTCCGGATCCGGCGTTGCCTGGTGTGTTGGTGTCGGGTTCGAATGTGTTGAGGCGTGAGGGGAAGTTGATTTTGGATGATTCGGATTCGTATGGGGTGGAGATGGCGTTGCAGTTGGTGGCTGCGGCGGGTGGTGGTGAGGTGAGTGTGGTGTCGATGGCGCCGAATGGTGAGGTGTCGGGGATGCGTACGGCGTCTGGCGATGGGTGCGGCGCGCGGGTGTGTTGGTGTCGGATCCGGAGTTGGCGGGTTCGGATGCGTTGACGACGGCGAAGGTGTTGGCGGCGGCGGTGCGGCGAGCTGGGTGGGGCTGATCTGGTGCTGGCGGGTACCGAATCGTCCGATGGCTACACGGGCACGGTGCCTGAGCAGATGGCGGAGATCTTGGGGTTGCCGTCGGTGACGTTTGCCAAGAGTGTTGCTGTGGTCGATGGGGTGTTGAGTGTGAATCGGCAGACGGAGGCCGGGTTTGATGAGGTGACGTGCCCGTTGCCGGCGTTGGTGTCGGTGACGGCGGGTGTGGTGGAGCCGCGTTATCCGAGTTTCAAGGGGATCATGGCGGCCAAGTCGAAGCCGTTGGAGACGGTCACGGCTGGCGATTTGGGGGTGTCGCCGGTGGGTTGGGCGGGTGCTGGTCAGGAGATCGTGGAGGTGGTTGCTGCGCCGAAGCGGGAGGCGGGTGAGGTGGTGGTCGATGAGGGTGAGGCGCATCTCAAGGTGGTCGAGTTCCTCGAGGGCTTGAAGGTCATTTGAGGGTCGGGTTCGAGAAGGGACGAGTTGAGCATGGCTATCGACAACGATTTGGGTGTTCGCGCAGGGATCGCCGAGGGCGTCGCCGAGCGTCGGCGACGTTGGAGTTGTTGACCAAGGCGAGGTCCCTGGGTGGGGGTGTGGCGGCGTTCGTGGCCGGTGACGGGTCGGATCGCTGGCGCCGGCGTTGGGTGAGTATGGGGCTGAGCGGGTGTATGCGACGGGTGATTTGGGGGTGTGTTGCCGGGGGTGGCGGTGGCGGCGGCGATGGTGGCGGTGATCGAGGGTGGTGATCGTCCGGATCTGGTGTTGTTTCCGCAGAACTATGAGGGTCGTGATGTGATGGCCCGTTTGTCGGTCAAGTTGGATCGCACGGTGTTGACGAACAACACCGAGATCGCTGTCGATGGTGAGAGGGTGGCGGTGACGACGCCGATCTTTGGTGGTAACACGTTGGTGACGACGACGTTCACCGGTGAAGGTCCGTTTCTGGCGGCGTTTCGTCCCGAAGTCGTTCGCGGCTGAGCCGGCAGGGTCACCGGCGGCCGGTGAGTTGGTGTCAGCGCCGGTCCCCGATTCGGGGTCGACTGCGGTGGCGCGGGTGGTCGCGTCGCATGTCGAGGAGTCGTCGGGTCCGAAGTTGGATGAGGCGGCGGTGGTGGTGTCGGGTGGCCGCGGGTTGGGTGAGGCGTCCAAGTTCGAGTTGGTCGAGCAGCTCGCCAAGTTGTTGCGGGGGGCGGCGGGTGCTTCGCGGGCGATCGTGGATGCGGGCTGGGTGCCGTACAGCATGCAGGTCGGTCAGACCGGCAAGGTGGTCAAGCCGAACGTGTACATCGCTTGTGGGATCTCGGGGGCGACGCAGCACATGGTGGGGATGAAGGGTTCCAAGCACATCATCGCCATCAACAAAGATGCCGAGGCGCCGATCTTCGGGATCGCCGATCTGGGAATCGTCGGCGACGTCCACAAAGTCCTCCCCAAACTGATCGAAACCCTCCAGAACCGCTGATCACGCCGGGCACGAGATCGGACACAGTGGCGGGATGCGGTACATGCTGATCGAGCACTACACATCCGGCCCGCAACCGGTGTACGCGCGGGCCGCCGAGCGAGGCCGGATGCTGCCCGAAGGGCCTGCAGTACCTCGACAGCTGGGTGGTCGCCGACGATCGCGCTCGATCGCTGCTTCCAACTGATGGAGACCGACGATCCGGCGTTGTTCGACGAGTGGCTCGACAACTGGCGAGACCTCGGCACGTTCGAGTTGTTCCCGGTGATCACCTCGGCCGAGGCGGCCAGTCGGGTCAGTGTCGACTGGGAAGGCGGCGACGGGCCGCAACACCCGACGTAGTCGGCGCGTCCGCGATCTCAACATCTGACGGATGTCACGGCGACACGCCGGTTCATAGAGTCTCGGGTGTGATGGATCGCCCGGAGTTCTCGAGACGCACGCGTGCGTTCGAGCTCGTGGCCGTCGCCGCGCTCGTGTTCGTGATCGTGATGGGCACCGCCCACATCGACCCGGCCGGTGCCGAGCGCGGCGCCGACGTGTTGGCCTTCGTGTGCGGCATCGGCGCCGCGCTGTCGCTGTTGCTGTGGCGCCGTCAGCCCCTGGCGATGGTCGCCATCGTCGCGACGGCGATCTTCGTCTACTTCGCACGGGCCTACCCCCCGGGCCCGGCCCTGCTGCCCGGGACCGATCTCACTCGTCCTGCTCGGGTTGCGGGTCAAGCGCACGGTGGCGTGGGCGGGCGCCTTGCTCATGTGGGCTGCCGTGACGCTGGGGCTGGCGATCGGCGACGGTCGCGGCGATCGTCTGGCGCTGGCGGCAGTCGGGTGGACGTTGTCGGCGGTGTTGGCCGGGCAGCTCGTCGCCGCCCGCCGCGATCGCGTCGTCGGCGAGCGTGAACGTCGCCGCCTTGCCGATCGGCAGGCTGTCACCGACGAGCGGTTGCGAATCGCCCAGGACCTGCACGACAGCGTCGCCCACGCGATGGCGACGATCAACGTCCAGGCCGGCACGGCCGCCCACCTGCTCGCCAACCGGCCCGATCGAGTCGATCCGACGCAGTTGCAGGCGTCGCTCGAGGCGATCCGCAGCGCCAGTGGCGAGGTGCTCGACGAGCTCGGCGTGATCCTCGGCCTCCTGCGTCGCGACACCGACAACGGAGAGGGTCCGCCGTTGCAGCCCCAAGTCGGGCTCGACCGCATCGACGAGCTCGTCGCACGCGTGCGTGCCGACGGCTTCGACGTCACGTACACAGCCGGCGATCGACTGTCGACGCTGCCGGTGCCGATCAGCGCCGCGGCCTACCGTGTCGTGCAGGAGGCGTTGAGCAACGTCCGCCGGCATGCCGGCGCCAGACGCCCGGATCCGCATCGACGCCGAACGTGCCGCCGACGGTGCGCTCCGGGTCGAGGTCGTCGACGACGGAGGCGGGCGTCCCCGCCGCAGTGCCGGCGTCGCGGGCACCCGTCACCGAGGGCTTCGGTCTGGTCGGGATGCGGGAACGGGTCGAGTCGACCGGAGGCCGCCTGGTCACCGGACCGCAACCCGGCGGCGGGTTCAGAGTGCTCGCCACGTGGGCGGGCCGATGATCAGGGTCGTCCTCGCCGACGACCAGGTGCTGGTCAGGTCGGGTTTCAGGGCGCTGCTCGACGCCGAGGACGACATCGAGGTCGTCGGCGAAGCGAGCGACGGCGACGAGGCGTTCGAGCGATGTGTCGAGCTCCGGCCCGACGTCGTGCTGATGGACATCCGCATGCCGGGCGTCGACGGCCTGACGGCGACGCGCCGGATCACCGACGACCGCGGGCTCGACGACGTCAAGGTGTTGGTGCTCACGACGTTCGAGATCGACGAGTACGTGTACGAAGCGCTGCGGGCGGGTGCCAGCGGATTCCTGGTGAAGCACACCGAGCCGGCGGAGCTGATTCGCGCTGTCCGAGTGGTGGCAGCAGGCGAAGGACTGCTGTCGCCCGGAGCGACCCGTCGCCTGATCGCCGCCTTCGTCGACACGAGCACCAGCCCGGTGGCCCCGCAGCCGTCGGCGGAAGCGGAGCTGCTGACCGCGCGCGAGCGGGAAGTCGTGGCGCTCGTCGCCGATGGGCTGTCGAACGACGAGATCGCCGAGCAGTGGGTGGTCAGCAATGCCACCGTGCGGACCCACGTGAGCAGAGCGATGACCAAGCTGCATGCCCGCGACCGCGCCCAACTGGTGGTGTTCGCCTACCGCTACGGATTGGCGTCGATCCCGCCCGCCGTGTGAGCGTCGACCGACCCGGCCGTGGCGACGGAACCGGCGGGATGACCAACCTCGGTCAACCACCCTTTGAGCACCCGGTACATCGCCGGCGACGTGAAGATCGGCTCGCTGGGACTGCTGAGCTCACTTGGATAGAGCAGGAACGGATGCGTCTGCGGTCCACCCATGCCTCCGTGCGAGCTGACCTGATCCTCGAAGGCGGCGACTTCCTCGAGATCGGGGTCGTAGCGGCTGTTGACCATCAGGTCGGCAGCGGTGGTGTAGCCGTCGACCTCGGCGATCTGCAACCGTGCGTGCGGGCCGAACACCTCCAACGGGTCCTCGCCACTGACCACGCCCGTTGACAAGTCGAGGCTGCCCCGGTTGCCGAGCACGATCGACGACCCGTTCGCTTGGCGTACCAGTACGAAGCCGATCTCGGGATGCGAGGCCAGACCGTTGACCAGCCGCGGGTAGCGGGCGTCGATCTCCTCGCGAGTGAGCCGGCGCTGCTCCCCGGGAATCGAGATCAGCCCGAGGCTGCCCGACCCGAGCACCATCGGCACGTCGGCGATCACCTGCTCGGTCGAGCCGTCCGGATTGCGTGCCTGACGCAACCATGCCGTCGACTCGGTGCGCCCGGCCTCGGAGTCGGCGTCGCCGGACGCCGCCACGCCGCACAGGTCGGCGACGAGCTGCTCCAGCGTCTGTCCCGTGCGGTGCTCGAAGGTCGCGCCCTGTGTCTGACCGTGGTCCGACAGCACGATGATCTTGTACGGCCGGGGGGTCCACCGGACGGCACGTTCGATGCGACCGATCTGGCGGTCGAGGTCGCGCAGCACGGCGAGCGCGTCGACTCGCTCCGGACCCGAATGATGGGCGACCTCGTCGTAGCCGAGCATGTCGACGTAGATCGTCGAGCGTCCTTCGCACATGTCGTTGATCACGCCTTGCACCGACACGTCGCGGGTGACGACGGTGGTGAACGTGCGCAGCAACGAGTAGCTCCAGCCGCGTTCGACCCGCGGCTCGACACCCCACCGTCGTTGGCGCGTGGCGGCTACCCGTTCGCGTCCGATCTCGACGATCGCCGCGTTCAAGGTCCTGATCGCCTGACCAGGCCGCGAGAAGTAGCCGAAATAGCCGGCACCGGTGCGGCCCTCCTTGCGGCGGCCGGCCCCGCTCATCGTCAGGACGGCGCGTCGAGCATCACCCGAGAACAGATTGCCGTAGCTGGCTCCGTCGTGGGCGAGCAGGCCGTTGCCGTCGGAGTGGGCGCGCTCGATCGCCGCCGCGCACTTCGGGTGGTTCGACACCATGACCGCTCCGGTCGACTTGTCGACCCACCGGAACGCCGGCATGTCGGCGGTCGAGCCGTGCAGGATCCCGCACTGACTGACACCTGTCTGCGAGGACCACCCGGTCTCCCACGGCACGAGGCGGTGGCTGTCGTCACGCAACCATCGATGGAGGTTGGGCACGTCACCTGACCTCAGCGCCCGCCGGAGCACGCCGTGCGACAGGCCGTCGAGCTGGATGAACACCACGCCGGGGACGTCGGTGACGGCAGCGGTACCGGCGCCGCTTGCGTGCCTGGCGCGAGGTGCGCTGATCGTTCCAGGCGTTGTCGTCGATGGCGAGCGCCGACCCGATCGCGGTGGTGACGACGACGAGCCCGATCAGGACGACGAGGCGAGGTCCAGAAGCCGTCGATGGTCACTCCCGGCAGCAACTCGAGCAGGGCGAACACGAACAGGGTGTTGAGGACGATCGCCCCGATGCCGAGCGTCAGCACCGAGAGCGGCACGACCAGGAAGGCCAGCGCCGGCCACACGACGGCGTTGGCGATGCCGATCACGAACCCGGCCAGCAGGGCGTCCCCAGGAGTGTCGATCGTGAAGCCCGGCACCACGAGTGCCAGCAGCCACAACGCGAAGCCGGTGACGACGGTGATCACGAGGCCCCGCCACAACACGAGCGACCACGGCGGGCGCTCGTCGGCGGGTCGGATCACAGCCGAGCTCTTGTCCTGCGACATGCGGCTGATCATCGCACGGAACCGCCTCCACACCTGACGTAGGAGGATCGGGCGCGATCTCCACGTAGGGGCGACGACACAGGGAGCGCTCGACCCCATGATCGAGGCATGGATGTGAACACTCAGAACCCCCCGCCCGCGACCGACGCCGGTCACGCCGTGGTCGTCGACTCGCTGACCAAGCGATTCGGCTCGCGGACCGTCGTCGACCACGTGTCGTTCACGGTTCCGACGGGGATGGTCGCCGGGCTGGTCGGCCCCAACGGGGCCGGAAAGACGACCATCATGGGCATGTTGCTCGGGCTCGTGCGCCCGACGTCGGGGGAGGCCCGGGTGCTCGGGAGCCCGGTGGCTGCGAGATCCGACTACCTCTCGCGCGTCGGCTCGCTGATCGAGTCGCCGGCGTTCCACCCAGGCGTCTCGGCCGTCGACAACCTGCGTTCACTGGCGATCCTCGGCGGTCACCACACGGATGGCGTCGACGGCCTGATCGATCTCGTCGGGCCTCACCGGACGCGGTGGAGACCGCTACGGCAGCTACTCGCTCGGGATGAAGCAGCGGCTCGGGATTGCTGCCGCACTCATCGGCGACCCGGAGCTGGTCATCCTCGACGAGCCGACCAACGGGCTCGACCCGATGGGCATGCAGGACGTCCGCAGGCTGATCGGGGAGATCGCCGGCGACGGCAAGACCGTCATCGTGTCGTCCCACTTGCTGGCCGAGCTGGAAGCGGTCTGCGACTGGTTGGTCGTCGTCGACCGCGGTGGGCTCATCCACTCCGGCCCCGTCACCGCACTCGGCGGATCGACCGACGACATCCTGGTCGTGGGTGCCGGCCGCGACCACAGCGACGAGCTGCGCCGGATCATCGGCCACCTCGGCCACGACGCCGAGCTGCACGACCTCGAGGCCGGCTCGTTGCACGTGGTCGTCGCTCCCGGTGACGATCCGCAGCGACTGGCGGCGGCGATCAATCTCGACGCCCACCGGGCTGGGATCGTGGTGCACGAACTGCAACTCGTCCGAGCCGATCTCGAAGCCCGCTATCTCAGCCTCGTCGACGTTGGAGGTCGATCATGATCGCTGCAATTCGTTCCGAATGGGTGCTCCTCAACCGAGCCCGGTTGTGGGGTGTGATCGGCGCCATCACCGTGGTCTTCACGGTGCTCGCCACCTGGCTGCTGATCGAGACCGCCGAACCGGCCAGCCGTCAGGGCAACGACGGGATCACGCTGGAGGCGATTCGCGGTGCCGGCGGCGCCACGACGGCCGTGGTGTCGTCGATGATCTTCAGTTCCGTGCTCGTGCTGGCGGCGTTCATCAGCAGCACCGCCAACGAGTTCACCCGGGGCACCCTGCGCGTGGCCTTCACCCGGGCGCCGCGCCGGCTGGCGCTGCTCGCCGGGAAGGTGACGGCGCGCATCGGCGTGGCGGTCGGCGTCATGGTCGTGGCGCTGATCATCGGGTGGATCACGGCCGTGACCGTGGCTCCCGGCGCCGGCGTCGACACCACCGACTGGGTCAGCGGCGCGGCGTTCTCGTCGGCCGCCGAGGATCTCGTGCGGCTCGTGTTCTTCGTGATCGTGTACGCCGTGATCGGCACCATGATCGCAGTCGTCGTGCGCTCGACGCCGTTGGCGCTGGCGGTCGGCCTGGTGTGGTTCGGACCGATCGAGAACGTGATCGGTGAGGGCCAATCGTGGGCCCAGCGTTGGTTCCCCGGGCTGTTGTTGCGGTCGGTGCTCCGGCCGGATGCGCCGACCAGCGTCGCCACGTCGACGGCGCTCGTGACGCTGGCTGTCTACCTCGCGGCGGCGATCGGCGTGATCGCCACCGTGATCTCACGTCGCGACATGACGAGCTGATTCGTCGAGGAGAGCCGCTGGCTGACTAGAGCGGTGTGCGGCTGGGCGTCGGTGAGTTGTCCCACGCGGCACGCATCGACCAGCGCATGCTGGCGATCGTCTTGACCTGCGCCAGCAGGCCCGCCATCGCCAGCACGAATGCGATCACCCACCACCACCAATCGTCGTCGATCAGGTTGACCACCGAGTCGTTCGTCCAGTCCTCGGTCTCGATCGCACCGAACAGCAGCATCAGGCCGGCGGTCATCACCAGGGCACCGGCGATCATGCTGAACACCACCAGCAGGATCATCGGCAGCTCACCCATGATGGCGATGATCGCGAACACGACGCCGAGGGCGACGCCGCCCAGGATGACCAGCCAGTTCCAGTCGATGTTGAGTGCGGTCATCAGGCTCGAGCCGAAGGCGAATCCGATCGACGAGAAGGCCAGCACCACCGCCACCTCGTAGTAGAGGTAGGCGATCAAGGCGAACAGCAGCCCGATGGCCAGGCCGAGCACCCATCCGAGAACGGTGTTCAGGAACTCGCTGTCGTCGAACGCCGAGACGGCACCGGCACCGAGCACGAACCCGGCGAAGAATCCCCAGATCGGGATGACGATTCGCATCGCCAGGTAGCCCCGGAAGCAGAACACCGCTCCCACGAAGATCGCCAGCAGACCGACTACGACATCTTCCATGGGATTTCCTCCGAGCGACGTCCGATGTTGGCGTCAGTCTCGCGCAGCGAGCGCGCGCGACCGTCGGATACCCGCTGCTCACACCGTTCAGGAGCGCTTCTGGATGTTGGCCCACTCGTCCCTGAGGCCGACGGTGCGGTGGAACAGCATCGGCGTGCGCGGGTCGTGGGCGAAGTATCCGAGTCGTTCGAACTGCACGACGTCGCCGAGCGCGCCGTCGGCGAGCGCGGGCTCGACGATGCAATCGGTGAGCAGCTGCTTCGAGTCGCGGTCGACGTCGTCGAGCGGATCGCCGCTGGCGTCGCCGGGCACCTCTGCCGAGAACAGCCGCTCGTACAACGCAACCTGTGCCGGCACGCCGTGAGCCGCAGACACCCAGTGCATCGTCGACTTGACCTTGCGCCCGTCGGGCGCGTTGCCGCCGCGAGAGTCGGGATCGTGGGTCACGTACACCGTGGTGACCTCGCCGTCGGGATCGGTGTCGGCGTGCGTGCAGGTGACGAGGAAGGCGCCCCGCAGCCGCACCTCGCGGCCCGGTGACAGCCGGAAGAACTTGGGCGGCGGCTCGAGCATGAAGTCGTCGCGCTCGATGAACAGTTCCCCCGAGAACGCCACGGTGCGGGTGCCGTCGGCTTCGTTCTCGGGGTTGTTGGCGACTTCGAAGTGCTCGACCACCGGCTTTCCATCGGGGTCCGACGGCCAGTTGGTGATGACCATTCGCAGCGGACGGAGCACGGCCATCCGCCGCTGAGCCGTGCGATTGAGCTCGTTGCGCACGAACGACTCGAGCAGTTCGATCTGGTGCCGGCTGTTGGTGCGGGCGACCCCGATGAAGCGAGCAGAACTCGCGGATCGCCGCTGCCGGGTAGCCGCGCCGGCGCAGCCCGCGCAGCGTCGGCATGCGCGGATCGTCCCAGCCGTCGACGATCCCGTCGGCGACCAAGCGTGGCGAGCTTGCGCTTCGACGTGACCGTGTGGGTCAGCTCGAGGCGGGCGAACTCGGTCTGGCGCGGCTGCTCGAACGGCAACGGCAGCTGTTCGAGGTACCAGTCGTAGAGCGCCCGGTGACTGTCGAACTCCAGGGTGCAGAGCGAGTGCGTGACGCCTTCGATGGCGTCGCTCTGGCCGTGTGCCCAGTCGTAGGTGGGGTAGATCACCCAGGCGTCGCGCGGTGCGATGGTGATGGCCGCGACGGATTCGGTACATCACCGGATCGCGCAGCTGCATGTTCTCGTGCTGCATGTCGATCTTGGCGCGCAGCACCCGCGTGCCGTCGGCGAACTCGCCGGCGCGCATGCGTCGGAACAGATCGAGGTTCTCCTCGACGCTGCGATCGCGATGCGGCGACTCGATGCCCGGCTTGCCGTAGCCGCCGCGCTGGGCCCGGATCGTGTCGCCGTCCTGGTCGTCGACGTAGGCCTTGCCGTCGGTTGATCAGCAGTTCCGCCCACTGGTAGATCTGCTCGAAGTAGTCGCTGGCGTACAAGCGGCTCGCCGGCGTCGTAGCCGAGCCACGCCAGGTCGGCGATGATCCCGTCGACGTACGACGTCTCCTCGGTGTCGGGGTTGGTGTCGTCGAAGCGCAGATTGCACATGCCGCCGAACTCGCGGGCGAGCTCGTAGTCGAGCGTGATCGCCTTGGCGTGCCCGATGTGGAGGTAGCCGTTCGGCTCGGGTGGGAACCGGGTCTGGACCCGCCCGCCGAACGTGCCCTTGCTCGATGTCGCGCTGCACCAACTCGCGGACGAAGTCGGTAGGGCTCGAGCTGTCGTCGTCGGGGTGACGTGTCGGGCTCGGTCATAGCGCCCACCAGTATGGACGGCCGAACCACCGACTCAGCCCACGATCGAGCGGACCTCGTCGATCACGGCCAGCACGGCGTCGAGATGTGCTTCGTGTGACGTCGGCGGATGGGCGAACCGGTCGAACCCGACGCTGAAGTGGCTGAAGCCGAGCTCAGCGGCCTGCTCCGCCTTCACCTTCCACGAGTCGGTGCCGTCGAGGTAGCAGCGGCCCCACACCGGCATCGTCGCCGGATCGCGACCCTGCTCCTCGCAGATCTGCCGGAGGCGCACGCACGCGATCGCCGAGCGTGTGCTTGTCGAGCCCGAGCGCCAGCAGTGGCATCCACCCGTCGGCGACGCGGGCGACCCGCTGCGAGCACCTGGTCGGCTCCGCCCGATCCCATCCAGATCGGGATCAGGCGGTCGGGGAGCGGGTTGATACCGACCCGGTCGAGCGTGTGGAACCGACCGGAGTAGGTGACGAGCGGCTGCGAGAGCAGCAGCCTGAGCACCTCGACCTGTTCCTCGATCCATGGCGTTCGGACGGCGAAGTCTGCCGCCCATCGCCTTCGTACTCGGCGATGTTCCAGCCGATGCCGACGGCGACATTGAGTCGCCCGCCCGACAGGCGGTCGACCGTCGCCATCTGCTTGGCGACGAGCGCCGTCTGGCGCTGCGGCAGGCACGAGCACGCTCGACACGAACTCGAGCGTCGTGGTCACGGCCGCCAGATGGGCGAACAACGTGAACACCTCGTGGAAGGTGCTCTCGATCGGTGTACGGCGGCGTCGGGAACGGCTTGCAGGCGTCGACGCCGACGCGCTCGACCGGTGCGCCGAGCACGTGGTCGTACGCCATCATGTGGTGCAGCCCGGCCTGGTCGGCGGCGATCGCCCATCGCCGGATGGCGTCGGCATCGGTGCCGCTGTCGGCCTGGGAGAAGACGGTGCCCACGTGCATCGGGCGAAGGTAACGCCCGCACCCGACGACCGGCTCGCACCGGTCCCGTTGACTAGCGTTCCTGGCATGTTCTCGAGCGCTCCACGCTACCACCGTTCCCGCTGATGCCAGAGATCGCGCTAGGTCGGCATGAGCTCGGTCTCGCACACGGCATCTCCTGAGGCGAGATCATCGATGACGCCGAGCGTCTTCAACGCGAGCGTGAGTTCGTTGTCCTCGGTCAAGCGAGAAAGTGTCGTACACATGGCCATCGCTCGCCCGGCAGAATCGACCCACGATCTGTCGGCGACGGCGCTAGAGCACGTCGGCTCGAAACACCGACGCCGTGCCGGTCAACACGAAGACTCGGCCCTGTACGTCGCGAGATGTCCCGCGAATACCTCAGATATTCGTTGCGCTGCATCTACCGCGAGGAGCCCCGGTGTGTTGTCGCCGAAGAAGACGCCGCCCACGGCATCGAGCTCCGGCTAGCGAATCGAACTCCGCTGCCACGTGTTCGAGGAAGTCATCGACCATCACGGTGTCGGCGTCCATCACGAGGACGGCGTCGTGCGGCCCCATCGTCGGCAGCAGTCGAGCCAATATCTGATTGAGGCCGCCGGCCTTGCGGTGTTCGGTTCTCGACCGTCGTGAACACCTCGAGCACCATTGGCCTCCAGCGACCTGTGCCGTGTCGTCGGTGCGATTGTCGGCGATCACCCAGATCGACTTCCGGAGGCGCGGACTCTAGCGTTGCCTGGCATGTCGTCGCGCCGGATAGCCGTCGTCATCGACGCCGACGACGTCGATGCGTTGCGCCAGTTCTGGGTCGCTGCACTCGGGTACGAAGCGTTCGCCGAGTTCGAGCAGTACCGCTCGGCCGTGCCGGCGGGTGGTGTCGACGGGCCCAAGTTCATCTTTCAGAAGGTTCCGGAAGGACGACCCGCCGGAAAGAACCGCCTGCACGTCGACATCGAGGTCGGAGAGGCGATGGAAGCCGAGTGCGCCCGGCTCCTCGCACTCGGCGCCACTCGACTGAGCGAACCGATCACCGAAGCCGGCACCGACTGGATCGTCATGGCGGATCCGGAGGGCAACGAGTTCTGCCTGGTGCACCACTGACGTGTCCGCATCACCGACTGCGTTCGACGACCTGCGCGCCGCCGTCTGCTCCGACGGCGCGCCCAGCGCACGCAACCTGCTCGTCACCGTGTTCGGTGACGCGCTGCTCCCGCACGGCGAGGACACGAAGATCGCCGTGCAGGCGTTGAGCGCCCTGCTCGAGTCGTTCTCGGTCAACGAGCGTCTGGTGCGCACCTCGCTGACGCGCCTCGTCAACGAGGGTTTGCTGGCGACCACGGCTGCCGGACGCCGCAGCTACTACGCGCGTGGCGCCGGCCGCATTCGAGCTGTTCCGGCAGGCCGACCGCCGCATCTACGGCGGCAGCCAGGCGGCGTGGGACGGGTCGTGGACGATCGTCGTCATCGACGGCGCCGAAGCGACGGCCAAGCGACGCGCCCGCTTGCGACAGGAGCTGGCGTGGGCCGGGTTGGGAACCGTGGCCCCGAACGTGATGGCCTCCCCGATGGTCGACGCCGACGTGGCCGCAGGCGTCGTCGCTCACGTCGGAGGATTCTCCAACGTGCTGGTCTCGCGTTCGAGCGTGATCGAGGGCGCGGGCATCCTCGGCGCCGACGAGCTCGCCCGACGAGTGGCCAACCTCGACGAGATCGCCGATCGCTACGACGTGTTCGTCTCTCGCTTCGAGCGGTTCGACGAGCCGACGGTGTCAGCCTTGGAGCCAGACCTGGCGTTCAAGCTGCGCACTCTGCTCGTCGCCGAATTCCGGCGGATCGCTCTCGCCGATCCGCCAGCTGCCGGCCGAGCTGCTCCCGAGCGAGTGGGTCGGTCGCCGCGCCCGCGTGCTGGCAGGAACCATCGTACGCGGGCGTCGCCACCGAATCCGAGCAGTTCCTCACCGCCACCGCCGACCCGCCCCTCCCACCGATCCCGATCAAGCACGACCGCTTCACGTCCGACGACGTGACTGGTCGCACCGGCGCCGTTCAGGCGTCGAAGTCGACGGTGATCGTGTCGGTGATCGGACGCGACTGGCAGGTGAGCACATAACCGCGGCCGACCTCGTCGTCGGACAGGCCGTAGTTGACCGCCATCTCGACCGCGCCCTCGCGAACCACCGCCTGACACGTCGAGCACACGCCGCTCCGGCACGAGAACGGGGCGTCGGGACGCACGCGCTGGACCGCATCGAGCACGCTGTCACCGGCGAACATGTCGAACGTCGACGCCCGTCCGTGCAGCGTCGCCCGGCCGGTCGCCACCACCACCGACGTCTCGGTGACTTCCTGCGGCGCCAGGCGCACCATGCCCTGCTGCTTGGTCGTGAAGATCTCGCGGTGGATCCGGTCGCCGCCCATGCCGGCCTCGATCAGCGCCTCCCTGGCGTCGGTGGTGAGCTCGAGCGGGCCACAGAGGAAGGCGTGGTCGGCATCGGCCGGCAACATGCCGGCCCTGATCCACGCGTCGATCCGCGCCCGGTCGGGTCGGCCCGAGAGCAGCCGGCTGCCCGATTCCTCCCGCGTGAACAGCGAACGCGAGGTTGAGCCTGCCCAGGTAGCGGTCGCGGAGGTCCTGCAGGTCATCGATCAGCATCGTCGTCAGTGCCGTACGGTTGAGGTAGAGCAGCGTCACCTGTGAGAACGGTTCACATTCGAGGATCGTGGCCATGATCGAGAACAGCGGCGTGATCCCCGAGCCGGCGGCAAGCATCGTGTAGCTGGCGGCGCGCTGTGGGGTCGAGCTCGTGCGTGAAATGGCCGGCAGGTGGCGTCACCTCGACCAGATCGCCCGGTTGGAGCTCGCGCGTCGCCCATGTGGAGAACACCCCGTTGGGCACCTCGCGGATCGCGATCCTGAGCTCGCCGTCGGGGGCGACGGCAGCAGATCGAATAGCTGCGCCGAACCTCGATCCCGTCGAACTCCCTGCGGAGGTTGACGTGTTGGCCGTGGGTGAACGTGAACCGCTCGGCGTCGTCACTCGTGTCGAACGTGACGATCACGCAGTCGTGCGGATCGTGCTCGACCGCGGTCACGCGCAGCGACGCGAAGGTGCTCCTGTCGTCACCGGCGCGGGTGACGTCGGTGTCGGTCATCACAACGCCTTGAACAACTCGAACGGTTCGCTGCAGGCGGCGCACACATAGCTCGCCTTGCACGCCGTGCCGCCGAACTGGGAGACCAGCCGAGTTCGGCGCGAGCTGCAACGTGGGCATGCGACCGGCGGTTCGACCGACGTGACGTTCGGGTCGCCGATCGTCGGCGGCGGAGCGATGCCCGCCGCGAGCAACCGTTGCCGCCCGCGTTCGGTGATCCAGTCGGTGGTCCAGGCCGGGCTCATCACCGTGCGCACGTCGGGTCGCAAACCGGCGGCCCGAACTGCGTCGGCGACATCGTCCCGGATCTGCTCGGTCGCCGGGCAGCCGGTGTAGGTCGGTGTCACGAGCACGATCGCCGTGTCGCCCTCGACGGTGACCGAGCGCACGATCCCGAGGTCGCCGATCGTGACGTGCGGCAGCTCGGGGTCGTCGATCTCGCGGACGAGCTCTTCGATCGCAGCGGCACGTGTGCTCACCAGGTCGCTCCCGGATGGGCGCGTGCGAGCCCCTGCATCTCGGTGATCAGGTCGACGAAGTCGTCGGCGTGCCCAGGGTCGGGCCCACCGACGACGACCACGCCTTCCTGGTGAACCGTGAGCGTCGCCTCGACGAACGTCGCCTTCACCAGCGGGAACCACTGGTTGACGAGCTCGATCGGGTGAGGCGTGACATCGTCGGCGACGAGTTGCTCCTCGTCCCGTCCGTACCTGAACATGTCACCGCTGAACGGCAGCAGCCGATCGAGCGCAACTTGCATTCGGCGGTGGCTCTCGTCGGTACCGTCGCCGAGGCGCAGCACCCAGCCGCGCGAATGTCGCAGGTGGTAGGCGGTCTCCTTCTGTGACTTGGCGGCGAGCGCGGCGAGTGTCGTGTCGACCGAGTCGACCATCGCCTGCCAGTACAAGAGGGCGTAGGCGTCGTGCAGGTACTGGCGCACGATGACGTGGGCGAAGTCGGTGTTCGGTTGCTCGACGAGCCGCGGATGGAGGAACTCCTCGGGCGCCCGCCAGTAGCGCGAAGTGGTCCTCGTCGTGGCCGAGTCCCTCGATCTCTCCGGCGTACGTGTAGAGGACGCGTGCCTGTCCGATCAGGTCGAGGGCGAGGTTGGCGAGTGCCATGTCCTCCTCGATCTCGGGGGCGTGGGTGATCTGCTGCAGCAGCCGTTGGGCGAGCACGAGGGTGCGATCGGCGTCCCTGAGCACGTGCGTCAGCAGTGCTTCCATGCCCGGCTCACATGTTGGCGACTTCGTCGGGCAGCACGAAGTCGGAGGCATGCCGGAAGGTCTTGTCGGCCGCCGGATCGAAGAGCGACTCGCGGTCGTCGGGATCGCTGGCCGTGATGTCGGTCGACCTGACGACCCACAGGCTGACGCCTTCCGATCGGCGCGTGAAGAGGTCGCGACCGTTCTGCAAGGCCAGTTCGGCGTCGGGCGCGTGCACGGTTCCGGCGTGGACGTGGCTGACGCCGCGCTTGGCACGGACGAAGACCTCCCACAGCGGCCAGTCGGAGGGGTTGTTCACGCCGCCGCCTCCGCCAGTCGGGCACGCTCGGCGTGCTTGCCGGCATAAGCGGTGGCTGCCTCGCGCACCCACGCCCCGTGCTCGTGCGCACCGACCCTGGTGGCGATCCGCTCGCGGTTGCACGGCCCGTCGCCCTTGACGACCTGCCAGAAGTGGTCCCAGTCGATCGGACCGTGCACGTAGTGGCCGGCCGGTTCGTCGAACCGCAGATCCGGGTCGGGGATCGTCAGCCCGAGCAGGTCGGCCTGGGGAGCGGTGACGTCGATGAACCGTCTGCCGCAGCTCGTCGTTGCCGAACCGCTTGATGCCCCAGCGCATGCTCTGGTCGCCGTGGGTCGACTCGTTGTCGGGCGGACCGAACATCATGATCGACGGCCACCACCAACGGTCGAGCGCATCCTGAGCCATCGCCCGCTGGGCGGCGGTGCCGTTGGCCAGTGTGAGCATGATCTGGAATCCCTGCCGCTGGTGGAAGCTCTCCTCCTTGCAGATCCGCACCATCGCCCGCGCGTACGGGCCGTACGAGCAACGGCAGAGCGGCACTTGGTTCATGATCGCGGCTCCGTCGACGAGCCAGCCGATGGCACCGACATCGGCCCACGTGAGTGTGGGGTAGTTGAAGATCGACGAGTACTTCTGGCGACCGGTGTGCAGCCGGTCGAGCAGCTCTCCACGTGGCGTGCCGAGGGTCTCGGCGGCTCCGTAGAGGTACAGCCCGTGACCGGCCTCGTCCTGCACCTTGGCGGTCAGGATCGCCTTGCGCCGCAGCGACGGCGCCCGCGTCAGCCACTCACCCTCGGGTTGCATGCCGATGATCTCGGAGTGGGCGTGCTGGGCGATCTGGCGCACGAGCGTGGCTCGGTACTCGTCCGGCATCCAGTCGGCCGGCTCGATCCGCTCGTCGCCGTCGATCAGCGCGTCGAATCGCACCTGTCGCTCCATGAGTCCACTGTATGACACATCTCTGGCTGTGTCCAGGGCGAGAAACGTGTCATCAACTGAGAAGGCATGACATCGATATTCGGTCGACCCCGAGACCGTCCACTCGTACCGATCGCGTGGAGTCTCATGTGAGGAGGTCGGCATGGGCACCGGCAGGCGGATTTTCGTGAGCTACTCGCACATCGAGCTGGCCGTGGTCGAACGTCTGGAACGCGACCTCGAGTCGCTCGGATGTGACGTGTGGTGCGACCGCGATCTCACCGGCGGGCAACGTTGGTGGGACGGGATCCTCGAGAACATCCGCCAATGCGACGTGTTCGTCTTCGCCATCAGCGAGTCGTCGGTTCGCTCCGACGCATGCGAGCGCGAGCTCGAATACGCGGCGGCGCTCGGCAAGCCAGTGCTCCCTGTGCTGGCCGGGGAGGCTGGGCCGGAAGGGCTGCTGCCGCCGATCCTCTCCGAGACGCAACGTGTCGACGTGCGCGACAGCGATGCGCGGCAGTGCGTTGGCACTCGGACGGGCCCTGATGCAGACACCCGCCGCGCCACCGCTGCCGGACGTCCTTCCGGCACCACCTCCGGTTCCGATCACGTACCTCTCCGATCTGAAGACACGCGTCGAACGACCGTCGATCCCCGTCGAAGACCAGTGGAAGCTGCTCACTGAACTCGAGGAGCGTCTCACGCGTCCCGAGGAGCGCGATGCGGCCCTGGCGCTGTTGCGCCGGTTCGCCGACCGGGGCGATCTCATGCAGGGAGTCGCCGTCGCCGCCCGGCGTGTGTTGGCCGATCACGATGGCGATCCGCCTGTCCCGACGCCGTCGCCGTCGCCGGTAGTCGACGAGCCTGCTCGTCGTGGCAGTGGCCGCACGTGGATCGTGATCGGCGTCGCCGGTGTGCTGATCGCAGGCGCCGTGACGGCGGGAGTGGTGTACCTCCGGAACGACGACACCGACGAGAGCTCGCTCGACGAATTCTGCGACCGTGCCGGGAGCGCAGACCTGGCCACCGATCGGGCGAGCGCCATGCTGGTCACGCCAGAAGCCGATCCGGTCGAGCTCGAGCGGCTGTTCACCGAGGGTGCGGACGACATGAACGCAGTCGCCACCGCCGCGCCGGCCGACATCCGAGACGCTGCCCGCGCCCTCGATCAGGCGGTTGCTGAGCAGGTCACGGTGCTGCGTGGCAACGACTGGCAGCTGGCCGGAGTCGCCACCGAGCTGGTCACCCTCGACCCAGCACTCGGTGCGCAGAACACGGAGTTCGCTGACTATCTGCTCGATCAATGCGGCGTCGAGTGGACCGAGGTCGGTGGATTCACCGACGTGTCGACAGCCGCAGAGGGGCTGGCGGTGGCCTTCACCGCCGTCCTCCTCGAGATCGGGCCCTCGCTCGAGGAGGCGGACTGCATGGCTGACGACCTCGCCGACCAGATCGACGCCGATCGCCTGCTCGCTCTCTACGGCCAGCAGGTGGCACCGACGCAGGAGGAGTCGTTCATCCTCATCGGGGCACTCGAGTCGTGTGTCGAGGTGGAACGCATGGTGCCCGGCTTCGCGGCGATCAACTTCGCCCAGCTCCCCGACACCACCGACGAGCAGCAGGCGTGTCTCAGTCGTGGAGTGCTCGAGACGGTCACGCTGACGGTGTGGGCGCGAACGACGGTCGCCACGCCGGAAGTGATCGATCAACTACGCGCGATCGCCGAGGAGTGCGATGTGGATCCCAGGCTCGTGCTCCCGCTCGTCGGCGGCTGAGTCACACGGTCGCGAGCATCTCGCGGACGACGGTCGCGTCGTGACCGGGGACGATCCGTGTTCCTGATCGCTGCTGTTGGCGCAACCACTCGAGCGACTGGCGCTGCTGGTCGTGGTCGAAGCTGAACGGTGGCAGGACCCCGTCGTCGAGGGTGTGGGTGAAGTAGCAGGCGTCGGCGGTGAGGATCACCGGGCCGTCAGCGGTGAGCACGCGCAGCGACTGATGTCCACATGTGTGGCCTGGGGTGGGAAGGCACACGACCGACCCGTCATCGAACAGATCGTGAGTCTCATCGACCGTCGTGACAGCGTGCCCGAGATCGATCAGCGCCGAGTCGTAGCCGCCCTGCTGGCCGGCATCGAGCGCTGACGCCCACTCGGCGGCGTTCACGACGATCCGGGCGTTGGGCATCTCACACAAGCCCCCGACGTGATCGAAATGGCAGTGCGAAACGACGACCGTGAACGAACCGAGCGGGTCGATGTCGTGCTGTTCGAGCCGTGGCCCGACCGTGCCGTCGCTGTCGAGCAGAGGCTCGAACAACTTCGACATGCGGCCCAGCGAGTCGGCCGACCCGGACAACGAAGGGTGCAAGCCGGCATCGAACACGACGTCGCCACGCGGGTGGCGCACCAACCAGGCGGGAACCGGGATGTCGATCAGTTCCGTCGTCCCGCCGTCGAGCAGCGTTCGCTGCTGAGTGCGCAACCATCCGCAATCGAGGGCGGTGATGGTGGGCGCACCCGCGTGCGTCATCGCGCCCGTCCCCGCAGGAACCACGGCCATGGATCGGGCATCGGTCCGGTCGACACGTGGATCAGCGCCGGCACCCCGGCACTGAACGCTTCCTCGAGCCGCGAGCGCAGTTGATCGGGGCCGTCGGCGTGCAGGCCGAGGGCGCCGAACGCCCGGGCGTAGGCGACGAAGTCGGGATTGCGCAGCGTCGAGGCGATCGTGCGGTCGTCCCCGAACCGCTGTTGCTGGATGCGCTTGACGTTGCCGAATGCACCGTCGTCGAACACGCAGCAGACGAGCGGGATCTCGTGTTGCACGGCCGTGGCCAGCTCGCTGCCGGTGAACAGGAAGCCGCCGTCGCCGGCGACGACCAGCGCCTTGCGGCCGCGGCCCTCACTGTCGAGCGCGACCTGGGCACCGACACCTTGCGCGTAGCCGGCGCCGAGCGTTCCCGCCGGCCCGGTCGACTGGAACGTCCGTGGTCGACGGAAGTCGAAGGCGAGGTGGGCGGCGAAGCCGATCTGGGTGACGTCCTCGACGAAGATGCCGTCGTCGGGAAGCACGTCCCGGATCGCCGACAGGAAGTCGAGCTGCGGGCGGAGATGGTCGATGTCGGCGAAGTACCGGGCTCGCAGCTGATCGAGCTCGGCACCGCGGCCGGGTTTGGCCGGCATGCCATCGAGCGCCGCCAGCAGTGCGCGGCACACCTCGTCGGCGTCTCCGCAGACACCGATCGTGCCGAGCTCGTGGCGGTCGAGCTCATCGGCGTCGACGTCGATCTTGACGATCGTCATGTCGGGATCGGTGCCCCAGTGCATGATCGGCCATTCCATGCGTGACCCGATGCCGACGACCACGTCGGCCGTCTTCCACAGTTCGTGACCGACCGCGAGGTGCACGAACATCGGGTGGGCGGTGGGGATCGTGCCGTGCCCCATGCGGCGCGTCGTGACCGGCGCCTGCAGCAACTCGGCCAACCTGCCGATCGACTCACCGGCATCCTGGGCGCCTCCGCCGACGACGATCAACGGACGCTGCGCGCGTCGTAACGCATCGGCGGCACGGTCGATGGCGTCAGCATCGATGACGGGAGTCGCCGGAACTGGCGCGCGCAGCGATCCCGGGCGCCGGAGTCCGCCAGCGGTCGACCGGGACCTCCAGGCTCACCGGCCGCGGTCGACCCGAGACCAGCGAGTCGAGCGCGGCCTGCACCTTCTTCGCCGTCGACTCGCCGTCGTCGAGCAGCTCGGCATGTTTGGTGAGCTGCTCGAGCACGGCGTGCTGGTCGACCAGCTCGTGCAGCACGCCGAACCCCCGGCCGCGCGCCGAGGTGGCGATCTCACCGATCACCGCCAGCACTCGCGCGTTCGACCAGTAGCCACTCGTCAGCGCGGCACCGGCGTTGAGCATGCCAGGACCGGGTACGACGCAGAACGCCGACGGCTTGCCGGCAACGAGCGATGCGCCGTTGGCCATGTACGCCGCGCCTTGTTCGTGACGGCTCACGATCGGGCGGATGTCGGTGGCATCGACGAGCGCGTCGAAGAAGTCGTCGTTCTGCACGCCCGGAAGGCAGAACAGGGTGTCGATCCCGGCGAGCCGGATCGCCTCGACGACCTGGCGGGCGATCGTTGGTGTGTCTGGACTCGATTCGGTCATGCGTCGTCAGTCTCCGCGAGTTGGCGCACCGCGGCCAACTGGTCGTTGTCGAGTCGCTCGAACGTCGCCCAGGCGTCGACGTTCTCACGAAGCTGTTCCGGTGAGCTCGAGCCGAACAACACGGTGGCCAGCGACGGGTGTTGAAAGGCGTAGGCGAACGCCACGTGGGAGGGCGGCACCGCCCAGTCCGTCGCCAGTGCGGCAACGCCGGCGGCGAGTCGCTTGCCGCGTGCGATCACCGGGTTGGCATCGTGGTCGGCTCGGCCGGATTCGCCGCGGTCGTACTTGCCGGTGAGCGTGCCGCCGGCGAGCACGTAGCTGGCGACGAGCCCGATCGGCCCCCGGTCGAACGCATGCCGCATCGCAGGATCGTCGGGCCCGGCGTGGTCGACGAGGCTGGTCGCCATCTGGGCCGCACACGGCGCGGGAGCCCCGGTGCGCTCGCAGACGTCGAGTGCTGCGTGGTGCTGGGCAGCGGTCCACATGCCGGTGCCCCACGCCCGGGCGCGCCCCGACTCGATCAGCCCGGCCACCTGCTCGACGACGGTCTCGATCGACAAGCTCGGGCGGTGGATGGATGGCGTAGATGAGATCGACGTGGTCGAGACCCATCCGGCTCGAGCGAACCGTCGAGCTCCTCGCTCGGCCGACTGCTCCGGCCAGAACTCCCACCAGAGCTTGTTGCACACGACGACCTGATCGCGCTCCCAGCCGGCGGCGCGGAACAACTCACCGAACACCACCTCGGAGTAGCCGGTCGGGATCGGCGCCGTGCCGGTCTCGTCGTTGTAGCGAGCGTCGTCGAGCATGGTGATGCCTGCCTCGCCGTGCGGCGACGCATCACCGCCAGGCCCTGCTCGCGCGGGATCCGTTCGAACGTTCGCCACGAGCCGAGCGACATCACCGAGACGTCGAGCCCGGAACCTCCGAGCCGGCGACGAGGCAGTCGGGCGGCGGTCGCGGGTGGTGTGAGCGATCAGCGGCGATCGACCCATGTTCGCTCACACGTCGGCTCGCACGGGCATCGGTCGCCGGTCGATTGGGTACGGTGCCAGCCGTGAGCTTGCTGCCGGCCTTCGACGGTGCCTTCGGCGATCGCGCCGGACGTCGTCGACAGTCGACGGCGAGTCGTCCTCGTGGAGCGAGCTCGCCGGGCGTGCCGACGCGTTGGCGTCGCGAGATCGGCGGCGCCACCGTCGGTGGCGGTTGCCGGGGACGCCGACGTTCGACACCGTGGTCGCCGTCGTCGCCGGGCTGCGGGCGGGGTGCCCGTGGTGCCGGTTCCGGCCGACGCCGGCCCGATGGAGCGGCGCCACATCCTCGACGACTCGGGCGCGGCGCTGATCGCCGGGGCGCCCGACTGGCCCGAGTCGGCACTGCCGCGCGTGGCGATCCCGACCGGCCGGTGAGCCGCGCGGCTGGGCCGATGTCGACGACGCGCGCCGCCGGCGCTGATCATGTACACCTCGGGCACCACCGGTCCGCCGAAGGGTGCGGTGCTCTCGCGGGCGGCGATCGCCGCCGATCTCGACGGGCTCGCCGATGCGTGGGCGTGGACCGCCGACGACACGCTCGTGCACGGACTCCCGTTGTTCCACGTGCACGGCCTGGTGCTCGGCGTGCTCGGAGCGCTGCGCGTCGGGTCGCGTCTGGTCCACACCGGCCGTCCGTTGCCCGAGCGCTATGCGGCGGCCGGCGGCTCGCTGTACTTCGGCGTGCCGACCGTGTGGTCGCGGATCGTCGCCGAGCCCGAAGTGCGCGGCGGCGCTGTCGCCGGCGCGGCTGCTGGTGTCGGGCAGCGCCGCGCTACCGGTGCCGGTGTTCGAGCAGATCCGGGCGCTCACCGGGCACACGCCGATCGAGCGCTACGGGATGACCGAGACGCTGATCACGATCTCGACCCGCCACGACGGCGAGCGCCGCCCAGGTCACGTCGGCGTGCCGATCACCGGTGTCGAGAGCCGCCTCCGGAGCGACGATGGCGGCGAGGTCGCCCACGACGGCGAGACGATCGGCGGCCTCCAGATGCGCGGGGCGACGATGTTCGACGGCTACCTCAACCTGCCCGAGAAGACCGCCGAGTCGTTCACGGACGACGGCTGGTTCGTCACCGGCGACTCGGCCACGATCGGCCCCGACGGCTTCCACCGGATCGTCGGTCGGTCGTCGATCGACATCATCAAGTCGGGCGGCTTCAAGGTCGGCGCCGGCGAGGTCGAGTCGGTGCTGCTGTCGCACCCTGCCGTGGTCGAGGTGGCGGTGGTCGGGTTGCCCGACGCCGACCTGGGGGAGCGGATCGTCGCCTTCGTCGTCGGCGACGTGACCGACTCGCAGGCGCTGATCGACCACGTCGCGGCCGAGCTCTCGGTGCACAAGCGCCCGCGCGAGATCCGGGTCGTCGAGTCGCTGCCGCGCAACGCGATGGGCAAGGTCCAGAAGACAGCACGCTTCGCGAGCTAGACGCAGCGATTCTGTGCGCGCTGGTCGACACGGGACCACGGTGACGACAGCACAGAGCTTGAGTCGGTGGATATCAGGATTACTGACTTACGCTGTGAGAGCATGACAAGCACCGCGACCCAGCTCCGTCTCCCGCTCGCCACGCTTCCCACGCCCGGTTCTGCCCGGCGTCACCGTCACCCTCACCCTCGACGACGCCGGCATCCGCCGCGCCATCGATGCCGCCGCCGGTGGCCAGGTCGCGTTCCGCGTCCCCCGCCCCGACGGCGAGGTCGCCGGCGAGATCGTCGTCGTCGCCCACGTGCCCTCGACCGGGTCGCTGCCCGGCGGCGCACCGGCGGCGATCGTCCAGGTCGAGTCGCGGGCCCGACTGCTCGGCATCCACCCCAGCGAGCGCGGCTCCGACTACGCCGACGTCGACCGTCGATCATCGACCCACGGCCGACCCCGCGCATCGAGGCGTCCGCCCGCGAGCTCGGCGTCACCCTCCAACTGATCGCCGAGCTGCGCCGCTCGCGCCGGCTGCCCGAGACTGCTGCGGGCCGGCCTCGCGCCCGGCGCACTGGCCGACGCCGCCGTCGCCTGGGCCGAGCTCGACGACGACCGCCGCCTGCCACGTGCTCGACCTCGTCGACGTCGAGGCCCGGGTCGAGTTCGTGCTCGGCTGGGCGAAGGAGCACCTCGCCGAGCTGCAGGTCGCCGAGACGATTCGCAACGACGTCTCCGAAGGTGTCGACAAGCAGCAGCGCGAGTACCTGCTGCGCCAGCAGCTGGCGGCGATCCGCAAGGAGCTCGGCGAGGGCGACGACGACGTCGCCGCCGAGTACCGCGAGCGGCTCGACCGACCTCGAGGCCGCCGACAACGTCAAGCAGGCGATCGCCCGCGAGCTCGATCGGCTCGAGCGCACCAGCAGCCAGTCGCCCGAGCACGGCTGGATCCGCACGTGGCTCGATCGCATCTTCGAGCTGCCGTGGGGCACGCGCAGCGACGACACGCTCGACCTCGCCGTCGCCGCCGGCGTGCTCGACGACGACCACTACGGGCTGCAGCGACGTCAAGGATCGGATCGTCGAGTTCCTCGCCGTGCACAAGCTGCGCCACGAGCGCGGCGTGCAGACGACCGGGCGCGGCAGCGGCGCGATCATCACGCTCGTCGGGCCGCCAGGCGTCGGCAAGACCAGCCTCGGCGAGTCGATCGCGCGAGCGATGGGCCGCAAGTTCGTGCGTGTCGCCCTCGGCGGCGTCCGCGACGAGGCCGAGATCCGCGGCCACCGTCGCACGTACGTCGGGTCGCAGCCGGGCCGCATCGTCCGGGCGCTCACCGAGGCGGGCACGATGAACCCGGTCATCCTGCTCGACGAGGTCGACAAGCTGACGCCCGGCGGCTGGTCGGGCGATCCGACGTCGGCGCTGCTCGAGGTGCTCGACCCGGCCCAGAACCACACGTTCCGCGACCACTACCTCGAGGTCGATCTCGACCTGTCGCGAGGTCGTGTTCATCGCCACCGCCAACGTCGCCGACACGATCCCCGGTCCGCTGCTCGACCGGATGGAGCTGGTGCGCCTCGACGGCTACACCGAGGACGAGAAGGTCTTCATCGCCCGCACGTACCTGCTGCCGCGCCAGCTCGAGCGGGCCGGCCTGTCGGTCGACGAGCTCGACGCGTCCGACGCCGTGATCCTCGCCGCCGATCCGCGGCTACACCCGCGAGGCCGGCGTGCGCGGCCTCGAGCGCACGCTCGGCACGCTCGTCCGCAAGGCGGCCGCCAAGATCGCCGCCGGCGAGGCACACGCCGCTGGTCGTGCCCGACGACGCGCTGAAGGACTGGATCGGCCGGCCGAAGGTCGTCGACGACGTCCCCGAGCGCACCCAGACACCCGGCGTCGCCACCGGGCTCGCCGTCACCGGCCACGGCGGCGACGTGCTGTTCATCGAGACGACCGGCTTCCCGACCGCCGACGGCGCCGAGCCTGGCCTCACGCTCACCGGCCAGCTCGGCGACGTGATGAAGGAGTCGGCGCAGATCGCGCTCAACTACGTGCGCTCGCACGCCGCCGAGCTCGGCGTCGACCCGGCACAGCTCAACCAGCGCTTCCACGTCCACGTGCCGGCCGGCGCGGTGCCCAAGGACGGACCGTCGGCCGGGGTCACGATGACGACCGCGCTCGTGAGCCTGCTCACCGATCGGCCGGTGCGCGACACGGTCGGGATGACCGGCGAGATCACGCTCCAGGGTTCGGTGCTGCCGATCGGTGGCGTGAAGCAGAAGGTGCTCGCCGCCCACCGCGCCGGGCTGCGCGAGGTCGTGCTGCCGAAGCGCAACGAGCCCGACCTCGAGGACGTCCCCGAGCGGGTTCGCAACGAGATGACGTTCCATCTCGCCGAGCGCTACGCCGACGTCGCCGCCGCCGCCTTCGCACCCTGACCGCCACTCTCCCGCAGGGTCGGTCAGGGCTCTGCGAACCCGACCACATTGACGACGAGCTCGCCGGCGGCGGGATCGTCGGCGAAGACGAACGTCAACGCCTGCGTTTCGCCTGTACCGAGGAAGTCGATGACCTGGTCTGCGCTGACCGTCTCGCCGTCGATCGTCAACTCGGCGAGCACCTGCACCTGCGCCGCGCCCTTGTCACCTCGGTTCTCGACCTCGACCGGGACGAAGAACTGATCCCCGAGTTGGCGCACCGCACCCGGTGGCTCGGCCACCGGCTCGGCCGGCGCCGCGCTCTGGAACGCCAACACCAGGAGCACGATCACGACCGTGCCGAGGATCAACGCCGAGGCCCCGAACACGATCCACTCCGGCATCGTGCGCGCCGCGTGCCGAGCGCGCTCGGACGTCGACGCCCGCTTGCTCACAGCGCCAACCGCCCCGCCGCCCCGCCGATCGCCGCCGGAAGCCCGAGCACGATCACGTGCGCCAGCGTGACGTGTGACGGCGCGTCGGCGCGCTGGAACAGCCAGAGCATTGCCGCTGCGACCATCAAGGCGACGACGTACGACGCCAGCGTCTCGATCAGCGGATGCTGCAGCAGACCGGTCGAGGCGCGTCGTCGTGACTGGCCGGTGAAGCCGGCCACGAACACGATCGCGTAAGCGATCAGCAGCGACACCGCCATGATCGCCAGCAGCCACACCGGGCCCCGCGACACCGACACCAGCGGCACCTCGTCGGTCGGGGCGATGCTGAGGGCGATGAACACGGCGCCGATCGCGCTGGCACCGAGATCGGCCACGGTCGCGTTGAGAGGCGTCGAATGCGACGTCGCCTGGTTGTCGTCGCGTGAGCGCTTGCCGCTGCCGCCGGACGCGTCGTCGTTCGACTGCTCGCGGAGGAGATGGGTGGCGACACCGATGCCGACACACACCGCCAGCACCTGGTACACGGTCATCCCGAGCACCACGGTGAGCGGAGTCGACGAGTCGATCGCACCGAGCAACGTCAGCATCGCGATCACCAGCACGATCGCCAGCGCGACTCCTTCCACGGCGTCGATCGCGGCGTCACGAAGTGTGGTGTCGGCGTGTGAACGGAACCCGGCGGTGCGATTGAGCACGGTCAGCAGCACGAGGCTCGAGGCGAGCACCACCAACGCCTGGGCCGGGGTCGTGTGCTGGCCTGTCCACACCATCTCGACCGTGTAGAGCAGCGGGATGCCGAAGAGCAGACCGCCACTCGCGGCGCGGACGACGTTGACGAGCTCGTTCCCCCACGGTCCCTGCACCTGAGCGATGGCGGTCTCGGTGCCCACCGACGAGATGGTACGCACGCCCGTCCGACGCCCAGTGGATCACCCGCCACCCATCCGCTACCGGATCCGGGGCGGGATCAGGTCAGCCCAGTCGGGCGAGCTGGGTGACGTCGTCGAAGGGAAGCGCCGGCTCGGCGACTGCTCCGACCTCCAGCTTGGTGAGCTCGACGGCACCGCTGACGACGGTGAGGAAGGCGGTGTCGGCGGCATCGGCGCCGGTCGCGATGCGCAGCAAGGAGGCGCGCGGTGCCAGGCACGTCGGGTCGACGACGAACCAGGCGTCGTCGACGCAGGCCTCCGCCACGGCGTGGAAGTCCATCGGTTGCAGACCCGGCGCGTACACCGACACCACGCGTGCCGGGATCCCGTTCGCTCTCAGCAACGCCACGGTCAGGTGGGCGAAGTCACGGCACACCCCGGAGCGGCCGAGCAGCGTGCTGACGGCGCCGTCGATCGGCCGCGAGGAGCCCGGGACGTACGCGATCCGCGATCCGACCCAACTCGAGACGGCCGTCAGCAGGTCGACGCCGCCGAGGCCGGCGAACTCACTGCGGGCCATCGGGCCCAACCGATCGCTCTCGCAGTATCGGCTCGGTCGGATGTACTGGTACCACTCCGACTCGCCGACCGGGATCGGCGGGGCGCCACCCGCCACCGACGCGGTGTAGTCGATCGACAACCGACCCGGCGTGACGCCGCGGAGCTGGTGCAGGCGCCCACCGTGCGGCGCCCCGATCGGTTGGGGCGTGATCGCCGTGCCGTCGCGGTCGATCGTCAGCGACTCGCAGACCATGTCGACACCGTCCGCTACGGCGATCGCCAACACGATGTCGGCATCGGCCGTGACCACCAGCTCGAGCCGCGCCGAGACGTGGCGATGAGGGGGACGACCGTCTTGCACCCGACCAGCATGCCGAGTTGTGACGCGATCGAGCGCGCGGTCGGTCAAAGCTGCTGCAACTGCCCGAGGATCCGCTCGGCGAGCGCTCTCAGTTCCTCGATCACCTCGGGCGGCTCGAGCACCTCGAACGGAACCGACATCCCGATCAGATAGCGGGCGATCCAGTCGGCGTCCCCGCCGATCGTCACGTGGCACCACTCCTCGTCGTCGCCGGGTTCGACGACGCCGACGGTGGGCCCGATGTGTCGCGGGGCCTCGTGGGCGGGCACCATCAGCCTGATCTTCGCCCGCGTGTCGAACACGCGCACGGCGACGCCTTCAGTGACGAGCGCCGCCGCGTCGGGTGCCGTGCGGGGCGTGTTGCGGTGCCCGGTCGCACCGAGGGCGCTGACGCGGTCGACGCGGTATGTCCGCCAATCGTCGCGGTCGAGGTCGAAGCCGACCAGGTACCAACGGCGGCCGAGCGACACCAACCGGTGCGGCTCGACCCGCCGCTCGCTGACCCGGTCGGAGCCGTCGACGTAGCTGAACCGAACGCGCTCGGTTCGCCGGCAGCACATCGCCAACGTCATCAGGCTCGGCAGCTCGACGCGCTCGTCACCGGAGGTGCGCGGCGGCCGGCCACGACGGACGCCGACCACCACCTCGCCGAGGGCGTCGACGCGATCGCGGAACGCCGTCGGGAGCACCTGGCGGAGCTTGGTCGACGCCGACAATGCCGCCTCGCCGAGGGTCGGGTCGGCTTCGGCGGACAACTCGCGGAGGGCGACCGATACGGCGATCGCCTCGTCGTCGTCGAGCAGCAGGGGAGGGAGGCGACCGCCGGCGCCGAGCTCGTAGCCGCCGTAGCGACCGGTGGTGCTCGTGATCGGATAGCCGAGGTCGCGCAGGCGGGTGACGTCGCGGCGAAGGGTGCGGGTGGTGATCTCGAGCCGTCCTGCGAGATCGTCGGCGCTCCACGACGAGCGGGTCGTGAACATCGCCAGCAGGCGCAGGAGTCGGGCAGGGGTGTCCATTGACACACCAGCTTGTCAGACGTTGCGGACGCGTTCTGTCCACAAACTCGTTCAAAGTTACATGCATGAGCTTTAGCAACTACGACGTCACCGGAGTCACCGCCCAACAGCACCAGCAGGAGCTGGTCAAGCACGCTGTCGAGTTCCGACTCGTCCGGCAAGCCAAGCAGCGCCATCCGTCCAAGTGGCGGCGCCTGACCCACGCCCGTGGGCATCCCGAAGCCGCCTGATCCACAGTCCCCTCAGCCCCGGAAACGGCAACCCCAGCTACAATCTGGGCCTCCTGCTAGGAGGCCCAGATTGGGCGTTGCGCCTGGTATGGGCGCATAGCTCAGTTGGTTAGAGCGCTTCCCTTACAAGGAAGAAGTCGGGGGTTCGAGTCCCTCTGCGCCCACGGACGATCGTTCGAAGACGATCGTCCATGGGTGCTCTGCGTGCGCACCGTGCCGCTGGCCTCCGGCGGGCGTTCAAACGCCACGCAGGCTTCGCCCCGGAGCATCGCGGGTGATGCGACGCGCTATTTCTTGCCGATGGGGGTTGGGACGACGGTCGCTCGGATTTCCATCTGGCGGTGGGGGTCCAACCACGGTTGGCTCTTGGCGCCGCCGTCGGGTTCGCCCCAGATCACCGAGAGGCGTGTTCCGGGCTCGGCGTACTGGGGCTCGACGACGGCGAGCGAGAGCATCGACCGCTCGTTCCAGATGAAGCCGGTGTAGGTCGAGGCTCCGACCGTTCGGCCCTGGTCGTCGTGGACGGCGTCGTACTGCCAGGTCGCGTACGTCGCCCGCGGCAACTCGAGATAGAGGCCCGGGAGCTCGTCGGGCTTCATGTACGACTCGAAGACCGCGGCGACATCGGCCGGGTCCCACACGAGCGTCACCTTCTTGCGATGGTCGTCGCCCGCCGACTTCTCGAGCGCCTCGCGGCCGACGAAATCGTGGTCGAACTTGACCACGTTGCCGTACCCGAGCTCCCACGGAGTGAAGTAGTAGTCCTCGATGTTCGGGTGCATTCAGGCTGCCGCCGATCGCCCAGGTGGCCTCGCTGGCGGTCGCCGGCAGCCACTCGCGGAACGGGCGCAGCTCGTCGCCGGTGAAGATGGCCGGCACGGGCCGCGGGATCCATCCCAGCTCGAGCGCGTTCGTGAAGTAGGCGAGCGACCCGACCCGGCGCAGGTTGTGCTGCTCGCCCGCCTCGAGGATCGCCTCCTTGACTGCCGGGCCTTCGTCCCACGGCCCCCAGAACTCGGCTCCGGCGTTGCCGGCCATCGTGTGCCGCATCGCCATGACGCGATGGCCGGCGATGGTGACGGGGATGATGTGCGACCTCGGCGCCTCGGGCAGAGGTGCGCCGGTGATCTGCTCGATCAGCGCCAACGAGTCGGGCCCTTCCACCTGATACCGGTACACGGTGCGCCGGTTGGCGGTGTTGTGGGAGAAGATCTCGTCGGCCTCGATCTCGACATCGAAGCCGCCGGTCTCGGCGGTGTACCGCACCCAGTTGTGGCCGGCGGCGCGACCGACCAGCGCCATCTCGTCGGGGGCGAGGCAGTACAGGATCCCGTCGCCGATGAGGTGGCCGTCGGGGCTGGCGCACACGAAGTGGCGCGAACGATCGACGCCGAAGGTCTCGAAGCTGTTCACAGCCAGGTGCGACAGGACCTTCTGGGCATCCGGGCCGCGCAGGTAGGTCGTCGTCATGTGGAACGACTGGTCGTAGAACGCGATCCCCTCGCGCCACGCCCGTTGCTCGTCACGCCACGTCGTGAACTCAGGGGCGACGAACTCCGTCGGCTGGCGCAGCACGGCGTCCTTGAGGACCGATCCCTTGCGATTGCTGTAGAGGTAGTCGACGAGGTTGGGCGTCGAGTCCAGGAGATCCTGGAGCGTTCGGGGCGGGGTCTGGGCGGTCACGTCTCTCCTTCGGGTTTCCAACGTCTTCGGGCGCCGAGCTCACAGGCGATGGAGGGTCACCCGCTCGTGCCACGGCGTCGACGTACGCCCGGGCCGGCCGAGAGTCCCCCCGTGGTCGCAGCGTACACACGGCTCCTGCGGCGTGGATCGTGGTTCGTCCCTGCTGGGCGAACGTTTGCGGGCGAGCTCGAGGGTGACGGGGCGGCGGGCGTGACGTACGCTTGCGGTGTGCGAGGGCGGGCGGCGCTCTTGGTCACGGCGGGCATATATGTGGCGGCGCGACTGGCGATCACGCTCACCTCGCCTGTCCTCGAGCATCCGGATACGCCGAGCTATCGGGATGGTGTGTCGCTGCTCGGCAACGCTCGACGCACGTGGCCCGTTCCGTTGGCACTCGACGTCTTCGGGGATCGCGGCCTGACGGTTTTCCAAACCTTCGTGTCGGCGGTTGCCTTTCTGGTGTTGGCCTGGTCGCTGGCACGCCTGATGGACGACCGGCGCGTCGGCTACGGCATCGCTGCCATCATCCTCACGCTCGGGATGACGGCACGCGTCACGTACTGGGACGCCAACCTGCTCTCCGAATCGCTTGCCATCTCGGCGACCGCATTGTTGATCGCCGCCCTCGCCCACATCGACCGCTGCCCCACAGGCCTGTTGATCGCGGCATTCACGTTGTGGGTGTTCGTCCGCGACGGACATGTCTTCGTCGGCCTGATCGTCGTGGTCGGGGTGTGCTGGTGGGGCGCACGCAACCGCCGCTGGATCGCACCGGCCTGCATCATCGCCGTCACCGTCTGGTGTGGCCTGGCCGAGAAGAACAACCGGTACGTCGAGGGGTTCAACGTCGGCACCAACATCGCCGTCCTCGCTCCCCGCGGCTCCGAGAACTACGAGTGGTTCCGCCAACACGGAATGCCCGACAGCATTGCGCTCGAGACACCCGATCTCGCACGATCGGGCCATGGGCGTTGTGGAACGACCGACCGTTCGGCGACTGGGCGAGAGATGACGGAGTTGCCACGTACGCCAGGTTCCTGGTGGAGCATCCGCGCTGGACGGCGGTCGGGTTGGAGCGCCTGTTCATCGACGGCGGGATCGCACCGCCCGAGTCACTGGTCGATCACACGGCGTACGAGTACACGACCTCGCCCGGTCCGAACTTCGCCTGGCCGAAGGAAGGCTCCGCCTTCACCATCGCACTCGCGCTCGCTGCGCTCGTCGGTGCAGTGGTGACGTGGCGGCGACACCGATTCGATCGACGATGGGTCGTGCCGGCCGTGATGGCCGGTTCGACCGTCCCACACGCACTCTTGGCGTTCCACGTGTCTCCGTTCGAGATCGCCCGCAAAGGGGTGATCCTCGCCTTCGTGCTCGTGGTCGCCTGCTGGTGGATGATCGCGCTCGCGTTCGACAGCTGGTTGTCCGGCGACGATCCCGACGCCACCGAAGATGCACAGGTCGTCGGCACCGAGGAAGTGGTCGAACCACATGGCACCACCGCCGTGCTCTGAACGCGGCTCGAACCCGATTTCCGTGTGCGCGGGTCGCTACGTTGTGGCGAGGGGCTAACGGGGGAGGGCACGGTGACTGAGGCAGAGCGGCTCGGCGCGAGGCGGCCGGTGTATTGGCCGGAGATTCGAACGCTGTTGTTGGCAGCGATGGTGTTCTTCACGTTCACGATCGGAATCGGCATCCTCAACGGCACCGACCTCGTCGACTTCGACCATCGGCGACTGCTCGGTCACGTCCACGGAGGCACGCTGGGTTGGCTCACCTTGTCGGTGTTCGCCGCCTCGTTGTGGCTGTTCGGCAACGAGGACGCACGCGACGAGCGTCAGCAGTCGCAGGTGCGGATCCTGATGTGGGCAGCGATCGTCGCCTTCGGGCTCTACGTCGTCGCCTTCACGTTCACCTACAACGAGCTGCGTCCGGTGATGGGTGGCATCTCGACGCTCGTGATCGCGGCCTTCTTCGTCTGGATCGCGAGTCGCGCCCGTCGCATCCGACTCGGGGTGCCCCACATCGGGTTCCTCGTCGCCGTGGCGACGTCGATCGCAGGAGGCGTGTTCGGCGTGCTCTGGGGACTGATGTTGGCAACTGGTGATCAGTACCTGCCGACCGGTGGCGAGGACGCCCACCCGGCGATCATGGTGGTCGGCTTCCTCTTCCCCGTGGCGCTGGCGATGTCGGAGTGGGCGTTCACGTTCCCGAGCCCTCCGCCGGCGACCCGTCTCGGAGTGATCCAGATGGTGTTCCCGTTCCTCGGCGGGCTCGTGCTGGCGCTGTCGCTGCTGCTCGACGTCGACCCTTTGGCGCCGGTCGCGATCCTGCTCGAGATCGTCGGTGTGGTGATCTTCGTCGTCCGTATGTGGGGGAACTTCAGAAGCGTGCGCATCACGGAGGCCTCGCCGGGGCGTTGGGCGTTGCTGTCGGCGATCGGATCGGTGTTCGTGATCGGTCTCGCCCAGTTCTTCGTGATCAAGTACGAGGGCGACTTCGATCTGGTGCCCGAGCACGAGCTGCTGGCGCTCGACCACTCACAGTTCATCGCCTCGATGACCAGCGCAGTGTTCGCCCTCCTGGCGGCTGCGACCGCAGGGCGGATCGCGGCACGTCTGCAGCATGCCGTGTTCGCACTCGTGAGCATCGGTGTGACGGTGTTCGTCATCGGGCTGCTCAGCGACACCACCGCCCTCAAGCGGATCGGCGCGCCGACGATGGGCATCGGACTGTTGCTCGGTCTCGCCACCTTCGCGATCGCGGTCGCGCAGGATCGGCCTCGCTCGGCGGCCACGGCCGCGGCATTGCCCGCCTGACCGCACCAGCGAATCCGGAATCGGCGGCAGCAGCCGATGGCTACTGTCGACGTTGCCTTCGGGCGCGTCGGAAGGAGTCGTCGGAATGGCCATCATGCGGGATCGTCCGTACACGCAGTTCAACTTCCTCGTCGACCTCGGGTCGGGTGTCGTCGACGGACCGGATGCCGGGTTCGAGGAGGTGACCGGGCTCGAATCGTGGGTCGACGTGATCGAGTACCGCAACGGCAATGCCAGGGAGAACTCACCGATCAAGCTCACCGGCTTGAATCGCGTCTCGGACGTGACGCTCAAGCGCGGGCTGATCGGCTCGCTCTCGCTGTACCAGTGGTTCGACGAGATCCGTAACGGCAGCCAGAGCTCACTGCGTACGGTCACGATCTCGCTCCAGAACGAGGATCACTCCGAGATCGTCATGACCTGGAAACTGCTGCGGGCGCGGATCACCAAGTACTCGGCACCTGATCTCAACGCAACAGGCAACGAGGTCGCCATCGAGGAGATCGTCATCAGTCACGAGCGGCTGGAGATCGAGTAGGCGATGGCCGTCCAGCGGCACGATCCGTATCGGAGCTTCAACTTCAGGGTCGCGATCGGCGGTCGGGCACGGGCGACGGACGGATTCAGCGAAGTCCGGCTACCGACGATGCTCGTCCGCGGCGACGCCGTCCCCGACGTCGACCTGACGCTCGGCGACGAGCGGACCCCGCACTTGGTGTTGCGCCGCGGATTCACCGGCGCGCTCGAGCTGCACGAGTGGTGGAACCAGGAACGCGGTGCCAAGCCGAGCCGCGGCCGGATCGTCACCGTCGACCTGCTCGACGACACCAACCGCGAGGTTGCCGCGTCGTGGCGGTTCACGGGGTGCCGGCCGGTTGCCCTGCACTACTCCCCGCTCAACGCCCTCGAGTCGTCGGTCGTGACCGAGACGATCGTGCTCTCGTTCGAAGACGTCGAGATCACCTAGTCGCGTGAGTGCTCACTCGCCGGTGACGCCGTCGATCGCTTCCCGGATGATGTCGGCGTGGCCGAGGTGGCGGGCGTACTCGTCGATCATGTGCATGAGCACCCAGCGCAGCGACAGGATCTCGCCGCTCGGGAGGGCGCCGACAGCGTCCAGTTCGCGCTCCTCGGTGACGCGCCGGCACGCCTCGACCTCGTCCGACCAGACCGCGAACGACTCCTCACCGCCGGCTGCGTCGACCTGGTTGAAGGCCTCGTCGGACTCGTAGTCGAACAGCGATCCCGGGTCGTCGGCGGCGATCACCGCCCGGAAGTACCAACGTTCGACCGAGGCCAGGTGGCGCACGAGGCCGATCAACGAGATGTTCGACGAGGCGACCGGGCGGCTCCGGAGCTGGGCGTCCGTCAGCCCGGCGCATTTCCGCACCAGCGCCGCCCGCTGGTAGTCGAGGAACGTCGTCAGCATCTCGCGTTCGGTCGACTCCGGGGTCAGGCGGAATCGCTCGTCGTCGTCCACGGCCGGCACTGTACGAGACGAGGGTCAGTGGGATCCGCCCACTCGTCCGGCGGCGCACACGTGGTCGCCCACGCGGAAGCGCTCGGGTGGTGCACCTGGCAATGGGCCACCCGCGACGAGCATGTGGAACACCGTCGAGCGACCTGGTCGCACGACGCCCCGCGTCCAACTCTTCGCCACCACGTCGGCGCCGCTGCTCTCGATCCAGGCTCCGAAACCGAACGTGATCGACTCGCTGCCGGCGAACGACCACGCCAGCGACCATCCCCGCCAGGGCTTCGAACTGTCGTTGCGGATTGCGACGCTCACGAACTGCAGACCGTGAGCCAGCCGTCGCCAGCGGTAGTCGACCGTGCATCGAGGAGCCGGATCGGCGGTTCCGTCGTCCTGGTCGGCGAGGAAGCTGGCGACCCACGCCAGCGGGGCGTTCCAGTTGACCGTGATCTCGTTCGTCGACCACGACTGGATGTCGTCGATGTAGCAGCGCTGCGGGGCGCATCCCTGCCCGGCGAACAGCGCCGCAGCCGTCGGATCCCATTGCGCCGAGTTGGAGTTCGGCCCTCCGGAGATGCTGCCCGTCGGCGGGTGCGGGAGGCTCGGGTCGAGCTGTGCCGCGTACCAACGACTGTGCTGGTCGTCCGAGTTGTGGGTCGGCTCGCCGTACCCGGTCACGTACGACCAGCCCAGCGAGTTGCGGCCGAGGAGGTAGTCCATGCCTTCCATCACCGCCTCGCGATAGGCGTCGACCCCGCTCAGGTCGTAGGCCACGCCGAGCACCACCATGTTGTTGAGGACCTGACTGTTCGAGCCCCACACGTAGTTGCCAGTGGCGTCACCGGAGTACGGATGCCCGAACGGTTCACTCGCCTGCACGGCGAGCAGATCGTCGGCGGCGTCCAGCACCGACTGCTGCACGGCGGCGCGTCCCGGCAGCTTGTTCGGCACGGTCGCGAGATCGAGACGTGCCAGTGCTGCCATCGAGTCCCACGAGAATCCACTGTCGGGGAAGGCGTCCGCTGTGTGCGCCACCGATGTCAACACGTAGTCGCGGTACGGCCGTGAGCCGGTCGTGATGTAGAGCTCGGCCGCCGCCCAGTAGAACTCGTCGGTCACGTTCGAGTCGTTGTACGGCCCTCCACCTTCGTTGCCATCGGCGGCCGGGGCGTAGATCTCCGGGTTGGCGCGGGCGGCCGTCCACGCACGCTTGCCTGCAGCCAGCAGGCGCAGCGCGAAGTCCTCGTCGTACGGCGCCCACAGGCGAGCGCCCTGGGCGGCGACGGCGGCGAAGTTGAGGGTGGCCGCCGTCGACGGGCGGTGCAGGGAGCGCACCTGCGGATCGGTGTGGGGGAGCAGCGGGAGCCCGGTCCACCCTTCGTCGTGGACCTTGTGGTGCACCATCCCGTCGACGTTGCGCCACGTCCCATCGATCAACTGCTCGCCGGAACCCGCGGGCACCTGCATCGACATCATCCACTCGAGCTCCCAGCGAGCTTCGTCGAGCACGTCGGGAACATCGTTGGACGACTCCGGCACGGCCAGCGTTCCGTCGGCGAGATCGGCGGTGTCCGCGGTGGGCGCGTTCTTGGCGCGTTCGTACGTTCCCATCAGCTGGGCGACCGAGATCCCTCCGTTCACGACGTACTTGCCGTGGTCGCCGGCGTCGTACCAGCCGCCCACCACGTCGAGCGTGTATCCGCCCGGGCAGGCCCATTCCGAGCCGTAGTAGAAGTTGCCGCCGTCGTCGGTCTGGTTGGCGGTCGACTGGCAGGGCACGTCGACGTCGCCGGTGTTGACGGCACCGTCGGCAGGCGACGACACATGCCCAGCCGGGCGGGCGTACCCGGCTCCGGCGATCGCGCCGTCGATGGCGACCCCGCTGCGCGCCGGGTAGTAGTACTCGAGCGCGTCGTACCGGAGTTGGTCGTACACGTCGTCGACGCCGATCGCGAACGGGAAGCTCACCTCTCCGCCGGCCGCGATCGTGAAGCCGTCGCCGGTCCCGGTGTAGGAGGTGAAGTCGATCACGTGGACGTCGAGCCCGGCGGACTCGTCGAAGCCGGCGGGTGCGCTCACCCCGGAGGCGACCACGCCACCGCCACCGTCGATCAGTTGCCATTCGACACCCACCGCTGACGTCGACACGAGCGTTGCGTGCTTCGGTCCCTCGGCGAAATAGCCGACGTGGTTGACGCGGACCGCCGGTCCCGTGTCCGGCTCGTACGGCTCGGGCGCGGCGCCACCGATCAACGACACGTCGTCGACGCACAGCGTGTAGGCGTCGACCGTCGGACCGTTCTGCTGGATCGTGAGCTCGGCGTGCGGGCCGGCCGGGTCGCCGCCCTCGGCCGCCGGTGGCAGGTCGGTCGGTGTCGTGAAGGCGAACTCGAAGTCGGTCGGTGTCGTCGAGAGCTGGGCCGCGATCGCTTTCTCGGGCAGGTACTGCGTGAACGGATCACGCGGGAGCTGGACCACGGCCCGGATCGGGCCCGGTGTCCCGGACCCCTCGAGCAGTCGTGCCGAGAACGTGAGCGAGTAGTCGGTGTCGGGCTCGAGCGTGACCAGCTGTCCGATCCCTGCGCCGTAGGCGCCGGTGCCGGCGGGTACCGGGATGCATCCCCAGCCGTCCTGCACGAACGGGTTCGGGTACATCGACGTCCATCCGGTGGTGCCCTCGTCGAAACCGCCGTTGACGACCTGCTCGGAACCCGGTGGCTCGAGTGACACGTTGTCGACGCACAACGTGTATGGCTCGCTGTTGGTCCCGGTGTGCTGGATCTCGACCGATGCATTCGGCCCGTCGGCGGGCCCGCCCTCGTCGGCGGGTGGGAGGTCGGTGGGCGTGTGGAAGTCGTAGGTGAGTGTGGTGGCGGTGCCTGACAGTTGGCCGGCGATCGCCTGAGGAGGCAGGTAGCCGGTCCACGGATCACGCGGGAGCTGGACCACGACCGTCAACGCCGACGGGGTGCCGGCGCTGATCCTGCCGTCGAGCGAGAGCGTGTAGTCGGTGTCGGGGTCGAGGGCGACGCGCTGCTGGAACGCGGCGCCGTACGGGCCCGTGCCGGCGGGCACCGTGAGGCAGGCGGAACCGGCGTCGAAGGTCACGGATCCGCCGTAGACGTTCCAGCCGGTCGTCGTGTCGCCGTCGAAACCGCCGTTGACGATCTCCTCGGCAGCGGCCGGGGTGCCGATGCTCACAGCCAGCACCATGGCGAGGGCGCAGGTCAGCGCCACGTGACGTCGAATGCTCATCGGGGATCTCCTCGCTGACGACGAAGAGCCTGGTCACAGCGTTGGAAGCGCTTCCAGCTGGGCTGCGATCAGGACTGGTTCGGACTGTTCGTTGTGCTGAGCCCACCAGCTCCGCTACGGGTCCCCGTGCTGGAACGCTCTCGAATCACCGCGTGCGGTGAAGCGCCGATCTTGGTTGGCGACCGTGGCGGTGTCAAGTGATCGCCGGCACGCGCGCTCACACGGATGCCGGCAGCTCGCGTTCCACGTGCTCGCGCACCGGCCGGGTGGCGATCAGATAGGTCGCCGAGGCAGCCATCGCCAGCAGTGCGAACAGTGCGATGGTCGGCCGCGGGCCGACCACATCGGCGAGAACACCGGCCAACAGGTTCGACAACGTGATGATCAACGTCACCATGCCGAAGTCACCGGCGATGATGCGGCCGCGCACGTGATCGGGAGACCGGACCTGCAACCCGTATGTGGACAGCGTCCACTGGGCACCGCCGCCGATGTGGGCGATCAGCACGAGCGGGAGGGCGATCGCGAACGTCGGCGCCACACTGAGGCCGAGATAGCACACACCGAAGATCGCGCCCGCCCAGCCACAGATCCACAGCACCCCCGACATCGAGGCGCCGACGAAGCGGACGGCGATCAACGGACCGAACATCACGCCCAGGCCGCGCACGCCGATCATGAGCCCGGTCTCACGATCGCCGCCGCCGAGCTCCTCGGTGACGAGCACCGCCAGCAGACCGACGATGCCGGCACCCATCGCGAACGTCGCCTTCGATGCCAGCATCGACAGCAGCACGCTGTCGCGCCGGGCGTACCCGAGTGCCTCACGCATGTCGGCGATCGGCCGCATCCGCGCTCGCGTGCTCGCGGTCCTCGCGTGGTGCTTGCATCGGCCGTCGGATCAGCGCCACGGCCGACGCCGCCACCACGAACGACGCACCGTTGACCAGGAACGCAACATCGCGGCCGAAGGCTCCGGCGACGACACCCCCGAGTGCTGCCCCGACCGCCAGCATCGCTCCCCACAACGCCCCGAACAGAACGTTCGCCTTGGCGAGCTCGTCAGTCGATCGCGTCAGGTTCGGCAGCGACGCCTGCGATGCCGGCCCGACGAATGCCCCCAATGCCGAGATCGCGCACAGGCACAGGTATCCCAACCACAGACTGCTGTCGGAGTCGACCAGCAGCAGGCCGAGGGCGGCGACGGCCTGGACGATCGACACCGAACCGATCACGACCTGCCGGTTGAACCGATCGGCGACCGGCCCCGAGATCGGCGTGACGAGAAATGCCGGGAGCGCTTGTGCCACGTAGACCAGCGTCACCAGGATCGAGGCGTCGCTGATGTCCTGGACGACCCCGACGAATGCCACGTAGGCGAACCAGTCGCCGATGTACGACACCACCTGAGCGACGAACAGACAGCGCACGTCGCGGTTGGTGCGCAGCAGCGTCCACATCCGCCCTGTCTTACCCGGTCGACCCGGCCCTCACTCAACTCCGGGGACGGGTGATCGGCTACTGCTGGTAGTGCTCGACGACCGTTTCCGATCGGGCGGTTGCATCGTCTGGATCGAGACCTGCGTCGCGGCGGGCCCGCCGCTGTCGCAGCAGGTCCCAGCACTGATCGAGAGCGACCTCGAGATCTGCGAGGCGCTGCGCAGCCGCCTCGTCGAGTGGTGCGTCGCCGTGACGGTTGCGCAACTCGTGCTCCTCGTCGACGAGCCCGTGGATGCGCGTGATCACTGCTTCATCGTCCATGTGACCATGTGACCATTCGCCGGCGCGATGCGCAAGCCGGCCGGGCGGCGGACGTCGCTACGGCTTCTCGAGCGCCGTGCGGAGTTTGTCGATCTCGGGGGCGCCGAACACGACGCGGTTGTGGGTGGCGACGTAGACGAGATCGAGGTTGATCCCGGCTCGGGCGACCTTGCGAGTCAGGTCGGCGAGCACGCCGGGCCCGTCCTCGACCTCGACGACGACGACCTCACGCTCTCGCGTGACAGCCACGTTGGTGATCGCCAGTGCATGCCTGACCGCTTCCCCGTGCGGGACGAGGATGTGCAGTTCGGCTCGTTCCGCAGAGCCGACGCACGTCGCCGCTGCCAGGTTGACCCCGGCATCACTCACAGCAGCGGCCACTTTGGCCAACGCTCCGGGCTCGTTGTCGATCTCGATCACCAGATCTGTCGCCATGTGGCCTCCTTCGGTTCCCCCGGACGACATTGTTGCATCTCCGTTCGGCTTCCCGCGCAGGCCGGCCCGCGCGGTTCGACGTCGTCGCCAGCGACCGTGCGACGAGCGTCCGATACGGTGGATGCTTCGATCAGCGAGATCGAAGGAGGCGTCGTGGCGTACGTGTTGAAACCCGGTGCGTCGCTCAGGCGCGAGGTGCAGCGCGTCGCCGCGGAACGGCTCGATGACGCGATCGAGGCCCTCGAAAGCGTCGACGACGCCAGTTCGGCCGACATCGAAGAAGCGGTCCACGACGTCCGCAAGCGCTGCAAAGAGGTTCGCGCCCTGGCACGGCTCGTTCGATCATCGCTCGGTGACGAGTTCGACCGGTGCAACGCCCTCGTCCGCGATGCCGCCGACGTGTTGTCGCCGATCCGCGACGCCCACGCCATCCTGGCCACGCTCGACGAGTTGCGTTCGACGCAGCCGGCCCGGCGGGCGGCCGATCTCGACCGCGTCCGCGACGCGCTCGTCGAGATGGCCGACGGGGCGACGCAAGGCGTCCACGGTGGAGACGATCGGATCGAGGAGGCACGCGCGCTGCTCGTCGCTGCTCGCAAGCGCATCAAGCGCTGGAAGGTCGCGCCCGGGTTCACGGCGTTGGGCAACGGGCTCGATACGACGTACCGCCGAGGCAGGCGCGCACTGCGACGCGCCGAAGCCCGCCCGTCCGACGAGCTGATGCACGAGTGGCGCAAGTCGGTGAAGAACCTCGGTTACCAGGTCCGTCTGCTCGAACGCGCCGCTCCGAGCGTGCTCGAGCCACTCGGCGCGAACCTCGACGACCTTGCCGAGGCGCTCGGTGACGACCACGATCTTGCGGTGCTGGTGGAGCGCCTGGCCGCTCGACCCGGCTCAGTTCGGCGGCAGCCGCTACGCGATCCAGGCGATCGACATCGTCCGCGCCCAACAGGAGGAACTGCGGCGGCGGGCGTTCCGGCTGGGCGCCACGATCTACGCCGAGAAGCCGGCTCGGTTCACTGCTCGCGTCGAGCAGTACTGGAACAGCAGCGCGCGCCGCGGCCCGGAGTTGCTGACCGGCGGCATCGCCGAACTGGCCGACGACGAACGCCGGGCGGCGGCCGCGAAGCGCGCACGTGACCCGGCGCGCGTCGTGGAGCTCGAGCGCAAGTATCTGGTGACGACCTCGCCCGAACTACCCACGCGTGGCACCGAGGTCCGTCAGGGCTATCTCGCCATCGACGGGATCGTCTCGGTTCGTGTCCGCGAGGCAGGCGACGACGGTTGCACGCTGACGATCAAAGCCGGTCGCGGCAGGTCGCGCACCGAGCTCGAGTGGCCGATATCCGACGAGCAGTTCGCCGCTGCATGGGAGCAGAGCGCGTGGGCGACGCATCCGAAAGACGCGCTACACGATCCCGGTCGACGGATACGAGGTCGATCTCGACGTGTTCCACGACGACCTGTCGGGCCTCGTGCTGGCCGAGGTCGAATTCGACTCGGACGAGACCATGACGGCGTTCGAACCGCCGCACTGGTTCGCCCGCGAGGTGACCGACGAGTTGGCGTTCACGAACGCCTCGCTCGCCGCCAACGCCCCTCGCGGGCAACCAGCAGCGTGATCCGTTCCGGTCAGGCCGGCCGGAGGATCACGGTCCAGGTGATGGCGAAGCTGCTCGCCGCCTGAGCGGTGGCCGTCTTGTTGCCGTAGGTGCCCGTGGGCACTGCGGTGTTGCTGTCGCCACCGAGCACGGTGAGATGGCCACCGCCTGATTGTGTCGAGGCCACCCGGCCGGCGACGTCGCCGGGGCCGGCGAGGGCGGTGCTCGAGGAGTCACGGTGGACCCAGAACGAGACACCCCACGATCCGGGATCGGCGACTGCCACGGTGGGCGTGACCCGGGCCGCTGAGTTCACCGTGGTGACGGCGAAGTTGGCGGCCGAGACCGCTGCGCCGCGGTAGGCGAGGGCGGTGATGTTGCCCTTGGTCAGTGCGGACACACCGACCGAGACCGTGCTCCCGGCGTCACCGGCGACGGCGGTCTTCCACCACAAACGGGACGCTCCGTCGGGCCCGGTCGCCGAACCGGCGGCGTTCCACCCCGACCCGGAGGGTGCGTTGGCGATCGTGATCGGCGATCCCGTGGAGGTGAAGAGGAGAATCGTGTCGCCGGGGGTCACCGACGCCGGTATCTGTGTGGAGAACGCTGTCGACGTGGTGGTGGAACTGGTGTTGGTGCCCACGAAGCTGACGGTCCCAGCCGGCACCCCGACGTTGACCGTCTGTTGCGCCTGACCCGGCGCGCCGTCGTCGTCGACGACCGTGAGGTTGGCGGTGTACTGCCCGGGCGCTGCGAACGTGCGCTGGAACGACGTCTGGTTGCTCGTCGTGCCGTCGCTCAACGACCACGAGCGGCTCACGATCTGGCCGTCGCTGTCGGACGAGGTCGACGAGTCGAAGGTGCAGGTGAGGTTGACGCACGACGACGTGATCCTGGCAGTGGGCGCCTGATTGACGGGCGGTGCGACACCCTGCTTCTCGAACTTGACGTAGTCGATGTCGCCGACGAAGTAGTCGCAGGTGACCTCGATCTGATCGCAAACGGACTTGCCGCCGATCGAGACCGGCACGTTGTTCGAGATGTTGCCCGTCGGTCCGTTGAGGCGCCCGACCTGGACGCCGTCGATGATCAGCCGGATGTACGTGGACGTGCGCTCGCATCGGATCGACGTGCCAGTTGCCGTCGTTGGTGGCGATCGGCGACTTGATCGCCCGCTGCTGGCCGTTGCCGCCCTTGAACAGGCAGGTCATGTTGCCGTTGCGGCTGTTCGAACTTGAAGTACCCGCCGGCCGATGCCGTTCTGGCCCTTCTGGACGATGTTGCCGAAGCTCCGCGTGGTGCGGTAGCGGAACTCGATCGCGTAGTCGCCGGTGCCCGGATTGAGCATGGTTGTTGTGCGGCACCAGCACGAGGCGCTCGGGCTTCGCAGGCGGCGCGGTCGGCGACACGTTCGACCACCGGTAGCCGGTGGAGCCGGCGAACGTGGCGCCGGTCTGCACAGCCGGGCCGATGTTGCCGTTGAGTCCGTTGCCACTGGAGTCGACCATGACCGTCGCCCCGGCCGGCTCGTTCATCTGATACGAGGCGACAACTGTGGTGGCCGCTGACACGGGCTGGCCGTGCGGACACGGCGACGAGCCCGCACAGCAGTGCGCCTCCCGCCAACACGTGGATCGAGCGCGCCAATCGATGCCTGGGTACCGCCTGCTTGTTCATGCTTCCTGTCCTTGTCGCCGTCCGCTGTGGGAGAGACCGCACTCGCCAAACATCCGCAGCGTTTGCTACGGACCGCGAGAATTCTCGCCGAACGGTCACCTGCTGTTGAGAGTACGACAAGTCTACGTCAAGCACCAAACGATTTCTTTGCTATTTGCCGTGAATGGCTGCGTGAAGTGCGTCGATCCTCGGATCGGTCGTGCGGTCGACGTAGGATCCCCGGCGTGCTGATTCTCGCCATCATCGTGTTCGGACTCATCGTGGGCGGGCTCGCCCAGATGGTCCTCGGCAGTACGTGGGCAAACGCCGACAAGGGCATGGCCCTCGTGGCCGGCCTGGCCGGTTCGTTCGTGGGTGGCTTGATCTTCAGCCTGATCGCCGGCGACGGGCTCGATCTGCGGGCGAGCGGACTGATCGGCTCGTTCATCGGAGCGGTGATCGTCACTGCCATCTGGCAGTGGTTCCGGAAGCGCAACGCCTCCAGCGCCCGCTGAACTTCACGCCTGCTGGCCGGGTGCCGCGAACGAGCCATCGCGTAGGCATCCTCGATCGCCTGACGGGTCGACCCACCGACGAGCGGCGTCGCCTCGTAGAGGCGGGCGGCGCCGGCGAGCGGGTCACCCTCGGGCTTGCGCATGCGCTCCGCCAGCGCCGGGTCGAGGCCGGTGAGGTAGAGCCGCCCACCGACATCGGCCAGCCGGTCGGCGTAGTCGGACACGACGGAGAAGAACGTCGCCCCGAGCGTGGTGCGGCCCCGGAGTCGCAGCACCACGACCGGCTGCTCGGACCCGGTCGGATCGGGCAGGCGCGCCTGCAGTGTGCGCGAGCCGGCGTAGAAGAGGCTGCCGTAGACATCGAGGGCGGTCACCTGGTGGCTCTCGAGGCGGGTCGGCGGCGGATGCTCCTCGAACTGGCCGTCGGCCGTCGGCACGAGACTCACGACGGAGAGGTCCATCGCCTCTTGGTTGAGTTGGAGCAGCAGCGAGATCACGACGCCGAGACCGACGGCCGCGGCGACGGGCAGCAGCAGGGTCGCCAGGAACGTGGCGATCACCGCGATCCGCGACGTCGTGCCCGTGCGCAGGATGGTGCGGATCTCGTACGGGCGCAGCGAACCGAATCCGGCGTAGATCAGGATCGCCGCCAGCGTCGGCATCGCCACCTTGCCCACCGCACCGGAGAACGCGACGAGGATCACCAGCATCCACAGGCCCGAGAAGATCGCCGCCCAGCGGGTCTTGGCCCCGGCGGTGACGTTGAGGGCGGTCTGACCGACAGAACCTCCGACGGGCATGCCGCCGAAGAACCCGGATGCCAGGTTGCCGGTTCCTTGGGCGACGAAGTCCTGGTTGGCGTTGGTCGGGATCCCGACGTTGGGCGCCGACTCGGCAACTCCAGCGCCCTGCACGAGCACGATCGCCGCCACCGCCGCGGCCGCCGCCACGAGCGAGAACGACAGGTCGGAGAAGTGCGGGAGCTCGGGAGTCGGGAACCCGCTCGGGATGTCGCCGCCGTCCTCGACCTGGACCACGCTGTCGAGCCCGGCGATCAGAACGACCAGCGTGGGGACGACGAGTGCGATCAGCGCGCTGACGATGGCCACTCGCGTCTTGGCGAGCACGATCAGGATGCGCCAGCGCCCCGAGCCCGATCGCGACCGACGCCGGATCCCATGCACCCGGATGGGTGATGACGTCGAACGCCTTGGTCAGATTGGTCGACCCTTCCGCTGGCGCGCCGGTGAGGTCGGACAGCTGCCCGAGGATGATGTTGACGCCGATGCCGGACAGGAAGCCGAGCATCACGGAATGCGAGACGAAGCGGGTGTAGCGGCCGAGACGGAGCATGCCGGCGACGACCATGAACGCGCCCGGCCACGATCGTCAGCAGCACGAGTGCCTGGCTGCGCTCGTCGGGCGACAGATGTTCGATCCCGGATCCGGCGGCGAGCGCGGCGGCGCTGGTGGTCGTGATCACCATCAGCCGCGTGCTCGCCGTGCAGCCTCCGGCGATCGGACCGATGAAGCTGGCGTACAGGCCGTGCACGGGGTTGACGCCGGCGAGGATGCCCGAGGCCATGCCGTCGGGCACGCTGCTGATCGCGCCCGGCAGCCCGGCCAAGGCATCGGCCTTCGACGTGCTTGCGCTCGGGGGCGACGGAGCGCAGCCGAGACATCACGGACTCGGCAACGCGGGGTGTCATCTCACGCCACCTCGACGAGTGCGAACACCAATGCGAACCCGACGACGGCGGCGGTGCCCGCGAGCGGCCCGCCGAGCGCTCGCCCCTCCGGCACCAGGTCGGTGGTGAGCTCGGTGAGCACGGCGCCCCCGGCCATCGCCAGCACGATCGCCACCGTGCTCTCGCCGGCGCCGTCGAGCAGCCCGTAGGCGATCGCCGCACTGACACCGCACAGCACGGCCAGGCCGATCCAGATCAGCACGATCGACCGTGACGAGAGACCGACTGCGGCGAGCCGCTCGGTGGCGAGGAACGCCTCGGGCACTCCGCACAGGAAGACGGCGACGATGACGGCGGCGCCGATGTGGTGACCGCTGAGCAGGCTGCCGACGATCACGACGGCTTCGGGGATCACGTTGACCGCCAGCGACCGGAACGAGACCCGCGGCTCGTCGTCGGTAGCTGACCAGTACCCCGCGGCCAACAGCGAGATGAGACTGCCGATGACCAAGCCGCTCGCGACGTGGCCACTGCCGCCCGACAGGCGGCCGGCCTCGTCGACCAGTTCGTAGGCGACCGCCGCGATCAGCGCTCCGCTGCCGAATCCGATCAGCAACCCGACGGCGCGGGAGGGCAGCTTGAACCGCAGCGCGAGAACGCCGCCCAGCACGAACGCGCTCCCCGCGACGAGACCCCAGCCGAGGGCGCCGACCACCCGGCAACTATGACATACCCCGGTCGGCGGCCCTGGGCTGGGGTGATGTGTTCAGGTCGAGGTTGCCATCAGGTCGCACTCGGCGGTCGTGGGATCGATCACGGTGCTCACGCGGTGCACGGCCGTCACCGGGAATCCGCCCCTGGCGGCGTGCTCGCGGATCGCTTCCGGATCGTCGGCGATGTAGACGCAGAACAGCTTGTCGTCGGTGACGAAGCTCTCGAGCCACTGGGCGCGCGGTGACATCTCGGTCAGGACCTCGACCGACTTCTTGGAGATCCCTGTCAGCTGGTCGGCGGTCAGGTCGCCGGCGCCTGGCACATCGCGTTCGATCACGTACTTGGGCATGGTGCGCTCCTCCTCGATGCCGCAGCGATTCCGCGGACAGGGCTGAGCGTGCGCCGTCACCTCGTCCGCGACATGGGGTGAATGCCCTAGTTCTCGGCGACGATCCCGAGCCGCAAGGCGGCCACCGCCGCCTCACCCCGCGACCGCACGGTCAACTTGGCGAGCACGTTCGACACGTGGTGGCCGGCGGTCTTGACGCTGATGCCGAGCTCGGTTGCGATCTCACGGTTGGTTCGACCTTCGGCGACGAGCTGCAGCACGTCGAGCTCGCGGTCGGTCAGTGAGCCCGGATTGCGCCGCGTGTCGCGGTTGTCGGCCCGCGGCCCACTCGCTGTCCGGTGGCGCGCAGTGCCGTTGCCGTTCGCGTTCGCATCGGCGCCGCACCGAGCTCGGTGAACGTGTTGTGCGCGGCGCGCAGGTCGCCGCTCTCGCCGGCGAGGAACAGCGCCATCGCCTCCTCGTAGGGGCAGCCCATCTCGCGCCATCGGGCGGCGGCGAGATCGGGCCGCCCGGCGGCGCTCAGACCGAACGCGGTGCGAGCCCGGTCGACGGCGCCCCGCGCGCGACCGTCGCCGAGGTGCAGCCAATGCGACAGTTCCTCGATCGCCGGTTGGTAGTCGAGCTCGTCGGCGACGGCGGCGGCCTGCTCGACCAGTTCGAGCTCGTCATCGAGTTGGTCGGCGATCCACGCCAACTCGGCCCGGCAGGCGGCGATCGGCCACAGGCGCTGCAGGTGCCGTGTCGACCGCGCCAGCTCGAGCGCTTCGTCGATCAGCGGCTTGACGTCGGGATCGCCTCGGCGCCCGCGCAGCCAGGCGAGCGTCACGAGCGCGACGAATCGGCTGATTCCCACGCACCGCGGATTCCTCACCAGTTCGCCGGCGAGCGCGCCTGCGGTCTCCCAATGACCGAGTTCCAGCTCGCATCGACCGAGCCAGGCACGCATGTAGTAGGTGGATCCGAACTCGCGGGCATCGCCGAACGCAACGCCGTCGCGCAGCGCCGGCACGGCGACGTCGTACACACGCAGCTCGCCGTAGCCGGAGCCGATCTGCGAGTAGCCCAGCGCGACCAGGTAGTCGTTGCCGGTCCCGATCGCGATCTCGATGCCCTGACGGATCCGTTCCAGGCCCCGGTCGTCGCCGCTCATGGCGAGACCGATCCCGCTCTGGATCGAGGCCTCGGCGCGGATGTCGGGAGCCCCGACCAGCTCGGCCAGCGCGATCGCCTGCTGTCCGTAGCGCTCGGAGACCTCGAACCGGCGTGCCAGCATGTTGGTGGCCGACTGGCAGGTGGCCAGCATCGCTGCCGCACGGCTCGGCGGCCTGTTCTCGAGCAGGGCCTGCGCCCGGTCGATCCTGGCGTCCGCTTCGAGCTGGCGGCCGGCGAGGACGAGTGGCCGGTCGGTCATCACCAGCGCCCACGCCTCCGACTCCGGGTCGGCGTTGGCGGCGTGGATCGCGATGGCCGCGTCGTAGGCGTCGACGGCCTCCTGTGTCCGCCCGAGCATCACCAGCTCGGCGCCGTGGAGCCCGTGCAGTCGGGCACGATCTGCTGCGCTCATCCGTGCTCGCTGGGCGAGCGCGTTCGCCAGATGCACGCATGCCTCCTGGTGGGCACCGACGGCGCCGGCGTGTTCGGCGGCCACCGGTGCGTAGCGGATGACGGCATCGGCGTCGCCCGCCTCTGCAGCGTGGAAGGCGAGCCGCGCCGGGTCCGCTGCGAAGTCACCTGCCCGCTCCAGAGCGCTCAGAGCCCGCCCGTGATAGGCGCGGGCTCGCGCCGGGGACAGTGCCCCGGCTATCGCCAGGCGTGCCAGCTCATGGTTGAACTCGAGCGCGCCGGAGGCGTCGTAGTGCAGCAGGCCGCGATCGACGCACTCGTCGATGCCCCGTTCGAGATCGAGGTCGAGGTCGACATCGGCGCCGTCTGAGGGGGTGTCGGTTGCGATCGCCGCCAGCAGCCACGGTTCGACACGGCCGGGGACGATCGACGCGGCGTCGAGCGGGCGACGTGCGAGCTCGGGCAAACGCGAGGCGCGGGCCATCACCGCGTCGCGGATCGACTCGGGCAGCGTCTCGGAGCGGGAGTTGATGATCTCGGTGACGAAGAAGGCGTTGCCGTGCGTGGCGCGGTGGAGCTCGATCGGGTCGAAGTCGGTGTCGCGAGCGAGGTGGCTCACAGCTTGCACGGTGAGCTGGGGGAGCGTGACTCGGCACCGGATGGTCGACGAGAGTTCGCCGAGCCGCAGGCGCAGCGGATGTTGGGCACCGACCTCGTCGTCCCGATAGCTGACGACGATCAGGCTCGGGATGGCGCTGATCCGACGTCCGAGGAACGTCAGCATGTCGAGCGTTCCCTCGTCGGCCCAGTGGGCATCCTCGACGACGAACACGATCGACGCATTGGTGCGGCTGCCGTCGACGAGCGCCAGCGCCTCCGCCAGCGACTCGGAGCGGGTCGCTCCGGCGGTGAGACGCTGGGCGGCGTCGGGGTCGACGCTGCCCACGGCATCGATCAGCGGTCCGAACGGACGTGGCGCCGACAGCGGATCGCAGGCCCCCCACAGCACGTCGGGTCGGCCGGCCGCTTGTCGGACGAACTCGCGGATCAACGTGGTCTTGCCCGATCCCGCCTCGCCGGTCACGAGCGCCAACTCGCCGCGGCCGGCACGCACCCGGGCCAGCGCGGCATGCAGCTGTCCGAGCTCGGCGTCGCGTTCGACGAGCGGGTGAGGGTCACTCACGCCCGTATGCATAGCGCGAAAGAGTTCTCCGAGACGCTGGATTCTCCAGCTGGCGGTGTTCAGCCGACGTTGGCGGTGGAGGATGCACGTCGAGGTCGAATCGCGCCGGCGCGAGACAACTGCCACGTCAGCACGCCGCAGACGATGTAGACGAGCGCCTGGGCATCGAGCAGTGCGGTCGAGCGGGACCGTGTCGACGAGCACGCCGGCGAGGATCGACCCGACCGCGGTTCCGATCGACTCGACCGAGCGCATCACGCCGGCGACCCGGCCGAGCACGGCGGGCGGGCTGGCGGTCTGCACGGTCGTGACGATCCCCACCGCGAGGGCGCTGCCGGGGATGCCCGACAGCGCGAACAGCAGCGATGTAGACCCACAGCGCGTCGGTCACGCAGCGGGGCGTTCCAGAACACCAACGACACGAGCCCCATCCCGGTGAAGCCGACGCCGATCAGCCGCAGCGGATCGACGCGGATCGGCCAGCTCGCGCGATCAACGCCGCGCCGACGACGGCGCCGATCGCCATCGTGCCTCGGATGATGCCGACGTCGGTGCCGTCGCGCCCGAGGCGCTCGACGACGAACACGACGAACAGCACGACGAACGCCGCCCTGGGCGATCTGGCGCGATGCCGCCGATCGACACGACGCCGCGCAGCACCGGGCGGTCGGCGATCTCGCGCAGCCCGGTGCGGATCGGATGCGGATCGCTGCGCCGTGCCGATCGGCGAGCGGCGATCGGGATCGGTGTCGGCCGCGAACGAACATGATCGCCACCGCCGACGCCGAGGAAGCTGACGAGATCGATCGAGCACCACGGCGCCGCAGGCCGCCGACAGCGCACGAGCAGGCCGCCCAGCGGGGCGCCCACGAGCCGCGCCAGGCTCGTGCTGGCGGCGAGCGCGGCGTTGGCCGCGGTCAGCTGCTCGCGTTCGACGACCCGCGGGATCAGCGCCACGTTGGCCGGGTTGTTGAGCTGGGTCAGCAACGCCTGTCCGATCACGGCGACGTACGCCGGCCAGATCCGATCGGGTCGCACGGCGAGCAGCGGCAGCAGCATCACCGCCTGCGCCAGGTTGGTCGCGATCAGGCAACGACGCAGGTTCCAACGGTCGACGAGGCTGCCGCCGAGCGGCGCCGAACAGGGCGGCGACGACCAGCTCGCACACGAACACGATCGCCGTCGACGTGCCCGAACCGGTCTCGGTGAACACGTACACCGGCAGCGCCGACCGATCAGCACCCAGTCGCCGGTGTCGTTGACGAGCCCGGCCTGCCCACGCCAGCCGGAAGTCGCGGCCGACGCCACACCGAGCGGCGTCGCCGCGGTCACGCGCTCGTCGTCCGGCCGCGGGAAAGGCGTGCGAACGCGACGTGGACGGTGCGCGTCGACGCTGGTCGCGGTCGGCGCTTGACGCCGACGCGGTGGGGGCGCAGCAGGTCGTCGATCGTCGCGACCAGGCCGGTGAGCTCGCTCGGCGGTGAGCGCCAGCTCGTACGTTGGCGAACTCGGCCGCGTCCTGCCATTCGGCCGGGCAGTCGGCGACGCGTTCGACGAACTCGCGTGCGAGTCGCTCGTTCTCGATCCGGTCGGCTCCGCAGCACGGCGCCGAACACGGCCCGCTCCTCCGGCGTGCGCGTCGCTCAGCGGCCGCGCCCCGAGCGTGAACCCGACCGCCGCCGCCCGCCAGCGACGCATCCGGCCGTCGACCGGCTGGTCGCCGGTGGACGCGTCGTCGCGCTCGACGAACCCGAACCGCTCCAGCTGCGCAGGTGGTAGCTGCACGCCGACGGCGAGGCGCCGACCACGGCCGCGCACTCGGTCGCGGTGCGCGGTCGACCCGACATCAGCAGCTTGAGGATCGCCGAGCGTTGCGGATGGGCGAGCGCCCGCAGCGCGTCGAGGTCGGTGACGACCCGCCGGCCGGTCGTCACGGCCCACGTCTCACGCGCCACGCCAGCCGACCCGATCTGAAGGAAATCCTTCATATCTCGACGATAGCGCCGATCGTGCCAGATGTGAAGGAATTCTTTCAGATCTGGTCGTGACGACGCGTTGCTCGGACGGTGCGAGCTCAGGTCGAGCTCGGCGGTGGCGGTCGCTCGAGGAGCGCTCGACGACGATCGGAGCTGTCGGCCTTCGTGCCGCCGTCGGACGTGCTGCCGGACTGAGTCGGCTGGCGCCAGCTCGACTCGGTCGACGTGCTCGACGACTCGCCGTGCCGCTCGACTTCTTGCGACGCCGCGGCTGTCGGTCTTGTAGAAGCCGTCGCCCCTGAACGTCACGCCGACCGGCTGGAACACCTTCTTGACCGGCATCGTGGCGCCCGTGACCGGGTGCGTCGGTCTCGGTCAGCGTCGGGTCGTTGAACGACTGCTGGACCTCGATCGTCTCGCCCGTATCAACGAACTTGTACACGTACGTCGGCACGCCGCCGAAAGATATCGGCCGATCGCGTCACGTGATCAGGCCGGCAGCCGCGGCACGTCGAAAGTCGCCGTGGCTGCCGTCCGCGGCACGTTATGGTCGCGCGGCGATGCAGGTGAGCAGCGCTGTCATCCCCGCCGCCGGCGCCGGCACCCGGTTCCTCCCGGCGACCAAGGCGGTGCCCAAGGAGCTGATGCCGATCGGTGACACGCCGGCGATCCAGCTCATCATCGACGAGGCGCTGGGCGCCGGCATCGATCACATCGTCGTGGTCAGCAGCCGCGCCAAGCCGGCGATCGAGCGCTACTTCGAGCGCGACGACGCGCTGATCGACGATGCTCCGCGACAAGGGCAACGACGACGTCGCCGATCGGCTGGCGCAGCATCGGGCGCGACTGGCGGGTCACGATCACCTACCAGGACAACCCGCGCGGGCTCGGGCACGCCGTCGGGTGCGCCCGCGAGGCGGTCGGCGACCAGCCGTTCGCCGTGCTGCTGCCCGACGAGCTGATGGGCGACTCGTCGCTGCTGGCCCAGATGAACGGCGTGTGCGCCAGCACCGGCGGCAGCGTGGTCGGGGTCAAGCAGGTGCCGCGCGATCAGGTCAGCTCGTACGGCGTGCTCGACCCGGCGGCGCCGATCGACGACGACGGCGTGATCCTCGTCGCCGACCTCGTCGAGAAGCCGACCGTCGCAGACGGCGCCCAGCGACTACATCCTGATCGGTCGCTACGTGCTGACGCCCGACGTGTTCGACGAGATCGAGCGGCTCACGCCCGGCAGCGGCGGCGAGCTGCAGCTCACCGACGCGCTGCGGGCGCAGGCCGGCACGGGCGCCGTTCCACGGCGTGCTGTCGCGGGTCGCCCGCTACGACACCGGCAACCCGCTCGGCTTCCTCGAGGCGGCGATCGCGTTCGCGCTCCGCGACCCGAGCATGGGCACGGCCGTGCGCGACTGCTCGCACGCTCACGACGGCGTGCGTCGCGCGCCTGATCACGCGACGCGCCGGAGCTGGTCGCCGATGTCGGTCGGGCACGCCGTAGTCGTCGACGTCGAACTCGATCGTCGTCGTCGCGGTCGTCGACGCGCCAACGTCGATCGGCGAGCCGGACGTACGTGCGCTGACACGCGCTCGACGGCCGAGCGTCTCGGCGTCGATCGCGAGCACGATCAGCTCGGCCTCGTCGCCGACCACCAGCGGCAGCCGCCGGATCGGGATCGAGTGCACGAACGGCGACCCGGCGATGGTGATGTCGAGCGCACCGTCGAGCTCGGGTCGGTGGGCGCCGTTCAGCTCGCCCCATCGTCCGTGCCCGTCGGTGCCGAGCCACAGGTCGGGCTGCTCGAGGTCGCGGAACAGCATGAACTGGCGCACCTGCCACAGCGGCGACAGCCGGACGACGTAGTCGATCCGCTCGCGCTCGACGTGCACGTTGGCCGTCCACGCCTCGTTGTCCCAGTTCAGGGTCAGCTGCTCGGCGTGCGTCGCCGTCGACGTCGACCCAGCCGGCGGCGAAGCCGTCGGCGGAGAACGAGCGGTGATCGGCCACGAGTCCGCCAGTCTGCCGCGGCACGTCGCGAGCGTCGGCGACGGGTACCGTGCCTGGCGTGACGCCGCTCGAAGACGCCCAGGCGTTCGTGATCGGCCACTGCCCGCCGGCGACGCCGGTCGACGTCGACTTCGACGAGGCGCACGGCCTGGTGCTGGCCGCCGATGTGGTCGCCGCCGAGCAGGTGCCGCCGTTCGACAACAGCGCCGTCGACGGCTACGCGGTGCAGCGCCGCCGACGTCGCCGCGGCGCCGGTCGAGCTGCCGGTCGTGGCCGAGGTCGCCGCCGGGCGCCGCGACCGATCGTGTGCTCGCGGCCGGCGAGGCGATCCGGATCATGACCGGCGCGCCGATGCCCGCGGGCGCCGACGCGGTCGTGATGGTCGAGGAGACCGAGCGGGTCGGCGACGAGCGGGTGCGGATCAACGCGTCGGTGCCGCGCCGGCGTCGGCGGTGCGGCCGGCCGGCGACGACGTCGCAGCCCGGCGACCTGCTGTTCACGGCCGGCACGGATGGTCACGCCCGGCCGTCGTCGGCGTGCTGGCCAGCGTCAACGCCCGCACCGTGTCGGCGTATCCGCGCGGCCACGCGTGGCGGTGCTGTCGACCGGCGACGAGCTGGTCGAGGACGGCGGTCCGCTGCGGCCGGGACAGATCCGCGAGAGCAACCGCCGGATGCTCGCCGGCCTGCTGCGCGAGGCGGGCTGCGAGGTCGTCGACTACGGCACCGTCGCCGACGACGAGGCGGCGCTCGAGTCGGTGCTGCGCGCGCGCCGCCGGCGAGTGCGACGCGATCGTCACCAGCGGCGGCGTGTCGATGGGCGACTACGACGTCGTCAAGGCGGTGCTCGGCCGGATCGCCGACATGACGTGGATGCAGATCGCGATCAAGCCCGCCAAGCCGTTCGCGTTCGGCACGCTCGACGGCACGCCGATCTTCGGCCTGCCGGGCAACCCGGTCAGCTCGCTCGTCAGCTTCGAGATGCTCGCCCGGCCGGCGCTGCGCCGGATGATGGGCCACCGCCGGCTGGCGCGGCCGAGCCACGTCGCGATCAGCCGACGACGGCATCAGCCGCCGTCCCGACGGCAAGGTCCACCTCGTGCGCGTCACCGCCACGTTCGAGGACGACGGGCGCTGCCACGTGCGCTCGGTCGGCGCCCAGGGCAGCCATCAGCTGGCGGCCACGGCGCTGTCCAACGCGCATCGCCGTCGTGCCCGACGGCGACGGCGTGCCCGCCGGCGGCGAAGTCGCCGTCGTGATGACTGGTCGGCTGAGTCGTCGCACCCGTAGGCTGGTGGACATGGTGCAGCACGCGGGGGCTCACGATCTGGTCGATCCGTTCGGCCGCGTCGTGCGCGACCTGCGGATCTCGGTCACCGACCGCTGCAACTTCCGCTGCACGTACTGCATGCCGGAAGAAGGGATGCAGTGGATGCCGCGCAGCGAGATCCTCACGTTCGAGGAGATCGAGCGGCTCGCCCGCATCTGCGTCGAGCGCTTCGGGTTCGACGGCATCCGCCTCACCGGCGGCGAGCCGACGATTCGGGCCCACATCACCACGCTCGTCGCCAAGCTGGCGCAGCTCGGCGTCGACCTGGCGATGACCACCAACGGCGCCACGCTGCGCAACTGCGCCCACGACCTGCGCGAGGCCGGGCTCAACCGGCTCAACATCAGCCTCGACACGCTCGACCGCGCCAAGTTCGAGCAGATGACCCGCCGCGACGAGCTGCGACAACGTGCTCGCCGGCATCGACGCCGCCCAGGACGCCGGGTTCGCCCCGGTCAAGATCAACGCCGTCGTCGAGCGCGGTGTCAACGACGACGAGATCGTCGCCCTCGCCCGCTTCGGCCGCGAGCACGGGCGTCGAGGTGCGGTTCATCGAGTTCATGCCGCTCGACGCCTCCGACGCCTGGCAGCGCGCCACGGTCGTCGGCCAGGACGAGATCGTCGCCGCGCTCGCCGCCGAGTGGCCGCTCGAGCAGGTGCCGGCACGCGGCGCGGCGCCGGCCGATCGCTGGCGCTACCTCGACGGCGGCGGCATGGTCGGCGTGATCCCGACCGTCACCAAGCCGTTCTGCGGCGACTGCGACCGCGTCCGCCTCACCGCCGACGGCCAGTTCCGCACGTGCCTGTTCGCCACCGACGAGTTCGATCTGCGCGCCGCGCTGCGGCAGCGGCGAGACCGATGACGAGATCGCCGCAGCGCATCGAGGCGCGCCGTCGGCACCAAGTGGGCGGGGCACCAGATCAACCAGGTCAACTTCATCCGCCCCGCCCGCTCGCATGAGCCAGATCGGCGGCTGAGCGCGGCGCTCGGCGGGCGTCGCCGTGCTCGTCGGCGCGCTCGCCGTCGGCGGCGCGGCCGTGGCGCCGCGGTCACGCACGATCGATCGGCCGGCCACCGTCGCCGAGACCGCCGATCGCGTCCGTCCGCCGGGCCCGAACGTCGGCGGGTGCCCGGTGTTCCCGGCCGACAACGCCTGGAACCAGGACATCTCGCAGGCGCCGCTGCACCCCAACTCGGCGGCGATCATCGCCACGATCCAGTCGCAACGGCGGCGACCCGCCTGCACCCCGACTTCGGCGAGAACCCCGACTACGGCATCCCGTTCGTCGTCGTGCCGGCAGACCAGCCGCTGGTGCCGATCACGTACACCGCCTACGGCGACCAGAGCGATCCCGGCCCGTTCCCGATCCCGCTCGACGCGCCGGTCGAGGGCGGCGTCGGCGTCGACCGGCGACCGCCACGTGCTCGTGCGTGCGCGCCGAGCACGTGCGAGCTGTTCGAGCTCTTCCGCGCCGTTCCGCTCCGGGTCGGGCTGGGAGGCCGACAGCGGCGCCCGCTTCGACCTCTCGTCGAACGCGCTGCGGCCGCTCGGCTGGACGAGCGCCGACGCCGCCGGCCTGCCGATCCTGCCCGGGCTGGTGCGCTACGACGAGGTGGCGGCCGGCGAGATCCGCCACGCGATCCGGGTCACGTTCTCGCGCGACCCAACGCGGCTACGTCCTGCCGGCCACGCACTTCGCCTCGTCGGCACCGATGCCAACGCTGCCGCCGATGGGCTGCGGCTGCGGCTGAAGGCATCGTTCGACACGTCGCACGCTCACCGGGCAGGCGCGCGTGATCGCCGTGGCGATGCAGCGCTACGGGCTGATCGTCGCCGACAACGGATCGAACTGGTTCTTCCAGGGCGCGCCGAGCGCGGGCTGGAACGACGACGATCTCGAACCAGCTGAAGTCGATCTCGGGATCGAACTTCGAGGTCGTCGACACCGGCCCCGTGCTCACGACCGGAGACTGACCGCGCTCCGATCCGAACTACGGTGTAGCGCACGATGAGCGACCTGCAGTTCACCCATCTCGATCCGCTCGGCCACGCCCGGATGGTCGACGTCACGCCCAAGGAGCCGACGCACCGGCGCGCGGTGGCGCGCTGCAAGGTGTTCATGAAGCCCGAGACGACGATCGCGATCGCCAACCGCGAGGTGAAGAAGGGCGACGTGCTGGCGGTGGCCCGGGTCGCCGGCATCCAGGCCGCCAAGCGCACGGCCGACATGATCCCGCTCTGCCATCCGCTGCTGGTCGGGTGCGGTGTCGGTCACGTTCGACATCGGCGACGACCACGTCGCCGTCGAGGCCTACGTCGAGACCGTCGATCGCACCGGCGTCGAGATGGAGGCGCTGCACGCCTGCGCCACCGCGGCGCTCACGATCTACGACATGTGCAAGTCGGCCGACCGCGGCATGACGATCGGCGAACTGGCGCTGTGGGAGAAGACCGGCGGCCGCTCCGGCACGTACCGCCGCGAGCGTGACCCGAGCGATCGACGGAATCTGTGACCGCGACACGCAAACGTTGCCGCGTGTGTTACGAATGTCGTAGAATCGTAATGAAACGTTGTTCTCGGCGTCACGGCCGGCCGACGTCGAACGTGTCCCAGACCTAAATCGTGAACGAAGGATTCTGAAACATGGGCGAACTCGTCCTGCTGGTCGTTGCCGCCGCGTGGGCCGCAGTGCTGATCCCGCCGCTCTTGCGATCCCGGATCGAGAATCGTCCGAACTCCTCGGTCACCGACTTCCGCCGGCAGCTCAACCGCCTGCAGAGCACGGTCCCGTCGCGGGCGAGCGGCTCGATGCGTGGCATGGCCCGCCCGCTCGCGCCGTCGCCGCTGCAGCGCCCGGCCGCCGCCGGCCGTCCCGGCATGCAGCCGGCGCAGCTCCGTCGCACCAGCGGCGGCACCCGCGCCGCACGGCGCCCGCGCCGCCAGCGCCACCATCGCTCCCGTTCGTGAGCAGGCTGCGCCGCGCACGCCGCACGCACGGCGATCCCGACCGGCGGCCAGCCGCGTCCGCGTCAGGCCGGCCACCGCCAGGCGCACGTGTCGCGCCACGCGATCGGCGGCCGTCCGAGATGCGTGCGGCGCCGGCGCTCGAACATGTTGTTCATGCTCGTGCTCGCCACCGGCAGCACGCTGTTCCTCGCCGCCACCACCAAGGAGCCGGTCGATGCGGCTACCTGTTCGCGATCGCGTTCCTGGCGCTGTGCGGATACCTGTACCTGCTGTCGCAGGCGCGCCAGCGCGAGGCCACGTCGTGGCCGCAGGACTGGATGCATCAGCGCTAACACGACGCACTCGGCGGCGCTACACGTCAGTCCCGTCCGCTACGGGGCTGTAGCTCAGTTGGTAGAGCGCGACAATCGCACTGTCGAGGCCAGGGGTTCGATTCCCCTCAGCTCCACTGCAATCGGCAATACGCAGGGCTTTCGCTGACCCAACCGGTCTGGGGCGTGCCGAGGTGTTCTTGGTGAGAGACGCCGGCGCAGCATTCCCGGATGTGTGACGCCGACATACTCGTCGAACTGTTGCCCGGCCTGGCTGAGGGCTCCTTGGATGCGTTTCACCTGGTGGTCGTCGAGGGTGTGCGGCAATGAACGCGTCGCCGTGGACGAACTCGACCTGTTCGCCGGCGCCGAGCTCGGCGGCGCGGGCCAGGGCATGCTTCGATGAAGGTCGTGCTGATGTCGACAGCGGTCCCCGTGATCAGTCGGTGTGACTATGGACCCTGTTGCCTCGGCAGCGGTGGACGCAGGCTGCTGGATGAGAAACCGCGGCCACCGTCCCTGCCTGCTCGAAACCTGAGGAGGTAGTCATGAGTGATCAACCCGTCCGCCGCGGTGACCGTTCGTCCTCCGGACGCTCGGGCGCGTCGCGGCGGCGTACGACGGTGCTCATGTTGTCGGTGTCAGCTCTGGTGATCGCCTTGTTGTCGGCCACGTCGCCGACGGCTGCGGCGGTCACGACGACCCGCGTTGCGGCGGGCGACTCGCAGGTCAACTCGGGCAGTCCGGACGCCGCCTACGGGACCGTGCAGAAGATTGCTGTGTGCAACGCGTGCGCGTTGTCGGGTGCGCCGACGAAGCGGGGATACGTCAAGTTCGACGTGTCCAACCTGCCCGGCACCGTGACCAGCGCAACGTTGCGTGTGTACGCGACGACCACCCCGGTGCCAGTCATCACGGCGCGCACCGTGCCCGCGTCCTGGAATGAGTCGACGATCACGTGGACCAACGCCCCTGCACCGGGTGCGGCAGTCGGCAGTTCCGTGGCCGCCAGCGCCGTCGGCTATGTCGAGATCCCCCTGTCGTCGGTCGGGACCGGGGCGTTCGCCCTGACGACCGCGAGCACGACGGTGCTTCGTCTCGCATCGCGAGAGACGGCGACCCCACCGCAACTGATCGTGGTGACCGATGCCGTTCCACCCTCCACCACGACATCACCGACCACCCCGCCGACGACGACGACGCCGCCTCCGACCGGACGGCCCAACGTGTTGCTGGTCAACATGGACGATGCCCGCTTCGACGCTCTGAACTACATGCCGAAGACATCGCAGTGGCTGTCGAGCGGGGTCAACTATCCGAACAACTATGTGACGATTCCGTCGTGTTGCCCCAGCCGCTCGACGCTGTTCACGGGTCGGTACTCGCACAACAACGGCGTCCGGCTCCAGGGCGACGGCCTGCTTCTCGACAGGGACTTCACGCTCGCCAACTACCTCGACACGGCGGGCTACCAGACGGCGATGGCGGGCAAGTTCTTGCTCTCGTGGCCCGATGGGACCGCACCGCCGAACTTCGACAAGCACACGATCATCAAGGGTGGGTACACCAACTTCAACGCCCGTGTCGAGGGAGTGTCCCGCCAGGTGGCCGAGTACTCGACCACGTTCCTCGGATCGTCGCTTCGCGGCTACGTGAGGGGCTTCGAGAGCAACGACGCTGCGCCGTGGTTCGCCTACTTCGCCCCACAGGCACCGCACATCGTGGGTGGCTGGAAGTCGTTGGCGGTGCCCGAAGCCAAGTACGCGAGCGCCGCGGTCGGCAACTGCGTGCAGACCGGCGAGCCCGACAAGAGCGACAAGCCCCCGCACATGAGCTGGGTGACCCCGGATCCGGCGTACGTGAAGGCGCTCTGTGAGAGCCAGGCCCGGACGCTGATGAGCGTCGACGACCAGATCGATCTGATGCTGACCCAACTCACGGCCGACGGTGAGCTGGCGAACACGATTGTGATCGTCACGAGCGACAACGGCCACATGTGGGGTGACCACGACCGGTGGGAGAAGTTCGTCGCCTACGAGCCGTCGGTCCGGGTGCCGCTGCGCATCCGATGGGACGGGCGTCTGACAGCCGGAACCAACCAGCGACGCACCGAGACGATCGACCTACTGCCGACGATCCTGCAAGCGGCCGGCATCACGCCGAGGAAGACTCTCGACGGCAAGTCGCTGCTCGCACCCAACACACGCACCGACACCTTCGCCGAGTACTTCTACGACAACGCTGCGAACGGGCCGACACCGAGCTGGGCGTCACTCTCGAACGGCGTCAGGAAGTACATCGAGACCTACGACACCGCTGGCAACGTCACGTTCAGGGAGTACTACCGCCTGGCGACCGATCCGCTCGAGCTGACCAACGTGCTGCGGGACGGCTCGACGGCCAACGATCCACCTGCAGCCGAACTGACCCAGCTCGGCCAACAACTCGCCGCGGCGCGGACCTGCTCCGGCACCCAATGCCCATGACCTCAAGCGAGGCGACGGCAGGCCATTGATCGTGTGGATGTCAGAACGACTCTGTCTCGGTGGTTCTTTGGCGGTGCAGAGCGGTGACCTCATCGCACAGCTGAGGTCGGGTTCGACGTGCGTGGTTGCGTCGGCGTGTGGAGTGGCCGCCCGACGTCTGTCGTCGCACTCGGCGGACCAGGTGGAACGTCTATGACCGTGCCCGACAGCACACTCGCGCAAGAGCGGCCGGTACGTGTCGTGTGAGTGGGGAATGGCGTCGTTACTGAGGTGGTGGCGAGACGTCTACGGTCGAGGGTTTCAGAGCGGTCGCTTGTTCGCCTGTTCGAGCCGGGCGGCCACCGACTGCAGCACGTTCCACCCGAAGCCTGGCACATCGTCGAACGCCTTGCGCAACGAGGCGCTGATCGAGCACGAGCCATTCGAGCGGCGTTTCGGCTTCCACCGTGGCGGTTCGCGGAGTGCCAAGGATCACGCTCAGTTCGCCGACCACTTCGCCAGGCCCGAGGTGTGCGACCCGGCGCCCGTTCTTGCGGACGACCGCCGATCCGGTCAGGATCAGGTACAGGTTCGCCGATGGAGCGCCCTCGACAAACAACGTCTGACCAGCCTCCACGCTCTCCGTCCGGGCCAGCAGACAGTCTCGGTGCGAACTCTCGCTTCGAGCAGTTGGCGAAGAGCGGGACCTTCGACAGTTGAGCTACCCGTTGTCGCTGCTGCATCCACTGAGACTAGTGACACCTGCATCAGTGGAGTCCCGAGAAGGACGTCCTCCCGCCGCCTGGCAGTGGGTCGAGTGGCTTCTGTGCCAACAACTTCGACGCGCTCGACTATCGGCGCCGGTGGGTCGGCATCGCCCGGAGAGCAGGCCGCTAACGCCATGGCCGACCGCCTGCTCTCGGTCAACTGGAGAGGCCGAAGACATGTGTGCCCGGGTGTTCGCCGAGTTCGAGGCGCTCACTGGGACCGCCTCACCGCGCCTCGCCGAGATGGTTCCCGCAATCGATCAGGGGCTGTCGCCGGCAATGTGGACGGAGATCGCCCCTGCGACTCAGCCGCTGGCCGGGCATGTGGCGCGGTGTGGCTCGTTACCGAAGGCGTCGCGCCACTCGTCCTGGTTGAGGTTCCGACCGGCGATGCGGCAGGCCTCGGTTATCCACGCCTCGCTCTCGGTCTCGTAGGCGATGACGAGACCGTCGTGGTAGCCGACGAGCACGGTGTGGCCGTCCGGGTGGTAGCCAACCGCGCCGCGTGTTGGCCGGACCTGGTTGGACGTGGGCGTACGGAATCGCCGTAGCTGCGTCGGAGAGAATCAGGTCGCCGTCGAAGCCCATGCTCGCCAACGTCTTCCCATCGGGCGAGAACGTCACCCAGGAGATCGGACCGGAGTGAACGGGTCGTCGGAGCCCTGCTAGCGCGCCGGTGGCGACGTCGATGATGTACAGCCGTCCATCCTCGCCGCCGGCGGCGTAGCGCGACCCATCGGCGTTGAAGTTCGCGCGTGGTCCCCAGCTGTCGATGTGAACCGTCCGAAGGATGCGAGCGTCGTCGAGATCGCCGAAGACGATGTCGCTGCCGCCGGCCGGATCCGGTGGCGAGGTCGTCACGGCGAAGCGCCCGCCGGCTGCGGTACGGATCCCGTTTGCCTCGATTCCCACGTCGATCGATCGCCCGGTTGGGTCGAGCGTTTCGCGACCGAGCTCGACGACCATGCCGTCGGCGTCCGCCAGAGGATGCCGGTTCCGTCGGCGGTGAACGCCACAGCCCCGAAATTGTCGATGCCGCGACCCGGGCGGCTCGCCACGGGCGCACCGCTCGGATCACCGACGCAAGACGTTCGTTTCGCCATCCCACCCGACGGTTGCGACGTGGCGACCGTCCGGGCTGTAGGCGGCCCATGCACTGCATCGGGCTCCGTCATCAGCTCCGTGACGGCGTTCGAGTCGAGCTCCACGATGTACACCGGCCCGGCGGCAACTGTGATCGAGTCGCCCGTCGGGCTCAGCAGGACGGAGCTCTCGGACGTGACGTCGAGCGTGCTCTCGGTGAGTGGTCGGGCGAGCCCGGACGAGCTGGCGATGTCCCACACGAACAGCGAGCGGTCGGCCGCCGGACGAGAACAGTGTCGACCCGTCGGGGCTGAACGCGACGTTGAGGACGCTGCCGGAGTGGCCTTCGAGCATGTGCACCCGTTCGCCGGTCTCGACGTCCCACACGATGACGGTCTCGTCGGTACTCGTCGTTGCCACGCGAGCGCCGTCGTCGCTGAATGCCGCCGCCGTGACGAGGGCGTCATGGCCATTGAGGGCGAGCCGAGAGATACCGGTCGAGGCGTCGACGAGCTCGACCACGTTGCCCTCTTGCAGTACGGCGAGCGTCGAGCCGTCCTCGGTGAGAGCCAAGCCTCCGAGACCGTCGATCGACCGAAGGACCTCGCCCGTCGCCAGGTCGAACTCGACGATCGGCCCCGCACCGCTGGCGTACAGCCGCCGACCATCGGGCGAGAACACGACCCAACCCGGCGGCAGGTCGCCGGGCGTGGCGCGGATATCGAGCCCGGTCTCCGAGATGCTGAACAGGCGCTCGGGTCGATCGGGCTGCCCCACGCGCCAGACGGCAACGTTGCCGTCTGGGTCGACGATCGACAGCGGCCCGGCAGCGGCGAGCAGCTGACCGTCCGGAGAGAAGGCCAGATCCGCGGCCGGCGCGTCGAAACCCTTATAGGTCGTCGACGGCCCGCCCAATTCACCCCCCTCGAACACGTCGATTGCCAGCACGGGACAATCGCCGAACCAACACGTGGAGGACATCCTGCCGACCGCGAGCAGCTCGCCGTCACGGCTGAATGCCGGCGACTGGTGCAGGACACCGCTGGTGGAGATCGTGTCGAGCTCCTGCCGCGTCTCCAGGTCGTAGAGGGACAACGCCCCGAACGCGTCGGTCACCGCCGCACGCTCGCCGGCAGCATCGACGTCGAAGTCGAACAGGTGCGGACCTGGCGTGCGCACCACACCGCGAGTCGCGGGCTGCGACTGATCGTCGTCAGCAAGCTCCCGCGCGTCTCCGGGCTGTCCCACAGGCGAACCGCCTCGACCGCCAGCAGAAGCGCTCGATCCTGCGGGCGGGCCACCAGAGCCTGCGCCGACAGGCGGCGAGCGGCAGCGACGCGCGCTTCGTCGTCGGCGCGGTCGCGCTGTTCGAGAGCCAATACCGAGGCGACGACCGCCACCGCAGCCAACAGTGCCACGCCGACGACGAGCCGGCGTAGGCGCCTCACCGTCCGGCGTTCGCGCGCGACCTGGGCCTCGACGCTTCGCAGGTCGGCAGCTCGATGCTCCATCGACGTCTCGAGGAAGTCGCGCTCGATGGCGGCCAGCGTGGGCCGAGACTTCTCGCGCCAGTCCACGGCCTGGGCCAATCGGACACCGCGATAGAGCTCACTCTCGGGACGCCCGAGCGCATTCCATCCTGCCGCCGCGTGACTGAGGTGGCGCAGGACGCGCACTCCCTCGACATCCTCGTCGAGCCAATCCCGAAGTCTCGGCCATGCCCGCACGAGCGCCTCGTGAGCCACTTCGACCGCCTCGCCGTCGCTCGTGAGCAGCCGCGCACCGACGAGGTGCTCGATCAGCTCGTCGTACGCCGGATCGTCCGCCAGCATTTGGCGTGGGAGCCGCGCCCGGGCCGGCTCGCCGCTATCGAGCGGGGACACCAACCGAAGCAGGAGATCGCGCAGTTTCAGTCGCTCGTCGGCGTCGAAGCCTGCGTAGAGCGCCTCTGCGGACTCCGCGACCGCACCCCGGATGCCGCCCGTTTCGCGGTACGCAGCGACCGTCATCGTGCGGCCTTGTCGGTGCGTCCAAGTCTGCCGCAACGAGTGCGACATCAACGGCAACGCACCCGGCTCGTCGAGGACATCGCGTACGACCAGGTCGACCAGTCCCGGTTCGAGGAGCAACGCCGCCTGGCGAGCTGGCCCGTCGATCGCCATTCGCAGATCGGACTCGGTCATCGGTCCGAGCAGGAACAGCCCTCTTTCGACGAGTCGTGCGAAGTCCTCCTCCGCCGAGACCTCACTGAGTCGATCGGCGCGGAGCGCGATCACCAGCGGCGCCCTTGTGGCATGGATGGCGAGGGCGGCGAAGAACGCCCGCCGCTCCACGGGATCGACGTCAGGAGACACCGCCTCCTCACACTGGTCGACCACCAACACCTCTCCGCCGTCGGCAGCGAACGCGCTGAGCGCGTCGATCGGTCGGCGCGTGCCAGGCGTGACGATGGCGACTCGACGACCGGCGCGCCGCAGGGCGGCAGACACGCCAGCACGGACCAAAGACGACTTTCCGCTACCCGACGGTCCGACCACGACGAGCACGCCGTGGGTCTTCAGTCGATCCAGACACGCCGCCACCGCCTGGTCACGGCCGAAGAACTCCTCGGCGTCACCGATGCCGTAAGCGAGCAAGCCCGGCCACGGACACGTCGCGCTGACATCGGGCAGAGACTCTGGCGCCGCAAGTTCGGGGTCCTGTCGGAGGACAGCCTGTTCGAGCTTCAGCAGATCAGGTCCCGGGTCGACACCCAACTCCCCGGCGAGGGTGGCACGCGCCGCATTGAGTGTGCGCAGTGCATCGCCCTGGCGGCCGGAGCGGTACTGGGCCAACGCGAGGAGCTCCCACCGGTGCTCACGGGTCGGCGCGGCCTCGACGCCAGCCCGTGCCGCGGCGAGGACCTCCCGGTGGAGACCGGCACGCAACGCGGCGTCGAGCCGAAGCTCCTCGGCCTCCATCCGCAACTCCTCGAGTCGGTGCGCCTCGACCTGGGCAGGCTCCCAGTTCTCGGCGTCGACCAGTGGCCGGCCCCGCCACAAGAGGAGCGCATCCTGCGCTACGTGCATCGCACGCTCGGGCTCACCGAGGACGAGCAATTCCCGCACCCGGCTGAGCAACCGCTCGAACCGGCGAACGTCCACGTCATCGGGTGGGATGGCCAGGCGGTAGCCGGTCGGGAGCGTCTCGATCGCGTCCGGTCCCAGCGCCTTGCGCAGGCGGACGATGCACCCTTGGACCACCTTGTTCCATGACGCCGGAACGTGCTCGCCCCACATGGCGTCGGCAAGGCGATCGCCGCTCACCGCCTCACCGCAGTGCAGCGCAAGCGCCGTGAGTACCACGCGGTCCCTCGGACCGAGGGCGCCATCGACCGTGTCGACCTCGAGGGGACCCAGCACCGCCACCCGCACAGAGTCAGTGTTCCCCTGGAGCCGATACCTGTCAACAGCAGTGATACCGGGTTGATACCGCCGTAGCGCGGCGCTGACACCGCCGTCCGCGACGACTGCCACATGACATTCATCAGCACCACCCATCCAGAACCCTCGACCAACGCTGCACCCGAGCAGCACTCCCAGAGAAGGAGTCGGCCAACCATGGTGCTCGGCACCTTGGCCCTCTGCGGACTCCTCGGTACGGCGGCGTTCGTGGCCGCCAGCGACCGCGGGAGCCCGTCGGCACCGGCGGCGACGGTCGCCGGTGCCTCCACCAGGGCGATCGGCAGCGCCGATACCACCGAGCGGTGGACCGAGATGAAGTCGCAACCGACCGCCGACGCGCCGAGCCTGCACGTCATGAGTGCTGACGCCGCCGAGCGGTTGGCGCTGTCGCGGCGGCGACGTTGTCGGGCGACCCGTTCGTCAGTGCTGACGCCGCCGAGCGGTTGGCGCTGTCGCCGGCGGCGACGTTGTCGGGCGACGCCGTTCGTCAGTGCTGACGCCGCCGAGCGGTTGGCGCTGTCGCCGGCGGCGACGTTGTCGGGCGACCCGTTCGTCAGCGCTGACGCCGCCGAGCGGTTGGCGCTGTCGCCGGCGGCGACGTTGTCGGGCGACCCGTTCGTCAGCGCTGACGCCGCAGAACGATCAGCAGACACCAGCGGGAGCTGACCAGCGGGAGCTCGGTGCTCCCGGTCAGACCCGACTCGCGATTCCCCTCAGCTCCCACGTCTCGGGATCCTGACTCGCGCCAGTGTCCGGAAGGTCCGCCCCTTGGCCCATCCGCGAGGGCTCGGCGGCTGACGTGTGAACGTGTTCCATGCCGCGGCTGAGCCAGGATGAACGTGAACGCCGTCTGACCTTCGGACGCCGGGCGCTCGGCATCGCGTACAACCGGCTGAGCGCCCTGGAGAAGCCGGGGGACCCTGACCTGACGGCGGTCGCTGCTGCTGCCGCCGAGTGCCTGGCGTGGATCTGCGCCCTCGACGATATGAAACCGCTCGGTCGGAAGTCGAGGCCGATGCAGGCTTTGCGCTGGGCTCGCAACGCCGCCCTCCATGAGATCGTCGTGTGGGCCGAACCGGCCACCGAGAACATTTTCAGCGCTTGACGTGAGCGTGCTGGGCGGGACGGATCGGTTCCCTCACTCGCAGTGGGCCGACAGGGCTGCGCTCGGGTCGGTACGGCGGTCGACGCCGGAGGGTGAAGCGGCGTACGAGGCGGAGTTGGCCGGCCAACCGGTGATGGATGCGATCCGGACCGTGCGAGTGGTGTTGGATCCAGAATTCGCCGAGCGTCTTGCTCGATACTCGGCAACGCTCGACGTCAGACCCACACGGCACGTTGAGCGGTGACGGGGACTGCTATCCCAGGTATCGGGGCGGTCGGCACTGTCGGAATCCCAATTCGCCATGTACCCGCTCGGAGTGCCTCCTTGACGTTGGCGCCATTCTCGGGTCGTGACAGCACATGGGTCGCCACAGGTCTCATCGTGGGGGGTTGTGGGTAGGTTCGCCGCGTTGACCACAACAAGCAAGGAGTACACGATGAGACGAATTGCATTAGCAGGAGCGGTGGCGGCGTTCGCCGCGTTGGGAGTGGCCTCGCCAGCGGGTGCAGCCCCCAAGGACAAGACCGAAACGTGGGTCTGCGACGGCGTGGAGACGGAGATCACCGTCACCGGCCGGGTGGGGCGCATCGACGGCCAGAAGTACCTCGCTCACAACTTCTCGATCGTGGGCACGTTCACCCCAACGGGGGGTGAGCCAATCGACGTCAGCGAGGAGAAGTGGACGACCGGTGCCGAGGGCATCGACTGCACGATGGAAGTCGAAGAGACCGACGAAGAGGGCACTTTCTCTGCCGTCTTCTCGGTGACTGCGGTGCCGATCGGCAACTGATTACCCGGCCGGGAATGGAGGAGCCCCTGCTGCGGCGGGGGCTCCTCCGCGTCGGTCGTCCCGACTTCGGGCACCACCGACGCACACGCTCGAGTGTCCCGCGCGAGTCGGCTCGGCTTAGCGCGAACGCGGACCGCAATTGACCGCTGCGAGCTTGAGAGCTCCTGGTGGGAGTCGAACTGCCGCCTAGTTCTCCTGGCTTGCGACGAAGTCCTCGATCTCCTCCGTCATCCAGTACGTCAGGTCATGCCCCGCGACGCCTGCACCAGCGACGAGGACGCCCGTCTCGACCATCAACGCAACCTGTTCGGACGTCAGCTCGTCCCTCTGGCGGAGGGCGCGCATCTCGGCTCGCTGCGCATCGCTGAGTGAGCCCCACCACTTCGGCAGCGCCTTCTGATTCCACGGACCCATGACCAGGCAGCGTAGATCCGCGGCCACGCGCATCCGCCTAGGCCGTGGCGAGCAGAGGGCGGCTCCGACTGCGGAGGACCGACTTCGGACGTCCGCTCCGATGCTTCGCGAGGGTTGGCGGTGCTCGACAATGAGCATCGATGTCTGGGATGAATCGGGTCCGAGCGGTCGAGGTGTGCATCGATGTCAACGATCCGATTGTCGAGTCGACGTTCTGGTGCGACTTCCTCGGTTACCGAGTAATCGGCACGAGCGATGCTCGTTGGGTGCATCTGGAACCTCCAGCTGGGTTGCCGGTCATCAACTTGCAGCGTGTTCCCGAGTCGAAGCTCGGCAAGAACCGCCTGCACTTGGATGTGTTCGTCGACGAACCCGATCTACTGGATCGATCGCGCCGTAGCACACGGCGCAGCCAAGATCCGGTTGCACGATGCCGACGACGATTGGTACTGCGTCATGCACGATCCCGAAGGCAACGAGTTCTGCATCTGTTTGGAAACTGAGCCCGCGCAAGACCGTCCGAGTCGACCGTAGCGCTGCATTCCCGTTCAGTCGTCCGGGTTTGGGATCTCGATGATCGTGGTGAGCTCCTCGTCAGCCGCGATCGAGGAGCTGGCGACGTCTCCCTCACGGGAGCGTTCCCACACCTCGGGCTCTTCCTCGCGGTCGGCGAACGACTCGTCGGTGACGTCGGCGTCGGCGAACTGCAGCCCCACCGGCTCCTCCGGGGGATAGTCGGTCACCGCCTCGTCGCTCAGAATCGGTTCGCCCTGGCCGGTCACGTCCTCGTCGAAGCTCTCGGCGTTGTCCTGCGGATCGTCGCTCATGCGGCCACCGGTACCCATCCAGCCAACGGTCAAACTGTCAACGGATCGGCTCACCCGTCGGGGAGCGGCCCGAGGGCGTCGTGTCTGCAATCGCCGGTCGCGCGATGATCGGTGCGTGTCCTCGAACGATCCTGACAAGCTTCGCTGCGAGCGACCACCACCGCGAAGTGTTGCGACGACTCGTCGAGGCCGCCGGTGACGAGCGACGGCTGGTCACACCGACGCAGATGACCGGCGATCGCCCGCTCGAGGCGGGCGGCGACGCCGATCCAGCCGGTACCCGACCGACCCATCTGCTGAGCGCACTCGACGATCTCGTTCGCCTCGGTCTCGCCGAGCGGATCGTGCCGACCGCCGGCGAGTCGTCGTATCGCCCCACCGAGCACGGCCGGCAACGCTCACGCGCCTGTGGCGAGTAGCTGCCCATGGGCAGACCGCGACCCCTTTCGCAGTTCGATTTCACCCGTTGGGGTGACAGGCGACCCGGGTTGGGTGGAGGCCGTGTGGGGTAGTGCTGCGCATCCCACGACGACCATTGGAGGTGAGAGATGAACGACCCGATGCGAATCTTGAAAGCCGACCACCGCGAGGTCGAGAAGCTGCTCGACAAGCTTGCCGACTCCGAAGAAGGGGCCGAGCGCGAAGCGATGGTTGAGGAGCTGGTGTTCAAGCTCTCTTCCCACATGGAGATGGAGGAGAGCATCGTCTACCCGTCGGTCACCCGAGTGGTCGGTGAGGAGGACGAGGAGGAGGCCGAGATCGAGCACGGCTTGGCGCGCGAAGGTCTCGAGAAGATCCAGTCGATGGTCGACATGCCGGGCTTCGGGGCCGTGGTCGAGATGCTCAAGGCGGGCATCACCCATCATGTCAAGGAGGAAGAGAGCGAACTCCTGCCCGAACTGAAGGACGGCCTGAGCCGCGAGGAGTGGGCGGCAATCGGTGACTCACTGGCCGAGGCGAAGCAAGCGGCTGGGCTTCCCGTGCCGCAACCGCCTCGGCGGCGATCCACGAAGCGGCGCACCAAGACCAGCACTCGCAAGTAGTCGTCGGACGCAGCCGGCGAGGCAAAGCCGCGGCGACGTCCTCGCTCTGCAACCGGCCTTGTGACGACGATTCGCAGACCACGCGGGGACCCTGATCGGAACCGCTTTCGAACCGCCATCGGAGGCGGTTCCGATCACCATCCGGGTTGTTCGCTCCGATCTCGCAGCAAGGAGCGAGGAGACATCCGGAGCCTCGTGCCGATGGTCAGACCGTCGTGAGGGATTCGTGGTCTTGGCCGACGGAGGGAAACGAGTTCTGGCACTCGGATGGCTCGCCCAGACATCTGACCTCGCGAACGTCAGCGCCGGTTGAACGCTGATGCGTGCCGCAACGAGCCCTGTCTCATAGGGCGCGCTTGAAGAACTGCACCAACGCTGAGTGAAGTGCGGCGTCGACGTCCGGCTGATCCGAGTAGAAGCCGTAACCATGGTCGGCGTTCGGGATCGTGACGGTCGTCGTGCGCTTCGCAGTTCCAGCCGTCGCTGCCTGCAGAGTCTCCACCTGACTGAACGGGATGACCTGCTCCTCCTCGCCCCAGATCAGCTCGACCCTGCCCTTGAAGTAGGAGATGTCGCCGGCCGGGTCGGCGGCGATCGTCTCTTGGAACCACTCGAGGCCGGTGTTCTGGACCTGGCCGAACGGCGTGGTCACCACCGCAAAGCCGTTCGCCTGCGCTTCGGCGTAGTAGGCGTCGAAGTTGCCCCCGAAGAACGAATCGAACAGTTCGCGCGGATTCGCGACAGGCCCGAGCATGGCAACCGCCTTGTACGGCGTGAACGGCTGCCCCGCCTGCATCGCCACGACGGCAGAACCTTCGCTGTACCCGAAGCCGCCGATTCGACGCTTGTCGACCGGCAGGTTGCGGACAGCCCAAACGAGGGCGGCGTTGGAGTCCGCGAGCATCGTCGTATAGGAGAGCTTCGTGAACGGCTCGGTGCTGTCGCCGGCACCGGCGAAATCGAAGCGGATACTGGCGATCCCGGCCTCGCCCAAGGCGTCGGCCACTCGGGCGAGCCCTCCGTTCTCGTTACGTCCGCCGCCGTGCCCATGATGGATCACGACGAGCGGGAATCGCTGGTGCTGCTTGCCCACCGGTGTCACGACCGTGGCCGGGATCTGAATGCCGCGCGAGGGGATCTGGAGTTCGACCGACTCGACCTCGTACTTCCTCGAGCGTGACTCGGAGTTCGCAGATCCAGCTGCCGTGAGCAGCGTCGCGACGAGCACGAGCGCGACTGCGGTCACCTTCTTCATGAGTACCACCTTTGAGGAACGCCCGCGGCGCGAAGCATCGCGGCGCAATGGCGATACGTCAAGGCAAGGCGCAGGTGGCGGCAGGGCTTCGATGATCTCTCGTCATCAGCGGACTGCCATCCCCACTGCCGGCCTCGACACCTGGGAGCAACCTCACAGGTCGTAAGGACCGCCACGCTCGGCGTACTCCGCTCGATACTCACGAGCGAGAAGCTGGAGGCGGGTCTTCGACAGCAGTTTGCCGGCGAGTTGAAAGGTCCCGTGCTCCTCTTCGTCCAAATGATCACGGACTTCCTTGGAGAGTTGCATGGCGAGCTCGTTGAAGTGATCGGTCGTCGGATCGACACCGCGTAGCTGTTCCACCAGTTCTTCCGCCTTGTGGTGGTCGGCCAACGCATGGCGACTCACCGAGAGCCCAGCATCGTCCATCAGCAGCGGCACGTAGAAGTGACGCTCCTCGGCGGTTGCATGCGCATCGAGCTCATGGGCGAGCGCCAGGAAGGCAGCTCGGCGGTTCTGTGCGGAGGCCCGGCCGTGCGTCATCTTGCGTGCGAGTGTTCGTTGAACCTCGTGGCTCGCCCGCAGGTCGTCGAAGATCGTCATCGCTCCTGGTCCTTCCGTGTCGCGTCGTGTGGGACGTCCGCGTGTTATCACCTGATGGCATCCTCACACGACTCGTGCCGCTGCCACGATGCTCGATCTCCATCGCATCGTCAGCCGTTCTCCAAGCATCGGACAATCGGTGATTCGTATCGTGCCCGGGACGCCATTCCGCGTCACCCGCCACGCCGCACCGAGAGAGATATGAACACTGCATTCAACGAGACGCGTCAAGAGCGGGATTCTGACGGCGATCTCGGCGAGCTCATCGAACTGATGTCGGAGGCCGCTTCGGCGTTCATCGGCGGCCGCATGCGGCGCTACTTCGAACTGATGAACCACACCGACGACTTCAGCCTGATGTCTCCCACCGGGGGCGACACGATCCACGGATCGAGGGTGACCGACGACGACATCGCCGAGATGGAGCGATTCTTCAAGGGCGGCGACGCCATGCTCGAGGTCGTCCAGACGTACGCCTCAGGCGATCTTGCCGTGCTCGTCGCTGTCGAGCGTCAACACGGCGTGGTAGGCGACTACCCGCAGCAGGACTGGTCGTTGCGGGTGACACTGGTGTTTCGTCGTGATGGCTCTGCGTGGCGGCTGGCGCATCGCCATGCTGACGCTCTCGTCCACCCGATCACGTTCGACCAACTGGCTGACCTGGCCCGCGGCTGAGACAAAACGTCGGGCGGCGGGCGCAAAACGCCTGGTGGCCCGTGTCGTGGCGAGTTTGACGCGATGAGGGCGGGGGTACCGGCGTGGTCGTGAAAGATCGGGCACGGATGAGGGCGACATTGGAGGTCGCTCCGGTCGCGGGTTCGATGTTCGGCCACCTCTGCCCGTCCGAACGAGTCACAGGCCGGTGCGACTGATCCAGCGAAGTCGGTCGGGCGGTTCGTTCCCCGTATCGGCGCGGCGTGGGCAGCGCGATGCCGACGCCGACCCCGACGTCGAGCAGCCAATCGTCGCCGAACTGTTCAGCATCGAACGCCTCGAGCAGCATGCGAGGACACTGGCCGCGGCACAACACGTGCGCGCCCCTTCTGATCGCGGAGTGTCGGTGAACGCCCGCGTGGCGGACAACTCCCGGGTGCTGGTCGAGTCGTATCGGGTGCTTGCCCAGGCGATCAGGGACGAGCGGGCGATCACTCCGGCCGCCGAATGGCTCGTCGACAACTTCGCCATCGTCGATGAGCAAGTGCGTGAGATCCGCGACGATCTACCACCTGACTACTACCGCGAGCTACCGAAGCTCGCGGGTGGTCACCTCGACGGATATCCACGCGTGCTCGGTCTGGCGTGGGCGTACATCGCTCACACCGACAGTCGGTTCGATCCCGAGAGCCTGCGGCGCATGGTGCGCGCCTACCAGGAAGTGGAGCCGCTGACCATCGGCGAACTGTGGGCGATCGCGATCAGCCTGCGCATCCTGCTCGTCGAGAACCTGCGGCGTCTCGCTGAGCGAATTGTGCGCAGTCGGTCGGATCGCCAAGCTGCTGACGAGCTCGCAGATCGCCTGCTCGGTCTGGTCGACGGAGAGTCCGAGCGATGCGGCCTCGGCGACGCGTCGACTGTCGCGCATGCAGCTCTCGACGGCTGGTCGTGTCCAACTCTTCCAGCGCCTGCGCGATCAGGATCCGGCGGTTACTCCCGCACTCAGTGAGGTGGAGCACATGCTGGCGGCGCGGGGTACGACCGCCGAGGAACTCGTCCAGCTCGAGCACCAGCGCATGGCAACCATGAACGTGACCGTCCGAAACGTCGTCACGAGCATGAGGCTGATTTCCTGGTTCGACTGGGCCGAGTTCGTCGAAAGCGTGGGGTTGGTCGACGACGAGCTGCGCGGGGGAAGCCGCTTCGCGGAGATGGACTTCGCGACACGCAACCGCTACCGGAACGCGGTCGAGGACCTCGCCCGCCGATCAGGTCGGACGGAGCTGGACGTCGCCCGTCGGGCGCTGGACGATGGCGAACGACACGAAGGTGCTCGACACCGCCGATCCACCGCTCGAGGCACGCCTCCGCGATCCCGGCTTCTACCTGATCTCCGAGGGCCACGCCGACCTCGAACGCGCCCTTGCATGCACGCGTGCCGCTGACGAGCCGGATCGAGCGGGTGCTGATGCGAGCCGGTGGGCTGCTGTACGTCGGTTTGCTGGCCTTCGTCACCGCACTCGTGATCCTCATGTGGGTGCTCATCTCGGGCGATCGCGACGGACCGACGCATCATCGTCGCCCTCCTGGCAATCGGGCCCGGCATCAGTGCTGGCGGTGGCCGTCGTCAATCGCGCCGTCACCCAATCCTTGGGTCCACGCCCTCTGCCTCGGCTCGATCTGGACGACGGGATACCGAGTGAGATGCGAACACTCGTCGTTGTTCCGATGCTGCTGACGAGCGCCTCCGACGTGGACGCTCGAGTGGCGGCGCTGGAAGTTCACTACCTGGGCAACCGGGACGGCGATCTGCGATTCGCGCTGCTCTCCGACTGGCTCGATGCGGACAGCGAGTGCGCCGACGGGGACGACGAGTTGCTCGCCGCCGCGGCGGCAGGGATCGATCGCCTCAATCGAGCGGTATGGCGACGCCGAAGGCGGAGGACGCGCGCTTCCTCCTGTTCCACCGGGGCCGGCGCTGGAACCCGAGCGAGGGACGGTGGATGGGGTGGGAGCGCAAGCGCGGCAAGCTCGACGAGCTCAACGCGCTTGTTGCGGGGCTCCACGACCACCACCTTCATGACGAGCGGTGCGCCGCGCTCGACTCCACCCGCCGGTGTGCGGTACGTGGTGACGCTCGATGCGGACACACGACTGCCGCGTGGCGTCGTGGGACGGCTCGTCGGAACGATCGCCCACCCCCTCAACCAGCCGATCCTCGACGCACGCCTCGGGCGCGTGACGCACGGATACGGCTTGCTGCAGCCGCGCATCACGCCCACACTGCCGCCACGCGAGGACGCCTCGATACTTTCAGCGGATCTTCGCCGGGTCGGCGGGCATCGACCCGTATGCGTCGGCAGTCTCGGACGTGTACCAAGACCTCTTCCAGGAAGGGAGCTTCACCGGCAAGGGGATCTACGAGGTCGACGCGTTCGCATCGGCGATGTGCGACCGAGTGCCAGACAACACGCTGCTGAGCCACGACCTGTTCGAGGGCGTCTTCGCACGCGCCGGTCTGGTGACGGACGTCGAGTTGTTCGACGAGTTCCCGTCGGACTACCTCGAGGAATCGGCGCGACAGCATCGCTGGGCGCGCGGCGACTGGCAATTGTTGCCGTGGATTCTCGGTCGCGGCCCGCGCCGCGGACACACCCGTACCTGGTGCCGGATCGGCGGTGTCGATCGATGGAAGATGGTCGACAATCTGCGTCGCACGCTGACCGCCCCGCTCGCACTGGCGACGCTGATCGCAGCATGGACCGTGCCATCGGCCTCGGCCGGATGGTGGACTCTCCTGGTCCTCGCTTCCGTGGTCGTGCCCCCCGCCATCCCGGTGATCTCGGGCTTGATTCCGCGCCGCCGCGGCATCTCCAAGCGCAGCCATCTGCGTGACGTCGTAGGAGACGTGATCGTCGCAGCCGCGCAGGTGATGCTCAGTCTCACTTTCCTCATCCATCAGGCGTGGCTGATGGGCGATGCGATCGTCCGCACGCTCGCCCGACTGCTGTTCACGCGCAAGCATCTGCTCGAGTGGCAGACCGCCGCTCAGGTGAAGGCAGATCGCGAACCCGGCCTGCAGGACTTCTACCGGCAGATGGCGGGCAGTGTCGGGCTCGCCGTCATCGTCGGCCTGACGGTCGGCGTGGTCAAGCCAGAATGTGCGTGGATCGCCGCTCCCTTCGTCGTGCTGTGGCTCGCCGCGCCGTGGATTGCGCGGCAGGTCAGCCTTCCCGGTGTCGTCTCCGAGCCGATCGAACTCGACGATCGAGATGTTCGAACGCTTCGTCTGATTGCCCGACGCACATGGCTGTTCTTCGAGACGTTCGTCGCGACCAACGAGCACGGGTTGCCCCCCGACAATTTCCAGGACGCCCCGCAACCGGAGATTGCGCATCGCACGTCCCCAACCAACATCGGCATGTATCTGCTCGCCACGGTCAGCGCCCGCGATTTCGGGTGGATCGGGACGCTCGACATGGTGGAACGGCTCGAAACGACCCTGGCCACCGTCACTCGGCTCGAGCGATTCCACGGTCACCTCTTCAACTGGTACGACACGCGGACGCTGCAACGGCTGGAGCCCGACTACGTCTCGACCGTCGACAGTGGCAACCTCGCCGGTCATCTGATCGCCGTGTCCAACGCCTGTCGCCAGATGATCGATCAGCCGCTCGCACTCGTTGCGGCACTGGACGGCATCGGCGATGCGATGGCACTTGCCGGCAAGGCATGTGACAGGAACGACGACGGTTCGATCGTCACGCTCGAGCAGTGGTCGGACCGGCTGGCGGCGCTCGGGGCACAGGCACGCGCCGTCGCCACCGGCGATTCGCCGACCACGCCGCCGGGAGCCGAGTCGGACGACGAGCTGGTGATGTGGGCGCACGCGGCAGAGTCGACCGCGAACAGCCACCTACGCGATCTCGCGCTGCTGCATCCGGTCGAGAGCACCGGTGCCGAGCTCACCGTCGCCGAGCTGGCCGACCGACCCAGCACCCGGCCGCACGAGGCCTCGATGGACATGCTCGTGCGCCGACTGCAGGCTGTCGCCGACGACGCGGACCGACTGATCGCGGGGATGGACTTCCGCTTCCTCTTCGATCCCGTCCGCAAGTTGTTCTCGATCGGATTCCGTGTCAGAGAAGGCGCGCTCGATCCGAGCTACTACGACATGCTCGCTTCGGAGGCGCGGCTGACCAGCTTCATTGCGATCGCCAAGGGCGACGTGGAGGCGGACCATTGGTTCCGTCTCGGCCGTGGGCTCACACCGGTCGGCCGCGGTTCCGCCCTGATCTCGTGGTCCGGATCGATGTTCGAATACCTCATGCCTGTGCTGGTGATGCGAGCCCCGGTGGGCAGCCTCCTCGAGCAGACCTCGCGACTGGTCGTGGTGCGTCAGATCCGATATGCAACCGAGCTCGGCATTCCCTGGGGGATCTCCGAGTCCGGGTACAACGCGCGCGACCTCATGCAGACCTACCAGTACTCGGGCTTCGGTGTTCCGGGTCTCGCGCTCAAGCGCGGCCTCAGCGAGGACATGGTTGTGGCCCCCTACGCGACTGCTCTGGCGGCGATGATCGACCCCGGAGCCGCCGTCCGGAACTTCGAGCGTCTGAGCGCCGAAGGCGCTGCCGGACGGTACGGGTTCCGCGAGGCGCTCGACTACACCGCCCGCCGGCTCCCTGCCGGAGCATCGGTTGCCGTCGTCAAGAGCTACATGGCTCACCATCAAGGCATGACGTTGGTCGCCCTCGGCAACGTCGTCAATGACGTCTCGATGGTCGAGCGCTTCCATGCCGAGCCGATCGTCGAGGCTACCGAGTTGCTCCTGCAGGAGCGCATGCCACGCAACGCGCTCGTATCGCGACCGCGGGCCGAGGAGGTGAAGAGCGCTGCCGACGTGCGCGACTCGGTGCCTCCGATCCTGCGTCGTTTTACGTCTCCCCACGACACGATCCCCCGAACGCACCTGCTGTCGAACGGGCGGTACTCGGTGATGCTCACCACCGCCGGTTCCGGTTACAGCCGATGGCGCCACCTGGCGGTGACGCGCTGGCGTGAAGACGTCACATGCGACCCGTGGGGGAGCTTTCTGTACGTGCGCGACACGAGCAGCGGCGCCGTCTGGTCACCTGGCTTCCAGCCGGCCGGCCGGGAGGCAGACACCTACGAGGTGTTGTACAGCGAGGACCAGGCCGAGTTCTCCCGGCGCGACGGATCGATCACGACCAGCTTGACTATCGCCGTCTCTGCCGAAGACGACGCCGAGATCCGGCGAGCTTCACTCACCAACCTGGGGTCGCGACCCACGCGAGGTCGAGCTCACCTCGTACCAGGAGCTCGCACTCGCGCCGCAGGCGGCCGACGTCGCCCACCCCACATTCCAGAACCTCTTCGTCCAGACCGAGTTCGACGCCGAGACCGGTGCGCTGTTGGCCACGCGTCGTCCGCGTGCCGACGACGAGGAGCGGATCTGGGCGGCGCACGTGGCAACGGTGGAGGAACACGGCGACGGCGTCATCCAGTTCGAGACAGATCGCGCACGCTTTCTCGGACGCGGTCGTGTGATCAGGTCTGCGGCGTCGGTGATCGACGGGCGACCGTTGTCGAACAGTGCCGGGGCGGTGCTCGACCCGATCTTCAGCCTTCGCCGCCGAGTCGTGATCGAACCTGGCGAGACGGTGCACGCGATCTTCGCGACCCTGGTGGCGGAAACGCGAGAGCAGGTCCTCGACCTGGCCGACAAGTACCGAACTCCTGGCGCATTCGAGCGCGCTCGGATCCTGGCGTGGACGCACGCCCAGGTCCAGCTTCACCACCTCGGTATCGACGCCGCCGAAGCGCAGCTCTTCCAACGTCTCGCCAACCGGATCCTGTACTCCGACCCATCGCTGCGGCCGACGCAGAACGTGCTCGCTGCGCAACCGTCGAGGAGCATCCGGTCTCTGGCCTCACGGCATCTCCGGTGACCTGCCGATCGTGCTGGTTCGCATCGACCAGCTCGACGACGTCGACATCGTGCGCCAGCTGCTGCGAGCTCACGAGTACTGGCGCCTCAAGTTGCTCGATGTCGACCTCGTCGATCATCAACGAGCACGGCGCCACGTACGCCGACGACCTGCACGGCTCGCTCGAGAGCATGGTGAGGGCGAGCCAGTCCTCGCTCGGTCACCAGAGCCATCCGAGCCACGGCGGCGTCTTCGTCCTGCGCGGCGAACGTCTGAGCGCCGACGACCGGACGTTGCTGCAGACCGCTGCACGTGCCGTGCTGTTGAGCCGCCGCGGAAGCCTTGCAGATCAGGTCATCCGCCTCGAGCGGCCGATGGGCTCGTCGCTGTCTCGCACCCCGGCGCGTGCGCCGGACGCCTTGGAAGCCCCCCACGACGACGATCGGCCTCCGGCGTTGCCCCGCCTCGAATTCTTCAACGGGATGGGGGGATTCGACAAGGACGGTCGCGAGTACGTCACGGTGCTGCGGCCGGGACAGTCGACGCCCGCGCCGTGGCTCAATGTGATCGCCAATTCGTCGTTCGGTTTCCAGGTGTCCGAGTCGGGCTCCGGCTACACATGGGCAGGCAACAGCCGGGAGAACCAGCTCACGCCGTGGTCCAACGACCCCGTCAGCGACCCGTCCGGAGAGGCGTTCTACGTGCGCGACGACGACACCGGCGAGGTGTGGAGCCCGACGGCGCAGCCGATTCGATGCGCGGCATCGACCTACGTGGCGCGGCACGGGGCCGGATACAGCCGGTTCGAGCACCTGCACGACCGCATCCAGCTCGACGATGGTCCAGTTCGTGCCGCGCCACGAACCAGTGAAGATCTCCGTGCTCACCATCGAGAATCGGTCCGGGCGAACACGTCGGTTGTCGCTCACCGCGTACGCCGAGTGGGTCCTCGGGACATCGCGTGGAGCCAACGCGCCTTGGATCGTCACCGAGCGCGACCCCGAAACAGGGGCATTGTTGGCAACCAACCCATGGAACGCAGACTTCGGTGACCGTGTCGCCTTCCTTGACATGTGTGGCCGGCAGACGGCGTTCACCGCCGATCGCACCGAGTTCCTCGGCCGCAACGGCGGGCTGGGCCGACCGGCAGGTCTCGCCAAGGGACAGCGACTACAGGAGGCGTTCGGGGCGGGCATGGATCCGTGTGCCTCGTTGCAGACGAGCTTCGAGCTGCCGCCGGGGGAATGCACTGAGATCGTGGTCATGCTCGGCCAGGCCGAGAGCCGCGAGGCGACGCTCGACCTCGTGCGGCGTGGGCGTAGCGCCGATCACGGCGCCCTCCTGCGCGAGGTCGAGCGGTCGTGGGACGACATCCAGGCGACCGTCCAGGTGCAGACCCCGGATCGCTCGCTGGACATCATGTTGAACGGCTGGCTCATCTATCAGACGCTGGCCTGCCGCTTGTGGGCGCGAGCCGCGCTCTACCAGGCCGGTGGCGCGTACGGATTCCGCGATCAGCTCCAGGACGTGATCGCGCTGATCGTCCCGCAGCGCGAGCTCGCCCGCGAGCACCTCCTCCGCGCGGCAGCGCATCAGTTCATCGAAGGCGACGTCCAGCACTGGTGGCATCCACCCTCTGGTCGAGGCGTGCGCACACATATCTCAGACGACCGATTGTGGCTTCCCTACGCGGTCGACCGCTACCTCGCGGTCACCGCCGACGCCGACATCCTCGACGAGACGATTCCGTACCTCGAGGGGCCGCCGCTCGCGGCAGAGCAGCACGACGCCTACTTCCAGCCGGAGCAGTCGGCGAGGCGGGGAACCTTGTTCGAACATTGTGCGGCGGCGATCGACCGCAGCCTCGGTCTCGGATCGCACGGCCTCCCCCTGATCGGTACCGGCGACTGGAACGACGGCATGAACCGCGTCGGCGAGAAGGGCGACGGCGAAAGCGTCTGGCTCGGTTGGTTCCTCTATGGCACGCTCGCCGCCTTCGCCCCGCTCGCCGAAGCGCGCGGCGACGCAGCGCGTGCCGACCCGTTGGCGCGCACACATGCGGGAGCTGCAGATCGCCCTCGAGCGGGACGGCTGGGACGGCGACTGGTATCGACGAGCGTTCTTCGACGACGGTACGCCGCTCGGCTCGGCGAGCAACGTCGAGTGCCGGATCGACTCGATCGCACAATCGTGGAGCGTCCTGTCGGGTGCCGCCGAACGCTCGCGCGCGGAGCGGGCCATGGCCGCCGTCGACGAGTACCTCATCCGTCGGGGAGACGGGCTCGTGCTGCTGTTCACGCCGCCGTTCGATCACGCCGATCTCGACCCCGGCTACATCAAGGGATACCTCCCCGGCATTCGCGAGAACGGCGGTCAGTACACGCACGGGGCGATCTGGTCGGTGCTCGCCTTCGCCACGCTCGGCGACGGGAACAAGGCCGGCGAGCTCTTCTCGATCCTGAATCCGATCAACCACACCAGCACCACCGCGGGCGTGTACCGATACAAGGTCGAGCCGTACGTCATGGCAGGCGACGTCTATGCCGAGCCCCCGCACACCGGCCGAGGCGGGTGGACCTGGTACACCGGCGCGGCCGGATGGATGTACCAGGCTGGGATCGAGTGGATCCTCGGCTTTCGGCTCCGCGGCACGGAACTGAGGCTCGAACCGTGCATCCCCACGACGTGGCCGGGCTATGAGATCCATTTCCGTTACCACACAGCCACCTATGACATCGTCGTCGAGAACCCGCAAGCGGTCAGCCGGGGAGATCGCGAAGACCGAGCTCGACGGCGAGCTGCTGCCCAACGGAGCGCCTGTCCCGCTTCGCGATGACGGCGCGACGCATCGCCTCAGAGTTGTGCTGGGTCCCAGTGCCGACGTCGACATCATTCAACCAGCGGGAGTTCGACGTTGAAAGCGAGAGCTCGTGCGCTCAGAGGTATCCGCGGGGCTCGTAGGTGATGTCCGGAAGTCGGATCCGGCGGCCGGTGATCGAGCGTGGCACGACCTGGATCCAGTGCGCCTTGGGGCCCGTCCAGGGCTCGACGTGGACCGAATCGAGCTCATGGGCTGGCACTTCGTGGGCAACGCCCTGGATCAGCACGCTCCATCCGGCGTGATGAAGCAGATCGATCGAATCGAGTTGGAATGCCACGGGGTGACGTTGCATCGCGTCGAGCTTGGTGCCCGCATCGGTGCGGAACAACACGGTGTCCCCTGTCATTCGGTAGTTGACCGGAACGACGAATGGGAGGTTGTCGTGTCCGATCACGGCGATCCGACCCACGGAGTGAATCGCCAGCAGTGCCAGGCATTCCTCACGCGTGAGCTCTTCGAGAGGCTGCAAAGGCTCCAAGTGGTCGGCGTTGGGTGCCACGGCTGCAGGGTGCTCCATGCAATGAGCATCGGCTCGCGTGTCCCAGTTGCCAGGGACCTTCGGCCCTGAACTTGTGACCATCGACTGTTCCGGCGGGACATCTCGAGCGCGCACAGTCGTGGGAGACGAGACGAAAGGAGATCGCCATGCGCTCCGCTGTCGTGCACGAGCTCGGGGCACCATTGGTGCTCGAGGAGCGACCTACTCCGCTGCCGGATCCGGGACAGGTGCTGATCAAGCTCGAAGCGTCGGGCCTGTGCCACACCGACATCCACGCCGCCCGCGGCGACTGGGTGATCAAGCCGACACCACCGTTCGTGCCAGGCCATGAAGGTGTGGGTCGGATCGATGTCGGTCGGTGGCGAGGTGCCGATCGATCTGTTCGGGCAACGAGTGGCCGTGCCGTGGCTGCATTCGGCGTGCGGGCGATGCCGCTACTGCGTGTCGGGATGGGAGACGCTCTGCCTCGCACAGCGCAACACGGGATACAGCGTCGACGGCTGCTACAGCGACCACGTGCTCGCCGACGCCGCGTTCGTCGTCCCGGTCCCGGACGGTATCGACGCCTGTGAAGCGGCGCCGCTGACGTGCGCCGGCGTCACGACCTACAAGGCGGTCAAGGTGTCCGGTGCTCGCCCTTCGGAGGTGGTCGCCGTGTTCGGTGTGGGCGGGCTCGGGCATCTCGCGGTTCAGTACGCCAAGATCGCCGGCGCCACGGTCGTCGCCGTCGACGTGTCGGACGACAAGCTGGCACTGGCCACTTCGTTGGGCGCGGACGTCGTGGTCAACGCCCACTCGGTCGCCGCCCAACGGCGCGATCCACGACCAGACCGGCGGCGCCGACGTCGTGATCACCACGGCCGCCGACGCCGAACCGCTGCGGTCCGCGTTCGAGTCGCTACGACGGCACGGACGGCTCGTGCTGGTCGGACTGCCGGCCGACAACGAGATGAGGCTCCCGGTGTTCGAGACCGTCCTCGGGGGCATCAGCGTGATCGGGTCGATCGTCGGCACTCGTCGTGACCTGGCTGAAGTGTTCGAGCTTGCACGCCGCCGGCCGAACGCGGGTCGTGTACGAAACGAGACGTCTCGACCAGGTCAACGAGGCGTTCGAAGAGGTGCTGGCCGGAACCGTCAACGGTCGCCTGGTGTTCGACCTCGCCCGATAGAAGCGCGAGCACGTCGAGTTCAGCAGGCGGCGATCGTGGCGAAGGCTTCGCCGGTGAAGGCTTCGGCGGGGAACGCCCAGGGTCCGGCGACGGTCGTTGCTCGCGAAGCGGCCAACGTCGGGTCGGCCTGCATCGCCGCTCGGATGCGTGCCCGGCGATCGGCTGCCTTCGGTCCGAAGTCGTAGATGAGGCTGCTGACGGCCATCGACACCCGCAGGCGGCGCATCCGTTCGGCGCGCTCGTCGGAGTAAACCTTGAGCGTGTCGCCGGTCCACCGGTCGTCTGCGAGCAGAGCGTCGGTCAGCACGTGAGCGTCGCGCAACGCCACCGAGAGTCCCTGACCGATCAGCGGGTTGCTCCATCCGGCGGCATCCCCGGCGAACACGATCCCGTCGTGCACCGGTTGGTCGAGCCAGCTGTCGGTCATCGGGAACCACGAACACGGGCCGGCCGGCGTGCCGTCGGCGATCGCCGGTGACCAGCTCGTGCACTCCAATCGGAGACTGTCGAGGAACTTGCGTTGGCGGTCGGGCCCGGCGAACCGTGCCGGTTGGTCGATCCGCCAGCCGACGTACACCCTGGTCAGCCCGTCGGCCTGAGGGAACATGATGTACTCGGTTTCATCTTCGACGCCGTGGCAAGCGACGTCGCGGGGCCAGTCGTCGGTATCGGCGACGAGCATGCCGGCGAGGAAGTGGGTGGCCTCCGTCTCGTGCAACGTCAGCCCGCAGCGCGCGCCGAATCGTCGATGCGCGACCGTCGGTGGCGACGACCAGGGGCGTCTCGACCTCGAACGCCTGGTCACCGACGTTCCAGCGCACGGTCGATGTCGATCCGCGCTCGACGGACACCGACGACGTGCCGCGGACCACGTCCGCTCCACACGAAGTGGCGTGAGCGAGGAGGGCCTCCGACAACCCGGGGTGGCTGACCCCGAAGGCGCCCGGCACGTCGGGGACCATCACCTTGAAGTCGCGCATCGACCCGATCGCCACGACCTCGGGGATCCGCTCCTCGAACCCGACGAAGCGCGTGAAGACATTGCAGTGCTCGACGGAACTGACGACGTCCCACAACCCCAACGCGATCACCTCGCGCACGCCCCAAGGGGCGATGTACTCGCCGCGCACGCGGTCGACGAACTGCTCGGTCTGCTCCAGCACGAGCACACTCGTCCCAGCGGCGCTCATCCGCGCCGCGATGGCCGAGCCTGCGATCCCGCCTCCGACCACGACCAGGTCGACCTTCGCCACGCTGCCCTCCTCGTGCTTTCCGGCGACACGGTAGTCAGGCGCTCACGCGTCGGCCATTGTCACGTCGGGGAATCGAGCTCGTCGACGTACGCAGCGGCGACATCGATGATCGCCGCCTGATGCGGCTGGAGATCCTGGTACGGCAGTCCGGCGACCGAGGCGAACGGATCGTCGATCCCCGACGCGTCCCCACTCATCGCCTCGAGCACCGCCAGTCCACAGAACGGGACGTGGAACGCCGAGTACCCGCCCTCGTGCACCACCACCAGACGGCCATCGGCGAGGTCGTCTGCGACACCGACGACGGCTTCGGCCATCGCCCGGTACGTGCCGGCGTGGGCCATCATGTGCGCCATCGGGTCGTACGCCCCGGCGTCGTAGCCCGAGGCGACGAACACCAACTCGGGTCGGAACCGTTGCAAGGCGGGGACGACGACACGTTGGAACACGTCGATGAACGCCCCGTGACCGGAGCCTGGCGGCAGCGGCACGTTGATGTTCGTGCCGAACCCGGCTCCCTCGCCGCGTTCGGAGAGCGAGCCGGTGTCGCGAGGGAAACGACCGTCCTGATGGATCGAGATCGTCAGGGCCTCGGGATCGGCGTAGAAGGCCGCCTGCGTTCCGTTCCCGTGATGGACGTCCCAATCGACGACGGCGATCCTGTGCACGCCGTGGCACGCCGCGGCGTGAAGCGCGGCGATCGCGATGTTGCCGAACAGGCAGAAACCCATCGCCCGATCGGGTTCGGCGTGGTGACCGGGAGGGCGCACCAAGGCGTAGGCGTTCGTGACGTCGCCGGCGAACACGGCATCGGTCGCGGCGATCACGCCGCCGGCGGCGAGCAGGGCGATCTCGTACGAGCCCGGTCCGACCACCGCCTGGCGCCCGATCGATGTCCAAGGCGCGGCGGTGGCGACGACATCGACGTGGCCGGGCGTGTGGAACCTGAGCAGTTCGTCGCGTGTCGCCGGGCGGGGCGCAATCGGCGTCAGGCGATCGATGTATCCCGTCGCTGCCAGCAGCGCGTGGAGTCGCCGCTTCGATTCCGGGCTCTCGACGTGGCTGCCCGGCTCGATCGCCCAGCCATCGGGTCGTGCGGTCCCGGCAGCGGGACCGTTGTCGTGCCAGTAGTACCGCTCGTGGGTGACGAGCCCGGTGCGTCGCGCCATCGCCGAACAGTATCGACCGACCCGCAACGGCCCGAGTTGGTGACTACGGTGCCTCTGTGATGTCGGACGACGAAGCGCGGGTTGGACGAGCCGGCTCGAGCCCCGCGAGCAACTGGAACCGGTGCCGGGCAGGCCGCGGCTCGCCTGCCGCCGAATCGTCGCAGACGAGTTGGTCGTGGGGGAGTGGAGCCTGACCGCCGCCGCCCTCACCGACCGGCACATGCACGTCGAGATCAACTATGTCGTCGAAGGCGAGTTGCACGTGACATCCGACGGCTCGACGCGGATCGCACGCGCTGGCGACACCGTGATCGTGCCGCCTGCAAGCCTCGGACGATATGCAGCTCCGGTGTACGCCCGCATGGTCTACGTGTACGGCCCGTCGACCGACGGCCACGCGTCCGCCGAGCAGCACTACGAAGAGCTGTGATGGGCCGACCCGGGTGGGGAGGCTTCACATGGGCCAGGTCGGGACGCCCAACGCGGTCTGTAGCTCGACGCCGAGATCGAGCAGATCCCAGTCGCCCCCGGCGCGACCGATCAGTGACACGCTGACGGGGAGCCGAGTTCGCGACCCGAGCCCGGCGGGCATGGCGACGACCGGGAACCCGGTCCAGTCCCAGAAGTGCGTCAGGGAGATCAGCGTCGTAGTCACTGCCGGCGTGCTCGTAGCCGTTGCCGCGTGGGGGAGCCACGATTGGGATCGTCGGTTCCAGCACAGCCGTGATCGCGTGCTCGTCGAGCCACGCCGACCACGCCGCGGTCATGTCGCGCCGGCCGGCCTGGATCGCGGCATAGCGCTCGCCGGGCACGGCGCGCTGCTCGCCCATCTCGACCCATTCCCGCTCGGACGGTCGGTAGTGCTGACGTTGGCCGTCGAAGCGGCGGTGGTACGCCAGCATGTCGGTGGTCATCACGTCGAGGAAGTCGTCGCCAACGTCGAAGCCGATGTTCGGGGCCGCGGGCTCGATGATCGTCGCACCGAGGGCTCGGCAGGCCTCGGTCGCCCGCTCGCACCCGGCCGCGACGTCGGAATCGAGCTCGATTGACGCGGTCCTCGGGGACACGGCGATGCGTGCGCCCGCAGCGTGTCAGCCGCGCGGGAAGCTCCGGATGGTTGCTCGACGACCAACTCTCGGGGCGCCCGCGATCAGGACCCGCCATAGCCGCCAACAATGCCCGGCAATCGATCAGCGTCCGCGCCATCGGGCCGGCGTGGTCGAGCGTCCACGACAGCGGCACGAGGCCTCGTGTCGACACCAGCCCACGTGTCGGCTTGATGGTCGACGTACCGCAGCAGGCAGACGGGATGCGCAGCGATCCCGCTGTGTCCGTGCCCGTCGCAGCCGGCACCATGCGCGCCGCAAGTGCAGCGCCGGAGCCGCCGCTCGAGCCGCCCGCGGTTCGTTCGAGGTCCCATGGATTGCCGACCTGGTCAGTGGTGCCGCCGGAGGCGAACTCGTGGGTGTGGAGATGACCGAGCAGGATCATGCCGGCCGACTTCAGCCGCTGCCAGACGTCACAATCGTCGGCGGGAACGTCGTCGAGCAACTGGCTCGATGCGGTGACGGGTTTGCCGGCGACACCGTAGAGATCCTTGAGCCCGATCGGGACGCCGAGCAACGGAGGAATCGGTTCGTCCGAGCGCGATCAGATCGTCGGCACGCATCGCCGCGTCGAGCGCGTCTTGTTCATAGAGGCGGACCCACGCGTTGATCGAGCTCGGATCGCCGTCGTCCGTGTGCACGCCATCGGTCTCCCGAATGCGAGTGAGACACGCCGAGGTCAACTCTTCGGCGGAAAGCTGGCGCCCCGCGATCAACGACGCGGGCGTCGACGACGCCCAGTTCGAAGAGGTCTCCCACGCGCTTCGCAGTCTCGCGCACCCCGTGCTCGACCGCCGTGCCGGAACTATCGGCGGGTCGGGGAGATGACGTCGAGCCCGGCCTTGCGGAGCGGTCGCAGCGTTCTCGCATCGGTGGTGTCGGTGATGGCGGCGGTGACGTCGGCGAAATCGACGACTCGGAACGGTGAGGCGGCGCCGAGCTTCTCGGACGAAGCCAGCACGAAGGTGTCCGAGCAGCGCCGGCTGATCGCCCGCTTGATCGCCGCTTCCTCGGCGTCGCCGGTGGTCAGCCCGGACTGGTGGTGCACGCCGCTCACGCCCATGAAGAAGACGTCGGCGCTGACCGACGCGATCTGCTCGGCGGCGATGGCGCCGGTGGTGACGACCGAGTGGGGATAGACGCGGCCACCGACGAGGAACACGTCGACCTTCGGGTAGGTCGTGAGCTCGACGGCGATGGTCGGGGAGTGGGTGATGATCGTCGCACTCAGGTCGGGCGGGAGCGCTCGGCAGAGCGCTTGGCCGGTGGTGCCGCCGTCGATGAACACGGTCTGCCCGTCGCTGACGAGGCTCGCCGCCAGCTGAGCGACGATCCGCTTCTCGCCGGTCGCCACCGTTCGACGCGTCTCGAAATCGGCGGCGGCGGGCGAGATCGGCAGCGCACCGCCGTGGACCCGTTGCAGGAGACCCTCGGCGGCGAGCTCGCGGAGGTCGCGACGCACGGTGTCCTCTGAGATCTCCCACGTGGCGGCGAGGTCCTTGGCGACCACGCTCCCGTCGCGGTCGAGGAGTCCGAGGATCGCCGTCTTGCGTTGCGAGGTCAGCACGCGCTCAGCCTAGCAACGCATTGCACGAAACTGCTTGATTATGCACGAAGTTGCACGTATGGTGACGGCATGACAAAGCCGATGTTGATCCTGATCGCCGGGCCGTACCGATCCGGCACCGATGACGAGCCCGAGCGGCTGGCCGAGAACCTGGCGTACCTCGAGTCGATGGCCTGGCCGATCTTCCAGTCCGGACACATCCCCATGATCGGCGAGTGGGTGGCGCTACCGGTGATGCAGGGCGTCGGCTCCGTCGTCGGCGATCCGGTCTCGCTGACGGTTCTCACACCCACCGCCGAGCGCCTGCTGGCGCATTGCGACGCCGTGCTGAGGCTTCCCGGCGAGTCGGCCGGTGCCGACAACGACGTGCGCATCGCCCGCCAGCGCGGGATTCCCGTGTACCACTCGATCGAGGAAGTTCCCGGCTACTCGGCCCGGGCGTCCTGAGCGGCTTCGGCGGCGCGCGCCACCCACTTCGGCGGGCTGCCATAGCGTTGGCTGGGGATCAGCCGGCCGTTGGCGCAATCGTCGATCAGCTGGTTGATGCGCTTCTCCCTGGTCGCTTGCTGCTTGGCGGTCATCACCCAGTTGATCGCGAGCTTGCGGTAGGACGGGGTGGCGAGTTGCCAGAACGCCGACGCCGGCCCGTGAGTGGCCAGCTTCGCCGCGAACTCGGCCGAGAGCTCGGCGTGCGGCTGCTCGTAGGCGTAGATGCCGGATCGGTCGGGCCGGCGCCGTTCGAACGCCGCCAGTCCGGCGGGAGTCATCCGGCCCTCGGCGATCAATCGCTCGACGGTCGCGATGTTGATCGCGCTCCAGTTGCTGCCCGGCTTCCGGGGCGTCCAACGTTGCCGGCGGGAATCGTCGTCGATCCGCTCGGCGCGCGAGTCGATCCAGCCCCAACGCAGCGCCTCGACCACGGCGTCCTTCCACGTCAGTCCTCGATCGCTGACGTGCTTGTTGTAGAGGCCCATCCACAACTCCACTGCTGAGTCGTGGTTGGCCTCGAGCCATGTGGCGAACTCCTCCGGGCCCGCGAAGAACAGCGCCGGCCGCTCCGGCGTGCCGCCGAGCCTCCCGAGACGAGCTGCCACGCTCAGATCCTGCCGGATGGCGAGGTCCGATCACGGCGCGCCTCGGCCCGGACTGCCTGCGCCTCGAGCACGTCGAACTCTGGTTCGGCGGCCGTGATGTCGTCGGGCCAGGTCTCGACGACGCTCGCCGCCCATTCCGTCCAGCGTTCCACCATGATGTCGAACTCTTCGAGGAACTGGCCGCAGAGCACGAGCCAAGGGAGGCGTTCAGGGAACGCGCCTTCGCCGTTCAGGTACGACCGCGAGATCCCGACGCTGTCGTGATGCTGTTGGTCGCTCCACGCCCGCACTCGGTCGAGTGTTGCCAGGATGTCCTGCTTGCTCCCGTGCTCTGCGTAGAACAGCTTGACGAGCCCCTCGAACTCGAGCACCGGGCCGGCGCCGGGTTGCGGCACCCATTCCGCCATCGCCCGCCGACCCTTGGCGGTGATCGAGTACACGGTTCGGGGCCGCTTGCCGGTCGTCTCGCGCGTGGCGCGGGCGAGACCGTGAGCGACAAGCTTCTTCGGCTCCTCGTAGAGCTTGCTCTCCGCCCGTGGCCAGAAGTGACCGAGCGCGCGGCGCATCTGCTGTGCGAGCTCGTAGGTCGTCCACGGCCTGACAGCGAGCAGGCCGAGGATCGCGTACGACGTGGTGGTCAACGCCGCCGGCGTCGCTGGCTTCACCATTGACATCCTCCCTTTGGGGCCATACGCTAATACTCTCTATGGGAGTATATGAGACATCAACGGATCCGGCGGGGATCGAGGTGGTCAACACCGAGCAAGCGGCGGCCTGGGACGGCCACGAGGGCGATGTGTGGACCGAGCAGGCCGACCGGTACGACCGGGCCTCCCGTCGACACTGGCAGCGATTCGTCGAGGCGCAGCTGGTTGGCGTCGCCGATCACGTTGTCGACATCGGTTGCGGGACCGGGGGCGCGACGCGCGAGTGGCGCGGATCGCCTCCGGCGGCGCCGTCACCGGGATCGACCTGTCGACCCGCATGCTCGAGCTGGCGCGCACGCGCAGCGTCGAGCAGGGGCTCGACAACGTGACCTTCGTGCGCGGCGATGCTCAAGTCTTCGCCTTCGAGCCCGATGCGTTCGACCTCGCGATGAGCAGCTTCGGAGCCATGTTCTTCAACGATCCCGTCGCCGCCTTCACCAACATCGCCGGCGGGCTGCATCGCGGCGGTGCCTTGGCTCTGATGGCCTGGCGAACACTCGAGGAGAACGACTGGCTGATGTCGCTGCGGCGGGCGCTCGCAGTCGGGCGCGAGTTGCCCGTGCCGCCACCCGACGCGCCCACGCCGTTCGCGCTCGCCGACCCGGAGCGGGTTCGTCGCATCCTCGGATCGGCAGGCTTCGTCGAGGTCGAGCTCGAGCCGATCGACGAGCCGGTCGACCTCGGAACCGATGCCGTCGACGCACTCGAGTTCGCCAAGTCGATGGGCATCGTCGAGGGGCTGCTGCACGCGCTCGACGATCAGGACCGAGCCACCGCAATGACCAATCTTGCCGACCTGTTCCACGCGCACGCCACGCCAGACGGTGTGCTGTTCGGCTCCGCCGCCTGGCTGATCACGGCCCGCAGGAGCTGATGACGGTCGCGACCGGCGGGTGCGCGTGGGTCTTACTGGATGCCCATCGCCAATCGAACGCGGTCTTCCGGCTTGATCATGTGGTTGTGGTCGTCGAGGCCGAGATCGAGCTCGACCCAGTCGACCTCGCCGGTGAACTTCTTGACGCTGTAGTCGGTCGTCACCGGTGAGCCGAACTCGTCGCCGACGTCGCAGGTCTCGTCGGCGGAGAACAGGAATGCTTCGGTCTGATCGATGCGTCCGCTTCCGACCTCGACACCGTCGATGTACAGCGTCGCCAGACCGCCCTTGCCGACGCCGCCGCCGTCGTAGGTGAACTCCATCCGCACCTGGTGATCGCCGGCCGGGATCTTCTTCGTGCCCTCCGGCGTAGTACTGCTCGAGTCCGAAGAAGTTGTAGCAGTACTTGGGCTTGCCGTTCTTGACGTACAACGAGTGCCCGCCGGTGAGTCCGCCCTGGGCGAGGATGACGCCTTCCACACCTCCCTCGGGAACCTTGATGTTGGCGGTGATCGAGAACGACGTGTTCTTCATCATCACGACCGAGTTCTCGGTGAGCCGCCCCATGCCACCGAACAGCAACTGCTTCTTGCCGTGGATCAACGTCGGCCGTCCGGCCGTCTCGGGCAGGCCGCGCTCGATGAACCGATCGTCGAGTGGAACGACCTGGTACTTGACGGCCTCGATCAGCCACAGCCGCTGCAGCTCGGCCAGCTTCTGCGGGTGCTCCTTCGAGAGATCGTGGGCCTGCGACTCGACGCGCCGAACCCGACATCGTCGATCAACACGATCAGCACGTTCGGCGCCCCGGCGGGCGGCCGCAATGGTTCGATCGGGGGATACACCGTGTCGGGGTCCTTGGCATCGAACGTCGTCAGTCCAACTGGGGGAACATCCGGCATCGGCAGGATCTCACGACCCGACTCGTAACCACCCATGAACGCCTCCATCCCGTGACTCGAACTCGACCGCTTCACCATAACGAGGCCCTGGCCAGGGCCTTGAGCCCAGCCACGATGTGCAAGCGATTGCACCGTTATTCGTTCGCGTGCCTCGCTCACGAAGGTCGAGCCACGTCGTCGCCGACGGTGGTGAGCACGCCGGGGTCGTTGCAGGCGTGTTGGACCCCTGGATGAACGGTGGTTCGGACCTCGGCCGTGCGACCGACCAAGACGGCGGCGACGAGGCCGCCGATCGCGGTGCACACCGCGGCGATGCCGATCGCCTTCTCGTAACCGGAGTCGATGCTGTCGGCGATCGAGCCTTCGGTGGCGATGCCGGCCAGCCCCGGCAGGGCGGCGACCGCGAGCAGGCCGGCGAAGCGGGCGACGGCGTTGTTGACGCCCGATGCCACGCCCGCCATGATCGTCGCCGACGCTGCCCAGCACGGCGGCGGTGAGCGGGGCGACGGTGATCGCCATGCCGAGCCCGAGCACGGTCACACCGGGGAGCACGTCGGTCAGATAGCTGTCGCCGGGTGCCAGGCCGCGGAGCAGGAACATCCCGGCGGCGGCGACGATCGGTCCGACCGTGAGTGGGAGTCGAGCGCCGACCTGCTGGCCGAGCTGGCCGGCGAACGGTGACAGCAACAGCATGATGATCGTGAACGGCACGAGCGACGAACCCGCCTGGAGTGCCGAGTAGCCGAGCGAGACCTGCAGCCGCAGCACCACCAGGAACATCGCACCGCTGAGCCCGGCGTACACGGCGAGCGTGGTGAGGTTGGTCCCGGTGAACTGCGGTGACCGGAACAGCCCCAGCGGCAGCATCGGGTGCGAGCTGCAGATGCTCGACGACGACGAACGCCACCAGGGCGACGACGCCGACGACCGCGGCCGCCGTCGCCGGCTGTCGCCGCCGTGCTCGATGGCGGCGTACGAGATGCCGGCCAGGGCGATTGTGATCGAGCGCCGCGCCGGGCAGGTCGAGCGGGGCGCGAATCGCAGACCTCGTCTCGGGCACGTGCCGGACAGCGATCAGGATCGTGGCCGCCGCCAGCGGGATGTTGATCAGGAACACCAGCCGCCAGCTCACGGCGTCGATCAACCAGCCGCCGAAGAACGGCCCGATCGAACTGGCGACGCCCGCCAGACCGGACCAGGCGCCGATCGCCTTGCCCCGGTCGTCGGGATGGAAGGTGGCGGCGATGATCGCCAAGCTGCCGGGCACGAGCAGCGCTCCGCCGATGCCCTGGACCGCCCTCGCCGCGATCAGCAACCCGGAGGTCGGCGCCATCCCGCACAGCATCGAGGCGCCGGTGAACACGACGGCACCGGCGACGAACACCGTGCGATGCCCATAGCGGTCGCCGAGGCTGCCGCCGAGCAGCAGCAACGCCGAGAGCGTGACGAGATAGGCGTTGACGACCCACTGCAGGCCGGTGACCGACGTGCCGAGGTCGTCGCTGATCGCCGGCAGGGCGACGTTGACCACTGTTCCGTCGAGGAACGCCATGCCCGACCCGAGCACGGTCGCCGCCACGACCCATCGTGCCGTCGACGTCCCGAAGCGAATGCCCGGTCCGTCCTCGCTGGTCACGGTCGCTCGGCCTCCCTGCTCGAATCTGGCGCGCCTCGGGACCGGAAACTATCCGCTCGGCGGTGTCGGCCCGTCGCCGGTCAGTCGTCGACGGGGTCGGCAGCGGGCGGTCGGGCGACGCGGCCGACGAGGCGTTTCGGGGCGAGCAGGCAGTAGCTCTCGGTGAGCAGTTCGGCGACTTCCTGCCAGTCGGTGAGGTCGTCGATGATCATGCCCACGATGCCGGGTCGCCACCCCGGTTGGAAGTACGGGTGCCCGACATGGCGCAGCGCCTCGAGCTCGTCGCCGGACGCCTGGAACGTGAGCACCGTCACCGGGCCGTCGCTGCCGACGGCGCGGACGTACCTCGGCGGCCAGCCGTCGGCGATCATGACGACGTGGGCGAAGGTCTCGCTGCCGACCCTCCAGCGGGTGCCGGTCCACGCCTGCTCCTCGCGGGCCTCGGGCAGACCGCTGCAGATCACGCGAAGGTCGTCGACGACGCTGGGCGGGACCTCGGGATGCGTGCCCATGGTCTAGTAGTAGCGCAACTCGACCGTCGTTCCGTCAGGGTCGCGGATGTACAGCGACGTGCCGTCGCCTCGCGCCCCGAACCGCAGTCCTGGGCCGTCGAGCACCTCGAAGCGGCCTCCGGCGGCGATCTCGTCGAAGTCGGTCGGCTCGACGACCAGGCAGATGTGATCGAGTCGGCCGTCGGTGGTGTCGCCGAGGACGAGGTCGATGATCGTGTGGGCATTGACCCGTAGCGACGGGAACGGCACCTCGCCGGCGCGCCACTGGTCGAGGCGAACTGGCGCGAGGCCGAGCTCGGTGGTGTACCAGTGCAGGGTGGCCTCGATGTCGGTGCACTTCAGCACCAGATGGTCGAACTCGACGATGTTCACAGCTGGGATGGTCATGGCGTCCTCACGTTAGGTGTGTCGAAACGGTCTCAGTGACGCAGTCGCCAGCTGAGCGGGGGGCCGCCGACAGCCGGTCGGCGCGGCGAATCCGGATCGGTGGCGTGGCACCGACGGGGGCGGGCCGGCACGGATGCCCAGCCGTCTTCGTCCGGGCGGGCCGACCGGATGTCGATGTAGGTGTGCTCGTTGGTCATTGCAGTTCCCCTTGCCCTCGTGTAACTTGGTATCAAGATACATGGAGGAAAGGCATGAGTCAAGATACTTTGCACCAAGGCACTTCGCCGACCGGTGGCGCGACGATGCCGGCGATGCGGTCGACGCCATCGTCGCTCAGTGGCGCGTCGAGCGGCCCGACCTCGACCCCGAGGCCAAGCACATCACGGGTCGCATCGTGCGCCTCGGTGCCTTGTTCCAACAGGAGTACGCCGAGCGGTTCGCTTCGCTGGGGCTGAACGAGAGCGACTTCGGCGTGCTGGCGCCGCTCCGGCGGGCGGGCGCGCCGTTCGAGCTGACCCCGACCGAGCTGGCCCGACACCGAATGATCACCTCGGGCGGCATGACCGCCGCGCTCGACCGGCTGGAACGCAAAGGGTTCATCACCCGCAGTCCGAACCCGGCCGATCGGCGCGGCAACCTGGTGCGGCTCACCGACGCCGGTCGGGAAGTCGTCGACGAGGCGATGCGCCTGCACGCCGACGCCGAGCACAAGCTGGTCGCCGCCCTCAGCGAAGGCGACGCCGCCGAACTGCAACGGCTCCTACGCGCCTTGCTGGTGTCGCTCGACCGGTCGTGAGCCGAGCTCAGTTGTCGGTGGCCAACGAGTAGCGCACGGCATCCTCGTTGCGGGCGCGCACGTCGGCGTTCACGCGTTGGCGTTCGAGCGTCTGCTCGAGCGTCTTGGCGGCCTGCACGATCGGGTGCTCCGAGAAGAACGCCTGCACGTCGGCGACGTCGGTCGGGCGGTCGAGCAGCTTCACCGTCTCGACCATCCGCACGATCGTGTTGCGCGGGAACCGCTCGTTGATCGACGCCCAGTTGCGGCGCACGAACTCCCATGACCGCTGGCCATGGCGGCGGTTGCCGATGCAGGCGCGCAGCAGGAACGGTGCGTTCTGGCTCCTGACCTCGTCGCTCATCGCCAGCTCGCACGTGCGCATCACCAACGCCGGATCGTCGAACTCGGCCAGCATGTACAGGTGTCGCAGCTGCACCTGCGGGGTCGCGCCCGTTCGGTACTGCACGAGCATCCGCTCGTAGTCGGCCTCGTCACCGGTGGCGGCCACGATCGCCGTGGAGGCTGCCGCCAGTTCGGCGTCGACGGCGCCGTGGTCGGCCTCCCAGGCGTCGTAGTACGCGCTGGCCGCGTTGGCGGGCGGTCTCGTCGCCGCCCTGGATCGCCATCACGCTCAGCAGCAGGCCGCGCACCTTGGCGGTGAGATCGGACTCACCCTCTGACGGCTCGCCGAGATCGGCGAGCGCCGGTGAGACCAGTGCACGGACGCGTCGTCTGGAACCCTTCGAGGGCGACGTCGTCCTCGCCGATCAACCGCCGGATGCCGCGCAGGCCGATGGCGATGCTCTGCCACACGCCGTACTCACGTTCGTCGACGAACCGCTCGGCGAGGTCGAAGAACTCCATCGCCTCCATCGCCCCGCCGGTGACCGCGTTCCACGCATCGTCGACGAGGTTGTAGCGCTCGAGCGTCGACATCGCCGCCACCGCTTCGCCCGTCAACCGGCTGCGCAGCTCGTCGCTGTACGCGACCCGGAAGAAGCCGTGTCCTCCGGCGTTGACCACCACCGGTCCGTCGCCGAGGGTGAGCCTGACCTGATCGGTGTCGAGCAGCACTCGCGACGTGGTGTCACCTTGCCGGATGCTGATCGGGATCGCCCAGAGTGAGTCACCGATGTTGTCGGCGTCGAAGGTGAAGCGGCGCTGATCGAGCACCAGTTCGTCGCCGTCGGCGCGGACCGAGACGAGCGGGTAACCCGGCTGCCAGATCCAGGAATCCATGATTCGGCGCACCGGCTCGCCCGACGTGTGCTCGATCGCATCCCAGAGGTCGCTCGTGTCGGTGTTGCCGTAGGCGTGCGTGCGCAGGTAGTGCGACACGCCCTCCCGGAACCGTTCCTCGCCGAGGTACTGCTCGAGCATGCGCAGCAGGGCTCCGCCCTTCTGATACGTGAGCACGTCGAACATGCCCTCGCAATCGGCGGGCGAGTTGACTTCGTATTCGACCGAGCGAGTCGACGAGAGCGAGTCGGTCTCGAAGGCAACGCTGCGTTCCAGCCCGAACGTCGTCCACCGCTGCCAGTGCGGGGCGTACGAATCGCAGGCGGCGATCTCCATGAAGGTGGCGAACGCCTCGTTGAGCCAGATCCCGTTCCACCAGTCCATCGTGACGAGGTCGCCGAACCACATGTGGGCCAGCTCGTGGGCGACGACATCGGCGACCAGCTCGCGCTCACCCTGCGTTGCCGTGGCCGGGTCGACCAGCAAGAGGTTCTCGCGGAACGTGATGCAGCCCAGGTTCTCCATCGCACCGGCGGCGAAGTCGGGCAGCGCCAGCAGGTCGACCTTGTCGCTCGGATAGGGAATGCCGTAGTAGTTCTGGAACCACCGCAGGCAGTACGAGCCGACGTCGAGTGCGAACGCCGTGAGATGCCCCTTGCCGGGGACGTGGACGATTCGCATCGGCACACCGTCGACGTCGATCCAGTCGGTCGCCTCGAGCGGGCCGACCACGAACGCCACCAGGTACGAGCTCATCGGCATCGTGTCGGCGAACCGCACCGCGACCTTGCCGTCGGAGGCGTCGGAGCGCTCGACCTCGGGACCGTTGGAGACCGCCAGATGATCACGATCGACGACGAGCGTGATCGCGAAGATCGCCTTGAAATCCGGCTCGTCCCAGCACGGGAAGGCCCGCCGGCAGTCGGTCGACTGCATCTGGGTGGTGGCGATGACGTGCTCGGCACCATTCGCGTCGCGGTACGTGCTCCGGTACCAACCGCGCAGACGGTCGTTGAGGATCCCGCTGAACTCGATCGCCAAGCGGTGTTCACCCGCCGCCACGCCGTCGGAGGGTGTCACGAACAGTCGCTCGGTGGTCGGGTCGAGCCGGAACGGCGTCGCCTGGCCGTCGAGCTCGCAGTTCGTGATCTCGAGCTCGATCGCGTTGAGCACGAGCGCTTCGGCGTCGTCGACCGAGGTGACGTCGATCACCACGGTTCCGGCGAACGTCGCCGCCGTGAGATCGGGACGGAGCACCAGGTCGTAGCGAGTGGGGACGGTGTGGCGGGGGAGGCGATACGGATCGAGGGCGTCCGCCAGCGCTGAGTCGGTGAGCGTCACATCTGCGATCGTACCGGTGGCCGGCCGGAGAGATCCCACGCCGTTCCGCAGGGCGCTACCGATTGCTCGGGTCGACGGAACACCAGCGGATAGCGTGCCGGGCCGTGACGGTCGGTCGGGACGAGATGCTGAAGGGCGACGCCCGCTTCGATGTCGTCGGGATCGGTAACGCCCTGGTCGACGTGATCGCCCACGCCCCCGACGCGTTCCTGATCGAACACGGGCTGACCAAGGGGTGGATGGACCTGATCGATACCGACCGGGCGGTCGACCTGTACCAGGCGCTCGGCTCGGCGGTCGAGATGAGCGGCGGGTCGGCCGCCAACACGATGTGCGGAGTCGCCAGCTTCGGCGGGTCGGCGGCCTACATCGGCAAGGTCAACGCCGACGACCTCGGCAGAGTGTTCGGGCACGACATGCTCGCCGTCGGCGTCCAGTTCCGGGCCGGCGCCTACGACAACGACGTGCCCACCGGCCGGTGCATCATCGTCGTCACGCCCGATGCCGAGCGCACGATGAACACCTACCTCGGTGCGTCGAGCCTGCTGGCGGTGTCCGACGTCGACGACGCGGCAGTGGCCGAAGGGCGGGTGCTCTACATGGAGGGCTACCTGTACGACCGTCCGGAGGCCAAGCAGGCGTTCCGGCACGCCGCTCGCATCGCCCACGAGTCCGGTCGGATGGTGTCGCTCACGCTCTCCGATTCGTTCTGCGTCGACCGTCATCGCGACGACTTCCTGTCGCTCGTCGACGACGAGGTCGACCTGCTGTTCGGCAACGAGAGCGAGCTGATGGCGCTCTACCAGACCGATACGTTCGAGGCGTCGATCGCTGCCCTGCGTGACCACTGCCCGTTGGCGGCGATCACGATCGGCGCCAAGGGCTCGATCGTCGTCACCGGTGACGAGCTGATCGAGGTGCCCCCGGTCGCCGTGCGACGCGTGGTCGACACCACCGGCGCCGGCGATCTCTACGCTTCCGGCTTCCTCCACGGACTGACGTCTGGCGCGCCACTGGCGACGGCCGGACATCTCGGCTCGATCGCCGCCGCCGAGGTCATCAGCCACGTCGGTCCCCGGCCCCTTGTCGAGCTGCGTACGCTGGTGGAATGACGAACCTCGACGTCAGCGAGCGAGCTCGGGCGTGGCTCGCAGCCGAGCCGGACGACGACATTCGAGACGAACTGCAGGCGCTCGTCGACGGGCCGGCGGATGTGCTCGCCGACCGTTTCGCCGGTCGCTTGATGTTCGGCACGGCGGGGCTGCGCGCCGCGGTCGGTGCCGGCCCGCTGCGCATGAACCGACTCGTGGTTCAGCAGGCGGCGGCCGGGCTCGCCCAGTACCTGCTCGACACCGATCCCGATGCAACCCGGCGCGGCGTGGTGATCGGCTACGACGCCCGTCGCAAGAGCGATGTCTTCGCCTCCGACACAGCACGCGTGATGGCCGCCTACGGCATCAGGGCGATGCTGTTCGATCAGAAGGTCCCCACGCCGGTGCTGGCGTGGTCGATCACCGAGGTCGGGGCCGCCGCCGGCGTCGTCGTGACGGCGTCGCACAACCCACCTGCCGACAACGGCTACAAGGTGTACCTCGGCGACGGCGCCCAGATCGTGCCACCCCACGATGTCGGGATCTCGGCACGCATCGAGCAGGTCGATCCCACCGCTGTACCGATGGCCGCCGGCGACGATCCTCTGATCGAATCCGTCGGCGACGAGCTGATCGACGCCTACCTGGCGGCGATCCCTTCCGTGCGGAAGCAGCCCGGCGTGGCCGGCGTCCCGGTCGCCTACACGGCGATGCACGGTGTCGGCGGCGCCGTCGTGCTGCGTGCGTTCGAGGCGTGTGGCCTGCCGGCGCCGCACGTCGTCGCCGAGCAGTTCGAGCCTGACGGCACGTTTCCCACCGTGTCGTTCCCCAATCCCGAGGAACCGGGCGCGATGGACCTCCTGATCGAAGTCGCCCGCCGTTGCGACGCTCATGTCGCGATCGCCAACGACCCCGACGCCGACCGGCTCGGGGCGGCGATCCCGCAGCCCGACGGATCGTGGCGGCGGCTCGGTGGCGACGAGATCGGGTGGCTGTTCGCCGACTACCTGCTGGCACAGACTGCGGGTGACGATCGGCTGGTCGTCACCACGCTCGTGTCGTCCTCCTTGCTGAGCAAGATGGCCGCCGCCCACGGCGTGCACTCCGACGAGACCTTCACCGGGTTCAAGTGGATCGCCAGAGCTGTGCTCGATCGTCCCGACCTCCGGTTCATCGTCGGCTACGAGCAGGCGCTCGGGTATCTCGTCGCCCAACGGCCGCTCGACAAGGACGGCATTTCGGCCGCGGTTCTGTTCGCCGAGATCGCGGCGGCCGCCGCCGCTGACGGACGCACCATGCAGCAATGGCTCGACGACATCGCCGCACGGTTCGGCCGCCACCTGCTGGCCGACGCGTCGATCCGGATGACGCCGGTCGACGCCGCCGCCAAGGTCGCCGCGCTACGCGCCGCGCCGCCGAGCGAGATCGGCGGACGTGCCGTGATCAGCACCGCCGAATACCCCGAGGCCGACCTGCTGCGGTTCGAGCTCGAGGGAGGCGTCCGGGTGCAGATCCGACCGAGCGGCACCGAACCCAAGGTCAAGCTGTACGGCGAAGCGGTCGACGAGGACCCGGCCCCCTACGTCGAGGCGCTGGGGCAACTGTTGAGCACCGTGTGAGGGGTTTCGTTCAGACAGGGCGGTAGAGCACGAACCGCGGGTTCTGCCAGACCTCTGTGAATTGCTCCGTGTCCTCGGCGAGCTGGGTCGCCACCCGGCTGTTGCGCTCGGCCACGATCAGCGACAGGTCGACGTCGGGAGGGATCGGTCGATAGTCGTCGACCTGGATCGACTGACGCCCGGTCTCGAGCACCATCGCCCGCGCCTTGGGCGCGGCGACGACGTCGCCCGGCTGGGTCAGCGACTCGACGGCGTCGAACATGGCGATCGCGTCGGGGTGCATCGGGCCCCACTCGACGGCGCCGGCCTCACGCACCCGGTTGGCGGCGTCGATCCGGAGATGGGCGTTGGCGACGTTGCCGGCGACGATCGCTCCGAGCGCCAGCGCGAGGACGAGCGTGCCCACCCACGGCCGGCTGAGGCGGCGAACGCCCGTGTACAGGGCGACCATGGCGAGCAGCATCAGCACCGGCGCAACCGTGCACACGTAGCGGTTGATCGGCGATCGGAAGCTGCCGCCGATGATGAACGCGCCGATCGCGTAGGCCGCGAGGTGCAGGTCGCGGGTGCGGTACCGCCACACGGCGAGCACGATGCCGAGCACGGCGAGCACCAGGAAGGCGACGACGGCGATCCAGCCCAGCGTCGACGATCCGAGCACCATCGGGTTGCGGTCCCACGGCCGCTGCAGGCCGGAGACCTGGGCGAGGTTCCGAACCAGTCGTCCGCGCAGCGACCACACGTTGGTGACGCTGGTGCCGTCGTACTTGGGGACGACGGTGCTGGGAAGGGTCACCTGGAGGATTCCGACCGTCGCCAGGAACGTGGCGTGGGGGAGGGCGAGGCGGCCGACGAGATGGCCCATCGACCGCCGGTCGAGCCGCCACGGGTAGGCGCGCTGGGCGATGATCGCCGCCAGCTGGGCGGCGGCGATGGCACCGACCATCGCCAGCCCTTCGCGCCGTACCGTGAACGCCGCGGCAGCAGTGAGCCCGACGAGCACGAGCGGGAACACGCGACCGCCGGCGTCGACGAGCCCACCGCTGGCGGCGACGCGGTCGAGGCACACCAGTGCCACCCCGACGATGGCCAGGAACGGCCACTCGGACTGGATCAGCTCGGTCCAGCTCAGCAACAGCGGGGTGATCGTGACGGCGGCGACGCCGATCAGGGCAGGCACGAACCCGACCCGGCGGCGGGCCAGCGAGTACCAGCAGCAGGCGAACACGCACGCGCACAGCACCGGGACGATCGTCAGCCGGTTGAGGTCGTCACCGACGACGGCGATGAACGGCGCCAGCAGCAGCGGGAAACCCCACGGATAGAGGGGCGGGCTGAACTCCGGTCCGTCCGACATGCTGACCGTGAACTCGTTCTCGGTCAGCACTCGGTTGGGATGGCCGTCGAGCAGGCCCTTCGCCTGACGCACGTACAGCGCCCAGTCGTCGCCCCACCAGTGACCCGAACGGTGGGTCGCGTACATCACCGACGACGAGCGCGCCGATCAGCAACGCCAGCAGCGCCGCCGGGCCGTACTCGGTCAGCAGTCGTGGTGGCTGACGCCGATCGAGCGCGTCGCTGTCGTCGTGCTCGAGCGTGTCGGGCGTGTCGACGTCAGCCGCCGCTGCCGAACTGACGGTCACCGGCGTCACCGAGTCCAGGGACGATGAAGGCGTGCTCGTTGAGGTGGTCGTCGATCGCTGCCGTGATGATGTGCAGGTCGAGCCCCTCGTCGCGGAGACGCTGGATGCCCTCGGGTGCGGCGAGCGCACACACCACGATGATCGGCACCGGGGCGCCGCGTGCCGTGAGCAGTGCCACGGTGTGCACGAGCGACCCGCCCGTGGCCAGCATCGGATCGATCACGATCACCGGGCGCCCTTCGAGCGACTCCGGCAGCTTGTTGACGTACGGGTGGGGCTGGAACGTCTCCTCGTCGCGCGAGATGCCGACGAAGCCGACATCGGCGGCGGGCATCAGCTCCTGAGCGGCGTGGACGAACCCGAGCCCGGCGCGCAGGATCGGGACGACCACCGGCTGCACCGCCAGCCGGCGCGCGGGAGCGGTGGTCAAGGGCGTCTCGACCGTTCCCTCCACCAGGCGCAGCGACCGTGTCGCCTCGACCAGCAGCAGCGTGCCGATCCGCTCGAGGTTGGTGCGGAACAGCGAGTTCGGTGTGTCGCGATCGCGGATTCGGGCGAGCGAGTCGGCGACGAGCGGATGGTCGACGAGCGTGACGTTCACAGGCATCTGATGGCTCCGGGTTGTCGTTGAGAGTTGGATCGTCGGGGGCGGTGGTCGACCGGCCGGTCAGATCGCTCCAAGTGTGGCTTCCGCGTGCAGCAACGCGTACCGCGGCTTGATCAGTCCGTTGATCAGCCGGAGTCGCTCGGGGAACGGGGCGAAGGCCGACTTCATGCCGTTGATCGTGAGCCATTCGAAGTCGGAGAGGCCCCACCCGAAGGCGTCGCGGAGCTTGATCATCTCCTTCGACATCGAGGTGTTGCTCATCAGCCGGTTGTCGGTGTTGACGGTGACGCGGAAGCGCAGCCGGCGCAGCATCCCGATCGGGTGTTCGGCGACCGATGCGCACACCCCGGTGTTGACGTTGGAGGTCGGGCACAGCTCGAGGCAGACCCGCCGGTCGCGCACGTACGAGGCGAGCCGGCCGAGCTGCTCCTCGCCGGGTGGGCCGACGATGTCGTCGACGATCCGCACTCCGTGGCCGAGCCGGGCCGCACCGCAGTACTGCAACGCCTCCCAGATCGAGGGCAGGCCGAACGCCTCGCCGGCATGGATGGTGGAGTGGAAGTTCTCGCGCATCACGTACTGGAACGCGTCGAGGTGGCGGCTGGGCGGATAGCCGGCCTCGGCGCCGGCGATGTCGAAGCCGACGACGCCACGGTCGCGGTTGCGCACCGCGAGCTCGGCGATGTCGCGGCTGAGCGCGGCGGTGCGCATCGCCGAGCAGATCGTGTAGATCGTGAGATCGGTGCCGGCGGCGCCGCGCTCGAAGCCGGCGAGCACGGCGTCGAGCACCTCCGCCACGGTGAGCCCGGCCTCGATGTGCAGCTCGGGCGCGAAGCGCACCTCGGCATACACGACGCCGTCGGCGGCGAGGTCGGGGGCGCACTCGGCGGCGACGCGCTCGATCGCATCGCGGTGCTGCATCACGCCGACCGTGTGGGCGAAGGTCTCGAGGTAGAGCACGAGGTCGTTGCGCTTGGCGCCCCGGTTGAACCAGGTCGAGAGCTCGTCGACGTCGGTGGTGGGCAGCTTGGAGTAGCCGAACTCATGGGCCAGATCGACCACCGTCGCCGGCCGCACACCACCGTCGAGATGGTCGTGGAGCAGCACCTTCGGCGCCCGCCGAATCACCTCGTCGGTGCTCATCGGGCTTCGCTGCTGACCGCGTCGAGACGTCGGAGGGGCATGTCGGCCGGGCGGTGGAGCCAGTTCCACTCGGGATAGTCGGCGGCGGCCGAGATGCAGTGCACCGAGTAGGCGTGGCGGCTGTGCGGCGAGCGGTTGGGGCCGCTCCAGTGCGGCAGCAGTCCGTGCAGCACGACGAGCGTGCCTGCCGGGACGGGCAGCGGCACGAGGTCGTCGGGCGGCACGGGCAGCGGTGTCGGGTCGAGTTGCTCGAACACCGTGCCGTCGTCGTCGGTCATCTCACCGTCACGCTTGAACACCTGCCGCAGGCCGCCCTGGCGATGCCCACCGGGAGCGGCCCACAGGCAACCGTTCTCGAGCGTGGCGTCCTCGATCGCGAACCAGAATCCGGTGACGGTCATCGGATCGGTGTACAGGAACGTGGCGTCCTGGTGGCAGCCGACCTCGCCGCCGATGCTCGGCTGCTTGAAGATGTACATGCTCTGCAGGGCGAGTGCGTCGGGCAGGCCGAGATCGGCGGCGACCTCGACCAGCTCGGGCGTGTAGGTGAAGCGCTCGAACACCGGATCGAGGTCGTGCATGGCATGCCCGATCTTGTTGATGCTCAGGTGCTTGGCCTGCCGCAGCGCGCCGTCGGTGTCGAACGCCTCCTCCTCGAAGAAGCACCACGTCGTCGATCCACTCGACAGGAACTCGCGGTTGCTCTGGCGGTCCTGCTGTTCGGTCGTGAAGATCGTCCGCTGCTCGGAGGGCTGCCATTCCTCGACGATCTCGACCGCCCGGGCGCGGAGGTCGGCGCAGGCCTCTGGCGATGCGAACCCTTCGATGACCAGGAACCCGTCGCGCTGGTAGGCGTCGATCTGTCGGTCGCTCAGCACGCCGTCAGGTTACCCAGCGGCGGCAGCGTCAGTTGCTGGCGAACCAGGGCCGCACGTGGTCGGCCGCCAGTTGACGGCGGGTCTCGAGCGGTGCGAAGCCGCTCATCAACGCGTTGGTGACGAGCTGTTCGATCTCTGGCCGGCGAGAGCTCGAACGTCGTGGCCACGGCGAGCAATTCGGTCGACGGCATCACGTCGCTCATCAGCCGGTTGTCGGTGTTGACCCCGACGTTGAAGCCGTGCCGGAGGAAGATCGCGATCGGATGCTGCTCGAACGACTCGACGGCGCCGACCTGGACGTGGCACGACGGCGCCATCTCGAGGTGGATGCCGTGATCGAGGATGTAGCGCGCCAGCGGCCCGAGCGTCGACCGAGCCGTCGTCATGCCGGACGACGTCGCGCTGCAGGCGCACGCCGTGCCCGATGCGGTGTGCGCCGTGCACGATGGCGTCGTCGATCAGCTCGAGGTCGGGCGGCTCGGAGGCGTGGATCGTGACGTTGATGTGGCGCTCGCGCGCGAAGGCCAACGCGTCGGCGTGCAGCGAGGGCGGCCACCCGGTCTCGGCGCCGGCGAGGTCGAACGCCACCACCTTGTCGTCACGTCGACCGGAGCCGGTCGACGAGCCGGACGACCTCCATCGAACGTTGCTCGGTGCGCATCGCGCACAGGATGGCGTTGACGACGATCGTGCGCCGCTCGCGCCTGGCGTCGCGTCTCCGCCCGCCGGAAGCCCGACGTCACGGCGGTCGACGACGGCGTCGAGCGGCAGCCCGCGCTCGCTGGTGCAGCTCGGGCGCGAACCGACCTCGGCATACACGACGCCGTCGGCGGCGAGATCGACGGCGCACTCGTAGGCGACCCGCTCGATGTGTTCCTCGGTCTGCATCACGGCCAAGCGTGTGCTCGAACGTCGCCAGGTACTGGAGCAGGTCCTTGGTGGCGGCGCCGGCCGTGAACCATGCCTGCAGCTCGGTCGGGATCGGTGTGCGGCAGCCGCCAGCCGATCTCGCTCGGCGAGCTCGATCACGGTGTCGACGCGCAGGCCGCCGTCGAGATGGTCGTGCAGCAGGACCTTCGGCACCGCTCTCGCCGTCGGCCAGATCGGCCAGCGTCAATGCTCGCCCTTGCGGTACGGGAGCCCGTCGGCGGCCGGCGGCCGCAGCCGCTGGCTGGCGAACACGAGCACGAGCAGCACGAGCACGTACGGCAGCGTGTTGGGTAGCCAGCTCGGCGCGGTGTCGGATGCCAGGTACCACACGAGCATCCCGATCGACAGCGACGGCGGCGAGGATCGTGTCGCTGCGCTTGTGCCGGCGCGCACGCCCAGAACGCGACCCCTGCCAACGCGATCGCGACGCACGAGCAGCAGGGCGTGGGTCGACTGGCCGTCGAGGTCGCGCAGCGAGATGCCGAACGGGTAGCCGAACAGCAGCGCCGCATAGAGCACGCCGCACGGCCGCCAGTTGCCGAAGATCAGTGCGGCCAGGCCGATGAAGCCGCGGCCCGGTGGTCTGGCCCTCCTGGAAGAAGCCGGCCAGCTCCATCGCGATGAACGCGCCGCCGAGCCCGGCGAGCGCGCCGGAGATGATGACGCCGATGTACTTCTGGCGGTAGATGTTGACGCCCAGCGACTCGCCCGCGGTCGGGTGCTCGCCGGCGATCCGCAGCCGCAGCCCGAACCGCGTCTTCCACACGAGCCACGCCGTGATCGGCACGAGCACCAGCGCGATCAGCGTGAACAGCGACAGCTCGCTGATCAAGCCGCGCAGGAACCCGGCCAGGTCGGAGATGAAGAAGATGTCCCTGTCGTCGATCTCGCCGAGCACGTCGGGCGTGTCCCGAACGCCGCCCGCCAGCACCGGGAACGTGACCTTGCCGACGCCGGCGACGTCGGGCGACTGGGTCGGGTTGTTGAACACCTCGGTGCTGAGGAAGCGCGCCAGCCCCGGCGCCAGGATGTTGATGGCCACGCCGGAGATGATGTGGTCGACGCCGAAGCGTCACCGTGGCGATGGCGTGCAGCGAGGCCGCCCATGCGCGCCGCCGAGCAGGCCGATCGAGGATGCCGACCCACGGCCCCCACTCGAGCGTGCCCCAGGCGCCGAACCAGGTGCCGAGGATCATCATGCCCTCGAGCCCGATGTTGACGACGCCGGCGCGCTCGGCAGTACAGCCCGCCGAGTCCGGCGAGCAGGATCGGCACGCTCCAGCGCAGCATCGCCTGCGCGGCCGGCACCGACGTGAGCCGGCCGGCGTCGCCCGACTCGAGCGCCTCGGCGGCGGCGAGCACGAAGATGCCGATGGCGGCGATAGACGCGTAGCGGATGCCATGCCGGCAGCGCGTTGACCGCGCTCGGCGACGGCGCAGCGGTCGAGCGGCATGGCGGGACGTCGGTGAGCGTGCGCTCATGCCGTCACCCCTTCCATCGCGATCGAGGCCATTCGCACCTCTTCGCGCTCGTCTGATGCGGTTGCACGAACTCGTACGCGATCACCGACGACAGCAGGATCACGCCCTGCATGATCGTGATGATCTCGCGTCGACGCCGATCCGGTGATCTGGAGGATGCTCGACGAGGCGTCGAGGAAGGCGAACAGCATGGCGCCGACACGCGATGCCGACCGGGTTGTTGCGCCCGAGCAGGGCGACGGCGATGCCGGCGAAGCCGAGCCCGGGCGTGAAGTTCTGGTCGTAGCGGTGGTTGCGGCTGAGGATGTCGACCATGCCGACCAGGCCGGCGACGGCGCCCGACAGCAGCATCGCGATCATGATCATCCGCTTCGGCGGCACGCCGCCGGCGCGGGCGGCGAACGGGTTGAGCCCGCTCGCCCGCAGGTCGAACCCGAACCGGGAGCGGTTGACGAACAGGTGGTAGCAGATGCCGACGATGATCGGCGATCAGCGAGCACGCCGCTCAGCTCGCGGCCACGCAGGATGTCGCGGGTGAAGATCTCGACGACCGCAGTTGAGGTCGAAGATGTGGCCCGACTCCTCGATCAGCTTGGTGCCCGAGTTGGTGGACAGCTCGCCGTCGCGCCATGCCACCGACAGCCAGGCGATGATGCCGGTGATGGCGATGGCGTTGAGCATGATCGTCGAGATCACCTCGCTGATGCCGCGGGTCGTCTTGAGCAGTCCGGCGAGGCCGGCCCACAGCGCGCCGACGACCATCGCCACGAGCAGGATGAACAGCACGTGGATGCCGGCCGGGCAGCACGATCGCGCCACCGGCGGCGGCGGCGAAGAACGCGCCCATCTGGTACTGGCCCTCGACGCCGATGTTGAACAGGCCCATCTTGAACCCGATCGCGGCGGCGACGCCCGAGATGTACAGCGGCGTCGCCCGGTTGAGCATGTCGATGACGGTCTCGAGCTTGGTGCCGTGCTCGAGCATGTCGCCGAAGGCGTCGAGCGGGTTGCTGCCGGCGAGCCGACAGCAGGATCGCCGAGAGCACGAGGGCGAACACGACCGCCGTCACCGGTGCCGCGATCATGAGCAGCGAAGGAGCGCAGGCGGCTGTTCGACATCACGCCACCTCGTCCGACGGCGGCACCGGTCATGTACGACCCGAGGTCACGCGGCGTGACCGTCGGCCGGATCGAGCGTGGCGACGATCCGCCCGTGGAACATCACGAGGATCGTGTCGGACAGGCCGATCAGCTCGTCGAGGTCGGCCGAGATCAGCAGCGTCGCCAGCCCGTGCCGAGCGGGCGTCGCGGATCGACTGCCAGACCGCGGCCTGGGCGCCGACGTCGATGCCGCGCGTCGGGTGGGCGGCGATCAGCACCTTCGGATCGCGACGTCATCTCGCGACCGATGATCAGCTTCTGCTGATTGCCGCCCGACAGCGCGTAGGCGGCGACGTCGACGTTCGGGGTCTTGACGTCGAACTCCTCGCGGATCTCCTCGGTGCGTTCGCGCGACGCCCTTGCGGTCGATCCACCAGCCCTTGGAGTACGGCCGCTGGGTCTGGTGGCCGAGGGCGGCGTTCTCCCACAGCGGAGAGTTGAGCAGCAGCCCCTCGGTCGTGGCGGTCCTGGGGCACGTAGCCGATGCCGGCCTCGCGGCGCTCGCGCACCGTCCAGCGCGTGATGTCGTCGCCGATCGAGCGTGATCGTGCCCGGTCATCGGATGCTCGGTGCCGATGATCGCGCCGATCAGCTCGGCCTGGCCGTTGCCCTCGACGCCGGCGATGCCGACGATCTCGCCGCGGTGGATCGTGAGCGAGACGTTCTCGACCGACCGGCCGGCCGTCCTTCGAAGATCGTCAGGCCCGCGCACCGACGAGCGCGACCTCGGTCGGTGACGGTCGACTCGGTGGTGTCGGGCGTCGGGAGCTCGCTGCCGACCATCAGCTCGGCGAGGTCGGCGGGCGTCACGTCCGCCGGCTTGACCGTGGCCACCGTCTTGCCCTGGCGGAGCACGGTGATCGTGTCGGCGATCTCGAGCACCTCGAGCAGCTTGTGGTCGATGAAGAGGATCGTCGAGCCGCTTGGCCTTGAGCTCGCGCAGGTTGTCGAACAACGCCTCGACCTCTTGCGGCACGAGCACCGCGGTCGGCTCGTCGAGGATCAGGATCTTGGCGCCGCGGTAGAGCACCTTGATGATCTCGATCCGCTGGCGCTCGCCGACCTCGAGCGTCTTCGACCAGCTCGTCGGGGTCGACGTCGAGCCCGTACGCCTCGCCGACCTCGCGCGAGGTGCGCGCGAGCCGCGTCGAAGTCGATCCGGTCGACCGACTGCACCGGTTCGGAGCCGAGGATCACGTTCTCGAGCACGGTCAGGTTGTCGGCCAGCATGAAGTGCTGGTGCACCATGCCGATGCCCGACGTCGATCGCGTCGCTGGGGGAGGCGAAGTGGACCTCCTGCGCCGTTGCACGCAGCATGCGCCCCTCGTCGGGCGCCTGCATGCCGTAGAGGATCTTCATCAACGTCGACTTGCCGGCGCCGTTCTCGCCGACGATGGCGTGGATCTCGCCCTCCTCGACGGCGAGGTTGACGCCGTCGTTGGCGACGACGCCGGGGAACCGTTTGGTGATGTCGACCAGCTCGATCGCGAGCGCCACGTTGCCGTCCGTCCGACGTCTGGGCGGTCGGCGTCGCCCTGTCGGCTACCGCCTGAAACGCCGAAGCGGGACCGGACGTTAGTCCGATCCCGCTTCACGGGTACAACATCGTCCGCACTGCGGGCGGCGTCACTGCTCGTGTTGACGTGTGGTCAGGCCTGCGTCGGATCGGTCGGGCACGACGATCGTCGCCGTCGATGATCGCCGCCTTGGCCTCCTCGAGCTGGTCGACGATGTCGTCGACGAACCCACCCGACGTGGCGTAGCCGACGCCGTCGGCGGCGAGGTCGTAGCGCGGTCTCACCGGCGGTGAACGTGCCGTTCGACGTACCGCCTTGGTGATCGTCGTACACGGCGATGTCGACACGCTTGATCATCGACGTCAGGACGTACTCCTGCACCGCCGGGTCGACCGTGTTGTACTGGTCGGAGTCGACGCCGATGCCCCACACCTTGGTGCCGGTGGCCTCGGACGTCTCGGCCGCGGCCTGGAACATGCCCGAGCCGGACAGGCCGGCGGCGGCGTAGATGATGTCGGCGCCCTCGGAGTACATCGCCGAGGCGATCTCCTTGGCACGGTCGGGGCTCTCGAAGCCGGCGAAGTCGGGGAACTCGGTGATGTACTGCGACGTGCACCTCGATGTCGGGGTTGATCGACTTGGCACCGGCGATGTAGCCGGCCTCGAACTTCTCGATCAGGCCGATGCCGCTGACGCCACCGATGAAGCCGATCTTGCCGGTCGTCGACTTGAGCGCGGCGGCGACGCCGACGAGGTACGAGCCCTGCTCCTCGCTGAACACGAGGCCGGCCGCGTTGCGGTGCGGCGCCGGCGTGCGTCGAGCGTCGAAGTTCATCATCGCGTCGTCGACGATCGCGAAGCTCACGTCGGGGTTCTCGACGGCGATCGTCGCCGCGTCGGTGGCGAACGAGAAGCCGACGCCGATCACGAGGTCGGCGTTCTCGGCCTGCAGCTGCAGGTCGGTGCCGCGGTGCCGACGCGTCGGTCGGCGTGAGCTCGTTGACGGTGACGCCGAAGTCGGCCTTGGCGCGGTCCATGCCGGCGGCGGCCGAGTCGTTGAACGACTGGTCGCCGCGGCCGAGCAGGTCGAACGTCAGGCCGACGGTGACGTCGGAGCCGTCGGCCGGCTCGCCGCGGCCGTCGGTGCCTCGGTGCCGGCCGGTGCCTCGGTGCGCCGCAGGTGCCTCGGTGGCGGCGGTGCGTCGGTGCGGCTGGCGCGTCGGTGCCGTCGGTGCGTCGTCGTCGTCGTCGTCACCGCAGGCCGCCAGGGCCAGCGCGGCGACGACACCTGCTGCAAGCATGCGCTTGCTCTTGATCATGTCTCCCCCTTCTCGGGAACCAGATGTGGAATTGTTCACGTTCACGATGAACGCCGACCAGGCTAGCCGGTGTGCCTCGTCGCGAGGGCACAAAGGGCCAAGGTCCTTGCCGTGTTGACGTCCCGCGCGGTCGCAGGTGCGAGCGCGACTAGCTCGCGCGACGCGTCGCCGACCTGCGAGAATCATGAATGCCTGATGTCGGAACCGCTCGTGCTCACCGACGTCCGCGACGGCGTCGGCTGGCTGACGCTCAACAATCCCGAGCGAGCGCAACACGCTGACGGCGCCGATGGTCGCCGCGATCGTCGCCGCGATGGACGCGTTCGAGGCCGACGAGGCGGTCGGCGCCGTCGTGGTCACCGGCGCCGGCTCGGCGTTCTGCGCCGGCGCCGACCTCGGCAACCTGCAGATCGGCGACCCGCGAGAGCCTGGCGCAACGTCTACGAGGGCTTCCTGCGCGTCGCCCGCAGCCCGCTGCCGACGCTGGCGGCGGTCAACGGCGCCGCGGTCGGGGCCGGCATGAACCTGGCCCTCGGCTGCGACGTGCGGCTGGCGGCGACGCGCGCCACGGTTCGACACGCGCTTCCTGCAGATCGGCCTGCACCCCGGCGGCGGGCACACGTGGATGCAGCGCCGCATCGTCGGCCCGCAGGCGGCGATGGCGGCGGTGGTGTTCGGCCAGGTGCTCGACGGCGCCGAGGCGGAACGTGTCGGGCTGGTGTACCGCTGTGTCGCCGACGACGAGCTGCTCGATCACGGCCCAGGCAGTTCGCCGCGCGGCGCGGCGTCGGCGCCGCGCGAGCTGGCGATCGTCGCCAAGCAGACGATCCGCGACATGGCCGACGTCGGCACCCACGCCGACGCCGTCGCCCGCGAGCTCGAGCCGCAGCTCTGGACCGTGCAGCAGCCGTGGTTCGCGGAGCGGATCGCGGCGCTGAAGGCGAAGATCTCGAGCAAACCGTGAGCGACCGCTCGCGCGAACGGGCGACGAACGGCTGATGGACGAAATCGCGCACGATTGTTACCGAAGCCTCTGACCGAAGCGCCCGGAGGCGTCGGGCTATGGTTCGCGTCAAGGGGAGAGCTACACACCACAACTCGACCCTCGACGAGGGTCGGGTCACATACTCGGCTCCACGGAGCCGGGGTCCGACAAGGAGGTAGCCGATGAGCCAGCGTCATCGCACCGCTGAGGTGCCGTTGCCGCCGAAACAGGAGCTGCGTGCCCACGCCCACGGCGAGCGGCACCGGATCCATGTTGAGCTCAGTCAAGTGGCCCACCAGGTCAGCTCCGGGCTGGAACCCGAAGACCTGCACGAGCCGGGCGCGGCCTGGAAGCCGGTCCACCACCACGACGCCGAGGTCGCCAAGGCAGCAGGTCGCCAAGCAGAAGCGTGGCCGCCGGCACTGGAAGACCAAGATGTGGAAGCGGCGCACGAAGCTGCGCCAGGCCAAGGCCGAGGCGTTCCGCCTCGCCGGCGAGGGCTGACGCCTCAGCGACCGTGCAGCCGCTCGAAGGCTGACGCGAGCGCGAGCTCAGCTCGCGAGCCAGCGCGGCGGTCAGCTCGTCGGCGCGCGCTCGCCACTCCTCGGCGGTGATCGCGAACCGGAGGTGGTCCTCCCACACGCCGTTGATCTCGAGGAAGCGCTCGGCGAGGCCTTCGCAGCGCACGTCGAGCTTCTCGACGACGCGCCGGCTGTTGGCGTTGCGCGGCACGATGCAGATCTCGAGCCGGTGCAGCTGCAGTTGCTCGAAGGCGAACCGCATCACCACCACCACCGCCTCGGCGATGTAGCCCTGACCGGCGCGCTCGCGGTCGATCCAGTACCCGATCGTGGCGCCCTGCAGCGCGCCGCGTGTGACGTTGTTGATGTTGACCTCGCCGGCCAGCTGCTCGTCGACGAACACGCCGAACGGGTAGGCGTGGTCGGCCGAGCGCTCGCGGTCGCGGGCCGCGCAGCGGGCCTCGAAGGCGCTGCGGTCGCGGGCCGGGTCGGCCATGCCCGCCGGGCGCAGCGGCTCCCACGGCAGCAGCCAGTCCTCGTTGCGGAGGCGCACGTCGCGCCACGCCGCGAAGTCCTGCGGCGCGAGCGGACGCAGCATCACCCGCCGGCCGGTGAGCCGCGGGTTGGGCGGCCGCCGGATCAAGCGACGGGTGCCGCACCACTGCGCTCATTCCGAGCCGGAGCGTCGCGGCCGGTCGGCAACGTGACCTGGTCGAGGTGGAACCGGCGCATCACCGACAGCACGACGCAGCACGTGGCGACGATCGTGTCGACATGCTGCGACGGTAGCCCAGGATTGTGGGCGCGGTCGGCAGCGGACTCGGTGGCGACGAGCCGGAAGATCTCCTCGGCCGCGGCCGCGATCGAGGGCGACCGTCGGCGGCACGTCGTCGCGCCCAGCTCGAGGCGGCCAGCGACGTGATCGTGTCGCCGCCGAACGAGACGCCGCGTCGCGTCGCGCGCGAGCTCGCCGAACTCGGGGTGCTCGCGTTCGACGTCGTCGAGGTGGTCGTCGATCGCGCCCGAGCGCGTTGGTGAGATCCGCCGGGTGCGGGCGGATCGTGACTCGGCGAGCCACGCGCTCGGTGAGGTCGTCGGACCCCCACGGGATCGCGGCCGTGGCTGCCGCTCGGCAGCGTGACGACGGTCGTGTCGGCGCTCGACGCTCGACGTGCACGCCGTCGAGCGGTGCTCGTCGCCAGCCGTCGATGCGCTCGGCGATCCAGCGCCCGACCGGATCGTCGCCGCCGGCGAGGTGCCAGGCCCAGTGGGCGTGCAGGCACTTGACGCCGGTCCGGGTGCCGCCGACGCCGCCGCGACGGTCGCGGCCCGGCGTGGTCGGTCGGGGATCGTCGGCGTCGCGCTCGGCGGCGTAGCGGGCGTGGGCGGCGGCCAGCTCGGCGGGGTCGACGGCGGCCTCGGCGGCGTCGACGCCGCCGGCGGCCTCGAGCTGCCCGACCCGCCGGATCCCGCTCGGGCCCGATCAGCCAGAACAGGGTCGGCATCGGCGTGCCGTCGTCGAGGAACGGCGCGTTCCGGATGACGACCGGATCGCCGGTCGCGTCGCGGGCGGCGATCGTGTACCGGCCCTGCGGCTCGCGGCCGAGCAGCTCGCGCGACGCGCGCGCGGTCGGCGGGCGTTGGTTCGGCGCTCACCGCCGGCCGTCGGTCACTTCCGGCGGCGCAGCAGCAGCACGATCAGCAGCAGCGCCAGGACGGCCGGGACGCACGCGCTTGACGACGGCCGGCCCGGCGACGCCGGCCAGGTCGACCGGCTCGGCGGCGGGACCGTTGATCTTGCGCACCGTCGGCGGCTCGGTCGCGCGGCTGCGCTGGCATCGGCGGCCGGCGCCGGCGTCGGCGCTCGGCGGAGCTCGAGCGCCGGCTCGGCGGCTGGCGCCGGCTCGGTGGCGGACGCTGGCGCCCTGCTCGTCGAGCATCGTGTTGAGGTTGGCGGCGAACTGGTCGATCAGCTTCTTGCTGACGTCGCCCATGATGCCGCGCCCGAACTGGGCGACCTTGCCGGTGATGTGCAGGTCGGCGGTGACGGTGCACTTGGTGCTGGTCGGCGACAGCGCCTCGGCGTCGGCGACGATGTCGGCCTCGGCGTTGCCGCGCCCGCCGGTGTCGCGGCCCTTGGCCTTGAGCTTGGCGTGGTGGGCGGCGTCGTCGCGCTCGACGAACTGCGCCTCGCCCTTGAACTGGGCGGTGACGGCGCCGAGCTTGACCTTGACCTTGCCGCGGTAGACGTCGCCTTCGATCTCCTCGAGCTCGGCGCCGGGCAGGCAGGGAGCGATCCGCTCGACGTCGCAGATGATCGGCCACGCCTCGTCGATCGGCCGGTTCACGGTGAATTCGTTGACGATTTGCTCTGCCATCGCAGGAGATCCTCCAGGGTGTCGATGTCGTCGGGCGACCCGCTGCAGGGTACTTCCTCCACCAGGTCGGGCTCTCAAACGAATCACGGCGCGAGCGCCCTCGTCGCCGGTGGTCGGGAGCAACGGCCAGACCGAGCGGTGGAGCCGCACCGGATTGCGGCGCCGGCCGTCGTAGGTGGCGACCGCGATCGGCGCCGCCGACGCCGCGACGCGGCGCCACGCGTCGGGTGTGATCGTCCGGCTGGTCGCCGAGTCCGACGACGACGGCGTCGATCGTCGTCGTCGCGCCGCGGCGACGGCGATCGCGGCGGCGAGGCTCGTCGCCTGCCCGTCGGCCCAGCCGGGGTGGTGCAGCACGCGCACGCCGGGCGTCGGCGTCGACCGCAGTCGGGCAGCGGCGACGGCGCCGGTGACGACGAGCACCGGTCCGATCGCCGCGCCGACGGCGGCCGCGACGGCGTGCTCGACGACGGTGCGACCGTCGCGCTCGGCGAGCAACTTGTGGCCGGCTGCCGGCGAAGCGACTGCCGCCGCCGGCGGCGAGCACCACCGCGAGCACGTTCCGACCGGCTCGACGTCGGGCGCTGATCGGCCATCCGGCCCAGTATGCGCTACCGCAGGTCAGCGGGCTGCGGTTCGACGCTGTGTGGTCGGATCCTCACGGAACGTTGACTCAAGCATTGCGGTTGTATGACGAAAAGTTTGTCGGACGCGTTGATTGTTGCGAACAGCGTGACGATAACGTCCGTATTTCGTCGCTCGAGGGCTGTCGCCCCTCGACCGCCACAGGAGAGAGAGCCGAATGACTCGAACCCCGCCGATCCGTCGTGCCGCCGTCGTGCCGCCGCCTCGCGGTCGGTCATCGCCGCCGTCGCCACGACGCTCGGTCGGCGTCTCGACCGTCGACGCCGGCACAGCCGCCTCGGCCACTACGCGTCGACCTCGTCGACGACGATCGCCGCCGAGGCCAACCACGCCCTCGATGGCTGCTGGCGCGCTGGGAGGACCACCGGCCGACCTCGGCGACTACACGGCGTACGTGCGGGCCCGGCTCGCAGGCCGCCAGGTCGACGGCCACCGAGCTCGGCGTCGGCGCCGACGAGCTCGACGCTGCGTGGAGCGACGTCAGCGTCGACAAGCAGCACGTGCTGCTGTCGGCGATGTCGCAGCTCGGCGTGCCGTACCGGTCGCGGATGTCGAAGGAGGGGCGTGGCTTCGACTGCTCCGGGCTCGTGCTGTTCGCCTACGCCCAGGCCGGCATCGAGCTGCCGCGCTCGAGCCGCGACCAGATCCGGGCCGCCGACCGAGGTCGACGCAGTCCGACGCTCGAGCCCGGCGACCTCGTGTACTACCCGGGCCACATCAGCCTGTACCTCGGTGTCGACCTGATGGTCCACTCGCCGCAGCCGGGCCAGGACGTCGAGGTGCGCCAGATGTTCGACCGCTCGCTGCGCTTCGGCGACGCCGTCGACGTCAGCCCCAGCGCCTGATCGGCGGCTAACGGGCCTGGTGGATCGGGCCGCTCGCCGTCGCGGAGTGACGGGGTGACGCGGCCGGTGCGGCGGGCGATGATCTCGGCGCAGATCGAGATCGCCGTCTCCTCCGGAGTGCGGGCGCCGATGTCGAGCCCGATCGGCGACATCAGCCGGTCGAGGTCGTGCGGGTCGATCACGCCGACCTCGGCCAGGCGCTGCATCCGCTTGGCGTGCGTGGTGCGGCTGCCCATCACGCCGATGTAGCCGACCTTGCGTGGCGAGCGCGCCCTGCACGGCCGGCACGTCGAACTTCGGGTCGTGGGTGAGGATGCACACCGCGTCGCGTCGCCGACAGCTGCTGCGCCGCGCTCGTCGAACATCGGCCCGGGCCAGGTGACGCGGACCTCGTCGGCCATCGGGAAGCGGCGGCGGGTGGCGAAGATCTCGCGGGCGTCGCACACGACGACCCGGTAGCCGAGCACCTTGGCGACCTTGGCGAGGGCGGCGGTGAAGTCGACGGCGCCGAAGATCCACATCTGGGGCGGCGGTGCCCAGCTCTCGACGAACACGCTGACGACCGGTGTGTCGATCAGGTCCTCCGGGGTCGTCTGACCCTCGGGCCCGTAGTGGCGGACGCCCGAGCGACCGGCCTCGAGCTCGGCCAGCGCGTCGCGGTGGACGACGCGATCGAGCTCGGGGTGGCCGAGCGAGCCGAGCGGATCGGCCGTCGGTGCGTGACGAGCAGCTTGCCGCCGACGCGCGGGCCGTCGATGACCGTCGCCAGCGCGACCGGTCGTTGGGCGCGCAGGTGCTCGGACAGCGCCTCGTAGACGCTCACCAGTCGAGTTCCTCGATGAACAGCCGGATCGTGCCGCCGCAGGTGAGGCCGACGGCGAACGCCTCGTCGTCGCTGTAGCCGAACGTGACGATGCCGGGTGGCCGCTCGCCGGCGAGCACCGACAGCGCCTCGGTGACGACCGCGCCCTCGACGCAGCCGCCGCTGACGCTGCCGACCACCTCGCCGTCGATCGACACGGCCATCGCCGCCCCGGGCTCGCGCGGGCCGGAGCCTTCGATGTCGACGACGCGGGCGACGGCGACGCGCTTGCCGGCGCCGCGCCACCTGTCGAGATCGTCGAGCAGCTCCTTCATCGTCGATCAGTCTGCCGGATCGCGCTGTACGACACGATCAGATCGCGCGGTCGTGGCCGTCCCAGTAGGGGGCGCGGACGTCGCGCTTGAGGATCTTGCCGGCGCCCGACTTGGGCAGCGGTTGCTCGCGGATCGACGATCGACCGCGGCACCTTGTAGCCGGCGATCGTCAGCCGGCAATGGTCGATCAGCTCGCGCTCGGTGGCGCTGGCGCCCGGCCTTGAGCACGACCTCGGCGTGCACCGCCTCGCCCCATCGCTCGTCGGGAACGCCGAACACCGCCAGCTCGAGCACCGCCGGATGACTGGCGAGGGCGTTCTCGACCTCGGTCGTGTAGACGTTCTCGCCGCCCGACACGATCATGTCCTTGGCGCGGTCGACGATGAACACGTAGCCGCCTTCGTCGATCGAGGCCAGGTCGCCGGTGCGGTACCAACCGTCGTCGGTGAACACCTTGGCGGTCTCGTCCGGACGGTTCCAGTAGCCGGGCATCATGTTCGGCCCGCGCACGGTGATCTCGCCCACCTCGCCGATGTCGCACGGCGTGCCGTCGGGGCGGCGGATCTCGACGTCGACGCCGATGCACGGCGTGCCGGCGCTGGCCAGCCGTCGCACGGCGTCGGGATCGCCGGCGATCGCCTTGTCGTGGTCCTCGGTCGTGAGCTGGCAGCAGTGCGGGGACATCTCGGTCATGCCGTAGCCCTGCGAGAAGCCGCACGGCAGTTCGGTCATCGCCCGCTGCAGGAGCGACATCGGGATCGGCGAGGCGGCGTAGAGGCACAGCCGCCACGTCGACAGGTCGCGCTCGGCGTGTGCCGGGATGGTTGAGGAACATGTTGATCATCGTCGGCACGAGCACGCACACCGAGACCTGGTAGCTGCTCGATCATCCGTCCGACGAGCTCCGGATCGAAGCCGGGGCAGGTGATCTGCGTGCCGGCCACGAGCGTCTGGGCGTACATGTTGGCGACGCCGGCCGAGTGGAACATCGGCGTGAGGTGCAGGAAGCGGTCGGACTCGAACAGCGGGTTGGCCCACAGCATGTGCTTGGCGTTGACCATCAGGTTGCCGTGGGTCTGCATCACGCCCTTCGGCAGCCCGGTCGTGCCGCCGGTGTAGGTGATGCCGGCGACGCAGTCGGCGTCGAGGTCGGCGCGGCGGCGGGCTCCGGATCGTGCGGCCGCCAGCTCGTCCCAGGTGGGCGAGCCGTCGGGCGACGGCGCCGTCGTCCATCCACACCAGCTGCTCGAGCGATCGGGCAGCGCTCGCGAAGCGCGTCGGCGGTCTCCCAGTGGCGGGCGTCGGCGCACAGCACGCGTGGCGCCCGAGTCGTCGACGATGAACTCGAGCTCGGCCAGCGCGAGCCGGAAGTTGAGGTCGTTGAAGATCAGGTTGGCGGTCGGGATCGCCATCCACGCCTCGAAGTGACGGAACGAGTTGAGCGCCAGGCCGGCGACCCGGTCGCCGCTGGCGAGCCCGAGCGCGCGCAGCCCGCCGCGCAGTCGGCCGACGCGGTCGGCGAGTTGCTGGTAGGTGAGCTCGCGTGTCGCCGTCGATCAGCCCGACCTTGTCGCCCTGCACCATCGCCGCCCGCCGCAATCGGCGTGTCGAGCGTGCCGTGCCGGAACGGAATCGTGATCGACGGCTGTGAGCGACCGTTGGCCATGGCCACATGATCGCTCACGTGGTGCCGTCAGGGCGTGTTGATCACGCGGGCGAGTTGCTCCATGGCGTCGAGCGAGTGACCCTCGACGAAGGCGTCGACGTGGGGGAGCGCGGCCGCCATCCCGCGCGCCAGCGGCGCGTAGCCGGGCGTGACCTTGAGCGGGTTGACCCACACGACCTTGTGGGCGACGCGGTGCAGGCGCGTCATCTGCTCGGCGAGCACCTCCGGATCGCCGCGGTCCCAGCCGTCGGACAGGATCACGACGATCGCGCCACGCGCCATGCCGCGCTGGCCCCACTCGTCGTTGAACAGCCTGAGCCCGTCGCCGAGCCGGGTGCCGCCGCCGAAGTCGACGACACGCGCTCGCCTGCTCGGCGAAGCGCGTCGTCGGGATCGCGCGATCGACAGCTCACGCGTGAGGCGTGTGAGCCGCGTGCCGAGCGCGAACGCCTCGACCTTCTGGCGTCCGGCGACGGCGGCGTGCACGAACCGGAGCAGCGCCCGCGCGTACGGCTCCATCGAGCCGCTGACGTCGAGCAGCAGCACGAGCCGGCGATTGCGGCGTGGCGCGGCGTGCGGTAGTGGCGGCGCATCGGTTCGCCGCCGGCCCGCATCGCCGCCCTCACCGTGCGGCGCAGGTCGGGTGTGTTCGTCGCGCGACTCGGCCGCGGCCAGCCGCAGCGACCGGCGCGGCGAGCCGACGAACCGCAGGCGCGACATCAGCTGCTGGGCCTCGATCAGCTCGTCGGCGGTGTAGTCGGCGAAGTCCTTGTGCCGCAGCACCTCGGTGGCGCTGAAGCGGAGCTCGATCGTCGGGTCGTCGGAGGCCTCGGCCGACTCGGGCTGCGTCGGCGTCGTCGTCGCCGGCGTCGACCGCCAGCGTGATCTCGAGCGGCTCGTCGTCCTCGAGCGTCGATGTCGCCGGCTCGGGCGTGCTCCCAGAACACGGCGAACGCCCGGTCGAACAGCTCGTGGTCCTCGGGCCGGCGCACGAGCGTCGCCCGGCCCGCCCAGTACGTGGTGTCGCGGTCGTCGATGCCGGTGCAGGCGATCGCTTCGCCGAAGGCGATCGTGGAGCTGGTCGGAACGTTGAGGCCGGCGCCGCGCAGCACCCGCGTGAAGGCGACGGCGATCTCGCTCGCGTCGCGGGTCGCACCGCACGCTGCATCAGGCGCGGCCGCATGCCCGCGTTCGAACGCCTGCTTGACGATGTCGGCCAGGCCGTGTTGCTCGACGCGCTGGTGGTCCTCGCGGTACTTGAGCACGGTGCCGAGCGTGGTCGCGACCGACGCGCTCGTCGAGGCTGGCTGACGCCGAGCCGGCCGAGCGCCGACGCCCAGTCGATCGTCTCGGCGACGCCGGGCGGCTTGTAGAGGTTGAGGTCGCGCATCGTCTCGACGGCGGCCGCCACCTGGCGGGCGAGCTCTTCGGTGCAGGCCGGCACGCGGAGGCGCACGATCGCCACCTCGCGATCGAAGCTCGGGATGCTCGACCCAGTGGTACAGGCAGCGCCGCTTGAGGGCGTCGTGCACGTCGCGCGTGCGGTTCGAGGTGAGGATCACGATCGGCGGCGTGGGCGCCCGGAACACGCCGAGCTCGGGCACGGTGATCTGGAAGTCGGACAGCACCTCGAGCAGGTAGGCCTCGAACTCGTCGTCGGCGCGGTCGATCTCGTCGATCAGCAGCACCGGCGGCGGTCCGTCGCCGTGGCCGATCGCCCGCAGCAGGGCGCGCTTGATGAGGAATCGCTCCTGGTAGAGGTCGGCCTCGATGGCGTCGGAGGAACGGCCGGCGGTCTCGCCGGTGGCCTCGGCGGCGCGCAGGTGGAGCAGCTGGCGGGCGTAGTCCCAGTCGTAGACGGCCTGGGCGGCGTCGATCCCCTCGTAGCACTGCAGCCGGATCAGCTCGCCGCCGGTCCAGGTCGCGAGCACCTTGGCGAGCTCGGTCTTGCCGACGCCGGCCTCGCCCTCGAGCAGCAACGGCCGCTTCAGCTCGAGTGCCAGGAAGACGGCGGTGGCCAGCCCCTCGTCGGGCAGGTACCCGTGATCGGGTGAGAGCAGCACCGACCTCAGCAGGAGTCACGAGAGCGACGCTACCTGTCTCACCACGCAACGATGTCGCCCGAGGCTCCGAGCTCCTCGAGCTGCCGCTTGCGTCGCAGGTCGGCGAGGCTCCGCCGATACGCGTTGTACTGTGCCTGGCCGTCGGTGAGGCGCTCGAAACGGACGGCTTCGGGCGCATCAAGGGAGAGCAACGAGATGAGACCACTTCGATACTCGATCAACGTCACGCTCGACGGCTGCTGCCATCACGAGGCGGGGCTCCCCCCGGACGAGGAGTCGATGCGCTATTGGACCGCTGAGATGGAACGAGCCGATGCCCTGCTCTTCGGCCGGGTGACCTACGAGATGATGGAGTCGGCGTGGCGGCAGCCGGCCACGGGCACGTGGCCTGACTGGATGGGTGAGTGGGAGATCCCGTTCGCCGAGACCATCGACGGGGCGAAGAAGTACGTCGTGTCGAGCACGCTGAGCGGGGTCGATTGGAATGCCGAGCTGGTGCGAGGCGACTTGGGGCAAGCGGTTCAGCGGCTCAAGCAGGAGCCAGGCGAGGGCCTGTTCGTGGGTGGCGTGACGCTCCCATTGGCGTTGGCAGATCTGGGACTGATCGACGAGTACGAGTTCGTTGTGCAGCCGGTCCTTGCCGGACACGGGCCGACGTTGCTTGCCGGTCTCCGCGAGCGCATCCAGCTCGAGCTGGTCGATCGCCATGAGTTCCGGTCGGGGGCAGTCGCCCTGCGATTCCGGCCCACGCGGGCGACGGCTTGACGTGATCTGTCCGAGCAGTCAACTCACACGACAGTTGACCGGGACCAACTACTCGGCTGGCTGGTCGGCAGATGGCCTGGCGCCGGCACCATCGCGGTCGGGCCGTGACGCCCGGTCGCCGATGTCGACGCAGTAGACGCCGGCCAGCATGATCGCAAGGCCCACCAGGACCCGCATCGTCGCCCGCTTCCAGCCGGTCGGGGGACGTTGCTGATGGCCGGGTGTCTGTTGCAGGTGCATGTCGCCCATCCGGACGTTGCGAGCCGCTGACGAGCCGGGCATCGCGCCGGCCGGGATGATGATGAAGAAGCCGACGAACAGCAGGAGCAGTCCGAGCGCCGTCACGAGTCGAAGCCGAGGCCCATCCGGTCGAGGCCCCTGCAGCCAGAGGTTGCGCTTGCCGGTCTTGTCCTCGCGATCCATGCTCCACTTCGTCGCCTGGATGCCGACGAAGCGGAACGGCTCGGGTGGGAAGGGCAGCGGCCGCGACCTCACGAACTCGGTCTGGGTGGCGACCGAACGCCGGCCGTAGAGCTGGTCGAGCATCACCGAGGCGCCGAAGCGCGAGGCGGCGACGCCGAGCCCGGTGTAACCGAGGGCGTAGGCGACGCGGCCGTTCATGGCCCGTCCCCAGAACACCGTGAACCGGCTCGACGTGTCGATCACGCCGCCCCACATGTGGGTGAACTTGACCTCCTCGAGCTGCGGGAAGGTCTCGAAGAAGTGCTGGCTCAGCTTGGCCCACGTCTCCGGCCGGCTCTCGAGCTCGCTCGACACCTTGCCGCCCCAGTAGTAGATGGCGTCGTAGCCGCCCCACAGGATCCGGTTGTCCTCGGTGAGCCGGTAGTAGTGGAACTGGTTGGCGAGGTCGCTCAGTCCCTGGCGGTTGCGTCCACCCGATCGACGCCATCTGCTCGTCGGTGAGCGGTTCGGTCACCATGCAGTAGTCGTAGACGGGGGCGATGAAGCTGCTCAGCCGTTTCAGGATCGGCTTGAAGGCGTTCGTGCCGAGCGCCACCTTGCCGGCCCGGATCGCGCCGAGCGGTGTCGTGATCATGACGCCGATCCCGTCCCGCTTGAGTTCGGTCGCCTTGGTGTCCTCGTAGATCCGCACGCCGAGCTGCTCGGCCGCCGCCTTGAGCCCCCACACCAGCCGCGCCGGGTCGACGAGCGCGCAGTTGTCCTTGGTCCACAGGCCGCCGGTGTAGATCGGTGAGTGGACCTGGGCCTGCATCGCCTCGGCGTCGAGCCATTCGGCGTCGTGGCCGAGCCGCGTCAGCAGCTCGTACTCCTGGCGGACCTCGTCGAGATAGGTCGGCGGGTGGAACTTGTTGGCGACCTCGATCACGCCGGTGCGCTCGTAGTCACAGTCGATCCGGTACTTGCGGATCGCCGCTTCGATCTCGTTGAGGTTGCGGCGACCGAGCTCCTCGAGGATCTCGATCTCGTCGGGCCAGCGCGCCATCCCGTTGCCGACACCGTGGGTGAGGCTGGCGTCCATGAAGCCGCCGTTGCGACCGCTCGCGGCCGAACCGCACTCGTGGGCGTCGATCAGGACGACGTCGCGCGACGGGTCGCGTTCCTTGGCGATGATCGCCGTCCACAGACCGGTGTAGCCGCCACCGACGACGCACAGGTCGCACGACTCGGTGCGCACGAGGGTCGGGTTCGAGTCGGGCTCGTCGACGTCCTCGTACCAGTACGGATACTGGTCGGCGTCGGCGATGGCGTCGAGGTAGCGCTGATCGATCTCGTCGTGACCGATGGACATTGATCTCACCTATGGCCGTTCCACCACGGAATTGGTGGTGGCAGCAGTGTACGTTCCGGCTCCATGGACTTGGGGATTGCGGGGCGCCGGGCGGCTGTCGCAGCTGCGTCGAGCGGGCTCGGTCTGGAGTCGGCCAAGGCGCTCGCCAACGAAGGTGTCCGGGTGGCCATCTGTGGGCGCGATGCGGGCCGCGTGCAGGCCGCCGCTGACGAGATCGGGCACGACGCGATCGGATTGGTCGGCGATGTCGGGACGCCGGACGGGCAGCTCGATTCATCGCCGCGGCGACCGCTGCACTGGGCGGGCTCGACATCCTCGTCACCAACGCCGGCGGCCCGCCGGCCGGGAACTTCGCCGAGACACCGGTCGATGCCTATCCGCCGGCGCTCGACCTGAATCTGATGTCGGTCGTGGCGATGTGCAAGGCGGCTGTGCCGGCGATGCAGGTCCAGCGGTGGGGGAGGGTGGTGGCGATCACGTCGCTCTCGGTGCGCCAACCGATGGCGCAACTGATCCTGTCGAACACCGCCCGCGCCGGAGCGACGGCTTCCTCAAGACGCTCGCTCGCGAGGTCGCCGCCGACGGCGTCACCGTCAACAGCGTCCAGCCGGGGCTGCACCTGACGCGGTCGCCTGCAGGAGATCTACGGCGATCAGTTACCCGACCGGCCGATGGGCGACCCGGCCGACTTCGGGCAAGTGGTGGCCTTCTTGTGCAGCGAGCAGGCGCGCTTCACGACCGGCGTGCAGCTGCACGTCGACGGCGGCGACTACGCCGGGCTGCAATAGCCCGCCGTCGTCAGCCGGACGCTTCGGTGAGGGCCCGCCTCACGAGCACCTTGGCGAGATGCTGGCGGTACTCGACGCTGGCGTTGAGATCGGCCTGCGGCTCGGCTTCGGCTCCGGCCTGGGCGGCGGCATCCTCGATCGAGGCGCCGCCCGCCAGTGCGGACGACACGCTGGTGGCGAGCACGGGCACCGAGCCCATGTTGACCAGCGCCACGCCGGAGTCGCCGTTGCGCCGCCAGGCGGCGACGCCGACGATCGCCCAGTCCTGGGCGCGCCGGTTGAACTTCTGGAAGCTCCAACCGGCGCCGGCCATCTTCGGCACGCGGATCTCGGTCAGCATCTCGTCGGCGGCGAGGGTCGAGGTGAGGAAGCCCTCGTAGAAGTCGGCGGCGGCGATCTCGCGGGTGCCGTTCGGGCCCTGGGCGACGTAGGTCGCTCCCAGCGCCAAGCGTCGTGGCGGGCAGATCGGAGGCCGGGTCGGCGTGGGCGATCGAGCCTCCGATCGTGCCGCGATGGCGGACCTGCGGGTCGCCGACGTGGCTGGTCGGCGTGCGCCAGCAGCGGCACGTGCTCGCGGAGCAGGTCGGACTTCTCGACGTCCATGTGGCGCGTGAGCGCACCGATCGCGACGTGGTCGCCGGCGTCACGGATGTACGACAGGTCGCTGACGCGGCCGATGTCGACCAGCACCGATGGCTGCGCCAGGCGCAGCTTCATCAGTGGCAGCAGGCTGTGGCCGCCGGCGAGGAACTTGGCCTCGTCGCCGTGCTCGCCGATGAGGGCGATCGCCTCCTCGGCGGAACCGGCACGGACGTAGTCGAATGCTGCGGGGATCACTGCGAGCCTCCGATCGTTCGGGTACGGGCTCACTTGGCCGCGGCAGCGAGGACGGACTGGACGATGTTGTGGTAGCCGGTGCAACGGCACAGGTTGCCCTCGAGGCCGATCCGGACCTCGTGCTCGGTCGGGTTGCGGGTTCTCGCTCAGCAGGCTGGTCGCAGCCATCACCATGCCGGGCGTGCAGTAGCCGCACTGCAGGCCGTGGTTCTCCATGAACGCCTGTTGCATCGGGTGGAGCGTGCCGTCGGCGGCGGCCAGGCCTTCGATCGTGGTGATCATCGCCGCCGTCGGCCTGGACGGCGAGCATCGTGCAGCTCTTCACGGCCTCGCCGTCGAAGTGGATCGTGCAGGCACCGCACGACGACGTGTCGCAGCCGATGTTCGTGCCGGTCAGCCCGACGTGCTCCCGGATGTACTGGACGAGCAGCGTGCGCGGCTCGACGTCGTGGGTGTGCGCAACCCCGTTGACGGTGACGCTGACTTCCACTGTGACTCCCCTCGGTCGGTTGAGTGAGCGATGCAGTGGTCGACCGTAGCCGGTGCTGGGACCACGTGTCGCATGCGAGGTGCGCTCACATGTTGGCGGTGAGGAACTGGCGCAACCCCCGCTGAAGTGCCTGCTCGACGTCGTCGTACGTGGCTCGCAGCAGCGTCGCCGGCCAGCCCTCGGGAACGATCGGCGGCGGCAGCAGAGGCTCGGCGCGCAGGAAACGCACGACGGCCGCCGACGTCGTGAACACGACCGGGATCGACGTCGCATCCGACCAGTCGACCGAGTGCTGGATCTGCTCGAGGGCGGCCTGTAAGGCACGTCCCCTGCGGCGCAGTTCGTCGATCGGCCACAGCCGGTCGCGCAGCGTTCGCGGGTCGATCCCTTCGACGCCGCCGGTCGTCACGATCCAGTCATCTTCGGCCCCGGGTGCGGGCAGGTTGGCCGGCCGCATCCAGATGTCGGGCCGCAGCTCACCGAACCGGTGATCGCCCATGACCGCGCGGAACCGGCGACGGTCGGCGAGATCGCGCTGATCGGCGGCGGCGATGATCGTGTGCCAACCGCCGTCCCACGTGGTGTCGGGCTCGTGGCGGCCGATGTCCTGCGCACGCTGCCGCTCCAGCAGGCGTCCGGCCAGGTGGTATCGCCCGTCGATCAGCTCGAGCTCACCGGCGGCGACCATCCGTGACAACGCCGTGCGCATCGTGCCCCCGGCGATCTCGAACAGTTCGGCCATGGCGACCAGCGCCCGCGCCGGAAGTACCGGTGGATGACTGCCGAGGAGGACGGAGAGCGCCATCGACCGAGCGTCGAACGGGCCGACGGTGTCGGCCGAGATGTCACGACTTGTGCTCACAACGATCAAACATGGTAACATCAGCGATGATGGTTGCGACGCTCAGTCCCGGTCGCCACGGCACCGACGACATGGTGCCGCTCGACCGCTGGCTGCCCGACGTCCTGCCCACCGATCGACTCAACGAGCGGGCCAAGCCGATGCCGCCGTACCGCGAGCAGCTGCGCCGAATCCCCAACCTCCGCAATGCGGTGGCGGTCGTGGCGACGTTGGCGCAATCGTTCGGTGTGGTGATCGCGGCGGCGGTCGTCAACACGTGGTGGAGCTATCTGATCGCCTTCGTGCTGATGACCCGCGGACATGTGTGCCTCAACATCCTCGCCCACGAGGCGGCCCATCGCCTGCTGTTCAGCAACCGTCGTGCCAACGACTGGATCGGACGTTCGTTGCTGGCCTATCCGACCTATCAGGCGATGCTCGTCTACCGCCGCGTGCACTTCGCCCACCATCGCGACGAGATGGGCCCCGACGAGCCCGACACGGCGCTCTACGCCGGCTACCCGATCGGCCGCGATTCGTGGCGTCGCAAGCTCACCCGCGACGCCACGGGCGTCAGCGCCTACAAGAACTTCCGCGGTCCTGGTCGGCGCCATGCTGAAGGGCAGGGGCGAGGCACTCCAGATCCTGGCGGTGCAGATCGTGATGATCGGCGCATCGATCGTGTTCATGCGGCCACTGGCCTACCTCGTGTGGATCGGGTCGTGGTCGACCCTGTGGAAGGTCTCCAACCGACTGCGGGCGATCGCCGAGCACGGGGGCATGATCCGGTCCCGCGACCGGCGTCAGACGACGCATGTCATCCGTCAGTCGCGCCTGGCGCGGTACTGGATGGTGCCGTACAACACCGGTTGGCACCTCGCCCATCACGTCGACATGGGAGTGCCGTGGACCAACCTGCCACGGCTCCACGACGAGCTCGTGCGCGCTGGATGGGTCACGCCCGAGATCGAATATCCGACCTATCGGGCGTTCTGGCGGGATGCCTGTTCGGGCTCCGTCATCCGTCGCTCGCCGGCGACGTGATGGGCGTGGTGTCGACGAGCGGGCTGATGTCGGCCCGCACGCTCGATGTGCCGCCCGGTACGTCGTAGCCGATCGCCAGGAGGGTGGTGCCCGCCATCTGGAACCAGACGTTGACGGGCTGGTCTCCGGGGATGGCGAGCGTGCCTGGCGGATAGGCGGCGTAGAGCGTCGTCAGCTCGGGCGTGTAGTTGGCCACGGTCACCGACTGCGGCGTCCGCAGCGGAGTGATCGGGTCGCCGGCCGGGGCCGGTTCGTCGAGCTCCTGCCATTGTCCGTTGTCGGCCACCCAGGTCTGATCGGGAAGCACGATGTAATCGACCGTGCGACCTTGTGACGTGATCGCCATCCGCGTGCTTCCGGCGATGTGGTCGCCTTCGGCAGTCAGGGCCGGCGCGCCGTTGACCGTCGCCGTCGTGATGAAGTGGTAGCCGGGCGCCAGCTGGTCGAACGACTGCTGGAGCACGGTGGGCGCGTCGGGCAGGGTGGTCGGCGCCACGGTGGCGGGCACCGTCGCCGCCGGCGCCGGTGCCGGCGTGGCGGGCGCGAGTGTGGTGGTGGCGGGCGCGGGCGCCACGCGTCGTCGATGTCGGGGTGGTCGCGCTCACCAGCGGCGTGGCACTGGTCGTCGCCCCGGCATCGTCGTCGGACGAGCAGCTCGTGGCGGCCAAGACGAGGATCAGCCCGGTTGCCAAACCGAGCAACCGGGCTGATCCGTGGAGTCGTTCAGTCATCGTCACCGTGGTGGTCGTTGTCGCCGCCCCAACCGCCGCCGCCGCCGTCACGGCCGTCGTTGCGGTCACGGTCGCGGTCACGATCCCGGTCGTGGTCACGGTCGTGGTCGCCGTCGTTCCACCATCCGTCGGGCTTGCCGTCATCGCCGTCATCGTCGGCCGGCGGCTCGACGGCAACGCCGTTGACAGTGGGATCGTTCCGGCCGCAGCGGAAGCTCTCGTCGGTGCTGACGGTCAGCACACCATCGTCCGAGCGAACCTTGATGCTCACTCGCTGGCGGTCGCCGAACACGACCTTGACACGATGGCCTTCACCGCGCACCTCGGCTGCGGGGGTGGCGACGACGTCGGTGATCTCGCCCGTCTCACTGACGACGTAGGTGAAGCTGGCCGCGGTGCCGTCGCAGAGCTGCCCGCTCCACGAGTGCGGTCCCACTGCTTCGCCATCGGCGAGCATCCGGCCGCGTACACGCGACAGGCTGACCTTCAACGCCGACCGGGTCTCGCCGTCGTCGCTGACCAGCACGGCCTTGATCGTGAGCCAGCGGGTCTGACCCGACCTCGTGAACTCGATCGTGGCCTTGGCCGATTGGTGGGTCTCGTCCGGATCCTTCGGATCGGCCCCGGAGTTGCGCTCGACCTCGCCGATCACGTGCTCGAGCGTGGAATCGACGGTGATCCCGGTGATGTCGGGGCCTCCGTCGGCACCTGCCGCGATCGTGAATCCGACGTTGGTCGGCTCGCCGGTGTCGAACACGTCACCCGACCATCCGCCGGGACCGCTGACGTCGGCCAGCGAGCCGGCGCGGGCCTCGACACGCTCGCCACCATGGCGGGCTGTGACCTTCACGATGACGCCTTGCGCCTCGTTGACGAAGGCCACCTTGTTGGGCCGCACCTTGGCCGGGTCGTAACCCTCGGCTGGTGTCAGTGTGACGTCGACCAAGCCACCGCCCGCATCGGTGGTGACGTCGGCGACGAGCGGGCTCCCGAAGAGTGGGAGCGTCACGACCGACGTCGCGTCCGGTGCCGCCGGCGCCGATTCGGCAGGCGGCGGAGCATTGTCGGCATGGGCGAGCGAATCACCCAGACCGAATGAAAGGAGTGCTGCCGCTGTGGCACTCGCTACTACGAACCTGCGCATGAGGTTCCTCCCTAACGTGTGTCAAGCCCGCGGGAACAAGACTGACACGACACAGCGGGTGACAAACCGGTTCCGGGTCAAGAAATAGACAAGATCACGGTTGCCGTTCATCGCCCCTGCTCAGAGGGCATGAATCGGCGAGCGGTAGCGACTCGCTCAGCGGATGATTTCGTTCAGATCTTGCACGACGAGCACGATCAGGAAACAGATGACGACCGTGCCGAACACGGTGTAATGCCAACGCTTGGAATGGTCGGCACGCCAGAAGCGGCGGATGCTCATGGTGATCGCTCCGATCGCCAGGATGCTGATCGCCAGCCCGATCCAGGGCCCGACTCCGCTGGCGACGCCGATCAACGGCAGCACGAACGGGAACACCACATACATGAGCAGGCAACGCACCGTGGCGACGGCGAGCGAGGTCTGGAACGCCTTGCGGGCCTGGTCGGCGCTCGCCGATGGTCCGTCGACCGGCAGTCTCAGCAGGCGGCGCATGAACCGGTCGGCCGACGTGCGGGGTGGCCCGAGCGGCGCCGGATCGCACACCGAGTACTCGGTGACCGCGCGGGTCGGGGGTTGCTCATGAGTCCCGCCAACGGTAGGCCTGACTCACCAGGTCGACAACTTCGGACGGGGACTCGGCGAGCGCCACGGCGCCCGCCCCCAGTAGCTCCTCGATCGATCCGTATCCCCACAACACTCCGATGCAGGGTATGTGATGGTGCATCGCTCCGAGCACATCGTGGTCGCGGTCGCCGAGCATGATCACGTGGTCCCAGAGGTCGGGGTCGGCGTGGATCTCGAGCTCGCGGAGGGCGTGATCGATCACCTGCGACTTGGTTCGGCGTTCCTCCGTCAACGTCGCGCCGGCCCGCACGTCGAACCGGTCGCTGAGACCGAAGTAGTCGAGGATCGGGTGCGCCGTCACCTCGGGCTTGGCGGTTGCGACCGACAGCGAGTAGCCGGCGGCCGCCAGCGCGTCGAGCATGTCGACGATCCCGTCGTAGACCGTGTTCTCGTAGGCGCCGGTCTCGGCGTAGCGCTGGCGATAGCGGTCGATCACACGCTCGAGGGCGTCGTCCGGTATGCCGATCGACGGCAGCCCGAGTTCGAACGGGGGCCCGATCACCGAGCGCACCTCGGCCTCGGTGGGGATCGGGAAGCCCTCGACCTCGCACGCCCACCGCAGGGAGTTGAGGATTCCCGGCTCGGAGTCGCTGATCGTGCCGTCGAGGTCGAGCAGCACGTGTGTGCGCTCGGCGCGCCCGGGCATGACGGTCGAACTCACGTGCGCTCACGCTAGTTGGCGGCCCCTCACCAACCTCGGTAGCAACTCGTCCGGACCGAATCGGCAGATGGCCTGTTCTGGGAAGATGGGACGGTGGGGGGCCGAGCCGACGTGGTGTGGAGGGTCGCACGCGACCCGCAGTTGCTGCGCATCCAAACCTCGTTCCTCGGTTTCGCCTTCGCCGAACACGCCACGTGGTTGGCGATCCTCGTGTTCGCGTACGCGCGCGGTGGGGTGGGCGAGGCAGGTGTCGTCGCCGTGGTGCAACTGGCCCCGGCGATCGTCGTCGCCCCGTTCGCGGCCTACGCCGGCGATCGCTTCCGGCCCGAGCGGGTGCTCGCCTTCGGCTACGCGGCGCAGGCCGTGTCGATGTTCGCGACGGCGGCGGCGATGTGGGCCGACCGACCGTTGCTGGCCTATGCCGCCGGTGCCGCGGCCGCCACGTGCGTCACGTTCAGCAGGCCCGTCATGGGGGCGATCCTTCCGATCGTCGCCCGCACGCCGAACGACCTCGTGGCCGCCAACGTGGTGACCGGTCTGACCGAGTACATCGGGATGTTCGTCGGCCCGTTGATCGCAGCAGTGGTGCTCGCCCGCGGTTCGCCGGCACTGGTCTTCGCCATCTGCGCCGCAGTCGTCGGCACCAGCGCGCTCCTGTCATCGCGGCTCACGCTGGTGAACGACGATCCCACCCCGTCGCCGCGCATCGACGCCGGCGGGGTGCTCGCCGAGATGTTCGGTGGCCTGCGAGCGCTCGCCGAACATGCCACGCTGCGGGTGCTCGTGCTGCTGGTCGCGGCGGGAGCGCTCACGCGAGGCGTCACCGACGTCTTGATGGTGACCTTCGCCGAAACCCGACTCGGGTCGGGTGGGGGTGCGGCGGGAGTGATGGGCGCAGCGCTCGGCGTCGGTGCCGTGCTCGGGGCGCTGGCGTCGGCCGGACTGATCGGACGATCGCGCTTGTTGCCGTATCTCTTGGCGAGCGCCGCGCTCGCCGCCACGCCGTACTTCGCACTGACCGGCATCGATGCGCTGCTGCCGGCGGCGGCGATGTTCGTCGCCTTCGGGATGGCGGAGAGCCTGCTGCGGGTGACGACGGATGTCGGGATCCAACGCGGTGCACCCGATCGGGTGCTGGCGCGGATCTTCGGCGTCTGCGAAGGGCTGCAGATGGCCTGCATGGCGATCGGGTCGCTGCTCCTGTCCTTGCTCGTGACGGCCGTTGGCCTGAACTCGGCGCTGGCCGTCGTCGGCAGCGTCACGGCAGCCGGTCTGGTGTCCGGTGGCGCCTGGTTCCGGCATCTGGGCGGCGACGTCCCGCCGCCACCCGAGCACGTGGTCGAGCGGCTCGTCATCGATCCGATCTTCGAACATCTCGGTGCGCCGGCATTGGCGCGCCTCGCCGACCGGGCCGAGTTGGTCTCGGCCGAGCCGGGCGATGTGGTGATCGCCGAGGGCGAGCCTGGTGACCGCTACTACCTCATCGTCGACGGGACCGTGGCAGCCTCCATCGATGGCGATCTCGTCCGCACGATGAGCGCCGGAGCAGTCGTTCGGCGAGATCGCCCTGCTGCGCGACACGCCTCGGACGGCGACGGTCACCTGTGTCACTGCAGTGCAACTGCTGGCGATCTCGAGAGACGACTTCCTGACGACGGTGACCGGTCATCCGCGCAGCCTGGCGACCGCCACCGACATCGCCGAACGTCTCGTGCCCGACTGAGAAGCAGCGCGGGCTGCCTGTAGTACCGTCGCCCGTTCAGTGGCCGAACCGATACCGATCGTCGTACCCCACTCCGGCGTGGTCGAGGTGTTCCTCCTCATCGAATGGCTCAAGTCGACGGGTGACGCGGTGACCGAAGGCGATGACCTCGTCACGATCGAGTCCGAGAAGGCCGAGGTCGTGCTCGAGTCGCCCGCGACGGGGACGCTTGCAGATCCTCATCGACGCCAATCCGGACGATGACGTCGAGGTCGAGGTCGGGGCAACGATCGGTCGGATCGTTCTGTGTGATGACGCCGCCGAATGGTCCGGCTTCCCTCGATCCGCTCGGCCCCGACGAGGCTCGCTCGATCCACCGGACGATGGTTCGGATCCGGTGTTCGAGACTCGAGTCGAGCAACTGTTCCCGGAAGGCAAGCTTCCTGGTTCGTCCACACGTACATCGGCCAGGAGGCGATCGCCGCCTCTGTGTGCGCGCTGCTCGGACCGGACGACTACATCACCTCCACCCATCGCGGCCACGGCCACGGGATCGCCAAGGGGATGGCGACCGACGTGCTGATGGCAGAGCTGTTCGGCAAGGAGACCGGTGCCAACAAGGGCCGCGGCGGCTCGATGCACGTCGCCGACTTCTCACTCGGGATGCTCGGCGCCAACGGCATCGTCGGCGGCGGCTTCGGGATCGCGGTCGGAGCCGGCCTGTCGGCAGTCCACCGCGGCGAACGGCCAGGTCGCGGTCTGCTTCTTCGGCGACGGGGCGGTGAACAAGGGCTCGTTCCACGAGGCGTTGAACTTGCCGGCGGTGAAGTCGCTGCCGGTGGTCTTCGTCTGCGAGAACAACCAGTACGCCAAGTGCACCGCCGATCGGCGACACCACGGCAGGCAAGGACCTGGCTGATCGGGCCGTCGGCTACGACATCACCGGGCGGACGATCGACGGCAACGATGTCGGTGCCGTGTTCGAGGCCGCCAGGACGCGATTGCCGGAGCTAGCGTCGGGACGGGACCGACGCTGCTCGAACTGCGTCACCTACCGCCACGGCGGCCACTACGTCGGCGACACCGAGGCGTACCGCACGACCGACGAGGTCGACGAGTGGAAGCGCGCCGATCCGATCTGCGCGGCTCGAGTCGGCGATGATCGCCGTCGGCTGGATCGACACCGAGGCGACGGAAGCGGTGTGGGACGCAGCCGACGCACGAGGTGGCCGTCGCCGAGGCATTCGCCGAGTCGCGTCGCCCGAGCCGCAGCCCGAGACCATGCTCCGCTACGTCTACACGGAGGTCCGGTTCGTGAAGCGGATGTCGTTCGGCCAGGCGACCGTCGACGCCACCGCAGGGCGATGCGCGAGGACGACTCGGTGATCATGCTCGGCGAGGACATCAGCTGGGGCGGCAACTTCGGGCAGTTCCGCGGTCTGACCGAGGAGTTCGGGCCCGAGCGGGTGATCGACATGCCGATCTCCGAAGCGCTGATCGTGTCGGCCGCGGTCGGGCGCGGCCATGACCGGCCTGCGTCCGGTCGCCTCGATGAGCTTCGTCGAGTTCACGCTCGGGGCGATGGACGAGATCGTCAACCAGGCCGCCAAGTTGCGCTACATGTCGGGCGGCCAGGTCAGCGTGCCGCTGGTGCTCCGCGCCTCCGACGGCGTGCTGCGCTCTTCGGCCGGCCAGCACTCGGGCAGCCTCGAGGCGATGTTCACCCACGTCGCCGGGCTCAAGGTCGTGGCACCCTCCAACCCCGCCGACGCCAAGGGCCTGCTGCGGACCGCGATCGCCGATGACGATCCCGGTGATCTTCCTCGAGAACAAGGCGATCACCCCGAATCGCGGCCCGGTGCCCGAGGACGACCATCGCGTCCCGCTCGGTTCGGCGACCGTCGTGCACCGCCGGAACCGACGTCACGCTCGTCACCTACTCGGTGATGGCGGTGCACGGCGAGCAGGCGGTCGACCGTGCTCGCCGAGGAGCACGGGATCTCCGTCGAGCTGATCGACCTGCGATCGCTGTGGCCGCTCGACTTCGAGACGATCACCAACTCGGTCGCCAAGACCGGCCGCGTCGTCGTCGCCCACGAGGCGTGGCAGATCTGCGGCTTCGGCGCCGAGCTCTCGGCACGCATCGGCGAAGAGCTGTTCACGCAACTCGACAGCCCCGTCGTGCGGATCGGCGCGGCACGCGCACCGATCCCGTTCGCGCCCGCGCTCGAAGCCGCGGTCGTGCCCGGAGTCGACGCGCTCGTGCAGGCCGCCCTCCGCGCCACCGCGTGACGCGGCGTAGCGTGGGACGGCGACCGCTCTCGAAGGAGGACATCATGCCAACACGAACCGCCAGGACCGCGTGGAACGGAACGCTCCAGCAGGGTTCCGGACGAGTGGAGCTGACCAGCTCCGGTGTCGGCACGTACGACGTGTCGTTTCCCAAGCGGGCGGCCGACGAGGCCGGCGGCACCACGAGCCCCGAGGAGTTGATCGCTGCCGCCCACTCGGCGTGCTACGCGATGTCGTTGTCGAACGAGGTCGCCCAAGCGGGCGGCACGCCCAGGACACTCGACGTGCAAGCCGACGTCAGTCTCGGACCCGATCCGGCGGGCGGTTTCCGGCTGACGGGGATCACGCTGACTGTGTCGGGCGAGGTCGATGGGCTCGACGCCGCCGGTTTCGAGGCGGCCGCCGAGTCGGCCAAGGTGGGATGTCCGGTCAGCAAGGCGCTGACCGGCGTCGACATCACGCTCAGCGTCACGTAGTCGTCGGAGTGTCCTGGCTGAAGACGTTCAGCCACTGGCCGGAGCGGCGAGACCACAGCGAGCTGATGTACATCGACTCGCCCGGGCCACGCCCGCCGGCGATGAACCGATGCCAGTCGGCGCGATAGCAGAGCAACACGTCGTCCTCGGAGAGCATCATCAACCGCGGTTCGTGGATCTCGTAGTCGGCCACCGTCGGGCCGTTCGCCAACTGTCGGGCGTGCTCCGATCGATCGGCGAATCCGCTCGGGTAGACGCCGAGGAAGTCGCTCGCCAGCATGCGGGCGTCCCGCTCGGCGTCACCCGATCGAAGCGCTTCCCAGACCTCGGTTTCGAGCTCGATCAACACGGCGAGGTCCATGACACTCGGATGCTAGGGGTTGGCCGGCGGCAGGGTCTCGTCGCCGCGAACGAGCGCGAGCGCCTCGCGTGGATGGAAATCGGCGCCGACCGCATGACCTTCCCGCACGAGCTCCGGATCGGCGAGCCGGGCCAATCGCGATGACAGGTCGTTTTCACCCGGCCGCATCAGTGGCCAGGCGCGCAAGCCGGCGCGTGTGCGGAGGGCCTCGACGGTCCCGATCGCGATCGCAGCTCGGCGAGCATCGCCCTCGGCGAGCGCGAGCCGGGCATATGCCACGAGCGTGAATCCGATGGCGAGCGTGCTGGGATGAGCGTTCTCGATCGCATCGACGGTGTCGATCAGCCACGCTCGCGCCTCGTCGAGTTGGCCGGCCTCGACGGCGAGCACGGCGAGCTGCGTTCGGGCGCTGCACGTGAGCCACGTGTTGCCGAACTGGCGCCCCAGCTCGTCGACTTCGAGCAGGTGCTCTCGTGCGGCCTCCTGCCGGCCGAGCGTCATCTCGAGCATGCCGACCGTCAACAACGCGAACGCCATGAAGGGCTCGTTCTGCTCTCGAAACCCCGTGAGTGCGCTCGAGGCGGCGAGGAGCGCGCCCTCGAAGTCCCCGACGATCGGGAGTGTCCACGCCACCGCCAGCTGCAGCGCATTGGCGAGGTGGGCGTCGTCGACAGGACGAGAAGCCGATCGATCGCGTCGATCGCCGCCAGCGCACTCTCGTCGTCCCCGACCTCGAGGGCCGTCACCGCCCACGTGAAGAGCACCTCCGCCCGAGCATGATCGTCCAGGCCGTCGGCCTGCAGTCTCAGCTCGTCGATCCACCCCCGGCCCTCGGGCATCCGATCACTCAACTGCCAGAACAACCACAGTGACCGGAAGATGTGCGGCAACCGCGTGACGTCGTGGGTGAAGAACCATCGAATCGCGACCCGCAGGTTCTGTTCCTCGGCACGCAACCGGTCGGCCCACTCGCTTTGTCGCTCGAGCGGCCAACCATCGCCTTCGACGAGCGACGCGAAGTACTCCGCGTGCCGTTCCTCCACGGCGGCCTTGATCGAGCTGCCGGCGAGGCGTTCCGATGCAAGCTCCTGCACGGATGTGAGCATGCGGAACCTCGGCATCGCCCCGGCGTCGACGCTGACGAGACTGTGGCCGGCCAGGGTGTCGAGCAGGTCGAGCGTCCGGTCCTCGGTTTCCCCGCAGACGCTCACGGAGGCGGCCACCGTCCATCCCTCGGCGAAGACCGACAGCGTGTACAGGAGCTGCTGTTCCGTGTCGTCCAGCAGATCGATGCTCCATTCGACGGTCGCGCGGAGCGTGCGTTGCCGCTCCGGGAGGTCGACGGGGCCCGTTCCCAAAACGTCGAGCACGTGCTCGAGCCTGCCAGCAGGGCCGCGGGCTCGAGCAATCGTGTGCGCGCGGCCGCGAGCTCGATCGCCAGCGGGAGACCGTCGAGACGCCGGCAGATCTCGATGATCGCGCTGCGCGTTGTCGTCGGTCGAGCGCGAAGTCACGCCGGACCGCCTGAGCGCGATCGACGAACAGCTGCACTGCCGGCAACGACGCGACCTGTTCGATCGCCATCCGCTCGGAGAACGGCGGCACTGTCAACGCGGCGACGGCGTACTCGTGCTCCGCTCGGAGCCGGAGCACCGTTCGACTCGTGGCGAGGATCTCGAGGCCAGGGCAGGATGACAAGAGCTGATCGAGCTCGGGGGCAACGGCGACGACCTGCTCGAGGTTGTCGAGGATCAACAACGCCTCGGTTCCGGCGAAGTGCTCGATGAGTACGTCGACCGGCTGGACGATTGCCCTCGATCGCCGCTCCCGCGACCGCGGCGACACGTGGCAGCACGAGTGCTGGTTCGGTGATCGAAGCGAGCGGCACGAACAGGTCCGGAACGTCAGCGCTCGTCCAGTTCGTCGCCGACCGCGATCGCCAGCGCGTCTTGCCGATGCCGCCCGGACCGGTGAGTGTCACCAGGCGCACGTCGGCCGACTGGAGCAAGCTTCGTCACCTGCGGCGATGTCGTCGTGGCGGCCGATCAACGATGTCGACGTCACCGGGATCGAACGGGAGGCGAGGCCGTCGCCGCTCGCCTGTGCGGGGCGACGGCACACGCGGGCGGTTCGACGTCGTGAAGCGTTCGCTCAGGAGCGAGGCCAGGTCGTCGCGGACCAACCGCCGAGCTCACGCGGTCCGTCGTGAACTTTCGGTATGCGTCGGTGCCCTCGCGACTCGATGCTCGGCGATCATCTCCGTCAGCCGGCCGTCCCGGTCGGGGGCCGGTGACTTCAGGTACAGCAACCGTGGCAGCGAACCCGAGAGCCGGAATTCGTCCTCCAACCCCGAGATGTCCATGTCCGGTCCGACCCACCCGTAGCTCTGCCAGTAGAGGCCGATGAAGATGTCGGACTGCGCCAGGTAGGCCCGGTACAGGTCCTGGGGAGGGTGCGGTCGAGCGCCGAGCTCGAACATCACGGGCGTCAGGCGCAGTGCCGAGATGGCGCGGGCGACGGCGGCACGCTCCTCCGCCATCTCGGCCAGCGTCGAGCTCACGAACACTCGCAGGCGTTGGTCGGGAGTCTGGATCACAGGTTGATCGTCCTGCTGCGCAGTCACGGGTCACACCTTGCCATGAGCCGGACGGTCGACTCACCTCCTCTGGTCAGTGCCGCTTGACGCCGCCGTACTTCATGCGGGTGTCGTTCATCGAGGCGGATCGCGCCTCAGTCATCGCGGATGAACGCGTCGACGACCTCGCCGACGAACAGCGTGTGCGATCCCAGGTCGAGCTGGTGGCGCACAGCGCAATCCAGCCAGGCAATGGCCTCCTCGAACACGGGCGCGCCGGTGGTCGCGGCGCGTACAGCACGGCCGTTCAACGTCGCGCCGTCGTCGGCTGCCGGCTTCGAGAACTTCACGAACACGCGTGTGTCCTCGGCGTCCCAGAGATTCACGGTGAAGGAGCCACCCTCCGAGATCAGCCGGTGAGTGACTGCGTCGTTGTCGACGCCGACGCCGATCAGTACCGGCGCCATCGAGAGCTGGGTGATCCAGCTGGTCGTCATCGCGTTGCGCTCGTCGCCGGCGCGGGAGCCGACGAGCGCAAGTGCATTCGGGATCTTCCAGGTGACTTTGTTCAGCAGCTCATCGTCGAGCAGTTCGTCGTCGAGCGCCATGGTCCGCAGCGTACGTGGGACGACTTGCATGCTCGGTACACTACTGAGTAGAGTACCGAGCATGACGATACGGCATGCACTGCTGGCGCTGCTTTCCGACGGGCCCAAGCACGGATTCCAGCTGGCACAGGACTTCGAAGCGGGCACCGGTGAGATGTGGCCGCTCAACACCGGTCAGGTGTACACCACCTTGCAGCGGCTCGAGCGCGACGGGCTGGTCGACACCGACGACGCCGCAGCCGAGGGCGCCCAGAACGTGTTCCAACTCACGCCGGCCGGCCGGGACGAGTTGGCCGAGTGGCTGCGAACCCCGCCGGATCTGTCGATCCCGCCTCGCGACGAACTGGTGATCAAGCTGCTCGTGGCGTTGCGGGTGCCGGGTGTCGACGTGGCCGAGCTCAGCCAGGTCCACCGGCGGCACCTGATCGGGGCGATGCGCGAGTACACGCGACTCAAGGAGGACGCCGACGAGAACGACATCGGGCTGCTGCTCGTCGCCGACGCCGAGCTGTTCCGGCTGGAGGCGATGGTGCGGTGGCTCGACGCCGCCGACGCCCGCATCAAGCGCCTGCCCGCGCCGCTGCCACTGCCACTGCCCAGTACTCCCGCGAGGCGCGTCGCCCGCCGCAAGATCGGAGCACGTCGATGAGTTCGATGCTGATGGTCCAGAACGTTTCGAAGTCGTACGGCGATGGCCCGACGCGGGTCGATGCCCTGATCGAGGTCGATCTCATCGTGGAACCGGGCGAGTTGGTCGCCATCATGGGCCCCAGCGGATCGGGCAAGAGCACGCTTGCTCACGATCGCCGGCACGCTCGAGGATGCGACCACCGGTGAGGTGACGATCGGCGGCCAGGCGGTGTCGTCGATGTCGCGCGCCGAGCGCGCCCGACTGCGTCGGCGCAGCATCGGCTACGTGTTCCAGGACTTCAACCTCCTGTCCGGTCTGACCGCCGCCGAGAACGTCGCCCTCCCGCTCGAGCTCGACGGAACCCGCAGTAGGGCGGCGCGCAAGACGGCCATGATCGCTCTGGAACAACTCGGCCTGACGGATGGCGCCGACCGCTATCCGGAGGAGCTGTCCGGCGGTGAACGTCAGCGTGTGGCGATCGCTCGCGCGGTGGTTGGCGAGCGTCGATTGCTGCTCGCCGACGAGCCGACCGGCGCCCTCGATTCGATCAACGGTGAGGGAGTGATCCGGCTCGTTCGGGGGGCGTGCAAGCGCGGAGTGGCCGGTGTGATCGTCACCCACGACGCTCAACTCGCTTCATGGGCCGATCGCGTCGTGTTCCTCCGCGATGGTCGCATGGTCGACCACTCGGCGCCCACCGAAGGCCCCGAATCCCTGCTCGCAGGTTCGCCCGCGCGATGAGCCGGTCTCGGGTCGACGGCGGCGCACCCGCACGCCGGGCGGTGGTCCGGTGGGCTGGCCGTCTCGTGCGGCGCGACTGGCGGCAGTACACCTTGATTCTGGCGCTGCTCACGGTTGCGGTGGCGGCATCGGTGGCGCTCACGTCGGTGGCGTACAACGTGGCGCCGGCCGAGGGGCGGGCCGAGTTCGGTGATGCCGATCATGCGATCTTCTGGGAACAAGGAGATCCTCAGGAGCTGTCCGACTGGTTGGCGTTCGGTCGCGAGGCGTTCGGCACGGTCGACGTGATCGGGCATGAAACGGTCCCGGTCCCGGGCTCGACACGCAACGTCGAGCTTCGTGTCCAGGACGTCGACGGGCCGTTCAGCGGCCCGTTGCTCGATGTGATCGACGGGCGGGCGCCGACCGGCGACGGCGAGGCGGCCGTGACCGACGGTGTCGCCCAGCTGCTGTCGGTCGCGATCGGCGACGTGATCGAGCTCGATGGTGTCGCTCGTGAAGTCGTCGGGACGGTCGAGAACCCGAGTGCACTCGACGACGAGTTCGTGCTCCTGGCCCCCTCCGCACTGTCCGGGTCGGCGGCCGTGACGATGCTGGCGTCCGCCAGCGAGGGTGAGATCCAGGACTTCGGCCGGAACGTCGGACCGATGCGCGTCGGCAGCCGCGGCAGCATGCCCGAGGACGTCTTGGCCGGGATCCTGATGCTGCTCGCGACCACCGTGCTGCTCGTGCTCGTGGCGCTCGTCTCCTCGGCCAGCTTCACGGTGATCGCCCAACGCCGGTTGCCCCAACTCGGCATGCTGGCTGCGATGGGCGCGACCGAGCGTCACATCCGGCTCTCGATGCTCGCCAGCGGTGCCGTGGCGGGCGTCGTGGGCGCCGTCTCCGGTGCCGTGCTCGGTGTGGGCGCCTGGCTGGCATTGGCGCCTGCGATGGAAGAGACGGTCAACCACCGGATCGACGCCACCAACGTCCCCTTTGGGTTGGTCGTGATCAGCGTGGTCCTGGCTATCGTGGCCGCCACGGCGGCGGCCTGGTGGCCGGCGCGGACGATGTCGCGCATCCCGACCGTGATGGCCTTGTCCGGTCGCACGCCACGCCCGCGCCGGCCGCACCGCTCGGCGCTGTTGGCCGTGGTGCTCGTCGCTGCGGGGGCCGCCTGCCTGTACGTCGGCAGCGACTTCGCGGACCGTGGGCCGAATGCAACGGAGACGTTGCTCCTGGTGCTCGGGACGTTGACGGTGATCGCCGGCGTCCTGCTCGTGAGCCCGGCGGTCATCCGCATCGTCGGCCGCGCCGCGGCGGCGTTCCCGGTCAGTGGCCGGCTGGCACTGCGCGACCTGAGCCGCTACCCGGCGCGGTCGAGCGCCGCGTTGGCGGCGATCGCGCTGGCACTCGGCATCCCGTCGGTCATCGTGGCGGCGACGGCGGCGGCCGAGAACGCAAGTCCGTTTGCCAACCTCTCGTCGCATCAGATGCTGGTCCGTGCCGACGACACGAAGGGCCCGTTCGCGCCCGATGCGGACGGTGTCGCGCGGATCGAGGCCGGGATCGCGCAGCTCACCGAACTGCTCGGCGAGGTCACCGTGACCCCGATCGATGTCGTGCGCGATCCTGCGTTTCCGCGTGACCCGGAGATCAACCGCATGGTCGCACTCGGCGTTGTCCTGCGGCTCGACGACGGTTGGGAGCATCTCGACAGCGTCTACGCAGCCAGCCCGCAGCTGCTCGCCGCGCTCGGGCTCGACCACGACGCCGTCGACGGCGGCGAGATCGTCACGTCCAGGACGGGCGACTTGTTCCTGTTCGGCACGGGGGACGCGGCCGATCCGCGCCGGTCGGATGGCGAACCGTTGACGAACACGGGATCACTTCCCGAGACCTACACCTCGCTGCCCAGCGCGCTGATCGACCCCGACGGCTGCCGAGGGACGCGGCTGGGAGATCGTCCCGTCCGGTCGGTGGTTGATCGAGACGTCCGAATCGCTCCCGGAGGCGCAGCTCGACCAGGCGCACGACATCGCCGCCCGCTTCGGCTTCGTGATCGAGACCCGCGAGGGTGATTCGGAACTGCGGATGGTCCGTCTCGGAGCAGGACTGCTGGGCATGATGCTGGCGATCGCCGTGCTGGCGACGACGGTGGGACTGATCCGTGGCGAATCGGCCAACGAGGTCCGGGCGCTCACCGCCGCCGGCGCCACCAAGGCGACACGGCGTGGCATCACGGCCGTGACCGCTGGTGCGCTCGCATTGCTCGGCGCGGCACTCGGCATCGCCAGCGCCTACATCTCGCTCGTCGCCGGACGCGTCGATCACCTCGCACCGTTGCCGTGGCTCGATCTGATTCTGATCGCAGTCGGCACACCCTTGATCGCAACGACCGGCGCCTGGCTGCTCGCCGGACGTGAGCCGACAGCGATCGCCCGCCGTCCCCTCGACTGAGCGCTCTGAGGAGCTGTCCTCAGAGCGCTCCGGTGGCGAGGGCGTACGTCAACCCGCCGAAGCTCAATCCATCGGTGATCTCGCCGGCCTGCAACATCCGGCGCACCTCCTCGATGCCGAACCACTCGATGCGGGTCGCCTCGTTGGTGTCGGACGGTTCGCCGCGGTGCACCGCGTCGCGACTGAGGAAGATGTGGAAGGTCTGGGCGAGCACTCCATTGGCGGGGTGGAACGTGCACAGCGGCTCGATCGAGAGCGGCTCCCAGCCGGACTCCTCGATCGACTCGCGCACGGCGGCGTCAGCGAGGCTCTCGTCGTCGTCGACGGCACCCGCCGGGATCTCCCAGCCCCATGTGTCGGTGATGAACCGGTGTCGATACAGCAGCAGCACCTGCCCGTCGCCCACGACGATCGTGCCCGCCGCCTGGCGCGGCATTCGCACCACGTGGTGGTCGACCTGCGTCCCGTCGGGCATCAGCACGTCGGCGACCACGAGCTGCACCCAGGCGCTGTCGTAGATGACCTGCTCGCCCCGGTTGATCCAGGTGCCGGGCGGCGGGGTGCCGGCGTCGTTCAGTTGGCGGCCGCTTCGATCGCCCGCCACACCTTCTCGGGCGTGCACGGCATGTCGATGTGGCGGACGCCGAGGTGGGCGAGGGCGTCGACCACGGCCGAGTGGACGGCGGGCGTCGAGCCGATCGTGCCCGACTCGCCGATGCCCTTGGCGCCGAGCGGGTTGACGTGGGTCGCCGTCTCCATCGGGATCCGCTCGACCTGTGGCAGCAAATCGATCGAGATCATCGTGTAGTCGGCGAGGTTCGACGTGATCGGGTTGCCGTCGGAGTCGTACCGGACCTCTTCGTACAGCGCCTGGGCCACCCCTTGGGCGACGCCGCCGTGCACCTGTCCGGCGAGCAGCATCGGATTGACCATCGTCCCGGCGTCGTCGCAGGCGATGTGGCGGAGGTGACGCACGTGACCGGTTTCGAGGTCGACCTCCACCACCGCCACGTGGGAGCCGAACGGATAGGTCGGCATCGCGGCCTGGAAGAGCGTTTCCTCCGTGAGCTCGCCGGGCTCGGCAGCGGCTGCCAGATCGGCCCATGTCCGCGCGACCGCCGGAGCTCCGGCGACGTGGAAGACACCGGTCGAGACGTCGAGCACGACATCGGCGGGATCGGCCTCGAGCAGGCGGGCGGCCACGCCCTTGGCCTTCTCGACCAGTCCGATCGATGCCTCGTGGACGGCGACCCCACCCTGCTGCAACGATCGCGATCCCATCGTGCCCGTTCCCACCGGAGTCAGGTCGGTGTCGCCCCACACGAGCGTGAAGTCGTCGATGTCGATGCCGGTCTGGGCGCTGGCGATCGACGACCACGCGGTGTCGTGCCCCTGGCCGTGCGGGGAGGTGCCGGTGTATATGGTGCCGGTGCCGTCCTCGTTGATCACGACCTTGGCGGCTTCGTTCATCGGCGGCACGCCGCCCGTGATCTCGACATAGACGCTGACGCCGATGCCCAGCAGCTTGGTGTCGCCGGCCTCCCGCCTGCGCTGCTGCTCGGCTCGCAACTTCGCATAGCCGGCCTGCTCGAGGGCGCGGTCGAGGCTCGCCTCGTAGTCACCGCAGTCGTAGGTCTGACCCATCGGTGTGGTGTGCGGCTCGTCGAACTTGGGGAGCAGGTTCTTGCGTCGGACGTCGACGGCGTCGAGGCCGAGCTCGTGGGCGAACAGGTCCATCGCCCGCTCGGCGGCCGCAGTCGCCTCCGGACGTCCGGCCCCGCGGTAGGCGACGATCGGCGTGGTGTTGGTGGCGACCGAGATGCAGTGAGCCTCGACGTTGGGGATGTCGTACACGGCAGCCGCCATGCCGCGCGTGAACAGCGCACCGAGCACCGTGCCGATCTCGCAAAAGCCGCCCGAGTCCTGGTAGAGCTCGAGCCGGAGGTGCGACACCCTGCCGTCGCGTGAGCCGCCGACGGTGATCTTCTGCAACTGGGCGCGGCCGTGACCGAGGTTGGTCATCGATTCGCTGCGGGTCTCCCTGAAGCGCACCGGCCGACCTGTCTCGCGAGCGAGCACGCCGACGAGCAGCTCCTCGCTGTAGCAGCCGATCTTGGCGCCGAACCCTCCGCCGACGTCGGGGGTGAGGATGCGTACCTGGCTGACGTCGACGCCACAGGCTCCTGCGATCGGCGCCTGCGCGCCCTGGGCGTGCTGCGTCGAGATCCACACGTGGAGGCGACCGTCGACCCAGACCGCCGCCGCACCGCGGGCTCGAGTGGGCAGGGTGCGACACGTTGGTTCATGACGCGCTCGGTGACGACCACCTCGCATCCGTCGAAGAACTCGGGGCCGGTGTTGGTGCTCCCGCCCATGAACACCGAGTCGAACACGGCGTTGCTCCCGGCCGCCTCGTAGATGTGCAGGTCGCTCGCCAGCGACTGCTCCAGGTCGATCAGCGCCGGGAGCGGATCGATCTCGGCGATCACCGCCTGGGCGGCGTCGGTGGCCTGCTCGTAGGTCTCGGCGATCACCGCCGCCAAGGGCTCACCCACCCAGCGGACCTTGCCCGACGCCAGCAACGTGCGGGCGACCCCCGGGTTGAAACCCGACGGCGCCGGTTCGAGTCGGAGCGACTCGGCGGTGTGCACGGCGATCACGCCGGGCATGCCGACCGCCTCGCTGATGTCGATCGACTGGATCGTGCCGTGCGCCATCGGCGATCGGGCGAACACGACGTAGGCCGCGCCATCGAGGCGAGGATCCTGGAAGTCGTCGATGTAGACGCCACCGGTCGTGAGGAACTTCGGGTCCTCCTTGCGGAGCACCTGCTCGCCAAGCACACTTCCGGCCACTTGAACCCCCTGATCGATCGGGCAACGAAGACGAGCGCACCTTAGCGAGCGGTGCCGTTCAGACGAGCATCGTCGCCCACGGCCGGTCGCTTCTCGCCGAATCACCCATTTGACTGAGGCATTCAACGCAGGGCCTACGTTGCGCCGATGCCCCGTCGTAGTGCCTCTGTAGTTTCACGGCGTTGTCGGTGCACGGTGGCGGCGAGGTGGGTCACGAGTGTCGCCGACAGCTTGGGCTATCGGATGGTCGACGAAGAGATCGCTCCAGCAAGCTGCGGAGTCGAGTGGTGTGTCGGTCGATGAGCTTGCCGACGTCGAGCGTCGGACGAAAGTCATCGAAGGACTGATGTGAAGTCTCGCCATGAGCGAGTTCCGCCGGTCTCTTGACCGCAGGAGCTGGCCCGATCTACGTCGGTGGCGGAACCGACTCGAAGTCGCTGCGGGCGCTGATTCAGCAGTCGATCCACGAGACCGCCGAGCGAGGCGACGTTGTGATCGTGTCGCACGGGCGTCGTATGCGCTGGCTGGGAGCGACGACCTTCTACGCGTTCTCGTGACGGCGTCGCCCGAGACGCGTGCCGGCCGCGCCGCCGATGAGGGTTCCCTCGACAGCAAGAAGGCGGCGCAAATTGGTGGCCGAAAGCGATGGGCAACGAGCTCCGTACCTGAAGACGGTTCTACGGCGTCGACGAGGAGCTCCCGACGCACTATGACCTTGCACTGAACAGCGACGTGCTGCCAGTTGCGTTGATGAGCGACCTGATCGTACGCGCCGCATCGGCTTGGTGAAGGGTAAGGCTTCGGAATTCGTTCAGGGTGCCGGAGTCGCTGGCGGGGGTGGCGGAACGGTCGTGATCGGAGCAGTGACCGGCGTCGTCGGGGGCACCGTGACGGGAACTGTGGCCGGCGCCGCAGCCGCGGTCGCTGGCAGCGACGCGAACGGTGACGATGCCTTCGAACAAGCTGTACGGCCACCCGTCGGGCAGGTCGGTGGGCACCGGCGGGAAGTCGAGGATCGACTGCCGGATCTCGCCCTCTTCGACGAACCCGAGCTGCTCGCGGGCTGCTTCGCGGACGCCGTCGTCGGTGCGCAGGCGAGCCACCTCGCTGCGAAGGTCCTCGTTGACGACCTGCATCTGAGTGAGCTGATCGGTGCGCTCGGCAATCTGCTCGTCCTGGTTGAACAGCGTCTTGACCGGGAGCACGAAGATCGCCGCCGCCAGCGCCGCCGCGATCGCCACCGCTGCCATCGCCAACAGCACGTTGGTGCGACGCGTTCGCGAGATGCGGCGGTCGATCTGGATCGGCCGGCTCAGGTCGCCGAGCCGCGAGCGGCCTCGATCGGCGGCGCTCGGGGGCGTCGCAGGGCGATCGAGTGTGGACGTGGTCTTCCCGCTCACTGGCGCACCCTTGCGGTGGTGGTCGTGTTCGAGTCGTTGTGGGTGCACCCGTGAGCGCTTCGCCCGTTTTCCATGATTCGCTCGCTGCGCTCGCTCATGCAGGCGCCAGTCTTGCAGTGCGGCCTGCCGCCATCACGTCAATCGATCTTCGGTTGCTCCGGAGGCTCGGGTGGTGAGACCCCTGGCGGCGGTGCTCCGTGCACGGCGGTGTAGTGGTCGATGTAGGCCACGACAGCCGTCGGCAGCGTGTCGAACACCATCTCCGAGCCGATCCGGTCGATGAAGCCTGCACGTTCGAGCTGTACGAGCATCTCGTACTTGACCCGCGCCAAGGCCAGCGCGATCTGACGGCGCTCGAGCTCCTCGCGCAGCTCCTCGAGCGCGTCGATCGCGGTCAGGTCGATCTGGACGTTGGCTTCGAAGTTGAGCAGCATCCACTCGACGTGGTCGAAGCCTTCGAGGGCGTCGATGGCGCGCTTCTTGAAGTCAGCGGCGTTGGCGAAGAACAGCGGTGAGTCGTAGCGGTAGACCACCAGGCCAGGAATCTGGCGCGCCTCGGGGTAGTCGTCGACGTCGTGCATGCCGGCGACGCCTGGCACGTATCCGAGCACTCCGTCGTGTGGTCGGGCGACGCGGCGCAGCAGGTCGAGGATCGACAGGGCGATCGCTACGAGCACCCCGTACAGGATGTCGACGACGAGCACCGACACGGTCGTCGCCGCAGCGAGCACGAACTCGCTCCGACGGAAGCGGGCGATCCTCCGTATCTCGGGGACGTCGACGAGCTTGACCGCCGCCCACATCACCACCGCCGCCAGTGCCGCCCGCGGGAACGATTCGAGCACCGGCCCCAAGAACAGGAGGGTGACGATGACCACGGCGACGACGACCAGTGAGTAGAGCTGGCTCCGCGATCCGAGCGAGTCGCCGATCGCCGTTCGGCTTCCCGAGCTGCTGACCGGAAAGCCCTGCACCAGGCCCGCCGCGGCATTGGCGCCGGCGAGTGCGAGCAATTCCTGATTCGAGTCGATCGCGTACCGGTTGCGGCTGGCAAAGGCGCGTCCTTCGAGCGTGTTGTCGGTGTAGGCGACGACCGTGACCCCGACCGCAGGCAGCAGCAACGACGTGAGGTCGGACAGACCGACGTCCGGGAGCCGCGGTGCCGGCAGCCCGGACGGCACCGTGCCCACGAGTTCGAGTCCTTCCGAACCGAGGTCGAACACGGCGACGATCGCCGCCGAGAGCAGGATCGCGATCAACGGGATCGGTGCCCGAGGGAACAGCTTGGTGCCGGCGAACAGGAAGACGAGCACGCTCGTCGACATCAGCAATGTCGGCCGCGAGGCGTCGCCGAGGTGGGTGAGGAACGACCAGATCTCCCGCAACGGACCGTCGCCCTCGACCGTGACGCCGGCGAACGTGTCGAGCTGACCGGCGATCATGATCACGGCGACGCCGGCGAGGTAGCCCACCAGCACCGGCTTCGAGAACAGGTCGGCGAGGAAGCCGAGTCTGGCGACCCAAGCCGCGAGCGCCACTGCCGCGACGATCAGAGCGAGGGCGGCGGCGAGCGCCGCGTAACGTCCGGGATCGCTGGCCGCGAGCGGCCCGATGCTCGCGGCCGTGATCAACGCCGTCGTCGACTCGGGACCGACGGACAGTTGCGGCGACGACCCGAGCAGGGCGTACATCGTCATCGCCCCGATCACGGCCCAGAGCCCGGCGACCGTCGGGTACCCCGGCCACCTCGGCGTACGCCATCACCTGAGGGATCAGGTAGGCGGCGACGGTGACACCGGCGACGAGGTCGCCACGCAGCCAGGACCGCTCGTAGTGCAGGAGCTTGGCGAGCCCGGGGAGCAGCGTCAGGCGCACCGCCGCACGCTAGCCAGCGATGGCGCCGTGGCCGGTCGGGACGGTGAGCTCGCTGTCAGTGGGCCGCCAGCGCGCGGCGACCGCGGAACGCGGCCGACTCGCCCAACTCGGACTCGATCCGCAGCAACTGGTTGTACTTGGCGACGCGGTCGGACCGGGCCGGAGCCCCGGTCTTGATCTGCCCGCAGTTGGTGGCGACCGCCAGATCGGCGATCGTGGCGTCCTCGGTCTCGCCCGAACGGTGCGACATCACCGCCGTGTACGAGTGGCGGTGGGCGAGCTCGACCGTGTCGAGCGTCTCGGTGAGCGAACCGATCTGGTTGACCTTGACCAGGATCGAGTTGGCGGTCGCCCGTTCGATCCCCATCCGCAGTCGCCTGACATTGGTGACGAACAGGTCGTCGCCCACCAGCTGGCAACGATCGCCGACGGCATCGGTGAGCACCTTCCAACCGTCCCAATCGTCCTCCTGCATGCCGTCCTCGATCGAGACCACGGGATAGGTGTCGACGATGCGCGTCCAGTACGCCGCCAGGTCGTCGGACGACAGCACCTTGCCCTCGCCTTCGAGGTGGTACGCGCCGTCGCGGTAGAGCTCGCTGACGGCCGGATCGAGTGCGATCGCGATCTCGTCGCCGGGCGTGAAGCCGGCTTGCTCGATCGCCTCGATGAGCAGCCTGATCGCGTCCTCGTTGGTCGCCAGGTCGGGGGCGAAACCGCCCTCGTCGCCAACTCCGGTCGACAGACCCTTGTCGTGCAGCACCTTCTTGAGCACGTGGTAGGTCTGGGTGCCCCAACGCAACGCTTCGCTGAACGATGCGGCGCCCGACCGGCATGATCATGAACTCCTGGAAGTCGACCGTGTTGTCGGCGTGAACGCCGCCGTTGAGCACGTTCATCATCGGCACCGGCAGCACGTGGGCGTTGCTGCCCCCGACGTACCGGTACAGGGGCATGTCGAGGTGCTGGGCGGCGGCCTTGGCGACCGCCAACGACGTGCCGAGGATGGCGTTGGCGCCGATCCTGCTCTTGTTGTCGGTGCCGTCGAGGTCGAGCAACTCGCGGTCGATGCTGCGTTGCTCGGTCGCGTCGAAGCCTTCGAGCACGCCGGCGATCTCGGTGTTGACGAAGCCGACCGCGGTCTGCACACCCTTGCCGCCGTAGCGATCGCCACCGTCGCGGAGCTCGACCGCCTCGTGCTCGCCCGTCGAGGCTCCGCTCGGCACCGCGGCGCGGCCCGTGGCGCCCGATGACAGCACGACTTCGACCTCGACGGTCGGGTTGCCGCGGGAATCGAGGATCTCGCGGCCGGCTACGTGGATGATGTCGCTCATACGGAGCTACAAGGTACCGGTCGCGTCGTCCGTCGTGTCGGGGGCGGGTCGAGGGGTCGGCATCGATGCCCTCGATCCGGATCTCACCGGTCACGTCGAGCTGCACGCGCTCGGCCGGGGCGGTGGCGAGCAGCGCCAGGTAGTCCTCGAGCGCTTCCTCGAGCGTCACCTCGGTCCCGGCCTGCTCGGCCATGTACCACCGGTGCTCCAGCAGCTGATGGAAGATCTCGGCCGCCTCGAGCCGGTTGAACAGCTCGGCCGGGATCGACTCCATGATCGGCTCGAACCGGAGGTCGAGCCAGCGCACGGCGGCGACGTTCTCGGGGATCGGTCGCGGCGAGGTTCGTTGCAGCTCGGCACCGAAAGCCTTGATGTCGTGCAGCATCCGTCGCGCCTGGTTCTCGCCGGCCACGAGCCCGGTGAGGCTGGCGAGGCGCTCGGCGTGGTATCCGTGCTCGACCACCTTGGGCACGTATCGCAGGCTGGTGCCGTCGTCGGTGGTGACGACCTCCATCTCCTCGACGTCGAATCCGAGCTCGTGCAGCCGATCGAGTCGGGCCCGCATCGGGGCGACGTCACCGATCCTGGTGGTCGCCTCGGCCGTCAGTTCGGACCACAGCGCCTTGTAGCGGTCCTCGATGGCGAGCGCGACGGCGATCGGATCGATCCCGTCGGCCAGGCGACCGGCGGCTTGGAGGTCGAGCAGCCCGCCGGCGACGTTGTCGGTTGCGATCAGCAGGTCGAGCTCGCGTTGGCCGGCCGTCAGCTCGTCGTGACGCTCGGCGGTCTCGACGTCGATGATGTAGGCCTGCAGCGCCCCGGCGTCACGCCTGAACAGCGTGTTCGAGAGCGAGCAGTCACCCCAGAAGAAGCCGGCGAGGTGGATCCGCACCAGCAGGACGACGAGCGCGTCGAGCAGGCGGTCGCCGAGGTACGGGATCGACAGGCCGCGTCCCATCAGCAGCGACCGGTAGGGGAGCGAGTAGTCGAGGTGCCGGGTGACCACCAGCCCTTCGCCGGCCGGTCGGTCGGTCACCACCGCGACCATCTCGGCCGTCGGCAGCCCGTAGTCGGCGATCGCCCGCAGCAGGCGGTACTCGCGGTCGGCCAGCTCGTCGGGCAGCTCCTTGACGACGTACGACACGCCTTCCAGTTCGACCAGCTTCACCACGTGACGATGAAGTCCGAGCACGGGGTGCACGTTGGGCATCGTCCACGACTCCATCGCTGGACACGAACGGCAGCTCGGCGATCGCCGCGTGCTCGGCCGGACGGGCGACCTGGACACGCATGGCCCGAGTCTGGCATGCCACGACAACGGCGCGGCGCAGGTGCCACGCCTCGCAAACGCTGCGTCAACTCGCCGCGCCCGTGTGCGAATTCTCCGTCAGGAGCGGCGGTCGCCGTTCAAGCAGGACGCCTGGCGCGACGATATGGGACGTGTGGGAGTGGCGGAGGCCGATGACAACCGACTCGAGCGGGACGGCCAGTCCAGGCGCCTCGACGCCCGGTCAGGTCGAGGCACGGCGCACGATCACGCGCACGACGATCACACCGGCACCCGGCACCGTGGTGCCGGAAGAGGTCAAGCCACCGAGGCCGTCGTTGCGCGACCGGCTCAACCGGCCCAACCTGCACGGCGATCTCACATCCCGCGGTCGAGCCGTATCCCGGCACCAACATCTTGCGGCTCGTGATGACGGCGATGCTGTCGGTGATGTGCCTGCTCACGATCGCCGGCTCGGTGCTGATGCTGCTGCTGTGGCAGCAGAACCGCAATGCCGGCGTGCTGACCGACTCAGATCGACCGCACCTGGGACATCTTCGACTACCTGCGCGAGATCGAGCGCTGGGTCGCCTTCGGTGTGATGCCCGTGGCCACTCGCGTGGATCGTGCTCGCCACCATCAACGTGCGGCGCGCCACCGGGCCACGTCGCAACCCCGTGATCGCCGCCGGCAGCCTGCTCGGTCGGTATCGCCGGGGTGTGGTTCGTCGGTGCGACCCAGGTGGCCGACGCCGACGGGCCGGCTCACGAAGGCGGTCGGGATCGCGATCCAGGCGGTGTTCCTGGCGATTCCGCTGATCGTCCTGGAACGTGTCGCCGAGGCGGCCGAGGCGCGCCATCGCCCGTTGCGGGCCACGTACGTGATCTGCGTCCTCTACCTCGCCCATCTCCAGGGTCTCGGCGAGCCTGTCGACGCACCGACGTCGACGCACGACGCCGACATGTGGGGGAAGCTCGGCGCCTATCTGCTGATCGGTGGCCTGATCCAGGTGCTCGGCACGCTGGCGGCGAACGAGGCGGCGCGGGCGATCGAAGAAGGCACCGCAGCACCGGTACCAACTTCGCCACCGGTTCGGCGAGACCCTGTTCGCCCAGGCTCAGCGCTCGCGCTGCAGTACGCGTCAGCCCGGCGGACCTCGCCGCTGCTTGACCTCGTCCCACAGCGTGTCGAGGGCCGTCGAGGCCGGCCGAGTGCGAGGTCGATCCCGCGTTCCAGCGCCAGTTGCTTCGACCTGCTCGAAACCGTGTCGCGGAACTTTCGCGGTGGCGGCCCGCAGGGCGAGCTCGGGATCGACGCCGAGGTGACGGGCGACGTTGACGACCGCGAACAACAGATCGCCGAGCTCGTCGGCGACCTCGCTCGCCTGCTCGCCGGCGACGGCGTCGAGCAGTTCGTTGGCCTCCTCGGCGATCTTCGGGAGCGCACCTTGGACGTCCGGCCAGTCGAAACCGACCTTGGCCGCCTTGCGCTGCACCTTGTCGGCGTAGGCGAGCGCCGGCAACGACTTGGGCACGCCGTCGAACACCGATGTGCGCTGCTTCTCGTCGCGCTTGATCGCCTCCCAGTTCGACGAGCACCTCGCTGGTTCCGGAGACGTCGACGAGTTGTCCGTCGGCGTCGCCGAACACGTGCGGATGCCGTCGCACGAGCTTGTCGTGCACACCGCGTGTGACGTCGGCGATCGTGAACCGACCTTCCTGCTCGGCGATCGTGGCGTGGAACTCGATCTGATAGAGCAGATCTCCGAGCTCCTCGATCAGCGCCTCGTCGGTGAGCGCCTCGTCGGCGTCGAGCTGCTCGATCGCGTCGACCACCTCGTAGGTCTCCTCGATCAGGTAGGGGAGCAGCGACTGATGGGTCTGCTCGATGTCCCACGGGCAGCGCTCGCGCAGCGTTCGGGTGAGTTGATGGAAGCGCACGTAGCCATCGGCGACCGACGCCGCGAGCGAGGGGATGTACAAGCACGTGAGGTGGTCGGCCTCGATCGCCCGATCCATCTCGGACCAGGTCGTGTGCACGATCGTCTCGTCCGAGGTGCCGAGCGCGTGCAGCAGCACCACGGGGGTCTGGTCGAGGCCGCCCGACCGGGTCGTCGATGCTCAACTTGATCTGGGACAGCACCCAGTTGGCATGTGTGTGGGCGACCAGCACCGCACCGGTGACTCCTGCCGCGGCGGTGGCGAACTCGTGCCCGTCGACCAGTCGCACGCCGGTCTCGACGGGATCGATCGCCGAGCCGGGCCCACACCAGGTCGAGGAACGACATGGCCGGAAGCAACACGCACTCGATACGGGGATCGTTGCGAAGTGTGCGCACCGACCGTTCGAGCACGAGCGGCGACCCGGGAACCACGTAGATCACCTCGCCGAACTCGGCGGCGGCGGCGACCAGCCGGTCGGCGATCTCGGCATAGACGTCGTCGAAGGTGTCGGCCTGCTCGTACAGGTCGTCGAACGTGACCGCGTCGTGCACGAGATGGGCCGAGGGGTGCACCGATGTGCGCAGGAAGCGATGCGGAATGCGCGCGATCGCCGCCAGCGTCTCGCCGGTCACGTGGTCGACCCCTCCGGGGCCGAGCCCGGCTACGACGACCCGAGGCAACGGGTTGGTCACCGCCTCACCCGAGCGGCACGACGTTGATCACCGACCATGTTCCGACTTCGGGATCGGTCATGACGTCGTGCCATGCGCCGAGCGCGACCAGCCTCGTGAGCAGGAGGTCGTTGCCGGCGAGGCCGTCGAACGGCACGGTACGGATGAGGTGGAAGCCGAATTCCGACTCGACCGGCTCGCTGACGACGCCGAACTCGGTCGCCAACGCGCCGTCGACGAACTCGGGGACGAACGTTTCGCGGAAGGCGTCGACCGGGCTGCAGCCGAGGGAACCGCCTTGCGCTCCCGACTGCGTGTCGAGCGAGGTTTCGGCCGCGACCGCCTCGAACTGCTCGCCGCCATCGAGGCGATCGATCACGGCCTGCGCTTCGGCTTGCTCGGCGACCAGGATGTGCTGGACGCAGACCACGCCGGTCGTCGAGGGCCCCTGTTCGTAGAACTCACGCAACCGTTCGTCGGCGAGCAACTCCGGCGACGCCGTGACCCACGCCTGTCCGAGCAACTGGTACTCGGTGTCGAATTGCTCGAGCGCCGGCAGCTCGCTGTCGGCTTCCGGTGCCTCGATGCCGAGCGCGGCGAGGTCGTTGCGAACCAGTTCGGCCGTCACGAACTGTCCGGCGATGTCGCGGGCAGTCTGGCCTTCGACGCGGGCCGCCTCGGGCTCGGGCAGCGAGTCGACCGGGACGCCTTCCGCAGCTCGGCGGGCGTCGACGAGCTCGGCGAATTCGATCGCGATCGAGCTCGGCGTCGTCGACCCGGGCGACGATGTCGCTTTCCGACACGGTCGAGCAACCGGCCAGGGAACCGGCGAGCAGCAGCACGGACGTGGCGAACGTGATTCGGCGAGCGCGAGTGTGCAGCACGGCGACAACCTACCGTTCGGTCACGTCGTCACAGGAGCGGATGTGGGTATCAACTCGTCGAGGAAGGCGACGAGAAACGTCGCCGGGTCCTGACCCCTCGGGATCGGCACCACGAGCTGGCGCTGGTCCTCCTTGACGATCGCTCCCTTGGCGATCCGTCTCAGCCGCATCGTCTCGGACAGCTTGAGCTCGAGCGGCGACAAGCGTGCCTGGCCGCCCTGCGCACGTGACCCGGTGATCTGCATCTCGACGATGCCGAGTCGGTGGCACTGGGCGCGCAGCCGGCCCACCATCAAGAGCGCCTCGGCCGGGTCGGGGAGCGGACCGTAGCGGTCTTCCCATTCGACCCTGATGTCGTCGACGTCGGCCTGCGTCGTCACATCGGCCAAGCGCCGATAGGCCTCGAGCCGGAGCTCCTCCTTGGCCACGTAGTCGGTGGGGAGGAAGGCGTCGGTGGGAACGTCGAGCTTGATCTCGGACGGAGGCTTGATCGGCTCGCCCTTCATCTCCGCCACCGCCTCGGTGACCATCTGGCAGTACAGGTCGTAGCCGACAGCGGCGATGTGGCCCGACTGCGACTCGCCGAGCAGGTTGCCGGCGCCACGGATCTCGAGGTCGCGCATGGCGATCTTGAAACCGGATCCCAGCTCGGTCGCCTCGCCGATCGTCTTCAGACGCTCGTACGCCTCTTCGGTGAGGATCTTGTCCTCGGGATGGAAGAGATAGGCGTAGGCGCGCTGACCACTGCGGCCGACGCGTCCGCGCAACTGATGCATCTGGCCGAGTCCGAGCAGATCGGCGCGTTCGACCACGAGCGTGTTGACGGTGGGCATGTCGATGCCCGACTCGATGATCGTGGTGCAGACGAGCACGTCGTAGCGCCCTTCCCAGAAGTCGACGACGACCTGCTCCAACGGGCCTTCGTCCATCTGCCCATGGGCGACGGCGATGCGTGCCTCGGGCACGAGTTGGCGCAGCCGGGCGGCGGCCGTGTCGATCGAACGCACGCGGTTGTGGACCCAGAAGACCTGGCCCTCCCGCAGCAGCTCGCGGCGGATCGCCTCGATCGCCACCCGCTCGTCGTAGTGCCCGACATAGGTGAGGATCGGCTGCCGATCGGCGGGCGGCGTCTGCAGCAACGACAGGTCGCGGATGCCGACCAGGCTCATCTCCAACGTGCGCGGGATCGGCGTCGCCGTCAACGTGATCACGTCGACGTTGGTGCGCATCTTCTTGATCTGCTCCTTGTGCTGAACCCCGAAGCGTTGCTCCTCGTCGACGACGAGCAATCCGAGATCCTTGAACGTGACGTCGGCGGTGAGCAGTCGGTGGGTGCCGATCACACAATCGACCTCGCCCGACCGCAAGCCCTCCAGCACGCGCTTGGCCTGGGCGTTGGTGAGGAAGCGCGACAGCACCTCGACGCGAATCGGGTAGCCGGCGAAGCGATCGGCGAAGGTGTTGCCGTGCTGGCTGGCGAGCAGCGTCGTCGGGGCGAGCACGGCGACCTGCTTGCCGTCCTGGATCGCCTTGAAGGCGGCGCGGATGGCGACCTCGGTCTTGCCGAATCCGACGTCGCCGCAGATCAGACGGTCCATCGGGTACGCCCGTTCCATGTCGGCCTTGACGTCGTGGATCGCCCGCCGCTGGTCGGGCGTCTCGACGAACGGGAAGGCCTCCTCCATCTCGTGCTGCCAGGGCGTGTCGCGGCCGAACGGATGCCCTTCGGCGTTGACCCGCTTCTGGTAGAGCACGACGAGCTCTTGGGCGATCTCACGCACCGCCGACCTGACGCGACTCTTCGACTTGGCGAAGTCGCTGCCGCCGAGGCGGTGGAGGGTGGGCGACTCACCACCCGAGTACTGGCGCAACGTGTCGATCTGGTCGGACGGCACGTACAGCTTGTCGCCGCCCTTGTAGGCGACGAGCAGGTAGTCGCGCTCGATCCCTCCGATCGTGCGCTTGACCATCCCCTCGTAGTGGCCGACACCGTGGACGTGGTGCACGACGTAGTTGCCGGGCTTGAGGTCCTCGAACGTCGTCGTGCCCTGCCTGCTGCGCGTGCGCGCCTTGCGGTGGGCGCGGCGGCGGCCGGTGAGATCGGGCTCGGCGACGATCGCCACCCGGGCCGCCGGCAACGCGCACCCTCGGTGGAGCGGAGCGACGACGATCCGGCCTCCCGGTCGATCGAAGCCGGTGCGGCCGTCGACGATCGGGAAGTCGAGTCCGTGTTCGAGCAGGATCTCGTGCAAGCGGGACGCCGACCCGGTGCCGTCGGCGGCGACCACCACTCGATAGCCCTGGGCGACGAGCTCTCCCAGCCGCACCGTCAACCCGCTGCCGTCGCCCGCCACCGGCCCCCACCCGGAGGACTGCACCACCGGGGTGTCGGGCGACTCGGGTGCCGAGTCGATCGTCCAGAACGCGCCCGCATCGGCGAGCAGCTGGTCTGGTGCGGCGTGGAGGCGCGGAAAGGCCTTGTCGGGGTCGCGCTCCCACGTCGACGCCAACGCCTTGGCGAGGTCGTCCTCCTCCGCCAGGAGCTCTGATGCCCGGTCGCGCATGCGCCGCGGTTCGATCAGGATCACCTTCGCCGTCGCCGGCAGGACGTCGGTGATCAACAACTCGTCGTCGACGAGCCACGGGACCCACGACTCCATGCCTTCGAAGTGGGCGCCGTCGGCGAGGCGCTCCCACTGCTCGCGGCCCCACGGCTCCGTGGCCACCAGTCGCTCCGCGCGTTGGCGGACAGGTTCGGTCGGCGTCAGCTCGCGCGCCGGGAAGATCGTCGCCTGCTCGAGATCCGACAGCGACCGCTGGTCGTTGACGCCGAACGTCGTGAGCCGGTCGACCTCGTCCCCCCAGAGGTCGATGCGGATCGGGGCGTCGGAGGTGGACGGGAAGACGTCGACGATCGCTCCCCGGCGGGCGAACTCGCCGCGGTGCTCCACCAACTCCTCGCGCCGGTATCCGAACTCGACGAGCTGCTCGGAGAGCCGGTCGGGATCGACGATCGCGCTCGGGCGAACCACGATCGGCTCGACATCGATCGCTCCCGGCCCCAGCTTCTGGAGCAACGCCCGCACGCCGGACACGATCACCTTGGGGCAGCGTTCGGCGTTGCCGAGCCGCCACAGGAGCTCGAGCCGCTGTCCCATCGTCTCGACGCTGGGACTGATGCGCTCGAACGGCAGCGTCTCCCATGCCGGGAACAGCGCCACGTCGTCGCCGCCGAGGTACTGCTGGAGGTCGTCGAACAGTTGCCCGGCCATCGCCCCCGTGGGGCAGGCGACGATCAACGGCGCGCGGTTGGACAGTCCGGCCAGCGCGGCGATCGAGATCGGTCGCGCGACCTCCGGGATCGCCAGGCGGGCGTTCGGCTCGCCCAACGCGCGTGTGATCGCCGGTTCGTCGCGCAGCCAGCCGGGGAGACCACCCAGCGGTGCCTGCTCGCCGATCACGACGTCAGCGGACATGGAACTGTCGCATGGCGGCGTCGATGCCCTCGGCCACGATCGTCTCGACGGCATCGCTGGCCTCGACCACCACAGAGTCGAGCATCTCGCGCTGCGCCGCCGGGATCCGACCCAGGACGTGGTTGGCGCCACGGTCCTTGTGGGGTGGCTTGCCGACCCCGATCCGGACCCGCAGGAAGTCCTGGGTCTTCAGATGCTGGCTGATGCTGCGTAAGCCGTTGTGACCCGCCAGCCCGCCGTTGACCTTGAGCCTCATCGTTCCGGGCTCGAGGTCGAGCTCGTCGTGGACGACGATGATCTTGCCCGGTTCCTCGATCTTGTAGCGCCTGACGAGGGCGGCGACGGCCTGCCCCGACTCGTTCACGTAGGTGATCGGGAATGCCAGCACCACGCGCGGCGAGTCGGCGCCGGTACCGAACCGCGCTTCACCGACGAGGGCGTTGTCGCGCCCCGCCTTGAGCGGCGCATGATGGCGCTCGGCCAGCATCCGCACGCATTCCTCGCCGACGTTGTGACGCGTGCGGGCGTACTCCTTGCCCGGGTTTCCCAGTCCGACGACGAGCCAATCGAACGGGGCGCCCTTCCCGGCACGCCGATCGAACAGGCCCATCGTTCAGCTTCGGGCGGCGATCAGTCGCCGTCGGAGGCGGGCTCGGCGTCGCTCGCCGCGCCCGCGCCCTCGCCGTCGGCGAGCCTCGCCCTCGGCGACGGCTTCGCCCTCTTCGCCTTCGGCCTCGGGCTCGAGTGCCTCGAGCTCCTCGGCGCGGATGTGGAGCACGGTGACGACGGCCATGTCGGCATCGGCGGTGGGCGTGACGCCGTCCGGGAACGAGAGCTCGCCGAGCGTGATCACGGTGTCCATCGTCATGTCGCTGATGTCGATGACGATCTCGTCGGGGATGTTGCGTGGCGTGGTGCGGACGTCGATCGTGTCGACCGCCGGGTCGACGAGCCCGCCTTCGGCGATGACGGCCTTGGCCTCGCCCTCGAGGCGCACCGGCACCGAGATGACGATCTCTTCGTTGAGGTTGACCTGCAGGAAGTCGACGTGCGAGACGGTGCGTCGCACCGGATGCCGCTGGAGCTCCTTGACGATCGCCGGGTACACCGTGCCGTCGACCGTGAGGTCGAGCACGGTGTTCACACCTGCCGGGCCTGACAGAGCCAGCCGCAGGTCGCGGCGCACGACCGACACCGCGATCGGGTCCATGCCCTGGCCATAGACGATGGCGGGGATGTGGTCTTCACGCCGCATGCGGCGAGCGTCCGGGCTCCCGGTGGGGCGGCCTGTTTCGGCGACAAGGACGGTAGACATTGCGATCAGCCTCGGTGAATGCGTCTGGTTCGATGGTCGGGCCGCACCGTCGGCGAGGCCCTGGTAGAGCAGCGGGCCATGCTACCGCCCGCTGGCTCGGGTGACACCCGCGGAGCCGGTGCCGGTCAGGCCGCCACGACGATCTCGCCCACGTGTTCCACCGTGGCGTCCGCCAGCCGGCCCGCCGGGGTGTCGTGGCCGACCGCCACGAACCACGCTCCGGCCTCGCGGGCGGCGTCGTGGTCGTGCAGCGAATCACCCACCATCAGCAGTCGTTGCGGTGTCGTTCCGAGCACCTCGGCTGCCCGTCGCAGGCCGTCGCCGTGCGGCTTCGGCCGGTCGAGCTGCTCGCCGGTGACCACCACGTCGATCAGGTGGGCGATGCCGCAGGACTCGAGGAAATGAAGGGTCGGGCGCTCGTCATCGCTGGTGAACACACCGATCCCGAGCCCCGCCCGGCGCAGCGACACGAGCAGCGGTTCCAGTTCGGTCAACGGCTCGAGCGGCAGCCCGTAGACGTCGGCCTCGAGCCCGGCTCGAGCCGCGACGATCCGCTCGCTGATCGTCTCCGGGTCGACGCCGTGAGCCGACAGCAGTTCCACGGTGTGGGCGCCGATCTCGGGCAACGTGTGAGTGGCGAGGATGCTGTCGGGCACGACCCGGCCGATGGTCCGGTCGTAGCCGAGCCGTTGCGACATCACCTCGACCAGTTCGGCGTCACCACCGGCGAGGACCGTGATCCACGTCCGCGCCACCGGTCCCCACGTGGCGTTGAGGTCGACCAACGTGTCGTCCTTGTCGAACACGACGGCGTCGACGTCGAACAGGTGGCCGCGCACCGAGACGACTGCCATGCCGCGAGCGCCGAATCAGACCGATTCGACGACAGCGTTCCTGCCGTCGAGCGTCACCTTGACCTCGTCGCCTGGTTCGAGGCGGCCCTCGACCGATCCGACCTCGTGCACGTCGATCAGCGTGTCGAGCGTCGTTGAGCCGAACCGACACGGTGGTCGACACTCCCTGGAATGTCTGGCCGACGACGTGACCCGACAAGCCCGGGTCACCGTTGGTCGCGAAATGCGTGTCCTCCGGCCGGACGAGCAACTTCACCGAGGCCTGGCGGCGACAGTCGGTCCCGCGGCTCGACGGTGACCGGCACGTCGCAGCACTCGAACCGTGCGGCCGTCGACGACGGTGGCGGGGAGCTCGTTCATCGATCCGATGAAACGGGCGACGAAGGCGCTGCGAAGGATGGCGATAGACCTCGGTGGGACTGCCCAGCTGTTCCAGGTTGCCCTGCGACATGACGCCGATCCGGTCGCTGATCGCCAGCGCCTCCTCCTGGTCGTGGGTGACGAACAGCGTGGTGATGCCGACCTCGGTCTGGATGCGCCGGATCTCGTCGCGGCAGCGCGGTGCGCACCTTGGCGTCGAGCGCCTGACAGCGGCTCGTCGAGCAGCAGCACCTGCGGCTGGATGGCCAGCGCGCGCGCCAGCGCGACGCGCTGCTGCTGCCCACCCGACAACTGGTGCGGGTATCGATCGGCGAACGGCGGTGAGCTGCACCAGTTCGAGCATCTCGGCCACGCGCCGCGTGCCGGTCGGCGCCGACGATCTTGCGCGTGCGCAGCCCGAACTCGACGTTGTTGGCGACGGTCGAGGTTGGGGAACAGGCTGTAGCTCTGGAACACCATGCCCATGTTGCGCTTGTGCGCCGGGGTGCGCGTGATGTCGGCGCCGCCGACGAGCACCGCGCCGGAGTCGGCGAACTCGAACCCGGCGGCGATGCGCAGCGCGGTGGTCTTGCCGCAGCCCGACGGACCGAGCAGCGTGATCAGCTCGCCCTCGCGCACGTCGAGGTCGAGCCCGTGCGAGCGCGACGTTCGCGCCGAACGTCTTGCGGACGGAGACGTAAGTCGAGCGTGGTCATCGTGCGGTGGCTTCCTCGCTCGGGTGTGGTCGGACGTGCCGTACGTCGCGGCGGCGTACGCGAACGTCTTGCGACTGCGGATTGCGCTTGCGGGTCAGCACGCTGAGCAACACGAACAGCAGCGTGGTGGCGAGCAGCGCCATCAGGTTGAGGGCGTACCCGGCCTGCGGCTCGCGGCCGACGAACTGCTGCTGGAACGGCGGCAGCGTCTCGATCAGCAGCGTGTCGGCGATCGTGAACTCGCCGACCACGACGGCCGCGGTCAGGAACGAGGCCGAGATGATCGCCGTGCGCAGGTTCGGCACCAGCACCCGCCACAGCGTCGTGCCCCATCCGGCGCCGAGGCTGCGCGAGGCGTCGACGAGCGTGCGCAGGTCGATCGCCCGCAGCCCGGCGTCGATCGAGCGATACGTGAACGGCAGCGCGAGCACCACGTAGAACGGGATCAGCGAGTAGTCGGAGTTGAGGAACCAGCGGGCGTGCGGCTTGATCACGCATGATGCCGGCCACCAGCGCGATCGGCGGGATCATGTACGGCAGCACGGTCACGAACTCGACGAGGCCGCGGCCTTCGGCACCCGCAGGTGCACCCAGACCGCGGTCGGCAGCAGCAGCGCCGAGTGTGAGCAGCACCGTGCCGACCGCCAGCTTCAGGCTCAGCTGCAGCGCCGGTCCAGAACCCGTCGTCCTCGAACGCCGGCGTCGACGCCGTCGAACGACCACTTGTCGAACAGCGTGTCCCAGCCGAGCAGGAACGGCGGCACGTTCTGCAGCGCGTAGCGGGCCAGCGCTGAGCAGCGGCAGCGAGGAAGAACAACGCACAGACGATCAGCACGACGTTGGGCACGCAGGCGACCGAAGCGGCTGTTCGGCCTGCCGACACCGGCGGCGCGCAGCGCCGTCGGAGCCGTGGGTGGGCCGCGTCGAGCTCGGGATCGATCGACGCTGCTGGCATCGCGGGATCATGCCTGCCACCGTTCGGCGCGCGTACGGGCGATCCAGTACAGCGCCATCGCAGATCGCCGATGATGATGATCATCCACGCCGCCAGGGAGAAGCCGACCGCGTCCTCGCCGATGTTCACGTCGCCGCCGAGGAAGAACGCCATGCCGCAGCGACACGATCTGCGAGTTGTCGGTGAGGGCGGCGGCCGTGGCGTAGGCGCTGAACGAGTTGGCGAACAGCAGCAGGAACCCGCCGAGCAGCGACGGCGCCAGCACCGGCAGGCCGACGCGCCGCCAGTACGTCCACGTGGTGCCACCGAGGTTGGAGCACGCCTCGCGCCACGACTGCTTCAGCCCGTCGATGGCCGGCAGCGTGATCAGCACCATCAGCGGGATGTTGAAGTAGGAGTAGACGATGATCGAGCCCGGTGACGGAGCCGAGGTCGAACCCGTCGGTCGTAGATGTCGCAGCCCAGTGCCTCGTTGAGGATCTTGGTGAGCACGCCCTGGCGCCCGAGCAGGGTGAGGAACGCGAACGCCAGCGGCATGCCGCCCATGTTGGCGGCGACGCCGCTGAACGACGAGACCAGGTTGCGCAGCCACTTGCGGCCGAGTGGCGGTGGCAGCGGCGTAGGCGAGCAGCGTGCCGAGCACCACGCCGACGGCCGCGGCGACCGGCGGAGAACTTGATCGAGAACATGAAGGCCTCGCGGTTCTGGCCCTGAACGCCTCCCCCATCGCCGACAGCGAGAACGCCGTCTTCGGTGCTTGCAGCGCGTTCGAGAAGACGCTGATCGCCGGGACGATCAGGAACAGGAACGAGGAAGGCGAAGAACGGGACCAGCCCCAGCCACGCCCAGTTGCGCACGGGTCGTCGAGGGGGGCGCACTCGTGGTGCGCCCCCCGTCGGTCACGTCGATGGCATGTGATGTCGGTCATCCGAGTGCGATCAGGCGTCGGCGACCATCGGGCCCCAGTTGCTCGGCCAGCACTTCGCTTGGCGGCCGCGATCTGGGCCGGGGTGAGGAACGCGACCTGGCCGAGCAGCTCGTCGGGCGGCAGGTTGACCTTCAGCGTCGTCGGTGACGAGACCGGCCTCGGTCATGCGCCACGATGCGGGCCGGCACGGCGCCGCCCTCGAGGTAGCCGAGGGCACCCTCGTCGCTGAAGATGTGCTCGAGCCACAGCTTCGAGCAGGCCTGGTGCGGCGAGTCCTTGACGACGCCCTGGCCGTAGAAGCCGCCGTAGATGCCGTCGCTCGGGAAGTTGACCTCGACCGTGAGGCCGGCAGCCTCGAGGTCGGCCGCCAGACCCGGAACGTTGTAGCTCCAGTCGAGCGCGATCGGGGTCTCGCCCGAGAGCACGGTCTCCTTGGTGACGTCGGTGCCACCGAGGTTGCCCGACGCCTTGAGGTCGGCGAAGAACTGGATGCCGGGCAGGATGTCGTCGGCGCTGAACCGCCGTTGGCGATGCTGGCGGCCATGACGGCGGCGAACGCCGCACCGGACTCACGCGGGTCGCCGTTGAGGTCCACGAGGCCCTCGTACTCGGGCTTCTTCAGGTCGGCGAAGGTCTTCGGGGCGTTCGGCGACGATCGTGGTGTTGGTGGCTGATCGCCATGATGCCGTAGTAGGCGGCCGTCCAGTTGTTGTCGGCGTCCTTCAGGCCGTCGGGGATCTCGGCGTCGGTGCGTGAGCACGTACGGCTCGAACAGGCCCTTGTCGACCATCTCCTGGGCGATCGCCGGGCTGACGTCGACGCTGTCGGGCATGTCGTCCTGGCCGGCGAGGGTCTCGACCGCTTCCATCTCGTCGGCCGACGAGGCGTCGGGGTCGGCGACCGGGTTCTCGACGTCCGGGTACTTGTCGCGGAAGCTCTGCGAGGATGCCCTTGTAGTTGGCCCACTCGTCGGGCAGGGCGATCAGGTTGACCTTGCGCGCCGTTGTCGAGGCACTCCTGGTAGCAGCGCGTCGAGGTCGCCGCCCGGCGGGTGCCTCGGTGCCTCGGCGGGTGCCTCGGTGCCTCGCAGGTGCCTCGGTCGCGGCCGGTGCCTCGGTCGCCGCTGGTGCCTCGGTGGCTCGCTGGGGCCTCGGTGGCTGCCGGTGCTTCGGCTGGCTGCGGGTGCTTCGGTGTCGGTTGCGCCGTCCTCGTCGTCGTCGCCGCACGCGGCGAGGATCAACGACAGGGCGGCCAGACCGGCGAGGGTCTTGTTCACGGATCTCACAGACTTGCTCCTTGGGTGAAGTCAGGACGCGGCAGTGCGTCGGGCGCGACTGTAGACGCACTTCGGCTCCGAGCGGAACAACGGAGATGACTTCTTCGTGTCGCCCGGATGAACAAGAGACCGTGCAGGTCAGCGGTGGTACGTTGCCCCGCCGTGGCTGAGCTTCCGACTTCGGCGCGGGCCGTGGTCGATCGGCGGCGGGATCGTCGGGTGCTCCACCGCCTACCACCTCGCTCATCTCGGATGGACCGACACGGTGCTGGTCGAGCGCGGCCAACTGACGTGCGGCTCGACGTTCCACGCCGCCGGGCTGGTCGGCCAACTGCGGTCGAGCGCCAACACCACCCAGCTGCTCGGCTACTCGGTCGACCTCTACCGGCGGCTCGAGGCCGAGACCGGGCAGGCGACCGGCTGGAAGATGAACGGCGGGTCTGCGGCTGGCGTGCAACGCCGAGCGGTGGGAGGAGGTCAAGCGCCAGGCCACGACGGCGACCTCGTTCGGGCTCGAGATGCACCTGCTGTCGCCCGACGAGGCGCAGCAGATCTGGCCGCTGATGGAGGTCGACGACGTGGTCGGCGCCGCCCTGCTCCCGACCGACGGCCAGGCGAATCCGAGCGACATCACGATGGCGCTCGCCAAGGGCGCCCGTCATGGCCGGGGCGACGATCGTCGAGAACGCCCCGGTCGAGCGGATCGACGTCGTCGACGGACGCATCACGGGCGTCGTCACCGCCGGCGGGCGGATCGACTGCGAGATCGTCGTGCTGTGCGCCGGGCAGTGGACGCGGCAGCTGGCGGCGACGGTCGGCGTCGCCGTGCCGCTCGTCTCGGTCGAGCACCAGTACGTCATCACCGAACCGATGGACGTGCCGCGCGATCTGCCGACGCTGCGCGATCCCGACCGCCTCACCTACTACAAGGAGGAGGTCGGCGGGCTGGTGATGGGCGGCTACGAGCCGAACCCGAAGCCGTGGGTGACACGCGTGCCCGACGACTTCACGTTCCAGCTGCTCGACGCCGACTGGGACCATTTCGCGCCGATCATGGAGCTCGCGATCGGGCGTGTGCCTCGGCTCGGCGAGGTCGGGATCAACCAGCTGGTCAACGGTCCCGAGAGCTTCACGCCCGACGGGATGTTCATCCTCGGCGAGGCCCCCGAGCTCCGCAACTGCTTCGTCGGTGCCGGCTTCAACGCCTTCGGCATCGCCGCCGGCGGCGGCGCCGGGATGGCGCTGGCCGAATGGATCGTGAACGGGGCGCCGCCGTACGACCTGTGGAACGCCGACATCCGACGCTTCGGCCGCCCGCATCGGAGCACGCGAATGGGTTCGCACCCGCACGCTCGAGGCCTACGCCAAGCACTACACGATGGCCTGGCCGTTCGAGGAGCACGACAGCGGCCGGCCGTGCCGTCGCTCGCCGCTTGTACGACCGCTTGCTGGCCGCCGGAGCCTGCTTCGGCGAGAAGCTGGGTTGGGAGCGCCCGAACTGGTTCGCCGACACCGCCGCCGGCGAGTCGCCGCACGATCGAGTACAGCTACGGCCGTCAGAACTGGTTCGTACGCCGTGGGACGCGAGCACCGGGCGATCCGCGAGGCGGCGGGGCTGATCGACCAGACGTCGTTCGCCAAGTTCGTCCTGAAAGGGCCGGACGCGGCCGCCGCCCTCGGTTGGATCTGCGCCAACGACGTCGACAAGCCGGTGGGGTCACTCACGTACACGCAGATGCTCGACCCCCACGGCGGCATCCAGTGCGACCTCACCGTCGGCCGCGTGGCGGAGGACGAGTTCACTGATCGTCACCGGCACGGGCTTCGCCACCCACGACTTCGACTGGATCGAGCGCAACATCCCGGCCGGGGCCAACGCACAACTCGTCGACGTCACGTCGGCGACGTCGGTGCTGGCCCTGATGGGCCCGCGCTCGCGCCAGATCCTCGCCGCCCTCGCGCGACGACGACGTGTCGAACGAGGCGATCCCGTTCGGCGCCGTGCGACCGATCAGCCTTGCCGGTTGCGAGGTCAATGCGCTGCGGATCACGTACGTCGGCGAGCTCGGCTACGAGTTGCACGTCCCGGTCGAGTTCGCGGCGACGGTGTACGAAGCGCTGATGCGACGCAGGACGCGACTTCGGGCTCGTCAACGCCGGCTACCGGGCGATCGAGAGCTGCCGGCTCGAGAAGGGATACCGCGCCTGGGGCGCCGACATCGGACCCGACCACACGCCGATCGAGGCCGGGTTGGGATGGGCGGTCAAGGATCGATCCGCGGTCGAATTCATCGGGCGTCAGGCGATCGCCGTCCAGCGCGCCGATGGTGTGCGCAAGCGGCTGGCAGGGTTCACGACCGACCCATCGGTCGTGCTGCTCGGTCGCGAGACCATCTACCGCGACGGCGAGCGAGTCGGATGGCTGTCGAGCGCCGGGTTCGGCTACACGATCGACCGATCGATCGGCTACGGATACGTCCGCCACGCCGATGGTGTCAGCGCCGAATTCGTCACGTCCGGACGGTACGAGCTCGAGGTGGCGACCGAACGCGTGCCCTGCGATGTCTCGTTGCAACCGTTCTACGACCCGCGATGCCGAGCGAGTGCGGACGTGACCGAATGACGAGGCGATCGCCACGACTGCGTGCAGCCGTGCTCCGCAGCTTTCCCGAGTGGCCGCCGGCCGAGGTCTCGCTGGAAGCGCTCGCCGGGGGGATCACCAACCGCAACGCGGTCGTGTCGGTCGCCTCGGAGCCCCGGCGATTCGTGGCACGCCTGCCGGGCGAACGCACCGAGCTGCTCGGCATCGACCGCGCCAACGAGGCCGAGGCCGCCCGGCGCGCCGCCGAGCTCGGCATCGGCCCTCCCGTGCTCGGCGAGCTCGACGGTGTCGGCACGCTCGTCACCGAGCTCGTCCCGGGTACCCATCTCGAGCCGTCGGCGTTCGTCGCTCGCCTCGACGACGTGGTCTCGCTGATCAAGCGGTTCCACGGATCGGGCCCGCTCGCGGGCGCGTTCCCGATTCATCGCGTCGTCGAATGCGCACGCCCGCGACGCCGTCGCGCACGGTGACGTGACTCTGCCGCACGGCCTTCGAGCAACTGCACGCACTGTCGGCACGCATCGAGTCGGCCTTCGCGCGTCGCCCGACGCGCCTGTCGCCTGTCACAACGACCTGCTGCCCGGCAACGTCCTGTTCGACATCGACCGTGCCTGGTTGCTCGACTTCGAGTACGCCGGGATGAACGACCGCTACTTCGACCTTGCCAACCTGTCGGTCAATTGCGGCCTCGATCAGGAGGCCGACGACGAGGACTGCTCGAGTCGTACGACGGGGCGGCCACGACACGCAACCGGGCGCGACTGGAACTGATGAAGGTGATGAGTGAGTTCCGGGAAGGCATGTGGGCCGTGGTCCAGCAGGCGATCAGCACGCTCGACACCGACTTCGTCACGTATGCCGACCAACGGCTGGCGAGCGCGATCGAGCTCGCACGTGCGATCGATCTGGATGCTGCACTGAACGACGCCTCGGCGCCGTCGCTCGATTGACGAGCGGCGTCAGCCGCCGAGTTTGCTCGTGTAGACCTCGGCCATCTGTTGCACGAAGGCGGGGTCGATCGGTTCCTCGGACCTCATCGTGACGATCACGGTCAGGTCGGGTGTGGGCAGCATCAGGTGGCCCTGGCGCCCGCTGTGGGTGCCTCGACCGTCGAGACCCAGGCGAACCCGTCGGGAACGGTTGCCGAGACGTCGACGATGGTCGGCGCCGACAACGTCAGCTCGGTGCCGTCGGGGAGCGTGGTCGTGTGCGACGGGCATCCCTCGGTGAGGTCGGCCCGGTTGGCCTCGACGTATTCGTCGAGCGTGGCGTCGCGCGGCACGACGATCGCGGTGATGCGACCCTTGACCGTGTCGTAGGTCCGCCCGGCTGCCCCTTCGAGCGTTGGCGCCGGGACACTCGCCCCGCACGGGCCCGTCGGATCGGGGCTGACCTCGGAGGCCATGCTGCGGATCGCGGCGATGGCGGGGATGCCGAGCTCGAGCGGCCCGATGTCGGCTGCCTTCGGTAGCAGGTCGAGCAGATCGGTGGTGGTGGCGGCGGGCGGGTGCAGTTCCCGCCGGTGCGGTCGGCCTCGGGCGGCGTGACGGCGGGCGCGTCGGCCGTGGCCTCCGACTGATCGCCGGGCGCGGCGTCGCCGGATCCGGATCCTCCACATGCTGCTGCCGCAAACAGCACACCGATCGCGGCGCGTCGTCTCAACGCTGCGGCGCATCAGTGTTTGGTGTTCCGGCGGCGACGGGCGTGGCGGTCGAGCGCGAGCTCGACCAGCCGATCGATGATTTCGGGATATGTCATACCGCTCGCAATCAGCATCTTGGGGAACATCGAGATCGGCGTGAAGCCGGGCATCGTGTTGACTTCGTTGCACAGGAACCCCCGCCCCTTCTCCTCGAAGAAGAAGTCGCAGCGGGCGAGCCCGTCGCAACGCAGCGCACGGTACACGCGCAGCGCCATCGCGCGCACGTCTTCCACCTGCTCCGGCGTCGAGCGAGGCCGGCACCAGACCGACGCTGGTGTCGTTGACGTACTTGTCGTCGTAGCTGTAGAACTCGTCGCCGGGGATGATCTCGCCCGGCACCGACACGAACGGGTCGTTGTTGCCGATCACGGCGACCTCGATCTCGCGGCCGTCGACGGCCTCCTCGACCACGATCCACTCGTCGTACGTGAGTGCGTAGTCGATCGCGTCGCGGAGCGCCTCGACGGTCTTGGCCTTGCTGACGCCGACCGACGAACCCATGTTGGCGGGCTTGACGAAGCACGGCAGCCCGAGCTCGGCCGCCAGCTCGACGGGCAGTCCGGGCGTGATCTGGTGCTCGGCGAACGCCCGGTAGCGGGCCTGCGGGATGCCGGCCGCCGACAGCACCTGCTTGGCCATCGCCTTGTCCATCGCCACCGCCGAACCGAGCACGCCGGCGCCGACGTAGGCGACGTTGGCGAGCTCGAGCATGCCTTGCACGGTGCCGTCCTCGCCCATCGGGCCGTGCAGCAGCGGCAGCACCACGGTGCGCTCCGGGCTGTCGGCAGCCTCGCCGAGCATCGCCGACGGGGCCAGCCGGTCGCCGTGCGGGTCGAGTCGCGACGGCAGCATGTGCGGGCCCGCGGCGAGCGCCGCCGCCGCCTCGGTGGCGAGCGACCACTCGCCCTCGGTCGAGATGCCCGACCGGCGTGATGCGGTACGTGGTCGGGTCGGCGGCGGCCAGCACGTGGGCGGCGGTCGTGCAGCTCACGTCGTGTTCGGCCGATTGCCCGCCGAACAGCACCACGAGATGGATGCGCTCGCCGCTCACCTGACGCGACGGTACCGTTCCGGAGCGTGAGGTTGCTGGCATCCCAGGTGGCAGCCGCCGTCGGCGGACGCTGCTCGGGCCCGACGTCGTCGTCGACGGCGCCTCGTTCGATTCCCGGTCGGTGCGGCCGCGGCACAGCTGTTCGTGCCGCTGGTCGCCGACCGCGACGGGCACGACTTCATCGACGCCGCCCTGGCGGCGCGGCGCCGCCGCCTATCTGACATCCGAGCCACCCGCGCGGCGCGGCACGGCGATCGTCGTCGACGACACGGCCGCGGCGCTGATGCGCTCGCCGCCTGGGCCCGACGCCGGCTCGACGTCCCGGTCGTCGGCGTCACCGGCAGCGTCGGCAAGACGAGCACCAAGGACCTGATCGCGGCAGCGCCTCGGCGCCGACCCGGCGGGTCACCGCCAACGCACGCAGCTTCAACAACGAGCAGGGGCTGCCGGTCACGATCCTCGGCGCTCCCGACGACGTCGAGGTGCTGGTGGTCGAGATGGGCATGCGCGGGTTCGGCGAGATCGCCCGCCTGTGCGACGTCGCCTCGCCGACGATCGGCGTCGTCACGTCGGTCGCCGGCGCCCACACCGAACGGCGTCGGCGGCATCGAAGGCGTGGCGATCGCCAAGCGCGAGCTGGTCGAGGCGCTGCCGGGATCGGGCACGGCGATCCTCAACGCCGACGACCCGCGAGTGGCGGCGATGGCGCATCACACGCCGGCCCGGTCGTCACCTACGGGCGCGCGGCGGCGACGTCCGCGTCGGTGCGCTCACGCTCGACGATCTGGCTCGGCCGGCCGTTCGGTGTCGACACCCCGTGGGGGTGCGCCGACGTGCGACTCGGCGGTGAGCGGCGCACACATGGCCGCCAACGCCGCTGCGGCGATCGCCGTCGCGGGAGTCGTCGAAGGGACGATCGACGCCGCGGTCGCGGCGCTGGCGTCGGCCAACGTGTCGGCGATGCGGATGCAGGTGCGCCGGGCGTCGAACGGGGCGATCATCGTCAACGACGCCTACAACGCCAACCCCGACTCGATGCGAGCGGCACTGCAGGCGTTGGCGGCATCGATGCCCGACGGCGCGTGGCGATCGTCGGCCTGATGGCCGAACTCGACGACCCCGTCGGTGGGCACCGCCGAGTCGCCGATCGACGCTCGACGGCTCGGCATCGAGCTGATCGCCACCGGCACCGACCTGTACGGCGTCGCCGCCGGTCGACGACCCGGTGGCGGCACTCGGCGCGATCGGCGACGGCGACGCCGTGCTTGGTGAAGGCCAGCCGAGTCGCCGGCTCGAACGGTGTGCGCCGAACAGCTAGCTCGGCTGACGGAACGTCCTCAGCTGTCGGCAGGAGGTCGCGGGATCGCGAGGTCGGTCCACCAGGCGAGGAACATGGCGAAGCCGGCGCCGACCAGCAGCACCGGGCGGGCCCCGAACTGGTCGATCGCCGGCCCGGCGATCAGGTTGCCGATCGGGATCGTTCCGCCGAACGACATGAACCACAGCGGCATCACCGCTCCGCGCTCGGCGTCGGTGAGGTTCTGTTGCACGACGGTGATCATGCACGTCGCGGTCATGAAGTACCGAAGCCGAGCACGAACCCGATCGGGAATGCCGGCCCGGCCGACCGCACCAGCGCGAACGCAGCCAGGCACACGCCGAAGCCGGCGAACCCGATCGGGATCAGCCGGCGCTTGTCGATCGTCGACAGCCACGATCCGACCGCGAGCGCCCCGAAGAAGGCGCCGGTGCCCCACACGACGTACAGCCACTTGTAGGTCGATGCCGGTGGGGTCGAGCCCGTAGTTGAGTCGGGCGACCGACGGAAACAGTCCGATGAACGGCAACGAGACGAGCGAGAAGAAGGTCATCGACCACAGCACGCGTGACAGGACGCGGACGCCGGCGGGCGATGTTGATGCCGGTCATCAGTCGCCGCCAGCCGCGCTCGGGGTGGTCGCGCGCGCACGCTCGGCAGACCGATCACGCAGCAGCGGCACGATCAGGAACAGGTAGGTGGCGGCGTTGACGAGGAACAGCTGCGCCGTGCCGACCCCGATCGCGGCCAGCACTGCCGCCAACGCCGGGCCGGCGATCCGGCTGCCGTTGAGCATCGCCGAGTTGAGGCTGACCGCGCCCGGCAGGTCCTGGCGGTCGACCAGCATCGGCATGCTGGCGCTGAACGCCGGCGCGTTGAGGGCGTTGGCGATGCCGACCGCGAGCTGCGCGGCGAACAACGTCCAGAGCGGGGCATCCGTCGCCACCAGGACCGCGATCCCGACCGAGGCCAGCATCATCACGACCTGCATGGCGGCCACGAAGCTTGGTGCGATCGACCCGGTCGGCGAGGACGCCCGCCGGGAGCGACAGCAGCAGCAGCGGACCGAGCTGCGTGAACACCAGCAGGCCGACGACGCCGCCGAGCCGGTGCGGTGCGTCGATGTACGCCGGCAGCGTGAAGTTCTGCATCCAGGTGCCGACGTTCGACAACGCCGTGGCGATGAAGAAGATCCGGAAGCGCGGGTACGACAGCGCCGCTCGGACGGTGCCGGGCCGGTAGTGCGGCGGCGTGCAGGCGTGGTGTCGGCGATGCTCATCGGAGGGCGGTGTCGGGGAGCCGGCGCGTGCTTGACCCGGCGGTCAAGTTATCGCGCCATCGAGGTCCGCCGACGCTGCGCGTGGACGCGCGAATGTGGCGGCGCATGTCGCAGATCACCGGACACCGAGACGCCGAGCACCGACCGCAACCGCAACGCATGCCTGGTGGCTGCCGCATCACCACACGCCACGTACCCGGAATGCCCGTTGTGCGGACGGCGATCTCCACCCCGAGCACGCACACTTCAAATGCTCCGGGTGTGGGTGGCGCGACAGCTGCTGCGACTGAGCAGAGTCGAGCCATGACGTACACATCGATCACCCCGGCCGAGTTCGACGCCCTCGACGGCCTCGACGACTGGCGCTACGCGATGGGCGCGATCCACGCCACGTTCCTCGCCGACTCGTACACGGCCGGCCGCCGAGCTCGTGAGCGCCATCGCGCAGGCAGCCGAGCGCATGCAACACCATCCCGACATCGACGTCCGCTATCCCGGCCGCGTCGCACGTCGCGCTCGACGACGCATGCCGCCGGGCGGTTTGACCGACGCGACGTCGAACTGGCGCGTCGATGCGTCGGCGCTCGCGGCCGCGGCCGGCGCACGGTCCCGAGCCGCACGCCGCCCAGATCGTCGAGTTCGCGATCGACACGCTCGACGCCGATCGCATCCGCCCGTTCTGGAAGGCCGTGCTGGGCTACGACGACGCCGGCGGAGCGCTGGTCGATCCCCGGCGCATCGGGTCCGCCGATGTGGTTCCAGCAGATGGACGAGCCGCGCACCGAGCGCAGTCGCTTCCACGTCGACGTCACCGTTCGCCCACGACATCGCCGTCGAGCGCGGTCGCCGCCGCGCTGGCTGCCGGTGGCACGCTCGTCAGCGATCGCTTCGCCCGCAGTCTGGTGGGTGCTCGCCGATGCTGACGGCAACGAGGCCTGCGTCTGCACCTGGCAGGACCGCGACTGACAGCTTGGCGGATCGACAGCGACCTGATCGTCACCCGCTCCGTGCGCATCCCACGCCACGGAGCTGCGGGTGTCGTTCTCGCCGTCGGGCGGTCCGGGCGGGCAGCACGCCAATCAGGTCCAACACCCGCGTCGAGTTGCGCTTCGACGTCGCCGAGTCGTCGGCGTTCGGTCCGACCCAACGACAGCGTGTGATCAACCGTCTCGGGCCCGAAGTCCGAATCGTCGCCGACGACGAGCGCAGTCAGCTCCGCAATCGGGCCTTGGCCGAGCAACGCCTCGTCGAGCGCCTGCAGGCGGCGCTGCAGGGTCGACCCACCGCGGCGGGCCACGAAGCCCACCAAGGCGTCACGTCAACGCCGTGCCGCCGGCAAGCAGCATCGGAGTGACGTCAAGCGAGCGCGTCGCCGGCCGACCGCCGACGACTGAGACGGTCGGTGCTCAGCGACGGCGACGGCTGCTGCGACGCTCGGCGGCCGCGGCCGCCGGATCGGTCACCGGATTCGTGAGCGGGCCGATCGTGGCGACGATCTCGTCGAGCGACGGCGGCAGGACCGGGAACGTGGGCGTCGAGGGCGCGCTTCATCTCGGCGAGGTGCTCGGGCGAGGTGCCACAGCATCCGCCGATGATGCGGGCACCGCAGTCGACGGCGAGCATGGCGTACTGCGCCATCAGCGTCGGATCGCCGGAGTAGACGATCTCGGTTCCTTGGAACTGAGGGATGCCGCAGTTGCTCTTGGCGATCACGACGCCGTCGTCGTGGTGGATCTGCTGCAACGGCGACCAGCAGGTCGGAGGCGCCGACGCCACAGTTGGCACCGATCGCGACCGGGCCGACGGCGAGCCCCTCGAACACGCTCGGCCATCGCCGACGGCGGAAGCCCCATCATCGTCCGCCCGGCGGTGTCGAACGACGCCGGTGACCGCGTACGGCGAGGCCGACCTCGATCGCACCCTGGGCGGCCGCCCGCATCTCTTCCGGCAGCCGACTTGGTCTCGATCCATGCCACGTCGGCGCCGCCGTCGCGCAGTCCGGCCGCCTGCTCGGCGAACGCCTCGGTCGCCTCGTCGCTCGGTCAACGTGCCGAGCGGTACCAGCAGTTCGCCGGTCGGTCCGATCGAGCCGGCGACCAGAATCCGGCCGATCGGCGGCCTCGGCGACCTCGCCCGCCAGTTCGGCGGCGCGCGCGGACGATTCGTACGACCGATCGGCGGCGCCGTGCAACTGCAACCGGTATCGGTTGCAGCCGAACGTGTTGGTGAGGATGATGTCGGCTCCGGCGTCGACGAACGCCTGGTGGAGCTCGGCGACCTCGTCGGGATGCTCGAGGTTCCACATCTCGGGCGGCTCGCCGGGTCCGAGCCCCATCCCGAAGTAGTTGGTGCCGGTGGCGCCGTCGGCCAGCAGCGGTCGATCGAGAGCGAGCAGGTCTTCGAAGCGTTGTTCGCATGGGAGAACGTATCGTCTCGCCTTGCGAGGGTCGCTCCGCGCAGCTCAGCCGAAGGCGGTCGACCGGGTCGACCGCCGGGACGCCGAGGAACTCGGCGACCGGCCCGTTGGTGACCTGGCCGGCGACGGTGTTGACGCCGAGCGCCAGCGCCGGATCGCGCACGCGCCGCTCCGGCCGCGCCCGTCGAGGGCGACGTCGAGGATGTACGGCAGCGTGGCGTTCGTCAACGCGTACGTCGACGTGTGCGGCACGGCGCCGGGCATGTTGCCGACGGCGTAGTGGATCACGCCGTGCAGGTCGTAGACCGGCTCGTCGTGCGACGTCTCGCGGATCGTCTCGATGCAGCCGCCCTGGTCGACGGCGACGTCGACGATCACCGACTGCGGCTTCATCGCCCGCACCATCGCCTCGTCGACGACGACCGGCGCCCGGCCGCCGGCGACGAGCACCGCGCCGATCACGAGATCGGCCTCGACCACCGAGCGCTCGATCGCGCCGCGGTTGGAAGCCAGCGTCATGATCCGCCCGCGGTGGATCTGGTCGACCCATCGCAAGCGGTCGAGGTTCTTGTCGATCAGCACCACCTCGGCCTCCATCCCGGCCGCGATCCACGCCGCGTTCCACCCGACGTTGCCGGCGCCGAGCACGACCACCTTGGCCGGCCGCACGCCGGGCGCCCCGCCCATCAGCACGCCGCGTCCGCCGTTGTGGCGCTCGAGGAAGTGGGCCCCCATCTGCGGCGCCAGGCGGCCGGCGACCTCGCTCATCGGCGCCAGCAACGGCAGCGCCCCGTTCTCGAGTTGCACCGTCTCGTAGGCGATCCCGGTCGTGCCGGCCGCGAGCAGCGCCTTGGCGACCTCCGGGTAGGCGGCCAGATGGAGGTACGTGAACAGCGTCAGGTCGGGCCGCAGGAACCCGAACTCCTCCTCCTTCGGTTCCTTGACCTTCACCACCATCTGCTGACGCCCACGCGTCGGCGGCGGTCGGCACGATGTCGGCTCCGGCAGCCACGATAGTCGTCGTCGCTGATCGAGGCACCCTCGCCGGCGCCCGGTCTCGACGTAGACGTTGATGCCGTGGCGTTCGAGCTCGCGGACACCGTCGGGCGTCATCGCCACCCGGTGTTCGAGCGTCTTGATCTCCTTGGGGACGCCGACGGTCGTGATCACTGGGGCTGGCATGCCCACATCGTGCTACACGGCGGAGAGCGGGTCGGTCACGCCTGTCCGGCGGGGCATTTTCGGCCGCCGCGGGATCTGCTACACCTTCGGCCATGAAGGCGTTCAAGAACTTCGTCAACGGGGAGTGGGTCGATGCCAAGGATGGGCGCACGACGCCCGTGATCAACCCGGCGACCGGCGAGCAGTACGCCGAGGCCGCGTTGTCGGGCCCGGCCGATGTCGACTTCGCGATGCAGGCGGCGGCGACCGGCGTTCGAGGGATGGCGCGACGCCACGCCTTCGGAACGGTCACTGGCGTTGATCCGCATCGCCGACGCGATCGAGGCTCGTGCCGACGAGATCATGCACCTCGAATGCGAGAACACCGGCAAGCCGTTCGCCGTCCACCGCGGCGAGGAGATCGGACCGATGGTCGATCAGATCCGATTCTTCGCCGGTGCCGCGCGGAACCTCGAGGGCAAGAGCGCCGGCGAGTACATGGCCAACATGACGTCGTTCGTGCGCCGCGAGCCCGTCGGCGTGTGCGCCCAGGTCGCGCCGTGGAACTACCCGATGATGATGGCGGTCTGGAAGTTCGCTCCGGCGATCGCCGCCGGCAACGCGGTGGTGCTCAAGCCGAGCGACACGACGCCGGCGACCACTGGTCTGTTGGCCGAGATCGCCGCCGAGTTCCTGCCGCCCGGTGTCCTCAACGTGATCTGCGGCGACCGCGACACCGGCCGGGCGATGGTCGACCACGACATCCCGGCGATGGTGTCGGTCACCGGTTCCGTGCGGGCCGGCATGCAGGTCGCCGAGGCGGCCGCCAAGAGCCTCAAGCGAGTTCATCTCGAGCTCGGCGGCAAGGCGCCCGTCGTGGTGTTCGACGATGCCGACATCGCCGCTGCCGCCGAGGCGATCGCCATCGCCGGCTACTTCAACGCCGGTCAGGACTGCACCGCCGCCACCCGCGTGCTGGCCGGACCGGGCGTGTACGACGACTTCGTGGCCGCATTGACCGAACAGGCGCAGGGCACGGCGGTCGGTGGGCCCGACGCCGAGGACGTGTTGTTCGGTCCCGTCAACAACGCCAACCAGCTGTCGCACGTCACCGGCTTCCTCGAGCGAGCCCCCGACCACGCCCGGGTGACGGCCGGTGGCCACCGCATCGGAGACGTCGGCTACTTCATCGAGCCGACGGTGGTCGCCGATCTGCTCCAGGACGACGAGATGATCCAACGCGAGATCTTCGGCCCGGTCATCACGGTCCAGCAGTTCACCGACGAGGACGAAGCGGTCCGATGGGCCAACGGGGTCGACTACGGACTCGCCTCGAGCGTGTGGACGAAGGACTTCGGGCGGGCGATGCGGATGTCGAAGCGACTCGAGTTCGGATGCGTGTGGATCAACACCCACATCCCGCTCGTGGCCGAGATGCCTCACGGTGGCTACAAGAAGTCGGGCTACGGCAAGGACCTGTCGGCCTATTCCTTCGACGACTACACCCGCATCAAGCACGTGATGGCGAACATCGACAGCTAGCGGCGACCCAATTCGGCAGCCCGATCAGCTGGTTAGGCATGCTTGACAGATCTTGAAGGAAGCTTTTCGGTCTGAGGCTGATCGCCCCCGCACGCTGCGCTACAGTGGCGTCAGCGACCATGGTGTGAAGTGCGGTTGTGGTCCCGCGCTTCGCGGGAACGCCATGCACCGCTACGTGGCCGGAGGATGCGCTGACTGGCAGTGTCCTCCGGCCACGAACATTCGGGCTCGGTCGCAGCGCAGCTGCTCCTCGTCGCCTCCGAGCTCGCCGCCTCCGCTGCGCTTTGGCGGCTCACCCGCCTGGCCGACCCGTCGGGTTCGGCACGTCGCGGGAGTCCTCGCCCGGGCGCTCCACTGCGGTTCCGCGTCCGTGGTGCGCCCGGCTACGGCGCTTGGACGGGTCGTAGCCTGCTGGGATCGGCACGCATTACGAGGTCCTTGGCGTACGGCCTGACGCTCCGACCGAGGTGATTCGCGCCGCTTACCGTGACCGGGCCCGTCTGGCGCACCCTGACCGTGGCGCGCAGTCGAGCGACACGATGGTCGCCATCAACGAGGCCTATCGAGTGCTGGCCGATCCTGGCCGGCGTGCCTTGTACGACCGCTCGCTGGAATCAGGCGTGGTCACGCCGTCGGACGGCACGGGCGAGACATCCGGTGACCGGCCCGTGGCGGATCCCGAGAGCGGCCGGGCGACGCCGTTGTCGCCCTCCGGGCCGGCGCGGCTGCCCTGGCGGTTGATGCTGGCGGCGGCGGCGATCGGGTCGGCGGTCGTCCTGATCTCGTCGTTGTTCGACGATCCTCCCGGTGTCGAGCCGCCCGACGGCGTGCTGCGTGAGGGGTCGTGCGTCGCGTTCGAGGCCAATGGCGACGTCCGCGAGGTCGCCTGTGGGCAGGGAGATGGCGCCGACATCGTGGTCGAGGTGCTCGTGCCGCTCGACGGCACGTGCCCGAGCGGCACGGTGGGTCACCGTGACCGGCTCGGGCTCGGGATCGCCTGCGTGCCGACATGACGAAGGGCTGGGTGGTGGGACTCCTGGCGGCCGTGCTGTTGGCCACCGCCGTTGCGGTGCTGTCGATCCTCGTGGTGACGTCGGACGACGACACGCTCGTGCTCGACCTCGCCGCCGGCGACTGCTTCGAGCTGCCCGACGAGCTCGCCGAGTCGACGATCACCAACGTCGAGACCGTCGACTGTGACCAACCGCACGAGGCCGAGGTGTTCGCGACAGGCCTCCGCAACCCTGATCGCGACCTCCCGTACCCCGACGAGGACGAACTGTTCCGTGTGGTCGACGCCCGCTGCGCGGCGGTGTTGGGGGAGCTGCCGGGAGCCTCCGAACGCTTCGGTGTGCTGCCTGTCATTCCCAACGAATCGTCCTGGGATCCGTTCCGCGGCCGGTTCGTCTGCGTGGCGATTCCGTACGGCGGCGGCACCGTCACCGGGTCGATCGGAGCCTGAGCGATCGATGGACCCGACTGCTAGCCTGCGGCGTCGATAGGGGCGATTAGCTCAGTCGGCTAGAGCGCTACGTTCACACCGTAGAGGTCAACAGTTCGAGCCTGTTATCGCCCACTACGAAGCTCCAACTCGGAGGTGCGAGGCCCCGCTCCGGCGGGGCTTCGCCATGTAGCGAGCTTGACGGTTCGGCCTTGTGAGCGCACCATCACCCGTGGCGGATCGTCCGGCCGCGCGAGGGATGGTGGTCGGTTCACCACGAAGGGGGCCGCGATGGCCAAGCCTGATCAGGGAAGCCTCAGTTTGTTGGACGACCCCGCCGCGCAGCGGCTCTTGACGTCACAGCAACTCGCCCATCTTGCGTACAACTGGACCGACGGGACCCCACGGTGTATCCCGATCTGGTTCCACTGGAACGGCAGCGAGGTCGTGATGGCCAGTCCGGCGACCGCCCCCAAAGCACCTCGCCTTGCACAACGGCGACTCGGTCGCCGTCACGATCGATGACCCCGCGTGGCCGTACTCGGCATTGTTGATCCGGGGCTCGGTGCGGGTCGACGAGGTCGACGGCGTCGCCCCCGAGTACCGCGAGGCTGCCGTTCGGTACTTCGGGGAGGAGCAGGGCAACGGTTGGTGCGATCAACTGCCGCCTACGAACATGCATCGCTTCCGGGTCACGCCCGAATGGGTCGGAGTGCTCGACTTCGACGACATGCGCCGGCTGACCAGTTCCTTGGCCACTCTCATGTCGGCCGACTGACACGCTCAGCTCACCGCGCCCACTGCGGTGGCACGCTCACAGCAGCACCCGTACGCTGGCGTCGTGAACACGGTCGAGCGTGACGTGCGCCCCGCGGCGCGGCGGAACACGATCGGCTGGTGGTACGCCGGAATGGTGCTCGATCTCGTGCACATGCCGCTCGTGATCGCGCTCGTGCTGCTCGGCGCCACGTGGTGGAGCGGGCCGGTGTACATCGCCGTCGTGACGGTGGTGGTGATCTTCCAGGTCGCCACGCTCGGCTGCCCGGTGATGGCACTCACCGGATGGATGAAGCGCAAGCACGACCCGACCTACGAGGGAGAGTGGTCGTTCACGTTCTGGCTCTACCACCACTACGGGCGGTGGGTCGGGATCGGTGTGTTCCTGTTCTTCCTGGCGGCGGCGATCGTCGTCCGGGTGGTTGCCTTCTGACGCAGAGGCCGGGCCTCGTAGAATCTCTCCATGCGAACGCTCTTCGAGGACGAACACGACGCCTTCAGGGGATCGTTCGCAGCATGGGTCGCCAACGAGATCGTCCCGCACTACCCCGAGTGGGAGCGCGACGCGCTGACACCGCGTGAGATGTTCGCCTCGGCCGGCAAGTACGGGTTCCTGGGCATGTCGATCCCCGAGCAGTACGGCGGCGGCGGCATTCACGACTTCCGCTTCAACCAGGTGATCGCCGAGGAGTTCGCGTCGGCGGGAATCGGAGGCTCCGGCCTCGGAGTCACGCTCCACAACGATGTCTGCACGCCGTACTTCCTCGAGTACTGCAACGAAGAACAGTCGCAGCGCTGGCTTCCCGGCATCGCCTCCGGTGAGCTGATCACGGCGATCGCCATGACCGAGCCCGGAACCGGCTCCGACCTCGCCGGCATCGCCACCACGGCGGTGCGCGACGGTGACGAGTACGTCGTCAACGGGTCGAAGACCTTCATCACCAACGGCATCAACTCCGATCTCGTGATCGTCGCTGCCAAGACCGATCCGACCCAGCGCCACACAGGCCTCTCGTTGCTGGTCGTCGAACGCGGCATGCCTGGATTCGAACGCGGTCGCAAGCTCGAGAAGATCGGTTTGCACAGTCAGGACACCGCCGAGTTGTTCTTCAACGACGTGCGCGTGCCCGTCGCCAACCTGCTCGGTGAGGAGGGACAGGGTTTCCGCTACCTGTCGCACAACCTCGCCCAGGAACGCCTGTCGATCGCCGTCACCGGCGCCGCCACGGCGCGGGCGGCGCTCGACTGGACCCTCGATTACGTCAAGCAGCGCACGGCGTTCGGCGCGTCGATCGGGTCGTTCCAGAACACCAAGTTCGTGCTCGCCGAGGTCAAGACCGAGGTCGATGTCGCCCAGGCCTACCTCGACCAGTGTGTGCTGGCGTTGAACGCCGGCACGCTCTCCGCCGCCGAAGCTGCCCAGGCCAAGCTCCACTGCACCGAGCTCCAGAAGCGTGTGCTCGACCGCTGCCTGCAGCTGTTCGGCGGATACGGCTACATGATCGAGTACCCGATCGCCAGGGCCTACGCCGACGCCCGGGTCACCACGATCTACGGCGGCACGAGCGAGGTCATGAAGACGATCATCGCCAAGTCGATGGGCCTCTGAGGAGGAGCGACATGTCAGAGCCCCGCCGAACCGACTCGGGCATCGAGATCAAGCCGCTCTACACCGCCGACGACCTCGCCGGCTGGGATCCGGCCACACAGCTCGGACTGCCAGGCGAGCCACCGTTCACGCGCGGCGTGTACCCGTCGATGTACCGCGGCCGGCTGTGGACGATGCGTCAGTACTCGGGCTTCGGCGACGCCGCCAGCACCAACGAGCGCTTCCACTTCCTGCTCGGGGCCGGACAGACCGGCTTGTCGTGCGCCTTCGACCTGCCGACCCAGATGGGGTACGACTCCGATCACCCGCGCGCCGAGGGCGAGGTCGGCAAGGTGGGCGTGGCGATCGACTCGATCGCCGACATGCGGGTGCTGTTGCAGGGCATTCCACTCGACCAGGTCACGACGTCGATGACGATCAACTCCACGGCGGCGATCCTGTTGCTGCTGTACGAGATCGTCGCCGAGGAGCAGGGTGTCGATCCGCGGACGATCTCCGGCACGATCCAGAACGACCTGCTCAAGGAGTACATCGCCCGCGGCACGTACATCTACCCTCCGCGACCGTCGATGCGGATCATCACCGACATCTTCGGGTACTGCGCCGAGCGCATCCCGAAGTGGAACACGATCTCGATCTCCGGCTACCACATCCGCGAAGCGGGATCGACGGCCGCCCAGGAGATCGCCTTCACGCTTGCCAACGCCATCGCCTACGTGCAGGCGGCGATCGATGCCGGGCTCGACGTCGACGACTTCGGCCCGCGGCTGAGCTTCTTCTGGAACGGCCACAACCACTTCTTCGAGGAGGTCGCCAAGTTCCGGGCCAGCCGGCGCATGTGGCACCGGATCATGACCGAGCGGTTCGGCGCGAAGGATCCACGGTCGGCGATGTTGCGGTTCCATACCCAGACGGGCGGGTCGACGCTGACGGCCCAGCAGCCGGTCAACAACGTGGTGCGCGTCGCGCTGCAGGCGTTGGCGTCGGTGATGGGCGGCACCCAGTCCCTGCACACCAACGGATACGACGAGGCATTGTCGCTGCCCACCGAGCAAGCGGCCCGGTTGGCGCTGCGCACCCAGCAGATCATCGGGTACGAGTCGGGCGTCGCCGACACACCCGACCCCCTCGCCGGTTCGTATCTCGTCGAATCGCTCACCGACGAGGTCGAGGCCAAGGCATGGGAGTACATCGGGCGCATCGACGCGTTGGGCGGCGCCGTGGCGGCGATCGAAGCCGGCTATCAGATGGACGAGATCGAGCAGGCCGCCTACGAGTACACGAAGTCGATCGACGACAACGAGCGCGTCATCGTCGGACTCAACAAGTTCGCGCTCGACGACGAGCCCGAGCCGTCGGTGTTCCCGATCGACCCGGCGTTGGAAATGCGGCAGAAGTCGCGCCTCGCCGAGTTCAAGGCGACACGCGACGCGGCCGAAGTGGCGGCCCGACTCGACGTCGTGCGCGAGACGGCACGGGCCGATGGCAACCTGCTGTACCCGATGAAGGAAGCGCTCCGTGCCAACGCCACGCTCGGCGAGGTCAGCGACGCCTTGCGCGACGTGTTCGGCGTGTACCACCCCTAGCGGCGAAGCGGCAGTCTGCGAGCGGCGCCGGGAATCGGCTTGACCACACGCCGCCCGACCATCAAAGCTCTGTCTGCCGACGTTGCAGGGAGCGAGGCGGGGAATGGCGAACATCCGCTCAGGAATCGATGTCAACGAACCGCCGATGTTCGACGTCGACGCCCAGCACGAGGTCGATCCCGAGCCCGCACGCGGTGGCGACCTGATCCTGGAGGGTGTTCGCATCCCGCCCGATGTGGTCGCCCACGGGAACGGGAAACTCCCTGCCTGCGGCACTGAGCGAGATCGGCGTGTACAAGCACCGCCTGCACCCATCGGCGGCAGCGGCGTTCCTCGAGCTGCGGGCAGCGGCCGCTGGTGCCGGCATCGATCTGACCTGCACCGACTCGTATCGCTCGATCGAGCAGCAGATCGATCTCAAGCAACGCAAGCCGTCCTTGTCGGCAACGCCGGGCAAGAGCGTGCACGGCTGGGGGTTCGCCGTCGACCTCAGCATCGACTTGCCTCCTCGCGCCTTCGGGCAGACCGTGTACCAGTGGCTCCAGGACAACGCTCCGGAGCTCGGGTGGTTCCTCGGGCGACCGAAGGACGAGCCGTGGCATTGGGTGTACCGGGGAGCGACCGGAGCACTGCCGGCGAGCGCGATCGCAGCACCCAGCGCCGCACCGGCGGCAACCGGCCGGCCGGCCGGGTGGGCACTCGATGCCGAGGTCGTGGCCGGGCTGCTGGGGTTGTCACCGGACGGCGACCCTGGGGTGCTGAGCGCGGCCGTGGCCGACTTCCAACGTGCGCACGGGCTGGCCGACGACGGGATCGTGGGTCCACGGACGTCGGCAGCGCTGCTGGCGCAGACCGCTCCACCCCCGGCCGATCGCCCTGAGCTGCAGCAGGGCTCGACCGGCGACAGCGTGCGCTGGGTCCAGCTGCGTGTCGGGTGCGTGCCCGACGGGAAGTTCGGGCCGCTCACCGAGCGTGCCGTGCGTGAATTCCAGTCCGCCACCGGGCTGACGGCCGACGGTCGCGTCGGGCCGAAGACCTGGGCAGCGCTCGTCGGCTGAGCGAATAACGTCGTGCATGTATCCGGCGGGCGAGGCCGGGTCTCTGTGATGTTGACAGCCCGTCGCGCGAACGCGACCGTGAAGCACTTGGGGGCGACATGAAACGAGCACTGTGTGTAGGGATCAACGACTATCCCGTCAAGGGTGCCGATCTCAACGGATGCGTCAACGACGCCAAGGCGTGGGCCGCGTTGCTGGTCGAGCACTTCGGATTCGAGCAGAGCGACATCACGATGCTGCTCGACTCGCAGGCCACGCGGCAGCGGATCCTCGACGAGCTCGACCGCCTGCTGTCCGGTGCTCGCAAGGGCGATGTTCTGGTGTTCACCAACAGCTCGCACGGGACCTATGTCGCCGACGCCAACGGTGACGAGACCAGGTACGACGAGGCGATGTGCCCGTACGACATGAAGGACGGCCTGATCGTCGACGACGACCTGCGGCAGCGGTTCGCCGCCCTCCCCGCCGGTGTGCGCCTCACGGTCATCAGCGATTCCTGCTTCTCCGGGTCGGTCACGCGTGGCGATCCGTTGGAGACACCCGACGATCGGCGGCAACGCTTCGTCGATCCGAGCCTGCTCGGGCGCAACCGGATCGAGGGCGTGCGCTTCAAGGCCCAACCACGGAGCAGGGAGCGGTATCCCCAACGCGGTATGAAGGAAGTGCTCGTCAGCGGCTGCCGTGACAACCAGTACTCGTACGACGCCAGGATCGACGGTACGTACCACGGGGCGATGAGCTACTTCGCGCTGCAGATCATCGAGGAAGCCAACTACGAGCTGAGCTACCAGGATCTGTGGGACGAGCTGGTCGTGCGTCTGGCGACCGAGGGCTACGACCAGGAACCTCAGCTCGAGGGCAAGTCGACCAACAAGCGGCGTCAGCTCTTCTCGTGAACGACCTCGTGCTGTTCGGCACCGTGTTGACGGTCGACGCCGACCGGACCGTGCTCCGCCGCGGCGCCGTCTACGTGCACGACGGTGTCATCGACGCCGTCCAACCCGAGGCGCAGGCCGCTCCGCCCGGATTCACCAAGGCACGCCACGTTCGCACCGATGGGCTCATCACCCCCGGCTTGATCGATCTCCACAACCACCTCGCCTACAACACCCTCCCGCTGTGGGTCGCCCGCGACGATCCGTACCAGACCCGCTACCAATGGCCTGGCGCGGCCACGTATCAGAGCGACGTGTCGAACCCGGCTCAGGCGCTCGGCATCGCCGCCCCAGCGGCGGCACTCCGCTATGCCGAGGTCAAGGCCGTCGTCGGCGGGGTGACGGCGATACAGGGCTCGCCGCCGGTCACGCGCGCCTTTCCGGGCTGGATGTTGCGCAACGTCGAGAAGGAGGAGATCGGGACCAAACGCCCGATCTTCCAGTCGGTGCTGCCGGCCACGGCCGAGCAGCTCGACAACACCGCGGTGCGGATGGCCGAGGGCCGGTCGTTCATCTACCACCTCGGCGAGGGCGTCGACGCCAAGTTGCGTGACGAGTTCACCTTCCTCAGCGACCACCGCTGTGTCGGTGACGGGCTGGTGGGCATCCACTCGACTGCGCTCACCGCCGCCGACTTCGCGGCGTGGAGCAGGCTGGGTGGGGGAGCGATCGTCTGGTCGCCGTTCTCCAACCTGTGGTTGTACGGCGGCACCACCGACGTGCTCGCGGCCCGATCGGTCGGGCTACGGGTGTGTCTCGGGTCCGACTGGACCCCATCAGGCACGCGGAACGTGCTCGGCGAGTTGAAGGTTGCCGCCAGCTGGAACACGGCTGCGCTCGGTGGAGCGCTCAGCGACGCCGACATCGTCGAGATGGTCACCGCCAACCCGGGCGACACACTGGCGCGGGCATGGGGCGTGCAGGTCGGACGGCTCGTGCCCGGTGCACTCGCCGACATCGCCGTGTTCGCGCATCAACAGGCCGACCCCTGGCGCACCGTGCTGCGCGCGACCGAACGCCACGTTCGACTGGTGATCGTGGGGGGCCGACCGGCGTACGGGAACCAGGCGCTGCTGCGGTCGGCGGGTGTGCGCTCCGCCGAGCCGGTGTCGGTGCTGGGCATCCGGCGCGGGATCGTGATGGCGCTCGACGAGGAGCTCCTGCCGGAGGAGCCGGATCTCCAGCGTGAGGCCACCAAGTCGTGGGCCGACGGACTCGCTGAACTGCGGGCGGTGTGGGCCGATCCGGCGGGTGCCGTCCGGCGCGCTCGCCGCCGGCGCGCCCCTGGTGTCGAGATGCTCGAGTTCGTGCCCGACCTGCCGGCCGCGGCCGGCGACGACACGCGTGCGCTCGATGACGAGGAGCTCGATCAGCTGGTGATGCCCTCGTTCGACGGGATCGGCCACGATGCCTCGTTTCGTGAGTCCGTCAGGCGGCGGGCGCCGGCCCACGCCGAGCCGCTGCGAGCGGCGATGCAGTCGTTCTGATCTCAGTCGCCCGCGGGAACGGCGACGGCCCTGCGACACCGCCAGATCGCCGTGGCGCCGGCCAGCCCGGCGGCGATGACGACGTTCCATGCCCACCCCCGGACGTCCGGCCAGTCGATCACGTAGGCCAGGAAGGCGATCGCGCATTCCACCGAAATGACCGCCAGCACGATCGTCGCTTCGAGTCCGCGGCGGAAGCTCAGCCCGAACATGACGATGCTCGTCGCCGTGTAGACGTACAGGATGCGCGGGTCGTACCCGGTCGTCGTGGAGATCCGGTCGCAGGCCATGAGCATCGCCACAACGCCCGCCGCGGTCGCGAGCACGAGGATCCACCGTGACGGTCGATGATCGATCGCGCGCTGACGGCATCGGCCGGCCGAATCGCAGCACCGCCCAGGCGCCGCCGAGGATCAGCGCCAGCACCACCTGGTCGGTCGGGAACGGTGTCTCGTCGCTTGCGTCCCAGAACCACGGCGCGTCGGCGAGCCCCTGGAACGCCATGTACCCAATCGATGCCCCGGCGATGACGGGAGCCGGACTGATGCCGCGCACGAAGGCCACGAACGGCAGCAAGAGGCCCGCGGTCATGATGATCGCGACAGCCCCGTACGGCCAGCCGAACGAGAACGCATTGGTTCCGTCGGAGTCGCGCGAGAACATCGACACGGTCGCCCACACGGTGGCCACCAGGATCATCGCGGCGCCGATGCGCTCCGTCGTGGACGCGCTCGCCAGACTGCGCCGCCCGCCGCCCGCGCTCGCCACGACGAGCGGGACGGGCGCGGGCGCTGGATCATCAGCGGCAGGAGTCTCCACCGCCCGGTGTTCGGGCGGGTCGGTGGTGACGGCGGTCAGCACCTCTTCGTGGGCGGTCTCGGCCGGTTGATCGTCGACGTCCACCACGTCTTCGTCGGCGACCTCGAGCGGGCCGGGGATCTCGACCTGCGTCGGAAGATCAGCGAGCTGATCGCGGAGCTCTGCGGCGCGACGTTCCGCAGCCTCGGCGTCGGCTTCGCGCTGGGCCTGCGATTCGAGGATCTCGGCGACACGCTGGCGCTCGTCGGCGATCCGGCGCTGGGTCATCTCCTCCTCGAGCCGCGCCAACTCGGCCAGACGCAGGGCGCGTTCGGACTCGAGCGCCTCGGCCGCCCTTCGCTCTTCGGCGACACGCGCGTCCGCCGCGGCCAGCTCCGCTTCCAACTCCCGCCGTCGAGCCGCTCGCGCCTGCTCGAGCTCGGCCGCCTCGCGCTGTCGTCGGTGCGGCCTCTTCCTCGGCGCGTTGGAGCTCGGCCTCGCGTTCGCGCAGCACACGAACGGCTTCGCGAATGCCGTCGACGACGCGCGCCGCATCGCGATGGAAGTCGGGGTCGCGTCGCACGCGCACGGTCTGACGATCGAGCAACGGCTTGAGGTCGTCGGGAAGCGACTCGCGGGTCGGGAGTTCGGTGTCCTCGATCAAGACCGGGATCACCGGCGTTCCGCTCTGGAGCGCGTGGGCGATCTCCATTCGCACGAAGTCCCTCGGCATGTCGACCCGCGCCGACCAGGTGGGGCCGATCATCGCCAGCACGGCATCGACGCCGGCGAGATGATCGGTGATCACATCCTCGAAGCGCGTCCCTGCCGGGATCGAGTCGATGTCGCGGAACACGTTGGCCTCGCCGAAGATCCCGACCAACTTGTCGTGGAAGCGGCCGTTGAAGTTGGCGTCGTCGGTGCGTCGGTACGACATGAAGACGCGTACCTCGCCGTCGCCCCCGGCAGCGCCGGAAGCCGACCCGGACGTCGCCATCGTCGGCACGACCAGACGTTACGCCGATCGGGCCGGTGGTCGTGACGATTATCCGGGTGGCTTCAGCCGGCGACTGCCAACGCCGTCGGTCGCTCGGACATCTCGAGGCGTGGCATGAAGTACTGCACCGCCGGCCCGATTCCGAGGGCGAAGACGGCGGTGCCGAGCCCTGCGGTTCCGCCGAGCGCGATGCCGGCCAGCAGCACGGTCGCCTCGATGACCGTTCGCGTGGCTCGGACGCTGAGGCCGTACCGCGACAGTCCGATCATCAGCCCGTCACGCGGACCGGTGCCGAGCCCGGCGCCGATGTAGAACCCCGTACCGATGCCGACGCAGAGCAGACCACCGACGAGGTAGCCACCACGCAGGAACAACGAGTCGGACGTCGGTAGCAGACCGCCGACGAGCATCACGACGAGCCCGATCTCGGTCGCGTTGAGCAGCGTTCCCCAGCCGGGCCTGAGCCCGAGCGGATACCACATGGCCACGATCAGGAGCCCTGTCAGCTGGATGATCAGTCCGACGGGGAGGCCGGTGTGGTGGGCGATCCCCTGGTGGAACACGTCCCACGGAGCGGCTCCGAGCTCGGAGGCGAAGAACATCGCCGAGCCGAGGCCGAACAGCGCCAAACCGAAGATGCAGCGGGCGAAGCGTTCCGGGAGCCGATCCGCAGGCAGCGGCAGGAACAGCTTCGGGGCCACGTCGACGACACTACCGACGAAGCCCCGAGGCTGGGTGGTGCGATCGGTACCCGGCGGCGTCGTCGTCCGTGGTGATCCAGGACGATGCGCCATGGTGCGGATAGCGTCCGGGCCATGGAGGGCGTCGGCGCCGAGCTCGATGGCCGGGCACCCGCCGAGCCCGAGGCGCGTGCGCCGGTCCCCTCACGTTCGCTGACCGAGCTCGTGATCGCAACCGGTGTGGTCGTCGCCGTCGCCGCCCTGACGGTCTGGTCGATCGTCCGTACGACGCCGATCGACTCGGACGACGCCGCCCGACCGGTGCTCGTGGATTCGTTCTTCCGCGTCGGCTTCTCGGGCGGCGTGCTGATGCCGGAGGACACCTACTTCACGCGGATACCGATCTATCTGGTGGCGGAACTGCTCGGAGGTGGTCTCGGGCGTCACGCGATCGTGTGGGGCTACTTCTTCACGGCGGTCGGTGTCGCCGCCGCCGCGATCGGGGTGCATCGAGTGGTCGTCGGCCGAGTGGTGGTCGTGCCCGCGGTTGCGAGCGCAGTCGCACTGATCGCGATCACGCCGTTGAACCTCTCGATCGTCCGATCGTCACACCGCGGTCTCGAGGTGTTGGCCGCGATGATCGCCGCGATCTGGCTCGTCGAATGCCGCACGCTCGCCTCGTCCCGGCGATGGGCGGCGCTGGCCGCCATCGTGATCGCGGTGTGCGTCTCGTCGGAGCCGTACGGCATGTGGCTGGTGGCTTTCCCACTCGCCGGTCTCGTGCTGCTCGCCGCGGTCGGCCGCCGGTCGTTGGCCTCGGCCGAGCCGGCAGCATGGATTCTCGGGGGAGTGGTCGGTGCTCAGATCGTGAACGCCGTCCTCGTCGCGGCGGGAGTCGACATCTTCCGTTTCGACAATCGGGTCGTTCCGCTCAACGTGTTCTCGATCGACAAATGGGAGAACGCTGCCCGGGCCGTGCGGCGGGCATTGCTCGGCGCCGACACGTTGCGTGCGACCGACATCCTGCCGATCGCCGTCGCCGCCCTCTGGCTGGCTGTGTGGCTGCTCGTGGCGGTCGTGTGCTGGCGGGTCAGGAGGCCCGGCCCGGTGCTCGTGTTCGCCTTGTTGTACCCCGTGCTCGTGATCGCCGCCTACGTCGTGACGCCCAACATCGACATCCCGGGCACGTTCCGGTACGTCGGTCCGTTGATGCTCGCCCTTCCGTTGTCGGTGGCGGTGATCACGGCGTCGGGGGAGGCGCCGCTCGTCAACTGGGCGCGGACGATGACGGTGGCGGCGGCCGCTGTCGCAGTCGTCAACCTGCCCGTGTTCGCTGTGCAGAGCCCGTTGCCCGACGTCGACGAACGCCAGGAAGCAGCGATCGACGAGATGCTCGAGGTCGTCGGCGAGCGTGGGCTCGACTTCGGCTACGCCCAGTACTGGAACTCGCACCGCAGCACCGTGTTCTCCGGTGGCGACGTGACCGTGCTCCCGGTGGTGTGTGGCGTCGACGGCTCGTTGGCGTTCTACGACTGGGTCACGAGCAGGGCCGCCACCGACCGCGAGGGACCGACGTTCCTGCTCGTCGACCCCACGATCGAGGGTTGTCTGGGCAACGTGGTGCTCGGCGACGTGCTCTGGAACGCGCCCGACCTCGGTTGGACGTTGATCGCCCTCGACGCCCCGCCGCCGGCGACGATCCGTCGCTACGGCTGATTAGTCTCAACCCTGGATCAGCTCGAGCAGCTCGGCCACGATCAGGTTCGCCAGCGCTCCTGCCCCGTCCGGCGTGGTGTGCACCATGTCGTGGAAGCCGGCGCCTTCGCGGAACTCGGGCCGCCCGGCGGTCAGCGTTTCGTCGAGCACCCGCAACTGCGACTCGGCTGGAATCATCTCCTGGAGCCGGTCGTTGGCGAGCGTGACGAGGTTGGCCAGTTCGGCGCTCTCGAGCGCGTCGACGGAGGTCGGCATCAGCACGATCAGGGTCGGCAGGCCGGTGCTGGTGATCGTCTCGACCAGCTCGGCGATCGCCTCGGCGCCGACGATCGGACCGTCCTCGAGGAGACAGGCGTACCTCGTGTGCGGCGGCTCGATCGCCTCGCATTCCCTGCCGTACAGCCACTGCGGATTGAACGTCACGATCAGGGCATCCACTCCGGAGTCGACGGCGGCGTCCACCCATCCGGCCGTGTCGGCGGGGGTCGGTGCGATCTGCGTGAACGCTTCGAAGGCGAGCGGGCGACCGGCAACCGACGCTCCTGACTGGTTGGCCATCGCCGGCAGCGAGACCTCGCGCAGCACCACCTCGGACCCGCCGATCCACCCGATCCGGATCGGCGCGATCGCCGGCTCGGTAGTGGGTGGCGCGGGGCTGGGTGCCGGCGCCGCGGTCGTGGGTGGCACCGAGGTCGCGGGGGCCGTCGTCGCAACTGCCGTGTCGGGCGCGACATCCGCCGAGGTCGCGACCGGTTGCGTGGGGAGGCTGGCCGCGAGTGTCGAGTCGGATCCGACCTGATCGGCCGACGAACACCCGAGCAACATCAGCAAGCAGACGATGCCGGCGGATCTCATGAGGGCGTGCACAACATCGGTCAGAGAGTGTTGGAGCGGACGACGGGAATCGAACCCGCATCATCAGCTTGGAAGGCTGAGGTTCTAGCCCTTGAACTACATCCGCAAGGCGCCGACAGCCTAGCGAGGGACGGCCCTCAGGCATCGGAGCAATCCGGCCGACGATGGGACTCCGAACCCCGCATCGTGTTGAATAGAGGGGTGCGCAACGGACGGATGCGGGTCGGGTTGCTGCTTGGGAGGCACCCTGCTGGGGCTTGCCCTCGTCGGCGTGCGGCGGCGAGAAGTACCAGTACCTCGAGAGCGAGGACGGCCACGTGTTCGCCCGGATCCCGAAGGAGTGGAACGTCGAGCGCGAGGGTGCCGTCGACTTCACCCTGATCACGCTCGACAACATGGTCAACTTCGCATTCGTCGCCGGCGATTCCACCGAGCCCTGGCGGGCCGAGTTCAGCGCCGGGCGCCGGCGCCGACCAGCCGGCCGGGTTCGTCGAGGCGCAGCACGTCGACGCCCGGTGGCGAAGCACGTTCCTGCTGAGCGACCTGATCGACGGCTTCGTCGGCGAGGTCGACGATCTCGAACGCGATCGCATCCGGATCGGCGACCTCGACGGGTATCGGGTCACCTACACGCAAGGGCGAGGGCGACGACCTGCGCCGGTACGACGAGGTGTACCTGATCGACGAGCGCAAGTCGGGCGTGTACCTGGCGTCGCTGCAATGCGACGAGACGTGTCACGACGCAGTACGGCGACGAGATCGAAGACGTGCTCACGACGTTCTGGGTGGAGCCATGAGGAAGTCGCGCAAGCACGACGCCGAGTCCGCCGACGGCAACCCGGCCGAGCTGGCGCCGATCGACCTGACGCTCAAGTCGCGGCCCGCGCGACCGCGAGCGCAACACGCGCCGCAAGCTCTCGGCGCTGGGACCGCTGCAAGTACACGCTGCTGCTCGGCGGCCTGTTCGTCTTCTACTGGTGGCAGAAGATCGACGACAACCCGATCAAGAGCGTCAACGACGCGTTCTGGGAGACGGTCCGCGAGCAGGCGTGGATCCTCGTGCTGCTGGCGCTCGAGTGGATCCGCCAGATCCACTTCCTGATCGCCGAGCACTCGGCGCGCTACTACCACTTCTGGAAGGTCAGGGTCTTCGGGCGCTTCGAGGGTCGCTCCGAGCGCCTCGACCCGTGGACCCGCTACCGGGTCGCCCGCGTGCTGCGCTGGATCTTCGCGCTCGTCGTGCGTGTCGGTGGTGGTCGGCCAGATCACCGACCAGAGCCCGATCGACGCCATGGTCAGCCTGCCCGAGCCGGATCAACGACGCGCTGCCGATGGCGGCCCGGCTGCTGATCTACCCGCTGCTGCTGATCAGCCAGTTCGTGATGCTGTTCTGGTTCCTCGGCCGCGGCGGCGTCGAGACCTACTACCCCGACGACATCGACACCCGGTTCGACGACGTGTGGGGCCAGGACCCGGTCAGGGAGAAGATCCGCGAGAACCTGATCTTCCTCGAGAACCCGGAGGCGATCGAGGATCGCGGCGGCTACACGCCGGGCGGCATCCTGCTGTACGGGCCGCCGGGCACCGGCAAGACGCTGCTCGCCGAGGCCGCCGCCGGCGAGACCGGCAAGCCGTTCGTGTTCGTCGACCCCGGCGCCTTCATCAACATGTTCATGGGCGTCGGCATCATCAAGGTCAGGTCGCTGTTCCGCAAGCTGCGCAAGCTGGCGCTGCGATACGGCGGCGTGGTCGTGTTCTTCGACGAGGCCGACTCGCTCGGCAACCGCGGCGGCGTCCCGCAGGGCGGCATGCGCCTCGAACACCGTGTCGACGTTCCTCGACGACGCCACCGACATCGGGTCGGCGATGCCGTACCTGTCCGAGCGGCGCACAGCAGGCGCTGTGGCGCTCGGCGCTCGACGGCGCGCCGCGGCCCGCAGACCAAGTCGACGCGTGATGATGATGGGCGGCGGCGGCGGCGGGCGGGCACGCTCCAGGCGCTGCTCGCCGAGCTGTCCGGGCTCAAGAAGCCGCGCGGGTTCTTCAACCGCACGGTGCGCAAGGCGCTCGGCATGCGTCCCAAGCCGCCGCCCCGGTACCGGATCCTCGTGATGATGGCGTCGAACATGCCCGAGGCGCTCGACGACGCGATGCTCCGCCCGGGCCGCATCGACCGCATCTACAAGGTCGGCTATCCCACCAAGGAAGGCCGCATCCGCACGTACGAGGGCTACCTCGCCAAGGTCAGGCACTGCCTCACCGCCGACGACATCGACAAGTTGGCGACGATGACCCCGTACGCCACGGGCGCCAAGATCAAGGACACCGTCAACGAGTCGCTCGATCAACGCCATTCGCGACGGCCGTGAGGTGATCACGTGGGCCGACATCGTCAAGGCCAAGCAGCTCAAGGAGCACGGTCTCGCCGACGACTTCCGCTACGTCGAGCACGAGCGCCACGCGATCGCCGTGCACGAGGCGTGTCACGCCGTCGCGGTCGGCACGCTGTGCGCCCACCGCATGATCGACGTCGCCACGATCGAGCGCCGCGGCGACGTCGGCGGGTTCGTCTCGTACGTGCCGCCGGAGGACCGCTTCACCGAGTGGCGCAGCGAGTACGACACCGACATCCAGGTGTCGCTGGCATCGCTGGCAGGCGAGCGGATGCTGTTCGAGGGCGACAACTCGAGCGGCGTCGGCGGCGACCTGCGAGCGGCGACGCGCCTGGCGACGCTGATGGTCGGCTACTGGGGGATGGGTTCCACGTTCACCAGCCACGCCGTGCGGCGCGAGTTCGGGATCGGCGGTGGCGGCGGCGGGGCGGCGGCCGCCCGGGCGACGAGGGCGATCGCGAGGAGGAGCTGCTGCAGAGCGGTCTCGGCGACCAGGTCGAGCAGCGCCTGGCTGAACTGTTCGACGAGGTGTCGGCGATGCTCGCCAGCCATCGGCTGCAGGTGCTGGCCGTCGCGCACGCGCTCGAGACCCACCTCACCATCACCGGCGAGGACGTGATGGCGATCATCGAGGGTCACGACGGGCCCGTTCATCGACGGTGCCGGCTACTACCGCCCCGAGGCGATCGACAAGCTCGAGGCGTACCACTCGGCCGTGCTCGAGTACCGCCGCCGGGGGATCGAGGAACTGCCGCCGCTGCCCGAGATCGAGGGCGTCACCGGTCGCATCGTGAGCTCGGTCGCGGCGCGGGCGATCGAACCGAGCCCGAGCCGGAGCCGGTCGACGTCGCCGAGCAACGCCGACAGGTCAGCCGACGGACTGATCCGACGTTACGACGCATTCCCGATCGCTGTCACACCGTCCTGCGACGATGTGCCGGCATGACCGACCTGCACGCCGCCACCGCCGATTCGCCACTCGATCGCCAAGGTCCGCAAGCTGCTGGCGATGGCCGAGGGCACGCCCAACCCCAACGAGGCCGACGCCTTCTCGCGCAAGGCGGCCGAGCTGATCGCCGCCCACCGCATCGACCCCGAACGGCTGCGCGAGCACGCGTCAACGACGAGCTGCGGCGTGCTCCAGGTGCCGCTCGGTCGCGGCGCCTACGTGCGAGGCCGGCTTGTCGCTGCTGCAGGCGATCGGCGACTCCCACGGCTGCCGCACGGTGTTCGAGGTCCACGACCGGGGCACGGTCGCCTTCGTCGCCGGCTTCCACAGCGACCTCGACACGGTCGAGCTGCTGTACAACTCGCTCCACACCCAGGCGGCGTCGCGCATGGCAGCCGAGCGGCGGGCCACGCCGGCGGCGACGCAGCAGTGGCGGCGTTCGTTCATGTTCGGGTACGCCGAGCAGATCCGCTCGATGCTCAAGGCCACCGCCGACGAAGCGGTGCAGCGGGTGCACCCGTCGAGTGCCGCGCTGCCGGCGCTGCGCGCCCGCGACAAGCGGGTCGACGAGTACTCGCGCCAGCAGTTCGGGCGGGTCGTCGCCGCCCGCCGCCCGAAGCCGGCGACGGTCGACCGGGTGGGAGGCCGGCAAGCGCGCCGCCAGCCGGGCCGACCTCGGCCGGGCCCGCCTGCCGGAGGTCCGGGCGATCGGCAGCGGGCGATGACCGCCGACGACGGCACGGGCGCGCGGTCTACGCCGCCGAGATCGCCGCCTTCGAGGGCACCAGCTACGAGATCGCTGGCGGCGTTCGACGAGCTCGTTGCGCTGGCCGCGCACGATCACCTCGGCGGAGCTGGTGGCCGCATGGCGACGATCGCGGTGGTGCCGGCGCGCGCCGATGCCGGCTCGTCGTCGGCCCGCCAGCGCGGCGGACGAGCGCCCGATCGTGCGGCTCGCCGGCCCCCAGATGACGCCGGCGACGCTGGTGCACGAATTCGCCCACGTGCTCGCCGGTGTCGGGCTCGGGCCACGGCCCGCTGTTCCGGCGCGCGCACGTCGACCTGGTCGGCTACGTGTTCGGCGAGACCGAGGCGACGCTGGCTGCTCGACGCCTATGCGGCGATGCACCTCTCGCCCGGGCACACGCGCCTGGCCGCAGCCGCCAGTATCGTGACGGCTGCGCCGGCCCGTTGGCGTTGTGATCGCTGACCCCGACCGGGTTCAGCGTCAGTCGCGTAGTGCGTGCGCAACTCGTCGCGCTGCTCGTCGGTGAGGATGTGGTCGCGGTCGGCCTTGGTGGCCGACTTGATCCACTCCTTGTCCCACGGCACCACGATGGCGCCTTCGGCGGTGCGGTAGGCGCCGGCAGCCGGCACGTAGTGGGCGGTGCGAAGCACGCCCGGATCGACCACGAGCCACGTCGGGCGTCGGCGACCTCGCCGGCTGCGGGCTCGTCGTAGATGACGTCGGTCACCTTGCCGACGTACTGGTTCTGATCATCGAGGACGTCGTGTCCGCTGAACGTCGGCACGCCCTCGATGTTCGGCTGGATTCTCGTTCCTCGGATCCTGGTCCGAGGGAAACGAAGCATCACTCATCGTGAACCTCCTGCTCGGGCCCGCTCGTTCTTTGGTACCACGGGTGTCGAGCCGCTACACATCGCGTTTCCTGGCGATGATTCGGAGTCTCTGGCGAGGTGCCCTGCACGGAACCCCTGACCTGGGCCTGGGCGGGACGTCCGACGGCATCGCGCTGCCGCAGCGGTGCGAGGATGGCGGTCGTGGAGTCCTTCGAGTCGCTGGTCAAGGCGTTGGATGCCCCGTTGGTGGTGGTGACGACCGCTCACCGCGGCGAGCGCTCCGGATGCCTGGTCGGGTTTCACGGGCAATGCAGCCTCGAGCCACGTCGCTACGCGGTGTGGCTGTCGGTGCTCAACCACACGTACGAGTTGGCGACCGCGTCCAAATACCTGGCCGTCCACGTGCTCGACTCGGGCGACCACGACATCGCGGCGTTGTTCGGGGGGAGCACCGGGGACGAGGTCGACAAGTTCGCCGCCTGCGAGTGGACCGCCGGGCCCGACGGCGTCCCGCTGCTCGATCGGTGCCCGAATCGGTTCGTCCTGGAGCGCACGCAGTTGCTCGACGCCGATGGTGACCACGTGTGCTTCGTCGGCGAGATACACGCCGCCGAGGCCACCGACTCGATTCGCCCGCTGCGCCTGTCGGACGCCGGCGACATCGAGGCCGGACATCCGGCCGGGTGACGTCGGTCATGTCGACATCGGCGCCGCGGCGCATCTACAGCGGCGTTCCGAACAGGGCCTGGACGATCGATTGCGCATCTGCCGGTGCCCTGACCTCGAGCGCCAGTCCACGTCTGTCGACGGGATCGAGAACCGAAGAATTGGCAGCACTCGTGCTCGGCGACCACCAGTCGGCGCGAGCTCGGCGGCGGGACGTCAGGCGAGAACTCGACCCGGACGCCATCGTCGAGCGGTGTCGGGCACTGCGTGCAGCGAGCACCTGGCGCCATTCGTCGAGGCGACCACCGAGCGAGCTCGGCCCGAGCGTGCACGCGATCGGCGCCTCGCTCTCGGTGACGGCCTCGGCTTGGATATCAACGCCACCGCCGACACGTCGCAGTTCGTTGGCTCGATCAGGCATCCGCACAGTGTCGTCGCAGGCGCCCTCCGGCCGGTGTCGTTCGAGTGCAGTCGCCAGCGCGCCGGAGATCGGCCGAGCAGCGCCGTCAATGTCACTGATCTGATGCGTCGGCAGCGGCCATCTTGTGCGTCCACCAAGGCCCGTAGCCGGTCCTGGATCGGGCCGCATCGGCCGCCCTCCCAGGCTGTCGTTCAGATCGTTGATCTCGTCGAGCGTGCAGCCCAACTGCTTGGCGCGGGCGATGAACGCCAGCCGGTGCCAAGGTGCTCGTCGTCGTAGGTCCGATATCCGGCGGGCGTGCGGGCGGCAGTGGGCAGCAGCCCGATCTCCTCGTAGTACCGCAGAGTCGGAGCACTGAACCCGCTGCGGTCGGCGATTTCCTTGATCCGGTACGTCGTGGTCGGCACATCGTGCAGCGTAAACGCTCACGCCGACCTGACGTCGAATGCGCCCAACTGCTTCGAATAGTCAGCGAGTGACTAGTGTGCACAGCATGCGTAGGCCACAGCGAACGTTTGTAGCCATGCTCGCTCTCGTGGGGCTCGTGGCTGCGTGTGGCGATGACGAAGCGGCGGACTCGGCGACGCCGACGCGACTGCGACCACCGTCACGGTGTTTGCTGCTGCGTCGTTGACGGATGCGTTCACCGAGATCGGTGATGCGTTCATGGTCGAGAATCCGGATGCCAATGTGACGTTCAACTTCGCTGCGTCGTCGGAGTTGGTGACCCAGATCAATGAGGGTGCTCCGGCGGATGTGTTCGCCTCGGCGGATCAGAACAACATGACCAAGTTGACCGATGCCGGCAACAATGGGTCGGATCCGGTGGTGTTCGCGACGAACTTGTTGGAGATCATCGTCGCTCCTGACAATCCGCTCGGGATCACGGGGGTCGCTGATCTGGAGAACGATGATCTGATCACGGTCGTCTGTGCTCCGGAGGTGCCGTGCGGCACGTATGCCCAGCAGGTCTTCGACGCGGCTGGGGTGACGGTGACGCCGGATTCGTTGGAGGAGAACGTGCGGGCGGTGGTGACCAAGGTGACCGCCGGCGAAGCGGATGCGGGGATCGTCTACAAGACCGACGTGACCGCGGCTGGCGATCAGGCGAGCGGGGTAGAGATCCCGGCCGACATCAACGTCGTCGCCGAGTATCCGATCGCCATCACGCTCGAGGCCCCCGATCCCGACGGGCCCAAGCCTTCATCGACTTCGTCCTCGGCGAACAAGGTCAGAAGATCCTCGACTCGTACGGGTTCTTGCCACCAGGCTGACCGGCTCCGAGCGATCGGCTCGGCCGAATGTACGTTTCGCCCAATGAAGTTCGGGCTGTACGCGATCAACTACGGGACGTGCGGCGATCCGGAATCGCTGGTGAAAGTCGCCCAGTACGCCGAGTCGGCCGGGACTCGATTCGCTGTGGGCGGGCGAGCACATCGTGGTCCCGAACCCGCAGCCACCCGGTTACGGGATCGCGCCGGAGATCCCGTTCCTCGACGCCATCGTCGCCCTCGCGCTGGCGGCCGCCCACACGACGACGATCACCGTCGCCACCGGCGTCATCGAGCTACCGCTGCACCAGCCGGTGCTGCTCGCCAAGCAGCTGGCGAGCGTCGACCAGATCTCGCGTGGCCGCCTGATCGTCGGCGTCGGCGTCGGTTATCTCGCGCTCGAGTTCGCGGCGCTCGGCGTCCCGCTCGACGAGCGCGCGAGTCGCACCGAGGAGTACCTGCAAGCGTTGCGGGCGCTGTGGACGATCGACGCGCCCGGAGTTCCATGGCAGGCACGTCGACTTCGCAGGAGTCGACGCCAACCCGCGCCCCGTGCGGCCGGCGGCCCGCCGATCCTGATCGGCGGCAACAGCGCGCTCGCCCGGCGCCGGGCGATCACGAGCGCCAACGGCTGGATCCCGGACGACCTCGATCTCGATGCCGCCCGCGAGGCGCGCCGCGCCCTCGACCGCGACCTGCAGGAGCTGGAGCGCCCGGATCGACTCGGGCCGTTCGACTTCACCGTCATCTCGCCCAGGAACCGGCTCGACCGCGAGCAGGTCGACGGCTACCGCGAGCTCGGAGTCGACCGGTTGATCTGCCTGCCCGGTCTCGACGTTCCGACGCGAGCGTCGCTACCACGGCATCCCGATCGACGACGTCTTCCGCACCGTCGATCACCTCGCCGAGTTCGCCCAGGACTGATCCGACTCGGCTGGTCGGGGATGGTGCCCGACCCACCCGTAGGCCGACGACAGGCCCATGGTCGGTCCCCCTGAAGGATGACCCGGAAGCATCCGGGAGGGGGACGACCGCGGGAAGGTGACTCATGCACCATGGTGACCATGCTCACTGTGGACCGCCCACCAACCGAGCCTGCGGCGTCGCCCGACCGCAAGAAGCCGCTCGCGATCGCCGCCGCGGTCGAGCTCGCCGTCGCCGCCGGCGTGTTCCTCGTGTACCGCGCCGGACGACTCGTGACGAGCAGTTCGACGGGAGCCGCGCAACGCAACTCGGAACGGGTCATCGAGTGGGAACGCTCGGTCGGCGCCTTCACGGAGCAACGGGTGCAGAGTTGGATGATCGATCTTCCCGGAGTCATCGAGTTCCTCAATCGGTACTACGTCCTCGTCCATTTCCCGGTCACGATCGCATTCCTGGTGTGGGTGTTCGCCCGCCGTCGCGACCAGTACGCCCAGATCCGCAACTGGTTCACCGGCGTGACGCTGCTGGCCCTCGTCGTCCACGTGATCTTCCCCCTCGCTCCACCGCGAATGACCGACGGGTTCGTCGACACGCTTCGCGTGTTCGGCCCCAACATCTACACGGAGGACACGAGCAAGTCGGTCGCCAACCAGTTCGCGGCGATGCCCTCGCTCCACTTCGGGTGGGCGCTGATGCTCGCCGTCGGCGATGGCACGGCTGACCATCCGACGCCGGATGATCTGGATGCTGCATCCGGCGATCACGCTCCTCGCCATCGTCGCAACCGGAAACCACTACTGGATCGACGCCGCCGTTGCCGGTGTGCTCGCCGGAGTGGTCGGCCTGCTCGTCCTGCGATCGACCGTCATCGGCGCCAGAGCGTTTCTCTGAGCAGTCGGCGCTGACGCCATGCCGCCATACCACCGAGTCGGAGTTGCACTGGCCGGCACCGCCGTGCCGGTCGTTGGACGCCGGGCACGTGATCTCGCGACATGACGCAGCGATGCCGTCCGCAGCCGATCCGGCCGGGCGATGCGACGAGTTGCTGCTCGTCGGACCCTGCGCGGGGGACTGACCCGCGGGCTCTCCCGCGGGCTCGATCCCAGGGGCATCGGGCGGAGGCTGTTCACGAAGAGTCGACAGCGATGTCGCCCTCGTCGGGGATCTCTCGACGGTGTCACGTGACGTGACCTCGACACCCGGCTGGCGCCGCACTCGTCATTGCACGACCTGCTGCGTCACTCCCGCGTCTGACTCCGAGCTGAGTCTGCGGGGTCCCGCGCGGCGCGTGTGCTGCTGGTCGAGGACCTCGCAGATCGACGCACGCGAACTGCCGCCAAGAAATCTGTACGAAGTCGTCGCCGCCTCGCTCGTTCTGTCAGTGGTTCCGCACCCTGGGCCACTGGACGAGTGAGAAACCTCATGATCGACAGCGACCCGGCTTAGCCACCGCTCGGCGTGATCGCGCTCGTCCCCAGACGAGAAGCGAGCACCGAGATGAAGGGTCACAACAAGTACATCGCCGCAGTCGCCGTCGTCGGCATCGCCACGATCGGCATCGCCGGCCCAGCCACCGCTGGCCAGGCAGCCACACCGCAGGCGGGCGATCCACGGCCCCGGCCGGCCGAAGCCGCCGGTCCTGCTGTTGCACCGAGAGCCTCGAGTTCCCTCGATCCTTCGCATCGCCGACTCGACCCCGCACCTGCTGCAGGGCGAGGTCGCCGATGTCATCGTTCGGATCCGAGGCGGCATCTGCTCGGGAACTCCGATCACGGGGACTCGCTACGTCGTCACCGCTGCCCATTGCGTACTGGCAGCCAACGGTGAGGTCGACAACGCGCGTCGTCGTCCGCGACGACGTCACCTACCCCGCGGTCGCGGTGCTGGTCGATCCGGCGTATCACGACCACCCGAGCCCCGAGCTCGACGCCGCTGTGCTGGTGCTGGCGGAACCGATCCCGGGTCCGTCGGCGAAGCTCGGCTCTGCGCTGCCGGCAGCCGGCCAGGTGACGCTGGCGGGTCTACAGCCGATCGACGTCGACGGCATCGTTGCTGCGCGGCGACGACCCTCACGATCGGCCGTTGCCGAAGGACGCAACGGGAGCGGTGGTCAAGATCGAGCACCGCACGGCCGGTTGCGTCGAGTCCGTCGACTCGCTCGAGGTGGGCCCGCTCGCGTCACGGTTCATTGCGGGCTGATACCGGGGTCGTCGGGCGGCGGGCTGTTCGCCGAGCAAGACGGTGAGCTGACGCTGGTCGGGATCCTCTCGACCGTCACGGCCGACCTCTCGGCCAACGGCGTCGTCCCGCTGTCGTCCTTGCACGAGCTGCTGCGGCACCCGGAGCTCTACACGCATCCGCTGCCGAACGAGCGCTCGCAGAACGAGCACCAGCGATTGGTGCTGACGTGAACGGCGGGTCGTCTCGCCGACGGCTGCGGCGATTGCGGGCTTCGAACATCCGGCAGGCCTGGATCGCCGTTGCCATCGTCGCCCTCGGGCCGGGGTCACGCGAAGTGGCCGGCGCCGCCGAGGCGCACAGTGTGGTCAGCCACGAGCCGGCGATCTCGATCGATGGCGGATCGGTCGAGCATCGCCGGACCGTGGTCGCAGCAGTCGATCGATACCTGTCGGTCGGGCTCGAGCTCCCTGACCTCGACATCCGGATCCACGCCGGAAACGCCGGCTGCGGCGGGAAGCAGGGCTTGTTCCGTCCGGACGGCGCTGCCGCCGTGATCGACCTGTGCTACTCGGGCGAGTTCCTCGCCCTGCACGAGCTCGGGCACGCGTGGGAGCACTTCAACCTCGATGATCGTCAGCGCCTCGAGTTCCAACGACTGACCGGCGCCACGACCTGGCGGTCGACCGGAGGAGGTCTGGCGCCGCCGGGGGACCGAGCAGGCCGCCAATGTGCTCGCCCATGGCCTGCTCTCCACCCGACTCGAGTCGGCCGAGTACCACGTCCGCGACTTCGCGTGGTTCGAGGCACTCACCGGCATCACGACCCCGCGTCTCGGCGAGATCGAGCGCAGCGACGCCATCGCCTCGGAGTCACCGACGAGCAACGAGCCCGGCTTGCGGCGTACTCGGCATGGCGGCAGGAGAGCGCCGCGCACGGCTGATCAGTGTGTGGGGGCTCCGGAAGCCGTGAGCACGAATGCAGGTGACGACCAGTAGTCGAACAGGGGTGCCGTCCTCACGTCCGTGAACCCGGCACCGCTCACTTGGTCCACCCATCGATCAGCCGGCTGCTCCCATGTCGATCGCACGGCGCCGGGCATCAGCTGGCCGGTGAGCACCGGCATCAGGAATCCCTGGGCGATCAGGTCGCGGTCGGCGTCGTACTCGGCCAATCCACGTTCGTAGGTCTCGGCGAGGAACTCGACGCGCTGGTCGTCCGCCAGGTCGGGCACATCGAACTCCACGATCACGAGCCGACCGACCTTCGGCCTGAGTGCCGCCAGCACCTCGTCGCGGAGATCGGGCACCAGCGCGTGAAGGGCGAACGTCGACTCGGCGATGTCGAACGCGCCGGCATCGGTGACGAAGCGTTCGATGCGCGAGTTGTGAGCGTCGAGCTCGATCGTGGGGTAGTTCGCTGACAGCCGCTGCACAGCGACGTCGAGCAGGGCTTTCGACGGCTCGACCAGTGTGATCTGCGCCGGTCGGTGACCGGATGCGAGCGCCGGCAGCAGCGCTCGACCGTCGCCGCAACCGATGTCGAGGAGGCGTGTCGGTTCCACCTCGGCGTACAGCTGGGCCAGTGCCGCGCTGACCGCTTCGTACAAGCCGACGTTGCCGCCGCCGTCGATGAACGCCTGGAACGCGGCGGGTTGGTCGTAGACCGCACCTCCCCGGGCCTCGTCTTCGAGATACGAGGCGAGAGCGCGTCCGAGCGGCGAGTCGACCGTCGATGCGATCGCCCGGGCGCGCTCCGGCCGACCCTCGGTCAGTGCCGTCAACGCCTCGGCGATCGTCACGTCAGATCAGCGACCGGCTAGCCGGCGACGTCGGCGATCGCCTGATCGAGGATCGTCACGCCGAGGTCGAGTTGCTCGTCGGTGATCGTGAGTGGGGGAGCGATGCGGAACACGCCGCCCATGCCCCGAAGCGCGGTGATGTTCATCGACAGCCCCAGCTCGAAGCAGCGTCGTGTGATCGCCGCACCGAGCTCGGGTGCCGGCTTCTTGGACTCCTTGTCGGTGACGACTTCGAGGCCCACGAGCAATCCACGTCCGCGCACATCGCCGACGCAGTCATAGCGATCACGCAACTCGCCGAGCCCGGCGAGGAGGCGGGCGCCGGCTTGGGCGGCCCGGTCGGCGAGCCGATCACGGAGGACGATCTCGACCACCTTGAGCCCGACCGCGGCAGGCAACGGGTCGGACACGTGCGTGGTGTAGAAGAGGAAGCCGCGCTCGTGGGCCTGTTGCTCGATCTCGTCGGTGGTCAGGACCGCTGCCAACGGCAGGCCGGCACCGAGCGTCTTGGACAGTGTGAGCACGTCGGGAACGATGCCGTCGCGCTCGAAGGCGAAGGTGGTCCCGGTGCGACCGAGCCCGGTCTGGGCCTCGTCGAGCACCAGCAACATCCCGCGCTCGTGGCAGCGCGCCTGGAGCGCACCGAGATAGCCGAGTGGTAGATCGAGGATGCCACCCGACGACAGCAGCGGCTCGGCGATGAAGGCGGCCGGTGCGCCGGCGCTCTGGCGGTCGATCAGATCGAAGGCGTCGTCGAGCTCGGTCCGCCAGTCCAGGCTGCCGTCCGAGGTGACGAACCGAGGTCGGTATGCGTTCGGGGCGAACACCGCCATCGACCCGACCTGCGCTGGACCGTGACCTCGGCGGCCGGCGGAGTACGTCGCCGAGGACGCCGCTCCGGTCATGCCGTGCCAGCTCTGGGCGAAGCCGACCACCTCCCATCCGCCCGTTGCCATCTTGGCCAGTTTCAGCGCGGCTTCGTTCGACTCCGCCCCGGTGGTGAGCAGCAACACCTTGTCGAGACCTGGTGCCAATCCGGCGAGCGTCTCGGCGAGGTCGATCACGGGTCGCGACAACATCCCCGAGAAGAGATGATCGAGGCGACCGATCATCTCGGTGACGACGGCGACGATCTCGGGGTGGGAGTGGCCGAGGATCGAGCTCATCTGTCCGCTGGTGAAGTCGAGCACGCGACGCCCTGCGGCGTCCTCGACGAACGCCCCGTTGGCCCGCTCGGCGACGAACGGCGACCACGTCGCCCCGTACCGCACGAGATGGCGCGTGGCCCGTTCCAGCTCTTGCTCGTCCGACATCGACCCATCATCGCGCGAGCGGGGCCGCCGCTCGCCAGGTGTCAGCGGAAGATCCAGGGCGTCGCGACCCGCGTACCCGCCGGCGAGGTCAGGATCAGGCGCAACTGGCGGGCGTCGACGATGACGTCGAATCGGCCGTCGGCATCGACGTCGACCGGTTGCACACCCGACGGTGTCTCGAGCTCGCAGGCCGTGTCAGGCGGCTGGACGAGGCCGTGCACCGTGCGGCCGTCGGCGGCGAGCTCGATGTCGACCTCGACACCGTTCTTGGAGAAGACCACGTTCCGTGCGGAGTCGTCACCTCGGGCGCCGGTCGTCGTGAGCTCGGAGTCGAACACCAGGTCGGCCAACTCGGCGTCGATCCGCCTCAGCCCGAACGCCGCGTCCGACACGGTCGACACGAACTCGTCCGAGAGTGGTTCGGCGTCGTCGAGCGTTTCGCCGAGCAGGCGCATCAACACATCGTCGTCGTCGAGGTTCGAACGGTTGTCGTCGGTCATCGGTGGGTCTCCGTGGTGTACGCCCGCAGCGGCCGGGCCGAACGGAGTCGTTCGAGGCAACGCTGGCGATTGGGGCCGATTCGAACCCATCGGCATGTCGAGAACCACCGCGATCTCGTCATATGCGAGCGGAGGATCGGTGGTCAGCAGCCTCAGCAGCTGCTGGCAGGCCTCGCTGAGCTGGTTGAACGACTGATGGATCGCCTGCTTGAGCTCGTCGTCGACGAGGCGCGACTCGTGATCGCCGGGGGTGATCGCGTCGGTCGGGTCGAGCGCGACCGCCCGCCGGTTGCGACGCAGGATCGCCAACGACTCGTTGCGTGCGGTGGTGGCCACCCATCCCGCCAACCGCTCCGGTTCGCGAATCGTGTCGATGTGTTCGGCAAGTCGGAACAGCGTGGCGGCGAACGCATCCTCGGCGTCGCCGCGCCCGAGCCTGAAGCCGTTGACCGTCTTCCAGATCACGTTCTTGATGCGAGCGACGAGTTGTCGCCACGCCTCTTGGTCGCCGTCTCGCGCCTTCGTGACCAACTCGGTCAACGAGGTTTCGCCGGCAACGAAAGGCACCGACCGAGCATATTCCAGTCGCTTCGATCGTTCGTTCGAACTTGTCGCGAACGAAACGCGCTTGCTCATGCCTCTCAGATGTGGCCAAATGGGCCGAGATACGAAGAAGAAATTCGTATCAAGGGCGTGCGGGATCCTTCTCAAGGGGCATGAGGAGATCAACCATGCGGGCACAGCGAATCAAGCAAGCGTCGAGAATCGCAATCGTCACAATCCTGGCAATCGCGATCTCCGCCTGTGGGGACGACGA
>CAWKMO010000013.1:0-67959 GCA_963850755.1 Ilumatobacteraceae bacterium | reverse complement strand
CCAACGCCACGGAGTGCACCATGCACGGGCAGTCGATCCCGATCGGCAGCAAGCTCCAGCTGTCGTTCGCCGCCGCCAACCGCGATCCTCAGCAGTTCGAGGCACCGGACGAGTTCCGCCTCGGGCGCGAGCGTCGGGAGATCAGCCACCACGTGGCCTTCGGCTGGGGCATCCACTTCTGCATCGGAGCGCCGCTGGCGAGGCTCGAGACCCGGGTCGCGTTCGAGCAGATCCTGCGCCGCCTCGACGAGATCGAGCTCGCCGGCGAGCCGCGCCGGAACGACTCGTTCGTGCTGCACGGGCTGACATCGCTCCCGATCCGGTTCACGAGCGTTTCGACGTGACCATCCTCGACCGGTTCCGCCTCGACGGCCACGTCGCCGTGGTCACCGGGTCGGGGCAGGGCATCGGTCGCGCGATCGCCTTGGCGCTGGCCGACGCCGGATGCGACGTGGTCGTCAACGCCCGTCGGGTGGACGATCTCGAGGTCACGGCCGCAGGCGTCGGCGAGCGCGGCCGGCGGGCGCTCGTCGTCGACGGCGACATCCGCGATCTGTCCGAGACGCTCGCCGACCGAGCCGTCGCCGAGTTCGGACGGCTCGACGTGTGGGTCAACAACGTCGGCGGTTCCGACGAGAAGGACGTCCACCTCCTGGTCGACACACCCGACGCGACGTTCCGGTCGCAGGTCGAGCTCAACCTCACCTCGGCCTTCCAGGGCTGCAAGGCAGCCGCCACGCGCATGCACGCAGGTGGCGTGATCGTGAACATCACGTCAGGTGCCGGCACGCGGGGCTCTCCCTACACAGGGCCGTACGCGGCGGCCAAAGCCGGTCTCATCAACCTCACCCAGACGCTGGCACTCGAGCTCGCCGAGCGAGGGATCCGCGTCAACTCGGTCTCACCGGGTCCGGTCGCGACCGAGGCGTTCCGTGACGTGCTCGGTGTCGAGGACCGTCTCGACGAGCTCACCCGCACGATCCCGCTCGGACGTCTGGGCACGCCCGACGACATCGCTGCGATGGTGCTCTTCCTGTGCTCGCCGGCGGCGGCGTGGATCACCGGTGAGCACCACCTCGTGGCGGGCGGGCGCACCCAACGCAGCTATCAGTACCAACCCAAGCAATCGGAGGACACGTGATGGCCGACCAGCAGGAGGATCACGGCAGCCAGTCCGACGAGTTCGTCGACTCGTACGAGGACGTGTCGACGTTCGCCTTGGACGACGCCCGCGAGCAGGCGCTCCACGGCGCCCAGACCGAGTGCACGTTCATGTGGACCACGAAGGAGGGAGACCCGGTGGGTGTGATCATGAACTACCTCGAGCACGACGGGCGGTTCTGGTTGACGTGCACCCGCCGCCGCAAGCGCGTGGCGGCGGTCGAGGCCCGGCCGCGCGTGGCGATCGCGGTCTCGAGCCGAGGCACCGACATCGGGGTCAGCCAGGCCGTCACGTACAAGGGCGATGCGATCGTCCACGACGACGAGCAGACCAAGGCCTGGTTCTATCCCGCGCTCGCCGCGCGAGTGCGCCCTGAGAGCGCTGCGCAGCAGGAAGCGTTCGTGCACCACCTCGACACGCCGGGGCGGGTCGTGATCGAGGTCCGCCCGACGGCGCGGATCGGGTTCGATGCCGAGAACATGTTCAAGAACTCTCCGGCCGGCCCCAGCCGCACCAAGGTCTGACGCCCGGTTCTACACCGGCGCGTCGAAGAACTCCCCTGACAGGTCGGGCCGGCCCTGGTAGTACTTCGTCAGGCGCCGGCTGGTGAAACGCCAGCCCTCCGGCGTGCGCCGGTAGGTGTCGTCGTAGTGGCCGGCGAGCACCCGCCGCGTCCCGTCGGCGACGACGTTGAGCTCCTGGAACTCGCAGCGCCCAGTGGCGGAGTCGCCCTCGACGTCGTAGGTGCAGGCGAGGTACAGCTGCACGACCACCGTGTACTTGGCGATCGAGGTCGACCACATGTCGACGATCGCATCGAGGCCGACGACGTCGCGCCCCGGGCCCAGCACCCAGCGTGCGTCGTCGGTCCACGTCGCCGCCCACCGCGGCACGTCGCGGGCGCGCACCGCATCGGCGTACTCGAGCGTGAGCGCGATCAGCGCCGACTCGTCGCTGCGTGCCATCTCATGCCTCCTCGATCAATCGCGCCACCTGGCGGACGTAGGTCTGGTGCAAGCGCCGTCCCGATCAGCGCCATGTTCGGTGCCGGATTGACGGTTCGGAACACCCGCCGGCAGGTGAGATTGGCGCAGGCGCCCTTGAAGAAGTTGAACACGCTCCAGTAATTGAGCCGCTCATCCGACACGGTGACGCCGGCGACGCGCTGCAACACCCCCAGCCATTCGTCGCGCCCGATCGTGCGCGCCCCGCGCATCGAGATGAGATAGGCCCAGTCCTCGGTCGGGTCGCCGAGATGGGCGAACTCCCAGTCGGTGAAGGCGATCACGCGTGAGCCGTCGTGCACGACGTTGCCCGGCCCGGGATCGCCGTGGACGATCGCCACCCGCTCGCACGGTCGGGCGTGATGGTGGAGCCAGGCGGCGCCCTCCTCGAGCAGCGGGATGGCGATGTCGGTCTCCGACCGGTAGACCTCCAGCCAGCGCTCGATCTGGGCATGCGTCGCGTCGTCACCCGTGACAGCCGTGTCGAGCTGCGAGGCCCAGTCGGTGCGGTGGAGCGCGTCGAGCCGGCGGACGTAGTCGTCGACGAGGTCGGCCGACATCGACCGGTCGTTGCGATCACTCGTCGCGCCGTCGAGGAAGTCCATGACGAAGAACGGCTGGCCGACGACATCTCCGGTCGGCTCCATCCAGCGCACGGCGGCGACCGGGCAGCCGAGCCGGCGGGCGGCTTCCATGAAGCGGAACTCGTCGGCACTCGACGTGCCGAACACTCCCCCCTGCTCGATGCGAACCACATAGCGGTCACCGCCCGACATGCGCGCGAACCAGTTGGCACGGGAGTTGCCGGTGGCGATGCGCCGCAGGTCGACGAGCCGGGCATCGTCGCCGCGCCGGCGCTGCAGCCACTCCTCCAGCGGCTCGCGCATTCCGTCAGCCATCGAGCTTCCCCCGGAAGGTGTCGACCAGCGGAGCCGTCACGCGCAACTCGTCGTCGAGCTGGCGCACGATCACCGGCCGCAGCAGCGCTCTGATCTGGTCGGCCGCCGGATCGTTGCGGCCGACGGCAGCGGCCAGCGCCGCGCCGCTCGCCGCCATCACCGACCGCTGCGAACGGTCGCCGTCCCACGCCACGCCCACGATCGGGTTCTCGACGAGGGTGGCGAGCACCTCGGCCAGCTCGGCCACGCGCCCGGCAGTGGCATCCGGCTCACGCCCGGCGGCGTAGCGCGCCAGCCCGACCAGCTGGGTCGCCGCCGCCCGCGCCCACTGTTCATCGTCGGGCAGTGCCGGGAGCAGGACATCGCGCACCGTCGTCTCGATCGAGCGGAAGATCTCGGCGTCGGGCACCGCTGCCGGTTCGACCTCAGCCACGGCCGATCCGTTCCGCCGTCGCAGCCTCGACCTCGAAGTCCCACGACGCCTTCCACACCGGGTCGACGAGCGGGCCGCCGATCCGGTCGAGCCCGTTGGCGAGGAACCACTCGTAGGTGTGCGCATGCCCGCTGCGCAGGTCGTACCGATCGACGACGTGCAGCAATCGTGTCGACTTGGTGAGGTCGAGCGAAGCATGGTGGCGGACCTTGAACAGGTGGCCGAACGCCGGCGGCGTGCCGGGATCGGTCAGCTCGGGCAGCAGTGCGTCGGGCACGTGCACGACGTGCGGCTGCTCGCCCACCACGCCTGCAAGCACGTCGATGTAGCGGTTGACGTCGACCGAGTCGGTCGACACGTTGAACACCTCGCCGGCAGCGGCCGGCGTCGTCGCCATCGTGATCATCGTCGCGCACAGGTCGTCGACGTGCCCGTACGAGCCGACGACCAGCCCGCCGTGAGGCACCAGGATCGGTCGCTGCTGGAGCAGCCGGAGGAACATCGGCAACTCCATGTCGAAGATGTTGTTGTCGGGGCCGTAGATCGCGGCCGGGCGGGCGATCGTGCCCGGGAACCCGGTGCGCGCGTGGCGAGTGAGGATCGCCGCCTCGGCCAGCGCCTTGAATCCGCCGTAGCTGGCCGGCCCGTCGTGGTTGGTCGGCTGGTCCTCGGTCCACGGGAACACGCCGATCCACGACTGGTCGTAGGCCATGATCGAGCTCGTGTACACGTAGCTGCCGGCATGCCCGTCGACGAGTTCGAGCAGGGCGTCGACGTCGGAGCCCCCGGCCGCCATCACGAATCCCGACACGTCGAACACGGCATCCCAGTCGCGTCCGGCGAGTGCCGTGCGCATCTGATCGGCGTCGGTGCGGTCGGCCACGATCCGCTCGACGTCGGCCGGCAGCGAGCTCGGAGTCCTGCCCCGGTTGAGCACGGCGACATCGGCGCCCCGCGACAGCAAGGCGTCGACCAGGTGCTTGCCGACGAACACCGAACCGCCCAGCACCAGGGCGCGCCGCCCGGTCAGTGCATTCGCGTCAGCGCTCGACACGGTGCCCGAGCCCGTCGACGGCGGCCAGCACCCGGCGCATGCCGTCGGCCGCGGCGCGAGCGGCGTCGACAGCGGGCGCCTCCCACAGCACCGACGAGCAGACCTCGAGCGAGATCGGCGCGTCGACGCCCATCTCGAGCAGCGTGCGGATGAAGCCGACACAGTCGAACTCGCCGTCACCCGGCGCCACTCGGTTGCTGAGGCAGTCGGGCTTGTAGTCGTCGAGTCTGTGGCGCCAGCGTTCCGTCGTTCATCTGGATCGCGAACACCCGGTCCGGCTCGAGGGCGACGATCATCGACAGGTCGTCGGCGCCGCGCACGTGATGCCAGATGTCGGCGCAGTAGCCGGCATTGGGACGCCCGCAGCCGCGCACGATCGCCTGGGCGTCGGCGGCGGTGGCGATGTTGGTGTACGGCAACCACTCGATGCCGACCAGCAGGCCGTGTGCGGCCGCCCGGTCGCACAACCGCCCGAAGCCGTCGACGGCCTGCTCGAGCGGGCACTCGTACGGGCCGATCGCCTGCAGGTACCGGACGCCGAACTCGTCAGCCATCTCGAACGCCAGCGCCTCGATCTCCTGGCTCTCGTCGAGATCCGGGCCGGCCGTCGCCCACCACCCGCGAACGACCTCGACGTCGGCGATCACGAGGTCGTGGGCGTCGAGCACGGCGCGGATGTCGGCCGGTGAGCGGCCCTCCTCGTCGGCGCAGTCGCTCGTATTCGCGGACGTACAGGCCGATCCCGGCCATGCCCGCCGCCGCGGCCGCCGCCACTCGTTCGTCGAAGGCGCCGAAGCGGGGCCGGCTGAAGTGCGACCAGACGAGATCACCGAAGCGCAGATCACGAGCCTGTCGCATCGCCGGTCAGCTCGGCTGGATGCGGTGGTGGGCGACCTTCGGCCCGCCGACCCAGTTGCACAGCTGGGGGTCGGCTTCGAACACCTCGCCCTCGATCCAGGAGCCGTCGGTCGTGAACACGCCGGTCCGTCCGTCGCTGGTGAGGACGCGCACGTTGCCCTTGCCGTCCTGCTCGTACAGCGCTCGCGTGAAGGGATGGACGAGGCCGAGCACGTCAGCCCTCCGAGTCGACCCAATCGACCGAGCAGGTCGTGCAACCAGCGCACCTTCGACTCCTGGTAGTTGGCCAGCGTCACGCCCGGCTTGGCCGTGGTCTCGAGGCCCTTCTGCACCATCGGCATGTTGAAGCTGTCCTGCGTGAACACCTTCGCCAGCATGCCCAGCTCGGGTGCGCCGGTCCAGTCGTCGTCGGGCCCGAGGTACGTGGTGGCCGCCGGCTGCGGCCGCTCGCCGGCGAACGGGGCCAGCATGAACACCTCCATGATCGCCTCGCGGTGGTTGTCGCCGTTCGGGCGGAACCGGTAGACGATCCGGTTGTAGGCACCCCACGGGTGCATGTTGGGGAACATCGTGTAGTCGATGTTGTCGATGAACTCGGCGTCGCACCACTGGTCGACCATGTCGCCGACCACCGGTCGCCAGCGCTCGCGGGCGGCGGCAGCCGATGCCTCGCGGGCGGTCTTGCCGGCCTCGAGCGAGATGAAGCTCTCCTCGTCGTCGCGGATGTCGAGCATGTAGCGCAGGATCTCCTCCTCGGTGGGATCCCACTTCGAGCAACGGGCTCGGGGTGCCGCCGGGCGTGATCACCCGGGCGAAGTTCTCCCAGATGTCGACCTGGCTGTTGACGTCGCCGAGGTAGGCCGCGGTCTGGGGATGCGTGGTCGGCGACGTGGTACGACTCGCAGAACGCCTCCTGGACGATCTTCCAGTTGGCGCGGATCACCTTCTGGACGTGGCCCTGGATGTAGCGGTCCTCGAGCTTCCAGCGCTCGAACTGCTCGGGCAGCTCGCCGAGGTAGTCCTCGAGCGGCTCGGCCGTCCGGGTCGGGGTTGATGAACACGAACCCGCCCCACGTGCCGACCTTGGCCTCGGGCAGCGAGAACTCTGCGGCGTCGACGTGCTCGAAGTCCCACGGAGCGGGGATCGAAGCGAGCGAGCCGTCGAGCGCCCACGTGAACCCGTGGAACGGGCAGCGGAACTCGCTGCACCGCCCGCCGTGGTCCTTGAGCTGGCGCCCACGGTGGAGGCACGCGTTGTAGTACGCCTTGATCTCGCCTTCGGCGGCGCGGACGACGATGAACGACAGGTTGGCGATGTCGTAGACGATGTGGCTGCCGACGTGCGGGATCTGCTCCTCGCGGCAGGCGAACTGCCACACCCGCTTCCACAGCCGTTCGACCTCGCGTTCGTGCCATTCACGCGACGTGTAGCGCGAGGCGGGCACGTCGTCGCTGCCGAGGATACCGCGGCGACTCGACCCGGAGCACGTCGGGCACGGGGTAGGGATCGGTGTCGAGCAACTGCTGGTACGTGATGCCGTCGGAACGGGGTCCGGTCGGTTCGGCCGAATCTGCCATCGTCTCCTACCCTCCCGCGGATCGGGTTACTTGAGAGTGACTCTAGCTTCGCCGCAGCCCAGCGACGACAACGGAGTGACTACGGTGGCACCGTGCTCGACGGCACCGACATCGTCCTGATCCATCAATTGCTCGGTCGCTACGGTCACACGATCGATCATGGCCGATGGGACGAGTTCGCCGCGCTCTTCCTGCCCGATGCCACGATCGACTACCGGGGCGGCACCGGCGATGTCCAGCGGGAGGGACGGGATGCGATCGTCGACTGGTTCCGTGAGCTCGACGCGACGCACCCACCGGCACATCACGTGACGAACATCGTCGTCGACGAGTCCGCCGATCCCGATGGTCGCGTCGACGTGCACAGCAAGTTCCTGGCGCCGTTCACGCGCCACGCAGCACGTGCCCAAGCGGTTGTACGGCGGCGACTACCACGACGTCGTCGTGAAGACGTCCGACGGATGGAAGTTCGCTCACAAGCAGTGCCTTCCCCGTTGGCAGCTCGCCGTCGAGGTCGACGACGACGGCCCCCGAGCACCGACGAACGTACTGAGCGGTCAGAGCATTCGCACCGGATCGGTGCCGTCCCACCCCTCGGCCGCCCTCGCCACCTCGTCGTAGAAGCGCCGCACACGATCGCCGGCCTCGTACAGCTCGAACATGTGGCCGTGGGTCTGCACGGCGTCGACGAAGTGGAACGCAGACCCCCCGACCGTGCGGGCGCTCATCGCGATCGGCATCCCGGCGGCGACCAGGTCGCGGACGGTCGAGTCCAGGTCGTCGACGAAGAATGCCAGGTGATGCAGGCCGGACTCGCCCTGGCGCGTACATGTCGCGCACGGGGCTGGCGTCGCGCCGGTGGTCCTCCACGAGCTCGACCATGATCGAGCCCCACTGGCCGTATGCCGATGTGTGATCGAACGCACCCGGCCGCCCGCGATACATCACGTCGACCAGCTCGATGTGATGCCGTACGAAGAAGGGACCGGCGCCGAACCGGTGCGCCCACTCGCGCAGCTGCGGCGACGGCGTCGGGCACGGCATAGGCGATCTGCACCGGTGCGCCGAGCGCGAGCGAGGGCCGACCCACGCTCACCCACCGATGCCGAGCGACTTGGCGCGGGCTCCCTTGTCGTGGAAGTCGGCCTCGTAGCAGACGCGGTCCCCGTCGAAGCGCAGGTACGACATGCACGGCACCGACCAACGTCGACCCGACGTGCTCGGGACCGAACGACTCGGGGCGCACCACGTCGCCGCTCATCACGTAGTGCACGGCGAGCCCGCCGTCGTTGCCCCAGAACTCGTCGGGGACGAGCGTCAGGTTGCCGGTGCGGGTGAGCCCGCTGGCGAAGAAGGCGCGGATCGCCGGCCAACCCTCGAACGTGCCGCTGGCGACGTCGGCGAGCATCCCGTCGGGCATCAAGAACGGCTCCGGGGCGTCCGGATCGCCCGAGCTCCACGCCGCGAACAGCGACCGGGCGATCTCGATCCGGCGGTCGACGAGTTCGCTCTCGGACATGCAATCGAGTGTAGAGAAAGTCAGGCGTCCGACTGGGAAGGCGGATCGGCCGGCGTGCAACGCTGAGGGGCATGGCCGACCGTGAAGACATCATCGACCTCGCCGTGCGCTACACGTGGGCGCTCGACACCAAGAACGTCGACGAGCTGCGCGACGTGTTCGTCCCGGATGCCACGGCGACGCTGCGCGGCGTCGAGTGCAACGGTGTCGACGAGATCATCGCCCGCATCGGTGGCGCGATCCTCCGGCTCGACCGCACCCAGCATCTCGTCGGCAACCATCAGGTCACGGTCGACGGCGACACGGGCACCCACCGCTGCCACCTGCAGAGCCAGCACGTGCAGCGAGGGCGTCGAAGGCGGCGACAACTTCATCGTCGGCGGGTACTACGAGGACCGGGTCGTGCGCACTCCCGACGGCTGGCGCATCGCCCACCGCCTGATGCAGCAGACGTGGAGCGAGGGCAACCCCGACGTGACAAGCGTTGAGCCGGGGCGGCACCTGCCGCTCCTCGCGACTAACTTGAGATCGACTTCACTTCGACTGACCGTTCCCGGAGAGCCTCATGATCCCCTCGTCGACTCGCATGGTCACACTGCGCGGACGCCCGGAGCGGGGCGCCGACCCCACGCCCGACCTGTTCGCGATCGAGGAGCGCCCGATCCCGGCGCTCCAGCCGGACCAGCTGCTGGTGCGCAACGTCGCGATGAGCGTCGACCCGTCGATGCGCGGCCGGCTCGATCTCGGCGAGAAGCACTACACGACCAACTTCGAGATCGGCGAGCCGCTCGACGGCTCGGCGATCGGTGTCGTGATCGCCTCGGAGAGCAGCGACGTGGCCGGTCGGCACGTTCGTTCGCCATCGCGCCGGCTGGCGCGAGCACGCCGTGGTCGACGCCGCCACCGTCGACCGCCGTCGACGTCGAGGCGGCGCCGGTCGGTGCCTGGCTCGGCGTGCTCGGCCAGACCGGCTTCACCGCCTGGGTCGGGCTCGAGCGGATCGGCGAACTGCGCGAGGGCGACACGGTGTTCGTCTCCGCCGCCGCGGGCGCGGTCGGCTCCGCCGCCGGCCGGTTCGCCAAGCTGCTCGGCGCATCGCGAGTGGTCGGCAGTGCCGGCGGTCGCCGCCAAGGTCGCGGCAGCTCGTCGACCGAGCTCGGCTACGACGACGCCATGGACTACCGCGCCGAAGCGCCCCGCGACGGCGTGCCGCGGATCGCGCCCGACGGCATCGACGTCTACTTCGACAACGTCGGCGGCCCGCAGCTCGTCGCCGCGCTCAAGAACATGCAGCATCGGCGGCCGCGTCGCGCTGTGCGGGATGATCAGCCAGTACTCCGACGACGGCCGCGGCCAGGACATCAACCACCTGATCGAAGCGGTGCTGCGGCGGATCACGATCCGCGGCTTCATCGTCCGCGACCACGAGGACATGCGGCCCGAGTTCGAGCAGCACCGTCGCCGGCTGGCTGCGATCCGGCGAGGTCGAGGCGCTGCAGACCGTCACCGACGGCATCGACCATGCCGTCGACGGCTTCCTCGAGATGCTGCAAGGGCGGCAACGTCGGCAAGGCGCTCGTCCGCCTCGACACGACCTGGAGATCTGACCGACGTCTCAGGACGCGTCTGGCGTCGACATGCCGGCGATGCGGTCGCCGATCGCGGCCGACCTCGGCGTCGAACTCGCCGGCGCCGAGGCCGCGGTAGCGCCGCGTCCTGGTTCGAGCATCGACGCCAGCGAGGTCTCGATCAGCGACACCAGCGCCGACCGCGATCACACCCGCCTCGGCGCCGCTCAGCCGGCCCCGCACCGGCTGGCACCGCGACTCGCAGCAGCTCGACCATCTCGAGCCGCGTCTCGCGCCGCAGCGCCTCGACCATCAGGTTGAGGCCGATCGAGTTGACGAAGTACACCGTCGCCTGTGGCGGTGGCGGCGCCGTCCAGGCCAGCACGTGCGTGACCAGCATCGCGCAGCCCGTCGGCGTCGCCGCGTGGCCGGCAGCGTACGCGCGCATCTCGTCGAGCAGCTGCGTCGCGGAACCGCTGCATGCCCTCGATCAGGATCTGCTCCTTCGAGGCGAAGTGGTAGTACACCGCGGCCGGGGTCATGTCGACGGCGCTGGCGATGTCCTGCACCGTGACCTCGTCGACCGGCATCGTCGCGAACAGCCCCATCGCGCCGTCGATCGACGACGTGGCGGCGCGACGGTCGGTGCGCGGGTCGGCGGGGCTGGCGGGGGCGTCGATGCGCGTACATGTTAGACGACGTCGGCGACGCCTCGACCGCCGACGTCCACGCGCCGTCCGACGGCCATGACGAGCCGATGACGCGACGACGCGACTCCGTCGCACCGCTGCCGGCCCACCGGCCCTCGCGCCGCGACGACATCATCGACGCCGCGATCCGGCTGTTCGCTCGCAAGGGCTTCGTCGATGCCGCGATCAGCGACGTCGCCGAGGAGGCCGACGTCGTCGTGACCGCGGTCTACTACCACTTCTCCGGCAAGGAGGAGCTGTTCAGCGCCGCCGTCCACCGCGTGTTCGACTTGATCAGCGATGTCGTCGCCGCCGCCCGCGGCGACGACGAGCCCGGCGACCAGGCGACGCTCGACGCCGTCATCGACGCGGTGTGGGACTGGATCGACGCCCACCCCGACGAGGCGACGCTGTTGTACCTGCAGCTCCCGGGCGCGACCCGGCAGATCACGACGCTGCGCCAGGAGTTCGAGGAGCAGCACGTCGCAGCGCGCGTTCGGCTACCTCGGCGGCGAGGGGCGCGGTCGACCGTCGGCAGCCCGGCGGGCGGTCGAGACGCTGTCCGCGCGCACGCTCGTCGACCTGTTGATCTCGGTGCACACGATGCGCCTCGCCGACGGCCCGTTGAGCGGCGAGCCCAGCGAGAAGCTGCGCACCGCCGTGCACGACCTCGCCGGCGCGTCTGGTCAGCGCCTGACGGCTCGGCTGCGCCGTCGACCGCGACCCAGGCGCAGGCGTTGGCGAGCAGCCGCCGGTACTGCGGGTGCGCCATCGTCGCCGGGCCGTGGCCGGGCAGCACGTACACGATCCGGCTCGGCGCCGACGCTGCGGCCCAGCCGAGCAGCGGGCTGCCGGGCTGGTGCCGGCGCCGCGACGCTGCTCGCCGATCGCGCACCTCGCGATACGTGTCGATCATCGCGTCGGCGATGTGTCGGCGGCTGTGGTGAGCAGCGGCGTGACGCCGTCCTCGAACACCGGGCACAGGTACAGCTCGTCGGCGACGCTCGAACGACTCGATGCCGGCGGTACACGGGATGGTTCGGCGCCGCCACTCGACGCGGTACGCGTCCATCCGGTAGCCGGAAGCCGGCACGGCCTCGCCGTGGAGCCGTGCCGGGCGCGTAGCAGGAACCGGCCGCCGAGCACGTCGGCCCACTCGTCCCAGTCCGGCCATCCGGCCAGCGCGTGGTGGGTGGCGACGATGCCCTGCCCGGCCGCGAGCAGATCGAGTCAGCGCCGCGACGGACCTCGTCGTCGGTCGGCACGGCGCGCTCGGGCTCGCGTGCCGCGTGCCGAGCGCCAGACCGGGGATGTCGTGCAGCACGATCGTGTCCCACGTCGCCGGCGTGCTCGGGTCGCAGCCAGCGTCTGCGCGGCCGGCTGGCTCGTCGTGCTCCCGCTCCCAGCCGAGCTCGCCGGCAGACGCCGTCGAGCAGTCGCCGTCATCGCGTCGTGATCGAAGCGGTGTCCGCCGGTGATCGCCAGCAGCCGGCCGGGCACGCCGCCGCCTCAGATCCGCTCGACCCAGTCGGCCAGCAGGTCGGGCACGCGCAGCTGCGGCGGGGATCCGCTCGGGCCCGATCGATCTTGTCGATCCAAGCGTGCACGTGCCAGATCCGCCGCTCCTGGTAGTTGACGACCTGACCGCCGTGGGCGGCGTGCTCCATCGAGCGTTGGATCGGCTCGAGGTTGCGGTAGTCCTCCTGCATCAGCACGTCGAAGCGGTCGAGGCGTCGATCGCCAGATCTCGCTTGTCCGGGCATCTCGCCGTCGCCCCAGTCGGGCAGCGAACCAGATGATGTCGAGCCGCGTCCGGTCGATCGCCTCCGGCCAGAACACGAGGAACGGGAAGCCGCGGCCGTCCAGTGGCGTGATCAGGTTGGGGAAGATGCCGTGCGCCGGTTGCAGCATCGCTCGGGAACATCGCCGTGCACCTGTCGAACATCGGCAACTGATCGCGGCCGTCGGTGCGGGTGCCGCGGCACCACCGGCGACACCATGTTCTGGTGCCCGTGGTCGAACAGCGAGATCACCGTGCCGCGCGTGTCGAGCGTCGGGGCGACCGTCGTCGGGATGCACGGTGCGGGCGTGGTACACCTCGAGGAATCCCTCGGCGAGGATCTTCCAGTTGCACCGCAGCTCGACGGTCTTGACGTCGAGACTGCGCAGCGGCGAACGGGCGACGTCGGCGAGGAGCGTCGGCAGCGGGTGCAGCCACTCGAGCAGCGGCATCGCGTCGGGTCGAGGTTGACGAAGCACCACCCACCCCACGGCTCGCAGCGCACCGGCGGCAGGCCGCGCTCGTCCGGTCGCAGGCCGACGAAGTCGCGCTCGTCGGGCACGCGCGCCAGGCGCCCGCGCAGGTCGTAGCTCCACGAGTGGAACTGGCAGCACAAGCAGCCGCGCCGTGCCACACGCGTCGCGCACCACCGGCGCGCCGCGGTGGCGGCAGGAGTTGCAGAACGCGCGCACCTCGCCGTCGTCGCCGCGCACCAGCAGCACCGGAGCGCCGACGATGTCGCACAGCTTGTACGACGCCGGCGTCGGCGAGCTCGCTGTCGTGGGCGGCGTACAGCCACGATCCGCTTGAACAGGTGCTCGACGCTCGAGCTCGAAGAACGCCGGATCGGTGTAGCGACCGAGCGGGAGGTCGGGCAGCGCCGGAAACCCGGCGGCGGGTCGGTGCCGCGTCGGACTCGTACGCCGACCGCTCCCGGAAGCGTTGCGAGGTATGGCCTCGTCCACTGGCCGCTGATCACGTAGCGCCGTGTCAAGAAAGTGCGGTCGCGGCGCCCGAGTGCGCGGAGCGCCGCGACCCGCACTGCGCGGATCAGACGCCCCAGAGCGTCCTTGAAGGCCGCGTCGGCGCCCGGCGGGAACCAGTCGCCACCGACGTCGATGATCTCCTGGGCGAAGTCGGCGTCGGCGACGATGACCGTCGGCAGTGCCGCCGCGTGCGCGCTCCTCGTCGAGCGTCATGCCGAGGCTCAGGCGAGCCGCGGCGTCGACCATCAACCAGCCGGCGTAGCCCTTGGGGTCGGCCGACCAGGCACCCATCGTGCCGTCGACGATCTCCTGCAGGTCGATCGTCGAGAAGTCCTGGCCGTACTGCTTGACCTGGTCGAACGAGCCCGCGCCGTCTGGAGCGCCGAGGTGACGCCGCCGGGCAGGTCGCCGAACGAGTAGAAGACGTAGTTCAGGTCGGAGTTGGCCTGGACCTTCGACACCACGGCGGCCGGCACGCGGCCACCGATCAGGTCGTCGAGCGTGACGTTGAGCTCCTCGTACGTGCAGTCCGGGCAGTTCTCCTCGAGCTGGGCGATGAAGGCGTCGGTCTCGACCTTGAGCACCGGGAAGTCGGGGATGCTGACGACCAGGACGTTGGCTCGCGCCGCCGGAGTCGACGATGGCCCAGTCGGCCATCAGCGGGCCGGTCTTCTCGACGAAGCTCTCGTCGCCGCACTGCATCTGGATCGTGTCGGGGCTCGGGTCGTCGGTGCCGAAGCAGCTCGAGCACCCCGATCCCGGCCGCGTTGGCGGCGTCGAGCTGCGCCTGGTACTGCGCGGTGGCGAGACCGGTGCTGGCGATGTAGTCGACGCCTTGCGTCGATCGCCTGCTGGAAGGCGGGGCCGGGATCGGTGCTCTTCATCGGGATGATCTTGAGGTCCCAGCCGAGCGCCTCGGTGGCGTCCTCGAAGCCGGGCGTGAGGTAGGCGGCGCAGGTCGGAACGTCGCACTCGAGCCAGGCGATCGTCTTCTTCTCGGGCACGCCGGTGAGCGGAATCGTCACGCCGATCGCGCCGTCGGGCGTCGCTGAACTTGTCGACGTTGGCCTGCGCCGCAGCGAGACCCGAATCCTCGGCGCGCGTGCCTCGGTCGCCGGCCGGAGCCTCGGTGCCGGCGGGAGCCTCCGTCGGCGGCGCCTCGGTCCGCCGGAGCCTCGGTCGCGGCCGGTGCCTCGGTGCCTGCGGAGCCGCCTCGGTGGCCGCGGCCTCGGTCGCGGCCGGTGCCGTCGCCGTGTCGCATCGTCGTCGTCGTCGCCGCAGGCGGCGATGACGAGCGAGCCTGCGAACAGCACAGCTGCGAGCTTGCGGTACTTTGTCATGTGTCCCCCCTCGGGTCCTGGCACGCACTTCGTGTCAAGGTGAAACCGTACTTTATTGATACCGGCAACAGTTTGCTAGTCTCTCGGCCGGGATTGGGGGATGATGGCTGACGCGCTCCGAATCGAGCACCTTTCGAAGACGTTCGCGGGCCAGGTCGCGCTCGACGACGTCAGCATCGACGTCGCCGCCGGCGAGGTCGCACGCGCTCGTCGGCCAGAACGGCTCCGGCAAGTCGACGCTGATCAAGATCCTCGCCGGCTACCACCAGCCCGACCCCGGCGACGGTGCAGGCGTGGGTCGAACGGCGACGCCGCTCGACGCTCGGCGACGGCTCGGCCGCGCACGCGGCGCGGCATCCGCTTCGTGCACCAGGACCTCGGGCTCGTCGGCATCGCTGAACGCGATCGACAACCTGGCGATCACGGCCGGCTACCAGACCGGGCTCGGCGGCCGGATCCGCTGGCGCGGCGAGGCTCGCCGCACCCGCGAGGCGCTGGCCACGCTCGGGCTCGCCGATCTCGACATCAAGGCGCCGGTGCACAGCCTGCCACCGTCGCAGCGCACGGCGATCGCGATCGCCCGCGCCCTGGTCGGCTGGGAGGACGGCGCCAGCCTGCTGATCCTCGACGAGCCGACGGCGACGCTGCCCGGCGCCGACGTGCGGCGGCTGTTCGACGTGATCCACCGCCTCCGCGAGCGCGGCGTGTCGATCCTGTACGTCTCGCACCACCTCGACGAGGTGTTCGAGCTCGCCGACCGCGTGACGGTGCTGCGCGACGGCGTGCGCAAGGCGACGCGTGCCGGTCGAGCGACTCGACCACGACGGGCTGGTCGAGCTGATGGTCGGTCGCCGGATCGAGACCGTCGCTGTCGAGCGACGCGCACGATCGGCAGCCACGCCCGCGCTCACGGTGCGCGGCCTGCGTGGCCGCACCGTGCACGGCCTCGACCTCGACGTCATGCCGGGCGAGATCGTCGGGCTCGCCGGCATCACCGGTTCCGGCCGCGAGCACGTGCTCGGGCTTGATCGCCGGCCAGACCCCGCGCGACGACGGCGACATCATGCTCGACGGCAAGCCGATCGCCAACTACCGGCCGCGCAAGGCGATCGGCGCACGGGCGTCGCGTTCGTTCCGGCCGAGCGCGCGGCTGCGCGGCATCGATCGCGCCGATGAACGTGCGCGAGAACCTCACGATCACCGACGTCCGGCGCTTCGTCAAGGCGATGCGCCTGAGCCGCAAGTCCGAGGTCGACGAGACCAACGGCTGGATCGAGCGGCTCAGCGTCAAGACCGCGTCGACCGAGGCGCCGATCGGCTCGCTGAGTGGCGGCAACCAGCAGAAGGTGATGTTCGGCAAGGCGCTGCGCCTGTCGCCGAAGATGCTGCTGCTCGACGAACCGACGCAGGGCGTCGACATCGGCGCCAAGGACCAGATCCACTCGCTGGTCGAACGCGCCGCCGCCGAGGGCGTGGCCACGCTCGTCGCGTCCACCGACACCGACGAGCTGGTCCGCCTCTGCGACCGTGTGATCGTGCTCGTCGACGGCCGCGCCGTCGCCACGCTGCGGGCGACCGAGATCACTGCCGAAACGATCGAGCACACGCAACTGCAGACCACGGGGAGGGTTCGATGATCAAGCGGCTCGGGCTCGACAAGTACAGCGCGCTGTACCTGTGGGGTTTCTTCATCGTCGTGCTTCACCGCCCTCGAAGGCCGCACGTTCCTGAGCACCGACGTCGGCCAAGACGATCCTGATCGAGAACGTGATCGTCGGGGTGCTGGCGATCGCGTTCCTGATCCCGCTCACGACGGGCACCTACGACCTGTCGATCGGCACGATGATGACGATGTCGCTGGTGATCACCAACTGGGTCGCCAAGAACACCGACGCTCCCACAGGTGGTCGGCATGGTGCTCGGCCTCGGCGCGCTGCGCCGTCGCCGGGTTCATCAGCGGCTTCTTCGTCGTCAAGCTGCGCGTCAACAGCTTCATCGCCACGCTCGGCATGAGTCAGATCATCACCGCCTTCGTCTACTTCACGTCCGAGCAGACGATCAGCGGCGAGCTCACGAAGGACTACCAGAAGATCGGCAATCAGCTGCTCTTCGGGCTGCCGATGTTCTGCTACTACCTCGGCGTGATCGCCGTCGTCGTCGTGGTTCGTGCTCGAGCACACGCCGGTCGGGCGCCACATGTTCGCCACCGGCGGCAACACCGAGGCCGCCCGCCTCGCCGGCGTCGCCACCGACCGCCTGGTGTGGCAGTCGCTCGTGGTGTCGGGCGTCGTCGCCGGCTTCGCCGGCATCGTGTACTCGTGGAAGGTCGGCACCTACGGGCCGAACATCGGCCCCGGCTACCTGTTCCCCGCGATCGCCGCCGTGTTCTTCGGCGCCTCGCAGATCAAGGGCCGCCCCAACGTGTGGGGGGCGATGATCGCGCTGCTGGCGCTGGCCACCGGCATCAAGGGCATCCAGCTCACTTCTCGGGCAGCAGCCGCTGGATCGAGCCGCTGTTCTACGGCCTGTCGCTGCTGGTGGCGGTCTCGCTCGCCAGCCGCAGCCAGGTGGTCAAGATCCCGAAGCGCAAGACGCCCCAGCCGGTCGAGCCGGCGCCGGCCCGCAGCCGACGGCTCGCTGACGCGTCCCCGGTCTGAACGCAGACGTTCGGTAACTAGAGTCGATCCCAAGAATCTGTCGGCGTGCAGCATCTGGAGACCGCATGACGACACCATCGACCGCCGCGGTCTGGTCACCTTCATCGACGGTGACGCGCACCTCGTCGGCGTCGCGCTGCACGGCGTGCGACACGCACGTGTTCCCGCCTCAGCCAGCGTGCCCGCGCTGCGGCGCGGACGACCGAGCCGTCGCGTTGCCCGACCGACGGCGAGCTGTGGAGTTGGACGGTGCAGCGCATCCAGCCCAAGCCGCCATATCGCGGGCCGGAGCCGTTCGAGCCGTTCGCCGTCGGCTACGTCGACGTCGGGCCGGTGCGGGTCGAGACGCCGCCTCGCCGGCCGGCCGCCGAGCGCGTGGCAGATCGGCGACGCGGTGCGGCTCGCCGCCGGCCCAGCCCGACGACGACGGCGACGTCTGGTCGTACCGAGTTCGTGCCCGACGCAGAGGGCTCGGCGATGACCGTGTCGATCGTCGGCGTCGGGCTGCACCCGTTCGGGCGGTTCGACATCAGCGGCCGCGAGATGGGCTTGATCGCCGCGCGCGCGGCGCTCGCCGACGCCGGCGTCAGCGTGGAGCGACGTCGACTTCGCCGCCGGCGGCAGCCGCGACAGCGGCCACGCCGCGGCGCTCGTCAGCGAGCTCGGCCTGACCGGCGTCCCGTTCATCGGCGTCTACAACGGCTGCGGCACCGCCGGCAGTGCGGTCCTGACGTGCGCCCAGGCGATCGAGTCCGGCGCCGCCGAGGTCGCGCTGGCGGTCGGCTTCGACAAGCACGCTCGCGGCGCGTTCGGCTCCGACCCCGCCGACTACGGCCTGCCCGACTGGTACGCCGAGGACGGGATGATGGTCACCACCCAGTTCTTCGCGCTCAAGATCCAGCGCTACCTGCACGACCACGGGCTCGACCGACGCCTGCTCGCCGAGCTCGCCGCCAAGGCGCTGCGCAACGGCGTCGATCACGCCCCACGCCTGGCGGCGCAAGCCGGTCTCGGCCGACGAGATCGCCGGCGCGCCGATGGTCAACGACCCGCTCACCTCGTACATGTTCTGCAGCCCGAGCGAGGGCGGCGCGGCGGTCGTGCTGATGTCGACCGAGCGGGCCCGCCGAGCTCAGCGACCGACGCGGTCGAGGTCAAGGCGCTCGAGTTCCGCACCCGCCGGTTCGGCACGTTCGAGGTGTTCAGCCCGTGGCTGGCACCGGAGATCGCCGAGGGCGCCACGGTCGCACGCCGCCGCGTGCGGCGTTCGAGGCGGCCGGCATCGGGCCCGGCGAGATCGACGTCGCCCAGCTCCAGGACACCGAGGCCGGCGCCGAGCTGATGCACCTCGCCGAGTGCGGCTTCTGCGAGCACGGCGAGCAGGACCGAGCTCGATCATCGAGCGGCGAGCTCGAGATCGGCGGCCGGCTGCCGGTCAACACCGACGGCGGGCTGATCGCCAACGGCGAGCCGATCGGGGCCAGCGGGCTGCGTCAGATCATCGAGTGCGTGCTGCAGCTCCAGGGCCGCGCCGGCGACCGCCAGGTCCCCGGCGAGCCGAGGACCGCCTTCACGCAGGTGTACGGCGCGCCCGGCATCAGCGTCTGCTCGGTGCTCGCCCGATGACGCGCGCTGCCGCTGCTCGGCCGCGCCGCCGGACGAGCCCGACGGCTGGGCGATCCGGTCCGATGCCCATGGCGACGCCACGTGGGTCGGAGTTCGCCGACGGCGACGCTGCGGTTGGCGCCGCGCTCCAGGAGCATTCGATCTCGGCGCGGCACGACGCGCTGCTCGTGATCGCCCGCAACCGCCCGGCGACGCTGCTCGCCCACGCCGCCGCCGCGCTCGGCGAGGCGTCCTCCGTCCCGGTCAACTTCCATCTCACGGCGGGCGAGATCGCGTACATCGCCGCGCGAGTCCGGCGCGCGGCTGGCGTTCGTCGACTCGACCACCGAGGCGGCGACCCGCGAGGCGGTGGCCGGTCAAGTCGACGTCGCCGTGGTGCGGCTTGCCCGACGACGGCATCGCCGGCGCCGAGCTCGACGCGTTCGTCGGCGATCGCCCGCCGATCGAGCTCCGGCCCGACCAGCGCGTGCTCCCCAACCTGCTGTTCACGTCGGGCACGACCGGGCGGCCCGAAGGCGGTCCAGCTGCCGCCCAAGACGATCGGCAACTCGCCCGACCTGGCCGGGCTTCGTCGAGCACATCACCGCCCACCGGCTCGCCAAGCTCGGCGACCCATCTCGTCGTCGGCCCGCTGTACCACAACGGTCCGCTGACGGCGGTCCGACTGTTGCTGGCCGGCGTGCCGATCGTCGTCCACGAGCGGTTCGACGCCGAGGCGACGCTGGCCGCGATCGACGAGCACGCGGATCGAGAGCTCGATCATGGTGCCCACCCACTTCGTGCGCTGCCTCGCCCTGCCCGCACGACGTTCGCGACCGCTACGACGTGTCGTCGCTGCGGCAGGTCGCCCACACCGGGCGGCAAGTGCCCGATCGACGTCAAGCGGGCGATGATCGAGTGGTGGGGGCCGGTGCTGTCCGAGTCGTACGGCGGCACCGAATCGGGCACGGTGTGCTCGATCAACTCGACCGACTGGCTCGCCCACCCCGGCTCGGTCGGCCGCGCCGTGCCGCCGTTCGAGGCACTCGTCGTCGACGACGACGGCAACGAGCTGCCGGCCGAACACCGAGGGCCGGCTGTACTTCCGCGACACCACCGGGCCGCGGCATCGTCTACGAGGGCGACCCGCAGAAGACCGCCGACGCCCACCTCGCCCCGGGCGTGTTCACGCTCGGCGAGATCGGCTACGTCGACGACGACGGGTTCGTGTTCATCACCGACCGCTTCTCCGACATGGTCGTGTCGGGCGGCGTCAACGTCTATCCCGGCCGAGGTCGAGCAGGTGCTCGCCCGCCACCCCGACGTCGCCGACGTCGCCTGCGTCGGCCTCCCCGACCACGAGATGGGCGAGCGGCTGGTCGCCCTGGTGCAGCTCGCTGCCGGGCGCGCGCCGACGATCCCGAGCCACTCGATCGCGTGGTGCCGCGAGTCGCTGGCCGGGCTACAAGTGCCCCAAGGAGATCCGCTTCGTCGACGAGATCCCGCGCAACCCGATGGGCAAGATCGACAAGCGCGTCGCTGCGTGCCGGCCTGCAGCCGAGAACCTTGAGACTGACTACAGTAACGGTCGCTCGGCATCGGTGGGTGGCCACGAACTCGAGGGGGAGACACGTGAGCAACGACAACACCTGGTTCGGCGATTCCACGCTCGGCGAGCGGTTCCCGGCATGGACTCGGGGCAACGCCGCCGACGTGTTCCCGGAGCCGTTCAGCCCACTCGGGCAGAGCCTCGTGATGCGCCAGGGCATGTGCACCGGCCTGCGCGACGCCTACACCTGGATCGGCGCCCTCGACTACGACGAGTACGAGAACCCCGCGCTCCCCGACCTGTTCAAGGTGTTCGGCGGCTACCCGTACAACCCGCTGACGATGACCCGCGTGCTCGGCGCCCGCATGCCCGGCGTCACGCCCGAGCTGATCGACCAGGCGTTCTTCGACGAGCGCGCCGAGGTGCCGCCGTACGAGGAGCAGCCATGGCACGTGTCGCCCAGGCACGAGGCGCGGCTCGGCGAGTCGATGGGCTGGGCGATGTCGGTCGAGTCGCTGCCCGACCTCGATGCCGATCGCGAGCTCGCCGCGCAGCCTGCGCGCCCACCGCCCCGATCTCATCGGCGCTCACCGATTCGGCGCTTGCACGCCAGGGCGCGGTCGATGGTGCCGTACATCCAGCAGACGTTCGAGAACGCGATGCGGGTGTCGACCCTGTCGTCGCTCGGCCCGGGCGCGCTCGGGCGCGATCTGCGAGGGTCTCGGCGACCCGACGATGGCGATCCGGCTGCTCGCCGGGATCGAGGTCGACTCGGCCGCGCCCGTCGTACGCGATGTGGGAGCTCGGCCGCGCCGCTCGCGCCTCGGGACCGGTGTCGGCCGCCTTCGACGCCGGCCCCGACCAGGTGCTCGCCCTGCTCGAAGCCGAGGGCGGTCCCGACGAGCAGCGCTTCCTCGAGCAGTTCGACCAGTTCCTGCGCGACTACGGCTCGCGGGGCCAGAACGAGTACGACCCGCGTGCGCCATCGTGGGAGGTCAGGCCCCGCATCGCGCTCGCCGCGATCGACCTGATGCGCAAGTCCGACGACGCGCAGGCGCCGGCCGATCCGCCAGAAGGCGTCGGTCGTCGAGCGCGATCCGCGTGGCTGCCGAGATCCGCGAGAAGATCGCCGGCGACCCGGAGACGGCCGGCCTGTTCGAGGCCGCGCTGCGGTCGGCGCAGCTGTTCCTCGCCGGCCGCGAGCGGGCCAAGACGAACTGCGTGATGGTGATCAACGAGCTGCGGATGGCGCTCTACGAGTACGGCGGGCGGCTGGTCGAGCGCGGCGTTGATCGACCGACGTCGAGCAGGTGTTCATGGTCACCGACGACGAGCTCGACCAGCTTCGCGCCGACCCCGAAGCGTTCCGCGACGTGATCGCCGACCGCTGGGCGCATGTACAAGCTGCTGTTCGACTACGAGCCGGTGTTCGTCGTCAACGGCCGCGTGCCCGGGCCTCGACGAGATGACCCACCGCGACAGCAAGGACGTCGAGCAGGCCACCGCCGGCACGGTGCTCACGGGCGCAGCCGGCTCAGGCGGAGTCGCCACCGGCCGGGCGCGTGTCGTGCTCGACGCCGCCGACCCGGACGGGCTCGAGCCGGGCGACGTGCTGGTCGCGCCGCAGACCGATCCGTCGTGGGTGCCGCTGTTCGTGCCCGCCGCAGCGGTGGTCGTCAACGTCGGCGCGATGGGCAGCCACGCGATGATCGTGTCGCCGCGAGCTCGGCATCCCGTGCGTGGTGTCGGTCGCCGACGCCACCGACATCATCCCCGACGGAGCGATCGTCACCGTCGACGGCACGCCGGCACGGTGACGATCGACAGCCTGCCCGACTGACGCCACCGCGGCCCTGATGGGACCAGGTCGGATCAGCGCGGAGGGTATGTCGACCATCGCCGGGGCGGCGCCGGAGAAGCGGCCCGAGCCGCCGTTGATGCTGCGGCGTGTAGTCGACCACCAGCGTGTGGCCGCTCACGTAGGCCGCCTCGTCGCTCGCCAGGTACAGCGCGGCGTTGGCGATGTCGATGCGCGTCGCTCGAGCGGCCGTACCGCTCGCGTGACTGCTGGGCGACCGCTTCCAGATCGTTCACGTCGCCGAGCATCGCCGCCGTCAGCGCCGTGGGCACGGTGCCGGGCGCGATCGCGTTGCAGCGCACGCCCTTCGGTCCGAGCTCGGAGGCGACCGATTTGGTCAGCCCGACGACGGCGGTCTTGGCGGTCGTGTAGGCGTGCCCGCCGAGCCCGCCGATCACACCGGCGATGCTCGACGTGTTGATGATCGAGCCCGATCCTTGCGGCACCATCACCAGGGCGGCGTGCTTGCAGCCGTAGAACACCGAGTGCAGCAGGATGTCGATGGTGCGGCGCCAGGCGTCGGTCGGGTCTCGGCGATCGGGCCGATGGCGCCGATCACGCCGGCGTTGTTGAACATCACGTCGAGCCGACCCCACGTGTCGATCGCCGAGCTGGATCGCGGCGACGATCGCCTGCTCGTCGGTGACGTCGCATTCGACGAACCGCGCCGCGTCGCCGAGCTCGGCGACGACGGCCTGACCGAGATCGATCTGCACGTCGGCGACGACGACGTCGTGCGCCCTCCTCGACGAAGCGTCTGGCGCTGGCGGCACCGATCCCGCTCGCTGCTCCGGTGATGACGGCGATCTTGCCGTGCAAACGATCGCCCATGGTCTCCTCCTGTCGTGGCCCGAGCCGATCGCACGGGCACAGTACGGCTGCACGGTCAGTCCCTGATCATCCGAGCCATCGTCTCGTGGTAGTGCGCGATCTTGCACTCGCGCGTCGTAGAGGATGTTCGTCTGGTAGGCGCTCGAGCGCTTCGTGCGCTCGAGCTGCTCGTAGATCGTCGATGTCCTCGCCGACGACGACCTTGAGATGGTCCCAGTGGTCCTGCATCCGCGGCGGTAGTCCTGGTACTCCGGATCGTGCTCGTCGCCGGGGTACACGATCTCCCAGCACAGGAAGCGCGTCCGGTCGACGTCGATCGGGATCGGGTTGAAGACCTGGATGTGCTCGGGGTTGCAGTTGAAGACCGTGTTCGGGAACACGACGTAGTGGCAGATCGCCCACTTGTGATGGTCCCACTCCTGCTCGAGCTTGTCGCGGTGCTGGTAGCCGCGGCACGAAGCACATGTAGTTGTGGTCGTTGACGATCCAGAAGCTGGTGTCGCGCGCCGACTTCGTCCACTCCTTGCCGACGTGGTGCAGCTCGGCGGTGTGGTAGATCTCGTTGAAGCCGTCGACGATCGCCTTGTAGCTCACCGGCACGTCCCACTCGAGCACGTCGAGCAGCATCATGTCGTCCATCCGGTACTGACCGAGGTCGAGCATGATCTCCTCGCCGATCCAGCTCTGCAGCGACGGCGCTGCGTCGGGCCCGGCCAGGTTGACCCACATCCAACCGCCCCATTCCTCGACCGCGACCTGCGGGCTGCGCAGCCCCTTGAGGTGCTCGGGATCGAAGTCGATCCGCTCGGGCACGCCTTTGACCTTGCCGGTCAGGTCGTAGCGTCCAGCCGTGGTACGGGCACTTGAACTCCTTGGCGCCGCATCCCTGCCATTCGGTGACGAACGCCGGGCCGCGGTGCCGGCAGACGTTGTGGAACGCCGCCAGCGAGCCGTCGGGCTGGCGCACGATCACGATCGTCTCGCCGTGGCTCTCGAAGCTCAGCCAGTCGCCGGGGCCGGCGACCTGCTCGGACGCGCCCGGCGAGCAGCCACGTGGTGTCGAGCACACGCTCGCGCTCGAGCTCGAACTGGACCGGATCGGTGTACGGCTGGCGGCTCATGCGGCTGGCGCCGTAGTCGGGCACGTTCTGGATCGACGGTCCGAGACGGACGGGTACGTCACCGCGGGTCGGTACATGCACCATGTGGTCGGTCACCCCCACTTGCGTCATTGGACAAACGTTATATATAACAGATGTGATATGTTGGCGTCAATGCGGAGCAGCAGCGATCGGCTCGATCTGGTCGAGCTGATGTCGCGCTTCGCCACCGGTCTCGACACCTGCGACTGGGCGATGTACCGGTCGGTGTTCACCGACGAGTTCGAGCTCGACTACTCGTCGTGGCGCGCCGAGCATCGCGGACGACGCCGCGCCGACGACTGGGTGGCCCGCGCCACGCAACTGTTCCCGGGCCTGACCGCCAGCCGTCACGCCCTCAGCAACGTGCTCGTCACGTTCGACGCCGCCGATCCCGACGCAGCTCGCGTCACGGCCAACGTGTGCGCCGACCACGTGCTCGTCGAGCACGGCGCGACCGACGTGTTCACCCTCAACGGTCGCTACGACGACCGGTGCCTCCGCACCGAGCAGGGCTGGCAGATCGCCGGCAAGCGCCTCACCGTGCTGTGGTCCACCGGCGATCGCGACGTGCTCGCTCGCGCCGCCGAACGGGTCGCCGTCCGGCGCACCGGATCTCCGAACATCGGGTGGGCACTGACGTGCCGCGAGTGGTCGACGTCCAGCAGCGCCGGGACGAGATCACTGGCGCCGCCGCTCGCGTGATCGCCCGCTCCGGCATCGAAGCCGCCACGATCCGCGAGGTCGCCGCCGAGGCGGGCTGGACGACCGGCGTCATCACCCACTACTTCACCGACAAGCGCGATCTGCTGCTGGCGACGTTCCAGGCCTCGCTCGCCCAGCCGGCGCTCGCTGCGACCACCCGAGACGACCTCGGCCGCCGACCGCCTGCGATCGTCGCTCGAGGGAGCACTCCCGCTCGACGACGACCGTCGCCGGCACTGGCTGGTCACGCTCGCCTGCTGCCTGCACGCCAGCAACGACGATGCGCTGGCCGATCGCCCAGCGCGACGCGTACCGCGAGTTCCGCGACTACGTCGCCGATCTCGTGACAGCGGCCGGCATCGACAACGACGACCCGAGAACCACCGCCGAGCGCCTGATCGCCGGAGCCGACGGCCTCGCCGTCCAAGCCCTCTTCGATCCCGGCTCGTGGCCCCCACCGCGGCAGTTGCAAGCCCTCGACACTCTTCTGGCCGCCGAAAGCCACTGACAACCCGCCAAGCGGGCCCGGTTCGACGCAGTGCGACGAGCATGAGGCACGCCTCCGTGGCGTCTGAACGGGCCGCCGGAGGCCGCTGGCAGTGGTGGAGCGCCGAATGAATACCGTTCGCTGCTGCGGACCGCTGGACGAGCCGAACGGCCGAGCAGACGAATAATGTCGTCTTGCAGCGATGAACCGCCTTCCACGGAGGCGGACCGGGGACGAAGCGGCATGGCAGAACACATCGACAACGCCTTGGCCGCCGAGACCGAGCGACTGACAACGGATACCGTCGAGTGGGGAGCGGGGCGATGAAGGGCAAGGTGCTGATCAAGGGGGGCACGGTCCTGTCGCTCGATCGCGCCCTCGGCAACACGGTCGGCGCCGACGTCCTGATCGAAGACGGGCTCATCAGCGAGGTTGGCCCGTCGCTGCGGGCTCGGAACGCGGACGTCGTCGATGCCTCCGACACGATCGTCATGCCCGGGTTCGTCGATGCCCATCGCCACCTGTGGCAATCGCTCATCCGCAACCTCGATACCGCGTCCGGCGCCAACGTGTCCGCGCATTTCACCCCTGACGACGTCTACGCCGCCACCTTGGTCGGGTTGCTCCAAGCCCTCGCGGCGGGAATCACCACCGTCGTCGACTGGTGTGACGTCTCCGATGACGTCGCACATCTCGAGGCGGCGTTGTCTGCCCACGCCGACTCCGGGGTGCGGACGGTCCTCGTCACGTCGACCTCGGGCGCGACGCCATCCGCTGACGTCACGATCGCCTGTGCCTCGCCCGACGTCGTCGAGGCCGAACTGGACGCGATCGCCGCCCGATGGGCCCAGGCCCGCGCAGACGGGACGGCGGATCCATGCCCGTGCCGGCACGACGGCGTCGCGCGGCGAAGTCGCCGAGCTGGGGCGACGCGGTCTGCTCGGGCCCGACGTCACGTTGTCCCATTGCACCCACCTGAGCGATTCCGATTTCGACGCGATCGCCGCGTCGTCGACCGCGGTGGCATTGACGCCGGCGAGCGACATGGCCGGCGGGTCGGGCCCGCCTCCGATGCAGCAGCTCATCGACCGTGGCATCCGGCCCGGCTTGGGCGTCGGCGACGAGCAGCTCACGCCCGGCGATGTCTTCGCTCAGATGCGGGCCGTCATCTCCGTGCAACACGCGACGTCGTTCGAACTCAAGCTGGCCGGCAAGGGAGCCGTCCCCAACCTGCTCGACACCCGCGACGTCATTCGGTACGCCACCATCGAGGGTGCAAGGGTTGCCGGCCTCTCCGCCATCACCGGATCGCTGAGTCCGGGCAAGCGCGCGGACGTCATCGTGTTGCGCGCCGATCGTCCCAACATCGCCCCGGTCAACGACCCGATCGGTGCGGTCGTGTGGGGCATGGACACGTCGAACGTCGACTGGGTTTTCGTCGGTGGCACGTCGCTGGTCGAGCACGGCGAACTCACCGCCGACGTGGCGCGCGCACGAGGTTTGGCGATGGCGGCCCAGCGACGTGTCACCGCGGCCGCGGGCCTTCTCGCCGACGTCGGAGCGGCGCAGGCATGACCGCCAACACGACGCCGTCCACGGCCCTCACGAGGTTCGTCGTCGCCTCACGCTTCATGCCGGTCTACTTCGCCCTGATCGTGCTCGTCGTGGTGGCCTCGATCTGGGTTCCGGAGACACTCAGCAGCGTCGCCTTGTCCGCCATCGCCCCGTTTGCTGCGCTCCTCGCGATCACCGCACTGGGCCAGATGTTGGTGATCATGACGGGCGGCATCGATCTCAGCACCCCGGGCACCTTGACACTGTCGGCGATGATCATGGCCGGGGTCGGCAAGCAGTCCGACGGTCGTATCTGGATCGCGATCCTCACGGCGGTGGGGGTGGCCGCCCTGATCGGGTTGGTGAACGGAATTCTGATCGGCGGGCTCAAACTCAATGCCCTGATCGTCACCCTCGCGACGGGCCAGATCGTGGTCGGAATCGTCAGCCGGTACGTGCGCACGTTTCCGGTCCAGAGTGCCGTGCCGGTCGGGCTGTCCGACTGGGCCGCGAGCCGGTTTCTGGGCGTCAGCCCGATCTTCTGGATCGGCGTGGCCGTCACTGTGCTCTTCATCGCTGGGGCTTCGCTACACCTCGGTCGGACGTCGCTTCCAGGTCGTCGGCGCCAACCCGGTGTCGTCCCAGGTGATGGGGTTGAGGGTGACGCTCACCCAGATCCTGGTCTATGTGGCGGCGTCGATGCTGTACGCGATCGCCGGGGTGGCTCTGGCGGGATTGCTGCGCAATCCTGGCGTCAACATCGGGTCGCCCTATCTGCTCGGGCCGATCGCCGCCGTCGTGATCGGTGGGGCATCGCTGGCCGGTGGCCTGGCCAGCCCCTTGTCGACGTTCGCTGCCGCGTTCTTCCTCACCGGTCTGAACCAGATGATGCGGTCACTCGGCCTGGCGACGTCGCTCCAGTTCCTCGTGTTCGGACTCGTGATCATCGGGGGCATGTTGATCTCCGGTGATCGGATCATCAAGGGGGTCGAAACACTCTTGCGCGAACGGCGAAAGCCGGATAGCCATGACACAGGGGATATCACGGGCGCGCTCGGAGACATCGGTTGATGATGACATCACCAGCGCCCGATCGAGACGAAGCGTTACCAATATCAGACAGGCCCATCGTGGCCTTGGGGAGGACACAATGCACCTAAGAAGGACCATCGGAATCATCGCGCTCTGCGCGATGGCGATAGCCGCCTGCGGCGACGACGACGACTCGGATTCCGACGCGACGAGCGCCGGAACGGATTCGGCGACCGCCGAGGATTCGGCAACCGCCGAAGAATCGGCCACCGCGCCGGCCTCGGCAACCGCCGAAGAATCAGCCACCGCGCCGGCCTCGGCAACCGCCGAAGAATCAGCGACCGCGCCCGGCCTCGGCAACCGCCGAGGAATCGGCCACCGCCGCGACCGGCGACAGCCCACTGGCCGCGTTCGGCGAAGACCCTTCGGCGGCGGATCCGGCACTCGTCGAGAAGGCGCTCGGCCCGGTCGAGCCGTCGGCGCAAGACAGTTGGGACATCATCCTCGCCGCCATCGCCCGGGCCGACCAGGCTCCCGACCAGGCCACGATCGACAAGGCGCTGGAGTGTTGGGGTGCACAGGAGTGCGACACCGGCAGTGGCGGAGAGCTCGTCATGGGCTACGCAGACGGCGGTGGCGACACGGTCAACGTCTGGCGCTCCGTGAGCCACATGGAGGCGATCCTCCAGGCGCTGTCCTATCCGGAGATCGGCAAGATCGTCTCGACGGCCGCAAACTTCGACCAGGATCCGGAAGTGCACGCGAACGGCGTGCGTTTCCTGGTCCAGAGCGGCGCCGACTTCATCGTCGGGTATCCCGACGTGGGTATCGCCCTTGCCGGAGCTGTCTCCGAAGCGGAGGCGGCGGGGGTTCCGTACCTGTCCTTCTCGGCGGGCTACGTCGGCCTGCCAGGCCAGGAGGGCGCCCTCGTTCCCGGCGAGGACTACACCTCGGTGATCGGCGAGGATCTGTGCGCGCTCGGTGACAGCTTCGCGGACGTGCTCAACACAGGCGTCGGCACCGGCGAGGTCGGCATGCTCGGTGGTACTCCGGGGAACGCCCTGAGTCTCGGTTGGCAGCAGTGCGCGACCGCCGCTCTGGCGGACGGCGTCGAGCTCGTCAACCCCCCGGCCAACGAGAACTCGACCACCGGCGACACGTACTGGGTGAACACGATGGCACTCGACGCGGTTCGTGGTCTCCTGACCACCAACCCTGAGATCAAGGGCTGGGCCTACGAATACTCCGACGGGCTCTACACCGCGCTGCAGGCGTATGACGAGCTCGGCATCCCCGTCCAGAATCTCAGCGTCGCACTGCGCACCGACGAGCAGACCTTGTTCTGCGACTGGGCAGCGCGCGCCGAGCCCACGTACAACATCTGGTACTCGGCGGGCGGCAACTTCCAGTCCCGAGTCGCCGTCACCACGGCGATGCTCGCCCTCCAAGGTGCCGAGGTGCCGGGTGAGGTCGTGGTGCCGCACGTGATGAGGCAGGTCACCGACGCGGACTGCAACCCCGATCGGGTCAACGAAGTCGTCTCCGGGACATCTCTGGCCCCGGACAGCGTGCTCGCCGAAATGTTCGGCGGTTGAGCCGAGGCGATCCCGCGGGAACGCCGATGAATGACGAACTGGTGCTCGAACTGGCGGGCGTGTCCCGCCAGTTCGGTGCCGTTCGCGCACTGACGAACGTCAGCTTCGACTGCCGTGCCGGCGAGATCCACGCTCTCGTCGGCGAGAACGGCTCGGGCAAGTCGACGCTGCTCGGGATCGCATCAGGGTTCGTCTCTCCCGATCGGGGCGTTGTCCGGATCGGGGGCAGACCCTTGTCGCGCGACTCGCCGGCCTTGTCGCGCAAGCTCGGTCTGGCGATGGCCTACCAGGACGGCTCGTCCGTGCAGGCCGAGCCCGTCAAGAACAACCTCTTCTACGCCGCGGCATCGGGCGTGCGTCCGCCCTACCGGCACCGCAAGCAGTGGGCGCGCCAGGTGCTCGCCGAGTTCGACCTCGACCTCGAGGTGTTTCCCGACGCCCCGGTGGCGACCCTCACGATGGCCGAGCGCCAATTGTTCGAGGTGGCCAAGGCACTCGTGAACGAGCCCAAGGTCCTGCTCCTCGACGAACCCACGACTGCGCTCGGCCCCGATGAGGTCGACGCGCTCGCACCGCACCGTGGTCGCGTGCAAGCGGCGCGGTATCGGTGTGGTCTACGTCAGTCATCGGCTGCCCGAAGTGCTCGAGGTTGCCGACCGGATCACGGTGCTCCGCGACGGGCAACACCAAGGAACCTTCGACGCCGCGACGACGACAGAACCGCAACTGGTCGAACGAATCGTCGGGCGCCCATTCGAGGCGGTGTTCCCGGCACCGGTCCCGTCGTCGTTCGAATCGAAGGAAGTGCTCGTCGTCGACGCACTGCAAGGTCAATCGTTCGGCCCGGTCAGCTTCACGTTGCACAGCGGTGAGGTCGTGGGGATCGCAGGGGCCGAGGGAAACGGCCAGCCGCAACTCTTCGACTCCCTCGCTGGGCGGGTACCTCCCCGCGCCGGCAGGGTCGTCTGCAGCGGCAAGGAGCTGACCTTGATCTCGACCCACGAGGCAGTGGGCGCCGGCATCATGCTGCTCCCCGGCGATCGCAAACGGGAAGCGTTGATGGGTGTCCTGGGCGTGAGGGTGAACACCACCGTCATGTCGTTGCGGCGCTTCACCAGACTCGGACTGCTGCGCCGGCGGACCGAGCGCGTCGCTGTGCAGGAGCTCATCGATCAGCTCGAGATCCGCACCCCGTGGCTCGACCAACCGGTCGAGTTCCTGTCCGGTGGCAACCAGCAGAAGGTTTCGGTTGCTCGTTCGTTCCTGAGGGACCCATCGGTGATCCTGGCTTACGAACCGACGCAAGGTGTCGACGTCGGCTCCCGGGTCGACATCTACAAGGCGCTCCGCGAGCGGGCCACCGCAGGTGCTGCCGTGCTCGTCAAGTCGAGCGACCCCATCGAGCTCTCGGGGCTGTGTGACCGCGTGTTCGTGATCTCGCGCGGCATGATCGTCGAGGAGCTGCCCCGGGACGAGCTCAACGAGACTCGCATCGTCGAGGCGATCGTTCGCGGCCCTGGTAGGTCGGATGCGGCGAGATCACCACTGGGTGTCGCGATGCCCAAGGCACCATTGGCGACGCCGACACCGGACGAGGCGTCGTGACCGTCGAGCTCGAGATCACCCGAGTCGACCGCGCCCGACAGGCGGCCCGCAAGGTCGCCCGCACTGCGCGCGACAAGAACGAGTGGCGCAAGATCATCAAGGTCCGGTTGTGGATGCCGGTGGCGTTGCAGGTGTTGCTGATCGTGGCCCTGCTCGCGTACACCGAGTCCCGTTTCGACGGCTTCATCAACGAGGCCAACGTCACCTTGGTCTTGCTGCTGGCAATGCCGCTGGCGCTGGCCGCCATGGCCCAGACACACGCCACCTTGGTCGGATATCTCGATCTGTCCGTGGGGTCGATGATCAGCTTCGGCGTCGTGGTCGGCTCCTTCCTGATCGGCGCCGAGGCCTCGACGTTCGGGATCCTGACAGGGGTCGCAGTAGTGCTCGCCTGCGGCCTCGGGCTCGGGTTGGTCAACGCCGTCCTCATCAGAGGTCTCAAGATCCCGTCGCTGATCGCCACGTTGGCGACACTGAGCATCCTCGACGGGATCTCGCTCACGATGCGACCGACCGCACAGGGTGTGATCAGCGACGACCTGGTCTCGTTCCTGCGTACGAGCATCGGGCCGATCCCGATCGCGTTCATCCTCATCGTCGATCGGCGCCGGGGTGCTCGATCTGTGGCTGCACGCCTCGGGATCCGGTCTCAAGGTGCGTGCGGTGGGCTTCGACGATCGTGCGGCCAAGCGGGGCGGCATCAACACCAACTGGATCCGGGTGCGAGCACTCCTGCTCTCGGGCGTCATCAGCGCCGTTGCGGCGCTGTTCGTCATGGTCCGCTCGCCGATCGGCAACGCTCAGATCGGGAGCTCGTTCACGCTCAACAGCATCACGGCCGCGGTCTTGGGTGGGGCGGCGCTCGCCGGCGGCCGAGCGACGTTCGTCGGGAGCACGGTCGCGGCCGTTCTGCTCGCGCTCATCATCACCGCCCTCCCGTTCCTCGGCCTGTCACCCACCGACGGCTCGATGATCATCGGTCTCCTGGTGCTGCTGGGGATCGTCCTGTTCCAGTTCTCGGATCTCAACCAACTCTTCAGACGCAACATCGGCAAGGCGCGGCGTCTGATGCGCGGCAGCACCGTCGTCGAGCACGCCGAGGTCCCCAACGTCTACCCGGCAGGCAACGACTTCTCGGTGGTGCCCACCGAGCGCAGGTTGCTCAGGAACGGATTCGTGCTCAGCCTCGATCCCCAGATCGGCGAGGTCGACGGCTGCGACGTGCTGATCGAGGGGGATCGGATCGTCGCCGTCGGCAGAGGCCTGGACGGCGACGGGGCGATGGTCACCGACGCGTCAGGCATGATCGTCATGCCCGGCTTCGTCGACAGCCACCGCCACACCTGGGAGGGCGCGCTGCGCAACATCGGCACCGATGTGCCACTGGAGGGCCGATCCGGGTACCTCTCGCACGTGCTGCACAAGGTGGCGCCGGCGTTCCGGCCCGAGGACGCCTACGTGGGCAACCTGTTGTCGGCTCTGGGCGCGATCGACGCCGGCATCACCACCCTGTTGGACTGGTCGCACATCCAGGCCTCACCCGAGCACACCGATGCCGCCGTCCAGGCGTTGCAGGACTCCGGGATGCGGGCCGTCTTCGCGTACGGCTTCCCGTGGTGGGGGAAGTGGGACGACCGCCAGCCGAGCTGGTTCGTACGGACGGCCTCCGAGCACTTCGCGAGTCGAGACCAGTTGGTGACGCTCGCCCTGGCGGCGCCCGGCCCCGAGTTCACCGACTTCGAGGTGACCCGCGATCACTGGAGGCTGGCGCGAGAGGTCGGGGTCAGGATTTCGACCCACGTCGGCGTCGGTTCCTACGGTCTCGACGGCAAGTTCGAACAGTTCGGGAGGGCCGGCGTACTCGGCCCCGACACCACCTACATCCATTGCACGACGCTCAGCGACACCGAGATCCAGATGATCGTGGACACCGGAGGAACCGTGTCGCTGGCGATACCGGTCGAGATGACGATGGGCTACGGCATGCCGCCCATCCAGAGGTTTCTCGACCGAGGTCTGAAGCCGAGCCTGAGCATCGACGTCGAGACCAACGCGCCGGGCGACATGTTCAACCAGATGCGATCGGTGCTGGCTCTGCAGCGTTCGCTGGCAGCGGGTCAGGGCAAGGCTCCGATCACCGCTCGCGACGTCCTGGAATACGCGACGATCGAGGGCGCCAGGGCAAACGGGCTCGATGCCAAGGTGGGGTCGCTGACTCCGGGCAAGCAGGCGGACATCATCATGCTGCGCACCGATCGGATGAACGTGACGCCGCTCAACGACCCGGCCACAGCCGTGGTGACGAGCATGGATACCGGGCAACGTCGACACCGTGATGATCGGCGGCCGAGTCATGAAGCAGGGCGGCCGACTGCTCCATGTCGATTGGCCGGCGCTACGCCGCCTTGCCTCTGATTCCCGGGATTTCGTCGTCGCCACGTCGGGCTTCAAGCCGCCGAAGATCTAAGTCGAGCGGGTCGCCGCAGGGGTTCTCGGAGTGGAGCTAAAGGGAATCGAACCCTTGACCTCTTCCATGCCATGGAAGCGCTCTACCAACTGAGCTATAGCCCCGAGAAGACGGTCACGATACCGACCGGCGCTCGACGATCACAACAGGTTCAGGCCGATGCCGCGTCGGACCACTCGACCTTGGCCACGTCGGTGTACAGCCGCTCGATCTCGTAGTACTCGCGCACCTCGGCCAGGAACACGTGGACGATCACGTCCCCGTAGTCGACGAGCACCCATTGCTGCTCGCGCACGCCCTCACGACGCAGCGGCGAGCGACCGACCAGCGCGCGCGTCTGGGTCTCGATCTCCTCGACCAGGTTGCGCACCAGACGGCGGTTCGAGGCGCTGACGATCACGAAGTACTCGGTGACCTGCAGCACATCCCCGACCGCCAGCACCAGCACGTCCGATCCGTGCTCGTTGTCTGCGATCTGAGCGATCAGGCGGGCGAGGTCGCGTGGCGAGCCGTCGCTCCTATCGCGAAACTCGCTCATCGAACCTCAACCATCGGCACTGTCATCTTCCGTAGAGCCTGACACGTCGGCAGTGGCGTTCGCAGCTACTTCTTGGAGGAAGTCGAGCCCGAGGATCAGCTCGATGTCGATCCCTTCGATCGCCGATTCGGCGGCGCGGACCTCGATGTCGTCCCCGAAAGCACCGCTGTACTGGTCACGCACGCCGTCGATCGTCCCCTCGTCGACCACCAGGAACGTCGAATGCTCGGGAACCGTCGAGCCGGGGAGCTGCGCCACCGAGACCACGTTGACCTTGGAGAACAGCAGCTTGTCGACGGCGTTCCTGAGCACGTCGGACCCTGTGAGCCCGGCCGCCTCGAGCTCGGCGTCGGTGAACCCCATCACGACCCGGAAGCTCGGCGACTCCAGGGGGGCACCGACACGCGCCGGGGCGACGGCGCCCATCACGATCAGCATCTCGGCCCGGTCGTGCACGGAGACGGCGTCGACCGCGCCCGGGCCGAACGCTCCCTCGAGCTCGACCGGCAATTGCTCGGCGATCCGATCGGCTCCGATCGGCTGGATCGAGAGCGCCCGGTGCTGCACCGGTCCGGCGAACAACCGGTCGAGGAACGAGTCGAGATCGGCCGGGCGGGGCAGGTCGTTGTCGGAGGCCACCGAGGCGGCCGAGCCGATCCCGGCACCGACCCGGTCGGCGATCGCCTGCCAGATCGACCCGCGGCCCGGCTCGAACAGCCAATCCTCGATCTCGGGGTCGACCGCTGTCACCGCCCGCGCCGCCACCGGCCCGGGCATCGCCGACTCGCCGACCGGCCATTGCTCGCCGCTCGAGGCGTCGTAGAGGGCGATCGGCATGTTCACCGGCAGGTCGCCGAGTGGCGAGATCAGTTGGGTGAACCGGCGTTCGTCGACGAGCTCGACGACATCGAAGGCGACGCCGGTGAGCACCTCGGCCTGGAACCGGAAGGCGTCAGGACCGTCGACGGCCAGGACCGAATTGAGCGGCATCAACACGCCGGTGTTGCCCGAGTTGGCGTCGGCAGAGGCGGCGAGCTGGACGATGCTGCCGCCGGTGCCGTCGGGCTCGATCGCCAGCACCACCGCCGACGTGAGCCGGCCGGTGTCGTCGATCGTTCCGACCAGCGCCGTCGGCGTATAGGGCAGGCGTTGCGTCGGCAGGTCGTCGCCCTGCCCCTCGGCGCGCTGTCCGACGCGGGAGTCGGCGAGCGTGTCGACCCCGACCAGCGTCAGCATGGCAGCGGCGATCAGCGCCACGACCGACGCCGCGAGGGCGATCCACGTCCCCCGCCGGCGTCGCGTGCGGATCGCGCTCACGCCACGACCTCGATCCCGTAGAGGCCGCGCTCGCGGATCACGTCGAGCACCGGATCGGTGACGAGGTAGTCGAGCGGCCGCCCGTCGCGACAGCGCTGGCGGAGATCGGTGCTGGAGACCTCGAGACGCGGCACCTCGACCCGGATCCAATCGATCGATCGGTCGAGCTCGACCGGATCACCGGGTCGGTCGACGACGACCATCCGGGACCGGCTGAGCACCTCCTCGACGCGCTCCCAGGTGTGGATACCTGCCGCAGCGTCGTCGCCGACGATCGTGTACAGGGTGGCACCCGGGTAGTCGTCGGCGATCGAGGCGAGGGTGTCGGCCGTGTAGGAAGGTCCGCCGGTCCGCAGCTCGTCGTCGCCGGCCACGAGCTGGGTGACGTCGGCGACGGCGGCCTCGACCATCGCCAACCGGTCGATGGCGGGCGTGATGTCGCGCTGGCCGACCTTCTGCCACGGCACGTTGGCGACCATCAGGATCACCAGATCGAGCGACAGGGCGTGTCTGACGTTGACAGCTGTCACAAGGTGCCCGACGTGAGGTGGATCGAAGGTTCCCCCGAATACCCCGATGTGCAGGGGCTTTTCGGCGGTCGGCGGCACGGCCGGTCAGTCTACGGCGCCTTCTACCGTTCAAGACGGCGTTCGCGACCGGACGACTCTTGACATCTTTGTTACAGTAGAAAGTCGGTCAAACCGCCGATAGCGCTGACGATCCGCTACGTCGACTCGGCCCGCACCGCATCCCGCACCCCCGCCCCCAAATCCCCCACCGATCACACTGTGATCACCCATTCCACTCATCGACGATCCCAGGCGATCTCGGCCCGCGCTGTGCCAACCGGCACGACGTGACCCGGAATGAACTCCACCACGAACGGTTGAACAACGCATCATGAATGATTCCATTGGTTTGTACCTCAACGACATCGGAAAGGTCCCTCTTCTCACCGCCGAAGACGAGCGCGAGTTGTCGCGCATCATCGAACAGGGTCGCGAAGCAGCTGAGCTCCTCGAGGGCGGCAAGCGCTCCGCAGACCTGAAGGCCAAGGTGGCAGCTGCCGCCGAAGCCAAGGATCGCTTCATCCGCGCCAACCTGCGCCTCGTGGTCTCGATCGCCCGCCGTTACCCGCTCCCGCAGGGCATGGATCTGCTCGACCTCATCCAGGAGGGCAACCTCGGCCTCGAGCACGCCGTCGACAAGTTCGACTGGCGGCGTGGATTCAAGTTCTCCACCTACGCCACCTTCTGGATCCGCCAGGCGATCGGCCGTGCGCTCGACCAGAAGGCGAGCCTGATCCGCATCCCCGGCGACCGTTCCGCCAGCCTCCGCGCCGCGCTCCGCCAGGCCTCCGGTGACGGCGAGACGCTCGACCAGGCCAACGCCGAACTGCACCGCCTCACCACGCCGGTCTCGCTCGACAAGACCGTCGGCGACGACGGCGACGCCACCCTCGGCGACCTGATGGCCAATGGTGACGGCACCCCCGAAGACCACGTGATGGCGCTCGTCGACAGCGATCTGCTCGACGAACTGCTCGGAACGCTCGACGGGCGTGCCCGCTACGCCGTCGAGGCCCGCTTCGGCCTGCTCGACGGAGAGCGCAAGAGCTTCCGCGAAGTCGGCGAGAGCCTCGGCGTCACCGCCGAAGCCGCCCGCCGCCTCGTCAGCCGGGCAGTATCCGGCTTGCGTGACGATGCGGAACGCATCCTCGCCGTCTGACCCGACACCATCTGCAAGGAGACGCCGACCGGGAAACCGGTCGGCGTTTCGTTTTTCCCGCATGGATAGGCTCGCTTCATGGCAAAGTCGTGGTCGCCTGACTCGTGGCGGTCGTTCCCGATCAAGCAGCAGCCGACGTGGCCCGACGAGGCCGACCTCGACCGGGCGCTCAAGCAGATCCACGGCTATCCCCCGCTGGTGTTCGCCGGCGAGGCGCGATCGCTCCAGAACGGGCTCGCCCAGGTGGCGGCGGGCAACGCCTTCCTGCTCCAGGCGGGCGACTGCGCCGAGAGCTTCGAGGACTTCTCGGCCAACAGCATCCGTGAGAAGTTGCGCGTGATCCTGCAGATGGCGATCGTGCTCACGTACTCGATGGGCGTGCCGGTGGTCAAGGTCGGACGCATCGCCGGCCAGTTCGCCAAGCCGCGGTCGTCCGAATTCGAACGCGTCGGCGACGACGACCTGCCGGCGTTCCGCGGTCACATCGTCAACGACTCGGCGCCCACCGCCGCCGCCCGGGTGCCGGCCGCCGAGCGGCTCGTGCAGGCGTACCACCAGTCTGCGTCCACGCTCAACCTCGTGCGCGCCTTCACCAAGGGTGGCTTCGCCGCTCTCGACCGGGTCCACGCCTGGACCCAGGAGTTCGTGGCGTCCAGTCCGGTCGGGCAGCAGTACGACCAGTTGGCGCTCGAGATCGACCGTGCCCTGCGCTTCATGCGCGCCACCGGGATGGACACCGAGTCGAACGCCACGCTGCGCGAGGTCGACGTGTGGACCAGCCACGAGGCCTTGCTGCTCGGGTACGAGGAGGCGCTCACCCGCCAGGACTCGACCACCGGCGGTTGGTACGACTGCTCGGCGCACATGCTCTGGGTCGGAGAGCGCACCCGCGACCTCGACGGGGCCCACATCGAGTTCCTGCGCGGCGTCGGCAACCCGATCGGGTGCAAGGTCGGGCCGACGATGACCGGTGAAGACGTGATCGCCCTGTGCGAGGTGCTCAACCCGGCCCGCATCCCCGGTCGCCTGACGTTGATCACCCGCATGGGCGTCGACAACGTCGAGCGGCAACTGCCGCCGCTGCTCGCCGCCGTGCGCGACGCCGGCCATCCGGTCGTGTGGGCCTGCGATCCGATGCACGGCAACACGTACACCAGCCCCAACGGGCACAAGACGCGCAGCTTCGACGCCATCCTCGGCGAGGTCGAGGGCTTCGTCCGCGCCCACGGCGCCGAGGGCACGTGGCCGGGCGGGATCCACATCGAGCTCACCGGCGACGACGTCACCGAGTGCGTCGGTGGCGGCGACGAGATCTCCGACGACGATCTCGACAATCGCTACGAGACGATGTGCGACCCACGGCTCAACGGTCGACAGTCGCTCGACCTGGCGTTCCGCACCGCCGAGCTGATTCGTTCCGGCGGCGACTGAGCCGCGGATGCAGGCTCTCCACCTGGTCACGACCTGGCCGGTGGAGCACGTCACGGCCGCAATCGTCACGCCGGACAACATCGCCACGGTCGGCGACACCGAGCGGCGGTACCGGCTCGCCTCGCTGACCAAGCCGATGGTCGGATGGGCGATCGCGATCGCCGTCGAGGAAGGCGTGCTCGAGCTCGATGCTCCGTTGCGCTTCGCCGAGGCTCCGCCGGGCGCGACGATGCGACATCTGCTGGCTCACGCCGCCGGGTTCGGCTTCGACAGCGGTTCGCCGATGGCAGCCGTCGCTCGGCGTCGGATCTACTCCAACGTCGGCATCGAGCGCGCCGCCGACGAGCTGGCCGGTGCCGCCGAGATGGCGTTCGACCACTACGTGACCGAAGCGGTGTGGGAGCCGCTCGGCATGCGGAGCACCGTCGCTGCGGGGCTCGCCCGCACACGGTGCCGAGTCGACCTCGCACGACATGGCGTTGTTCGTGGCCGAGATGGTGCGTCCCCGGTTGATCGACGGCGCGACCTATCACGACGTTATCTCGCCGCAGTTCCCCGACCTGGCCGGTATCGTGCCCGATGTGGGCCGATTCGATCCGTGCCCCTGGGGACTCGGGGTTGAGATACGAGGCGCCAAAGCGCCGCACTGGACGGGTCGCGCCAACTCGCCGGCGACGTTCGGTCACTTCGGCGGCTCCGGTTCGATGATGTGGGTCGACCCGTCGATCGACACCGGCGTCGTCGCCCTCACCAACCGCCCGTTCCAGGAATGGCGTGACGAAGCGCTGACGCTCTGGCCACAGTTCGCCGACGCCGTGGTTGCCGAGAGGCGCACGGCGACGTGAGCTTCCAGGCCGGCGACCGCGTGCGTTGGGAGACCGTGGGCGACGACGGCCTGCCGCTCGTGCGCTACGGGTTCGTCGGCAGCAACGGAACCGACAACGGCAGCGTCACGGTGATGCTCGACGGCGACCTCACCGGCGACACGGTGGTCGACCTCAGCCAGCTCGCCCCGGTCTCGATCACCACCGTCGAGCTCTGCCTCAACGGCGTCGATCTGATCGACGATCCCTCGCTGCGGCAGGGCCTGGTCAACCTGTGGTCGGCCGAGGCCGATCAAGCCGGGCTCGAGATCCGTTCACTCGAGCGTTTGGGGAACGGCGTGCGCCAGCCCGACGACGGTTTCGCGCTCGCCGAGCTGTGGGCCGGCAGCCAGCAGTACGTGTTGCGGGCCAGCCCCGGCGACACCAACGACACCGTCCACGTCAGAGCCGACATCCCCCACCCCTGGCAGTCCCTGTAGTTCGGTCCGACGGGCGCGGGCCTACGCCATTCTCTCGATGATCATGGCCATGCCTTGGCCACCGCCGACGCACATGGTTTCGAGGCCGAACTGCTTGTCGGCTTCCTGGAGTCCGTGGATGAGGGTGGTCATGATGCGGGCGCCGGTCATGCCGAACGGGTGACCGAGGGCGATCGAGCCGCCGTTGACGTTGAGCTTGTCCCACTCGATGCCGAGGTGCTTGGCGGACGGGATCACCTGGGCCGCGAAGGCCTCGTTGATCTCGACCAGATCGATGTCGTCGATCGTCATGCCGGCCCGCCCCAGCGCCTGGCGGCTGGCGTCGATCGGGCCGAGGCCCATGATCTCCGGGTTGAGGGCCGAGACACCGGTCGACACGATGCGCACCAGCGGCGTGAGACCGAGTTGCGCCGCTTTCGTGTCGCTCATCACCATCACCGCCGCGGCGCCGTCGTTGAGCGGGCAGGCGTTGCCGGCAGTGACCGAACCGTCGGGCCGGAACACCGGCTTGAGCTGACCGAGGCCCTCGACGGTGGTGCCCGCCCGCGGCCCGTCGTCCTTCGACACCTCGGTCCCGTCGGGCAACGTGAGCGGGGTGATCTCCTCGGCCCAGAATCCGTTCTCGACGTTGGCGACGGCGCGCTGCTGGCTGAGCGCCGCGAACTCGTCCATCTCCTGGCGCGTGAGACCTTCCGCCTGCACCACGTTCTCGGCGGTCTGGCCCATCGCGATGTAGATGTCGGGGAGGCCCTCCGGCGGTGTCCACACGGGCGCTCCGCCCTGCGAGCGCTCCATCGTGCGCAGACCCTGACGGCTTGAAGATCGGATTGGGGGCGGTGTCGGAGGCGCCGGCGCCGTAGCGGCTGACGGTCTCGACGCCGGCGGCGATGAAGCAGTCACCCTCGCCGGACTTGATCGCGTGGGCCGCCATGCGGATCGTCTGCAGGCTCGAGGAGCAGTAGCGGTTCACGGTCACGCCCGGCACGTCGTCGAGGCCGGCCAGCAGGGCGACGACGCGGGCGACGTTGAAGCCGGCCTCGCCGGCGGGCTGGCCGCATCCCATGATGAGGTCCTCGACGTCGGCGGCGCTGACCGACGGCACCTTGGCCATCAGCGCCTTGACGATCTGGGCCGACATGTCGTCGGGGCGGAGGTCGACGAGCGAGCCCTTGACGGCACGCCCGATCGGGCTGCGGGCGGTGGCGACGATCACGGCTTCGGTCATGGTTGGAGCGTAGTTACCGTGCGGTAGCGAGCCGCGCAGCCGAGTCGACCGCATGTCCGACGTGCGGGTTGACGATGTGCTTGTGTTGCGAAATACTTCGAGCCGAGATCGATGACGACGTTCTGAGCGTCCGATCGGCTTCGGGAAGTGGGGGCTTTCATGCACGTCGAGTCGAGTGGTCACAGCCGCGGGCAATCCACGGCTGTTCGAGCTGATCGAACACGCCCCGAAGACCGGCGAGAGCCCCACGGTGTGGGCGTGGCCGGAGTTGATCGACTACCTCAAGGTCGCCGGCCAGCCGGTGCAGGGCCCGTGGCCGCCGCACCAGCAACGCCGACCCGACCCGGAAGCCGAGTCGCTCCCGGTCGCCGTGCCCGATCCCGGCCCCGCCGTCCACTGGACTGACGCCGTGTACCCATCCCGGTTCCGCTACGAAGCTCCTCGCTCGCTCGACGAGGCGATCGGCCTGCTCCACGACGGCGGCGGCGAAGCCAAGGTGCTCGCCGGCGGTCAGAGCCTGATCCCGATGCTGAAGTTGCGGTTCGCCTCGCCCGAGTTGCTCGTCGACATCAACAACATCCCCGATCTCGGCTACCACCAGGTCGACACCGACGGCACGATCCGGGTCGGCGCCCTGTGCCGGCACGCCGATCTCGAGCGTTCCCCGCTGCTCGCCGTCGAAGCAACCGACGATGGCGGCGGCGGCACCGTTGATCGCCGACCCGATCGTCCGCAACCGGGGCACGCTCGTCGGTTCGCTGTGCCACGCCGACCCGCAGGGCGACTGGGCGTCGGTCGTCACCGCCCTCGGCGGCCACGTCGTCGCCCAAGGGCCCGAACGGGCGGCGCACGATCCCGGTCGCCGACTTCGTGTCGGGGCCGTTCCAGACCGTGCTCGCCTTCGACGAGATCGCCGTCGAGGCCGTGATCCCCGCCCCCCAAGGGCACGCCCGACGGCGGTTACCTCAAGCTCGAACGCCGGGTCGGCGACTTCGCCACGGCCGGCGTCGCCGTCGCCATCGAGCGCTCCGGCGACCGTGGTCAGCCGGGCCGGGATCGCCCTCACCGGCGTGGGCGGCTCGACGATCAACGCCGCCGACGCCGGCGCAGTCGCTGGTCGGCGGGCCGCTCACCGCGGCGAGCATCGCCCGCGGCCGCCGAGTTGGCGGCCGCCGCCGCCCGGCCCCGCAGCGACCACCGCGGGAGCGCCGAGTACAAGCGTCATCTCGTGCATACCTTCGTCGTGCGGATCCTCAACCGTGTCATCGAGTCGGCGGAGAGGGCGGCCTGACATGAGCAGCCTGTTCGAGGAGATCCAGCCCGGACGGCCCGCCGACGATGTCCCGGTGCGGCGGGTCACGATCACGCGTCAACGGCGAGCGCCGGGCGGCCGACGATCGAGCCGCGGCTGCTGCTGGCCCACCTGATCCGGCAAGGCTTCCGACTGACCGGCACGCACACCGGTTGCGACACGACCAACTGCGGGGCGTGCACGGTGCTGTTCGACGGCCAGCCGGTCAAGAGCTGCACGATGCTCGCCGTGCAGGCCGACGGGCACGAGGTCACCACCGTCGAGGGGCTGGCCGGGGCGAGCGAGCTGCATCCGATCCAGGAGGGTTTCAAGGACGAGCACGGCTGCAGTGCGGGTTCTGCACGCCGGGGATGATGCTCAGCGCCAAGGCGCTGCTCGACGAGAACCCGGATCCGACCGAGGACGAGATCCGGTGGGCGCTGTCGGGCAACCTCTGCCGCTGCACCGGCTACCAGAACATCGTGAAGTCCGTGCATGTGGGCGGCGCGCAAGCTGCGAGCGGGGAGGCGACCGGAATGACCGGCGCTCGACGAGATCAAGATCGGCGGGATCGGCGCCAGCCGCAAGCGCGTCGAGGACAACCGCTTCATCCGCGGCAAGGGCAACTACGTCGACGACATCGTGCTGCCCGGCATGCTCCACATGGAGATCCTGCGGAGCCCGCTCGCGCACGCCCGGATCAAGTCGATCGACACCAGCAAGGCGTGGGACGATTCCCGGCGTCCGGCTGGTGATGACGGGCGAGATGATGGCGAGCCGCAACCTCGCCTGGATGCCCACGCTCTCGTACGACACGCAGGCGGTGCTCGCCACCGACAAGGTCCGCTTCCAGGGTCAGGAGGTCGCCTGCGTGATCGCCGACGACCCGTACATCGCCAAGGACGGATGCGAGGCGATCGTCGTCGACTACGAGCCGTTGCCGGTGATCGTCAACCCGACAGCAGGCGATGGCGGAGGGCGCTCCGCTGATCCGCGACGACAAGGAGAACCAGCACGACAACGTCGTCTACGACTGGGAGGTCGGCGACAAGGCGGGCACCGACCGGGCGTTCGAGCAGGCCGACCTGATCTCCAAGCTCGAGCTGCACTACCCGCGCTCGCACCCGTCGCCGATCGAGTGCTGCGGGTCGATCGCCGACTTCAACCGGGCGACCTCGAAGCTCACCGTGTACATGACCACGCAGGCGCCGCACATCATCCGCGCCGCGGTGGCGCTGGTGGCCGAGCTGCCGGAGCACATGATCCGGATCGTCTCGCCCGACATCGGCGGCGGGTTCGGCAACAAGGTGCCGGTGTATCCCGGCTACGTCGCGTCGATCCTGGCGTCGATCCTGCTCGAGCGTCCGGTCAAGTGGATCGAGGACAAGACCGGCAACCTGATCTCGACCGGCTTCGCCCGCGACGTGTACCTGCACGGCGAGCTGGCGCTGCGCAAGGACGGCAAGATCCTCGGCGTCCGGATGCACACCGACGCCGACCACGGCGCGTTCTTCTCCGACGCCCAGCCGAGCAAGTTCAAGATCGGGCTGATGCACTCGGCGTTCGCCTGCTACGACATCCCGGCCGCGCACCTGACGGCGCGTGGCATGTACACCAACAAGGCGCCGGGCGGCGTGGCCTACCGCTGCTCGTTCCGGGTCACCGAGGCGATGTTCTTCCAGGAGCGGATGGTCCAGGCCGCGGCCGACGACCTCGGGATGGACCAGGCCGAGTTCCGCCGCATCAACTTCGTGCGCGACGACGACTTCCCGCACCGCACCCCGTTCGGCTTCCTCACCGATTCGGGCCAGTACGGCAAGTGCCTCGAGGTCGGGCTCGAGGCGATCGGGTACCACGACTTCCGCAAGCAGAAGGAGGAGGCCGCAAGAGCGGGGCCGACTGCTCGGGATCGGGATCTCGACGATGACCGAGCCACTCGGCGCGGGCAACAGCCGCGAGTACGACATCTTCGGCATCAAGATGTTCGACTCCGCCGAGCTGCGCGTGCACATGACCGGCAAGGCGATCCTGCGCACCGGTGCCAAGAGCCAGGGGCAGGGGCACGAGACGACCTGGGCCCAGATCGTGGCCCACGAGCTCGGCATCCCGGCCGAGGACATCATCGTCGAGGAGGGCGACACCGACACCGCCCCGTTCGGCATGGGCACCTACGCCTCGCGCAGCACGCCGGTGGCCGGCGCCGCCGTGGCGATGGTCTCGCGCAAGATGCGCGCCAAGGCGCGCAAGCTCGCCGCCCACCTGCTCGAGGTGTCCGAGGAGGACATCGAGTGGGAGCTCGGGCGGTTCTACGTGCGCAGCGCGCCCGACCGCGGGGTGACCATCCAGGAGTGCGCCGCGGCGGCCTACAGCAACATGCCCGACGGCATGGAGCCCGGGCCTCGAGAACACGTCGTACTACGACCCGCCCAACCTCACCTGGCCGTTCGCCTGCTACATCGCGACGGTCGAGGTCGATCCCGAGACCGGCGTGTGGGACGTGCTCAACTTCGTCGCCGTCGACGACTGCGGCGTGCGGATCAACCCGATGATCGTCGAGGGCCAGATCATGGGCGGCCTCACCGAGGCCTACGCGATGGCCAACATGCAATTCATCACCTTCGACGCCGAAGGCAACTGCATCGGCTCGAACTACATGGACTACCTGCTGCCGACCGCGTGGGAGACGCCCGGGCTTCGAGCTGCACGAGGTCGTGACGCCGTGCCCGCACCATCCGATCGGCGCCAAGGGCGTCGGCGAGTGCGCCGCCGTCGGCGGCCCGGCGGCCTTCGTCAACGCGGTGCTCGACGCGATCAAGCACACCGGCGTGCGCAACATCGACATGCCGCTGCTGCCCGACCGCGTCTACGAGGCGATCACCGAGCGCCACGACGTCTCCGGGGCCCCTCCGATCAAGGTCGGACGACTCGTAGCAACCGGTCGACGGCTGGGAGGTGATCGAGCAGGCCAACGAGCTGGCCGCGCCGCGGCGAGGACTTCGCGCTCGCCACGGTGGTCTGGCGGCAGGGGCCGTCGTCGGGGCACCAGGGCTCGCGGGCGATCGTCACCGCCGCCGGCGAGCTCTACGGATGGATCGGCGGGGCCTGCGCCGAGCCGGTCGTGCTCCGCGAGGCGCAGCGGGCGATCGTCGACGGCGAGGCCGCGACTGCTGCTGCTCGGCACCCCCGAGCAGTTCGGCCACGTCCCCGAGGGCATGACGGTGATCCCGATCGCCTGCCAGAGCGAGGGCGCGCTCGAGGTCTACATCGAGCCGGTGCTGTCGGCCCCCCATCTCGTCGTCGTCGGCCGCTCACCGATGGCGCACACGCTGTGCGAGATGGCGCGCGTGCTCGGCTGGCGGGCCGACCTCGTCGACGGCGCCGACTTCGCCGCCGGTGACGTCGACGCCGCGCTCGGTCGTCGTGGTCGCCACCCAGGGCCACGGCGACGAGGAGGCGACCGAGCAGGCCGTGCGCGCGCCGCCCGCCTACCTCGGGCTGGTGGCCTCGCGCAAGCGCGGCGAGGCGGTGCTCGGCTACCTCGCCGAGCGCGGTGTCGACGAGCGACTGCTCGACCGCGTGCGCGTGCCGGTCGGGCTCGACCTCGGCCACACCTCGCACAGCGAGATCGCGGTGTCGATCCTGGCCGAACTGGTCCAGCTGCGGGCCGCCGGCGAGCTCGTCCGCCGGACCGGACGCACGGTCGGCACGCGCGGCGAGACCGCGAGCGGGCACGGCGATCGACCCGGTGTGCGGGATGACGGTGACGGCCGACGCGCGGCAGCCGGCCGCTGCGAGCACGCCGGCGTCACCTACTACTTCTGCTGCGCCGGCTGCCGCGACGCCTTCGAGAAGGATCCGGCCGCGTACGTGACCGAGGAGGCCCGATGCTGATCAAGAACGAGTTCGAGGTCGCCCAGCCGGTCGACAAGGTGTGGCGGTTCTTCGACGACATCCCGCAGGTCGCGGCCTGCCTGCCCGGCGCCGAGCTCACCGACGACCTCGGCGACGACAAGTACCGGGGCAAGGTCGCGATCCGGATGGGGCCGGTCAAGCTTCAGTTCGCCGGCACGGCCGAGATCAAGGAGCGCGACGACGCCGCCAAGCGGATCGTCGTCGACGCTGCCGGGGCCGACGAGAAGGGCCGCGGCCAGGCGGCGATGCTGGTGACGGCGCAGCTCGTCGCCGACGCCGACGGGCACCAGGGTGCAGGTCGCCGCAGGATCTGCAGCTGTCGGGTGCCGCCGCCCAGTACGGGCGCGGGATGATCTCCGACGTCACGGCCGTGCTGATGCGCGACTTCGCCGACCAACATGCAGAACCGGATCGCCGCCCTCGACCGCGGGGTGTCGCCGGATCAGATCGAGGGCGCGGCGCCGGCCGAGCGGCTTCACGATCGGCCTGCGGGCGGCGTGGATGGCGCTCGGCCGCGTGCTCCGCCGGTTCTTCATGCCCTATCAACCCAACCCGAGCTGAGGAGGACGCGTCATGGTGCTGTGGTGGATCGGCAATGTGATCCTGCTGCTGGTCGTCGTGCCGGTGCTCGTCGCGCTGCTCAACCGTGTGCTGGCGGCGCTCGAGCGCATCCGTGGTGCGGCCGACAACATCCTCGCCGGCGGTGTCGCGCTGATCGGCGATCTCGACCAGGTCCCGGAGCTGCTGGCCGACGACCGACGAGACCATCCGCGAGGTGTCGCGTCGGCGCCGTCCGCTACGCCGGCTCGGTCGGAAGCTGCTCGGCTGAGGAGGAGAGGACATTGCCATGCCTGCTGCCGCCTGGGTCACCCTGGTGATCGCCGCGCTTGATCGTCGCCGCCGCCGCGCTCGGCCTCGTTCCGCGTGATCTTCCACCTGATGGCGATCCGCACGACGCTGCGCAACCTCACCGGCGGCGTCCAGGTCGTCGCCGAGAAGACCAGCACGGTGCCCGACCGTGCTGCCGTCGGTGAACGCCAACCTGAAGCCCGGTCCGCGACTTCTGCGAGTCGATCTGAGGGAGGTGATGCGCCATGTACGCACTGCTCGCCAGAGTCGAACACGGGATGGGTGATCGGCTACGTGATCGGGATCGTCGTCGTGCTCGTCGTCGTCGCCCTGGTCGTGCCGATCCTGGTGCTCGCCCATTCGATCGGGAAGCGAGGCCAAGCAGATCAACGACAGCCTCACCGACTCGGTCCACAACACCGCCGCGCTGGCCGAGCTGAACACGACGATCGACTCCGCCGAGGCGATCACGGCCGGGCTGCGCCGCGGCCGCCAGAGGCTGGGAGGCTGACGATGATCACTGCGCACTGACCTCGACCGAGGAGAACCTGTGGTGGGGCGCGATCATCGGCGGGCTTCGTCGTGGTGCTCGCGGTGGCGGCGCTGCTCACGATCCTCGTCGCTGCTCGTGCGCACGATCGACCGCCGGGTCGTCGAGATCCGTGACACGCTGCAGCAGGCGGCCGACAACACCGCCGACACGGCCCTGATCGCCGAGACCGCGGCCGCGCGTCGAGGCCGTGCTGGCCGAAGGCCTCGAACACCACCTGTTCCTCGGCCGGTGCTCGGAAAGGTGCGGTTATGACCACGCCTAGTCGTGCTCTCCGTCGTCGTGATCGTCCTCCTGATCGCCGGCCTGGCGTTCTATCTGTTCGTCGTCGGCATCGCAGCTCGCCCGGATCGCCACCAACCTCGAGGAGTGCAACGAGCTGGTCGCGCACGATCGAGCGCAACGCCGAGGTGATCGCGCCCGGCGTCGAGCAGATCAATCACACCGGCGGTGTCGTCGCGGGTGCGCTGCCGCTGCTGTACGGGATGGCGGAGGGGATCGTCGCCGGCGCGACCTACCAACCGGCCGGAGCGCGCCGAGCGCGGGCCTGCCAAGCCGGCGTCCGGCAGGCGCAGGTCGCGGCTGCACGACGGCGTCGGCTACCGCCAGGTCGGGTCGTGACGTCACGCCCTGAGCCGACGCGACAGCGTGATCACGGCACCGCTCTGTGGATCGCGGCCGGTGGTGAGCGGGCCGGTGGTCGGCGCCTGTGTACTCGCCGATCCACTCGTCCTTCCACGACGGGTCGTACTGCTCGGGGTTGCAGCTCGGGTGGTAGATCGCGATCAGTTCCTCGGTGATCTGCTCGCGGTGCGAGCGCAGCCCGCCCGGCACCTCGTACGTGCAGATCGAGAGCTTGAAGCGGTCTGCCCGGCGCGACGGATCCAGCACGCAGCCCGCGGATGCTTGAACGGGAAGCGTTCGGCCGACAGGTCGTCGGCGTGGTCGACGTAGATGACGGCGTACGAGTCGGACTTGGCGTCCGGCTCCGGCTTGACGATGACGGCGTAGACGGCGGGCCGGCCGGCGGAGTCCAGCCGGCGAGCACCCGGGCCCTCGAACGGATAGCCGGCGAGCGAGCCGAGCCGGATCATCCGAGTCGTCCAACTCGTCGTCCTCGCCGACGGCTCGACCCGGAGATCGGCCAGGCGGCAGCCAGCCCGCCGCGGCCGCACGAACTCGGCGTCCAGGTCGACGCGCTTCGTCGCTCTCGCCGTCACGACGAGCTGGGCGCCGTAGCTCGTGTGCCGATGCCGAAGCGATGCCGTTGCGCGGCCACGGCATCGGCGAGCTCCACGATCTCGTCGATCGTCATCTCACGGTCGCCGTCGGCCACGGCACACTCCATCTCACCGCTCGCTCCATCTCAACTGCGGGCAGCAGCGCCGCGAACTCTCGAGGCTGCGCAGGTCGTGGCCGGACATGATCACGTCGACGTGCGGGGCGGCGACCATCATCCCGAGCGTGCTCGGCCGGAAGTCGCGGTCGTGGCCTTGTGGGGGTTCATCCACACGACCCGGTGACTCAGCCGCGACGAGCCGTTCCATCGCCGCGGCGAGCACGCCGGGTCGCCGCGGTCGAGCCCGTCGGAGCAGATCACGACGATCGCACCCCGGCTCATGCCCGCGGCGGCCCCACGTCGCGCACGAACGTGTCGAGCGATTCGCCGATGCGGGTGCCGCCCTCCCAGTCGAACACCGCCTTCGCCGCCCGATCGAGCGCCTCGTCGGGTCGGCGGCGTTCGAGTGCCTTGGTGATCCGGGTCGAGCCGGGTCCCGAAGCAGAAGACCTCGACCCGGGAGGTCGGCGCGACGCGTCGAGTAGGCGAACTGCAGCAGGCCGCGCGAGTAGTCCGACATCGAGCCCGACACGTCGAGGATCAGCACCAGCGGCCGCGTGCCGCATCCGGCGACGGCGCCAGAACAGCGTCGCCGGCTCGCCGTGCATGCGCATCGTCTCGCGGACCGTCCGGCGCAGGTCCGGCCGGCGGCCGTCGCCGGCCGGCGACCGTGCGGCGCGTGCAGCGGCGCGGTGGCGTCAGCGCGGATGCGCGCCATGATCCGGCGCAGCGCCGCGAGCTCGTCGGGCGTGCAGGCGGCGAACGACTTGTCGCGCCAGATCTCGGCATCCGAGGCCATCAGCCCGAGCTGGGCCTCCTCGTCGCGCGCCTCGTCGTCGGGGCGCGGCTCGGTCGCCGGGATCTGCAGCGACCGACTCGCGTCTCGGCGGCGGCCGTGGCGGTCGATCGCCACGGCTCGGGCAGTGCCTCGACCTCGTCGAGGAAGAAGCGCCGGAACACGCGGTCGTAGATCGGGATCTGGTCGCGCCGCGTCACCAGCGTGGTGCGGCCCGCCCAGTAGAGGTCGAGCAGGTCGGTCGGGTCGAGCGCCGCCGTGGCCGCCGCAGTAGGTCAGCACGTCGCCGGATCCGACCGGCGACGCCCGCCGTCTCGCAGCTCGCCGTGCGAAGCTCGACGAGCAAGCGCGACGAACGGCCGTCGTCACGCACCGGAGACGATCTCCTCGAGGTTGCTCGCGAACGAGCTCGAGGTCGTCGCGCTCCTTGACGACGGCGCCGAGCGTGTCGTCGACGGTGCCGAGCGTCGAGCTCGGTCTCGCCGAGCACACCGAGCGTCGCCACCCAGTCGAGCGTCTCGGCGACGCCGGGCGGCTTGGCCAGGTCGAGCTCACGCAGCCGGTTGCACCGCGGCCACGACCTTGCGGGCCAGCGTCTCGGACACGCCCGGGCCGCGGACGAGCACGATCTCGACCTCGCGCTCGGGGCTCGGATAGCCGACCCAGTGGTAGAGGCAGCGGCGCTTGAGCGCGTCGTGCAGCTCACGTGTGCGGTTCGAGGTCAGCACGACCAGCGGCGGCGACTCGGCCCTGATCGTGCCGATCTCGGGGATCGTGATCTGGAAGTCGGAGAGCAGTTCGAGCAGGAACGCCTCGAACTCGTCGTCGGCGCGATCGACCTCGTCGATCAGCAGCACCGCCCGGTCGCCGGCGCGCACCGCCTCGAGCAGCGGGCGCTCGAGCAGGAACTTCGGGCCCGAACAGCTTGTCGACCTGATCGTCGTCGTCGAGCTGACGCTCGGACATCGCCCGGATCTGGAGCATCTGGCGGGCGTAGTCCCACTCGTAGAGCGCCTGGTTGGTGTCGATCCCCTCGTAGCACTGGAGCCGGATCAGGCGCCGCCCGACACCGCGGCGAGCGCCTTGGCGACCTCGGTCTTGCCGACGCCGACCTCGCCCTCGAGCAGGATCGGCCGTCCGAGCGAGAGCGCCACGAACAACGCCGTCGACAGTCCCCGATCGGCGAGGTAGCCGCCACCGCGCAGCAGTGCTCGGTGAGCTCGGCGACGGTCGCGGGCTGGTCCACCGGCGTCGCGCTCGGGATGCTCAACTCGACTCGGTTTGGCCGAGAACGAGATCGCGGATGCTGCCGCCCTCCGTGCTCAACTTGCCCTCACGTGCGAGCTGTCTCGCGCCATGCGCTGCGCAGGTCGCTCCCCGGCTCGGCGTAGCCGTCGAAGGTCACGTCCTTCATGTTCTTGCACACCTTGGTGGGGCTGCAGTCCTCGTCGAGGTCGGCGCCGCTCTCGCCGCGCGCTCCCAGACCGCACGGAGCACGTCACGGCCTCGTCGGCTCGGTCATCGCGCCTCATCGGGCTGATGCGTCATGCCGGTCAGTCTATGTCGCGCCCGCGTGACGGGGAGCAGGGCGAGCGGCCTCGGCGAGGATCGAGATCGCGATCTCGGCCGGGCTCTCGGCGCCGATGTCGAGCCCGGCCGGGCCGTGGATGCGGTCGAGGTCGGTGATCCCTCGGTAGGCGAGCCAGTCGGCACGGCTGGCCTGCATCCGATGACCGCCGAGGGCGCCGATGTAGCCGACGTCGCTCGCCAGGGCGGCGGCGAGCACGGGGCCGGCGAGGTCGATGTCGTGGGCCGCCACGACGAGCTTGTCGATCGATGCCAGCCCGGCGAGCACACCGGTGGCGGTCGAGACGTCGTTCGTGATCTGCGTCTGCCATCCGAGTGGCCGGGCGGCGACGGCCAGTGCATCGGCGATCGGGCCGCTGCCGACGATCGAGCAGCGTGGGACTCGGCCAGAGAACGGTGATCACCTCGTCGTCGACGACCAGCGTGTTGCTGTGCCCGCGTGCGAAGCACGCCGGCGCGTCGCCGTCGGCCGACTCGATCGTCGCCGCGGTGTAGAGCGTGGTGTCGATCACCTCGCCGTCGCCGGACGCGCGTCACGAGACAGACCGGCCGGCGGTCGATCAGCAGGTCCCACAGCTCGGGCGGCAGGTCGGCGGCAGGCACGACGAGGCAGCGGACGCCGGCCGCCGCCCGGCAGGCCGGCGACGAGGGCGTCGACGTCGCTCACGACGATGTCGGCCAGGCGACCGTGGCTCCCGCGGCTCGCCTGGTCGACCAGCTGACCGTCGACCGCCCCTGACACGACCGAGCCGACCCGTCCGCCGCCGGGCGTGATCGCCAGCGCGTCGGCCGGATCGCGGTCGCCGGGGAGATCGCCGTCGACGATCCAGGCGACGTCGACGCGGGTGCCCGCCCGAACGCAAGCGACGACGCTGAGCGCGACCGCGTACACGCCGCGAGCCTATGTGCGATTTCTGCGACAGAACCGACTGGGCGGCTGACCTGCTGCTTTACCCGCATCTGACCGCGACTCGACGCGTCCGTGACACGAAAAGGCGCGAGGTCGGCGCGGTTCTGTCGCGGTTTCGTCACCGAACCTCGTCAGGCTGGCGCTACCGGATCGTCCGTCCTGAGTCCCGAGGAGGTGTGGCGAAGTGCAAGACCGTCCTTTCACCATGAACAGCGACCCGATGATCGACATCTCGATGGTCGGTGACGTCGTGGTTCTGCGGCCCGTCGGGCGGCTCGACCTCGACTCCACACATGCTCTCGTCAGGGCCGTCGACGCCGCCTCCGAGTCGGACACGATGGTCGTGATCGACCTCGACGGCTCGGCGCATTGGACGCGCATCGACCCGATGTTCCGAGGTGCGACACCGCCCTACGGCACCGTGCTGGCGAGCGGGGCGATCCAACCGACGATCGGCGTCATCGCTCCCGGTTGCGTGCGGCTCTCGTCGCCGAACAATCACTGGACGATCGATCTCGGCGAGCGCCGGTTCTGTCGCAGTGCTCAGCCCGTCAACCGGCGCTTCGTCGGCATCGACGACTGGATTCCGATCAGGAACATCTGGGCCGCCAGCGATGGCGTCGCCGTGCTCACCGTCGACGACTCGATCATCTCGACGGCGACTCCGTGGATTGCCGGGTCCGCGCCGCCTGACGCGTCAACGCGTGTCGGCGACGTAGAAGCGCTCAGCGAGGCGGCCTTCCGCCAGGCCGCCGAGCTGAGCGTTGGCAAGGTTCCAGGCGCGGACGTTGGCTTCCATCTGATCGGGGTCACGGTGCTGGCTGGCATGGCAGCGCAGGGCGCGGATCTTGCGATCGAACTGGTCGGTGATGTCGATCGTGACGTTGGCATCGGGATAGGTGAGCAACCAGATCTCATCGACGCTCCACGGCTCGAGGCCGGACGTGAGCAGCTCCGGAAAGGCGAACGGGTTGCGGGCATCGGGGTAGACCGCGGCCCACGCCGCTTGGCCGGTGGCGACATGGTCGGCGTGACTGCCGTAGACGCTGGAGACGGAGATCTGCGGCGGGTGACTGATGACGACCTGCGGGCGGGTTTGGCGGATGACGCGCGTGATGTCGTGGCGGAGGGCGAGGTCGAAGACCACCTCACCGTCCATCCGGCCGAGGAAGACGAGGTCGGAGACGCCGAGCTCGGCGGCCGCCTTGGTCTGCTCCTCGCGGCGGGTCATCGCCATCAGCGTGCGGTCGACGGTGAGGTCGAAGCCGCCGGCCTGGCCGTCGGTGACGAGGCAGTAGGTGACGGCGACGCCGGCCCCGGTGAGTTGCGTGACGATTCCAGCAGCTCCGAAGTCGACGTCGTCGGGATGGGCGGCGACGACAAGGGCGCGCTCGATCTGATCTGGTTGTAACACGACCCCCAGGCTACGGGCGCCCTAGCCTCCGGCTATGACAGGTGCCCCGCTGCTCAAGTCGTCCGACGTCCCGTCGCCGGACGGGCTGCCCGACATCTCGCAATGGGAGTTCTGGACCGGTGACCGTGGCGAGCGGGCGGCAGCATGGCAGGTGCTGCAGCAGACGCCAGGGCTGCCCTTCTATCCGGAGCGGACGTTCGCCGACTCACCCTTCGATCCGGGCCCCGGCTACTTCGCCGTGACCCGGCACGCCGACGTGTGGCACGCCAGCCGCAATGCCGACCTGTTCTGTTCCGGCAAGGGGTCGAACATCGCCGACCTGCCCCAGCAGCTCAACGAGTTCTACGGCTCGATGATCAACATGGACGATCCGAAGCACTTCCGGCTGCGCTCGATCGTGTCGAAGGGGTTCACGCCGAAGCACATCAACGCCGTCGACGGTCAGGTCCGGCAGAAGGCGAGCGAGCTCGTCGATCGCCTGCTGGCGTCGCACCCGGATCGCACTGCCGATTTCGTCGCCGAGTTCTCGGGGCCGTTCCCGCTCGAGATCATCTGCTCGATGATGGGCATCCCGGCGTCGGACAATCACCAGCTGTTCGAGTGGACGAACACCATCCTCGGCGCCGGCGACCCCGAGTTCGGGGGCACCTACGAGCGGTTGATGGAAGTCTCGCTGGCGATCTTCGCCTACGCCCAGGCACTCGGCGAGGACCGCCGGGCACATCCCGACCGACGATCTCACCTCGGCGTTGATGGCGGCCGAGGTCGACGGCGATCAGCTCACACCGCAGGAGTTCGGATCGTTCTTCATCCTGCTCGTGGTCGCCGGGAACGAGACCACGCGCAACGCGATCAGCCACGGCGTCAAAGCGCTCACCGACTTCCCGGAGCAACGCCGTCGGTGGTTCGACGACTTCGACGCCCACGCCCGCACGGCAGTCGAGGAGATCGTGCGTTGGTCGACCCCGGTGATCCACTTCCGCCGCACGGTCACCGCCGACACCGAGCTCGGCGGGCAGCGCTTGCGCGCGGGCGACAAGATCGTCCTGTTCTACGAGGCGGCCAATCGCGACGGGAGCGTGTTCGAGCGCGCCTCCGAGTTCGACGTGTCGCGCCCGCTGCAACCGGTTCAGGTCGGCTTCGGCGCCGGCGGCCCACACTTCTGCCTGGGAGCGAACCTGGCCCGGCGCGAGATCACGGTGGCGTTCGACGAGATCCGCCGGCGCCTGCCGGAACTGCGGGCGACCGCCGAGCCCGACTACCTCCAGAGCAACTTCATCAACGGCATCAAGCGCCTGCCGTGCAGTTGGTGAGGGCGACGTGGACGACGGCGATCGCATGGCGTGGGCGCGGGCGCTCACGACGGCCGGATGGCTGGTGCTGTTCGCCTACCTGTTGCTGCTGATCGGGCAGATCAGGCGGGCGCTGGCGGTGAGCGTCGGCAGCTTCGAGGACGGCGTATGGGGGCAACGGATCGAGCTGGTCTCGTTCGTGACGTTGCCGCAGAACCTGGTGATCCTCGTGCCTGCCGCGGCAGCCGGCGTGGCGGCGATGGTGTTGCTGCGTGAGATGCCGGAGGAGCTGCCGCGATCGTGGGCGCCGCAGCTGGTTCGGATCGTGGCCGGTGTGAGCTACGTGGTGGTGGCGCTGGCGGTGCTCGGCATCATCGACGTGTTGGCGCAGACGCCTGACTCGGTGGGTGGCACGTCGGCGATCCTCAACCGTGTCGGCGGGATCTTGATGGCGATCGCGATCATCCGGGTCTGCCTCGAGGCGGAGCGGTCGAGCCTCGCCTGAGGTGGTTGGTCGTCGCTCGTCGCTCAGATGCCGAGCTCGCCCAGCCGGTAGTGGCGCCGGCAGAGCAACTCGTAGCGCACGACGTCGCCGAAGATCTTCATCGCCCCTGGCTCGAGGGTGTCGCCGACGACGACGGTCTCGCCCTCGTAGACCACGAAGTCGTTGACGACGCGGGCGTTGTGGGTGGCGCGGGCCCCGCACCAGCAGCGGGCCTCGACCTGGAGCGGCACCCGCTCGTCGGCGATCTCGAGCATGCGCTGCGTGCCTTCGAACAACCTGCCGCGGAAGTCGGTGATGAGACCGAAGGCGTAGACGTCGACCTCCATGTCGTCGACGACGCGGGCGAGCTGATCGCACTGGTCGGGTGTGTAGAACTGGACCTCGTCGCAGACGATGTAGTGCAGCGGCCAGTGCTGGACGGCGAGCGTGTGGATGTCGAGGTCGGGCTCGACCTGGATCGCCGGAGCAGCGACCCCCAGCCGGCTGGTGACCTGCATGCCGTCACGGTCGAGCCGCGTGAGCAGCAGTCCGTAGAGATGGCGCGAGGCGAGGTTGTGGTGGATCTGGAGCGCCAAGGTGCTCTTGCCCGAGCCCATCGTGCCGAAGCTGAACCGCAATGTCGCCATGCCGAGCCGCGACGTTACAGCCGGGGTGTGACGCTGCCCGTCAGCGGGTCAGACGAGCGACTGGATGTACGCCGTGTCCATGTACTCGCGGAGATGGCACACCGTGTCGTCTCGGATCTCGACCACCCATGCGTAGCGGTTGTGGTACTGCTTGCCGTTCCGCAGGCGGCCCTTGGCCTCCGTCTCGGCGCACACCAGGTCGCCTGCCGAGAAGGTCCGGCTTGACTTCGATCTTCGGCTCGCCTGGTTCGAACAAGCCGCGCACCGGGGCGAGGAACTCGTCGATCACGGCATCGCCGCCGGACGTCAGGCCGGCGCCGGGAACGTCGCGGGCCATCACCTCCCAGCTGCCGTCGCGGTGGATCAACGCTCTCAACGCTTCGAGGTCGCCCGTGCTGAGCGTGGCGAAGAAGTCACGGACGAGCTGCTCGTTGCGGGGTAGGTCGACATGTGGCGATGATCGTCGACGGACGAGGCGCGATCGTCACCGAAGCAGCGCTTGCACGCGTTCGATGGTGTCGGCTTGCGAGGCCGGCTTGTCGTCGCGATAGCGGCGCACCCTGGCGAAGCGGAGCGCGACTCCGCCGGGATAGCGGGTGGAGACCTGGACCCCGTCGAGCGGCGATCTCGACCACCTGCTCCGGGCGGACGTACACGACGTGACCCTCGCGACCCGTGCCCTCGCCGATCTTGAGCTCGAGGAAGCGCTCGGTCTGCCACCTGAGCAACTCGTCGGTGAGGCCCTTGAAGGTCTTGCCGACCATCACCCATTCGCCGTCTTGCGCCTCGCGCGGCAAGGTGGAGGTTGGAGAGCCAGCCTTGACGGCGACCATGTCCCCACTCGACGGCGATCACGACCAGGTCGAGCGTGTGGACCGGCTTGACCTTGCGCCAGGCGCCGCCACGGCGACCGGCGTCGTACGCGGCGTCGAGGTCCTTGACCATCACACCCTCGTGTCCGGCTGCAATTGCGCGCTCGAGGAACTGCTCGGCTTGATCGGGATCGGCGGTGACGATCGACGGCAACCGGCTGAGGTCGGGGACGGTGGCGACGAGGACCTCGCGTCGCACCGACAGCGGCTCGTCGACGAGGCTGGCGCCGGCATGGAGGACGTCGAAGAAGAAGGCTCGCAGGCCGTGGCCGCGGCCGGGACCGGTCGCGAGGGCGTCGGCTCCGAAGTCGCCCATCGTGTCCTGGAATCGACGCGGCGTTCCGGCGTCGTCGACGCCCAGCACCTCGCCGTCGAGCACGAGGTCGCCGCCGGGGAGCGACGAGACGACGTCGACGACTCCCCCGAGGCGATCGGTGACGTCGTTGAGGTTGCGCGTGTAGAGGCGGACCTTGCCATCGGCGCGATGGGCTTGGATGCGGGCTCCGTCGAGCTTCCACTCGACCGAAGCCAGCCCGGTGTCGGCGAGGGCATCGGCGACGCTCGTTGCCGGTGACGCCAGCATCGGTTGCACGGGGTGGGTGGGTGTCAGCTCCACGGCGGCGAGGCCGGTCGACCCGGACGTGAGGGCGATGCGGGCGGCCTCGGACAGCGAGCCGGAGAACATCGCCGCCCGCTGGATCTCGGCCAGCGACACGCCGGCTGATTTGGCGACGGCGGCCGCCATCACCCCATCGAGCGCGCCCTGCCTGAGCTCGCCGCCGAGGATCGAGCGGATCAGCTGCTGCTCCGGCTCGGTGGCGCGGCTCAGCAGATCGTGCAGCACCTGACGACGTCGGGCCGTCGACCCTTGGCCCTCGATCGCCGCCAGTTCGTCGATCGCGGCGTGCACGTCGGCGACCGTGAGCGTGGGTTGGCCGGCCGGTTCGGGACGGACATCGGACAGCGTCGCCCAGCCGACGCCGATCCTGCCCTGGAGCGTGGCGCCGGTGGCGAACGCCACGGCCGGCGCGATCTCGTCGGGGGCGGCGTGGCGCAACACGTCGGCGAGCGTGGCGATCTTCTCGCCGCGTTTCGAGGTGGCGGCGACGACACGCGAGGCGTGGGCGAGCTCGACGAACAGCACCGGTCAAGTGTGGCCGATCGACGGCCCGTGCGAGACTCGGCGTGCCATGGCCGACGACGACACGACCGCATCGGATGTCGCCGATTGGTTGCGGCGCGTCGGGGTCGGTGCCGGGGAGGACGTCGGGCTGGCGTTGGTCGACGGGATGGGTGTCGGGTTGGCGACGCAGGCGGGCTCGGAGTCGTTCGCGCACTCCGATCCCGCGGCCTTGGTGGCGTTGATCGACTCGGAGGTTCGGCCGCGCTGGGTGTGGTGGGATCGCTCCACCGCTGATCGACTGGTCGCCGGCGGCGTGGCGATCACGCGGTGCTGGGACGTGCTGACCGTCCACCGGCTGCTGCACGGCGGCTTCCGAGCCTCGGTCGCTGGAACGTGGGCGTGGCTGCACGACCTGTCGCTCGATTCGCTCCCGGCGATGGGGCAGCTCGGCCTGCTGGACGACCACGGTGACGAGGGTGACGACCCGGAGCAACCGGTGCGGCCCGACGGCCACCTGCGGCCGGAGTGGGTGACCGGTGGTTGGGCGGCGCGGCTGCCTCGTTTGGCGTCGTGGGCCGGGTTGGCGCTGGCGGCCAGTGTCGAGCAGCGGCGACGGCTGTCGCGGCGTCCGCTGCCGGAGCGCGCCCTGTCGACCGCGAGATCGGAATCGGCGGCCGAGTTCCTGTGTGCCGAGCTGACCGCGAACGGACTTCCGGTGGACGTGGCCGAGGCCGAGCGGATCATCGGCGAGGCGGTCGGGCCGCGTCCTCGCGACGGCTCCGAGGCGCTCGATGGTCAACGCCGGCGCGACGAGGCGGTGCTGCAGCATGTCGGTCCGGGTTCCGGCATCGATCTGCGGAATCCGGCCGACGTTCGGGCGATGCTGCGACGGGTGGCGATCGACGTCCCCGACACGCGGGCGTGGAGGCTGGAGCAGCATCGCGACGCGCACCCTGTGGTCGACGCCTTGCTGACGTGGCGCAAGGCCGAGCGAATCGCCACCACCTACGGGTACCGGTGGCTGGACGAGCATGTGTCCGGGGGCCGGCTGCGGGGAGAGTGGACGAGTAGCGACGGTGCGGCCGGGAGGATGACGGCCTCGGCGGGTCTGCACAACCTGCCGGCCGAGATGCGGACGGCGGTTGCCGCCGAGGACGGCCACGTGTTCGTGCGCGCCGATCTCGGTCAGGTGGAACCGCGCGTGCTGGCGGCGGTGTCGGGCGACCCGGCGCTGATCGCGGCGACCGGCGACGACGACCTGTATCTGCCGGTCGCCGGGCGTCTGCAGGTGACCCGCGAGGTCGCCAAGGTCGCCGTGCTGGGCGCGATGTACGGCTCGACGACGGGGACGTCGGCGCAGGCGTTGCACGGTCTCGAGCGCGCCTATCCGACGGCGATGAGAGTGCTCGAGGACGCTGCCGCTCAGGGTCGCGCCGGGGAGGACGTCTTCACGATCGGTGGGCGGCGCGTTCGGATGTGGGTGGACGACAGCATCGAGGGGGACATCGATCGTGCTCGCTCGGTGGCCGCGGCGCGTGGCCGGTTCGCCCGCAATGCGCTGATCCAAGGAGCAGCGGCAGAGCTCTTCAAGGTCTGGGCCGTGACGGTGCGGGCGCGGTCGGCCGAGCTCGGTGCCGAGATCGTGCTGTGCCTGCACGACGAGCTGCTGGTGCATTGTCGAGAGGACGTGGCGGAACAGGTCGGTGACGTCGTGCTCGCATCGCTGGCCGAGGCGAGCGGTCGCTGGTCACCTCACCGCGACGTGCGCTTCGTTGCCGAGGTGAGCATCGTGCGGCGTTGGTCGGAGATCTCGTAGTCGTCGCGTGTCCAGGGCTCCCACGGCAGCGGGGGTGGCGGCAGCCGATTGACGGTTGCCTGCGGGTCGATCGGTGGGGTGACGAGGTCGGCGCAGCGACGGCACGACCTGGAGCTGATGAACAAGAAGTCGTAGTGCGTGCGGCGCCCGATGTGGCCCCGCGACGGCGCTGCGAGCACGCCGCACACCGTGGGCCGGCGACTGCGGCGGTCGTGGGACTGGGTGACGAAGTCGCGAGGCGTGCGCACAGCGTGGAATCGACCGAAGGCGATGAAAGCGCTCGGCACGGGTTCGGCCGGAGTGGCGACGGTGCGGGCATGGTGGTCGCGCCGCCAGCGGTAGGCGCGTTGGCGGCAGGCGTTGGAGCAGTACAACCGCGGCCGTCCCGGCCGCCGAGTGCGATGGGCGGCACCGTTGCACACCGGGCACCACCACGCCTCGACCACCCCTGCCGGCAAAGGATCGCGCTCGTTCATGGCGCCATCGTGAGACAGGGCTGTGACATTCGGACGGCGATGTCACCACCCCGCGACGGGCCGCTCTCCACCACCCCGCGCCAACTCGTCCAACCCCGCCGCATCCCCCGCCGCCCATCCTGAATCGTCTCACCGCCCCGCTTCCCCGTTTGAGACGATTCGGCACGTCGCCGGTGCGGAGTCCGCTGCGGAGTGAGACGATTCAGGATGTCGGCGGGCGGCGCTCGCAGCCTCGTGAGACGATTCAGGATGTCGGCGAGCCGTGCGATCGAACTCTCGTGAGACGATTCATGATGTGGGCGGGCGGGGCTCGAAGCCTCGTGAGACGATTCAGGATGTGGGCGGGCGGGGCTCGAAGCATCGTGAGACGATTCAGGATGTGGGCGCGCTCTGGGGCGAGGCGGGCTGGTGAAGCCTCGAACCCTCGATCGATCGGGCCGGCGGGCGGATCGACGGCGCCGCCTCGTCCCATGAGCACTTCGTCCGCCGGCGAATCGCCGAGATCCGGTCAGGGTTGTTCTGTCAGCATGGCGGCGATGACGACGAAGCCTGAACTGATGCAGGCGGCGACCGACGCCGCGATCCGCTACATCGACGCCGAGCGTGACTCCCGTGCCGCCCCGGCCCGCGACGTACGACTGCCGGAGGCGCTCGACAGCGACTTCCTTGCCAGTCCCTGGTCGGCAGGGGCCGTGCTCGACCTGCTCGCCGAAGCAGGCGACGCCGGCACGACCCGCTCCACCGGTGGGCGCTACTTCGGCTTCGTCACCGGCGGCGTCGAGCCGATCGCGCTGGCGGCGTCGACGCTCGCCGGCGCCTGGGACCAGAACGCCGCCCTTCCGGTGATGTCGCCGATCGCGTCCAAGCTCGACGAGATCGCCGCCCGATGGGTGGTCGAGCTGCTCGAGCTCCCATCCGAATCCGTGGCGTCGTTCTGCGCCGGCGCCACGGTCGCCAACCTGACCGGCGTCATCGCCGGCCGCGACGAGCTACTCGCCCGGGCCGGCTGGGACGTCCACAGCCGAGGCCTCGCCGGCTCACCGCCGATCACCGTCGTCACCGGCGACGAGGTCCACGCCTCTGCCCTCAAGGCACTCCAACTCGCCGGCTTCGGCAGCGATCAGATCATCCGTGTGTCCACCGACGAACTGCGGCCGCATTCGACCCGAGTCGTGGCCCACCACCGCAGGTCCGACGCTGGTCGTGCTGCAGGCCGGCAACGTCAACACGGGGCACAGCGACCCGTTCGACGCCATCATCCCCCAACTCGATCGCCAGCGGACGTGGGTGCACGTCGACGGTGCCTTCGGGTTGTGGGCCAAGCTGGCAGCGGCGCGCCGCCACACCGTCGACGGCGTCGAGGCCGCCGACTCGTGGGCGACCGACGCCCACAAGTGGCTCAACGCTCCGTACGACTGCGGCGTGATCGTGTGCCGCGACGGTGCCACCTTGTCGCGGGCGATGACCATGAGCGCCGCCTACGTGGCGAGCACTGCCGAACGGATACCGATGAACCTCGGCATCCAGATGTCGCAAGCGGCACGGGCGGTCCCCGTCTGGGCGATTCTGGCGACGCTCGGACGCGACGGCGTCGCCGAGATCATCGAACGAACCTGCGTACTCGCCGAGCGGATGGCGGAGCGCCTCGCCGACGGTGGCGTCGAGATCCTCGCTCCCGTCGCACTCAATCAGGTCCTGGCCTCGCTTCGGAGGCGACGCCACGACCGACACCGTGATCGACGCCGTCCAGCGCGACGGAACCTGCTGGGTCGGCGGGACCGCCTGGCACGGGCGGCACGCGATGCGGATCAGCGTCAGCGACAGCTCGACCACCGAGCACGACATCGACGTCTCGGCCGATGCCATCTTGCGGGCGTGGCGCCAGCCCAGTTGAGATCAGGGTTCGACGATCGGGAACATCGATTGGAACGTGTCGAGATGGTCGAACATCGCTGCCAACGCCGCTGCGCCACCTTCCACCGCGATTCGTCCCGCCCCGATCGCCTCGTCGATCGTCGTCGAGTTGGTGCTGAGATCGAGCAACACCGATCGATCCAGCGTCGCCACCGCGTCCGCCTCACCGTGCAATCCGGCGGCTGACGAGATCGCCCGGTTCGACAACGTCACCGTCCAGTCGCCACCGAACGGCGGTGACGCGCCCCCAACCCGCAGATGCACGGTCGCCGCCAACCCGCCGACCGACTCCGCCCGCAACCTCACCGCCACGGCATCGAGCAACTGACCAACCGTCATCGCCGTCAGCAAACCCCGTTTCATCGCGTCATTGCGTGGCGGGTGTCCATACCGCAACTCATGCGCCCCGCACAGGAACGCGTTCCGGAACGTCGCCGACTCGCTCTGGTAGCCGAGCTGTTCGAGCGCGTCCGCCTGGAGCTCACGGGCCTCGACGTTGGTCGGATCGGCGAACACGAGGTGGTTGACGAGCTCTGCCACCCAGCGGTAGTCGCCGTCGTCGAAGCACCGCCGAGCATGGGCGAGCAACGCGTCGGCGCCACCGGCCAACTCCACGTAGCGCCGTCCGGCGTCGACCGGCGGGCGCTTCCAGAGGTTGGCCGGGTTGCCGTCGTACCAGCTCAGATAGCGCTGATAGACGGCCTTCACGTTGTGGGCGAGATGCCCGTAGTAGCCGGTGGTGTGGGCCTCGTTGCGGTACTCCTCCGGCATCTCGATCAGGTCGGCGATCTCGAGCGGCGTCAGCCCGTGGTTGGCGTGCCGCATCGTCTGGTCGTGGATGTAGCGGTACATGTCGCGCTGGGTGCGCAGAAAGGCACGCACGTCGTCGCTCCCCCATCGCGGCCAGTGATGCGAGGCGAACATGACGTCGGTGCGCGCCCCGAACATCCGCTCCGCCTCGTCGATGTACTTCGACCAGTTGAGCGAGTCGCGCACCTGAGCGCCTCGGATCGGCACCAGGTTGTGCATGTTGTGGGTGCAGTTCTCCGCCATGCAGAGCCAGCCGCGATCGGGAAAGAAGAAGTTCATCTCCGCCGGCGCCTCGGTCTCAGGCGTCAGCTGGAACACGATCCGCACGCCGTCGACGACGAGCTCCTCGCCCGTGCGCGTGATCTCTTCGGTCGGTGCGATCAAGCCGGGCGGCGAGATCGGGATCGCCTTGCCGAGGCCACAATCGACATGCGTCCGTGGTCCGGGCTGGAGCAGGACACCGAACTGATACATCCCGCGGCGATTCATGGCGAACCCGGCGATCACGTTCTCGGCGACCGTCTCCCGCAGGAAGTGCTCGGGAGCGATCACGCGGCAGCGTCCCGAGTCGACATCGGCCTGGGTGGTCACGCCCAGCACGCCGCCGAAGTGATCGGTGTGGGAGTGGGTGTAGATGACCGCCGACCACCGGGCGCTCGCCGAGATGCTGGTTGGCCAACGCCAGGCAATCGCGCGCGCACCCCTCGATCGTGAGCGGGTCGATCACGATCCATCCGGTCTCACCCTCGATGAAGGTGATGTTCGAGATGTCGTACCCGCGCGCCTGCCAGCACCCCGGCGCGACCTCGAACAATCCGTGGATGTTGTTCAGCTGCGCCTGACGCCAGAGGCTCGGATTGACGGTGTCGGGATTGACCGAGCCCTGCTCGATGAAGGCGTAGCGGCTGACATCCCACGCCGTGCCCCACGCGCCCTCGATCACCCCGGTGGCGTGTTGGGCGACCAGGCCGCGCGTGGCGCGCTCGAAATCACCGGGATCCATCCCCAAGTCACGCGGAGCGTTGGCGCGTCGAGTGTGTTCGGTGGCGTCCTTCGGAAACGTCGGCATGGTCCGAGTCTGACCAGCGATGCCCGACCGGGTCGAGCCAGCCCCATACGCTCCGGCGGTGGTGGCCGGGCGATCCATGTCGAGGACGATGCTCCTCGTCGGGCTCGTGGCGGCCTGCTCCGGCGATCCCTCCGGAGTTGCGACCGAGACGGAAGGACCCGACGTGACATCACCTGTTCGGATCACGTACGGCGAACAGCCGCAGCAGTTCGCCGACCTGTACCTCCCTGCCGACGAGGCGACACCGCCCGTCGTCGTGCTCATCCACGGCGGGTTCTGGCGGGCCCAGTACGGGCTCGACCTGATGGTGCCGCTCGCCGAGAACCTCGCCGCCGACGGTTACGCGGTCTGGAACATCGAGTACCGCCGCGTCGGCCAGCCCGGCGGCGGATGGCCGGGCACGCTCGACGACGTCGCCGCCGCCGTCGACCACCTCACCGCGGTCACGCCCGAACATCCGCTCGACCTCGATCGCGTCGCCATCGTGGGCCACTCGGCGGGTGGCCACCTGGCGCTCTGGGCAGCCGGCCGCCCGGCGATCGCCGCCGGCGATCCGGGCGCCGACCCGAGCGTCGTACCCGTCATCGGGATCGGGCAGGGCCCCGTGGTCGGGCTCTCGAAGGCGGCCGAGCGACTGCTCGGCAGCGGCGCCGCGATCGACTTCCTCGGCGGCACCCCTGAACAGGTACCCGAGCGCTACCCGCCCGCGCCTGGCGGTGCTCTCCGCGGTGCACGACACCCGCACGCCGACACCGACACGCTGATCGCGGCCGTCCGCGCCGAGCCTCGGCGCCGTCTCGCACCAGGCGGTCTACGACGTGCTGCGCGCGCTGACCGACGCCGGGCTGGTGCGGCGCATCCAGCCGGCCGGCTCGGTCGCCCGCTACGAGGCGCGGGTCGGCGACAACCACCACCACGTCGTGTGCCGCTCGCTGCGGCGCCATCGCCGACGTCGACTGCGCCGTCGGCGACGCGCCGTGCCTGACCGCCTCCGACGACGCCGGCTTCGCGATCGACGAGGCCGAGGTCGTCTACTGGGGCCGCTGCCCCGCCTGCGCGGCCGCCTGACCACCGAGACCTCCACCGAGTCCAGCCGCACCGACAGCAGAGAGGCACGACCGTGACACTACGACCAGCCCGACGACCGCGAGAGCACCAGCGAGAGCGAGAACCCGGCGATCGACGTCGCCGACCGCCACAGGCGACCAGCCGGCCGCGCACCAACCGCGACTGGTGGCCCAACCAGGTCGACCTGCAGGTGCTCAACCGACCGCCCGCAAGCTCCGACCCGCTGGGCGAGGACTTCGACTACAAGACGGCCGTCGCCGACGCTCGACGTCGACGCGGTCAAGGCCGACCTCGTCGAGGTCATGCGCACCTCGCAGGACTGGTGGCCGGCCGACTACGGCCACTACGGCCCGCTGTTCATCCGCATGTCGTGGCACGCCGCCGGCACCTACCGCAGCGCCGACGGCCGCGGCGGCGGCGGCGCGGGCGAGCAGCGCTTCGCCCCGCTCAACAGCTGGCCGGACAACGCCAACCTCGACAAGGCCCGCCGCCTGCTGCTGCCGGTCAAGCAGAAGTACGGCCGCGCGCTCTCCTGGGCCGACCTGCTCGTGCTCGCCGGCAACGTCGCCCACGAGGACATGGGCTTCCAGACCTTCGGCTTCGGCTTCGGCCGCGAGGACGTCTGGCAGCCGGAGGAGGTCTTCTGGGGTCCGGAGGACACCTGGCTCGGCGACGAGCGCTACAGCGGCGACGACCCGCTCGACCTCGACGAGGGCGCGCTCGGCGCCGTCACCATGGGCCTGATCTACGTCAACCCCGAGGGCCCGAAGGGCCAGCCCGACCCGCTCGCCTCCGCGCACGACATCCGCGTCACCTTCGGCCGGATGGCGATGAACGACGAGGAGACCGTCGCGCTCATCGCCGGCGGCCACACCTTCGGCAAGACGCACGGCGCGGGCGACCCGTCGCTCGTCGGCCCCGAGCCCGAGGGCTGCCCGGTGCACGCCGGCGGCCTCGGCTGGAAGAACGAGTTCGGCAAGGGCAAGGCCGAGGACACCATCACCTCCGGCCTCGAGGGCGCCTGGACGCCGACGCCGACGCAGTGGGACAACAGCTACTGCGACACCGCTGTTCGGCTGGGAGTGGGAGCTCACCGAGAGCCCCGCCGGCGCCAAGCAGTGGCAGCCGACCGACCCGGCGTCCGCAGACCGTCCCGGACGCCCACGTCCCGGGCGTCATGCACCGGCCGATGATGGCGACGACCGACCTCGCGCTGCATCAAGGACCCGGAGTTCCGGGAGATCTCCGAGCGGTTCCGCGACAACCCGGAGGAGTTCGCCGACGGCGTACGCGAAGGCGTGGTTCAAGCTGCTGCACCGCGACATGGGCCCGGTCTCGCGCTACCTCGGCCCGTGGGTGCCGCGAGGCGCAGCTCTGGCAGGACCCGGTCCCGGCGGTCGACCACGAGCTGGTCGGCGACGCCGACGTCGCCGAGCTCAAGCGCGCGTCCTCGCCTCCGGCCTGTCGGTCCCGCAGCTGGTCCGCACCGCCTGGGCGGCCGCCGCGTCCTTCCGCACGCACCGACAAGCGCGGTGGCGCGAACGGCGCCCGCCTGCGGCTCGCGCCGCAGAAGGACTGGGCGGTCAACGCCGGCACCGCCGAGGTGCTCGCGAAGCTCGACGGGTCCGGCCGGCTTCGGCAAGCCGGATCTCGCTCGCCGACCTCATCGTGCTCGGCCGGCTGCGCGGCGGTCGAGAAGGCCGCCGACGACGCCGGCGTCGACGTCACGGTGCCGTTCACGCCGGGCCGCACCGACGCCTCGCAGGAGCAGACCGACGCCGAGACCTTCGAGTGGCTCGAGCCGCGGGCCGACGGCTTCCGCAACTACCTGAAGCCCGGCTCGAAGCTGTCGCCGGAGACGCTGCTGGTCGACCGGGCGTACATGCTCGACCTGACCGCCAAGGAGATGACCGTCCTCGTCGGCGGCCTGCGCGTCCTCGGCGCCAACACCGGCGGCGCCAGCACGGCGTCTTCACCGACCGGCTCGGCGTGCTGTCGCAGGACTTCTTCCGCAACCTGCTCGACCTCGGCATCTCGTGGCGGACCTCGACCGACGACGAGGGCGTCTACGAGGGCCTCGACGCCGACGGGCAACGTCGTGCGCACCGCCACCGCCGTCGACCTGGTCTTCGGCTCGAACTCGATCCTGCGCGGCATCGCCGAGGTCTACGCCGCCGACGACGCCAAGGAGCAGTTCGTGCACGACTTCGTCGACGCGTGGGACAAGGTCATGATGCTGGACCG